>CAVTEX010000015.1:0-76686 GCA_963733655.1 uncultured Thermoleophilaceae bacterium
ATGAGCGTCTTCCCCTGCCGGCAGCCGATGACGAGGTGCGGCGCCTGGGCGAGACGCTCAACGAGATGCTCGACCGGCTGCGCGGGTCGTATGAGCGCGAGCGGCGCTTCGTCGCCGACGCGAGCCACGAGCTGCGCACGCCGCTGTCGGTGCTGAAGACCGAGCTGGAGACGACGCTGCGCTCGCCTTCGCTGGAGCCGGGCGCCCGCGAGTCGCTCAGGGCGCGGCGCTGGGCGAGACCGACCAGCTGGCCCAGCTCGCCGACGACCTGCTGCTGATCGCGCGCTCCGGCGACGGCGGGCTCGCGCTCAGCCGCGAGGAGGTGGACGTGCGCGAGCTGCTCGAGCAGACGGGCCGGCGCTTCGAGGAGCGGGCGCGCTCATCCGGCCGGGCGATTGCCGTGGACGCGCCCGAGGGCCTTTCGGCGTCGCTCGATCCCGTGCGGATGCGGCAGGCTTTGGGCAACCTGGTGGACAACGGGCTTCGCCACGGGTCGGGGGCAATCTCCCTCTCTGCTCGCGCCGTTGACCGTTCTCTTCAGAATCACGGTAAGCGACGAGGGCACCGGCTTCCCGGATGGCTCGCCGCCCACGCCTTCGAGCGCTTCACCCGCGGCGATGCGGCTCGCACCCGCGGCGGTGCCGGGCTCGGTTTGGCCATCGTCAAGGCGATCGCCGAGGCACACGGAGGGAGCGCGTCGATCGACGGCCGGGCCGCGGTACGCGTGATCGTCCCGGTCTACGATTGAGGACGTGCACACGCTGCTCGTCTATGGGCCGACCGACCGGGCGGACGCCACCCTGCGAGCCGCCGCCCTGCGAGCCGACACGCTCACGGTGGTGTCCCTCGTGCGCGAAGAGCCCACCGGCGCGCCCCGCTGCTGCAGCATCCAGTCGGGTCTCTGGAACCAGATCTGCAACGAACTCGCCCGACGCGACCTGGCCCGAGCCTGGATGACGCTCGACGGCGACGACAGCGTCCGTCTCGACACGATCGCCTCGGCCGGCTGGCACCCCGCCAAACGCTCACCGCCGAGGCGCTCGCACGCGGCGCCGACGAGATCGTGCTCGCCGACCCGGGCGCCTGCGGCCTCGGCCGGCTCGAGCGGCGGCGGCTCAGGCGGCGCAGCCCGCTGCCGGTCAGCGGCTGCTGAGTATTCCCCGGCGGATCGTGCCGGTGCGCATGCGCTGCGGGTGGTCGCCCACCTTGATGCGGGCTACCTCGCGCGCCTTCTTCCAGGAGATCACCGAGACGCGGTCGTCGCCCGCCACCGAGACGAAGCAGTAGCGCCGTCCTCGCTCGAGGTCGACCAGTACGGCGTCTTGCCGACGTTGATGATGCGCTCCGGCTCGAGCGTGCGACGGGTGACCACCGCCGCGTAGTCGGACATCGACCCGGCCACGCAGAACTTCGTGCCGCGCGGGTTGATCGTCAGCCCGTGGTGGGCGGAGTCGAGCAGGTACTCGGTGCGCGGGAGGTTCCTCGACCGCTTGCTCTTCGGCAGCACGGCGAGACGCGTCGGCCGGTCCCGCTTGAGGTCGTACTCGACGAAGCCGTGGAAGAACGAGAGCTGGAAGTAGATGAAGCGCTCGCCGGGCGCGATCGCCATCGGCCGCACCGCCGAGCTGAGGCCCGACGCGCCGAAGTCGGCGAGCTTCTGACCCATGTCGATCTTGCGCCTGACTCGCAGCGTGCGGGCGTCGATCACCTCGAAGACACGCTCGCCTTTGCCGGCGCTCTCAGAGGGGTCGTCGGTGTCGGTGAAGACGGTGCCGATGCTGGCGTGGAAGATCGTCCGCCCATCCTCGGAGTAGTTGACCTCGTGGGGCTGGTCGCCGGAGGGAATGCGGCCGACGATGCGCCCGTTGCGCGTGTCGATCACGTTGACGTTGCGGGCGGTGGAGGCGGAGACCAGGAGCCGCCGGCCGTCGGGCGAGAGCGCCATGTGATCGGCGCGCGCACCGTCGACCTTGGTGCGCCAGGCGATCTCCCGAGTGCGGAGGTTGATCGAGACGACGTCGGCGAAGCTCGGGCGCGAGAAGTACACGAAGCGACCGTCCTCCGACACGAACCCGTCGTCCACGTACTGGTTGTTGCCCTCGCCGATGTTCTCGCGGATCAGGTCGAAGATGGCCTTTCGCCCCGGGTCGGCGTTGATCTCGGCGAGACGCTGCGCCTCGTCCGGGATCACGTTGATGCGGGCGAGCCGCTTGAAGCCCTTGATGGCGACGATGTCCGCGGTGCCGGCCCAGTTGTTGGAGACCACCAGGACGTCCTGGGTGGGCTTGCCCTCGGCCTTGGCCTTGGCGCCCGCGGACGCGGTGGCCGGCAGCGCGATAGCGCCGATCAGCATCCCCGCAACCAGTCGTCCGGCCTTCACCGGGACGGCAGACTAGCTGGCGCTTCTCACCCGTGCCAGCCCGTAGGCGCCGGTGGCGATGACGAGAGCGATCAGGCCGCAGAGCACGTACGCCACCGGCTCGCCCCAATCGATGTCGGACTCGTAGCGGGCGAGGGCCATCGCGAGGAGCACGCCCAGCACGGCCGAGCCGAGGTAGGTGTAGCGCGAGCGCTGGAGATCGTTCTCCCAGACCGTCAGGGCCGCCAGGACGCCGACGCCGAGGAACCAGGCCGAGAGAGCGTGCGAGGTCAGGGGCGTGAGCGGCCAGGGCCAGATGTCGATGGTGGTGTCGGCCGCTACGAGCTGGATGGCGCCGATGGCGAGCATCGTTATCGAGATCGCTCCGAAGGCGACCTTCAGGACCGTCGGAAGCGGCGGTCCCTTCGGGGGGTCTTGGCCCTTCATCCGGAGCTGAATGACGATGAGGATCGCCAGCCCGATGGGGATGACGAGATAGACGACGAGCCAGGCCCAGGCGGCAAAGGCCGGCAGGAAGTCGGGGCCCTCGAAGTGGAAGAGGTCCGTGTCCAGGAGGGTGGCCAGCAGCTTGACCCAGGCAACGACGAGGACGCCGAAGGCGACGGCTCTCACTTCCACCCAGGTCTTTGCTCTTGAGGCGGGGAAGAGCAGGATGAAGCCGGTGTAGAAGAAGGCGCCGTCGACGGCGGCGGTGAGGGGGCGGCGATCGTCCAGGCGAAGAAGTCCTCGGTGCGCTCGGAGAAGATGAAGAGCTGCGTGCCGCCGAGGAGCACGAGGATGCTGCCCACGAGGAAGAGAAGGCTAAGGGCCTTGACGGGCCGGCGGATCTGATCTTGGGCGGTTGCGGTCGTCACCGTGGAGGATTCTGCCGTGGAAGTGGCCATAAAGGTGCCGACCTCCCTGGCGCGGATTTATTCCATGGAGTTTGGGCGAACGACCGACGCCCCGCCTTTCGGGCGGGGCGCCGGTTTTCTGGGTGTCCTCTGGCGGAGGAGGGTCAGCCAAAGACGATGTAGTTGTAGCTCGTCCCGGCGGCGCCGTCCGGATCGGCGTCGGCCCCGGTGTGATTGCAGGCCTTGAGCGTCAGCGTCGAGATCTCCACCTCGGCATGGAAGGAGAACTCGCTGTCGAACCCGCTACCGGGCGTCACGAGAGAAGCCTTGGTCTGGATGTTCTCCGCGGCCGGCGTGGGATCGAGATCGATGCCATCGCACTCCCCGGCCGGGATCTCCGGGAAGTTCAGGCTCTCGGTGCCGTAGTAGCGGCCAACGTCAGAGGCGTTGAGGCCACCGTTGTCGACCTCGTTGGAGTCGACAGCGTCCGAGCCCAGCTCCGAATCGCCGACAGCACTCGTGCCGATCTCGGACGAGTCGACAGCACCCGCGGCGATCTCACTGCTCTCGACCGATCCGCCACCGAGGTCGGCGGGGGTCAGGCTGTCGTCGACGACCTTGGGAGAGCTCACGGAGTTGTCAGCGAGCTTGGCTGCGGTGACGGAGCCGTCGAGCAGCTCGAAATTGGACTGGACCTGAGCCTGAAGCGAGCCGGCCAGGTCGGCCATTTGAACGGCGCCGTTCTTGATCTCGGAGCCGCGCACATGCCCGGCCTTGATCTTCTTGTGGGTAACGGCGTTGGTCTGGATGTTCTTGGGACCAATAAGAAGCTTGGCCGCATAGCTGGTGCCGCCGAGGGCGACGAACAGGGCGAGCATGGCGATGACGAGGGTGGGGATGTTGAGGCGCTTGGACATCTGAGAGTCTCCTTCGGTTGGTTGACGACGAGTGCGATCTGGTCGTCCAACCGGGGAGGGCGGCTCGACTTACGCTCGGGGCGAAGGTGCGCACTTAGGGCGCGCTCTGACGAAAGGCCTAGTGTTGGGGTGTGAGCGACCAAGCAACATTCGACCAGCTGCTCAGTGATCTCGACTGGCAGATCGACCAGCTCAAGCCGCGCGGAGTCAAGACCGACGCGGGGAATCCGTACAACCCCGCGCACTACAAGCGCGGCCTGACCACGGCCAGCGAGCGGGGCGGGCCGGAGGTGGTGGCGTTCGTGCAGCGCTACCTGTACAAGGCCCCCAGCGCCGGCTACCTGAAGCTGGAGCAGGCCGACTCGCTCGACCTGACCTGCGAGTTCTTGGTGATGGATGACGCGAAGCCATACGCCTCGCTGTTCACGGACGAAGATCGAGCGGCGGCCCGAGAGCGCCTGGGGCCGAACATCAAGGCGATCAAGGCCCGCCGGGCAAAGCACCGCGCCGGCGTCATCGAGAGGCGCAATGAGATGCGCGCGAAGCAGGGCAAGCCGCCGTTGACGGAGGAGCAGCTGGCGCTTTCTTAGCTCAGGCGCTTTGGGATGCCGGTACCAGGGCCATTTTGCACTGTGCGGTGTCGAGTCCATGAGGCGATCGCCTGTCCGCCCAGGCCGGGCTGATGAACTCCGGCTGACGGGTGACGCGCCGCGGCTTCGGTCCGCTCAGCGGAGGCGGTGCTGCGTCAGGCCTGGCGCGCCTCCCGGACGATGCGGCGCGCGGTGCTGATCACGTAGTAGAGCGAAAGCAGAAAGAACGCGGCACCGACGATTGCCCGGACCTGGTCGGGCTCAACCGGAGTCTTCGATTCGAACGGCTTGGCGGCCCCATCGGCTACCTTCTCGCGCCAACCGACGAGGGCCTGCTCTCCGACTTTGACGGCATCCATGGAGACCGGCTACCCAACACACGAGGGCCTATTCGCAGCCGAACCGCCCGGCGGAGTATCCGCCCTGGAACAGTCAGCGCTCCGGTTGAATGAGCTGCCAGGTGCGCTCTGGTGCCGGGACGGCTCAGGCACGTCGAATTCCCACGGCGGAGCTGACCAGGGCGGTGGCTACTAGTGGTGCGTCATATCTCGCAAGCGATCCCGTCGCCGTCGCCGTCGAGTCCGTCCTCATCGACGGGCGGGGTGGGGAAGTTGGTCTCCGCGATGTCTGCGCAGTTGAGGTCATCCAGATCGTTGGCTAGGTAGTTGCTCCCGTCGAGCAGGTGTGCCATTCCCGAGAATCCAGGGTCAACCTCGTCGGCAGACGGTTCGGCGAGTTCGGCGATCTCGGTGGTTGCTGGCGCTCCGGCGGGCCCTTCCGGGCCGACGCGACCACGGGCGCCCCGCTCGCCTGGTTCGCCCGGCGGACCCTGCTCACCGGGCAGGCCCTGCGGTCCCGTCGCGCCGGCGAGGCTGTCATTGAACACAGTCGCACCGAGCCCGATCCCACCCGCGGCGCCGAGCAATACCGCGACCAGGCCAATTGCGAGCGCACCGAGAAGGCTTACGGGCTTCTGAAGCTTCGTCGTCATACAACATGTGTCGGTCCCGAGCTTCGCCGCTTTAGTTCAAGTTCACGGTCCGTCGAACCCGGGCACCGGCATGCGACTGGAAGCCGACGGCCGGACTCGAACCGGCGACATCCTCTTTACGAGAGAGGTGCTCTACCAACTGAGCTACGTCGGCGCTCAGGGGGACGAGTGTAGCCCGGCTCGGCCTTAGCCCGGGCGGTGGAGATCGTCATTGCCAGGACCGCCGCGCAGCGGGCTCCGGGGGCTCGCTTTGCGGCGCCAGCCGCCCGATGGCTGGGCGCTCGCCTTCCCCCGCTGCCGCTCCGTCCACACCTTCGGCATGCGCTTCCCCATCGACGTCGTCTTCCTCGACGACGAGCGGCCGCGTCGTCGGCATCGAGCCGCCATGTCAGACCCCGCCGAATCCTCTTCTGCGCCAAAGCCCACACCGCCATCGAGACACGCGCTGGCCAGGGTGGGATAATCGTGGCGATGGCGAACAGCGGACCAGCAAGCTCGCGGCTGCCCTCGATCCGAGGCAGCCCATCTATCGCGACAGCTACAACGAGTACTTCGTCTTCCTGCTCTCCGTGGGAGGCGCTGTCGCCGGCACCCAGGTGCCCCTCTACATCGTCATGGCCATCACCGGGATCTGGGACGTGTGGGTCTTCGTCGCCGCCTGCGTCGTCTTCGAGCTCGCCGTCATCTTCGGCGCTCGCCCGGCCTCAGATGAAGCCTCAGGAGCGCGTCGGCTGGGTCCTCCTGTGGGCCTTCGCCACGGCGGTCATGGCCGTGCTCTTCTACTACCTCGTCGCCGAGCCGACGCTCTAGGAACCCGGCCCCGCCAGGGCCGCCAGCCGGAACCCCAGCGCCGACAGCGCCAGGTCCTCGCTCACGTTCAGCTCCAGCGCCTGGCGCACCTCTTCGCAGCGCTCCGCCGCCTCGCGCAGCCGGCGTGGGTCGCGTGAGCGGGCGCGGTCGGTCAGCGACGGAGGTCGCGGTCGGTGACGAGGACCGCCTCCGGCGGCGTCCTCGGCCACGCAGACCAGGTCGCGAAACACCAGCGAGGCCAGCATCAGCGACAGGTCGAGCGACTCCGTTCGCGCCCGGCGCCCGTCGCGCTTCGCCGACTCCTCGAACTCGCGCTCGATCGCCCGGCGCTCGCGGCCCTTCGGCTCGAGCTCCAGCCGCCGACGTCGCCACCTCGGCCAGCTCCTCCTCGGCCGCGGCGCGGCGGGTCTCGGCTCGCTCCAGGAGCGGTCGCCACGGCTCGACCGGCGAAGCGGCCGCCACCGGCGCCCAGCGCCGCCGCCACGAACGCGTCCACCTCGGCCCGCACCTCCGCCCCCTCGGGCGAGGCCAGATACAGCGCCCGCGCCGCGTTCCCCAGCGCCAGCCGCGCACATGACATCGCCTCGTCCGACAGGCACGCCCGCTCCCTCCAAGAGAAGCCGCTATCCGCTCCGCCGGCAACGGCTCGAAGCGCACCAGCTGGCAGCGCGACACCACGGTCTCCAGCATCCGACCCAGCGCGTCGGTCAGCAGGATCAGATGCACGAACGAGGCCGGCTCCTCCAAGGTCTTCAAGAGCCGGTTGGCCACCTCGTCGTTCATGCGTGTCGACCCGCTCGAGCACGAACACCCGCCGGCGACGCCTCGAAGGGCGTCCGCGTGGCCGCCGACACCACCGGCTGCTCGACGTCATCCACGCGCATCACGTGGGCGCCGCTCGGCCGTCACCCAGGTCAGATCCGGATGGGTTCCGTGGGCCACGCGGAGGCGGACGTCGTCGGGATCCTCAGCATCAACGGCCAGCAGCTCGGCGGCGAAGGCGCGCGCCACCGTTCGCTTGCCCACGCCCGCCGGCCCGTGAAACAGATACGCGTGCGAGGGCTGGGAGGCCAGCGCGTTGCCCAGCACGATCCGCGCCTGCGGATGGTCCGCGGTTCCGTCCAGCACACGCAGGCTCATGCCGACGCCCCCGCCCGCGCCGTCTCCACCTCGGCCAGGACCTCGGCATGAATCTCTGAAGGAGAGCGAGTGGCGTCGACTCGCCGCCAGCGCTCGGGATCGGTCTCGATCAGCCGCTCGTAGGCCGACAGCACCGCCTCCTGCAGCTCCTCGCCCTCGTCCTCGAAGCGGTCGCTCTCCCCCGCGCGCAGCGCCGCGGCAGCACGGGGAGATCTCGAGCAGGAAGGTCAGATCGGGTCGCAGGCCGCGCGCCGCGAAGCGGTTGACCCGCTCGACGTCGTCGATCCCCAGCCCGCGCGCTCCTCCCTGGTAGGCCAGCGAGGAATCCAGGAAGCGGTCGGACACCACCACCCGGCCCGAGGCGAGGGAGGGCAGGATCACGTCGGCCACCAGCTCGGCTCGCGCAGCGGCGAACAGCAGCGCCTCGGCCTCCGGAGCGAGCGGCACGGCGGGGTCCTTGAGGATCTCCCGCACGCGCTCGCCGGCCTCGGTCCCGCCCGGCTCGCGTACGCCAAGCGCATCGGAGCCCAGCGCCTCGGTGAGGAGCCGCGCCTGGGTGGTCTTGCCCGAGCGGTCGATGCCCTCGAAGGTGACGAACAGTCCTCGCACGGCAGCGAATCTAGTACGCGCACAGGCTTACCGAACCCTTACCCGCCGCTGGCGAGTCCGTTGGGGGGTCGGCGCCCATGCTGCATCTCGACCTTGAAGCAAGCGAAGGGAGCGCAGCATGAAGAGAGTCTTGGTACTGGTTCTGGGGGCCGCACTGTTCGGGATCATGGCCGCGGTGGTGGTGGCGCAGGTCGGGCAGGACGCGTCGCCGAGCGGGACGACGGCGGGGACCACGGTCGAGGAGGGCACCACCACGGCCGAGGACCTCACGACCACGACCGAGGACCGGCGTGGGGATGACGACCGCGGCCGCGACGATCGTGATGACGATCCGCCCGGCGACATCTCCGGCCCCTGTGACGAGGCCGAGCACGCCAACGACCCGCGCTGCACCGGCGTGACCAACCCGGCGCCGGCCGGCTCCGCCGGCCGGCGGCGTGGACATCTCCGGCCCCTGTGACGAGGCCGAGCACGCCAACGATCCGCGCTGCACCGGCGCGGGCGGTCGGGTCGATGACGATCGTGGTCGACAACTCCGGTCCCGGCAACGCCGAGGACCGCGACTTCACGGGACGACCGCGTCGACAACTCCGGCCCCGGCAACGCCGAGGACCGCGGCTTCGACGACGACGACGACTTCGACGACGACGACCACAGCGGCTCCGGCCACGGCGGCGACGACGATGGCGACGACGACAACTCCGGCCACGGCGGCGGAGACGACGACTGACGACTCGCCGAGCGGCGGGCGCCGGGAACCGCACCCCGGCGCCCGCTGTCGCGCCTAGCATTGGCGCACATGGCCGCGGGCAGGCGCACCGTCCTGATGGTCGAGGACGAAGCCTCGATCACCGAACCGCTGCGCGAGGCCCTCGAGAGAGAGGGCTTCGCCACGGAGGTCGCCGGCACGGCGCGCCGAAGCGACCGAGACCGCTGAACGCATCGCGCCCGACCTCGTATTACTCGACGTGATGCTCCCCGACGGCTCGGGCTTCGAGGTCTGCCGCACGCTGCGCGAGCGCTCGCGCGTGCCGATCATCATGCTCACCGCCCGCGGGGAGGAGACCGACCGCATCGTCGGGCTCGAGCTCGGCGCCGACGACTACATCGTCAAGCCGTTCAGCGCTCGCGAGGTGGCGGCGCGGATCCGGGCCGTGCTGCGGCGCGCCGACGAACCGTGCCGCACCGAGCGAGCCGAAGACGCCGCTCGACAGTCGGCCCGCTCGAGCTCGACCCCGGCCGCCGCGCCGCGACGCTCGCCGGCACAGGAACTCGACCTCACCCGCCGCGAGTTCGAGCTGCTCGACCTGCTGATGCGCGAGGCCGGCACGGTGGTCACGCGCGAGCGCCTGATCGACGAGGTCTGGGACACCAACTGGTTCGGCTCGACGAAGACGCTCGACGTGCACGTGTCGAGCCTGCGTCGCAAGCTCGGCGACGACTCGACCGACCCGCGCTTCATCCACACCGTGCGCGGCGTGGGCTTCCGCTTCGCCGCGCCCGAAGAGATGACATGAGCCTCCGGGCGCGCCTGCTCCTCGCCTTCGCCTACGTGCTCGTGCTGGTGATCGTCGCGCTGGAGGTGCCGCTGGCGCTCAACCTGTCCAAGCGGGTGGACGCCGAGATTCAAGAGCGAGGCCCAGGGCCAGGCGCAGCTGCTGGCGGCCGGAGCGTCCGGCCGGCTGGACGACCGCGACCAGCTTCAGTCGCTGGTGGAGAGCTCGGACAGGGACCTCGGGGGTCGCGTGATCGTGGTCGACGAGAGCGGCGCCCTGCTGGCCGACTCGGATCGAGAGGGAGCCCGCGGCGACTACTCGAGCCGTCCCGAGATCGCCCGCGCCCTCGACGGCGACGCGTCCCAGGGCGAGCGCCGCAGCGACGACCTCGACCAGGATCTGCTGTTCACCGCGGTGCCGATCGTGGTCGAGGGCCGGCCCGGCGGGCGCGGTCCGGGTGACCCAGAGCGTCGACGACGTGAACACCGAGGTTCGCAACGACGTGATCGCGCTCATCGGCGTCGGCGTGGTCGCGCTGCTGCTGGGCCTCGGCGTGGCCTGGCTGCTGGCCGGGTCGCTGGCCAAGCCGCTGCGCAACCTCGCCGCGAGCGCCCGCCGGGTGGCCGGCGGCGACCTCGACTCCCGCGCCGAGGTGACCGGCTCGACCGAGCAGAAGGAGGTGGCCACCGCGTTCAACGACATGACCGGCCGCCTCGGCCGCTCGCTGCGCTCCCAGCGAGAGTTCGTGGCGAACGCGTCGCATCAGCTGCGCACGCCGCTCACCGGACTGCGGCTGCGCCTCGAGGCGGCCGCGGCGAAGTCGGACCAGGCGGAGGTCAGGGACGAGCTTGCCGCGGCCGAGCACGAGACCGAGCGCCTCGCGCGTCTGCTTGTCCGAGCTGCTCACGCTGGCGGGTGAGCGCGAGCGGCCGCCGGCGGAGCCGGTCGATGTGGGCGACGCGGCCGCTGCCGCGGGCGAGCGCTGGCTCGGTCCGTCGCGGCGCAGCGGGCACGAGCTGGCGATCGACGACGGTGACCCGGTCGAGGTGTGCTCATCGGTCGAGGACGTGGCCGTCATGCTGGACAACCTGATCGAGAACGCGCTCCACTACTCGCCCGCGGGCACGCGCGTGACGATCGGCTGGCGGACCGAGGGGCGGCGGGTGCGCATCGCCGTGACCGACGAGGGGCCCGGCATCGAGGCGGACGAGCGCGAGCAGGTCTTCGAGCGCTTCTACCGCGGCTCGGCGAGCCAGGGCGGCGCGCCGGGCACCGGGCTGGGCCTGAACGTGGTGGAGGCACTGGCCAAGCGCTGGGACGGCGAGGCCACGCTCACGAACCGAGCCGAGGGCGGAGCCCGAGCCGAGATCGTCCTCCCCGCCCACAGCTCCTTACCCGCTCCTGACCCGCAGCTCGACGAGGCCTTACCGGGCCGGGGCTAGGTTGGGAGCGCAATGAACGCGAAACGAATCGCCCTGGGCGCCGCCCTCCTGATCGGCGGCCTGGCGGCCGCCGTGGGCATCGGCCTGCTCGCCAACACGATCTCGGGCGACAGCGTGGGCCTCTCGGCCGAGCCGCTGAGCGCGGGCGACACGCTGGCGCCGCCGGCGGCGTCCGGGCCGAGTGCGGCGCAGCGGGCCGAGCGCCGGGCGGAGCGGAGGCGGGCTGCGCGGCGCCGGGCGGCCGAGCGCCGCCGGGCAGCCGCCCGGAGGGAGCGGGCTCAGCAGCAAGCAACCTCGCCGCCGCCGACCGAGCTGCCGTCGACGCCGGCGACCCCCACCGCCCCCCCAACCGACGACAACGGCGGCGACTTCGAGCCCGACGACGACGGAAGCGGCCAGGGTCGCGGCCGCGGCCGCTCCGGCGGCGACTCCGACGACAACTCAGGCAGCGGCTCGTCGGACGACAACTCGGGCAGCGGCTCGGACGACTTCGACGACGACTGAGCCACCTCGATCAACCCAGTCTGACGTAACCAGCGTCGCTGGCTACATCGCCTTCGCTTGATCGAAGGTGAGTGGCTCCAAGCCAATCGGCGTGAGGCCCTGGTGCAGTGCGCCAGTTACATCGACCGCGAAGTAGCCCTTGATTATGGGTACTCCGTGCTCGAAGAAGGTTTGTGAGTCTGCCGTCTCAGGACCGTCGATTCGAAGAGAAGTTCCGGTGCAGCCGTCTGCAGGGGTCGGGTTCGTCATCTCAGGCGGGATATCGGAGTCACATTCGGTCATGAGGGAGACCTCGGACACGAGGTACCTGGTGCCGCCCTTGAATGGCTCCGACCGGGTGACGACGTTGTCACCTCCGGCTGGTCCTGTGCGGAGATCGGGGAAGCCGACGTCTATGTATACGGCTTCGCGGTTGTGCTGATCGAAGAAGTCCAGCAGAGCCCGGCCGCCTCGAAGTGTCCGCGGGACCGTCGACTGCGTCGAGCCTCGATGCCGGCGCTACGCCAGGTCATCCGCACCGACGGACAGCTCGCGTGGCTCGGGCTGGTCGACGCTGCTGTTGGGTTGTCGAAGCTTGAAGTTCCGTTGTCATGTCGGGGACAGCTGATCGCGCGAGAGTCGAGCACGCCAGTCGCGATTCCGATGACCGCCGCAACGGTTGCGACCGCGAGCCCCAGATCCGGAGCCGAGGCCTGCCATCACGTCCTTGTTCCCCGTACAACGCCTCGATTGCGCTGAGGCATCCTGCACCGTACCGGTGCGACACATCCGCCTGGCCTGACTCGGAGCGAGACGGCTCGTTGCCGAGCCGGGAGATTCCGCCCTGCCAGGTCAGCCCCCCGTGAACCTACTGACACCGACACGTACTCGGCCGGATGCGTCACATGGGGCGACGTGTCCAACACCAGCGCAGTGTCTGCACTTCGGGCTCCCCATGGCGTCCGCCGGCGTGATGCCTTCGAGAAGAAGGGCGGGCTCTGATCGCCTTGCGTCAAGAGGACCGGAAACGTGATGCCTCCCAGAGCCGTCTAGGTCGATGTCGGCCCATGCGGGATCGTGGGCCTCTCCCGCAAAGGTTCCGGCATTCCCGACCATGGAGGCGCGCTCCTCGGGCGGCATCATCTCCCACGCGCCGGGGCCCAGAGCGACGTTCTCGACGAAGTCGCGGGCCGCCGGCTCGGCCTCCCCTCGCTCGAATTCGCTCCACCACGGAGCCGATTGCGGCGCCCACCTCCGCCACCACCGGATCGTCGGCGACCAAACCCACAAGCGGCGGCTCGTGCGCGCACAGCGTGCGAAAGAGCTCCGGCCGGCGAGCCGCCAGGCCGAGCGCGATCGATGCCCCGAATGAGTTGGCGACAACGTTGGCCGGCGCGAGACCGAGGGTCTCGATCAGGGCAGCGAGGTCGTCCTCGTCGTCGCGCGTGTCCCGGGCTCGCGCTGTCCTCGCTGCCCGTGTGCCCGCGCCGGTCGTAGCTCACCACGTGGAAGTCGCGCGCGAGATCGTCTTCGATCAGCGCCCACACGTGCCGGTCGTCCCAGCTTCCGTGCACGAGAACCAGCGGCTCCCCGCTGCCCGACTCCTCCACCAGAAGACGAATGCCATTGACTTCGACCAGCGGCACGACGCGACCCTAACGCTCTAGAGTCCCCGCCGCATGAAAGCCCTCGTCACCGGCGGCGCCGGCTTCATCGGCTCGAACCTCGTGGACGCCCTGCTCGGCACGGGGCGACGAGGTCACCGTCATCGACGACATCTCCACCGGCAAGCGCGAGAACCTCGAGCAGGCGCTCGACAACCGGCGTCCGGCTCGACGAGCTCGACATCCGCGACGCCGAGGCCGTGGACGAGGCGGTCGGTCGCTCCAAGCCCGACGCGATCTTCCACCTCGCGGCGCAGATCGACGTGCGCAAGTCCGTGGACGATCCCGCGCACGACGCCGCCATCAACGTCGAGCGGCACCGTCAACGTCCTCAAGAGCCGCCCAGGCCCACGGCACCAAGCGCATCGTCAACACCTCCACCGGCGGCGCCATCTACGGCGAGGGTCAGGTTCTCCCCGCCCCGGAGGACCATCCGGTCGCCCCCGAGGCCCCCTACGGCCTCTCGAAGTTCTGCGCCGAGCAGTACTGCGAGCTGTTCCGCCGCCTGCACGGCCTCAACACGGTCTCGCTGCGCTACGGCAACGTCTTCGGCCCGAGGCAGGACCCGCTCGGCGAGGCCGGCGTGATCGCCATCTTCTGCGGCGCGCTCCTCGAAAACCGAACCCCGCAGATCTTCGGCGACGGCGAGCAGACGCGCGACTACGTCTACGTCGGCGACGTCGTGGACGCGAACCTGAGAGCCGCGGAGTCAACGGCCAACGGCGCCATCAACATCGGCCGCGGCGTCGAGACGAGCGTGCTCGACATCGTCAACGCCCTCGCCCGGCACTCCGACAACGGTTTCAAGGCCGACCACGCTCCGCCGCGCCCCGGCGAGGTGCAGAACATCTACCTCGACACCTCGCGCGCGCGCGAGGAGCTCGGCTGGGAGGCTAAGGTCGATCTCGACCAGGGACTCGAGTTGACGCTCGCCTCGTTGCGCTGACTCGGGGCCCGCGGGAACCCGCGGTGGCGATCGAGTCCACGACCACACTTCTGGACCGTGAGCGCGAGCTCGAGGAGCTCGAATCCAGGCTCGCCCTGGTCAGCCAGGGCCAGGGCCAGATCGTCCTCGTGGAGGCCGTCGCGGGCCTGGGCAAGACGAGCCTGCTGCGAGCCGGCGGTGACCTCGCCGCCGCCGCGGGCTTCACCTGCCTCCGCGCACGCGCCACCGAGCTCGAGCGCGACTTCGCCTACGGATGTGTGCGGCAGCTGTTCGAGCCGCCCCTGATGCGTGCCTCGGACGAAGAAAAAGCCAGCCGCTTCCACGGCGCGGCGGGCCTCTCTCAGCCCCTCTTCGCCACACCCGGCTCCTCGCCGCCCCCGCCCACCGGCGACACCTCGATGCTCCACGGTCTCTACTGGCTCGCCGACAGCTACGCCGACGAGCGCCCGCTCGCCCTCGTGATCGACGATCTGCATTGGGCGGACACGGAGTCGCTGCGGTTCCTCAACTTCGTGGCCCCGAGGATGGACGGCTGCCCGGTCGCGGTGATCGCGAGCGCGCGGCCCGAGGAGACGAACTCGGACGAGCTGCCGCGCCTCGCCGCCGCGCCCGAGACCACAACGCTCCGCCTCACGCCGCTGTCGGCGGAGGCCACCGCCAAGGTGTGCCGGAGGCGCCTGGGCACGGACCCCGCCCCGGAGTTCGCCCAGGCGTGCCGCGAGGCCACCGGCGGCAACCCCTTCTTCCTCGAGGCGCTGCTCAGAGAGGCGAGCGAACGCGGCCTCGCACCGGACGCGACCGGTGCCGCCGGCGTCCGCAGCATCGGCCCGTCCGAGGTGGCCGAGGCGGTTCGGCTGAGGCTGCGCAGCAGACCACCCGAGGCCACGGCTCTGGTGCGGGCCGTGGCGGTGCTCGGCGACGGCGCGAGCCTCCAAGAGGCCGCTGCGCTGGCGGAAATCGAGGAACCCGAGGCCGCACGCGCCGCCGACCTCCTCGCCGCGCTCGCCACGCTCAAGCCCACCGAGCCGCTCGAGTTCGCCCACCCGATCATCAGGAGAGCGATCTCCGACGATATGGGCGCGCGCGAGCGGGCCGCCGCCCACGAGCGAGCCGCGGCGATCCTCGCCGCTCAAGGCGCGTCCGAGGAGCGAATCGCCGCGCAGATCGCCGAAACCGAGCCCGCCGGCGACCTCGAAAGGGTGGAGCTGCTGCGACGTGTGGCCGACGCAGCCCTCAAGCGTGGCGCGCCCGCCGCCGCCGCCGCTTGGCTGGCCCGCGCCCTCGCCGAGCCGCCGGCGCCCGAGGACCGGGCGGAGCTCCTTCTCGAGCTCGGCTCGGCGGAGCTGCGGCTGGGCAGGCCGGAGGCGGTGACTCACCTCCGGTCGGGACGGGCGGGGATCAATGATCCACATCTGATCGCCCGCCACGCCCGTCAGCTCGCCAACGCACACAGCATGCTGGGGCAACCCGAGCAAGCGCTGGAAGCGCTGGAGACGGCAGTCGGCGCGGTGGAGGCCGACAACCGCGAGCTCGCGCTTCTGCTCGAGGCCGAGCTGGCCGCCAAGGCTCAGCAGAGCGGCCTCGAGGCCCGCGCCCGTGCAGGCGACAGGCTGAACAAGCTCGGCAGCCTCTGGGGAGCCACGCCCGGCGAGCGCCAGGTGATCGCGAGCCTCGCGTTCGAACAGGCCCGCGCCAGCGACACGGCCGCCGAAGCGGCCGCGCACCTCGAGCGCGGCCTCGCGGGCGGCCGGCTGCTCGGCGAGCAGGAGCTCGACGTGGCCGGCCCGTTCTACGCCCTCATCGTCGGCCTGCTCGCCACCGATGCGCTCGACATCGCACGCATATCGCTCGAGCAGGCACTCGCCCACGCCGAGGCCCGAGGCGCGCTGCCCGCGCTCGGTTACGTGCTCGCCCATCGCGGCTGGGTCGCCCTGCGCCGCGGCGATGTCGGGCAGGCCGAGGCCGACGCGCGCTCCGCACTCGACCTGCTGGAGGGCAGGGACATCCAGCTGGGCAGGAGGTTCGCGCTCGCGCTCCTGGTCGAGGCCCTCATCGAGACGGGCCAGGCCGAGGAGGCCGACCGCGCGCTCATGTCGAGCGGTCTCGGTGAGGAGATCCCGCCGGGGCTGGCCAACAACGACCTGCTTCACGCCCGTGGGCTGCTTCGGCTCGCTACGGACCGCCCGAAGGAAGGCCTCGACGACCTGCGCGAATTCGGGCGCCGCGACGAGCTCCACGGTGCCGCCAACCCGCTCGCCTCACGCTGGCGATCGCACGCCGCGCTCGGGCTCGCCGCACTCGGCGAGGACGAGGAGGCCAGGGCGCTGGCCGCCGAGGACCTCGAGCGCGCCCGGCGCTGGGAGGCCGCAAGTGGCGAAGCGGTCGCGCTGCACGCGCGAGCGCTCGCCGACGGCGGCGAGATCGAGCTCCTGAGGGAAGCCTGTGAGAGGGCCGCCGAGTCGCCCGGCCCGGCTCGTACACGCGCGCGCGCTCACCGACCTCGGCGCCGCGCTGCGCCGCGCCAACAGCCGCACCGAGGCGAGAACCTCCCTGGAAGAGGGCCTCGACCCTCGCCGAGCAGTGCGGGGCAACCGCGCTGGCCGAGCGTGCCCAGACCGAGCTCCTCGCGGCGGGCGGTCGCTCCAGCGACCCACCGGCACCGGCGTGCAGCAGCTCACCGCCTCGGAGCGCCGCGTGGCCGAGCTGGCCGCCAAGGGCGAGAGCAATCCGCAGATCGCCCAGGCGCTGTTCGTCACACGCAAGACCGTGGAGACCCACCTCGGCCGCGTGTACCGCAAGCTCGACATCGCCGGTCGCAACGAGCTCGCGCAAGCGCTCCGCGATCCGTAGGGGATCAGGGACCAAGATCAGGGACCTCCCCGACGTCAGCGCCCCGGCGGTCGCGTAGCTTCGCTCTCACCCCCCGATCAAGGAGACGAACGCAATGCGAGATCTTGTCGTGAACACCTTCCTGACGCTCGATGGCGTGATGCAGGCGCCGGGCGGTCCCGAGGAGGACACAACCGGCGGCTTCGCCCACGGCGGCTGGACGGTCCACTACTTCGACGACGCGGTGGGCGAGTACATGGACGGCTCGATGTCCAAGCCGTTCGAGCTCGTCCTCGGCCGCAGGACCTACGAGATCTTCGCCGCGCACTGGCCGCACACCGACGAGCCCCCGGCCGACATTCTCAACAACGCGGTCAAGCACGTGGCGTCGAACACGCTCGACTCCGTCGACTGGAACAACTCGCACCTGATCGAGGGCGACGTGGCTGAGGGTGTTCGCCGCCTCAAGGAGCAGGACGGCCCCGTGCTCTCCGTGCTCGGCAGCGCGACCCTCATCCAGACGCTGCTCTCGAACGGGCTCGTGGACGAGCTTCGGCTGATGATCTTCCCCGTGCTCGTGGGTCCGGGCAAGCGGCTGTTCGGCGACGGCACCGCGCCCGCCGGGCTCGAGCTGACGGAGTCGAAGACCTCGGGCACAGGCGTTGTGATCGCCACCTACCGTCCGGCCGGCGAGCTCGAGACCGGCTCGTTCGCGCTCGACGACTCCGTCCAGCAGGCGAGCTGACATGGCCAGATCGGGTGACGAGCTCGACAACCCGGTGACCGGCCTGCGGACGGTGTTCCGGGCCACCTCCGAGGAGACCGAGGGCGAGCTGCTCCAGGTCGAGTGGATCGGTGATGCCTTCTGGACCACCGGGCCGGACCACGTGCATCGCCTCCAGGAGGAGCGCTTCGAGGTGCTGTCCGGGACGCTGGGTCTGAGGGTCGACGGCGTGGAGCGGGAGCTCGAGCCCGGCGACGTCGTGGTCGCCGCGCGCCGGCGCCCCGCATGCCGCGTGGAACGCCGGTCACGACGAGGTCCGCGTGCTCGTGGACTTCCGGCCGGCGCTCCGCACAGCGGTGGCCTTCGAGACGCTCACGGCGCTCGCCCGCCGGGGCCAGACCAACAAGGCGGGAGCTCCGCGCAATCCTCTGCTCGCCGCGCTGGTGCTGCGGCACTTCGAGGACGAGATCTACTTCGTCCGCCCGCCGCTCGCCGTGCAGCGGGCGCTGCTCGGGCCGCTGGCGGCGCTCGCGCGCGTCCTCGGCTACCAGGCCGAGCACCGCTATCTCTACTCAGGGGCCGCGCCCGCAGCGGTCTGATAGGAACCCCTAGTGACCGGCGCACCCATCCTGCTCGGCCCCGGTGAGGGCGAGGACATCAGCGGGCGTATACGCATCAAGTGCGACCGCGACGAGCTGGCGCTCACGGAGACCGTCGGTGCGTCGGAAACGAGCCCGCACGTGCACGACCGTCACGTCGACGCCTTCTACGTGCTCGAGGGCGACTTCACCGTGATGCTGGGCGAAGAGGAGTTCGCCCTCGCCCCCGGTGACTTCGCTCTTGTGCCGCCCGGGATGGTGCACCGCTTCCGGTCGCAGGGCGGGCGCTGGCTCAACGTGCACGCGCCGCAACTCGGCTTCGCCGAGTACCTGCGTTCCGGGCGCGGACTTCGACAACCGCGAGCCTGCACCGGACGACGAGCGGCGTCCGAGCGAGGGCGTGCTACGCCGCCGGGGCGAGGGTGAGCTGATCGAACCCACGGCGGGTTCCCGGGGCGTCGTGAAGGCCGGGGCGGACGACGGCATCGGCTCGGTCTCGGTGCTCGAGTTCGAGCTCGACGGCGGCTCGGCCGGGCCTCCTCCGCACCGGCACGCGCAGCTCACCGACTCCTTCTACGTGCTCGAGGGCACGCTCACGGTGCTGCTCGGCGACGAGGAGCACGAGGCGTCTGCCGGCACCTACGCCGTGGTGCCTCCGGGCAACGTGCACACGGTCTCGAACCCGGGCAGCGAGCCCGTTCGCTTCCTCAACGTGACGATGCCGGGCGGCCTGGAGGCCTACCTGCGCGAGCTGGCGGCCGCGGAGCCGTCGGAGTTCGCCGCGATCGCGGCGCGCAACGACGTCTTTCCCGCCTGAGTCAGCGTCGCAGCGTGACGGTGCGGGAGGCCTTCGTTCGCCGGCCGCTCTCGGCGCGGAAGCCGATCGTGAGCGTGACCCGTACCCGGGTGCCCTTCGGGTAGCGCGGCGAGACGCAGCCGAGCGCGTCTCGATGCGGTGAGCTTCACCGAATAGGCACCGGCGCGCACCCGCTTGCCGACCGCGGCGATGGTGACCCGCCCGGACCGCAGCCTGCCGACCAGCGTGTAGGTGACCCGGCCGGCCTCGGGGGTCCTGCCGCTCAGCCTGACGCCGCGGGCGAGGAGCCGGCCCAGCTTGCGCCTGACCAGCTGCCGGCCGGCCGTGACCGTGCCGGCCGCGATCGCGCCCCTGAGCCGCGCGAGTGCCGAGCTGCGGGCGGGCGTGGTGGGCTCGGCCGGTGAGGCCGGTGAGGCCGGGGGCGCCGCGGTGGCACTCCCGCTCGTCGCGGGCGGCTGCGGCGGCGCCTCCTCGCCGGTGAAGCGGACCATCCGCGACACCGACGGCACCCCGTTCGAGTCGATGAGGAAAAGCATGTAGTAGCCAGGCGGCGCGATGTTCACGGTCGAGGGCGCCGTCGCCGTTATCGAGCCCGAGCCCTTCGTGAAGTCGAGCGGGATGAAGCGCTGCTCCATGTTCGTCGAGTGCGTGGCCGCGGCCACCCGGACCAGGGCGACCTTGCTGATCGACGCCGCGTTGGGCGTGGTGATGGCGAAGTTCGCCCCTCGGTAGAGCGCGCCGGGCGCCGCCGTGATGGCCGGCCGCGGCGCGAGCTGGCCCGAGCCGTCCTTCTTGAACAGGTAGGGCGGCGAGAAGACCTGTGCGTTCTTGGCCAGGTAGCCGACGTCCTTGCACCTGAGGCAGATCCCGCCGCCGGCCGAGAGCACGCGGCCGTCCGGCAGCAGGAGGGCCGACGAGTGGTACTGGCGCGTGACCGACTCCGGGGCCATCGTGGTCCAGGCGCCCGTGGCCGGGTCCCAGCGCTCGGCTGCGTAGACCGGGGCGTTCAGGTCCACCAGGGGCTCACTCCCGGAGAGCCCGCCGGTGGCGAGCACGGTCCCGTCGGCGAGGACGGTGGCGTTGTGCTGGCGGCGCGGGTTGGCCATCGATCCGGTCGCCGTGACCTGCGGGGTGGGTCCGTTGATGTCGACCACGGCGGAGTCGGCAGTGGCCGGGATGTCGCCTCCGGTGACGAGGATCTTGCCCACGTCGTAGAGGGCGCGGCTGCCGTAGTCACGCCAGACACCGTCGCGCGGGCCGAAGACCTCCCAGCTGCCCTGGCCGCGTCGTGTCGAGCGCCCGCAGCTCGTCGCTCGGTCCGGTATAGATCACCCGCCCATCGGGCGCCGCGTCCATCCACGGGTAGAGCGGCAGATCCACCGTCGCGCCGGTCAGCGTCCGAAGCTGCGCCCGAGGTCGTGCGCAGCTCCGGCTGGTCGGTCGTGCCACTGGTCGGGAACCACGTACCCGTCGGTGATGAGCATCTCGCCGTTCGCGAGCGGTGTCACCGACGGGTACCAGCGCTCGCGCTCCATCCGCGGGCCGAGCGTCCAGGTGTTGCCGTTCGCGTCGAAGATGTGGGTCTCCCGGATTCCCTGGAGCGCCGCGTCCTTGTTGCCGCCCGCGAGGAAGAGCGAGCCGTCGGGCAGGTGAGCCAGGCCGCTGCAGAAGACGTTGTAGCCGGTCAGGACGTTGGCCGGCGTGTGCGCGCCGGTGGCCGGGTCCCAGACGGTCGCGCGCGTGCGGTCGTGGACAGCGCTCTCCTCAGAGGGCTGGTCGTTGATGCTGTCGTACGCCAGGACCTTGCCGTTGGTCAGCAGCGCCACGTGGATGCCGACCACGGGCCAGTCCTGCACCGGCGACCACTGACCGACCTCGTGCTCGTTGCCGACCGCCGCGGCCTGGGCGGCGGCGAGCCGCGCCTCCGGGGCGTCTTCGGCTCGCGTCGCGCGGGCGAGTCTGCGCTCCTCGGCGGCGTCGAGCGAGACGCTGTCCTGCTCGATGTGGTCCGCCGTCGAGTCCGGGTGGTGGGCGAGCGCGGCCGGCGCGCAGAGGCCGATCAGCGCCGCGCCGGCGGCGAGGGCGAATGCCCGGCTGATCCGATGCAGATGTGCCACCGCTCGACCAACGAGCGACGCCTGCCCCCTTTTCTATCACTGGTCCCGGTATGGATCACCCCGCAACTTGGGCACAACATGTAGTGGTCGAGGAAGGACTTGAGCACTAGGAGTAGTAGAATTAGACGTCTTGTGCGCTGCCCCTTCTGCTCCTCAGACAGCACCCGCGTGGTCGACTCCCGGCTCTCCGAGCCGAGCGGCGATTCGGTCCGGCGCCGCCGCGAGTGCGAGGCGTGCTCTCAGCGCTTCACCACCTACGAGCGGATCGAGGAGCCGGCCGTGACCGTGATCAAGCGCGGCGACCGGCGCGAGCGCTTCGACCGCCAGAAGCTCCTGCGCGGCCTCGTGCGAGCGGCCAACAAGCGGCCGGTGTCGGACGAGCAGCTCGAGCGACTCGCCGAGTCGATCGCGGCGCAGGTTCGTCGCGGCGGACCCGAGGTCGAGGCCGTCACGATCGGCGACCTGGCCGAGCGCGGGCTGGCCGCGCTCGACCCCGTGGCGGCCATCCAGTTCGCCTCGGTCTACCGCAATCTCGCCGACCTCGACGAGCTCGAGTCGGTGGTCCGGCGCTTCAAGGAGGAGCCCCTTCCCGGCAGCGATCAGCTCGCTCTCGAGGGTGCTCCCGTTCCGTCCGACGCGAAGAGAAACATCGATCGTTCCCCCCGAGGGACGTCCCCGAAAGCCGTCACAGCAAGGAGAAGTCATGCCAGACAGCCGTAGCGCCGCCGCCCCGATCACCGCCGCCCCTGGCGGGGTCAGCGTTCCCAGGCGCTTCACGGAAGACGGCGTGCACCCGTTCGACTGCATCGAGTGGGAGATCCGCGATGCCCTGATCGGCGATCCCGCCGCGCCCGCCTTCGAGCAGCGCGGGGTCGAGTTCCCGGCCACGTGGTCGCAGAACGCCACCAACATCGTCGCCCAGAAGTACTTCCGCGGCCGCGCCGACTCGCCGGAGCGCGAGCGCTCGGTCAAGCAGATGATCGGCCGCGTGGCGGGCACGATCTCGGCCTGGGGCCGCGAGGGCGGGTACTTCGCCAGCGACGAGGACGCGCAGGCCTTCGAGGACGAGCTCACCCACATCCTGCTTCACCAGATGGCGGCCTTCAACTCGCCGGTGTGGTTCAACGTGGGCTTCGAGGAGAACCCGCAGTGCTCGGCCTGCTTCATCCTGTCGGTCGAGGACGAGCTCGAGTCGATCCTCGACTGGAACACCAAGGAGGGCAAGATCTTCCGCGGCGGCTCGGGCTCGGGGATCAACCTGTCGCGGATCCGCGCTTCGAAGGAGCACCTGTCCAAGGGCGGGCTCGCTTCAGGCCCCGTCTCGTTCATGCGCGGCGCCGACGCCTGGGCCGGCACGATCAAGTCGGGCGGCAAGACGCGCCGCGCGGCCAAGATGGTGGTGCTCGACGTCGACCACCCGGACATCCTCGACTTCGTCTGGTGCAAGGCGCGCGAGGAGGAGAAGGCGCTCGCGCTGCGCGACGCCGGCTTCGACATGCGGCTCGATTCAGAGCACTTCGCCTCGATCCAGTACCAGAACGCCAACAACTCCGTGCGCGTCACCGACGAGTTCATGGAGCGCGCCGAGCGCGGCGAGGACTGGGAGCTCACCGCGCGCGTGGACGGGGCGCCGGTCGATCGCGTGGGCGCGCGCGACCTGCTCGAGCAGATCGCCGACGCCGCCTGGCGCTGCGCCGACCCGGGCGTTCAGTACGACACCACGATCAACGAGTGGCACACGTGCCCGAACTCGGGGCGGATCAACGCGTCTAATCCGTGCTCCGAGTACATGCACGTCGACGACTCGGCCTGCAACCTCGCCTCGCTCAACCTCATGAAGTTCCGGCGCGCGGACGGCACGTTCGACGTCGAGTCGTTCGAGCACGCCGTCGATGTGGTGATCCTCGCTCAGGAGATCGTCGTCGGCCCGTCGAGCTACCCCACCGAGGAGATCGGCGAGAACGCGCGCGCGTTCCGTCAGCTCGGGCTCGGCTACGCCAACCTCGGCGCCCTGCTGATGGCCAACGGCGTGGCCTACGACTCCGACGAGGGCCGCGGGCTGGCCGGCGCCATCACCGCGCTGATGACCGGCCGCGCCTACCGCACCTCGGCCGAGGTGGCCGGAGCGATGGGGCCGTACGAGCGCTACGAGGAGAACGCCGACCCGCACATGCACGTGATGCGCAAGCACCGTCACGCGGCGTACGAGATCGACGACTCCCTGGCCACCGACACCGAACTGCTCGCCGCGGCGCGGCGGGCGTGGGACGAGGCAGTGGACGTCGGCGCGGAGAACGGCTACCGCAACGCGCAGGCCACCGTGCTCGCCCCCACGGGCACGATCTCGTTCCTGATGGACTGCGACACCACAGGCATCGAGCCCGACTTCTCGCTCGTCAAGTACAAGGAGCTGGTGGGCGGCGGGCTGATGACGATCGTCAACCGCACGGTGCCGCTGGCGCTGCAGACGCTCGGCTACTCCTCGGATGAGGTTGCCGCCATCGAGGCCCACCTGGCCGACAACGCCACCATCGTGGGGGCTCCCGGGCTGGCCGACGAGCACCTCTCGGTGTTCGACGTCGCCGTGGGCGAGCGGGCCATCTCGGCGCTCGGCCACGTGAGGATGATGGCCGCGGCGCAGCCGTTCCTCTCGGGCGCGATCTCGAAGACGGTGAACATGCCCGAGTCGGTCACGGTCGAGGACATCGCCGGGATCTACACCGAGGGCTGGAAGCTCGGGCTGAAGGCGCTGGCCATCTACCGCGACGGCTCGAAGACCGCGCAGGCCTTGAAGACCGACGCCGGAGAGAAGTCGGACGCCGCGATCGAGGAGGAGGCGGCCGAGCCGCTGCCCGTGGCGCCGGAGCCGGCGCGCCCGGTGCGTCACCGGATGCCGCGCGAGCGCCAGTCGATCACGCACAAGTTCTCGGTGGGCGGCCACGAGGGCTACATCACCGCGGGCATGTACGAGGACGGCACGCTCGGCGAGGTCTTCCTCACCGACGTGGGCAAGGAGGGCTCGACGATCAAGGGCCTGATGAACGCGTTCGCCACCTCGATCTCGATCGGCCTGCAGTACGGCGTGCCGCTCGAGACGCTGGTGCGCAAGTTCGCCTACATGCGCTTCGAGCCCGAGGGCTACACCGGCAACCCGGAGATCCCGTTCGCCAAGTCGATGCCCGACTACATCATGCGCTGGCTGGCGGCCCGCTTCGGCGACGCCGACCTGCACGAGGAGCTCGGCATCCTGACCCCCGAGGTCCGGGCGCGGAAGGCGTCACAGGAGGCGCTGATGCGCGGCGACACGGCGGGGCCGCCCGAGGGCGAGGACGAGCCGGCGAACGGGACCGGAGGGAACGGCGGCGCGAGCGCTCAGACCAAGCCGGTCGCCGAGCCGAAGCCGCCCACGGCCGCGCTCACCGACGAGCCCCCGGCCATCCCGGCCAAGCTGCACGGCCTCGAGCTCGGCCCGGCGTGCGCGATGTGCGGCGGAATGATGCAGCGAACGGGCTCGTGCTACACGTGCTCGAGCTGCGGGAACAACACGGGCTGCGGCTGACCTGAGTGTGGACGTTCATCTGAATGTCACAGGGTGATCACGCGATGTCATTGGAGGATCCAGGCTGAGGCGCTGATTCGTCGGGTTTGAGTATCCGGCGCTTGAGGGAGCTGAGCTTCCCAAATGCGCCTCTCCTTCCCGAACTGATTGGGCCGCTTCGTTGCCTGCGAGGCGCCAGTCTCGGGAAGATGACGATCCCGCCGGCGAGGCCCTTGCCGAACGGCGTCTGCGCGTGGGGCCGTTCGCCGTGAGCGAGCCGGTGGTGATGAAGTCGTAGCAGGCGTCGTCTGGCGCGGTTGCCGAGCCCGGGCACGGATCCTCCATCGTGAAAATGCCAGGGTCAGGGCAGGGCGGGCTCGGCGGCTGAGGACTCTCGAAGCGGCCGAGGAGCCGGCGGCCGCGTGGCGGGGGCGCTGGGACTCGCTGAGGCTGTTCACGTCCGCGCGCTATGACGCCCTTCCAGGAGTGCCCTTCCCCGGTGACCCCGACCGCTACCCGACACGCGATGAGGTGGCGGAGTAGTTGACCGACTACGCGAGCCACCTCGAGCTGGGCAGCCGCGGTCCAACAAAACGGTTATTGACCGCTCACCCCGGATCGCGCCCATGTGAGCCACTGGTCTGGACCCCGGAAAGCCCGCTCGGAAATTGACATCGCATCCGACGCGTGGGATCGTCGGCCTCGATCGGGCCGTCATGGCTGATCTGGAGGAACTCGCTGAGGATGTCCGCGCCCGCGGCTTGGCGCGCGTTTTCGCTGCGCGGGGGCGTGAGCTCGTCAGCTCGCCGGACGGCCGGCGCTTGATCGCGGGTGAGAACTTCCGGCAGCTGATCCGCGCCGATCCTGAGCTTCGGCCCTTCGCCGACGGCCCGGCGTCGCCTCAGCCCAGGCCGCCGCTGACGCTCACGAGGCGCACGCTCGTCGCACTCGCCACGGTCGGCCTGCTCGAATCCGACGCCGCCTTCGCGCACGCGGCGTCCCTGCGTAGCGGCCGGGTGAAGCGGCACCCCGACCTGCGGGAGAGCGACGGCAGCCCGGTGTGGTACGTCGAGGCAGCCAGGTTTCAGAACTGGGGTCGAACGGTCCGCAACACGCCGGCGGTGACGTTCGTGCCGCGGACGAAGCATGGCGTCCGCGAGATCGTGAAGTGGGCGCGGGCGAACCACAAGAGGGTCCGGGCGGCGGGCTATCGCCACAGCTGGTCTGACGTCTTCTCCGCGGACGGGCAGGTGCTCATCTCGATGCTGCCGCCCGAGCTCGTCGACACGCTTCCGGCAGCGGAGCCGGCGATCGATCCGGAGAACGGGCTGCAGGGAATCAAGCTGGTCGGCAGGGTCCGTGAGGACGGCGTCACGAAGGCGTTGTGCCGTATCGGCGCTGCGACGACCAACGAGCAGTTTCGCCGTTGGTGTCTCGACGAGAACGGCGGCGCCTGGGCGTGGACGGTTCCTCTGAACGTCGTGATGGTCGAGATCACCTGGGGCGGCAGCAATGCGCCGATCTGCCACGGCGCCGGCCGGCGGCACCAGACGCTCAGCGACCTCGTGGCGGAGGTGGAGTTCGTCAACGCGCGCGGCAAGCTGCAACGGGTTTCGGATCCCGCCCTCCTCAGGACGGCGGCGGGCTGCTTCGGGCTCCTCGGAATCGTCACCTCGTTGACGCTGAAGCTCGACCCGATGACGTACGCGACTCTCCGGCCCCAGTCTCCGCGGCTCGCGCTCACGATCCCGCCGCCGGACGGATTTCGCGTCCCGCGCGCCGTCGACATGAGCAACCTCTCGCGGGCCGACCTCGAGCGTGCCAGAAGGCGCTTCGTCCGGCACTGCGAGCGCGCCTACTACGCGGAGTGGTTCTGGTTCCCCTACCAGCAGAACGGATGGGTGAACTGCTGGCGCAACGACGGTGCGCGCGAGGACGCCCGGCCGTATCCCAGCGAGGCGGAGACGCTCGCGCAGCAGACGGGCACGTTCCTCGTGCAGACGCTCACGGACACCGAGTGGGCGAAGCTGCCCGGCCGCAAGCAGGCCGAGCTGTTCGGCGCGCTCGCGATGGCCGCCCTCCCCAGCGATGTCTCCATCGTCACCCCACTCATCGAGGCGCTGCATTTCCAGCGCGGCATCCACAACCTCCGCGTTCGCAACATGGAGTTCGAGATCCCCGTCCCGCCGCGTGCCGACGATCCGACTCGTGCGGATTGGTCGATCTGCCAGCGCGCATGGTGGGACGTCATCCGCAACGTCTACGAGCGAGCCGACGCGCCGATGCGGATCGCACTCGAGATGCGGATCATGGGCGGCTCGAACATGACCATGGCGCCGCAGCATGGCAACCGGCTCGGCACATGCTCGATCGAGATCCTGACGAACCAGCGAACACCTGCCCGCGAGTGGAGAAGGTTCATGCAGGACATCGCGAACCTGTGGATGGCCTACGAGGATCCGCACGGCCGGCCGCTCAACGTCCGCCCGCACTGGGCCAAGCAATGGCAGGGGATGACCCTCCGCGACAGGCCCGCGGTCAGCTACCTGCGGAACCGCGCGTACGCCGCGCGCATCCCGGAGTTCCGCGCCGGCCTGCGCGCGATCGCCAAGCAGGGCGGTTACACGACGAAGGACCTACGAGTGTTCAGCAACCCGCTGCTCGACGACCTGTTCGGC
This sequence comes from uncultured Thermoleophilaceae bacterium, assembly GCA_963733655.1. Taxonomy (GTDB): domain Bacteria; phylum Actinomycetota; class Thermoleophilia; order Solirubrobacterales; family Thermoleophilaceae; genus JACVRW01. The sequence continues at coordinate 27,604 of CAVTEX010000015.1, forward strand.
GCCGTGTTCAAGTGAGCGCGGCTCAGGACGGGACGGCTCCTGTGGAGGCTTGCCGGGGAACGGCTAGGTACCGGGCGCAGAGCGCGACAAGAGCGACGGCGCCGGCGACGGTGAACGGGTGGTCGACGGCGGCTGTGGAGACCGCGGCGAACGGGTCGCTGCCGATCAGCGTCGTGCGCTCGAGCAGCCACGCACCCGACAGCACCAGGCCGGACAGCCCGAGCGCCGGGCGCAGCACGTCATACGCGCGCGTCTGACTCAGCACGTACAGGGAGGGCATCATCAGCGCCACGACCAGCAGCTGCGTGAGCTCGATGCCGAGGTTGAAGCCCAGCAGCGAGGACACCAGCGCTCCGCCGGACAGCCCCAGGTCGCCGAGCAGCGTCGCGAACGCCAGGCCATGGACCAGCCCGAAGCCCGCGGCGATGATCGGCTCGCCGCGTGGCACCAGCGGCCGCAGCACGTGCACCGCCGACACGAGGATCGAGAGCGCGATCAGGCTCTCCACGAGCCGCCCGGGCACGTGGATCAAACCCAGCGTCGCGAGCGCCAGCGTAATCGAGTGGCCGACCGCGAACGCGGTCACGACATGCAGTACTCGGATCACGCTGCGCCGCCCGTCGCCACCGTGGCGCCAGCGGCCACGGCGCACGACCAGCGGCGCGGGGATCAGCAGCATCAGCAGGAACACGAGGTGGTCGGCGCCCTCGCCGATGTGCCGGACCCCGAGCCCGACCGTCGCCAAGAACCCCCGCAGCCAGGAGCCCCCGTGCGCGTCCACGCGCAGCGACTTCGTGCTCCAGTCGAAGACCCCGAGCGTCTGCGGGCGGCGGACGCTCGTCGCCGTGCTCCGCTGCGTCCGAATCGTCGCGACCGCCCTGTGGGTCACGAGCTGGTTGATGATCACGTCGTAGCGCAGGTCGAAGTCCGTGACCTTGCCGTCCGGCGGCGTCAGGGTTAGCGCCATCACGAGGTCGTTGCGGTCGATGTGTGCGCCGCCCACCGCGACCGACCAGGGGCGACCGTCGCTGCCGATGGCGTGGATGTGCGACCGCGTGTAGCGCTCGAGCTGCGAGCGGAGCGGCCCGACGGCCTGGGCGGGCGCCAGCGGGCGGTTCAGCGCGACCGCGAGGCGGTCCAGCGGCAGCACGATCTCGCCGCCCACCTTGCCGGACCCGACGTCGAGCAGCACCGCCGAGGTGGGCATCGGATGCGCGCCCGCCACCGGGACGTTGAGCAGCACGAGGCAGGCTGCAAGAGCCGCGACGCTACGTACCAGCGCCATAGTCCGTCTCGGTGTCGCGCTCGATGGAGTGGAAGTGGACGCCGGTCAGTACGACCGGGTTCTGCACGCAGATCTCGATCCACACCCGGGGCCCGTGGATTCGCACGTAGGCGCCGACGGTCTGCGGGTCCATCGACTTGGACCAGGCGAGCCTCGTGCGCGAGTACTGGCTCTTGTAGAGCGACATGCGGGCGTTCGCTTGGGCCGTCGGCATGTCGCCCACGTAGGCGCGGATCGCCTTCGTCACGATCGTCTTCTGCGCCGCCGACAACGAGCTGAGCGTGATCCCCCGCCTGACCGGGAACTGCCCGTCCTTCTGCGGCCCGACAAGCACATCGTCGAACGTCTCGCTGAGCTTTGCCTTCGCTCTTTGCGACGCGCGGAGCGAGCGGACAGCGCCGAATAGCGCCGCGACCTCGTCCTTCATCGGCGCGTACGTCTTGCCGGCAAACTTGAATGGCGGCGTCGGCTCGAGCCCAGCGTAGTAGGGCGTGTTCGAGACCCTCGTTCCGCTGAAGGTCATGTGGATCGCGAGGTGGTGCCCGCCGAACTGGACCGTCCACTTCTTGGACGTCGACGGCCTCCCGAAGAACGCCACGTAGAACAGGCCCTGCCCGTACCAGCTCGGCGTACTGCCCGGCTGGCTCTTCGCCCTGGTGTGGAGGTACGCGTCGGCCTTGCGCGTGCCCTCCTCGTCGTCGTAGCCCTGCGTGCTCAGGATCGTCTTGAGCAGCATCTTGAGCTTCGCAAGTTGCCTCGCGTCCAGATCGGCGATTTTCACGCCGTTGCGCGACACAAACGAGGTCGGGAGGTTCGACCAGCCCTTCTCCTTTGCCGGCGAGCCGAACGAGTACTGCACCGTCGCCCGCTGGGAGGAGCTCAGCGACGCCTTGAACGCATCCGCCGCCGCGACCGCCTTCGCGGTCACGGAGGTCGCGGTGGCCGGATACGCGACGGCATCGCTCGCGTCAGCCGACGCTCTCCCCGCAGCGGTCCGAGGCCCTGTTGGGACGACCACTTCGACAACTCCTACGGCGATGATCACACCCAGGACGAGGGGCAACGGAAGTCGCTTAAGCACGTTCAACCCTTTCGGTCGGATTGGCGAGGCAGACGGTGTCGAGCGAGTGGAAGGGTCCGATCATCGCGTGGAGATGGATGACCGGCAAGCACGGGTCCTCGGACGGCGACCGACGCCGTCGGCTTCTGAGTTGGACGAACAGCGGGCGTCCGCACCTGTGCGGGGGTCGCTCCTGCTTGACCGCAAGCCGGCGTCTCGATCGCGGACCTGGAGGCGCTGGCCACGGGATCAAGAGGAGCCCGATCTCGTCGAAGCTCTCGGAGTCACCTGCCGGTGCGCCGGAACTTGACGATTTCGAGCCGACCTAGTCATCATTGTGAAAGCTGGTCTCGACAGCTGACCCCCGAGCGCGCGAGTCGATGGGTACTCGCGGAGATGAGGTGCCGCGTGGCCCGGCCGGCGGCGCTCAGCGCCGGGCCGCGCGGGTGATCATCGCCGAGGCGAGCTCGACGACGGCCTTGCGACTGACCCCTCCGTCGCGGGTCAGCGAGCGCCAGGTATGGAAGTCCACGGCGTGGCGAGTGGCGGCGAGCAGAACCTGGCGGCGCCCGCCGCGCACGCCCCAGCCTTCGGCGAGCGCGCCGGCCGCGTCGTCGAGGTAGGCCCAGAACCCCGTCATCACCGACGGGAGGGCGTCCACGAGCGTCTCGTCGCGCAGCACGTTGGTCCACATCGCCTCGTTGCGCTCGTAGTAGGCGTAGAGCTCGTCGAGGGCGGCAGCCAGCCGCTCGGCCGGGTCGGCGATCACCCGCCAGCTCTCCGGGTCGGGCCAGCGATCGCTCTCGTAGAAATGCTGCGAGCACGCGGCGAAGAGGTCGTCCTCGGTCGGGAAGTGGCGGTAGACGGTCTGGCGCTGGACGCCCGCGCGCTCGGCGATCGCGCTGATCGTCGTGCGCGCCGGCCCGACGCTGCCGTGCAGCTCGACGGCGGCCTCGGTGATGCGCCGGCGCGTCTCCTCCATCGCGTCGGCGCGTTTGCGGAGTTGATAGCGACGAGTTTCGGTTTCGGTAGACATCGTTGTATGACGATCTTGACAGAGGCAAACAGTCGGTGTACGTTGGCGCTGTCAAATGATCATACAGCACTGTATGACGAAAGGAGAAGTTGCGATGCTCACCGTTTCCACCCCGCAGCTCGCGCTCGCCGAGGCCTGGATCGCCAGCGACCAGCACGGGCGCGTTCATCCCGCGTTCCCCATCAACGAGTTCACCGGCGCGAAGGACACCGCCGTCGTCTATTTCGAGGTCGAGCCCGGCGAGTACCTCCCCACCCACACCGACAGCGCCGAGGAGATCCTCTACATCGTCGCTGGCGAGGGTGAGGCGCAGTGCGGCGACGAGCGCGGCCAGGTCCGCGCCGGCGACCTCGCCGTCATCCCGTCGATGGTCCCGCACGGCATCGCCAACACCGGCGACGAGACGCTCAAGGTCGTCGGGTTCTTCTGCGAGAGCAACATCGTGTCGACGTTCGACGAGCCGCTGCAGCCGATGGGCCAGAGCTCGCTTACGCAGGGCGCGCCGGTCGCGGCCTGACGCAGCAGCTGTGGGGGATCGGCCCGGACCGGCCGTGACACACGGTCGCTCCGGGCCGACCTCCGCGGGGCCGCTCTGCGGTTATCGTCCGATGGTGGCCCGAAGCACGAGCTTCGACCTGGTTGTCGTCGGGGGCGGCTCGGCTGGCTGTGTTCTCGCCGCGCGACTGAGCGAAACCGGTCGGCGAGTTTGCCTGATCGAGGCGGGACCGGACTACGGGCCCTACGAGGAGGGGCGCTGGCCCGCGGACATGCTCGACGCCCGCCGGCTTGCCTTCTCTCACGCCTGGGAGACCGACCGGGAAGACCGCTCCCAGCTGCGCGCGCGAATCATCGGCGGTTGCTCCGCACACAACGCATGCGTGGTGCTCGAGGGCGCGCCGGCCGACTACGACGAGTGGGGGAACGGCTGGAGCTATGACGTGATCGAGCCGTACCTGCAGCGGGCGGAAGGCGAGCTGCGCGTGCGCCGGCTCACGCAGCGGGAGCTGTCACCCTGGCACCGCGCGTTCGCCGCGGCGGCAGGGGACGACGCGATCCTGCATCCGGTCAACGCGGTCGGCTCAGTCCGCTGGAACGCGGCCTTCGCTTACCTCGATCCGGCTCGAGGGCGCGAGAATCTGACCGTTCTCGCCGAAACGCTCGTCGATCGCGTGCTGCTGGACGGCGACCGCGCGGTCGGGGTGGCAACGTCGGCCGGCGAGCTGCGCGCGGGAGCCGTCGTGCTGGCCGCGGGCGCGTACGGCTCGCCGGGAATTCTCCTTCGCAGCGGCGTCGGCCCGGAGCGGGAGTTGCCGGTGGGCGAGGGTCTTTGCGACCACGTCGGCGTTGGCTTCGGCTTCGAGGGAACGGAGCTGCTGCAGCGCGAGACGGCGAGATTCGAGCAATCCCAGCCCCTGTTCATGGCTCAGGTGACAGTCGCCATTTCGAGCAGCGTCTGCGCGGAGGGCGTCTGCGACCTCTTCTTCTTTCCCGGCGTCGATCCGCCCGGCGAGCACGGCTACGAGGTGAGCGTGGCCGTCTTCGCGATGAAGCCGCATTCCCGCGGCTCGGTCCGCCTCATTTCAAGCGACCCGCACGCGCCGCTCGCGATCGACCATGGCTTCCTGTCGGACGGGGGCGACGCCGAGGTGCTCGCCGAAGGTGTCGAGGCGCTTCGCGAACTGACGGCCAGCGACCCCATTCGCAGCTACGCCGGACGCGAGACGCGCCCGGGACCGGAGGTCGACGCCCACACGCACGTGCGCGAGGCGCGCCCGGGGCTTCTTCCATCCGGTCGGGACCTGCGCGATCGGCCGCGTCGTCGACGGTGACGGCCACGTCTATGGAGTCGACCGGCTCTACGTCGCCGACGCCTCCATCATGCCGACGATTCCTCGGGCCAACACAAACCTCTCCACGATCGCACTCGCCGAGCGGCTGGCGGAGAGCATCGGCCGCTCTCCGTGAACGCGGATAGGGTGGCGACTGAAACGCTCGAACCCCGGAGGAACCGGTGAGTGCAGACCCTAGGAAGGTTGTCTCTGAGGACGGGACGCCGATCGCCGTGTGGCGAAGCGGCGAGGGTCCGCCGCTTGTGTTGATCCACGGCGCCGCGGCCGATCACAACCGCTGGGCGCCGGTGCTTCCGGCGCTGGAGGAGCGCTTCACCGTGTTCGCGGTTGACCGTCGCGGGCGCGGGCGGAGCGGCGACGCGACTGACTATGCGCTCGAGCGCGAGTACGAGGATGTGGTCGCGGTTGTCGAGTCGGCGGGTGCAGGGGTGAGCGTGCTGGGGCACTCCTACGGGGGCATTTGCGCGCTCGAGGCGGCATTGCTGACCGACAGGATCCGCAAGCTCGTCCTATACGAGCCGCCGATGGGGTACCTGAAGTCACCGCCGCGCGTCGTCGACCGGCTCCAGACGCTGCTCGAGGAGGGAAGGCGCGACGAGCTGCTGGGTTACTTCATGCGCGAGGTCGCCGGGCTTCCGCCGGATCAGGTCGAGTTGCTGCGGTCCCTGCCGGCCTGGAAGGCGCGGCTCGACGCAGCCGACACGATTCCGCGGGAGGAGCGGGCGAGCAGGGAATACGTCTTTGATCCAGCTCGCTTCCGCGACCTCGACGTGCCAACGCTATACCTCCAAGGCGGCGACAGCAGCGAACCTTTCAAGGCGGCCGGCGAGGCGCTGCGGGGGGCTCTGCCGGACTGCCGCGTCGCGGTCATGCCGGGGCAGCGACACGCCGCCATGGACACCGCCACCGACCTGTTCACCGCCCAGGTGCTGAGCTTCCTGGAGGCGCCGGACCGGCCGCGCTGAGCTTGGATTGGTCGCGCCGGCCGGGCGCGCGCCCGAAACCGAGAGGCCGCTTCCCCCGTCAGTGGCGTAGACGCACTGCGGGAAGCACTCGATCGAGCGCCCGAGGGACCCACCAGGCCCGCCCGCCCATGAGCCGCAGCGCTGCAGGCAGCAGGAGCAGCCGCACGAGCAGCGTGTCGAGGACAACGGCCAGCCCCAGGATCACGCCCATCTCCTTGGGCGGCAGCGGGCCGGACAGCGCGAAGGTGAAGAACACCACAACCATCACCGCGCCGGCAGCGTTGATCACCCGCCCCGACCGGGCGAGTCCCTCGACCAGCGCCGTTCGGACATCACCTGTGCGCTCGAACTGCTCGCGCATTGTCGCCAGCAGGAACACGCTGTAGTCCATGGCCAGCGCGAAGATCAGGCAGAAGAAGAAGAGCGGCGCCCAGGCGTCGACGAAGCCCTGCGGCTCGACTCCCAGCAACGCCGCGCCATGGCCGTCTTGGAAGATCAGCCGCGCGGCGCCGAAGGCCGCTGCGGTGGCCAGCAGGTTGAGCGACACCGCCACGGCGGCCGCGAGCGGAGCCCGGACCACGAGCAGAAGAAGCACGAAGCCCACTGCCACCACGAACCCGTAGACGATCCACATGCGCCCGGCGAGCGCATGCTCGAGATCGCGCCCCTCGGCCGCCGCCCCGCCCACCACGGCTCCGCGCGGGAGCCGGTCGCGGAGGCGCTCGACCAGCCGGCCGGCGTGCTCGGTGTCCGGCTGGGCTCTAATCAGCGCCAGCCCCTCGCGGCGCTCCGCCGGACGCACGGCCTCTACCCCCGCGCTGGTCCGAAGCACCGCCTCGGCGCGGTGAGCCATACGCCGCGGTACCACGATCTGCAGCTCCGCCGGCGCGCCGGCGCCGAAGGCCTGCTGCATCCGTTCGAACCCGACTCGCGCGCTGGCCTCGGGAGGTAGCACCCCGGTGGTGGGCATGGCCGTGCGCAGCCCGAGCACCGGGAGCGCCAGCACAACCAGCGCGAGCCCCGCGACGGTGCCGAGTACCACCGGGCGACGCCAGATCAGTCGCCCCCAGCGAGCGAAGGCCCTGCTGCGGTGCTGCACCGCTCCCGCCCACGGCAGCGCGAACCTGTCGATGCGCGGACCCAGCCGCCCCAGCACCGCCGGCAGCAGCGTCAACGAGGCAGCGAGCACGAACGCTACGGCAAGCAGGATCCCGAGCGCACTCGTCCGGAACGGCTGGCTGGGCACGACCATCACGGCCGACACGGAGGCGAGGACGGCCAGCCCGCTGACCAGCACGGCCTTGCCGGCGCTGTCCATCGTCTCGCCGACCGCGTCGAGGGGCCGAAGCCCCGCGCGCAGCGCCGCCCGGAAGCGGACCACGACGAAGAGCGCGTAGTCGATGCCAACCGCGAGGGCGAACATCAGCGCAAAGTTCATCGCCCAGATCGTGATCCCGGTCAGCCGCGTGCCGAGCCACAGAGCGCCGGCGGTTGCCACGAGGCCCGCGATCGAGAGCAGTAGCGGGATGCCGGCCGCCGTGAGTGAGCCGAATGCGACGAGGAGCACGGCGAACGTGAGCGGCCAGGACATGACCTCCGAGCGCAGCATCGCGGCCTTGTTCTCCTCGTTGAACTGCGACCACAGCGCCGGCGAGCCGGTGACTGCCAGGTCGACGCCGGCCGGGGCGAGGCCTTCGAGCCCATCGTGCACGCGGCCCGCCGCGCGGACCATCTCGGCCGTGTCTGCGCCGGCCCCACCCCGGACAACGGCCACGTGCCCATCCGCCGAGATGGAGGCGCCACGGCGCGGCGGGCGCACGTCCGCGACGGCCGCCTCGTAACCCAACCTCCGTGCGCTGCGTTCGACGGCGCGCCGGAACGGCGGGTCGCCGGCGGTGTAGCGGGGCGAGCTTACGACCACGGCCAGCGCATAGCTGCCATGGCCGGCGAAGTGGCGGTCGATCAACTCCCGCGCGCGAACGGACTCGGAGCCATCGGCCTCCCAACCGCCGCCCGAAAGCGCCTGCTCAGCCCGCGGCGCGAGGACGCCGAGAGCAATGACGAGGACGGCCCATGAGACGAACACGAGCCGCCGGCGGCGAGCCGCCCAAAGTCCAAGGCGACCGAGCGGTCCGAGGGGCCGGAGGACGGTTGCGGGGGTAGGCGTGGTCATGGCGCGCCACGCTACGGAGGCTTCCTTCCCGAAACCTTCCGCTGAGCTCTACCCCCGCGAGAACCGCGCTGCCGCGGCGGCCCGCGCCGACTTGCCGGACAGCCGCAGCTTCGCGTAGACGTTGGAGAGGTGGCGCTCCACCGTGCGGGTGCTCAGGAAGAGCCGCTCGGCGATCTGCTCGTTGCTCATTCCGGCAGCCACCAGCTCGAGCACCTCCCGCTCGCGCTCGCTCAGCTCCGAGAGATCGGCGTCCGCGACGAGTGCTCGCTCATCATCGCCCAAGAACGTGCGGACCTCCGAGAGAAAGGACGCCCAGGCCGGCTCCCCTTCCTGGAGGATGTGGTTGTTGCCCTCGAGCGTCACCAGACGGGCGTCCGGCAGGAGGGAGGCCAGGCGCCGTCCCTCCTCATACGGGACCGCCTGGTCCTGCCGCGCGTGCAGAACGAGCGCCGGCTGGGTGACGCGGCGCGCCGTGTCGCTGATCTCGATCTCCGCGCGCGACTGCCACAGCTGTGCGGCCATCTCTCCGGTGCTGGAAGCCTGCTGCATGTCGTCATACCAGCGCTTCTGTTCCTCTCCGGCGCTCGGGATGAAGAACGAGCTGAACAGCTGCCGGAATGCGGGCACCGCGCCACCCCAGCCCACCCGAATCAGGTCATTCAGTAGACGCGACTGCTCGGTCGCGCCCTCGCCGCGCCGGTAGCGGCCGCGTGCGTAGGTCCCGTAGAGCACGAGGCGGCTGACGCGTTCGGGGTTTCGGGCGGCATACTCGATCGCGGCCGGCCCGCCGCCGGAGATGCCGAGTATCGCGGCCCGCTCGATTCCCGCAGCGTCCACCACGGCCGCCAGATCGGCGATGGAGGAGTCGAGTGTCGGGCTGCCGTCGAACTGCCGGTCCGATAGCCCACAGCCGCGCTCGTCGTAGCGGACGAGCGTGTTTCCCCGGCTCAGTTCCCTGACCCAGTGCCGCCACACCGGGCTCTGACGCTCGTAATCGAGGTGCGTCATCCAGTTGCCGGCTTTGACCAGCGGCGGGCCCTCACCCTCCATCGCATACGCGAGACTCACGCCGTCGGCCGAAGTGCAGAAGCGAGTCTCCTGCTTCAAGGAGGTCATCGTAGTCGCGGCAGGTATGGTCGGTCTCGTATGCGGCAGCTCGAGGTCCGGCTGCTCGGACGCTTCGAAGTGCTCGTCGACTCGCAACCCGTCCCGGCCGACGCCTGGGCGCAGAAACGCGCGGCGGATCTCATCAAGCTGCTCGCGCTGGCTCGCGGCCACCGCATGCCACGCGACGAGGTGCTCGAGACGCTCTGGCCACAGCTCGGTCCCGATGCCGCCGCTCGCAACCTGCACAAGGCTGCGAGCTACGCCCGGCGGGCGCTCGGCGACAGGGGGGCGGTCGTGCTCCGGGCTGGAATGGTCGACCTCGCCCCGACCGCTGAGGTGACCACCGACGTCGAGCGCTTCGAGGGAGGCGACGACACGGCCTATCGGGGCGAGCTGCTGCCCGACGAGCCCTACACGCAGTGGGCAATCGACGCCCGCGAACGACTGCGCGAGCGCCGACTTGAGCTGCTGCGCTCCGAGGGCCACTGGGGCGACGTGCTGCGCGAGGATCCCGCGGACGAGGAGGCCCACCGCGAACTCATGCGCCGACACGCTGCGAGCGGCGACAGGCCGGCCGCCGCGCGCCAGTTTCGCGCGCTCCGCGACGAGCTCGCGCGGCTCGGCGCGGAGCCGTCGAAGGAAACGTTGGCGCTTCAGCGCGAGATCAGCAGCGGCCCTGCAGTCCGTGCCGCCCGGCTCCTGCACGCCCCCATCGAAGGGCGTGAGCGCGAACTCGGGTTGGCATCCGCAGTGCTCGAGCGCGCCGCGGGTGCCGACGGTGGCGCACTGCTGGTCACCGGCGCGCTCGGGATCGGCAAGACCCGCCTCGTCGAGGCCGTGCTAGCCGAGGCGGAGGAGCTCGGGTTCCACACGCTGCGCGGCGCGGCGCACGAGGAGGAGGGGCGCGCGCCGTACACGCCGCTCGTAGAGGCACTCGACCCCCTCGTCGCCCGTCGCCCAGAGCTGGCCGGCACGCTCACCGACAGCGCACAAGCCGCTCTGGCGCGACTGCTGCCCTCGGTGCACCGTCCGCCGGGCGCGGCGGTGGAGCCCGTCGATCGGCATCGCGTCTTCTCAGCGGTCGCGCAGCTACTCGCGCAGGCCGCGTCAGAGCGCGGCGTCGTGGTCGCGATCGACGACATGCACGCCGCCGACGAGGCAACGGCGGCGCTCGTGCACCATCTGGCGCGCAGCGCGCCCGGCGAGCGCCTACTCGTGGTCGCCGGCATCCGCGATGAGCCGGTCACCAGGGCGACCGCGCTGGTGCGGTCCAGTCTGCTCGAGCGCGGCGCCGCGGTGGAGCTGGCGCTCGGCCCGCTCGACCGCGCCGGATTGGCCGCGGTCGCACAACGGGCGGCCGGCCGGCCGCTTCCGCAAAGCACCCTCGCTGCGATCGAGCGCTCCGCGGCGGGAAACCCGTTCTTCGCGGAGGAGCTGGCGGCGTCGGTGGATGCCTCCGGCGAGGTCACGGTGACGCCGCGTCTGCGCGCGGTCGCGGCGCGGCGGCTCGAAGCGCTGGAGACCTTCGACGAGGCGCTGCTTGCCGCGCTGGCTGTGATCGACGACGGTTTCACAGCCAGGGAGCTCGCAGAGCTCGCGGGCGCCGAGCGGGTCGACGAGGCGCTCCGCGAGGCCGAAGGGGCCGGCGTCCTCGAGCGTGTCCGCGGCCGCTACCGCTTCCGGCACACCCTTGTACGCGAAGAGCTGGCCGCCCGGCTGCCCGAGGAGACGCTGCGCCGCACCCACGCCGACGCTGCCGCGCTGCTCGCCACGGCCGATGCGCCGCCCGAGGCGGTCGCGCACCACCTGCTGCGAGCCGGTCGCGCGCAGGAGAGTGTCCCGCTCCTCACACGGGCTGCCGACTGGGCCGCCGGCGTGGGTGCGTACCGCGACGGCGCCGAGTGGGCTGAGCTGGCGCTCGAACACGCTGACGAGAGCGAGCGACCAGCGCTGCTCGTGCTGCGCGCGCAGCTCCTGCATGGAGCCGGCGAGGCCCACGCGCCCGCGGCCTATGCGGAGGCGATCGCGGTGGCGCCGATGGATCGCGTGCCCGCACTGCGATCCCAACAGGCGCGCGCGTGCCTCGCGGCGGGCGACATACCGGGCGCGAAGGCCGCGCTCGAGGGCGTAGAGGCCGAACTGCCCGAGGACCTCGGCGAGCTGATCCTGCTGCGCGGCATGGTCGCTTGGCACACCGGCGATTGGGAGAGCGCCCGCCGACTGGCAGCCGAGGCGGAGCAGGTCGCGGCCGATCCTGGCGAACTCACCGACCTGAGAGGCATGATCGCCCACCTGGACGGCGGCTGGGAGCAGCATTCCCGTCGCCAGCTCACCGAGGTCTGGGATTCCGTGGAGCTTGCCGGCCGCGTGTTCGACGCGCACCTGTGCGTGACCGAGTACGTGCTCACCGCGGGCGACCCGTATGACCGCGTGGCCGGCTTCGCCAAGCGCCTGCGCGCGCAGGCCCGTCAGGCGGGCGCCCGCCGCGGCGAGGCCTTCGCCGCGACCGTGCTTGGGGAAACCGAGCTGTTCACCGGCAACCTCGAGGCCGCCCGCGAGCACCTTATGGACGGCGCGCGGCTCAGCCGCGAGGTGGGCGCAGTCGGAGGCGAGTCGCTCGCACGCATGCGCCTGGGCGAGGCGCTGCTCCACCTGGGCGACCGCGCCGGCGCACGTGCGCAGCTCGAGGAGGCGCTCGAGCTGGCGCACATCTCACCGCTCGCCCAACACATGCTGTTCCTTGTGTACGGCGTGCTGCTGCAGGTCCCCGACGAGGACGCCAGGGCGATGGCGATGATCGAGCGCGCCGAGACGCTGTTCGACCCGCGCTGGGTGTGCCGGTTCTGCCCGATGGCCTACCACGTGGCCGCCGCGACGGTGTGCGCGCGGGCCGGCGAGCTCGAGCGCGCCCGCGTGTTCCTGAAGCGGGCCGAGCAGGGAGCGGGGGCATGGCGGGGAGGCCCGTGGCCCGCAGCCGTTGCCGAGGCCCGCTCCGAGCTGCTCATCGCCGAGGGCGACGAGCGCGCCGCCGCGGAGACCCTGCGCCGCGCCGCGGAGGGCTACGCCGCGGCGGGGCAGGTGCTCAACGAGCGGCGGGCGCGCGAGACGCTGGAAAGGCTCCGTAGAGCGGAGATCGGCGTCTAGGAAGGTTTCGGGAAGGCCGGGCGGCGACTCTGCCGGCATGCAGACGTACGTGCATCCCGCCACGCCGCCCACCTGGATTTGGGTGGTGGCGCCGATGTCGCGGAGGCGGCTCGGGAGGAGGGTTCAACCAACCCAGCACAGACCGAGGAGGTCTCGAAATGAACGTGGTCGCAGACACGAGCCGTAACGGCGTGGACACCGAGAAGATGTTCGCGACGCTGGATTTGATCAAGGCGCAGCCGGAGCTCGCGAAGTTCCAGTTTCGCGCCACCAACCGCTGGATTGGCGGCTCCCACAACCGCTCGACGATCAGGGATTTCTACGCCGCGGGCGGTGAGGACACCAGCCGCAGTGAGGAGTTCCAGATCGACGCGGGCGAGCCGGCGATCCTGCTCGGCACCGACACCGGCGCCAACCCCGCCGAGTACCTGCTGCACGCGCTGGCGGCCTGCCTGACGACGTCGATCGTCTACGTGGCCGCGGCGCGCAAGGTCGAGCTCACGTCCGTCGAGTCGACCCTCACGGGCGACATGGACGTGCGCGGCGCGCTCGGTGTCGACGACGAGCCCCGCAACGGCTTCGAGCGCATCGGCGTGTCGTTCCGGGTGACGGGCGACGCGCCGGAGGAGAAGCTCCGCGAGGTTGTTGAGCGGGCCAAGCAAGCGCTCGGCCGTCTACGACATGGTCACCAACGGCGTGCCGGTGGCCGTGGCCGTGACGACCGACTGATGGCCATCGAGCTCAAAGCCCATACCGATGCGGGCAGCCGCCTGGTTTCGATCGCCGAGGGCCTCGCGGAGGATTTCGCCGCCCGCGCGGCGGAGCACGACCGCGACGGCACCTACCCCTTCGACGCGATCGATGCGCTCAAGGCCGCCGGCTACTTCGCAGCACCGATTCCTGTCGAGCTCGGTGGGCTCGGCGTCTCGTCCGCGCACGACCAGGTGGTCGCGTCGAGCCGCCTGGCGCGCGGCGACGCCTCCGTCGCGATCGGCGTGAACATGCATCTGGTGGCGGTGCTCAACATGGAGCGCCGCCGCCAGGTTGCCGTCGCCGCGCTGGATGAGCGCCGCGCCGGCGCGTTCGCAGCGTCGCTCGAGCAGATCGCCAAGGACGGGGTCGTGCTGGCCGCCGCGATCAGCGAGCCCGGCCAGGACCTCACGCGGCCGGGCACGCTCGCCACCCGCACCGAGTCCGGCTGGCGAATCGAGGGCCGCAAGATGTTCTGCACGATGTCCCCGGCCGCCACCGACCTCTACGTGGCCGTCACCTACACCGACGACCAGGGCAGCGAGCGCTACGCGTACGCGATGGTGCCCACCGACGCACCCGGCGTCATCGTGCACGACGACTGGGACGCGCTCGGCATGCGCGCCTCCGGCAGCAACTCCGTCTCGTTCGAGGGTGTCGAGCTGCCCGAGCACGGGGTGCGAGGTGGTTTCCCGGCGGGCGACCCGCTGCCGTACATGGAGCGCAACCTGGTGGCCGGGCTGTTCCACGCCGCCGCCTCGCTCGGCATCGCCGAGTCAGCCGACGCGATTGCTCGCCACGGCATCAGCGGCCGCATCAACGGCGACGCGCGCCCGCGCATGCAGGTGGCCGACAACGCCGTCGACCTCGCGGCCTCGCGCGGCGCCCTGTCGCGCGCCGCCGCGCTGATCGACGACCACCGCGCCGCCAACCCAGCGTCCGACGGCAGCCCCGACGAGCTCGGCGCACTGTTCGCCGAGGCCCAGGCCGCCAAGGCGTTCGTCAACGAAGCCGCCGCCCGCATCGTGGACCGCGCGCTCGCCCTCTCGGGCGGAGCCGGCTATGTCAACGGCAGCCCACTCGCGCGCGCCTACCGCGACGTCAAGGCCGGCTCATTCATGCACCCGCTCGGCGCCAACCGCGCCTACGACTACCTCGGCCGCGTCGCTCTCGGCGAAGCGGCCTCGCTCCACTGAGTCGCCGCGGGGGCTGCGGCCTCGAGCATCTCGCGGTGCTGGGTCTCTGCCATCCCCGGAGGCAGCACCAGGTCGATCGCGTCTGCCCCCGCCTCGAGCCACTGGCGCACGGCGGCCGGTGCCTGGTCGTACGTGGCCATGACGGTGACCTCGCGTGCCAGGTGCTCCGCTTCTGCCGGCAGCCGCGGCGGGCCGTCGCCCCCGTTCGCCTCGAGCAGGGCATCGACCTCCCGGCTGAAGCCGAAACGATCCCGGAGGATCCGCGGATAGAGCGGGCCCATGCGCGTGAGGTAGGTGAGCAGCCAGCCGGCGGCGATCTGCCGTGCCTCCTCCTCGCTGCCCGCGACAGCGAGCGGAACGCTGGCGGTCACGCCTGTCGCACGGCCCCTCTCCGCAGCCGCCTCGCCCTCGGCGAGCAGGGCCCGGCCGTCGTCCAGGCGCGAACGCGCCCACAGGAACGGGAGCCAGTGGTCGGCGAGCTCACCGGCCAGCCGGACCGATGCGGGCGCGAGCGCGGCCAGGGAGATCGGGATGGGGCGATCGGGCGGCATACCCAAGCGGAGAGGCCGTACATCCTCACGTTCGAGCGGTAGACGCTCGCCCTCGAGCAGCGCCCGGACCGCGACGAGAGTCGCGCGCATGCGATCGACGGGTTGTCGCCACTTGAGGCCATGGAACCCCTCCACGAGTGGCGGGCTGCTGGCGCCCAGGCCGAGCTCAAAGCGGCCATCCGAAGCTCGCTGGAGGCTCGCCGCCGCCATGGCAATCGTCCCGGGCGTTCGACTCCAAACCGACAGCACCCCGGTGGCAAGCCCGATCCGGGAAGTCACGCCGGCGATCCGCGCCAGGACCACCACCGCGTCCTGCGTCCACCCCTCGGCCGCGCCGAAGCGAGCGTAGCCCAGCTCCTCCGCACGCTCCGCCAGCCGGATGGTCGCCTCGGCGTCGGTCTGGAACGGCGTCACACCGCAGCCGACTTTCGAGCGGGCGTTGGGACGCAAGTCGCTCATCTCAGGCCCGGCCCGCGGGCGCGTCGGCGTTCACCCTGACGCAGTATCTGCGAGCAGGTCCGAGCAAAGCAAGTGCGGGAATCGGTCCCGGTGGCCTCCCACAGGAGGAGGGTGTCGTGATCGGAGCCATTCTGCTCGGGTTGGTGGCGTGCCATCGGGCGCATGCTGACCGCTGCCATCGGGCGCATGCTGACCGGACATGTGGAGCGGTCTCAGCGGGCCCAAGTCGTGGCTATTCTCGCTCGTGCTGGGCCTGGCCGGGGCGCTGCTCGGCTATTTCATCTTCACCGTCTGGCTCGGCATCGGCGATGAAATGCCTGCTGCCGTTCGTCGGCATCATCACGCGGTTCTTCGTCAAGCAGACCTAGAAGCGGCTGATCATTTCTCCGGATTGACCTGCGCCGCGGCACTCAATGGTGCTCGACGAACGCCTGGTCCGGCTCGGAGATCTCCCCCGCCTCGAGCTTGCGGCTCCGCTCCAGCTCCGCATTGAACTCCGCCCCGAGCAGGATGAAGATGTTCGAGATCCAGAGCCAGAGCAGGAACACGATCGGGCCGGCAAGCGCACCGTACGTCTTGTTGTACGCGCTGAAGTTCGAGACATAGAAGGCGAACGCCATCGACCCGACCACCCAGCCGAGCACGGCGAGCAGCGCTCCGGGCGAGAACAGGCGGAAGGGCAGCTTCACGTTCGGGGCACCCCAGTAGAGGACGGCCAGCAGCAGGCTGACGAGGAACAGGAGGACCGGCCACTTGGCGAGGCCCCAGATGTCCACGGCCGTGTCGCCCACGCCGACCAGATCGCCGACCTCCTTGGCCAGACCACCCGTGAGCGTCACCGAGAACGCGATGATGCCCGCAAGCACCATGAGCACCAGCGTGAGGCCGATGCGGACGGGCAGCGTCTTGGTCAGCGAACCGGCATCGTCGACGTCGTGGATCGCGTTGGACGCGCTCATGAACCCGTTGACGTAGCCCGAGGACGCCCAGATCGCGCCCGCGATGCCGATCACGAAGGCAACGCCCGAGGCACTCCCGGCCCCCTGCAGGTTTCGGATCGCGTCGGTCACGATCTCCTGCGCCGGGCCGGGCGCCACTTCCTCGAGGTTCTGGAGGAGCGAGTCCGTGACGGAATCCCCGATCAGGCCCAGCGCGGACACCACCACCAGCAAAGCCGGGAAGATCGCGAGAACGCCGAAGTAGGTCAGCGCCGCCGCCCAGATCGGGAGCTGGTCCTCCTTGAACGCCTTGACGGTGCGCTTGAGCGCGTCCTTCCAGGAACCGGCAGAGAGATCCGTCATGGCGCGGGCGCGTCGAGCTTCACACCCACCTCATAGATCTCCACCGAGGTGCGCCGGCCCATCGCGCCGGGAACCGGCGGATCCATGGCATTCAGGGTCTCGTCGCCCTGACGCAGGTCCTCATCGGTCTCGAACAGCGAAACGTTGAGCACCTTGCCCTCGTCGGCGCGGTGCAAGAGCAGAAGGCCGACTGCGGGAACACCCTCCGGCGGCCCGGACTCCGCACGCCGGCTTATCTCCTCCACCATCTGCCGGATTTGCCCGGGATCGCCACCTTCAAACGTCGCAACTCGGGCGTGCATGGGGCCTCCTGTTCTCGGTTGAGTGGTCGGGGCGAGTATCGACGAGCGATCCCCTTTCCCGCAAGCGAGATCAGCCAAACCGAAGGGTTTGCCGGCGCCCGTTATTCCAGGATGAACTAGCGAAGAACTCTGAGGTGGTAGGTGATGTCCTGAACGGTCGGTCCGTTGAAATTGCCCGTCCCACCGAACTTGATGGTGTGCACACCCGCCTTGAGTGGGGCGAGCAGCAAGTAGAACCCGTCCGCCACTGCAGGAGCGTATGTCCCTGCATCGATGTCGAACAAGTTGTCCTCGGGAAGTGTTAGCGAGAATGGTCGTGCACAGCCGACGACGGACGCGGGCGCGGCGCAACGTTGTAGGGGGTGGTGGAGGGGGTTCAGATTGTGGATCCGGACGCCGTCGACGCTGGCGCGGAGTCGATCGGCACGGAATACGAACGAAAGAAAGTCCTCCCACACCAGTTCCGGCGTGTCGAGGCCGTCGCTCGGAGTATGGACGTCGACCGCGTTAAGCAGCGGGAAGAACAGGAACTTGTGGCCACGCACCGTGCACTCATCGCGGGTGACTTCCCCGTTCCCGAACCTTCCGACCAAGAAGAAGATCGGACCGGACTGGCCCACGCGGCATCCGGCACCGGTGGGATTGCACCAGGAGGTTCGAAGAGGACTGGTTGTGCCACGGCGTACTGCCCACCAGGCCACGGACAAGCGGTCGTAGATTTCCCCGAACGGCGGTATCACGTGCGGGGGCTTGGGCTTCCAGTTCGCTCTCTGGCCGCAGGAATAGGTCAACGGCGCGGTGGCCGATCTTGGCGCCGTGGTCGATGCCCTCGTCGACGGCCTTGCGGAAGTGGAACCCGACGAGGATGCGAGACAGGCCGTTCTCCTCCGCCGCCTGAGAGAAGCTGGCGTAGCGGCGAACCACGGGTGACGGGTCGTTGCACGTGCTCGCCTGCCGGCACGGTCAAGCTGCAGGTCTCGAAGCTGATCACGATCGGTGCCGAAGAACCGCTTCAGGACCTGTGCTGCCACACCGCCTTCGACGCTGTGGGCCGAGTCGTAGTCTGGGATGGGTGGAGTCGGGACCAACGGAGTCCACGTCGGATCGGCACTCGTATCTCGGGTTGCCGTCGGCATCCGCCATTCTGAATCGCGGTGACCGGGCGCCAGTAGTTGTAGAGGTACTTGGTCTCGAAGCTAGCCGACGTAGCCATCCGCGAGGCGCCATGTTGAGCAGCCCGAAGAGCCGAGCCTGCTCCCACGGATCAAGGCTTCGGCTCGGTGGAGACGGTTCTGGCGATGCGATTCCACTGCAGCGGGGAGCTCTCGACCCAGAACAGGGCGATCTCGGTTTCGCTCTGCGCGTGCGTGCACTGGGAGTGGTGATGTCCATCGCCTCCGAGGCGCTTCACCTCGTTGAAATCTGCCGCGTACCTTCTTCCGGTGACTCGCGTAGGGCGGACCGGAGACGGAACTGCGAGCTGTCTCTCAGGACGAACGGGGTGACATCGGCCCACCCGGGCGCGAAGGCAAACGGGGTGCCGGGCGTGAACCGATACTCGCCGGGATTCGTGCCCTGCTCGTAGTCGGAGACCACAAGTGGTGTGTCCGAACCGTCGCCGGCTCGGAGGGCGAGGATGGCCGCGGCGGCCGCCTGCCCTACGTCGATGCCCGCGGGACTTGGCCGGGCCGTCAGGAATCGCCGCGAGAGTTGTGGCGTAGTCCGCTTCGACGCTGGCGGCGCCCGCAGGGCCGCACGCCGGTGGGAAGGGAGCGGGGATCTGGTCGAGAAGCGGAACCAGCACGTCTCGCGCTGCCGCAGCAACGGCGGCGTCGGGAGACGCTCCTCGGCGGGCTCTCGTGTCCGAAGCGCATAGGGACGGGAGCGGCGATCGATGGCGTTGAGGGCATCGTGGATGGCCACGTGCGTCATCGCGTACAAACGCGACTCGTGAAGCGGATCGTCGGCGGGGGAGATGCACGCAGCGACCGCGGCCTTTCCGGCGTTCGCGTTCCAGGTGATGACGGAATCGGATCGGACCGCAGGGTGGGCCTGCACCGGCGCTGCGGCGAGGGCGACCGCGACGGCTGCAGCGGACGCGGCGAGCACCAGCCGCACGAGGACGCCGGCGCGGGTCGGTCGGACTGTCGAACGCAACGGATTGAGGAACAGCATTTTGGCCTCCACCTGCGCGGGTCGATTTGCGCTGCCGAGACTCACCGATGCCGGTATATGCCTGGTCGATGCGGGGTCGACCTCGGCGTTGATTTGGTTACCGGAGCCGGGGTAGGCTCGTCTCCATCGGTTCACGGCGCGCGCCCCCTCGCATGCAGATCCGTCTCCTCGGGCCCGTCGAGGCCAGTCTCGACGGCCGGGCGATTGCGCTGGGCCCGCCACAGCAGCGTTCCGTGCTGGCGATGCTCGCGCTTGAGGTCAACCGCACCGTTTCGACCGAGCAGCTGATCGAGGGTCTATGGGACGAGCGGGCGCCGCGCAGCGCCCACAAACTGGTGCAGCTTTACGTCTCCCACCTGCGCAAGCTGCTGGCCCGAAGTGAGGCCGAGATCGTGACCCGCGGTCGCGGGTACGAGCTTCGGCTCGCGGCGGACCACGTCGACACGGTGCACTTCGAGCGGCTGGTGGACGCGGCGGCCCCGCAGGGTCGCCGCTCGTCGAATGGAAAGGCGCGCGAGGCGCTCGCGCTATGGCGCGGCGGAGCCTTGGTCGACTTGGTCGACGAGCCCTTCGCGGGTCCCGAGATAAGGCGGCTGGAGCAGCTGCGCGTGCAGGCAGCCCAACTGGCAATCGGTGCCGACCTCGCCGTCGGCCGGCACCGCGAGGTAATCGGCGAGCTCGAGGCACTGGTCGCCGAGGATCCGCTACGCGAGCAGCTGCACGCGCAGCACATGCTGGCGCTCTACCGTTCCGGCCGTCAGGCTGAGGCCCTCACGGTCTACCGGGAGGTGCGTGAGCTGCTGGTGGACCAGTTCGGCGTCGAGCCGGGGCCCGAGCTACGCAGGCTGCACCAGGCGATCCTGTGCCAAGACGCGGAACTCGAGCCCCCGGCCCCGGAGCCGGTTGGACTGCTGCCAGAGCTCGCAACACGAACCCCGCTGATGGGTCACTCAGCCGAAGGGCGAGCTGCAGGCGCAGGGCGCCGCCGACCGCACGGCGAGTTGGGCAGCCACACGTCCGCGGTGCGCGCCCGAGAGCCGCGCACGAAGCGCTGATTCGCGGCAACACGGCGAGACCGGCCCCGAGGCTGACGCCCCCGGCCTCGTGGCCTCCATCCCGTCGGCGTAGCGGGCCTGTGCCTAGGCGCGGCTGCGCTCCTGGGCGCCGCCGCCCCGAGCATCTCGCGACGCTGCCCCTCGGCAAACCCGGGAGGCAACGGCAGTGCCGAAGCGGCCGTAAACCCAACTCCTCCGCACTCTGCGCCAGCCGGATGGTCGCCTCGGCATCAATCTGGAAAGGCGTTACGCCGGCGCCGAACTCGCGTCCGGATCGCTAAAGGGTGCCGCCCCCTGTCGGTTACCGTGGTACTTTGACCCCATCGACCCCCGGGCACAACCCGGCGGGAAGGTGGATATATGGCCGCCTGTTCGGAACAAGCCGCGTCGGACCTCTGAGCGCTCGCTCGTAGCGCTCGCTTCGACGCACCACGCCTTCCGTTAGCCCCCTTGACCGGAGGTCCCATGCGCGATCAGCGCGCACGGCACCGGAGCAGAGCATCGCTGTCGTTCCGTTGCCAACACTGCCGGCTCGACGTCTCCTACGACGCCCCCGGCACAGCACATCGCAACCACTGTCCGAGCTGCCTCTGGAGCCGGCACCTCGACGACGACAGTCCCGGCGACCGCCGCGCGGACTGCGGCGCGTCGATGGAGCCGATCGCCGTGTCCGTGCGCGGCGACGGCGAGTGGCTGCTCGTGCACCGTTGCGCGGGCTGCGACACGATCCATCTCAACCGCATCGCGGGTGACGACAACCCGCTGCTGCTGACCCAGCTGGCGGTGCGGCCGCTGGCGCAGCCGGCCTTCCCGCTCGAGTACCTCGGCCGCCTGTGATGGCCACCCGCGCCGGACCGGCGGCCCTCCGGGCATGACCCGCTGCGCCCTGATCGGCGACCCCACGCTCACCGCGCGCCTGCCCCTGGCGAACACCCGGATCCTGGAGGGCGCCGCGAAGGAGTTCTGGCTGGAGGCAAGCGAGGGCGAGAACTGCGCTGCGACGGGTTGATCAGGGACGGCCCGAGACTGGCCGCGGCCGCCAGGCCGGGTCGGAGGCCACCACCGAGCCGCTCTCGCCGCTGATCTGGGTCGGGGCTACCAGGCGCGCGGCGCGCCGGCTGCCCAGGCGCTTGGCGAAGACGCCTTGGTCGAAGCGGCCGTACGCGACCGAGCTGCCGTCGGGTGACCAGACCGGGTAGAAGGAGTCGTCGCCGGCATGAACGCGGCGGACGTGGCGGCCGCTGGGATCCGAGAGGTGGATGGTCCCGAAGGGGGCGTCGATCGCGTTTCTCGGCGACGGCCGCACCAGCAGCAACCGTCTGCCGTTGGGCGACCAGTCCGGCGAGACTCCCGAGGTCACGAAACGGCGGTGGGTACCGTCCGGCCGGGCGACGTAGACGTTGCCGCTGCGCACGTAGGCCAGCGTGTTGCGAGACGACCAGGCAGGCTCGCCTGCGTCCCGGATGATCAGGCGCGCCGGCCCGCCGGTCGCCCGGCGGAGGTAGAGGTCGGTCGTGCCGTGGTCGTTCGCCCCCGTGAACACGATACGGTTGGCATCGGGCGAGAAGGCGGGATGTCCATCGTCGGCGGTGGCGGGCGGAAACAGACCTACGCCCCCGCCGCCGTCAGCGTCGATGATCCCGATCTGCGTTCCGGCGTCGAACATGAGCGATCCGGCCGTCGGACGAATACGACGGCGATCTGTAGCTGGTGCCCGTACAGTCGCCGCCACTCGGCACTCCGTCGGTGAGCTCGCAGTCGAGCAGCGTGCGGAAGCCGGCCGACCCGGGCGGGCGTGTGGCCAACCGGCTGTGCTCGACGTTAGGTCCAGAGTCGCCGCTGCTGCTGCGCTGCTCGAACGCGATTCCGCCGTTGCGACCGGGGAAGGTGGCCTGGGCAGCCGGGACCAGCCCCGCGGCCGCGGTGAGTGTCAATGCAATGACCGCGGTGGGCAGGCGCCTCATGCTGACTAGAAACAGCTCCGGCGGGACGCAGTTGCGGGCTAGATTTCCACAGCCACGCCGATAGGCAGCCACCGAATCCGCGCGCGGATCTCCTCCGGTGCCCGGGCGAACTCCGCCTCGATGGCCGTCGCCCCCTGCCTGAAGTGCTTCCAGCCCTCGTAGTGGATCGGGATCGCCGTGCGCGGCCGCACCAGGCCGCACAGTTCGACGGCGTCGCGAGCGGTCATCGTGTAGCGCACCGGTCCGGTCACGGGGAACTGCACGCCGCCGAGATGGAGCAGCGCGGTGTCGACCGTCAGCCGGTCGGCGACCTCGCGGACGCCGTCGTAGAGCACGGTGTCGCCGGAGATCCAGAGGACGCCGTGCTCCTGGCCGTCCCAGCGCAGGGCGAAGCCGATCACGTCACCGACGATGAAGTGGGAGTGCGGCGGGCCGTGCCGGCACGGCGTGGCGGTGATCTCGATCGAGGGCCGATCGGGCGCCTCGAGCGAGGTGGTCTGCCACGGATCCAGCCCGCGGGCAGTCCCGCCGAGCGTCTGCGCGCCGGACACGGTGGTGATGACAACGCCGGCGGACGGCAGCAGCGCCCGTCCGGCGGGATCGAGGTTGTCGCCGTGGTGCTCGTGGCTGAGCAGGACCGCGTCGATCGGGCCGACCTCGGCGGCGGAGATCGCCGGCCCGGCGAGCTTTCGCGACATCGCCCCCCAGCCGAAGTTGTACCTACCGGCCGGGCGGGTCGAATGTCGGGTCGGTCAGCAGGCGCCAGCCGCCCACCTCGATGAGCACGGTCGGCCCACCGATGTGCGTGAGCCGGACGTCTGTCACGCGGCGCTGCTCTGGGCGGCGTGGCTGACCGCCCAGTCCAGGGCGTAGTCGGCGACGTTCTCCCAGCCCGGCGCGGCGGGCAGCAGGTGCGGCCCCTCGAACTCCTTGACCTCGGTGATCGTGTCGGACTTGTAGTGCTTGGCGTTCGACCGCTGGATCGACGGCGGCATCAGGTGGTCGTTGCTGCCGGAGATGAACAGCAGCGGCGCGCGGTCGTCGTTGCCGTAGTCGACCCAGGTGTCGTCCTTGCCCGGGTGGATGTTGGCCAGCGCGCTGCCCCAGAAGATCTCCCCGGACGCGGGGATGTGGTAGCGCTCGTACAGCCGCCGCGCCTCGTCCTCGGGGAAGCCGTTGGTGAACGCGTAGTTCCACTGCTCGAACGTGAGGCCCACGGCCTTGTGGCGGTTGGCCGGGTTCTTGAGCACCGGGAACGAGGCCCGGATCTGCGACAGCGGCACCCGCTTGACGCCCTCGGTCGGGGCCGAGTTCATCGCCACGCCGGCGGCGCCGAAGCCGTGGTCGAGCAGGGTCTGCGTGAACACGCCGCCGGCCGAGTGGCCGATCAGGATCGCCGGCGAGTCGAGCTGCGCTGACGATCGACTCCAGGTGCTCGACGATCTGCGGCACGGTGACCTGCTCGATCGGCGACGGGTCGGCGTTGAGGGCCTCGACCTCGACCTCGAACCCGGGGTAGGCGGGCGCGATGACCCGGTAGCCCTTCGCCTCGTAGTGCTTGATCCAGTCCTCCCAGCTGCGGGGCGTCACCCAGAAGCCATGGACCAGGACGATGGTGTCCGGCGTGTGCGAGTCGGTGCTCATCGAGGGCCTTTCGACGGGTCGGGAGAGGGCGCGAAGCTTCTCATAGCTGCTCAACGAGGTAGTGCTGGAGCACCGGGGCGATCGTCCTGGCCACCTCGTCGGCATCCCGGGAAGCCAGGGGCTCCACGCGCACGACGTAGCGCGCCATCACCATGCCGACGACCTGCGATCCCGCCAGCGACGCCCGGAAGGGAGCGTCGTCGGCGCCGAGGTTCTCGGCGATCGTGCCGAGCACCCGCCGCGTAATGAGCTCGCGCAGCGCCTGCGCGGCCTCGTCCTCCGAGGCGGCCGCGCGGACGAGGCCAGTAAGCCGCTGGCGGCCCTCTTCTGACTCGAGCACGCCGATGATGAAGCGAGCCAGCCGGAGGCCGATCTCGTCACGGTCGCCGGCCAGCAGGCCCGGCATCACGGCCGCCGGGTCGAAGGGCAGCTCGACCACCTTCACGAAGAGGGCCTGCTTGGAGCCGAAGAAGTGCGAGACGAGCGTGGGGTCCACGCCGGCCTCCTTGGCGATGCTGCGCAGCGAGGTGCGGTCGAAGCCACGCTCGGCGAATTGCCGGCGCGCCGCGGCCTGAATCGCCTCGCGCGTTCCGCTGTCGCCGGCCCGGCGTCCTGGACGTTTGGTCACGGGCCTTGCCATAGTAATTCCGCATGTGTAGAATTCTGCATGTGTTGAAATCTTACCCGAGCCCAGGAGTTCAGCGGCAATGAGTGAGCAGTCGAGAAAGCAACGCCGAATCGTCCTCGGTGTCGTGGCACTGGCGCTGATGATGGTGGTCTCGGCGGTCAGCGGGCTGAACGTCGCCCTGCCGGATCTCGCGCGCGACACCGGCGCCACCCAGAGCCAGCTCCAGTGGATCGTCGACGCGTACACGATGGTGTTCGCGGGACTCCTGCTGTCGGCCGGCGCCATCGGAGACCGGTACGGACGCAAGGGCATCCTGCTGGCCGGGCTGGTCGTCTTCGGGTCGGCCGCGGCGGCGGCGATCTTCGTCAACGACCCGAACACGCTGATCGGGTTGCGGGCGGTCATGGGCGTGGGCGCCGCCCTCGTGATGCCGACCACGCTGTCGATCATCACCACCTCCTTCCCGCCCGAGGAGCGCGCTCAGGCCGTGGGGGTCTGGGTCGGCGTGGTCGGGGGCGGGGCGGTGATCGGGCTGCTCGGCTCGGGCCTGCTGCTCGAGTTCTTCAGCTGGAACTCCTTCTTCGCCCTCAACGTCGTGCTCGCCGTTGCGGCGGTCATAGGCACGCTGGCGGTCATCCCTGATTCTCGCGACCCGCATCCCCCGCGCCTCGATGTTCCCGGTGGCCTGCTCTCGCTGGTCGGGGTGACGGCGCTCGTGTTCGGGATCATCGAAGGGCCGGAGCGCGGGTGGGGCGATCTACTGGTGCTGGCCGGGCTGATCGGGGGCGTGCTGGCGCTCACCGCGTTCGTTCTGTGGGAGCGGCGAGTGGATCAGCCGATGCTCGACCCGCGGCTGTTCCGGCTGCGCGGCTTCGGCACCGGCTCGCTGTCCCTGACAGTGCAGTTCTTCGCCGCCTTCGGCTTCTTCTTCATCGTCCTGCAGTACCTGCAGTTCGTGGCGGGGCTGTCGCCCCTCGAGGCGGCGCTGGCGATGTTGCCGATGCCGTTGGTGCTGATACCGCTGGCGCGACGGGCGCCGCTGATCGCCGAGCGTGTCGGCATCAACCGAACCGGGGCTGTCGGTCTCGCCCTGATCGCCGCCGGGCTGATCGTGCTCTCGTTCATCGGGGTGGATCTCAGCTACTGGCACTTCGCCGCCGGTCTCGTCCTGTTCGCCGCGGGGATGGCGCTCGCGGGGACGCCGGCGACCACCGCGATCGTCTCGTCGCTTCCGCCCGCCAAGCAGGGGGTGGCCTCGGCCGTAAACGACGTGTCGCGCGAGTTCGGCAGCGCGCTCGGCATCGCCCTGCTCGGCAGCGTGCTCAACGAGACCTACCGCTCCGGCATGGAGAGCGCCGTGGCCGGGCTCCCGGAGAACGTGGCGAGTCAGGCGGAGGAGTCGATCTCGTTCGTCCAACAGGCGCCGCTCGACCAGTTCGGCGCCGCCGGGGCGCAGCTCGCCGCGCAGGCCCAGCAAGCGTTCGTCGACGCGACCGGAACGGCGCTGCTGGTGGCCGCGGGCATCCTGCTCGTGACCGCCGTGTACGTGCTGCTTCGAGCGCCGCGGCATGAGAAGGCGGAGGGGCAGCCCGTAGGCCGCCCCTCTGCGTCAGATGATCGAGTGCTGGCTCAGTCGGCTTCCTCGAAGTAGAAGTGATCGCGCCAGCGAGACACCTGCTTGCCGATGCGGGCGCCGTCTTCATCCGCCTTGCGGAAATGGATTCCAGACCAGACGCGGGCATCCACAACCTCCCGGGCTGCCTGGGAGAAGCTCCGGAACTTGCGATCGATCCCCAGGGTGAGGTTCGATGCCTTGAACCACACGCGGTCTGTCCCGAAGA
The DNA here is from genome assembly GCA_963733655.1 of uncultured Thermoleophilaceae bacterium. Lineage (GTDB taxonomy): Bacteria > Actinomycetota > Thermoleophilia > Solirubrobacterales > Thermoleophilaceae > JACVRW01. The sequence continues at coordinate 54,090 of CAVTEX010000015.1, forward strand.
AGTCCGCAAAGCTCCCGCTCATCCCGGCGATCACGCCGGAGAGTCCCGACGGATGGTCCGGATAGGGCGGCGTGTTGATCAGCGGTCGCCAGCCCGCTTCTTGCTCGGTTGCGGGGTTGTCGTCCTCGTCGGCCCGCTCGATCGCCGCGATCGGCCGCCAGAACAGCCAGCGCTTCTTGTCGTCCCAGACGCCTATCAGCGAGTCGGCTCCGGTCAGGTACTGCATGGCAAACAGCCTTGCGTTGTCGGCGATCCGCAGGCGGTAGCGGGCAAGAGGTCTCGCGCGAGCCGCGTCCAGATCGATCGTACCCTCGGACCAGAAGCGCGACGCGTCGGTCTGGTCTTCGGCGCTTCGCATGGTGCTGCCAAGGAGCCGAGCGCCTTGACCTCCGTGAACTCCCGCGCGTACTTGCGGCTCGTCAAGGTCGTATGGTCCGTCCGAGCGAAACTGCGACGGGCTCCTGATCAGGAACGGACCTGACCTCCGCGACCCAGGCGCCGGGTCGTTGCCGAAGCGCAGGCGGCACGGGCTCCCACTGGCCCGGGCCGGTGCCCACCGGGAAACCGGGTGGTCCGAAGCGGCCGTCGTCCGTCCGCGCCGCGATCATCGCCGCGGCAGCGGCTTCGCCAACGGCTATCCGCCGGCCTTGCGCCGGCCCTCGGGGATTCCCTCAGTGAGCGGTCGTAGTGGCCCGCAAGAGCGTCGGCCTGAGCGGGACGATGCTCAGCAGGACGCGGTACGCGGCCGTGGCTGCGGCTGCGTCCTTCGACTACCACCGGCGCGCCTTCGGTGCGGCGAGATAGGGCTGGTGGCGGCGGTCGATCGCGTTCACGGCGTCGTACACAGCTCCGTGGACCATGGCGAGGTGGATGGTCGACACAGTCGGGGCTGAGCGGCGGTTGTGATCAGCGCTGCTCGGCGTGAACATTCCAGGCGGTCACCGTGTCCGCTCGCGCGGGGCCGCGAGGGCGAGCACGAGCAGCGGCGACCGCGAGCAGGACGGCAAAGCGTGTGCGTTGCGAGTCCAATTGGTTCTCCTTCCTGAACGGCTCATGGGGGTCGGTGAGCGCTACGGAGAAATCGAGAGGGTGTTCACGACCACCTCCCCTGCCGGGGGGCGTCAAGACGGGACCAGTAGGTCGACTATCTACCCCTATGGGGCAGGTGTCAACACCTGCTGGCGGCGAGCTCAGTCGAGCTCGTCGTCGTAGAGGAAGCCCGCGATGTTCGTGCGCATGACATCGGCGTCGTACTCCACGAATAGCCGCCTGCCGAGGCTCGGAAAGCGTGACCACCGCTACGCGCTGCGCACCGTCGCTCCAGTAGCCGACGGCACCGACCGGCGGGGTGTCGGCCGGGCTCGCCAGGGCGATCACCCGGAAGCCACCGGAAGCCGAGGTATACGCTTGACGCCCACTTCGGGTGTGGGATACGTGTCGAGGTCACGCTTCGGCGATCAATGTCGGCGCCGAAAAGCACGCCTGATCACGGCGAAAGCGTGTCGCTCCTCGTCCAGGAATCGAGCGCCGGCCTGAGTCAGCGGAACGGACGGATGAGCTCCCTGCTGCGACGGGTTCGCTCGCCATTGCGCCGTACCGTCCGGGCCGCGAGCCACACGCGGCAGTAGTCCATACCGCGGGTGAGGTCGCCGGTGCGCAGCTTGCGGCCTCGCTGTGGCGCCGGAGTGTGGCCCCGCCACCGCGGTGCCACCCTCGAGGAACTCGGTGCAAAACACGCTGACCCGCCGGCCGGCCACTCGCCGCCGGAGCCGGTCGGCCGCTTGGTGAAGACCACCACGAGCGCTCCCCGTTCGCGCACGATGCGCACGCCATCGGCCTCGCCGACCGGAAGCTGGGCTGCGGCGGCGGGGACACCAGGAGGAGGACGCCCACGAGTAGCGCTGTCGCCGCGACTCTCGAACTCGCGCCGCCGAGCCTACTCAGAACTCCGGCCGTGGCATCGACCCCTCGTAGCGCTCGAGGCCGTCGTCGGGCAGCGGCTCCCACGGCGCCGCGCTGGCCACGTGGGCGCGCCAGCTCGGCCTCACGCCGGGGTCGCCGTCGAAGGCCGGCAGGCGGACGCTCATCTGCGCTCGGGTCATCCGGGTCGCGGCTGAAGAGGTGCGCGCCGCAGTCGCGGCAGAAGCACTCTCGAAGCCGCCGTCGGGGTGTCGCCAGGCCTGGACGAGCTCCTCGCCCTGCGCGAGCGTGAATGTGCGGCCGTCGATCCTGGCCTGCGCCGATGAGCCCGAGCCGGTGCGGCGCTGGCAGCGCGTGCAGTGGCAGTAGCCGGCCGCGTGGCGGCTCGCTAGCTCGAAGCGCACGCCGCCGCAGAGACAGCCGCCGGTGCGTGAGGCCTCGGTGGTCAGGCTGAGAGTTTGGCATCCGCTGACCGCGTAGGCCGCACGCCCGGCGGGCCTCGTCTTCGGAGAGAAACAGCCTGAAGCGCGCCGCTTGCCCGTCACGCATGTCCCACACATGCCACTGGCGCTCCTCCACACGCGCACCACTGGCGCGTCCGCGACCCGAGCGCCGCACGGACACCAGCACGCTCGGCCCGGCGTCGATGAACTCCTGCGGCTCGTAACGAACGTCCTCGAATCCCTCCGTGGTGACGGCCAGCATGCGCGCGAAGCCCTCGCGACCGCGGTAGACGGTGTCCTCGACCATTCTCGCGTCGTCGTGGGCCTCGATGTCCGGGGCGAAGACGCTGAAGGCCCTTTCGTGATCTCCGCTGAGAAAGGCCCGGTATCCAGCCTCCAGAATCTCGACGTTCTGCCGAGACATGCGGGCCAGCCTCCCACCGATCAACGGCGTTGGCAAGGTTGGGGCTCTCGCGGTGCCCAAGCCCTTACCAAGGCCTTGCTTTCCCGTGGCCTGCCGCTTCCCCGCCGGCCCCGACACTCCAGGTCGAGTCAATCGAAGGAGGTCAAGGCATGGCACGCAAGCTCACAGTCCTCACCGCCCTGGTGGCAGCCGTGGCGGTGGTCGCAACCGCCGTTCCGGCCGGCGCCGTTGCACCCGCGGGAAACACGGCGCTGCGTGAGTTCGAGGGGACCGTCGTCTCAAGAATCCGCCACACGCTCGTTCCGGCTTCGCGACGAGGGCCGCACGGTCCGCGTCCACGTGACCCGCAGCACGCGCTATGAGCGCGTGAACGGCTTCGCGGGGATCCGCGTCGGCGCGCGCGACATCGAGGCCAAGGTCCGCAGGCGCGACGGTCGCTGGATCGCCGGTCGAGGTCGAGCGCTCCGGACGCGACGATGACCGCCGCGGCGACGATGACCGCGGGGGCGACGACGACCGCCGCGGCGACGATGACAACAGCGGTCCCGGCAGCGGGGACGACGACCGCTAGGGCCAGAGAGAAGGGGCGGCGCCGGCGACCGGCCGGCGCCGTCGGTCGGGCTTCGTCAGCCCGCGAAGCGGAGCACCAGCCGAAGCGTCTGCCGCGGACCACGCCAGTGACTCGCCACCAAGTCGGGGCCCGCCGCACGCAGCACCTCGCGCAGGACGAGCGCGACCACCACCGCGTCGTCGAGCAGGCCCACCACCGGAATGAAGTCGGGCACCAGATCGATCGGCGACGCCAGGTAGACAAGCCCGAAGCCCAACAGCAGCTTGGCCGGGAGTGACACGCCGGGTCACGCACCAGGCGAGTGAAGAGTTCAGCGGCGTCGGGCACGAGCCGGGCCCAGGCCGCCGCGTGAGGGTCACGACCGGCGAGCACCAGCACCCCGAGGAACACCAGGTAGAGCAGCGAAGCAGACAGCGCATCGGCCAAGGCGATAGGCTCATGTCGTCGCCACCATTTCAGCAGGGTTGGGTTGCCCGCACCCCCGGCCCCCTGGTAGCCCACCTGGGAGAGAGGCGAGCTTTGGCGAGATGCTCACGGTGTTACCCAAGAAACGAGGAGTCTGAAATGAGCACCACCGCCGCACAGCCCTCCCAGCCCGCCTCGCTCTCGAGTGCGCGGGACTGGTTCTCCGACCGCGGTCTCACCCGTCCCCGCGAGCGCCGAATGCTCGGCGGCGTATCCGCTGGACTCGCTCGCCGCTATGGCGTCGATCGATTCGTGATGCGCGTGCTGACAGTCGCGAGCGCGCTGTTGCTCACGCCGCTGATCTACGTCGCGCTGTGGGTACTCATGCCGAGCGACGAGTAGCCGCCGGCCGGGCGACGCCGCGCGAACGCTCCTGGCGGCTCGTAAGAAAGGCACCGCAAGCACGAGCGCCGTGCCGAGGATGGCCGCCAGCTCGATCGACTCGTCGAGGAGCAGGGCGCCGAGGACGATCGCCACCACAGGGATGAAGTAGATGGTCACCGAGCCCCGCGTGGCGCCGACCCGGCCGACCAAGCGTGGTGAAGGCGACGAAGGCCACCCCGGTGCCGAGCGCCCCGAGCGCCATCATCGCCGCGAGGCTCGACCAGGCGAACTCGGAGTCGGAGGCGCGCCCACCGCCGCCGCCGGGGCGAGCAGCGCCAGCGCCACCAGCCTGCGCGCGCAGGATCACCGGGAGCGCACCGTTTCGCCGCTGCAGCGGGACCGAGCAGGTTGAAGGCGCAGCCGTAGAGGAAGGTCGCGGCAGGACCAGCCCGATACCCAGGCCGGTGGACTCTCCCTCGCCGAGCGACGGAGAGGTGATCGCCACCACGCCGAGGAAGCCGATGACCAGACCGGCCACCTGCATCCGCGCGGGCAGCTGCCGCACCGCCAGCGCGGCCACGAGCGCGGTGAACAGCGGCGCCGCCGCGTTGATCATCGCCGCCAGCGACGACTCGATCCACTGCTGCGCGACCGAGAAGAGCAGGAACGGGATGCGTTATCCAGACCAACCCGAGCAGTGCGATCGGCCTCCACTCCGAGCGCGGCACCGCGCGCCGGGCGGCCGGCAGGAGCGCGAGCGCCGCCGCGCCGAAGAACACGCGCAGGAAGGCCACCACGGGCGGGCTGAAGTGGTCGAGGCCGAGCTCGATGAAGAGAAACGACGCGCCCCAGGACGCACCGCCACGAGGCCCCGCGAGCCAAGGCCCGGCAGTCCGCGCCGGGAGCGAAGGCGGCCGTCCCGCCGCGGGCGCGGCGCTCGGCTCTGGTGGAGACGGCACCGGTCCGAGGTCAGGCGGGCGGGGCAAGACGAGGGCCTACCGCCAACGCGCGGCGACGGACGGGCGTGAGATCAGGCGGCAGGCTCGATTAGCCCGTGACGGTCAGCGCGGGTCGCGCCTCGATTACCTCCGGCGCTAGCGGTGCGCGTAACGGCCGGCGCAGGGCCAGCTCGATGACCAGCACGACGACCAGGGTCGGCCCGCTGCTTCGCGAATGGCGCCGGCGCCGCCGCCTGAGCCAGATGGACCTGGCCGCCGATGCGGGCGTCTCGGCCCGCCACCTGAGCTTCGTCGAGACCGGCCGCTCGCGGCCCGAGCCCCGACATGGTGCTCCAGCTCGCCGACCGCCTCGAGGTGCCGCTGCGCGACCGCAACCACCTGCTGCTGGCCGCCGGCTACGCGCCGGTCTACGACCAGCACGAGCTCGACGATCCCGAGATGGAGCCGGTGCGCGAGGCGCTCACGCTGATCCTCGACGGCCACGACCCCTATCCGGCGGTGGTGGTGGACCGCGCCTGGGAGATGCTCGCCGCCAACCGCGCGGTGAACCTGCTCACCGCCGGCGTTGCGCCCGAGCTGCTCGAGCCGCCGGTGAACGTGCTGCGCGTGAGCCTGCACCCCGACGGCGTGGCGCCGCGGATCGCCAACCTGGGCGAGTGGCGCGCGCATCTGCTCGAGCGCCTCGCGGCGCCAGATCGCGCTGAGCGGCGACCCCGCGCTCGCGGACGCTGCTCGAGGAGCTGCAGCGGCTATCCGGCGCCGGAGCACGACCCGGGCGCCGATCACCCTGGCCGGGACATCGCGGTGCCGCTGCGCTTGCGACCGAGGCGGGCGAGCTGGCCTTCATCAGCACGGTGGCCACCTTCGGGACCGCCGTGGAGGTCACGGCCAGCGAGCTGTCGATCGAGTCGTTCTTCCCGGCCGACCGCGTGACCGCCGAAGCGGTGCGGGCGTTCGTCGAGCGCCTACCTGCGAGGTAATCGACACCCTTCCCTCGGCGCGGCATCCTCGGTCTCGAATCGATCAACGAGACCGACGGAGGTTGAACCCATGTCCGCCTTTTCCCTTCCCGCCCGAGCCGCCGCGATGCCGCGCGACGCACTGCTGCGTCTCGCCCTGCGCGTTGACGCCGTGGTGACGGGCGCGAACGGCGCCGCCTATCTCGCCGCCGCCGGGCCGCTCGAGGACCTGCTGGGCGTGGAGGCCGCCGTGCTTCGTCCAATCGGCGCGTTCCTCCTGCTGTTCGCCGCCGCGGTGTGGTTCACGTCCACGCGGCCCGAGGTGCCGCGCGCCGCCGTCTGGGCGATCGCGGTCGCGAACATCGCCTGGGCGGTCGACTCGCTCGCGTTCGCCGCGATCGGGATCTCGTCGCCCACCACGGTCGGCACGGTGTGGATCGTCCTCCAGGCGCTGGTGGTGGCGGGCTTCGCCGCACTGCAGCTGCGCTTCCGCCCGTAGGGCCGCTCAGGAGACCGCCGTGACGCGGGAGCTCCGTCCCGGCACGGCGGTCGAGCAAGATGCGGCGCACAACGGCGCACGGCCGCCGACGCTGAAGCCGGCCGCCGGCTACAGCTACCGCGAGATTAGCAGCTGCTCAGCGTACCTACACCTGGGTAACCGCCACGTCACGAGGGCCGCAGGAGCTCAGACGGGCAGAGGCCGCAGCGGCGGGCGAGCTGGTGGCGTTCGTGCGCGCGCCTGAAGCGTAGCCTCGGGCGCGTTAGGGCGGCGTTGGGTGGAGTAGGCGCTCCAAGCCAACGATGAACTCTCGGGTGGCGGTCTCGTCAAGAAGACGCTCCTGTTCGGCTGAGCCGAGCTGGCGTCGCGCCTCGTCGGCCGAGATCTCGGGGAAGAACTCCTCGAACGCGTCCGCCGACACCCATACGCGCAAGCCGCCCGTCTCGGGCGAGACTGTGAACAGCATCCGCGTCTTGTTGGTCGGAGGGGTCAACATGACGCTGACTACGTACGGGCGAAGGTGCAAACCAAGACGATCGCCTGTCGCGAGCAGCTCCTCCAGGACTATCCGTTGGCCAACAGCTTCAGCATGCGCGAGCACCGATTGCAGCCGCTGGGAGACCGATGCGGGTTGCGTTGGCGTTTCGGGCCGGGGTGGTGACGCCTTCTCCAGGCTGTCAAGGACCTCCCTCAGTCCCAATCGTTCCGCGAGCCCTGTCGGCAGCGCGCCATCGGTGGGGCCCGAGTCGTCCGGGGGCTCGAGTGCGGTGTCGACGAGCGAACAGCTTCGCGTCCGGGAGCCGCTCGAACGGCGCGTCTAGGAGCCGGTCGGCGCGAGCTTCCACAAGGTCGGCGAACTTTTTCATCGCCTCGTCGATGTGGCCGTGGTCGAGTTCCGCGTCGACCTCGATGAAGCTGCTGATCTCCGCCTCGGTCATGGACCACTGCGCCGTCGGCCACACTCGATGCGTTACCGGCGTGGCCTCCAGCCAGTGCTCGAGACTGTCGAACTTCCTCGGTGGCTTCAGGTCCTGCAGCGCCCGGTTCGTCCCGGCGTCCAGCAGCCACATGTTGCCGAGGGTGTTGACCCGCCATACGCTGAGGGTGGTGCATCCGCCGGTTGTCAGCTGCGTGCATCCGGCTCGCGAGAGCGCTGGCGTAGATGTGGTCGATATCCAGCGGACGTACGTGGTCGACGTCGATGTCCTGGGCGATGCTCAGCAGCAGGGCTACGTTGAGGTTCCCCAGCTGCTGCCGGTCCTGCCTGCTCTCCTCGGTGTCGCTGTGCAGCGCCGCCACCTGGCGTCGCCCGAACTTCAGTGTCGGGTACTTCTCCCGGGTTGCGAGCAGGATCGCCCGTAGCGGGAAGGGCTCGTCGCGTACGCCGGCGGCGAGCGCCTCCACGAACGCGCTCCTGCTGAAGCCGCCGCCGAAGATCGTGGCGTATCGGAAGACCGTCCCGCCGAAGAGGTACGCGTCGATCGCTTGCAGGTCGGCATCGTCCCAGCGCCCGCGGGTGACCGCCCAGCCGAGGACCTCGTCCCACAGCTGGTGGCTGACGTACCGCAGGCCGTACTTGAGCCGGGACGCGGTCGGATACTCCTCGAAGAACCGGTCGAGGCGCTCCAGCACCGGCGAGTCCTGCACGGTCAGCGCGTCCATCGCCGCGACCATCGCCTCGCGCCGGCTGCCTGCGATGCGCTCGACCGTGAGCGGGAGGACGTCGCCGCCTCCGAGGCCACGTCCGGCCAGGCGTGAGATCAAGCGCAGCGCCCGCTCCATCGTCGAGAAAGGCGTAACCGTCCCCGGCGCCAACGCCGCGTCTCGAGGCGTCGACGACGCGCTTCAGGCGCGGCTCGGCATCGTTCCAGAACGTCTTGACGGCGGCGAAGTAGATGTCGGCGTCGCGGACCGGGATGCCGCTGCGGTTGAGCCGGGCGAATAGCTCGAGGATGTCCTCGGGAGCAGCCGACCGTCGCCCGCATCACCGGCACGATCGGCGTCGTCCACATCCGCAGAATCCGGCGCAGCCACTCCGCAGCCACCTCGCGCTCCTGGTCACCCAGCGCATGCGTGAACTGCGGGTCGATCTCCTTTGCGAGTACCTCCGGCCCGGACGCGAGCAACGCCTCACCACGAGCCACCCCGCCCTCGACCTCGGCCCAGTCGTAGAGCCGCGACAGGTTCAGGCAGCGCCCACGAGTGTCGAACGCGTCGTACTCCCCTGGCCGAGCGGACCGTCCGGCCCCTCTCGCCACACGAGGTACGGCATCGCCGGCCCCCGGCGCCCCGTCCCGGCCGGGCTCGGCGGCTGCCGCTCCACCGTCAGGTCGAGGTAGAAGCGGCCGTACTTCCGGTGCTTCTCATCCGAGGCCGTCAGCATCGTGTACAGCGCGTTGAGACGCTGCTGGCCGTCAAGGAGCTGGTACGCCCCCTCAGGCGCCTCTCGCACGGTCTCCTCATCCTCGTCACGGTCGATGACCTTGGAGGCCACCTTGTCGGTCCGGCACAGCAGCAACGCACCCACCGGATAGCCGGCCAGCAGCGAGTCAAGCAGCCGTCTCATCCGCTCGACATCCCACACCTCGTCCCGCTGCACGAGCGCGAGATGCCACCGGTCGCCCCCCATTCGGATGCGCAACAGCTCACCGACCGAGTACTCACTCGGCTCGTCGTGCGGCTTCCCCGAGATGGTCGCCACGGACCGAGATTGGCACTTCTGGCCTGTCGCCTGCACAGTCGCGTCGCAAGGCGCGCGGCGTTCGGCCAGCTCAGGCAGGCCGCCTGGAAAGGGACCGCGTCGCGCCGGCAGCGCGCGCCAACACGACTCGAGAGCGAGACTGCCGCTTCCACGAAGAACGAGGAGCCAGCGCTCGCTGGATTCCGCTAACGCCGACGCCCTTTGGACGACTTGCGGTAGCGCACGTCAACAGTGCTCCGTTTCGACGATATGGGTGTCGTCCGGTGGGTGCGGGACCGGAGTCCTAGCGCGGGATCAGCCCGGCCGCCCCCAGCTCCCAGGTGGTCGCGCGCATCTGGGCGGCGACCGGGTTGTGCTTGGCCATGAAGGCTTGGAGGTGAGGCTTGGCGAGGTCGTGGAACTCGTCATAGGCGCTGTCCCGGAGGTTGTCGGTGCTCTGCCCGCACTCGCCCGTCTCCGAGTCGTCCGAGCGCTCCGACCAGGCGAGCAGGAGCTTGTTCGCCTCGGCGATCAGTCCGAGCCCCTCGTCGAGTCGCGTTCGCACGCGGTCGTAGCTGTTCGGCATGCGCAGCTGCGCCAGGCGGGCGCGGGCCACGGCGATCCGCTGCGGCGAGTCACGCAGCTCGTCGCGCGTGCGCCTCGGCAGCGTGGTGCATTCGGCGGCGGGAAAGCGCACGTCGATCGCGACGCCCCGCAGCAGCGCGTTGTACTCACGCACGAGCCTGCGTTCGTCCGCATCAGGCGGCGGCGCTCGCTCCGCTACGGGCGCCGGCTCCGAACCGCAGCCCGCGAAACAGAGCAGCATCCCTGCAACGACGATCGGCAGTCCGTGCCTCACCACGCTGCGCGGCTATCCCGCCGGGTTGGTTCCGACACCCGCAGAATTGAACCGCGAGCCAGATCGAATCGTCCACGCGCGGATGGAGGGTCTACTTCTCCCGGGCGTCCGAGTCGTTGTGCTCGGCGAACCAAGCGACCTTCGCCGGCATCGTCGCTTCGAAGCCTCCCGGAAGGTGCACGTTGAGCGCGCCTGCACGGCTCCGGCTGCGGTTCTCGAAGGTGTGGGTAACGCCCGCCGGGATGCGCAGGAACGAACCGCGGGGAGCGTCCAGCCACTCCTCGCCGACGAGGAAGCTCATCGTGCCCTCGATGACGTAGAAGATGTCCACGTTGTCCTCGTGCGAATGCGGCCCCGGCCCGGAGTCGCCGGACTCCAGCCACCACTCCGAGACGCAGTAGCGATCGTCGGTCTCGGCGCCGTCCGCCTTGAAGACCGCGCGCATTGGCCCCGCCTGGTAGGAACGCCCGCGCCCCGGCGCCAAGAAGATCGCCTCGCTGGTCCCCGGGTTGTGCGACATTCGGCAAGCGTACTCGGCGCCTGCAACCACCTCGCGCGGGTTGTCTGCCGCTCAGGAGACCGCCGTGCCCGCGGGCGCGGCGCTCTTCTCCTGCAGCCCGAACTCCTCGGCAATCAGCTCGTAGGAGCGCCGGCGCTCATCGTGGCCGTGGGTGATCGTCAGGATCGCGACCTCCTCGGCGCCGTACTCGTCCGCCACCTGCTCGAGCCCGGCTCGAACGGTGGCGGGTGAGCCGATGATCGCCCTGCGGCCGGACCCGCCCGTGCGCTTCTCGCGCGTCTCGAGGTAGCTCAGCGCCTTCTCCACTGGCGGGATCTCGATCAGCCGGCCCTGGCGCAGCAGCGACAGCATCATGCGGCTCGGGGCGGCGAGCCGCTCGGCCTCCTCGTCGGTGTCGGCGCAGATCGCGATCACCGCGGCCATGACGAGTGGGCGCCCGAGGCGCTCGGAGTCCACGAAGCGGCCGCGGTAGTCGGCGGCGATCGATGCTCCCTGCGGGTTGATGAAGTCGGCGAACGAGTAGGGCAGCCCCAGCTCCGCCGCCCAGATCGCGCTCTGCGGCGACGAGCCCAGCAGCCACACCTCGGGCCGCTCCGGGCGCCCGGGCAGCGTTCCCGACAGACGGCCGAAGGGATGGTTGGGCGGCATGCGTCCCTCGAGCAGGGCGAGGAGCTCCACGAGCTGCTCGGCGAAGTCGTCAGGGGCGTGCTGGCGGCGGTCGCGCTGCAGCGCGAGCGTGGTCATCGGATCGGTGCCGGGCGCGCGGCCGATGCCCAGGTCGATGCGCTCGGGGTGAAGCCCGCTGAGCATGCTGAACTGCTCGGCCACCTTCACCGGGCTGTAGTGCGGCAGCATCACGCCGCCGCTGCCCACGCGGATGCGCGACGTGGCGTCGGCAATCGCCGCGATCAGGATCTCCGGGGCGGCGCAGGCGAGCGCGGGCGTGCCGTGGTGCTCGGCCACCCAGTAGCGCTGGTAGCCGAGCTCGTCGGTCAGCCGCCCGAGGTCGACGCTGTTGTGGAGAGCGTCGGCTCCGGTGGCGCCCTCGGGGATCGGTGCCTGGTCGAGAACGCTGAGACGCATGGTCCGTTCGAGACTAGAGGCGTGAGTAGCGTAGGCGGGGTGGGTCGAGTCGCCGTGGTCACGGGAGCAAATCAGGGGCTCGGACTCGCAGTTCGCCCGCGGGCTCGCCGAGGCCTTCAACGAAGACGACGACCGCGTGTACCTGACCGGCCGCAACCCGGAGCGGGTCGAACGAGCAGCGGCCGATCTGGGCTCCGACGGCCTGCGCGTCGTACCCGAGGTCATGGATGTGACCGATCGGGAGGCGGTCGGTCGGCTGAGCGAGATCGCCGGCCCGGTTGACGTGGTGATCTCGAACGCGGCGGCCCGGATGGTCCGGGACGTGCACTTCTCCGAGCAGGTGCGGGGCTTCGTCGACACGAACAACCACGGCACCACGCGCATCCTGCGCGCATTCGGACCGCGGCTCCGGCCGGGCGGACGGATGCTCGTGGTGGCGAGCGCCTACGGCACTCTGCGCGAGCTTCCGGCCTCGCTGCACGATCGCTTCGAGGCCGACTCGCTCGAGGAGATCGACGCTGTGATGGACGGCTACGTGGCGGCCGTCGAGGGCGATCGGCGAAGGCGGAGGGCTGGCCGACCTGGATCAACATCGCCTCGAAGGTCGGGTCAGGTCGCCGCCATGCGGGCCTTCGCGCGTCAGGTGCCGGCTGACCGGTTCGTGGCCGCCGTCTGCCCCGATCTGGTGGACACGGAGGCGTCACGCCCGTGGTTCAAGGACATGTCCAATGCGCTGTCGCCGGCCGAGGCCGCCGTCGACGTGCTGCGCCTCGCCACCGGCCCGGTCGAGCCGGAGTGGCGCGGCGAGCTCGTCCAGCACCTGAAGGTGCTGCCCTGGCGCTGAGCGCTTAACGCCGCCGGGCCGCCGGCTCGAGCGCCGGGTTGTCCCAGCCCCGCTCGCTCGGGTTGACGTTCACGCCCGGCGGCACGATCTCGTCGATGCGGTCGAGCACGTCGTCGGAGAGCTCGATCTCGGCCGCGGGCAGCTGCGACTCGAGGTGCTCCATCGTGCGCGGGCCGATGATCGGCGGCGGTCACCGCCGGGTGCCGCAGCACGAAGGCGAGCGCCAGCTCGATCAGCGGCATCCCGATCTCGTCGGCCAGCGCGCCCAGCGCGTCGGCGGCCTCGAGCTTGAGCTGGTTCCCCGGCAGCGACAGGTCGTAGCGGGTCGGGGATCATCGCCGAGCGGCGCGAGGTCAGGTCGTCGGCTCCCTTGCGCCACTTGCCCGACAGCCAGCCGCCCGCGAGGGGGCTCCACGGGATCACGCCCATGCCGTGGTGCAGGCAGGTGGGCAGCACGTCGGCCTCGACTCCCCGGTGCAGGAGCGAGTACGGCGGCTGCTCGCAGACGAAGCGCTCGCGGCCGCGCCGCTCCGCCGACCCATTGGGCCTCGACGATCTGGCTCGGCCGGGAAGGTGGAGGAGCCGATGTAGCGCACCTTGCCGGCGCGCACGAGGTCGGTGAGCGCGCCGAGCGTCTCGTCGATGTCGGTGTCGTCCTCGGGGCGGTGGATCTGGTAGAGGTCGATCCAGTCGGTGCCGAGCCGGCGCAGGCTGTTCTCCACCTCGCGCACGATCCAGCGCCGCGAGTTGCCGAACTCGTTGGGGTCGTCGCCCATCTTGCCGTGCACCTTGGTGGCGAGCACGACGTTGTCGCGGCGCCCGCCGGCCAGCGCCTTGCCGACGATCTCCTCGGACTCGCCGCGCGAGTACACGTCGGCGGTGTCGATGAAGTTGATCCCGCGCGTCGAGCGCGCGGTGGATGATGCGCACCGACTCGTCGTGGTCGGTCTCGCCCCAGGCGCCGAACATCATCGCCCCGAGGCACAGCGGGCTGACCTTCGACTCCAGTGCGGCCCAGCGCGCGCATCTCCATGGCCGCCGAGACTAGAGGCCGGTTAGCATCGCGCGGTCATGGACGAGGCGGTGGCCCTGCTGCAGGAACTGGTGCGCCTGAACACGGTCAACCCGCCGGGCAACGAGACCGTGGCCAGGAGCTGATCGCCGGACTCGCTGCGCGACGCCGGCTTCGAGGTCGAGCTGCGTGGGACCGGACCCCGAGCGGCTCAACCTCGTCGCCCGGCTGCGCGGGCCGAGCCCGGCCCGTGCTCGGCCTGCTCTCGCACGTGGACACGGTGATCGCCGATCCGCGGGGCTGGCGGCACGATCCTGGTCGGGGGCGCTCGACGACGGCTGTGTCTGGGGCCGCGGCGCGCTCGACATGAAGTCGCAGACGGCCGCTGAGGTGGTGGCCGCCTGCTCCCTGGTACGCGACGGCTGGCGCCCCGCGCGGGGCGATCTCGTGGTGATCTCGGTCGCCGACGAGGAGGTCGGCGGCACCGGGGCGGAGTGGGTCTGCGCCGAGCGCCCGGATCTCGTTCGCTGTGACTACCTGGTGGACGAGGGCGATGGGAACTGCCTTTCCGGTGGGCGACGCACGCGCCTACGACGTGGCCGTGGCCGAGAAGGGGGTCTTTCGCTTCACGCTGACGACCGACGGCGTGGCCGGGCACGCCTCGACCCCCGCGGTCGCCGACAACGCCCTCCTCAAGCTCGCACCCCTTCTCGACGCGCTGGCCAGCCGCCGTCCGGGCTGGGACGTGACGCCCGGCGCGCGGGCGCTGCTCGCGGGGCTCGGGGTGGAGGCGGACGGCGATCCCGACGCGGCGCTGGCGCAGCTTGCGCCAGCGCGCTCCCGGCGCTGGTGCCGTTCGTCGAGCCGCTCCTGCGCGTGACGATGGCTCCGACGATGGTCGACGCGTCGGCCACGATGAACGTGATCCCGGCCGAGGCCCGGCTGCACGTGGACTGCCGCACGCCGCCGGGGATGGAGGAGCGCGAGGTGCTGGCCCGCATGCGGGAGGTCCTGGGCCACGACGGCTACCGGCTCGAGTTCACCGAGGTGGTCGTCGGAAACGGTTCGCCGCCCGAATCGCCGCTGATGGACGCCCTGCGTGACTGGATCTCGGAGAGCGATCCCGGAGCGCTGTGCCTGCCCTCGGTCGGCACCGGGTTCGCGGACTCGCGTGACCTTCCGGGCGGCGTTTCCGGACCTCGTCGCCTACGGCTTCTTCCCCCAGCGGCACATGACCGTCGATCAGGTGAACTCGCTCGTCCACGCGCCGAACGAGCGCATCGACGTGCGCGACCTCGCCCTCGCGGTGGACTGTTACCGCTCCGTGGCGCCGCAGCTGCTCGGCTAGCCTCGGCCGTTCTGGCCCAGCGCAACGACATCCGCAACGTCGCGATCATCGCGCACGTCGATCACGGCAAGACCACCCTGGTCGACGCCATGCTGCGCCAGTCCGGCGTCTTCGCCGCGCACGAGGAGCTGACCGACCGCGTGCTGGACTCGATGGACCAGGAGCGCGAGCGCGGCATCACGATCCTGGCCAAGAACGCGGCGGTGCGCTACGGCGATGTCAAGCTCAACCTGGTCGACACCCCCGGGCCACGCCGACTTCGGGGGCGAGGTGGAGCGCGGGCTGACCATGGTCGACGGCGTGATGCTGCTCGTGGACGCCTCGGAGGGGCCGCTGCCGCAGACCCGCTTCGTGCTGCGCAAGGCACTCGAGCGCGGCCTGCCGGTGGTGCTGGTGGTCAACAAGGTCGACCGTCCCGACGCCCGCATCGCCGAGGTGGTGGACGAGGTCTACGAGCTGTTCATCGACCTCGACGCCAACGAGGAGCAGATCGAGTTCCCGATCGTCTACACCAACGCCAGGGCGGGCTGGGCGGCTCGCTGGAGCAGGGCGTGGAGGGGAGCGACCTTCGGCCGCTGTTCGACCTGCTGGTGGAGCGCATCCCGGCGCCTTCGTTCGACCCCGGTCCATCCGCTCCAGGCGCAGGTGACCAACCTCGACGCCGATCCCTACGTCGGCCGCCTCGCGCTCTGCCGGATCCACCACGGCACGATCCGGCGCGGGCAGACCGTGGCCTGGTGCCGGCACGACGGCTCGGTCCAGAACGTGCGGCTGAGCGAGCTGTACGTGAACGAGGGGCTGCAGCGGGTGGCCGCCGACGAGGCCGGGCCGGGCGAGATCATCGCCCTGGCGGGCATCCCCGAGATCACGATCGGCGAGACCATCGCCGACCCCGAGGATCCGCAGCCCGCTGCCGGTGATCGCCGTCGAGGAGCCGGCGCTCGGCGTGACGATCGGCATCAACAGCTCGCCCGCTGGCCGGGCAGTCGGGCTCGCGGCTCACCGCCCGGCAGGTCGAGGAGCGGCTTCGAGCAGGAGCTCGTGGGCAACGTGGCCATCCGCGTGCTCGACACCGAGCGGCGCGACACCTGGGAGGTCCAGGGCCGCGGCGAGCTGCAGCTGGCGGTGCTGGTGGAGGCGATGCGCCGCGAGGGCTTCGAGCTCACCGTGGGCAAGCCGCAGGTGGTCACGCGCGAGGTCGACGGCGCCCTGCACGAGCCGATCGAGCGGCTGTCGATCGACGTGCCCGAGGACTTCCTCGGCGTGGTCACGCAGATGCTGGCGCTGCGCAAGGGGCGCATGGAGAACATGGTCAACCACGGCACCGGCTGGGTGCGGCTCGAGTTCCTCGTGCCCACGCGCGGGCTGATCGGCTTCCGCACGGAGTTCCTCACCGAGACGCGCGGCTCGGGGATCCTGCATTCGGTGTTCGAGGGCTACGAGCCCTGGCAGGGCGACATCCGCACGCGACCGACCGGCTCGCTCGTGGCCGACCGGCGCGGGCCCACCGCGACGTTCGCACTGCTCAAGCTGCAGGAGCGCGGGCAGCTGTTCGTGGGGCCCGGCGAGGAGGTCTACGAGGGCATGGTGGTCGGCGAGAACGCCCGCTCCGACGACCTCGACGTGAACGCCGATGCGCGAGAAGAAGCTGACCAACATGCGCGCCGCGGGCTCCGACGAGACGATCAAGCTCGTTCCCCACCACCGGCTGTCGCTGGACCAGGCGCTCGAGTTCATCCGCGAGGACGAGG
This sequence comes from uncultured Thermoleophilaceae bacterium, assembly GCA_963733655.1. Lineage (GTDB taxonomy): Bacteria > Actinomycetota > Thermoleophilia > Solirubrobacterales > Thermoleophilaceae > JACVRW01. The sequence continues at coordinate 70,751 of CAVTEX010000015.1, forward strand.
CGGTGGAGGTCACGCCCGACGCGATCCGGCTGCGCAAGCTGGAGCTCGATCAGGTGGCACGCGGCAAGCTGGCTCGCGTGCGCAAGCAGCCCGCGGCGCTCTGAGCCGCTTCCGCAAGCGGTCGGTTGCGTATCCGACTGCGTTTCACGCGGTCGATGCGTAAATCGCTGTCGCTGCGCGCCAGGTCGTGAGAGGATGGGAGCCTGGCCCATGGATCGCCGCTCGCCGCCGCTCGCCGCTGCTCTCGCCGCCATGGCCGTGCTGGTTGCTGGCGGCGCCGGACGCACGTGCCGCAGGCCGAGCCCGCGCCGGCGGAGAGCACTGCCACCGATCACGCCTGACCCGGCGCCGGCCGCGACGCCGGCACTCGAGGACGCGGCGCCCACAGGGCTCACTGCAGGACGCCACGCCGACGAGCCCACCGGAAGCAGTGGCTCCGGCCCCGGGCCCGGTGGTGGTCCCGCTCGCGGCAGCCGCTCCGGAGGTGATCGGACCCGCCGCCCCCCGCCACACCGGCCTGACGCGAGCTCGCGCCGCCCGCCCCGCCCGCACCTCAGCGCCGCACGCGCGCCGCGCCGGCCAGACGAGCCAGGGAGGCCCCGCCCGCGTCCGGGTCGGTCGTCTCGAGCCCGGCACCGGCTGGTCCGCCTCGCGGCGGCTCCGCGCCGGCGGCGGCGAGAAGCCCTCGCGCCCCCGGCCTCGAGCAGGTCCTCCCCGCCGTGGAGCGTGACCTGCGCAGGGTCCAGGCGGACGTCGAAGCCATCCGCCGCCAGCTCGAGAGAGGAGCGACGCCGCCGGCGAGCCGGCTGAACCGGCTGCGCTCGAGGCTCGAGCAGCTGGCGCCGGTCCTGCTGGCGCTGGACGTCCGGGTCGATGGCGCGGCTGCGCCCAGCGAGGAGGCTCGCCAGCTGCTCGCATCGCGTTCGCGTCCGGCTCGCCGAAACGCAGGTCTCGACCGCGGGGCTGATCGCCGCTCTGCGCCGCTCGGACTTGCACGGCCCCGCGGTGGACGCACTGCTGCGCGAGCTCGAGCGATTCGGTGCGCTCGGGTCCGCGCTCGACCTCGGACCCGGCGCCACCCCGTTCGCTCCCACGCCTTCATCCCATCCACGCGGCCGGCGCCCGCCGCGGTCGTGCCCGCGCCCACGTCCGGCGATTCGCCGAGCAAGCCCAGCGTGGGTAGGCCCCGGGCAGACGACGCACCGGACCGGCGGCAGGACAGCCCGCGCCGGCGCCCTGGCCCTCCGGCGCCCGAATCCTCCGCCGCGAGCCCGGGGGGCGCCCTCTCCGTCGCGGGGCTCGCTGTTGCTGGCCGCCCTGCTGATCGGTCTTTGCTTCCCACGGCTGCTGGCACGCCTCGAGCTCGCTCCCGGTCGAGGCCACGTGGTGGCCTCCGTCCTGGCGCTCGAGCGGCCGGGCTAGCGCTCCCGGTACAGCCATCGTCCGAACCGGGATGCGGTACGCCCGGTCGGCGTCCTTGCCGAGACGCTACGGAAGGAAGGACCGATGAGAGCGAACCCCCCTCGCTCGCGGCGGGCACCGGCGCGGTCTGGCCGGCGTCGCCCCGCGACGAGCACCAATGGGCATAGAAGACAGGAGACGTGGCTCCGGGCCGCGCCCGTCAGCGTGTCCACAGCACGCGCCATCGTCTCCGAGGCGGCCGACCTCGGCCGGACTCGACGACGATGGAACGCACGACCTGATCCTGGCCACCAGCGAAGCCGTCGCCAACGCCGTGCAGCACGGCGAGGCGTGGCCCAACGACTGCATCCTGCTCGTGACCGAGCCCTCCGCGAGCGGCCTGCGCGTCGAGGTATCCGACTGCGGGCGGTTCGACAGCACGCTCGAGCCGGCTCCGCTCGATGCCACCTGTGGCCGCGGGATCGCGATCATCGCCGCCGTCGTGGACCGCCTCGAGGTGCGAAACGGCAACGGCCAGACCGTGATCTGCTTCGAGCGACACGTGTCCAGGCCACGACGCCACCTGACCGTTCAGCCCGACTTGACCCCCATTCGCCCCGTGTAGTCCACCCGCGCGAGCAGCGGCGCATCTTCGCGCCTGGCGAAGAACTCGTCGACGGCCTGGCGGGCGCCGGCCCAGTGGCCGTAGTCGTCGACGATCAGCACGCCGCCGGGCTCGAGACGGTCCCACAGGTGCTCGAGCTCGTGGCGGGTGGACTCGTACCAGTCGGTGTCGAGGCGCAGCAGGGCGATGCGGTCGGGGGCCGATGCGGGGATGGTCTGCTCGACCGGCCCTCGTACGTACTCGACCCGCTCGGGCGCGATCCCGGTGGAGGCCATGTTGGCTTCGACCTCGGGGAGTGACGCGGCCGCCATCGTCGGGTCGCCCGGCGTGGTGCTGATCGACTGCCAGTTGTCGCGCGCCGACATGCCGTGGACCGTCACGTCGCGCTCGCTCGGCTCGCTCATGCCTTCGAACGTGTCGTAGAGCCACAGGCGCCGCTCGCTGTCTCCCTCCTGGGCCAGGGTCAGCGCCGCGACCATCGAGCTGCCGCCCCGCCAGACGCCGCACTCGACGATGTCGCCCTCGATTCTGCTTCGGCAGACGTGTCGCACGGCGTCCCAGAGGGCGTACATGCGCTCCACCGAGGTCATGGTGAACGGCGCGCAGCGCGCGTGGATGGATGCGAAGGCTCTGATCGAGGTCGGGATGCGAGCGCTCGAGCCGCCCGGCCCGCGGCACCGGCTCGAGCTGGTAGCCGAGCCGGCGCAGCACGGCTTCTCGGGAGCCGCACGGCGCTCAGGGCACCCAGCGGTCGCCGGCGGGCGTGAGCATCAGCTCGTGGGTGTAGGCACGCGGCTGCTGATTGGCCAGGAACTCCACGGCCTCGGCGATCAGGCGCTGGTCGGCGAGCGAGTTCGGGGCTGCGTCTTTGGTGAACGAGGCGGTCTTGGGCGACTCGATGGTGGCGTCCACGATCAGCAGACGCCACGTGGATGCCGTGTTCGCGCTCCTCCTGCGCGGCGGCGTGGACCATCGCGCGGGTGGCCTGGCCGCCCGCGGACCAGAGGCCGCGGCCGGGCATGGCGCGGCGCGCCGAGCCGCCGGTGACCTGGATCAGCGTGCCGGTTCGCGCCGGCCTCGCGCAGCTCGGCGATGCCGGTGGAGAGAAAGACGAAGGCCTGCTCGGCGACCGCCGCGGCCCAGCCTCTGAAGCCCTCCAGGCTCGCGTCGCCGATCGGGCCGCCGCCGAAGCCCTTACCGTCGTCCGGCGGCCGGCTGGCGCTCGACGGCGTTGACGATCAGCTCGGGCTGGCCGAGCTCGTCGCGGACGCGGGCGAGGGTGGCTTCGAGCTCCTCGTGGTCCGAGGCGTCGGCGGCGATGCCGAGGGCGCCGCGCTCGGTGGCCGCGTTGGCGGTTTCCTCGCTGCGCGCGACGGCCGCGACCCGCCAGCCGCTGCTCGATCAGGTGCTCGGCGATCGCGCCGCCGAGGTTCTTGGCCCCGAGGACGACGGCCACTCGGTTCTCGTCAGTGCTCATCTCTGCAACTACAGCAGCCGGGCCGATTGTCGTGGCCTGCGGCCGAGTCGTCACGAAGGGGTCTTGTCCTGTAACACGGCCCGGGCCACCCTCTCGGCATGGAGCGCGAGTCTTGCCTGGGACGAGCCGGGCGGGTCAAGCAGTACGACGAGCCCGTCTGGGAACCGCTTGCCGAAGCGGTTGGCGAGCGGCTGGCCGGCGGCTTCATGTGGATGCACGAATACGAGCTCGAAGGTGGGCTTGCGGTTCACGCCTACAAGCACATTTTCACTCGGCGCTACCTGTACCTGGCGGCGGCCGGGCGGGCCTTTGAATACACGCCTTGCGAGCGCCTTGTTCCGCTGCGACTGGATTTCGCCATCGAGGCTGCCGTCTGCACGTGGTGGATTCTTTCGGGGTGGGAACCCGAGGACGTGGAGGCGCTGCGTGCAGCCGTAATGCGGAGCCAAGAGCTCGCCCACGACCGCTCGTGACACGTGGGGGCGGGACCGTTAGCCTCGGGCGGTCGATGCTGTCGGCCGCGACTCAGTTCCACCGTCTTTCGGTCGAGGACGTCTACCGGATGGTGGACGCCGGCGTGCCTGCGGGAGGACGATCGCGTCGAGCTCATCGACGGCGTGCTCGTGGACGTGAGTCCGCCGGGGACCGAGCACAGCGGGGCGGTCGCGTGGCTGACGCGCCACTTCGTGCAAGGAGCTGAAGGGCTCGAGGTTCGGGTGCAGGACGTATTGCTCGTCGAGGGCGGTTTTCTCCTGCCTGACCTCATGGTGATCGATCCGCTGCCGCGTGATCGGCATCCGTCGACGGCGGCGCTCGTGGTGGAAGTGGCAGTGACCACGCACAGGCATGACGCGTGGAAGGCGCAGCGCTACGCCCGAGCCGGCGTAGGCGAGTACTGGATCGTCGACCTGCCGGGCCGCGCTGTGACGGTCCACCGCGATCCCGGGCGCGACGGCTATCGGCAGACCACTCGGTACGGCGAGGACGACCGCATCACGACGCCGGTCGGGGCGAGCGAGGTCGACGTGACCGCGCTGCTCGGCCCGCCTACAGCACCAACACGATCAGCAGGATGATCAGGGCGATGCCCACGCCCACGCCGGTGATCGACAGCGGCGTGCGGTTCTCGTACCAGAAGCCCGGGTTGGCCCGGTCGCGCGAGATGTGACCCTCGGGAGGCTCGCCGGTCCAGTCGTCATCGTCGTCCCAGCCCATGCCGAAGTTGTACTCGGATTGAGTTGCGGGCGACCGGGTAGACGGGGCCTATGGCAGATCCCAATACTCGTGACCAAAGCTCATCCAGTACCTGAACGAGGCGTACGGCAAGGAACGACAGCTCGAGACGGCGCTGCAGGCGCACATCTCGATGACCACCCGCGCGCCGTACAAGAAGCGCTGAAGGCGCACCTCAAGGAAACCAAGGCGCACGCGCGCAGCGTGGAGCGCCGGATCAAGCAGCTCGGCGGGCAAGGCCGAGGCGCTGCCCGGCCCGGTCCCGGAGCCGCTGGCCGAGGCCGTGACGACCGTGGCCTCGAAGGCGAGCCGCGGCGGCCCAGGGCCCGCTGCATGCGCTGCGCGGCGACGGCGAGGCCGAGAAGATGCTCAAGAACGCGAAGACCGAGTTCACGAACGAGCACGAGGAGATCGCCACCTACACGGGCATCGAGGCGCTCGCCGAGGCGGTGGGCGACCGCGACACGGCCAAGCTCGCACGAGGGATCCGGCGCGAGGAGGAGCGCATGGCCGGGTTCCTCGAGAAGCAGATCCCGCGAGCTCGCCAAGAGCGTGGCCCGCGAGGAGATCCCGGCCGCCGAGCGCAGCAACGGGCGAGCGCGTTCCACGCGGCGACGGCACGACGCGCTCCCGCTCCGGCTCGCACCCGCAGCCCGTTCCTGCACGACCGTCCCACCCGCCGGGCGGCCTCGTCCGGCGGGTGTAAAGCGGCCTGCAGGCGGGTACGGACTGCCTGATGGCGCCAACGGCAGGCCGACTCGGGTCGCGGCACGAGAGCGAGGAGGAGCGCCTCGACCGCAACCTCACGGAGATGCTGGGAGAGCTGCGAGTGGCTCTGCCCGGAGTGCAGGTGCTGTTCGCCTTCCTGCTGGTGGTGCCGTTCAACCAGCGCTTCCCGGAGATCACGACTTCCAGACGACCGTCTACTTCGTCGACGCTCCTGCTCGCCACCGTGGCCACGGCCTTCCTGATCGGCCCGGTCGTCCACCACCGCGTGCAGTTCCGCGAGCAGGACAAGGAGCGCATCGTCATCACGGCCAACCGCTACGCCGTGGTCGGCCTCGCGCTTACTGGCGGCGGCGATGACCGGAGCGATCCTGCTGATCACCGACCTCCTCTACCGCTCGACCACGGTCACGTCGTGGCCGGCGCGGTGGCGCTGATGTTCCGGTGCTGTGGTTCGGGGTGCCGTTGCGGCGG
>CAVTEX010000016.1:0-865359 GCA_963733655.1 uncultured Thermoleophilaceae bacterium
TCGCCCTCGGGGCGCTGCTGGCCAACGCCTGGACCGGCATCCCGATCTTCGCGGTGCTGGGGATCACCGTCGGCAACACGCTCGAGGCGCTGGTGGGCGCCTACCTGCTGAGCCGAGTGGACTTCCGTCCTTCGCTCGAGCGCGTGAGGGACGTGGTGGCGCTGGTGGTGCTCGCAGGTGCGATCAGCACCACGATCAGCGCCACGTTCGGGGTTACCAGCCTCCTCGTGGCCGATGAGGTGGCGGGTGCCGATTTCGGCTCCGTTTGGCGGACCTGGTGGCTCGGGGACCTCGGCGGCGACCTGATCGTCGCCCCGGCGCTGCTGGTGGCCGCCACTCACTGGCCCTTCAACCGCGCGCCCGGCCGTGCGCTCGAGGCGGTCGCGCTGGCCGGCGCGGTGGTCGCGGTCGGCCTGCTTGTCTTCTCGAGCAGCGCTCCGCTCATCTACCTGATCTTCCCGCCCCTCATCTGGGCGGCGCTGCGCTTCTGGCAACCGGGCGCCGCGTTCGCGAGCCTGCTCGTCGCCGGCGTCGCCATCCCTTTCGCCGAGAACGACATGGGCCCCTTTGCGGGCTATCCGCCCGACGAGCGCCTGTTGCTCGCCCAGACCTTCGTCGCCGCCACCGGCATCACGGCGCTCGTCCTCGCGGCGGTGATCACGGAGCGCGCGCGGGTGGAGGGTCGGGTCGAGGACATCGCCGAGACGCTGCAGGAGAGCCTGCTGCCGTCGGTCCTGCCAGAGATCCCCGGGGTCGAGGCAGCGGTCGACTTTCGCCCGGCGGGCGAGCGGCACGTCGTGGGCGGTGACTTCTACGACCTCTTTCAGGCCGACGACGACTCCTGGACTGTCGTGGTGGGCGACGTTTGCGGCAAGGGTGCCCGGGCGGCCGCCGTGACCGGCCTGGCCCGCCACACGCTGCGGGCCGCCGCCGTGCGGGAGACCCGGCCCAGCCGGGCCCTGGGACTGCTCAACGAGGCCATGCTGCGCCACGGCGGACGCAACGAGTTCTGCTCGGTCGCCTTCGCGAGGCTCGAGCCGAACGGGTCCGACGGCGTGCGCGCCACCCTTTCCAACGGGGGCCACCCCCTGCCGCTCATCCTGCGCGCCGACGGACCCGTGCAGGCGATCGGCCCCCACGGCACGCTGCTCGGTGTCGTGCCGGACCCGGACCTCGGTGACGCGACCGTCGAGCTGCGAGCCGGCGACGCGCTCGTGCTCTACACCGACGGGCTCACCGACGCCCACGCACCGAGCCGGATCGTCACGCCGGCCGAGCTGGTGTCCGCGCTCGCAGCCTGCGCGGGAAAGCCTGCGCCCGAGATCGCGCACGAGCTGGCCCGCACGGTTCTCGGCGAGGGCAACGGGCAGCCACGCGACGACATCGCCCTGCTCGTGCTTCGCATTCCGCCGACCGCGCCGGAGACCAAGCGTGTCGTTCGCCTCGACGGGTCGGCCGACGCGATCCCGCGCGCGCGGCAGGCGATCCGCGAGCTCGAACCAGGCCTCGCCCCGACCGTGCAAGCCAACCTGACCCTGCTCGTAAGCGAACTGGTCACGAACAGCGTCCGCCACGCCAAGGTGACCAGCTCTGCGGGAGTCGAGCTTCGGATGTCCGTCGGAAGCGACCGCGTGCGGGTCGAGGTCCGTGACCAGGGCGGCGGCTTCGAGCCCGACCGGCGCCAACCGGACGAGAACAGCCGCTCGGGCTGGGGCCTATACCTCGTCGACCAGCTCGCCGACCGCTGGGGCGTCGACGACCGAGAGGGCACAACGGCCTGGTTCGAGCTGGACCGCTCCTAGCGCCTCGGCCGGGCGAACTCCAGCACCTGCTGGAAGACCGGCCGGTTGGTGGTCCGGAACGTTGTCGGGATCAGGCCGGGCGCGAAGTCGGTGCGGTCCGCCTCCGAGCGCCACAGGCGCGGATCGGGCTGGTTCTGCTCGGTGGCGAGCCGGTCCGCAGTCGTCGAGATCGCCGCCCACAGCGACGCCCGGCAGCGCGCCGGCGAGCCGTTCCGCAATAGCGCAGGTTGAAGCGCCCGCGCACGCGCCGCCTCAGAAGGGTGCGCAGGTCCTTGTCCACGTAGGAGTGACCCGATGGGCTCTGGAGGTTCCGGACGTCGTTGAGCGCTTCGAGCAGTTCGCCGCTGAATACGGGACTCATGACCGCGTCGGCGATCGGCCGCCACGCCTCGTCCATGATCGTCGGCCCGGGGCTGTCGTAGAAGCCGTTCTCGTCCGCGTCGAGACGCGGCGCGTCACGGCGCACCCAGCCGTCGAGGATGTCCACCACCTGCTCGGCGCGCTGGTTCGGAGCCCGCCCCGTGCGCAGCACGCTGCTGACCACCGGCCACACCGGCGAGCGCACGTCCTCCGTGGCCGCCCGGTTCATCACGCCCACGTTCTTCTCGATGGTCACCCTGCGCGGATAGCGGTCGAACAGCTCCACCCGCTGCACCGAGCCGTAGGGCTCGTTGTCGCCGTGCATGAACCCGGGCGCCGAGCGGTTGTTCCAGTTGAGCAACAGCCCGCCAGGTCCGCTCACCGCGTGCGGATGCTCGCGCTGGGACAGGAAGCCGCGCCACTCGTAGTCACCGGTGCCGAGCGTGGGCAGCCGGCGGTCGAGGCCGGGCGCCCGCTCGGGCAGGCGCCCTGAGCTGAAGAAGGAAGTCGCCCGGCGTGAGGCGTAGCCCCAGTTGAAGGTGAAGCCGAACTGGTTGGCCGCGCGCCAGAAGCGGCGCGGCGTGTTGCCCTTGCCCTCCGTCAGGTCCTTCAGCGCGGCCAGATTGAGGGCGTCGCGGCCGAAGGTCGAGCGCTTGCGCGCCAGGGCGTACGGCCTGCCCCTGACCGTGGCCGTGCCAATCACGCCACCATGGACGGTTGTCTTGTAGCGCAGCGGCTCGCCCCCGAGGAGCCCGGCGTTGTGGTCGGTGAACGGCCGGCACCTGCCCTTGTAGCGATAGTGCGTCGAGGCGCGCGTGGGCTCTGCGCCGGACGGCTCGCACAGCTCCTCGGCGTACACGTCGCGCACGTCGTGGCCGGCCGAGGTGAGGCTCCAGGCGTAGTTCTTCGTGCGGCCGAGCAGCAGGTACATGGCGAGGCCCGGCACGGCGGCTCCCTGGGCGTCGATCCCCGGGGCGCGTAGATGCACCTGATAGTTGATGGCGGGATAGAAGTAGCCCAGCTGCGGCCCCATGACGGCGAGCGAGTTGCCTGTCCTCGAGCGCTGGGGGGCCACGTTGAGCCAGTTGGACGCCTGGCGGCCTCGCGGCGCGGCGGCCGTGCTCACGGCGGCGGGTCCAGCGTCCGCGGTGGGATCGAACTCCTGGATCGAGCCGGGGTCGATCACGACCGATCCCCTGACCCTCCCGCCGGTGAGCGGGCCGTAGTCGAAGCGGCGGCCGATCGTCGCGGGCGCCTCGGGATCGTCCGCGAGCATCACGTCCTCCCACGCGGCCTGACCGCGCCGGCGTCCGAGCGACTGGCGCAACCGGCCCAGCAGATCCGAGTTGACCGCCTCGGCGCCCCCGCCCGCGCCGAAGATCGAGCCGATGAAGGCGGTGACCGCCAGGATGTCGTTGACCGTTGCCGGCGGCTCATTGATGTTGTTGGCCCTGAAGTACGCGGTGATCCCCTCGGCATAGGCCCGCGCGTCGGCGATGATCTGACGCCCCTTGGCGCCGTACTCCCTCACGAGCAGGCGCCGCTGCTCGGTCACGAGGGCCTCGGCTCTCAGCGCTCGGGACGAACGACTGACCGCTCGTGACGAGGCTGAAGGCGTCGATCCCGGGTACGTCGGCGACGGCCACGCGCGCGGGGCCAGCGGGCGAGCGTCATCAGAAGGCCGCGGTCACGAGCGGACGCCCAGCCAGCGCCGTAGGCCATGTCGGCGCGGGTCCGGCCGTAGATGTGCGGAACGCCGTACTGTCGTAGACGAGACGCAGGCCGGGGCGTCCGGTCCGCTCGACGCGCGTCCGGCCGATCGGCTTGAAGTTCTCGGGCAGGAAGAGGCGGTTGATGTCGCGCGCGGGTCACCCGGCCGCGCTTGGGAGTGAGCGCGTCGTAGAGCCGAAGCTGATCGAGCGAGTTCTCGTTCGTCGGCAGGCCGCCGAAGTTGCCCGGCGCGATGATGTAGCGAGCCACGTCCCCCGGCGCCGCGGTCGCCGCCGTGGTGGCAGCGGCCAACGCGACGAGGCTGAACAGGACAACCACGATCGAACGGCGCACTGGCTGGGCTCCTCTTCTCCGAGCGGCCACCTGGCGAGCAGCCGCGGGGCCGGGCACTCTTTCACATCTCGGCGGTGTTACGCCGCGCTCGGCGCCAGTGCCTTGAAGCGCTTCATGTTCTCGGTCATGGCGACTTCGGTGGGAAGCCGTTCCATGCTCGACGCTCCGAAGAACCCGACCACGCCGGTCGTGCGCTCGAGCACGTAGGCCGCGTCCTCGGGCTCGGCCAGCGGTCCACCGTGGCAGAGCACGATCACGTCGGGGTTCACGGCCACCGCGGCGTCGCGCATCGCCTGGATCTCGTCCACGCATTCGTCGAGCGTCTTCGCGGTATGAGCGCCGATGGTCCCCTTGGTGGTCAGCCCCATGTGTGGGACCAGCACGTCCGCGCCGGCCCGCGTCATCTTCTCGGCCGACTCCGGGTCGAACACGTACGGCGACGTGAGCAGCCCGAGCTCCGACGCCGCCGCGATCATCTCGACCTCCAGGTCATAGCCCATCCCGGTCTCCTCGAGGTTGGCCCGGAACGTGCCGTCGATCAGCCCCACCGTCGGGAAGTTCTGCACGCCGGCGAAGCCGGCGTCGCGCACGTCCTCGAGGAACTTCGGGATCAGGCGAAACGGGTCGGTGCCGCACACGCCGGCGAGCACCGGCGTGTGGTCCACCACCGGCAGCACCTCTGAGGCCATGTCCATGACGATCGCGTTGGCGTCGCCGTAGGGCATCAGCCCGGCGAGCGAGCCCCGTCCCGCCATCCGGTAGCGGCCCGAGTTGTAGATGATGATCAGGTCGGTGCCGCCCGCCTCCGCGCACTTGGCCGACAGCCCGGTGCCCGCCCCCGCTCCGATGATCACGCCGCCGGAGTCGATCGTCGCGCGCAGCTGCTTGCGCGCCTCGGCGCCGGTCATCCCGACGCTTCCTCCTTCATGAACTGGTCGAGCTTGGCCACCATCGCGCGGGCAAACTCCGGGTCGTTGATGTCCATGTCGAGCTCGTGTAGCTCCACGTTGTCCCCCACATCGCGCAGCTCCTCGAACAGCGCGGCGTCGGCATCGGCGTCGTGGAAGGGCTGGCCCTCCACATCGATCGCGGAGACCCCGCGCAGCGGCACGAACAGGGCGGTCGGTCCGCGGGCGGCCGACAGCTTGCGGGCGATGCGCCGCCCGAGCTCGGCGTTCTCCTCCTTGGTGGTGCGCATGAGCGTCACCACCGGGTTGTGCACGTAGAGGTTGCGCTGCTCGAACTCCGGCGGCACGCTGTCGCGCGCGCCGAAGTTGACCATGTCGAGCGCGCCCACCGACACCACCTGGGGAATGCCCAGGCGGCCCGCCATCTCGAGCCGGTCCGGGCCCGCCGACAGGACGCCGCCGACGAGGTCGTCGCAAAGCTCGGTGGTGGTCGCGTCGAGCACCCCGCGCAGGAAACCCGACTCCATCAGGCCCTCCATCGACTTCCCCCCCACACCGGTCGCGTGGAACACCACGGGCTCGTAGCCGAGACGCTCCAGTTCCTCGCGCGCGGTGGTCACGCATGGCGTGGTCACTCCGAACATGGTGGCTCCCACGAGCGGCCGCTCCTCCGACACACCCGCCGACGGCGCCTGGACCATCCCGGCCATGGCGGCCGCGGCGTTGGCCAGCACCCGTCCGGAGATGGGATTCACACCGGCGACGTCGGCCACCGAGGCCATCATCGTCACGTCCCGCGAGCCCACGTAGTCGCGCGTGTCGCCCGCGGCCATCGTCGACACCATCAGCTTCGGCACGCCCACGGGCAGCGCCTGCATGGCCTGGGTGGCGATGGCCGTGTTGCCCGAGCCGCCGGCTGCCAGCACCCCGTCGATGCGGTCCTCCTCGTGCAGCCGGCGCGCCAGCGCCGCGGCGGCGCCGGCCATGGCGGTCACGGCCGCGCCCCGGTCGCGAGCCTCGGCCAGCGCAGCCAGATCGGCCCCGCCGGCGGCGGCCAGCTCCTCGCGACTGATGTCGGGCTCGATCGTCGGCGGGTCGAGCGTCCCGGCATCCGCCACGAGCACGTCCACGCCGGCCTCGCGCAGGCGGTCGCGCAGGAACGCGTATTCGTCCCCCTTCGTGTCGAGGGTCCCGATCAGCAGGACGGTGGGGCTCACGCCTGGAGCGCCCAGTCGGGCCCGTCGCCCTCCCGGAAGTCAGGCAGCTCGCGTAGAGCCTTCTCGGCGCCGCCCGGGTTGTAGAGGGCGAGCAGCCGCAGGGGCTGCCAGCCGGTGTTGACCGTGGAGTGGAACATGCCGGTCGGCACGTAGATCGTGTCTCCCGCCGCGATCGGGAAGCTGTTCTCACCCCCGTCGTCGAGCATCTGCTCACCCTCGCCCGCGAGGACGTAGAGGATCTCCTCGGACTCGGGATGGTTGTGGCGATCGTGTCCCTTGCCCGGCAGCAGCACGACCTCGCCGAACGTGAGATTCGCGCCCTCCGTGTCGTCGGGGGTCACGAACCACTTGATCACGCCCCAGTCGAACGACTGGACGGGCCGGCTCCGTGCGTCCACGGCTTCCATTCTCATCCCTCCTTGGCCAGCGGCTCAACGCCCAGGTAGCGGCGCTGCGCGTCGGGGTCGTTCTCGAGCTCCTCTGCGGTGGTCTCGGCGGCGATCTGCCCCCCGACCATCACCAGTTGCCGATCGGCCAGGGCCGTGGCCACGCCGAGCTTCTGCTCGACCACGAGCAGCGCCGTGCCTTCCTCTGCCAGGCCTCTGATCGCCTCGATCAGGGTCTCGACCACGGCGGGCGCCAGTCCCTCGGAGGGCTCGTCCATGATCAGCAGCTTGGGGTTCAACAGGAGCGCGCGGGCGATGGCGAGCATCTGCTGCTCGCCGCCCGACAGCTGCGCGGCGCCGTTTCGCTTGCGCTCGGCCAGCCGCGGGAACAGCTCGTAGACGGCATCCGGCGTCCAGCGCTTGTCGTTGGAGCGCCCGGCCACCAGGCGCATGTGCTCGTCCACGCTCAGCGAGGGGAACAGGCGCCGGCCCTGCGGCACGAAGCCGATTCCGGCCGCGGCGATCTTGTACGCCGGCGTCCCGAGCAGCTCGCGGCCTCCGAACCGGATCGAGCCGTCCACCTTCGGGAGCAGTCCGGTCAAGGCCGCGCACAGAGTTGACTTACCCATTCCGTTTCGCCCGATCACGGCCACCGGGTCGTCTTCCATCGTGAAGCTCACGCCCTGGAGCACGTGGGCGCTGCCGTAGTAGCCGTTCAGCCCCTCGACCTCGAGCAGCGGCAGGTCAGGCATCGCCGCCTGCCCCCCGTGGGCCCCCCCGCAGGTAGAGCTCGTGGACGGTCTCGTTCGCGCGGATCTCGTCCGGCGTTCCTTCCACCAACACGCTGCCGTTGTGCATCATCGTGACCCAGCCGGCCACGCCGAGGGCCACGTCCATGTCGTGCTCGATGAGGATCAGCGTGATCGCCGGGTCGAGCTCGCGCAGCAGCTCGGTGAGCTGCACGCGCTCCGCGCGCGAGAGCCCGGCGGCAGGTTCGTCGAGCATCATCAGCTTCGGGTCGGTGGCGCGTGCCATGCCCACCTCGAGCTGGCGCTGCTCGCCGTGCGAGAGCTCGCCGACCATCTGGTCGAGCGCGCCCTCCAGGCCCACTCGCTCGGCCATCGCACGGGCTCGTTCACGCATCTCCGTGTCGGCGCGCGAGCGCACCGGGCGCAGGTGGCCGGACCGAACGCCCAGGAGGGCGAGGTAGAGGTTGTCCTCGACGGACATGCCGAGGAACAGCCTCGAAGTCTGAAAGGTCCGCGACAGGCCGAGGCGGGCGCGCTTGCGCCCGGGCTCGACCGTCACGTCACGACCGAACAGCTCGATCGTTCCCGCGGTGGGCGGGAACTCTCCGGAGATCACGTTGAACAGCGTGGTCTTGCCGGCGCCGTTGGGGCCGAGAATGGCCCGGCGCTCGCCGGCCCGGATCTCGAGGTTCACGTCGCGTACGGCGTGGACCCCGCCGAAGCGCCGGCCGACCCCCCGGAGACGGAGGATCGGCTCGGCGCTGTCGGTGGTTTCCGCTACTGCGTGCACTGCCCTCCGGTCAGTCGCCGAAGTTGACCGCTTCGGCCTTGCCCACCCACGGTGGGCGGGTCCTTCTTCTCACACGCCGGGTTCTCGCGGTCCGGCGCGGGAGTCTCGGCGCTGAAGAAGCCACCGAACGTCTGATCCACAGCAGGGATCTTGCTGAAGGTCTGGACGTCCGGGGTCTTGTCGTTGTTCTTGTCCGCAACGATGCGCTTCACGTAGTTGTCGGCGATTGCCTTGCGGTTGTCGTCGAGCTCGATCTGGCCGTAGGCCGCGTCGAGCTGGATGTCCTTCAGCGCAGTCCTGCAGCTCCTTCTGCCCGCCGCCGATGTTGCCGTCGACGTTCTCGAGGCCCTGCAGCAGCGCCTCCGCTGCGTTGTAGTAGTTGTAGACGAACACCGAGGAGGCGAGCGGAGCGATCTCCGGGTACACCGCCTCGATCTCCTTCACGTACGCCTCGGCGGACGGCTCGGTGGAGTCACCGGCCGTCGGGCCGGCGGTCACCGCGCCCACAAGCCGGTTCCCGACCTCCTTGAGCACGAGCGGATCGTCGAAGAAGACGTTGCCCATGACCTTCTTGGGATCGATCTTCCCCTTCTGCTGCTCGTACTGCTTGAGGAACGAGATCAGGCCCGAGCCGCCAATGCCCACGTAGAGGCCGTCGACATCATCGGGGATCTGAGAGATGAAGGACGAGTAGTCCTTCTCCCCGAGCGGCGGCCAGACCCGCTTGGTGACGTCCCCGCCGACCGCGCAGAACTCGGCCACGAAGCCTGCCAGCGAGGTGTAGGGGAACGAGTAGTCGTCGCCGACGATCGCCGCCGTCTTCCAGCCGAGTTCGTTGAAGGCGTAGTCACCCAGGCCCGCCGACCACTGCGCTCCATCCGTGTGGTAGCGGAAGAAGTTCGGAGCCTGGACCTTGAGCGTCGCGTCCTGTGCGCCCGACGTCCCGTTGACGAACGTCTGGTCCGGGTGCTCCTTCGCGTAGTTGGCCACCGCGATGCCCTCGTCACCCGAGAGCGGGCCGATGAGGATGTCCGCATCCTCCTGCTCCATGAGCCGGCGGGTCTCCTCGATCGCCTTGTCCGCGGTGTCGTCGGCACATCCGTAGCCGACGATCTCGATGTCCTTGCCGGCGACCTTCGCGCCGGTGATCCCGTCGCTCGGCTTCTTCGGGTTGTTCGCCTTGGCGCCCCGGTTGACCATCGGGACCTGAGCACCCGCGATGTCAGGCTCGTAGAACGCCCCGAAGGCCCCCTCGCAGTCCGAGAGGATGCCGATCTTGATCGTGCCCCCTCCGCCGGAGTCGGCCGCGGTGTCGCTGCCGCCGCCCCCGTCGTCGTCATCATCGTCGCCGCAGCCGGCGGCAACGAGCGTTAGGGCCAGGATGGCGGCGATGCACACCACCAGCCACGGCCTTTTGTGCCTACGGAACATTCCTTGCCCTCACTCTCCTCGACTCGCTTGATAGGTGTAGCCCTGCTTCCTGCTCACTCCTGCGCCCGCCCGGCCTCCAGCGGCTCCTTCGCCGGCGGGCCCTTGGGCGCCGCCGGCGAAGCTCGGGATCGCCCACCCCCGAGGGCGCCCGTAAACCGCTCCTTCCCCTTCTCCCAGATGCCCATGAGGCCACCCGGAGAGATCAGGATGATCACCAGGAAGACGATGCCGATCAGGGTGTTGAACCGCTCCGGGCCCAGAACGTCGCCGATGCTGGGCGTCCACTCGCGCGAGTAGTTGTCGAGCAGCGCGAAGAAGAGTGCGCCGACGAAGGCCCCTTCGAGGCGGTAGAGACCGCCGATCACGGCGATGACGAGCACGTCAATGGTCTGCCCGAGCGCGATCGAGCCTGGCGAGATTCGGCGGTTGTACCAGACCGACAGGATCCCGGCGATGGCTGCGATGAGCGCGCCGGCCGCGAAGGCGAGCGTCCGGTGCAGCGTCACGTTATAACCCAGCGCACGCATGCGGGCGGGCTCGTCACGGATGCCCTGCATGGTCATCCCGAAGGGCGTTCGCGCCACGTACCGGATCCCCACGTACACGAGCACCGACGCGGCCAGGGTCACGTAGAACAGGCGCGAGGGATCCTCGGTTGGGTTGCCCACCAGGCCGGGCAGCTCGATGTTGTTGACGCCGCCGAAGCCCGACAGCTGGGTGACCTGGCTGAAGAAGTAGTAGACCATCACCCCGAACGCGAGGGTGATCATCAGGAAGTAGATGCCCTCGCTGCGGGAGGCCACGGCGCCGAAGAAGAGGCCCACGGCCACGGCCGCGAGGACTCCCGCAATCACGGCCAGCCACGGCGACCACGCGGCGTCGAGACCTCCGTCAGCGGCCACCAGATTCGCCATGGTAAAGCCGGCGATCGCGTAGAGCCCCACCTGGCCGAGCGAGACCATCCCGGCGTAGCTCGACAGGAAGATCAGGCTCGCGGCGGCCACGCCCAGCCAGAGCGCCTTGGTCAGGATCACGCTGACGAAGAAGTCGGAGAAGATCAGCGGCGCGAACAACGCCAGTACGGCGGCCACCGCCACGACGGCGAAGGAGAGCGGGTCGATCCCGCGCGGCAGCGCGGGCGGTCACGCGGGTCTCCCGAACAGGCCGAGCGGGCGCACCGCCAGCACGATCACGAGCAGCGCGAACGTGAGCAGGATCGAGTAGTTGGTCAGATCGGTGTCGCCGAACACCAGGTACACGTCCGCGTACGCGTCCACCAGCCCGAGCAGGATCGCGCCGATCGCGGCGCCGCCGAGGCTGCCCATGCCACCGATTATCACCACGATCAGGGAGCTGAGGAGGAAGGAGGCGTCCTCACCGGGCTCGAGAGCGATCATCGTTCCGCCCAGGCCGCCGCCGATGCCGGCGAGCATCGCGCCGAGGAAGAAGGCCGCCGCGAACACGATCGGGATGTTGATCCCGAGCGCGGAGACCATCTCGCGGTCATCCACGCCGGCGCGCACGATCAGGCCGAAGCGGGTGCGCTTGATGAGCCACCACAGGCCGATGCCGATCACGAGGGCCGCCCCGGTGACGATCACGAGTCGGAAGAACCCATACTGGACTCCGAAGAGCGTCACGCTCTCGGGCCAGTCCACGGGCGTCTTGATGTCCTTGGCGATGCCCCCGAAGTGCGCCAGCATCTGATCGGCGAGGATCACCGATATCGCGATCGTGATCAGCGCCTGGCGCAGATCCTGGCCCTGGTTCCAGCGTAGGAAGACCTGTTGGATCAGCACGCCGAGGACCCCGATCGCGAGGGACGCCAGGATGATCGGCACCAGCCAGCCGATCAGGTCGTACTCGCTGCCGCCCCCGGACGGCGAGCTGAGCGACAGGTTGAGGCCCTCGGTCTCCTTCTCGAACAGTCCCTTCTGGAGCTCGAAGGCGATGTATCCGCCGAGCAGATACAGGGACCCGTGCGCCATGTTGACGATGCGCATGAGCCCGAAGATCAGCGTGAAGCCGCTCGCCACCACGAAATAGAGGGCGGCCAGGGTGATGCCGTTGAGCGTGACGGTGGCCAGCTGCCTGGTGTCGCCGGCGCCCTTGGCCACCACCCAGCCGATGACCAGCAGCACGGCAGCACCCCCGATCACACGCCCGAGGTCCTTGTAGCCCGAGAGGATCTCTGCGGTTGGGTCGGCGGTGGCGTCGCGTTCGCGTCGTAGCGGGAGACGCATGCTTGACACGTATTGAAAACTCATGCAGAGTTCGTTGTCAAGTCCTGAAAGGGCATGACGGCTTTTGTTAAGCAACCTTAAGAAGGAGTTGCGTGACGCCGGGTAGTCCGCTGTCAACCGAGTACGGCACGGCTGGAGTCGATCCGGTCACGGTTGACGCGCTCCGCTCGGAGCTCGCCGCCGAGTTGGGCGAGAGCGCGGTGAGCTCCCTCCCGGAGCGGCTCGACGCCTACACCGCCGACACCTACTGGATGGCCCTCCATGCGAGCGCCGCGGGCACCCCGCTGGGGCGCCCCGATCTGGTGGTCACGCCGCGTGACGAGAGCGGCGTGGCCACCGCGCTCCGGCTCGCCGACGCCCGGCGTGTGCCGGTGGTGGCGTGGGGCGGCGGGTCTGGGACGCAGGGCGGCTCCGTGCCCACCCACGGAGGCGTGGTCATCGACCTCACCCAACTGGACCGCATCATCGAGATCGACGAGCGCTCGCTCACCGTGACCTGCGAGCCGGGGGTCAACGGACGCCGGCTCGAACAGGAGCTCAACCGGCGCGGGCTCATGCTGCCGCACTATCCGGCCTCGGCGGAGTGGGCCACCGTGGGCGGCTACGTGGCGGCGCGCGGATCGGGCGTGCTGTCGACACGCTACGGGAAGATCGAGGACCTGCTGCTCTCCCTGCGGGTGGCCCTCGCAGGTGGGCAGGTGATCGAGACCGTCGAGGTGCCTCGGCACGCCGTCGGCCCGGAGCTGACCCAGCTGTTCGTCGGCTCCGAGGGCACGCTCGGCGTGATCACCAGGCTGACGCTCGAGATCGTGCCGCTGCCCGTCGCGCGCACCTTCGCCACGGTGCGCTTCCCCACGATCGGCTCCGGAGTCGAGTCGATCCGCCGCGCACTTGCCGCCGGCGCCCGGCCGTCGGTGGTGCGCATGTACGACGACGAGGCCACTCGGCTGGCCTTCTCGCCGGTGGTCAACCAGGAGCTCAACGGGGTCTGCACGGTGCTCGCCTTCGAGGGAGGCGACGCGAACATCGTCGAGGCCGAGCGAAACGCCACCCTGACGATTGCGCGCGAGGCAGGGGCAGAGGAGCTCGACGCCGAGCTCGGTCGCATCTGGTGGGACCGGCGCTACGACTTCTACCACCCCCCGCACCAGCCCGAGCTGCCGTCGATCTGGGGAACGATCGACGTCGTCGCCACCTACAGCCGGATCGAAGCGGTCTACGACGCGGTGCGCGCGGCGGTCAAGGAGCCGTTCGCCGACAGCGATCTGCAGCTGCGGATGCACTTCTCGCACTGGTACGCGTGGGGCACGATGATCTACGCCCGCTTCGTGGTCCCGGACGGCGGCGGCGGTCCAGAGGCGGTGGCGTTACACGACCGCATCTGGGAGGAGGGCCTCGAGGCGGCCTTCTCGGCGGGCGGCGTCATGAACGACCACCACGGCGTGGGAATGAAGCTCGCCCCCTACATGCAACGCCAGCACGGCGCGGCACTGGGGACGCTCCGGCAGATCAAGGCCGCGCTCGATCCCAACGGGATCATGAACCCCGGAAAACTCGGCTTCTAGACGTAAACGAGGGAGAGGAGAACCAACTTGAAGTTCGCCATGCACAACTGGATGCGCGCGGAGCCGATCGAAGACACGATCGAGCGTCTGGGCCGCTGCGGCTACGACGCGATCGAGATCTCGGGAGAGCCGGCGGTCTGGGACACCGCCGAGATCAAGGGCCTGATCGACAAGCACGGCGTGGGCTGCTGGGGCGCGGTGACGCTGATGACCGGTGGCCGGGACCTCGTGCACGAGGACGCCTACGTGCGCCGCGGCTCGATCGACTACGTCAAGGACACGATGAGCCAGATCGCCGAGTGGGGCGGCGACATCATCACGATCGTCCCCTCCACGGTCGGGCAAGGTCGTGCCGATGGGCTCGCCCGAAGACGAGTGGAAGCTGGGCGGTCGAGGCCCTCAAGGAGTGCCAGGCTCACGCGTGAGGAGAACGGGGTGCGGATCGGGCTCGAGCCGCTCAACCGCTTCGAGACCTATTTCCTCAACCGCGCCGACCAGGCCCTGGCGCTCGCCGAGGACGTGGGCGGCAACTGCGGCGTGAGCCTCGACATCTTCCACATGAACATCGAGGAAGCCGACTGGGCCCGAGGCGATCAGGAGCGCCGGCGACAAGCTCGTGGACTTCCACGTCGCCGACAACAACCGCATGCCCTGCGGCCAGGGAGCGCTCGACTGGGAGAAGCTCATGCAGACCCTGGACGAGGTGGGCTACGACGGCTGCGTGACGGTGGAGTTCGTGGCCACGGTCGATCGCAGCCGCATCTCCGATCGCACCGAGATCACCGACGCCTCGGAGAGCGAGGGCTCCCAGGGCATGGAGCAGTTCCTGCGCGACCACGGCACCGGCACCGTGCCCGCGCACCTGTACGACCAGTACACGCAGGACTCGATCGACCGGCTGAAGAAGGCGGCCGAGTCGGTGGGTCAGGCCGTTTGAGCGAAACGCCGCACGGATCGCGCTGGTAGGCACCCTCGACACGAAGGGCGAGGAGGTGGCCTACGTGCGCGACCGGATGCGCGCGCTCGGCGGCGCGACGGTGGTGATCGACTCCGGCATCCTGGGCGAGCCCGCAGGCTGTGAGCCCGATGTGTCGCGCGCCGAGGTCGCCCGCGCCGCCGGGAGCGAGCTCGACGCCGTGCGTGCGGCGGTTCGCGCGGCGCGGCCGTCGAGCAGATGCAGCGACGGTGTGCGGGCGGTGGTCGACCGGCTGTGGGAGGAGGGGCGGCTCGACGGCGTGCTGTGCCTCGGGGGCGCCGAGGGCGCCCTGCTGGGCGCCGCCGCCGTCGCCGGCCTGCCGGTGGGCGTGCCCAAGCTGATCGTGTCGCCGAGTGCCTCCGGGCGCCGCCCTTCGGCCCGTTCGTCGGCGAGGGCGACACCCTCGTCATGCACTCGGTCACCGACATCCTCGGGATCAACCCGATCTCGCGCGCCGTGTTCGACAACGCCGCCGCGGCCGTGGTGGGAATGGCTCGCTATGCGGGCCGGCCCGTGGAGAGCCTGGGCGAGCACTGCGTTGGCATCACCATGCTCGGCCACACCACCCCGGCGGTGATGCGGATGCTGCCCGCAGCTCGAGGCGGCGGGCCAGGCGCCGGTGGTCTTCCACGCCAACGGCGTGGGCGGCCCGGCGATGGAGCGGCTGATCGAGGCGGGCGCCATCTCCGGGGTGATCGACTTCACGCTCTCCGAGCTGGCCAACGCGATGCACCCCACGGGCATCCACGCCACGGGGCCGTCGCGGCTGACCGTGGCCGGGGGCCCGCGGGCTGCCCCAGCTGGTGGTGCCGGGCTGCGTGGACTTCTTCAACCAGGGGCCGCGCTCACGAGCTGCCCGAGCGCTACCGCGAGCGCAAGCAGCTACTTCCACAACCCCGTGGCCACGCTCGTGCGGCTGACCGCCGAGGAGGAGGCCGAGCTCGGCCGGGTGGTGGCCTCGCGGCTCGTCGGCGGCCCGCGGGCCGGTCGAGGTGCTGTGCCCCACGCGCGGCTTCTCGCTCGCCGACGTGGAGGGCGGGGACCTGTGGGACCCCGAGGCCGACCGCGCCTTCATCGACGCGCTGCGCGACGCGCTGCCCCCGTCCATCGCCTTCGAGGAGGTCGACGCTCACGTGGACGACCCCGACTTCGCCGACCTGACCGTCGCCCGCTACCTGTCGCTGGTGAAGGAGCCGCTGAATGCCTGAGTCCGCCCCGTGTCGAACTGCCTGCTCGACCTCGCGCCGCCCGACATCCAGTGGTTCCAGGAGCGCTCGGACATCGTGCTGATCCCGATCGGCTCGTGCGAGCAGCACGGGGCGCACCTGCCGCTCGGCACGGACACGATCACCGCCCTCGAGGTCTCGCGGCGGGCCGCCGAGAAGGCCGACGTGCCCTACGCCCCGCCCTTCTGGGCGGGCTACTCGCCACAGCACATGCGCGAGCCGGAGACCGGCGTGGGCACGATCACCTTCCGCACGTCCACGGTGGTCGAGGCCTGGTACGACATCGCCCGCTCGCTGATCCACCACGGCTGGAACAAGCTGATCTTCGTCAACGGGCACGGCTCGAACACCAAGGTGATCGATCCGCTGCTGCGGCGGATCAAGTACGAGACCGGGGCGATCGTCGGGCTCTACAAGCCCTACGCCGAGCGCTACATCGGCATGCTCGACGGGCTGCTCGAGAACCCGCCGGACGAGACGCCGGGCTGGCACGCCTCGGAGCTCGAGACCTCACAGGTGCTCGCTCACAACGCGGCGCTCGTACACATGGAGCGGGCCGCTGAACGACCGGGCACAGGTGCCGGAGTGGCTGCCGCAGAGCTTCATCAAGCAGGACGGCGCTCCCGACGTGGCGTTCCAGGGCTACCAGTACTTCGTGTTCCCGATGGACCACAACGAGTTCTCGCGTACGGGCGTGATCGGTAACCCGATGACGGCCACCGCGGAGAAGGGCGAGGAGGCGTTCGAGCGCTTCGCCGACCACCTCGTGGCGGCCATCGACGAGTTCCGCCCGCTCACGACCGAGATCAAGCGGCGGGAGTTCGAGGACCGCGTTTGAAGTCCACGGTGCCACCCGCGCTGCGCCGGGCGCAGATCCTGGAGCGGATCCGCCGCGAGGGCGGCGTGTCGGTGGCGGAGCTGGCCCGCGACCACGACGTCTCGGCGATCACCGTGCACCGTGACCTCGCCGAGCTGTCGGACGAGGGCCTGATCGAGCGGGTTCACGGGGGCGCGCGCCGCCTGGACGGAAGCCCGGACGAGCGCATCGAGACCGACTGGGAGAAGCGCGTGCGCCAGGCCGGCGCGGCCAAGGACGCGATCGCCGCGCGAGCGGCGCGGCTCGTGGACGCCAACGCCACCATCTACATCGACGCGTCGTCGACCGGACTGGCGCTCGCGCGCGGCGCTCGCGGAGAACCCGCCCGGCCCGCTGACCGTGGTCACCAACTCGCCCGCGATCGCCTTCGAGATCACCTCGGACCCGCTCCACGTGATCGTCGTGCCCGGCGAGGTGGACCAGCACATGCGGCTGATAGCCGGGCGCTGGGCGATCGAGTTCCTGGCCGAGCTGCGAATGGACGTGGCCTTCCTGTCCGCCGCCGGGGTGACGCTCGACCAGGGCCTCACCACCTCGCGCCGCCCGCTGGCGGACGTGATCAACGCCGCGCAGGCGCAACGCAACCCGCAGCGTGGCCCTGGTCGACTCGTCGAAGTTCGGCCGTCACTCGCTGCTCACCATCTGCCGTCCCGAGGAGCTCGATCTCCTGATCGTCGACAGCGGCCTCCCCACCTTCGACATCGAGCGCTACCGCAGCGCCGGCGTCTCGATCGAGGTGGCCGATGAAATCGTCCCCGCGAACTGAGGAAGGACAACCCGATGCCCAGACCAGTCACATTGTTCACCGGCCAGTGGGCCGACCTGCCACTGGAGGAGCTGGCCGCGAAGTGCGGTGAGTGGAACTTCGACGGCCTCGAGCTGGCCTGCTGGGGCGACCACTTCGAGGTCGACGAAGCGCTCGCCGACGAGGGCTACGTGCGCGCCAAGCGCGAGCTGCTCGAGCGCAACGGGCTCGACTGCTGGGCGATCGGCACCCACCTGGTCGGCCAGGCGGTGTGCGACCCGATCGACTCGCGCCACCAGGGCGTGCTTCCCGAGGATGTCTGGGGCGACGGCGACCCGGAGGGCGTGCGCCGGCGCGCCGCGGAGAAGATGAAGGACACCGCCCGGGCGGCGGCGCGGCTGGGTGTCCAGGTCGTGACCGGCTTCACCGGCTCGCCGATCTGGCACATGCTCTACTCGTTCCCGCCCAACGACTGGGACGCGGTCGAGCGCGGCTACGAGGAGTTCGCCGAGCGCTGGAACCCGATCATCGACGTGTTCGACCAGGAGGGCGTGCGCTTCGCGCTCGAGGTGCACCCCACCGAGATCGCCTACGACTTCCCCACCACGCACAAGGCGCTCGAGGCGATCGGCCACCGCGAGGGCTTCGGGATCAACTTCGATCCCTCGCACTTCGCCCACCAGTTCCTCGACTCGGCCGAGTTCGTCGAGGAGTTCGCCGACCGCGTCTACCACGTGCACGTCAAGGACTCGATCAAGCGGCTGAACGGCCGCCGCTCGATCCTCGGCTCGCACATCGACTTCGGCGAGCCCGAGCGCGGCTGGACGTTCGTCTCGCCCGGGCACGGCGACGTCGACTTCGAGGACCTGTTCCGGGTGCTCAACCGGATCGGCTACGACGGCCCGCTGTCGATCGAGTGGGAGGACTCGGGGATGGACCGCGACTGGGGCGCGCCCGACGCGCTCGCGTTCGTGCGCAGCACCGACTTCGCCCCGTCGTCGGTGGCCTTCGACGCCGCCTTTGCTCAGGAGTCCTGAGGCATGGCCGAGGAGAAGGTCGGCTTCGTGACCATGGGCGCCGCGGGCGGCGGCGCCGAGGTGCAGACCGATCGGCGTGGGGATGCTCGGCTACGCGTTCATGGGCAAGGCCCATTCGAACGCCTACAAGAAGCTCGCCTACATGACCTGGCCGCCGCCGCTGATGCCACAGCTGGTGGCGATCGCCGGGCCGCAACGAGGAGGCGGTGAGCGAGGCCGCCGCGCGCTACGGCTTCGAGGGCTACGTGACCGACTGGCAGGCGCTGGTCGCCGACGAGCGCATCGGCCTGTTCGACAACTCGGGGCCGAACAACCTCCACACCGAGCCGTCGATCGCGGCCGCCGAGGCGGGCAAGCACGTGATCTGCGAGAAGCCGCTCGGCCGCGACGCCGCCGAGTCGTACGAGGCCTGGAAGCGGGTGGACGCCGCCGGCGTCAAGCACATGTGCGCGTTCAACTACCGCTTCGTGCCGGCAGTTCGGCTCGCGCGGGAGATGATCGAGGCGGGCGACCTCGGCGAGATCACCCACTTCCGCGGCTCCTACCTCCAGGAGTGGGGCACGATCGACGACGAGGTCTGGCGCTTCGACAAGGCGCTGGCCGGCTCGGGAGCGCTCGGCGACCTCGGCGCGCACGTGATCGACCTGGCGCGCTATCTGGTCGGCGAGATCGAGTCGGTCGCGGGAACCACCGCGACCTTCAAGCCCGGGACGCGAGGTGGACGACGCGTTCGAGGCGGCGTGGCCTTCTAGAGCGGCGCGGTCGGGCACGATCGAGGCCACGCGCTTCGCCACCGGGCGCAAGAACGCCCTCACCTGGGAGATCAACGGCTCCAAGGGGTCGATCGCCTTCGACCTCGAGCGGCTGAACGAGCTGCAGGTCCACATCGCCGGCTCGGAGCCCGGCGGAGTCGGCCCAGGGCTTCCGCAACGTCCTGGTGTCCGAGGCCGACCACCCCTTCTGGGAGTGGTGGTGGCCCCACGGCCACATGATCGGCTGGGAGCACAGCTTCGTGCACGAGCTGCACCACCTGCTCACGGCGATCCGCGACGACTCCGACGTGGCGCCCCACGGAGCGACGTTCGAGGACGGCTACCGCTGCGCCGAGGTATGCGACGCCATCCTGCGCTCCGCCGAGGGTGGCGGGCGCGAGGAGGTTCGATACCGGGACTGATGCTGCGCCGCGTAACCGAGCGGATCGGCGAGCACCCTCCGGCGCGCCGCGGCCGCGGCCCCGCGAACCGCGGCCTCACCGCTGAGATGGGCTTCGAGCACCTGGCAGCCCGAGCCGTCGCCCGCCAGGAGGCGGCGGTGGAGCTCGGCCTCGATCGGCTCGCGCAGCCATCTCGTGACGGGCGCGAAGTACCCGCCGAGTAGCAGCGCCTGCGGGTTGAGCAGGTTGACCACGGCCGCCGCGGCGATGCCGAGCGTGTGGCCCACCTGGCTGAGCGCCTCCAACGTCTTGGGATGACCGGCGCCGGCGGAGTCGGCGAGCATCGCCCCCGGCCACTCCGGGCGCGGCCCCGGCCCGCGTACGCGCGAATCCCACCCGGCCAGCCTCAGCAGGGCGTCCTGGCCCGCGAGCCGCTCCAGGCAGCCGCGCGACCCGCACGGGCAGGGTGGGCCGTAGGGATCGATGGTCAGATGGCCGATCTCGCCGCCGAAGCCGTGGGCGCCCCGGAACAGCTCTCCGCCGAGGACGATGCCCGCGCCGATCCCCACCTCGGCGGACAGATAGACGAAGTCGGCGAGCCCGCGGCCGGCGCCCTCGGTCAGCTCGGCCAGCGCGCCGAGGTTGGCCTCGTTCTCGACGGTCAGCGGGCCGAACTCGCCGCCGAGCATCCCTGCAAGGGGCACCCCCTCCCAGCGCAGGTTCGGTGCCACCACCACGTCGCCGGAGTGGCCGACGATTCCGGGCACCGCGACCGCCGAGGCCACCGGGCGCCGGCCGCGCGCGAAGGGCTCGTCGAGTGCCTCCCGGGCGAGCCGCTCGAGCCGGGCGGCCACGGTCTCGGGCGCGTCGCGGTTGTCGTTGGCGGTGAACGAGCGGTGCAGAACCGCGCCGCCCAGGTCCGTGGCCCACACCGCGAGGTAGTCGACGTTTATCTCGAGGCCGAGGACGCACGGCCCCTCCGGATCGAGCTCGACATTCTGGGGCGGGCGGCCCACCGCCCCGGAGCGCTCCTGTCCCGAGTCGCGCAGGAGCCCGAGGTCGCAGAGCTCGGACACGAGGCTGGAGACGGTGCTCTTGTTCAGCCCGGTTTCGGCGGCCAGCGCGGACCGCGACGTCGGGCGCTCGCGCCACCTCGCCCAGCACGAGGCTGAGATTGTGGCGGCGCACGTCGCGCGGGTCGGCCGGCTTCATCGCAGGCCGAGCAGCAGGTCCACCACGAGCTGGTCGAGCCGCTCGTTGAAGCACTCGCGCGCGCGCAGAGCCTCGAGGTCGTGCTGCTCGGCCAGAAGCGCTTCGGCGGCGTCCTTGGAGTAGGGACCGATCGTGTCGAGGGCGAGCTCGGGCACCTTCGCGGCCTCGAGCGCGGCGGCGATCTCGGCGTCGGCGTTCATCCGCGCCGCGGTCGTCCTTCAGCGCGAGATAGGTGCGCATGCAGCCGGCGGCGAAGTCCCAGATGCCCTCCTCGTTCTCGACCCGAAGCGGCCGCGCGTCGAAGTGGCGCACGCCGTCGTAGCCGGAGTCCTCGAGCAGCTTGACGAGGAACAACTCGTCCTTGAGCCCAACGGCGCCGAAGCGGAAGTCCTGGTCGTAGCGGCCGATGCGCTGGCCGTTGAGGTCGATGTGGAAGAGCTTGTCCGCCCACAGCGCCTGGGCCACCGCGTGCAGGAAGGAGAGCCCGGCCATCGTCTCGTGCGCCACCTCGGGGTTCACGCCGACCATCTCGGGGTGGCCGAGCTTCTCGATGAAGGCGAGCGCGTGGCCGACCGTCGGCAGGAAGATGTCGCCGCGCGGCTCGTTGGGCTTCGGCTCGATCGCGAAGCGCATGTCGTAGCCGCGGTCGAGCACGTAGTCGCAGGGAAGTCGACGCGCCTCGCGGTAGCGCTCAAGCGCGTCGCGGGCCGGCTTGGCGGCGTCGGCCTCGACGCCTTCGCGCCCTCCCCAGAACACGAAGATCGGCGCGCCCAGCTCGGCAGCCAGGTCGATCGCCCGCAGCATCTTCTGCAGCGCGAAGCGGCGAACCTCGCGGTCGTTGGAGGTGAAGGCGCCGTCCTTGAAGACCGGGTCGAAGAAGAGGTTGGTGGTGGCCATCGAGACCTTCATGCCGGTCTCGTCGAGCGCCTTGCGGAAGTCGCTCCAGGATCCGCTCGCCGGTCGCCCGCGCTCGCGCCGATCGGGATCAGGTCGTTGTCGTGGAAGCAGACGCCGTAGGCGCCCAGGTCGGCCAGGCGGCGCACGGTCTCGGGTGGGTGAAGACCGGGCCGGGTGGGCTCGCCGAAGGGGTCGTTGCCCTTGTGACCCACGGTCCACAGCCCGAAGGTGAACCTGTGCTCCGGACGCGGCGTGAGCTGCGGCTTCCTCTGCTGGTTGCGGCCATCCTCTTCGGGTTGCAATTAGTCGGCGCGCATAAACGTAAGTTGCGCCTTGTCGCGGGTCAATGATCGGGGGAACCTGAGCCCGCTGCGGGGTGGACTGCTCGACGCAGGCCACCAAGGTGCTGGTCGTGGACGCCGACGGACGGGCGAGGTCGTGGCCGACGGGCGCGCGCCCCACGACGTCACCGGCAGCCGACGGGGCGCGGGAGACCGATCCCGAGCAGTGGTGGGACGCGCTGCGGCACCGCGCTCGCGGAGACCGGCCGCGCCGGCGAGGTGCGCGCGATCGCCGTCGCCGGCCAGCAGCACGGGCTCGTCGCGCTCGACGCCGACGGGCGGCCGCTGCGCCCCGCGATCCTCTGGAACGACACCCGCTCGGCGGCCGAGGCCGCCGAGCTGACGCTCCGCTCGGCGGGCGTCGTGGCGTGGGCCGAGGGATCGGGGTGGTGCCCGTGCCCTCGTTCACCGCCACGCGCTGGGCCTGGCTGCGCCGGCACGAGCCCGAGGGGGCCGCCGCCGCGCGCGCGGTGCGCCTGCCGCACGACTTCGTCACCGAGCGGCTCTGCGGCCGCGGCGTCACGGATCGCGGCGACGCGTCGGGCACCGCCTGGTGGTCGACCCGCGACGAGAGCTACGCCGGCGAGGTGCTCGACCTGCTCGAGCTCGACCCGCGCTGCTGCCCGAGGTGCTCGGGCCCGCGCGAGCCCGCCGGCGAGGTCGAGCGGCGCGGCCGAGCAGCTCGGGCTGGCCGAGGGGGCGCTCGTGGGCCCCGGCACCGGCGACAACATGGGCGCCGCGCTCGGGCTCGGCGCCGCCCGGGCGAGCCGGTGGTGAGCCTCGGCACCTCCGGGACCGCCTACGCGGTGATGGACGAGCGTGCCGTCGATCCGACCGGGACGGTGGCCGGCTTCGCCGACGCCGGCGGCGCGCTTCCTCCCGCTCGCCGCCACGCTGAACGCCACGCTGGCCGTCGACCGGTTCGCCGAGTGGCTCGGCCTCGACCGCGAGGCGGCGGCCGAGCGGACCGAGGTGGTGGTGCTGCCCTACCTCGACGGCGAGCGCACGCCGAACCTGCCGCGAGCCGCCGGCATGGTGGCCGGCCTGCGCCACGCACCTCGCGCGAGGAGATCCTGCTCGCCGCCTACGAAGGGGCCGCCGCTTCGCTGGTCGAGGCGCTCGACCGGCTCGCCGACCAGGGCTCGGGGCTCGACCCCGAGGCGCGCCGATCCTGCTCGTGGGCGGCGGCGCCCGGGGCGCGGTCTGGCAGCGCGTCGTCGCCCGCCTGTCCGGCCGCCCGGTGCTCGTGCCCGAGCGCCGAGGAGCTGGTGGCCCTGGGCGCCGCCGCCCAGGCGGCGGGCTGCCGTCGGGCGAGCCGCCGGCGGAGGTGGCCCGGCGCTGGGACACCCGTCGCGGGATCACGATCGATCCGCCTGCGAGCGCGACCTCGAGACCCTGGACCGCATCCGTTCGGCACGCGAGGCGACGCTCGCGCTGCACGAGCCCGGCTCCTGACCGCGCTGTTGCGTGGGTGCCGCGCATCGTGGTCTACTTCGTCCACGGGGGGGGGCGCGCACGCACCGCCCCGCGAGGCCACGCACGATGAGCTACCGGATCAAGCGACTGAACGACGGCCGTCTGCCCAGCCGCGCGGTCCGCGCGGCCGGGGCCGGGACCCTGCGCCGGTTCGGCGCGCCGTCGCCGTCGACGGTGGGCGAGCCGAGGCCTTCGGTGCAGGTCGACCAGCACCCCTACGCCCGCCCGGCGAGCCCGACCGACACCTGCTGGGGCACGGGCGCCGGCGGTCCGAGGTTCGACGCCTCGGCCCCCGGCTCCTGCGGCTAGGTGTCCCGCGAGCTCCTCAGCGCGGCGGACGCGCGCATCCTCGCCTCGAATCCGGAACGATTCGCGGGCACACGTGCAAGGTGATCGTCATCGATGGCGTGCGCACCGCGGACCAGGTCCGCGGGCATGTCGAGGAGCGGCTCACGCGACGCCGCGGCTACGCATCGGCTGGATTCGGGCCCGGGGCCGCCCGCCTGGGTCGAGGACCCGCGCTTCTCGCTCGACCGGCATGTGGTCGGGCGAGGGGCGCTCGACGAGGCGGCCTCCGGCGGATGGTGGGCAAGATGATGGCCACGCCCCTCAATCGGGAGTGCCCGCTCTGGCCGATGGAGGTCGTGTCGCCGCTTGCCGGGGGGCGCACGGGGATCGTGTGGCGCATCCATCACGCGAATCGCCGACGGGATGACCGCGATGCGGATGGCGCGAGCAGCTGTTCTTGAGCCGGCGGAGAGGACACGCCGGTGAACCGCGCCGCGCGGAAGCGACCGCAGGCGGCCCCCGAGTGCCGGCACGCGTAAAGCTGCGAGGACCCTGAGTCGGGAGCTTGGGCGGCGCGCCACACGTTCGCCGCTCGACCGGCCGGTCGGCGTCGCCGCGAGGTCGCGTTCGTCGACGCGTCGCTCGAGGACATGAGGCAGATCGGCCACGCCGCGCCCGCGCGCGCGACCGTCAATGACGTGGTGCTTCGCGCGGTGGGCGGCGGGCTGCGGGGCTGGCTCGCGGCGCTCGGCGCGCCCGCCGCGGGACTCCGCGTGAAGGTTCCGGTCAGCCTCCATCAGCCCGGGGAGCCCGACGCCGCGAACCGCGACTCGTTCATGGTCGTGGACCTCCCGCTCGAGCAGGCGGACCCGCTCGAGCGCCTGGTCGCGCGTGGCGCGCGAGACGCGAGAGTGCAAGCGCACCACGACGCTCAGGCACTCGACGACTTCTTTCGCGACCTCTCGCACCTGTCGAGCTCGCTCAAGCGCCATGCCGAGCGCTGGGCGATGAGCCCGCGCGTCTTCACGCTCAACGTCTCGAACGTACCCGGGCCGCGCAGGTGCGCAGACGCGTGTTGGGCGCGCCGCTGCTCGAGCTGCACTCGCTCGCGGAGATCGCGCAGAATCACGCACTGCGGGTGGCGGTCGTCTCGGCGGCCGGACGGATCTCGTTCGGCCTGTGCGCCGATCCCGACGCCATTGACGGCCTCGATCTGATCGCCGATGGCATCGGGCGCGAGATCGATGTGCTGGCCGCGCGGTGTCGCCGGCCCGCTAGAGGGCCCCCAGCCGCGGGGGAACCATCGACGGAGCGAATCCACTCCGTGCGCCACCGGGCGGAAACTCGCGCCGGCGTGGATTTGCCCCCGATACGGTGGTCAAGTCGCGCCGTCGTGACTTCACCAGGCGCTTGACAGCCCGTCGCGCGTCGGGCTAGCCTGTCGCAGGAGTGGCGGTAAACGTTTGCCGAGCCCGTGAACACTGAGGCCACCGCTCCCCCGGCGGGCGCTCGCGAGGACGGCCTGCGCACCATCGGGATCGCCATGAACGGCGTGACCGGGCGCATGGGCACCACCAGCATCTCGTGCGCTCGATCCTGGCCATTCGCGGCAGGGGGGCGTCCGCGTCCCCGGTGGGCCCGCGATCTGGCCCGAGCCGGTGCTGGTCGGGCGGAGCGAGCCGAAGCTCCGCGCGCTGGCCGCTGAGCACGGCCTCGAGCGCTTCACCACCGACCTGGACGAGGCTCTCGCCGATCCGATCTGCGAGATCTATTTCGACGCGCGGCGACAGCCGCTCGCGCCGAGGGAATGGAGAAGGCGATCGCCGCCGGCAAGCACGTGTACTGCGAGAAGCCGACGGCGCCCGACCTCGACGGCGCGCTGGACTCGCGCGCCACGCGCGGGAGGCCGGTGTCAGGAACGGGGTGGTGCAGGACAAGCTCTTCCTCCCGGGCTGCGCAAGCTGCGGGTGCTCCGCGACGGCGGCTTCTTCGGGCGCATCCTCTCCGTGCGCGGCGAGTTCGGATACTGGGTCTTCGAGGGGCCGGAGCCGGCCGCCCAGCGGCCCTCGTGGAACTACCGCTCCGAGGACGGCGGCGGAATCGTCGTCGACATGTTCCCCCACTGGCGCTACGTGCTCGACGACCTGTTCGCGCCGGTGCGGACGGTGTTCACGCGCTCGGCGCGACCCACATCCCGAGCGCGCGGACGAGGGGGCGAGCCCTATCCGGCCACGGCCGAGGACGCCGCCTACGCGATCTTCGAGCTGGAGGGCGGCATCGTGGCCAGATCAACTCGTCGTGGTGCGTGCGCGTAACCGCGACGAGCTGGTGGAGTTCCAGGTCGACGGCACGGAGGGCAGCGCCGTCGCCGGCCTGCGCGGCTGCCGGGTCCAGCCCGCGGCGCCACCCGCGCGCGCTCTGGAACCCGGACATCCCGGACCCGCTCGACTTCCGCGCCGGCTGGCTGGAGATGCCCGACGAGGCCGACTACGACAACGGCTTCAAGATCCAGTGGGAGCTGTTCCTGCGCCACGTGGTCGGCGACGAGCCGTTCCCGTGGGATCTGCTCGAGGGCGCCAAGGGGATCCAGCTGGCCGAGCTGGCCGAACAGCTCCGGGCGCGAGCGCCGCATGCTCGAGGTGCCGGAGCTCGACGCTGTGAGCGTCGCCGCCGCGGGCGAGCTGCTGCTGCCGCGCGCCGACGGCACGCTCGAGCGCTTCATGCCCGGACCGCCCGGCGACTTCGAACGCCCCCGCGAGCCGCTGCGCTCGAGAATGTTCTACGCCGCCGCCCACGTGGTCGCCGACCCGCTGGCCGCGGCGACTCGGTCGCGCGGCGCGCTCGACTGGGACGCGACCCTGGCCTACCGCCGCCACCTCTGGTCGTGGGGGCTCGGGGTGGCCGAGGCCATGGACACCGCCCAGCGCGGCATGGGCCTCGGACTGGGACGGGCGCCGCGAGCTGATCCGCCGCTCGGCCGCCGAGGCGCGGGCCGTGCGGCGGCGAGATCGCGCGGCGCGGGCACCGACCAGCTCCCCGCCGGCCCGGCCACGCTCGAAGCCATCCGCGAGGCCTACGAGGAGCAGATGCGCCTTCGTCGAGGCGCGGGCGCGCGGCCGATCCTCATGGCCAGCCGGGCGCTGGCCGCCGCGGCGCGCGGCCCGGACGACTACCGCGCGGTGCTACGACCGCGTGCTCGAGCAAGCGCCGAGCCGGTGATCCTGCACTGGCTCGGCGAGATGTTCGACCCGACGCTGGCCGGCTACTGGGGCGACGACGATCTCGACGCGGCCAGCGGGATCGTGCTCGAGCTCATCGCCGACCACGCCGAGAGGATCGACGGGATCAAGGTCTCGCTGCTCGACGACGAGCGCGAGGTCGCCTGCGCGACGGCTGCCCGCCGGCGTGCGCCTCTACACCGGTGACGACTACAACTATCCCGAGCTGATCGCGGCGACGGCAGCCACGCGCTGCTCGGCGTCTTCGACGCGATCGCGCCCGCTGCGGCGGCGCGCTCGCGGGCGCTCGACGCCGGCGACGCGGACCGTTCGACGCGTGCTCGCGCCGACGGTGCCGCTGTCCCGCACGCTGTTCGCGCTCGCCCACCCGCACTACAAGACCGGCATCGTCTTCCTGGCCTGGCTGAACGGCCACCAGGACGGATTCCGCATGGTGGGCGGACTGCAGAGCGCGCGCACGCTGACCCACCTGGCCGAGCTCTTCCGGCTGGCCGACGGCGCCGGGCTGCTCGCCGATCCCGAGCTGGCGGCGCAGCGCATGCGGCAGCTGCTCGCCGTGGCCGGGGTTCGGCCGTGAGCATCGACCCGGCCGACCTGTCCGCTCAGCTTCAACCAGATCACCGCCGACCAGCTCGACCTCCCGGAGGCCGTCGAGGCCTGCGCCGAGGCCGGGATCGGGTGGTCGGCGCCGTGGCGCCACAAGCTCGTCGAGCCGGGGTCAGCGGCGCGAGCTGATCCGCGACGCTGGCCTGCGGGTGTCGAGCCTGTGCCGTGGCGGCTTCTTCCCGCCGCCGACGCGGCGGCCGCCGCGAGCGCGACGCCGACAACCGCGCGCGCCGTCGACGAGGCCGCCGAGCTGGGCGCCGAGGTGCTGGTGCTGGTGTGCGGGCCCGCCGCCGCGACGGCGACCTCGCGGCCGCGCGGCGCAGGTCGCTCGCGGGCATCGAGGCGCTGGCCCACACGCGGTCGACGCCGGCGTGCGCCTCGGCATCGAGCCGCTGCACCCGATGATGTCGCCGAGCGCTCGGTGGTCGTGACGCTCGCGCAGGCCCTCAGCTGGCCGAGCGCTTCCCCGCCCACGTCGGCGTGGTGGTCGACGCCTACCACGTCTGGTGGGACCCCCAGCTCGACGCGCAGATCGAGCGGGCCGAGGGCCGCATCGCCGGCTACCACGTCTCCGACTGGCTCTCGCCCACCCCAGACGTGCTCGCCGGCCGGGGCATGATGGGCGATGGGGTCATCGACCTCCCGCGCATCCGCGGGCTGGTCGATGCGGCCGGCTACGACGGCCCGATCGAGGTCGAGGTGATCAACCCGGCCCTGGCGGAGCTCCCAACAGCTGAGCTGATGACCACAGTTCGCGAACGCTTCCTGTCGCGCTGCTAGCCGCCCGCCCCCGCGGGCACACGCCGCCTCGCCGTCGTCGAGCGCGGGACCACGCGGTGAGGCAGGACGGTCTCGCCGGGCGGGTCCTCGCCGGCCACGATTCGCTGCGCCGCGGCGGCGCCGAACTGATACATCGGCACGCTCACCGTGGTCATGTCGCTGAAGCGCGCCGTCCGGGTGTCGGTCATCCCGGCCACCGAGATGCGGCCGGGCACGTCGATGCGCGCCTGGCGCAGCGCGGCCAGCGCACCCACCGCGGTCTCGTCGTTGGCCCCGATGATCGCGTCGGGCGGCTCGGGCTCGGCGATCATCTGCAACGTGGCCGCGTAGCCGCGCTCGTAGGAGAAGTCACCCTCGTAGAGGCGGCCCGGACCGCCGCCGCCGGCCGCCATGGCCTCGCTGAAGCCCTGCTCGCGGTCGCGGCTCGCGTACAGCGCCGGCGGGCCGCCGATGAAGGCCACGTCGCGGTGTCCGAGCGACAGGACGTAGTCGGTTATGTCGAACGCCGCGCCGTGGTTGTCGGCCCTGATGCGGGGTGCTTCGAAGTCGCGCATGGCCAGCGCCACCACACGTATGCCGCGCTCCCGCGCTCGCTCAACCGCCGTGGCAAGCTCGGGCCCGCGCGGGTCGTCGATGTAGCCGCTCCCGGCGAACACGACACCCTCGGCGTGGTAGTCGCTCAGCACCGCGAGCTGCTCGATCTCCACCTCGGTGCGGCGGTCGGCGTTGCACACGATCGTCATATAGCCCGCGCGGGCGGCCACGTCCTCCACGCCGCGCGTGATCTCCGCGAAGTAGGCGTCGACGATGTCGCCCACCACCACGCCGATGATCCTGCTGCGCCGGGTGACCAGCGCGCGCGCGAGGGCGCTCGGGGAGTAGCCGAGGTCGCCGGCGGCGGCCAACACGCGTTCGCGGGTGGCCTCCGAGACCGGGTGCGAGGAGCCGTTGAGCACCCGCGAGGCGGTGGCGATCGACACCCCGGCCGCCTTCGCCACGTGGGCGAGCGAGCCCGTGGAGCGGGGGCGGGTCACCGCAGCCCGCTCCTGTGGTAAACGTTTACACCCGTGTCGCTTGACATCGTCAGACGGTCGCCTTTAGCGTCACGGAAAACGATAACCGGGTAGGGAGGAGTCGGCTATGGCCACCGTGGCTCAGGAGCGGCCGTGGGTCGGCAGGATCTTCGTCGACGGCGAGTTCAAGGAGCCGGAGGGCGGGCGTCTTTCGCCGGTCACCGACAAGGCGACGGGTGAGGAGCTGGCGCAGGCGGGAATGGCCTCGGAGGCCGACGTCGACCGCGCCGTGCGGTCGGCCCAGGCGGCCCAGCCCGGCTGGGCGGCGCTGGGCTACGACGAGCGCGCCGGGCTGCTGCGCCGCGTGGCCCGCCTGATCGAGGAGCGGGCGGAGGAGGTGGCCACCCTGATCGTGCGCGAGACCGGGGGCATCCCCGGCAAGGCCGAGTACGAGGTGGGCGCGGCTCAGAACGAGCTCTACGAGGCGGCGGCCCTCGCATCCCGCGCCACGGCCGAGGTACTCCCCTCCCACAACACCGGCAAGCTCAGCCTGGTCCAGCGCGTGCCTGTCGGGGTCGTCGCCGCCATCACGCCGTGGAACTTCCCGGTGGTCCTCGGCTTCCGCGTGCTCGCGCCGGCGCTCGCGCTCGGCAACACGGTGGTGCTCAAGCCTGCGCCCGAGACGCCGCTGACCGGCGGGCTGCTGATCGCCGAGCTGTTCGCTGAGGCGGGCGCTCCTCCCGGGATCCTGCACGCGCTGTCGGGCGACGACGAGACCGGCAAGGCGCTCGTGGCTCACCCCGGGGTGAACATGATCCACTTCACGGGCTCCTCTGCCGTGGGTCGCGAGATCGCGATCCAGGGCGCCGGCGACTTCAAGCGGGTGTCGCTGGAGCTGGGCGGGAACAACGCCTTCGTCGTGCTCGACGACGCCGACGTCGACGCTGCCAGCATGGTCGGCGCGTGGTCGGCCTTCCACTACATGGGCCAGACCTGCATCACGGCCGGCCGCCACATCGTCGCGCGTAAGCTGTTCGACGACTACGTCGAGCGCATGGCCGCCCGTGCCAAGGGCATCGAGCTGGGCGATCCGAACACCGCTGAGGTGGGGCTCGGGCCGATGATCTCGGAGACGCAGGTCGAGCGCGCCCACGATCTGCTCGAGCGCTCGCTCGAGATGGGCGCGCGCGTGGTCGAGGGCGGTAGCTACGACGGCCTCTTCTACCGCCCCACCGTCGTGGTCGACGTGACCCCGGACATGCCTGTCTGGAGCGAGGAGATCTTCGGCCCGGTGGCGCCGGTGCTCGCGGTGGACGACGACGACGAGGCGCTGGCGCTGGTCAACGACACGCCCTACGGCCTCGTGAACGCGATCTACACGGGCTCGCCGGCGCGGGGGCTCGCCTTCGCCGAGGGGGTGCAGCTCGGGGATGGTCCACGTCAACGACTCGACCGGCCTCGACGAGGCTCACGTTCCGTTCGGCGGAATGGGCAGCTCGGGCATGGGCGGCCGCTCCGGCGGCGAGGCCAACCTGGAGGAGTTCACCGAGCGGCGCTGGATCGGGGTGCAGCGCGAGCCGGTCGAGTACCCGTACTAGATGGCTGACGCCGGTCCCGACCTCCTGGTGGCCGGCGGTGGGGTGGCCGGCATGGCGGCCGCCGCGCACGCGGCGCGGCAGGGCGCGCGGGTGCTGGTTGTGGAGAAGTCCGACCGGCTGGGAGGGTCGGGGGCTCTGTCGGCGGGGATCCTGTGGACGGCCCCGACCTGCACACCTTCGAGCAGGTCTGCCCGCGGGGCGACCGCGAGCTCGGACGGGTGCTGGTCGAGGGGTTCGACGGGGCGGTCGAGCTGGCCCGCGAGGCGGGAGTGGAGGTCTCCGAGCGCTGGACCGGACAGATGGGCTTCGGCGTGGCAGTGCGGATCGACATCCACGCGCTGCTGGCCCGCTGGGCTGACGACGTAGTCGACGCGGGTGGCGAGATCCGCCGGAGACCGAGGTGGCGGACCTGCTGTTGGACGGCGACGGCGCCGTCGGCGGAGCCGCCCTGGGGCCCGAGCGCGCCGAGCAGCCCGCGGGCTCGGTGCTTCTGGCCACCGGCGGCTTTCAGGGGGATCCCGACGCGGTGCGGGAGTTCCTCGGCCCCCGGGCGGACTCGATGCCGGTGCGCTCGAACCCCGGCTCGACGGGCGACGGCCTGCGAATGGGACGCGCCGCCGGGGCGGCGCTGGCCGGTCCCATGGACGGCTTCTACGGCCACCTGGTGCCCAGCCCGCTGGACCGCTTCGGGGCCGAGGACTTCCTCCCCCTCACGCAGTACCACTCGCGCGAGTGCGTGCTGGTCAACAGCGACGGCAGCCGCTTCACCTGCGAGAGGTGGGGCGACGAGGTCTCCAACCAGGCCCTCCTTCGCGAGCCCGGCAGCCGGGGCGCTGCTGCTGTGCGACGAGCGCATCCGGCGCGAGCACGCGGTGGGTCCCCCCTACCCCCACGGCCAGGTCGTCGACCGCTTCGAGCTGGCCCGAGCGGCCGGGGCCCGGATCGAGAGCGTCGCCACACTCGAGCAGCTCGCCGACCTGAGCGGCGCGGGGGCGGGGATGCTCGCCGAACGCGGCCTGAGCGAGCCGCCGTTCTGGGCGCTCGAGGTGCAGCCGACGCTCACGTTCACGTTCGGCGGGCTGGCGGCGGACGCCGACGGACAGGTCCGTGACCCTCACGGCGGCCGATCCCGGGCCTGTTCGCCGCGGGCGCCGACGTGGGCGGACTGCAGGACACCGGCTACGTGGGCGGCCTCATCCTCGGCCTCGTCTTCGGCCCGCTCGCTGCGGACGCGGCCCTCAAACGGAGCGCATCCCTTGTCCGATCCTGACGTCCTGATCATCGGCGCAGGGCCCTCCGGCGCGGTGACGGCCAAGCGCCTGTCCGAGGCGGGCATGTCGGTGGTCTGCCTGGAGCAGGGCGACTGGCCCGACTACGAGAAGGCACGCTCGCGCCATCCCGACTA
Organism: uncultured Thermoleophilaceae bacterium; assembly: GCA_963733655.1. Lineage (GTDB taxonomy): Bacteria > Actinomycetota > Thermoleophilia > Solirubrobacterales > Thermoleophilaceae > JACVRW01. The sequence goes on from CAVTEX010000016.1 coordinate 32,385, forward strand.
CGAGCTGACTCCGGGCAGTACTGGGCCTGGGACCCCAACGTGCGCGCCGCGCCGGGCGACTATCCGATCGAGGACTCCGATTCCGACATCACCGCGCTCATGTGGAACGGCGTGGGCGGCGGCTCGGTGGTGTACGCCGCCCACTGGCAGCGCAACCTGCCCTCGGACTTCCGGGTCCGCTCGCTCGACGGCGTGGCCGACGACTGGCCGCTCAGCTACGAGGAGCTCGAGCCCTACTACGTGCGGGTGGAGCGCGACTGGGGCGTCTCCGGCCACCCCAACGACACCGCCTTTCCGCCGGGCGAGGGACCGCCGATGCCCCCCGTGCCGCTCGTCACCGATGGGCCGCCGCGTGGCCAAGGCCCACAACGACCTCGGCTGGCACTGGTGGCCGGGTCCGAACGCGATCGCCACCGAGCGCTACGGCGCGCTCAACCCCTGCGTGCAGCGCGCCACCTGTCTGTGGGGTTGCGCCGACGGGGCCAAGGCGACGGTGGACCGCACCTACTGGCCCGGCAACCAGAAGGCGGGCGTGGAGCTGCGGATCCGCTCGCGCGTCCGGCGCCTGCTTCGGCGACGGCGACGGGCTGATCGAGGGCGCCGAGTACCTCGACGCGCGACGGCAACGAGCACGTCCAGCGGGCCGGCATCACGATCGTCTGCGCCAACGGCATCGGGACGCCCCGGCTGCTGTTCCTCTCCGACGACAACGGCGGCCTCGCCAACTCCTCGGGGCTGGTGGGCAAGCGCCTGATGCTGCACCCCTTCGGCACCGTCACCGGCCTGTTCGACGACGAGCTCGAGAGCTGGCAGGGCGTGTGGGGCCAGCACATCCACTCGCTCGAGTTCTACGAGACCGACGAGTCGCGCGGCTTCGTGCGCGGGGCCAAGTGGGGCCTCCAGCCCACGGGCGGGCCGCTGTCGATGACCCGCTCCTACCCGTGGGGCGAGGAGAACGCCGTCTGGGGCGAGAGCTTCCACCGCGAGGTGCGGCGGCGGCTGGGGCGTTCGGCGATGTGGGGGATCATCGCCGAGGATCTGCCCGAGGAGTCCAACACCGTGACGCTCGACCGCGAGCACCCGGACGAGTTCGGCATCCCCGGCGCGAAGATCGACTACACGAACTCCGAGAACTCGCAGAACCTGATGGCCTTCCATCGCGAGCGGGCGCGCGAGTCGCTCCTGGCCGCCGGCGCCTACGACGTGATCATCGCGCCGTTCATCGAGGCCACCGGCTGGCACATCCTCGGCACCTGCAAGATGGGCGACGACCCCGCCACCTCGGTGGTCGACCGCTGGGGCCGCTGCCACGACGTGGAGAACCTGTTCATCTTCGACGGGTCGGTGTGGCCGACCTCGTCCGGCATGAACCCCACGGCGACGATCGCCGCGATGGCGCTGCGCTCCGCGGAGCACCTCGTGGAGACCCGGCGCGACCAGAAGGAGGCGCGATGAGCGACCGGGCCGCAACCAAGTCCGCCCTCGACCGCGAGACGCTCGCGGTCCTCGCCGACGTGCTCATCCCCGCCGCCGACGGAATGCCCTCGGCCAGCGAGGCCGGCGTCACCGACAGACTGCTGGACGAGGTGCTGCTCGTGCGTGGCGACCTCGAGGAGCCGCTTCGCACGATCGCCGCTGGCGCCCGCGGCAAGGATCCCGCCGCCGAGGTGGCGCGCCTCGAGGCCGAGGAGCCCGAGCTGTTCGAGGCCCTGACCACCGCCGTCGCGGGCGGCTACTTCCTCAGCCCGGATGTGCGCGAGCGGCTCGGCTACCCGGGCCAGCAGGCCAAGAAGCTCGAGGACGACTTCGACCAAGAGTTGCTGCAGCCGGTGATCGACCGGGGGCCGATCTTCCGGCCGACCCCCGCCGACTGAGCGGTCACGCTCCCGCCGGGCCGGCCCGTTCGGCGGAGTCGGGAGCCCCGGTCTCGGAGAACGGCGGAGCGGCGTAGGGGCGGCCGGGGCAGCCGCCGATGACGAGGAAGCGCACCCCCTCCGGCCCGGCGATCAGCTTGCGCCGGCAGCCCCAGCCGATGCGCACGAGGGTCTCGCGATCGAGCTCGACCGGCTCGCCGTCGATCATCACGGTCGCCGATCCGTCGAGCACGACGATGACCTCCTCCTGACGGTCGATCTCGTGGCTGTGCTCCGGATAGCCGGCGAAGTGCGGGCTGAACTCGAGAATCGAGAGACCGAACGAGCTCACCCCGAGGGACGCGCGGGCTCGCACGAAGTGGCCCGCGAACCCGGCGTCCATCTCGTCTATCCGGAGGGCGGTGTAGTCGCTCGCTTGGGTGTTCATGCCGCTCAGCCTGGCATCACCCGCCCGCCCACGTCCACGACCTGTGCGGTGGTGCCGCTGGACAGGTCGGAGGCGAGGAACGTCGCGGTGGTGGGGCAACCTGGCGCGTCCGCGAGCCGCGGGCGGCCCACGGGAGCGGCGTGCGCCCGTGGCCCGCGGTTGGGGGGGAACGTGTCCTAGTTGGTCTGACCGGCCAGCTGGGCGCTCATCGCCTCCGCGAACGGAATGATGCGATCGAACGCGGCATCCATCTCCACCAACGGCTGCACTTCGAAATCGACGAAGGGCGACAGGGGATAGTCCATCAGCTGGTCCATCAGTCCTCATGCGAGTCGTTCTCGCCGATGCTGCAACCGCCTCCCTCAGGGAAGGCGTAGACGGCCTCGAAGCTGCCGTCGTCCAGCTTCGCCTGGAGCCAGACCTGACCCTGGCGTACGAGGTCGGCCGGCGGGGGCAGCGGCCGAGGCGTGGCGGTGACCATGAACTTCATGGTCCTCCTTTGTACTTCGGGGATGCGAGTCCGCCGGCGAGCCTCTCAGGTGGCGCGGAGGGCGCAAGGGCCCCGTTCGGCGGCGCCCGGCCCGGTTGGGTTGCCGCTGCGCCAGCCAGCCGCTCTGCACCCCGGACCCGCCCAGGCTTAACGGCAACCGGCTTGCGCCGCGGCAACTGATCTCGAAGGGAGGCCATCGCGCTCCTCCTCGCCCGGGGAACCATGCGAGTCCTCGTCCAGGTCGCGAGCGAGGAGGTCGGCCCAGGTCTTGCGGCGCACCACGAGCCGGGCCCGCCGTCCGCGACGAACACCACGGGGATGCGGCGGTTCCCGTTGTAGTTGTTGGCCATCGTGAAGCAGTAGGCGCCGGTGGCCGGAACGGCCAGCAGGTCGCCCACGCGTGGGCCGTCGAGCCGAACGCCGTCGATCAGCACGTCGCCGCTCTCGCAGTGCCGGCCCACCACGGTCACGCCTCCGCGTCGCGCATCGAGTCCCGCCGGTCCGGCGACGCCGGCCTCGAAGCGCTGGCCGTACAGGGCCACCTCGAGGTTGTCGCACCATGCCGCCGTCGACGGCCACGAACGGGCGCTCGCTCCGCGATTGACGGTGGCGACGCGGTACAGCGTCGTGGCCGTCGAAGCCAGCATGCTGCGGCCGGCTCGATGATGAGCTCGGCCTCGGCCGGCAGGTGCTCGCGCGCCGCGCCCACGAGCGCGTCGAGGTACGCCACCGACCGGCGGGCGGCTCGTCGGCGTAGGTGTAGCGCGCACCGAGGCCACCGCCGAGGTCGTAGACCTCGAACTCGCCCAGCGCGGCGAGCGGCGCCACGGATTGGCGGGAAGGGCTCCACGTCGAGGATCTGCGAGCCGACGTGGAGGTGGAGGCCGCGCATACGCAGCCGCGGGCTGCGATCGAACCGCCCGATCAGCTCGGCGGCCGCGGCCGGGGACAGCCCGAACTTCGAGCCCTCGTGAACGGTGAGCACGCTGCGCGTGGGTGTCGGCCCCGACGCCCGGGATCACCCGCACCAGCACGTCCTGAGCGCGAGCCGTCGGGTAGGGCCGCCTCGAGGCGATCGACGTCGTCGGCGTTGTCGACCACCACCAGGCCGATCGCGTTCTCCACGGCCATCGCGACCTCTTCGTCGCTCTTGGCGATGCCGTGCAGGACGAGCGCTGCCGGGATCGGCGCCCGGCTCGCAGCGCGGTGACGATCTCGCCGCCACCGGCCACATCGAGGCCCAGCCCCTCCTCGACCATCAGCGCGCTGGACCGCGGTGCACGGAAACGCCTTGGAGGCGAAGACCACCCGCGACCGCGGCCAGCGCGCGGCTCAGCTCGGAGCCTGTACTCGCGCGCCCGTGCCCGAAGTGCCGGTCTCGGCCACGAAGAGCGTGGGAGTCCCGAACTCGGCGGCGAGCTCGTCGGCGCGGCAGCCACCGATCAGGAGCATCCCGTCGGCATCCGTGCCGCTCCCCGGAGGGAACAAGGGACATGAGCGCATTCACGCCAGGGCGGACGCTACACCCCCGGCCAGCTCTCGATCGGATCGGTCGAGCGGACCACGTGCATGCCCGCCGCCTCGTAGCGCTCGAACGCGGCATCCGCCTCGTCGGTGTAGTCCACCACCCCCGGCACCACCACCGGGGAGGTGCAGTCCTCGAGCAGATAGGTCCGCTCGGCGAGCGTGCGCTCGCGGGCGTCGTCCTCTGAGAGCAGGTCGTCGATGGTCCAGGCGAGGCAGTGGCTCTTGGCCTGGCCCGCCACCACCACGGCGTCGAAGCCGAGCAGCTTCTCGATCAGCGCGGTGTTCTTGCCCTCGAGCGGGTCGCCGTCGGGGCCCTCGGTCACCTCGGGCCCGAGCATCGAGTAGTGCTCGGTGAGCGAATGCTCGCCCTTGACCTGGAAGTCGGGCCGGCTGTGGCGCGCGAGGCCGTGGAAGAAGATCGCCTCCTCCACCGCCGAGACGAGCGCGTGCCCGATGCCGCCGAGGAGGGCGTGGTAGGGCCAAACCGTGAGCTCGTACTTGCCGCCCTCGGCCAGGCTGCGGGTGTAGTGCACGAGATGGCGCTCGGCGTAGTCCTGATCGATCCCCAGGGTCTCGGGCACCGCCGGGTTCACCCGCCAGCGTCCGGCCTCCACGTCCGCGGCTGAGATCAGCGAGTACGGCTCGGGGTGGCGACCCTCGTCGTCCACGATCCACGCCGCGTGGAACACCTGCATGGCGTGGTGCGTGTCGAGGCTCGGGACGATCTGCGTGATCGCGCCCATGTTGCGGTAGAGGAACTCACACAGGCGCCGGTTGTCGTCGACCGCGCCGGTGCCCGACCGGCCGCCGACGAACAGCTCGAAGCCGGGGATGCAGAAGGTGTTCTGCACGTCCACGACGAGCAGGCAGAGGCGAAAGCTCGTCCTCCGCGGCGCGCCGGAGCCCATGCAGCCGAGACCACTCCTCAGCCTCGCGCGCGCGATCCTCGTACTCAACGCGCCAGACCTCCCCCACCCGGCGTGGGTCGAAGTGCCCGGGTAGCGGCAGGCCGGTCAGAAGCCGAGCGCGGCCCCCCCGCCGACCACCGGCAGGCTGATCCGGCTGTCGGCCGGATGGAGAGTGAGCCTGGTTCCCGGCGCCGGGCGGATCGTGTAGTCGTGATCCGTCGACACGACGACCAGCCCGATCCGGTGCCCCGCCTGGAAGAGATAGTCGTCGGGCTGCAGGTCCCAGCGGAAGCGATAGGCCTTGCCCTGGCGGATGGCGCGGCTGCGCCTGATGCCGCTGCGGTTCTGCGGGTCGAGCCAGCCGCGGGTGACCATCACGGGCGCATCCGACGAGCCCTCGGCGCCGTAGTCCACGAGCACCGCGGTCAGGTTCGCAGCGTTGCGGTTGTCGACGGACATCCTCAGCTTCACGAACGGCGTTCCGCTCAGGCGAACGTCTCGCCTCAGCTCCGGGGAACGGTAAACGAGGCGGTCCGGGCCGCGCCTCGTCGGGCCCCTGGATCAGGACGTCGTCGGTGTCGAACAGGCGCCCGCGGTCAACGAAGCTCTGGCTCACCGGCCGGCCCTTGCGGTGGCGGCCCGAGGAAAGCTCGCCCGGGGCGCCGGCGCGGCGTGCGGACAGCCGCAGCGTGGCGAGGCGCGATCCGCGCGCGGGCCAGTCGGCCTCGTCGGTGTAGGTGCCGTCCTCGCGCTGGATGGTGGCCTTCGGCTCGTCCTCGATCCCGTTCTGGACCCCGAACAGCCAGCGGTCGAGCCAGCGGTTCTCGGCCCGGTCGTAGGCGGCGACGGCGCTAGCGCCCTGAGGTCCTCCGTGGCCGCCGTTGTGCAGCCACAGCTTGCGCTCGACCCCGTAGCGGTCGAGGCGATACCACCACTCGGCGAATGCCTTGGTCTTGACGTTCCAGTCGTTGAGCCCGTGCACCACGAACACGCTCGCGCGGATACGACGCACGTCGTCGAGATAGTCGCGCGCCTCCCAGAACGGGCTCCAGTCGCCGGTCACGCGGTCCTGTGCTCGGAGAAGCGCGGGGATCGTCCGGGCGCAGCGATCGTCCATCCGGCTGCCACCGATGAAGGAGGCGAGCACGTCGGTGTCCTCGCCGAGGTAGACGTTCTCCCCCACTCCCTGGGTCTCCGAGTGCGGGGCGACGACCAGGCCGTTGGCGCGGTAGTAGTCGTACCAGCTGGAGATCGCCGAGACCGGGATGATCGTCTCGAGCCCCTCGACGCCGGTGGTGGCGACCTGGTTCGGGAGGGTGCCGTTGTAGGAGACGCCGGTCATGCCAACGGCGCCGGTCGTCCAGTCCGGCCGTGACGCGGTTGCCGGCCTCGTCGAAGCCACGGGCGCGTCCGTTCAGCCAGTCGATGACCGCCTTGGTGCCGAGCGTCTCGACCCGGTCGCCGACCGTCGGGCAACCGTCGGAGTTGAAGGTGCCGATGCTCTCCCCGAGCACGACCGCGTAGCCGCGCGGCACGTAGTAGTTGTCGAGCGAGCTGTCGGGGAGGTCGGCGCGCGCGTCCAGCCGTGCGCGGGCGGCCCGCGCGTTGGCCTTGCGCCGCAGCCTCGACTTGCGCGCGCCCGTGGCCTTTCTGCCGTCCTCGCCCAGGAACTCCTGCGGCAGGAAGTCGAAGTCCACCGGATGGTTGACGGCGTCGCCGAAGTCGCCCCGGTAGGGGCTGTGTTCGAACACCACGGGCACCTTGTAGCCCTGCGGTCTCGGTCTCACCCGGGCGGCTGATCTGAATCCGGACCCGGTCGCGCCGGCCGTCGCCGTCGCTGTCGAGCTCCGTCTCGACGAACACGACCTCCTCGATCGCCTCCTCGAACGCGAACTGAGGCTGGGTCTGCCCGTTCTCGACCTTCAGCCACGGAGGCGGCGACGGCTCACCGGCCGCCGCGGTCGCCGTCAGGGTCCCGAAAGGCGCCGGAGACGACGGCGATGAAGAGCGCTATCGAGCGTCGGGAGGACACGGCTAGCCGGAGCCTTACCCCGGCGCCGGGGTTCCCTAACCCGCGCTCAAGTGCGCTACCGCTGCTGGTTCTCGGGCTCGCCCGGCTCGCCTGCGGGCGGCTTCTGGCTGCCCGGAGCACCGGGCTCCTTGAGGGCCTCCGCCGCCCGCTTGGCCTTGTCCTGGGCGCTGCCCTTGCTCGACGCGATGTCCTTCAGCTCTTGAGCGTCTTCCTTGAGCGCGTCGGTGCCACCACGCTGGTCCACGACCCGCTTGGCCTTGTTGACGAGATCGTTCAGGCGCATCGTTGCTCCTGCTCCGTCGGGGAATCTGCGATGGACGCTAGCTGACTGGGAGACCGCCGCAGCCGAGTGCGCCCGGGCGGGTGAGCGGGCGCGTCGGGTAGACGGGCACAATGGGCAAAGACCGACAAGAAGCTCTACAAGACAGCCCGCGAGGGCGGAGTCCGCAAGCGTGTGGCCCGCCTGATCGCCGACGCCGCGGCGGAGACCGGCAGGAAGGGTGACGGCAAGGCTCCCAAGGCTCTGCGCAAGACCGCGAAGGATCTGAGGGGACGTCGTCGAGACCATCGAGGATCGCGCGAGCGGACCGACTAAGCGCAAGGCCGGCGCCCGCAAGGCCGCGCGCACGCGCCAGCGAAACGCAGCGAAGCGCAGCGCGGCGGCTAAGAAGGCGGTCAAAACACGCGCTCGCGCCTAGCAGCGTCCGAAGCACGGCTCGTCCGGCGCCAGCAGGGGCGGAGTTCGAGAACGGACACCGGATGCCGTGGATACGGCAGTCCTCGGCGTGGCTCCAGTTGACCGTCTGGTTCGGCGGTGCGATGCTCGTGTGGAGGTCGAACCAGCTGATCCCGGCCGTCGACCCATCTCTTCTGCACAACGACGTCGGTCACGATCTCGCTCATCCCTCGCTGGCCCTCGAGGCACGAGTCGGCGTCGTCGGCGCTGCCCACCGGCTCGCGGAAGCTCCTGTCGTCCGCCAGGACAGAACGGAGGGTGTCGAAGTCCTTCGATGTCCGCGCCTCGAAGTAGGCAGTGGCTGCGCGGCGGGTCGCGCGCCGTCATGAGTACGAGCCGGGAACCCGGCACCCACGCGCGCGTGCTCACGCCGATTGCGTTCCAGGCGTTGATCGTGACGATCAGGCTGACCAGCGCGGCCAGCTCGTCGGCCGAGAAGTGTTCGGCGGCGGCCTCCCAGGCTGCGTCCGGAACGTGGTCGACGGCCTGGAGCGTCACCGCCTCGGTGAAGGCCAGCCCGGCGCGCTCGCGATCGCTGAAGTACGGCGTCTCCCTCCAGGCCGGCAGGGCGTAGAGCCGCTGCTCGGTCTCCCCGATGGCGCGGGCGTCCTTGGTGTGCATGTCGATGCAGTAGGCGCAGCCGTTGAGCTGCGAGGCGCGCACGCGAACCAGCTCGCGCAGCCGGGGATCGAAGTCCACCCGGTCGAGCTCCTTGGTGGCGGCGTTGTCGAGGTGGGCGACCGCGCGCGAGAACGCCGCGGCGTGGCGGTCGAAGTCGAGACGGACGGGGATCTCGTACGGGCTCTGCTCTGTGGTGGTCATGGGTCGAAACTACTGCCGAGACCGGCCCAGCGGTAAGGTCCATTCCCGATGGCGGAAACGTGGGCCACTTCCAGCCTCGACCTGCATCTCGACCTGAGCGGGCCGAGGCTGCGCACCGGGCTGGAGACCGCTCTGCGCGACGGGGTGCGAGCAGGGCGGCTGGCGCCCGGCGCACGACTCCCGTCGTCGCGCGCGCTGGCGTCCGATCTGGGGATCGCGCGCAACACCGTGGCCGACGCCTACGGCCAGCTCGTCGCGGAGGGATGGCTCGAGGCCCGGCGTGGATCGGGCACCCGCGTGTCCGAGCGGGCACCCGAGAGCGAGGCCGCGGCCGCACCGCCCCAGAACGAGGCCAGTCGCCCGCGGCACGACCTGCGCCCGGGCTCGCCTGACGTGTCGGCGTTCCCGCGGTCGGCCTGGCTCGCCGCGTATCGACGGGCACTCGGCAACGCGCCGTTCGAGGCGCTCGGCTACGGAGACCCGCGCGGCCGCCCGGAACTGCGGCGCGCGCTTGCGGGCTACCTCGCCCGAGTCCGTGGCGTCCGTGCCACCCCCGACCGCCTGGTCATCTGCTCCGGCTTCACGCAAGGGCTGGCGCTGATGTGCCAGGCCCTGCGTTCCCGCGGCACGCGGACGCTCGCCGTGGAGGCCTACAGCCAGCCGCCGCATCGAGACGTGGCGATCGCGGCCGGGCTCGACGTCCGCGCCCTTCCCCTCGATCGACTGGGCGCCATCGTCGACGGACTCGGCGATGCGGAGGCGGCGCTGCTGACCCCGGCCCATCAGTTCCCGCTCGGCGTGCTGCTCGCACCGCCCAGGCGCATCGCGGCCGTGGAGTGGGCGAAGCGAACCGGCAGCATCGTGATCGAGGACGACTACGACGGCGAGTTCCGCTACGACCGCCAGCCCGTCGGCGCCATGCAGGCGCTGGCCCCGGAGCACGTCGTCTACGCCGGCACGGCGAGCAAGACCCTCGCCCCGGGACTGCGCATAGGGTGGCTCGCTCTCCCCGCGCAACTCCTCGATGACGTGGTCGCGGCGAAGGAGCGGGCCGACCGCCACACGGGCGCCCTCGAGCAGCTTGCTCTCGCCGAGCTCATCGATAGCGGCGCCTACGACCGGCACATCCGCCGCTCGCGGCTCGCCTACCGCCGGCGGCGCGACCGCCTGATCGCCGCCCTCAGGCGACACGCCCCCCAGGTGGAGATCACTGGCGTGGCCGCCGGACTACACGCCGTGCTCAAGCTGCCGGCCGGGCGGAACGAGCAGGAGGTGGTCGCGGGCGCGGCCGAGCACGGCGTGGCCGTCGAGGGCCTGGCCGACTATCGCGCCGGAGGCCCCGACGAGGGCCCCGCGATCGTGGTCGGCTACGGCACGCCTCCCGACCACGGGTTCACCGCCGCGGTCGCCCGCCTGACCGCGGCGCTCGAGGCCGGCACCACCCGCGGCACGGACATCCTTCCCCAGCACGCCCCGCAGAACGCGATGGAAGATCCCGACGAGATCGCCCGCTTCCATGACCGCTGCAGCGACCTCATGCGCGAGCTGCTCGGTGGGCTGGCCCTCGCCCCCGATCAACCCCGCACCTTTCCGCAGGTCGAGGACGCACTCGGATGGCCGCGCCGGCGCATCGCGTCCGTGCTCGGCGGCGTGGCCCGCCTGCGCCAGACCGAGTTCGCGGGCCGCCGGCCCTATCGGCTCCAAGACGAGCGCCAGTCCGACTCGGGTCGCTGGGAGATCTGGATGGACGCCGGACAGGCGCGGGCGGTGCGTGATGCCCTGCCGCCGGACGCGGCTCAGCCGCTCGATCGCATCGCCGCGGCCAGCTCCTCGGCCGCCAGAAAAAGCCCCTCCTCGGTGATCGAGGAGTAGCCCAGCAGGAGCGCCGGCGGTACCGGCGCCACCGCGGCACAGTCGCCGTGCAGGGTGTGAACGGCCACCCCGCGGGCGCGGGCGCGGGCCGCTATCGCGGACTCGTCGGCCGACTCGGGGAGCCAGGCCACCAGGTGCAGGCCGGCGGACGCGCCTCCCACGTGCGCCTCGGGCAGGTGCTCGCGAAGGCCGTCCATCAGAGCGTCGCGGCGCGCACGGTAGCGGCGCCGCATCTGGCGCAGATGCCGGTCCAGCTCGCCGCGCTCGATCATGTAGGCGAGCGCGGCCTGGTCGACCACGGCCGGCGCTCGCCTTGAGCGCCCGCTGCTGGGCGGTCACGTCGTCGACCAGCGAGCAGGGCATGACGAGCCACGCCAGGCGCAGGCCGGGAGCGAGCATCTTGCTGGCGGTGCCCGCGTAGACCACGTGATCCGGAGCGAGGCCCTGCAGGGCGGCGACCGGATCGCGGTCGTAGCGGTACTCGGCGTCGTAGTCGTCCTCGACGATCAGCGCGTCCCGGCGGCGCGCCCACTGAACGAGCTCGGAGCGGCGCTCGGGCGCCATGACCACACCGGTCGGATAGTGGTGGCTCGGCGTCACGACCACGGCGTCGACCTCGGCGTCGTCGAGCTCCGACACGACCAGGCCGCGCTCGTCCACCCGGATCGGCACCGGGTCGAGTCCCGCGTAGAGCACGCTCTCGGCCTGGGACGGCCAGCCGGGGTCCTCGACGCCGATGCGCTGGGCCCCGCGCTCGCGCAATGCGCGACCAGAGCATCGTCATCCCGTGCGAGATGCCGGTGCACACGAGGATCCGGCTCGGATCGGCCACGGTGGCGCGAGAGCGGGCGAGATAGTCGGTCAGCGCCACGCGCAGGCCGCTGAATCCTCGCGGCCGCCCGTAGAGCAGCCAGGCGTCGGGCAGCTCCCGCATCGCCCGGGCGGTGGCCGCCTGCCAGGTCTTCCGGGGAAAGGACGAAACGTCGGGCAGGCCGCTGCGCAGGTCGTACCTGATCGCCGGGGCCCGCTCGACGGCCGCACGGGGCCGAGCCGCCTGTGCTCCGATCGTGTCCGCCACCCGCGTTCCGGAACCCGTGCGCGCGGTGAGATAGCCCTCGGCGACCAGCTGCGAGTACGCGTCCACCACGACCCCGCGGGAAACACCGAGCTGCGCGGCGAGCGCCCGGCTGGGCGGCAGCGCCGCGCCGGGCCGCAGCCGGCCGGAGCGAATTCCGTCGCGCAGCTGGCGCTCGAGCTGAGCGCGGCGCGAGGAGGTCGGCTCGAGCTTCAGCAGCAGGTCCATGGGACGGAGGTTACGCTCGCGCGCCCGCGATTGGCCCTATTCGCGCGGTTACCGAATTGGTCCTTCGATTCGGACCAATGGTGCGTAGCTTCAAGGGCATGCGTGTTGTGGTTGCCGACGACTCAGTTCTCCTCAGGGAGGGCATCGTGCGACTGCTCGAGGAATCGGGTGTCGAGGTCGTCGGCCAGGCCGGCGACGCCGACGATCTCATGCGAAAGGTCTCCGCCCACCGGCCGGACGTGGCCGTGGTCGACATCCGCATGCCGCCCACCCACACCGACGACGGCCTGCGCGCCGCCGTCGAGATCCGCAGGCGGATGCCCGACACCGGCGTGTTGCTGCTGTCGCAGTACATCGAGGAGGGCTATACCCGCGAGCTGCTCGGCGACGGCGGTCACAGCGTCGGCTACCTGCTCAAGGACCGGGTCGCGGACATCGAGCGTTTCGTCGAGGCCGTGCGCAACGTCGGCACAGGCGGCTCGGCGCTCGACCCCGAGGTCGTCGCACAGCTGCTGGGCCGCCACATGCGCCGTGACGACCCCCTCGCCGAGCTCACCCCGCGCGAGCGCGAGGTGGTCGCGCTGATGGCGCAGGGCCGCTCCAACCGCGCGATCGCCGACGAGCTCGTGGTGACCGAGCGAGCGGTGGAGAAGCACGTGACCAACATCTTCCACAAGCTCGGCCTGGAGCCGGCCGGCGACAGCCACCGGCGGGTGCTGGCGGTCCTGGCGTTCCTGCAGGCCGAGGAGCCCGGGCGCGCCGAGGCCGCCTAGCACGTCGGCGCGAACGCGCCGACGACCCGGGGGCCGCGGCGTGAGCGCTCGCGGCGGCGGCGGCGCCGGCGTTCGTGCTCGGCCGACGAGTCGACGCCAGAAACTCATCGCGCAACCCGTCATCCGACCTGAGGGCCGGACAGCTCCTCGCGCAGCGTGGCGATCTCGGTCACCGCGGCCGCGACGTACAGGCGGCGCCGGTAGTCGATCTCCTCCTCGAGGTCCGCCATGTAGGCGGCAACCCCGCCGAGGCCGTTCAGCTGAGCGAGCGCCCGTTCGGCCTCCAGCTGGGCCACGTGGCCGCGGAGCTCGATCGGTGGTGATGGACTGCTCGGACATGGGACCGAGCTTTGCGCGCAGGTGATCGCCGGGCAATCGAGGTAGCTGGCATCGGGCGGTTCGGTTTGCCCCACCCCCAGACGCCAGGCAGCCCCACCGGTCACTGCCTCCGGTCGCTGCGAGCCTCGATCGGATGACCTCCCTGGCGGCCCCGAGACAAGACGACACGCTCACGCTGGATCGCCCTGTACGTCCTCTGCGTGGGCATGCTGATGATCATCCTCGACGCGACGATCGTGAACGTCGCGCTGCCTTCGATCCAGGACGACCTGGGCTTCTCCCAGAACAATCTCGCCTGGGTCGTGAACGCCTACCTGATCGCCTTCGGCGGCCTGCTGCTGCTGGCCGGCCGGCTCGGCGACCTGATCTCTCGCAGGCTCATGTTCCTGAGCGGGCTCGGCGTGTTCACCGTCGCCTCGCTGCTGTGCGGGTGCGCCCAGAGCCAGGAACTACTGATCGGCGCGCGCTTCGTGCAGGGCGTCGGCGGTGCGATGACCTCGGCCGTGATCCTCGGCATGATCGTGACGATGTTCCCCGAGCCTCGCGAGCAGGCGAAGGCGATCGGCGTCTACAGCTTCGTCGCTTCCGCGGGCGCTTCGATCGGCCTGCTGGCCGGTGGCGTGCTGACCGAGGCGATCAACTGGCACTGGATCTTCTTCGTCAACCTGCCGATCGGCATCGGCACGGCACTGCTCGCGTACCGCCTGCTCGACAATGACGAGGGCATCGGCCTGGACAAGGGCGCCGACGTGCCGGGCGCCGTGCTGGTGACCGGCTCGCTGATGCTCGCGGTCTACACGATCGTCGAAGCCGCCGAGGCGGGCTGGGGCTCCGCTCAGACGCTCGGTCTCGGCGCCGTGGCGGTTGCGCTGATGGCGGCGTTCGTGTTGCGTGAGTCGCGCGCCCGCACGCCGCTGATCCCCCTGCGCATCTTCCGCTCGCGCAACGTGTCGGGAGCCAACGCCGTGCAGATGCTGATGGTCGCCGGCCTGTTCGGGATGTTCTTCCTCGGCGCGCTGTTCCTGCAGCGGGTGCTCGGCTACGACGCCCTGGAGGTCGGCCTGGCCTTCCTGCCCGTGGCGGTGCTGATCGGGGCGTTCTCGCTGAGGGTGTCGCCCGGACTGGTGCTCCGTTACGGCGCCAAGACCACCCTGCTCCCCGGCCTCGTGCTGATCGTCGTCGGGCTCGCGCTGTTCGCGCGCGCCCCCATCGACTCCACGTACGTGGTCGACATCCTGCCGGTGATGGTGTTGCTCGGCGTGGGCGCAGGTCTCGTCTTCCCGGCGCTGATGACGATGGCGATGTCCGGCGCCACCCGCAGCGACTCCGGGCTCGCGTCCGGGCTCGTCAACACCACCCAGCAGGTGGGCGGGGCGCTCGGCCTGGCGGTGCTCGCGACGCTGTCGACCACGCGCACCGACACCCTCCTGGCCGAGGGCGAGTCCACCGCGTCGGCGCTCACCGACGGCTACCACCTGGCGTTCACGGTCGGGGCGGGCCTGGTGGCGTTCGGCATCCTCCTCGCAGTGACCGTGCTCAAGCCGAGCGCGGTCGTCGAGGAGGAGGTCGTCGAGGAGGAGACCGCAGCCGAAGTCGACGGGCAACCGGCCTACAGCGAGGCGGCTTAGAGCGTGGCTATGGGCGCGGCAGCGTGAACCGGAACGCGCTGCCGCCGCCCTTGCGCCGCCTCGACCCAGATCCGGCCGCCGTGGGCCTCGACGACCCGCCGGCAGATCGCGAGGCCGATCCCCATGCCATCGCTGTTCGCCGCCCGCGCGCGCGAACATCCCGAAGATGCGACTGGCGTCGTCGGGGGCCACCCCCGGGCCGTTGTCCTCCACCGTCACGATCCACTCGTGGCGAGCCGCGTGACGCGGAGACCACGATCCGCGGCGGCGCCTCGCCGCGGAACTTGAGCCGCGTTGCCCACGAGGTTCTGAAACACGCGGCGCAACTGCCCGGGGTCGCCGTCGACCTCGGGCAGCTCCGCCACCTCGAGCGTGCCGCCCGACTCCTCCAAGCCCCGGCCGCAGGTCGGCGGCGACCGTCTCCAGCAGGCGGTCGAGCGCGACCGGCTCCACCCGCAGCTCGCCGACCCGCGCGTAGACCAGCACCGCGTCGATGAGCTCGCGGGCACGCTCGTTGGCGTCACGCAGCAGGCGGAGCACGTCGGGCTCCGGGGGCTCTTCTTCACGACGCTCGAGGAGGGTGATCAGGATCGCCATGTTCGCCAGCGGCTCGCGCAGGTCATGGGCGACGACGTCGGCGAAGCCGCGTAGCTCGCTCTCCATCCGGCGCTCCTCGGTCACGTCGGTGAGGAAGACCATCAGCCCCCTGCCGAGCCTCACGACGCGTTGCAAGAAGATCCCGAGCATGTACCCGTCGCCGAATGGCGTGTCGTAGGTGATCTCCTCGACCCACGGCTCCCCGGATTCGCAGACGTGCACGTACGCATCGAAGGCGCGACTGCCGCGCATCTGCGGAAGGGCCTCGAGCAGCGTGTAGCGCTCGGCCGTGGCCGCGGGCAGCCGGAACGTGCGCAGCATCGAGATGTTGCCGTACCCGAACTTGAAGTCGGCGATTCTCCCGTCCGGACCCCTGATCGGCCACAGGATCCCCACCGCTTCCGGAAACGCCTCGAACAGAGCGCGGAACCCGGTGGCGCCCCGCTCGCCGAGCAGCTCCACCAGGTCCGCATCCTCACCCCACGGCTCGAGGTCCAGTTCGGGGCGAGGGTCGCGCATCTCAGCCCAGATCGACCGGTATGCGCCGGTCGCCCGACCCGGAGTGACCGACGCTGTCGAGGACCGACCACGCCGACGCCGTCGCCCGATAGAGCCGCAGCGTCGCCGGTGCCGTCACGTGCTCGAGCGTCCATTCTCGAGCGCCGCGGATCTGGGAGCCCTGCGAATACACCTGCACCGCTGTCTCGACGTCGGGACCGGTGACCTCCTCAGCCTGGCCCGAGATGTACACGGCTTGAGCCTCACCCACCGCCACTCGGGAATCGAAGATCACGAGGCTCACCTCCGGCCGGTCCACGAGGTTGCGCGAGTGCAGAGCCTCCGGTGACGAGACCCAGTAGAACCGTTCGGCGTCCTCCGCCACGTAGAAGACGGGCGAGACCCAGGGCCGTCCGGCGGAATCGGCGGAGCCGACGGTCAGGTAGAGGTTGTCCCGGATGAGCCGCCGCGCGATGTCAGCTGGGTCTTCCACCGAGAATCGACTCTATGGGCCGGGTGTTCACGACGTCCGCCGCCGTCGCCCACCCGCGGCGGGCCGTGGCCACCGACAGAGCCATGTTCCCGAGCCCGCCCACCGAGTGGGCGTCGGTGGAGCAGACGACCTGTAGGCCGGCGGCCAAGGCGTCGCGTACGTGCTCACCGCGGAGGTCGAGGCGACTGGGCAGGCCGTTGACCTCGAGCGCCACGCCCTCCTCGAGTGCGACCTCGAACAGGCGCTCCATGTCGAGTGCGTTCTCGCGCCGCCGGTTGATGTAGCGGCCCTTCGGGTGGCTGAGGCAGCTGACGTACGGATTTCGCAGCGCCTCCTCGACTCGCTTGGTCATCTCCGGTCCCGGCATGCGCTGGCCGCCGTGGACGCTCGCCTGCACCCAGTCGAGCTCGGCGAGGACGTCGTCGGGAAGATCGAGCCGGCCGTCGGAAAGGATGTCGCACTCGATCCCGCGCAGGACACGAAACGGCGCGAGCAGGTCGTTGGCGGCGCCGATCTCGTCGGCCTGGCGGCGCACCTCGTCCGGCGTGAGCCCGCGGACGGCGCCGACGGCGGGCGTGTGATCACAGATCGCGAGGTAGTCGTACCCGCGCTCGACGGCCGCGCGGCCCATGTCCTCGACGCTCGCCCGCCCGTCGGACCAGGTCGTGTGGCAATGGAGGTCACCGCGGATGTCCTTCGGCTCGACCAGCGGCGGCGGCTCCCCACGAAAGGGCTCTTCGCGCAGCTCCGGCGGACACCACGGGATGCCAAGGGCGCGGTAGACCCCGTCCTCCTCGGAGGCGTCCGGGAGCGGCTCGAGCGCCTCGACGTATGCGGGCGAGCCGGTGGCCCGAACGAGAGCGGTCCCGAAGCGCGCCGGGTCCGCGACCACGACCTCCACCGGCACACCGTCGACGGTCACCCCCACCGCCCGCCACTCGGCTTGGTCGATCAGCGACACGATCTGGGGCAGCTCGCCGAAGCGCGTGATCACCGGGCCTGGATCCGGTGCGCGAACGACGACGGCGAGCACCTCGCAGGAGTCGCGCCAGCGCCGCACGTCGCCCGCCGGCTCCCCGCCCAGAGCCGCCGCGAGCCCGCCCACCAGCTCCCAGGCGCTGTTGAGCAGGAGGCCGGCGCGCGGTCGCGGCTCGCCCTCACGGCGCAGCGCCTCGAGCAGTTGGGCCTCGGTCTTCGGGCCGATGCCCGGCACGCTGCGCAGCCGCCCCTGCGCTGCGGCCTCGCGGAACTCCTCCGCGGTGCGGACGCCGAGATTCCGCGCGAGGTCGACCGATCGCTTCGGCCCGAGCCCGAGGTAGCGGCCAAGGCCGACCAGGTCCGGTGAGATCTCGCTCTCGAGCTCCGCCAGCTCGGCGAGCGAGCCGGTCTCGACGAGCTCGCGCAGACGCGTCTCGATCCCCGGGCCGACGCCCCCCAGCTCACGCGCGCGCCCAGATTGCACCAGCTCCGCCACCGGCACGGCCGCGCCGCGAATCGACTCGGCCGCGCGCCGGTAGGCGCGAATCGTGTACGGGTTGCCGTTCGCGAGCTCGAGCGACGTGGCGAGCGCGTCCAGGCGGTCGGCGATCTCCCGGTTCTCCACCCGAGACAGTTTCCCGCGGCGCGCCGCCCCCATGCGACATGATGCGCCGCGTGTCCGGGATGGACGACTACCTCGATGACCTGGAGCCGGCGCAGAAGGCCGCCCTCGAGCGGCTGCGCTCCGTCGTCGCGGGCATGGCGCCCGACGCCGAGGAGGGCAAGAGCTACGGCGTGCCCGCGTTCATCTACGCCGGCCGCCCGTTGCTCGGCTTCAGTGCGGCCAAGAAGCACCTGAGCATCTTCCCGTTCAGCCCCGAGGCGGTGGAGGCGGTGGCGGATCGCCTGGAGGGCTTCGATCTCGCTAAGGGAACGATCCGGTTCGCGCCCGACAATCCGGTGCCGGAGGACGTGCTCGCGGACGTGGTCCGGGCCCGGATGCGGGAGATCACCGAGAGCTAGGTCTAGGCCACGAGCGCCGCGTCGAGCACTGAGGCCGAGCTGCGCAGTGCCTCGATCAGCTCGTCGCGGAAACGCTGAATCGCCACGCGCATGAGCCGCTCGGCGTCGTCAGCGTTTCCCGCGCCGAGAGCCGCCAGCAGCTGCAGGTGCTCATCGCGCGCACGCAGGCCCCGACCGCCGGCCCCGGCACGGAGTGCCACCAGCCGCGCCCGCTCGGAGTCGTCGAGCAGCCGCGCGACGATCTGCGGCGGCGCGCCCGTTCCCGGCCGCCTCTGCGACCGCGACGTGCACAGCGCGGTTGGCCGCCATGAAGCGTTCCATCGAGTCCGGGTCCTCGATGTCGAGCGTCGTCGCGCCGAGCTGCTCGAGACGCACGAGCTCGGCCGGCTCGAGGCGACCGGCGGCCTCCGCGGCTGCAGCGGGCTCGAGCAGCAGCCGAAGGTCGTAGATCTCGCGCACGTCGCGCAGGGTGAGCGGCGCAATCACGTGGCGGCGGCGGGGCTCTGCGAGCACCAGCCCGTCGGCGCGCAGGCGTGCCAGCGCCGCACGAACCGCAGCCTTGGAAACGCCGTAGCGCTCCATCAGGCGTTGCTCGGACACGGGCGTCCCCGGCGGCAGCTCGAGCCGGACGATGGCGTGGCGCAGCCGCCCGTAGGCGGCGTCACCGGAGGCGATCACAGACGCTTTGGCCATCCCCACGTTCCCATTGACATGTCAAGCATACCGTGCTGACATGTCAGAATGCCTTCGATCAGCGATCACCCCACACCGGCTCCCGTCGCCGCATCGAGCCCGCACCCCAGGCCACGCGCCGGGCGGGATCACCTGATCCGCTATGCGGGCAACTTCGCCGAACCGCTGGTGGAGCGCGCGGAGGGCAGCTGGCTGACCACCGCCGACGGACAGCGCATCCTCGACTTCACCTCCGGTCAGATGTGCGCGACGCTCGGGCATGGCCACCCCGCGATCATCGAAGCGATGCGCAGCGCCGGCGACCGCGTCGTGCACCTGTTCAGCGGCTTCCTGTCCAGCGACGTCGTCGAGCTGGCACGCGAGCTGATGGCGGTCCTTCCGGAACCGCTGGCGCGCGCGATGTTCCTCTCCACCGGCGCCGAGGCCAACGAGGCGGCGCTGCGGCTCGCCAAGCTGCACACCGGCGGCCACGAGGTGCTGGCCTTCGCCGGCTCCTGGCACGGAATGACCGCCGGTGCCGGGGCGAGCACGTACAGCGCCGGCCGGCGCGGCTACGGGCCCTCCCTCCCCGGCGTCATGGCCCTCCCCACCCCGAACACCTACCGCTGCCCGATCCGCCACTGCACCGAGCGCTGCGACATGACCTGCCTCGACGCCGGCATGGAGCTCTTCGACTCGCAGTCGGTCGGCGCCCCGGCCGCCACGATCGTCGAGCCGATCCTCAGCGCGGGCGGCATCGTGCCGCTGCCGGACGGCTACCTGGCGGCACTGAAGCGACACTGCGAGGAGCGCGGAATGCTCCTGATAGTCGACGAGGCACAGACCGCGCTCGGCCGAGTGGGAACACTGTTCGCCTTCGAGCAGCACGACGTCGTGCCGGATTTCCTCGCGCTGTCGAAGACGCTCGGCGGCGGCCTGCCGCTCTCAGCCGCGGTGACCTCCGACGCGATCGAGCAGGACGGCTTCGAGAAGGGCTTCCTTCACGTGACCTCGCACGTGTCCGACCCGCTGCCCGCGGCAGTCGGCCGGGCGGTGCTCGAAACCGTCCTCGCCGAGGACCTCGCGGCCCGGGCGGTAGCGATGGGCGCGCGCCTGCGCGCCGGGCTCGAGGAACTCCAGGACCGCCACGAGCCGATCGGCGACGTCCGCGGGGTCGGGCTGATGCTGGGCGTCGACCTGGTTCGCGACCGCCAGACGCGTGAGCCGGCGGAGCTCTACGGCTCCGCAGTGACCGCCCGCTGCCAGGAGCTCGGCCTCAACGTCAACATCATCAAGTTCCCCGGCCTGGGCAGCGTCCTGCGGATCGCGCCTCCGCTGACCATCGCTCCCGAGGAGATCGACCTCGGTCTGGAGATCCTGGACCAGGCCCTCGCCGAGGTCCCGCAGCCCTAGGCAAGAGGACGAGGGCGTCGCACCCGCGAGACGCCGGTCGACGCATCTACGGATTGCAGGAGTGGGCGAATCGTGCGGGTTGCGCCAGCCAACGAGTCAATGCCCGCTCAAGACACGGCCGCTCGCGACTTGGCACATGTCCCTCTCCCCGAAGCACCACGAACCGGCCACGCCGAAGCCCCCGAACGCTCGCACGTAGACCATCCGGAGGCGAGATCGGGTCGAGCGACCCGGCCACCAAGAGCACCGGTGCGCTTGCCACCACCGGTCGGCGCTCCCGAGCGGGCGACGGGGTATTCGCGCAATGTGGTCAAGGCCGCGCGCGTCCCGTAGGAGACTCCGTAGAGATCCACCCTCGGGACACCGAGCGCGGACCAAAGGCCCTCGATGTCCGCCGCCGTCTCCTTCGACCGATATCCGGCTAGATCCATGCCGGCGCTACGCAGCCGCGCCGCGCAAGCAGTAAGCGCACGACGAGCGAGCGACCGCGCTTTGCCGTAACCAACTCCCGGCGCGAAGAAACGCGGAGCGACCGCCGCAAACTCAGGGCACTGAAGCTCCGGCTGCGAGCGCCCCGTGCCGCGCTGGTCGAGCACGACGAGGTCCTGGCGCTCGAGGAAGGCTGACTGTGCCAACGACTCGACCTCCACGTTGGCAGCCTCTCCGGGACCGCCTTGCAGAAAGACCAGCGGCTCATCTGCAGGCCTCGCGCTGCGCGAACGCAGGACGGTCGCAGACAAGGTGATCGATCGTGATCCGGGCTTCGAGCGATTCTCCGGAACGCTCAGGCGAAAGCACTCGGCCTTGACGGCCAACTCGGGCAGGTCACATCTCTCCGGGCTGAGCTGCGGAGCCGACAGGGCAGATTGCCCAAGTGTTCGCGCCGGGGCGCATCGCCACCATTGGGAATGTCCCCTAGGTGGACGTCCCGCAGGTTGGTTCGCTACCTGAAGCGGCTTGTTTGCGGGAAGTTCGTGAGGCCGCCGCAGTGCGCAGGTCCGCAGCCGGGAGGGTGAGCGACGGGACTCGAACCCGCGACCGCCTGGACCACAACCAGGACGTTAGGGCTATGTGGCTTCTGATTGTGCTCTGCAATGCGGGTGAGCCCGGTCTCGGTCACCTGGGTTCGGCTCACATTGGACCGTCGATTGGACCGTCCGCATTGCCCTCTCTCCCAAAGGGGATAGGCAGTCGACCATGGTAGTCGCCCTGCTTTGCTGCGGTCCGCAAGCTTGGGAGGAAGTGCCTATCCGCCGATGTGGGACCGTAGCCGCCCCCGGACGCCGAGGATTCAGCGAGATGATCAATGACGTAGTCAGCGGCACGTCCCACGGCATGTAACGATTCACGTCAGGGGAGCGGCGCTGCACCCGCCCGGCGCAAGATGCGAACGGGTGCACTGGCGCCAACCACCGCCAGCGTGAACGATCTTCGGCGGGTGGCCAGGCGAGCAGGTCACGCTCGCTTCGCCAGGCGAAGCAGCAGCGCGGCGTCTTGCGGGACGAGACGCCCGGACGTCGTCCTGAGCGGGCGTCGGCCCCTCGCTGGCGGAGACGCCTGCGCCGAGTAGCCCGACAGCCGTCTTTAGCCCGTCTTAGTCCGGCTTAGCCGTCGTCCCACCGGGTCCGGCTGCGCGCAGCGGCGTCACGGATCGAGGCGGCGTCCAGGTCGGTGCGGGTCAGCACGATTCCGGCTGCCGGCCATTCGCAGACGAAGGCCTAGCGCCCTCGGGCGGCAACGGCCACAACCACAGCGCCTCCGACCAACGGCGCATTCCTCCCCCGCCACCTTGTGGCAGGAGGATGGGGCTGTCCGGGACTACTGGCTCCTCGGGCTCGTCGCCTTCCACTTCGCCGATGCTGCCCCCAGAGCCGTAGTCGACTACCCGTCCGTGGGGTCCCAAGAATGTTCCGGATAGGCCGGTGTCGAGTGTGGTCGCCTTTTGAGCCGTCCTCGAACTGAACCCCTACCCGAAACAGCTCGTCGGGCAGTTCACCGCTCTGGCTCCGACGGTGTTCCCACGGCGGGCCCATCCCATTGCTCCGGAGGATCCTCGCGCAGGCGTAGCTCCACGGTGAATGCGAGGCCGGTTCGGTAAGCGGTTGCGGAGCTGATCGCCACCGCCGCCCTATCCGAGTGAGCGAGGAGCAGGTCGAGCGCCACTACCCCGCCCAGCACATTCTCCGGCGCCCCCTCCCAGGCCATCGGTTCCCAGCGCTCGAAAGACGTCGGCTCGGGGCCGGTGGCGGAGGTTCGAAGAAACTCACGGCGTCGATCTTCAACAGCTCGCGCGACCGAGTTTCCCACGATGCTTGCGGTGTGCGTGGTCGGCCGCGACCCCCACGAGGACGCGTCGAGGATGAAGTCGTCCGGCGCGGCCCGCACCCAGGCCCGGCTACGGTCGTCCGGCGCCTGCGATCTCGCGGAGGTGCGTGTTGGTTGCCTCGAGCTCGTTCCGCACGTCGACGAGGATCTCGGCGAGATGCAGAACGGCATGCGCTGTGGCGAGTCCCGCGTAGACCGCCGGTCGTGTCTCGGAGTCGATCGTGGTAGCTCCGTCGACCGAAGCGTCCAGCGCCTCGATGGCCTGGTTTCGATGCGTCTCGGGATGGCTCATGGCTGGTCAACTCTACGCCGCGCATGAGCACCGCCGCCGAGCGCTACGGCGATCAGATCAGGGCGCTGCGTGCGGCCGGGATGAAACAGACCGAGGTCGCGCGGGAGTCTGCTCCACGCTGTGAAACTCTCCTGAGGGCGGTTCTCAGAGTCTCCTGCGCTCCGCGCGGAGCCGGCTCTGTCAAGCCCGGCCGAAAACTGACCCTTTCCTGACGGTTGAAAGTTGACCCCCTGGAGTCGGATAGGGCGCCCGCGGAGCGAAGGCCGTAGGCCGAAGCGGAGCGGGCGTCGACGATCAGTCTCGGGCCGGCGGCGAGCCGAGGTCTTTGTCGCGAAGCCTGTAGCTGTCGCCCTTGAGGCGAGAGGATCTCGGCGTGGTGGACGAGCCGGTCGATCATTGCCGTGGCGGTGACTTCGTCGCCGAAGATCTCGCCCCAGGCGCTGAATGGCTTGTTCGAGGTGACGATCATCGAGGCGCGCTCGTAGCGGGCTGAGACCAGGCTGAACATCAGGTTTGCGGCCTCGGGGTCGAACGGGATATAGCCGACCTCGTCGACGACGATCAGGGGGACGAAGGAGAGGCGGCGAAGCTCGGCCTCGAGCTCTCCTTGGCGCTTTGCCTCGCCGAGCTTCGCCACCCATTCGGTCGCGGTGGCGAAGGCGACTCGTTGGCCGGCGAGGCAGGCGCGGATCCCGATCGCTGTTGCGAGATGGCTCTTCCCGGTCCCGGGCGGGCCGAGG
Source organism: uncultured Thermoleophilaceae bacterium (assembly GCA_963733655.1). Classification (GTDB taxonomy): domain Bacteria; phylum Actinomycetota; class Thermoleophilia; order Solirubrobacterales; family Thermoleophilaceae; genus JACVRW01. The sequence continues at coordinate 56,147 of CAVTEX010000016.1, forward strand.
AGGACGATGTTCTCGCGGGCGTGCAGGAAATCGAGTTGCCCGAGGTGCTCGACGACAGTCTTCTTGATCGAGCGCTGGAAGGTGAAGTCAAACTCTTCGAGCGTCTTTCGGGCCGGGAAGCGCGCCGCCTTGATGCGGTTCTCGCCGCCGTGGGACTGCCGGGAGGCGACCTCGGCCGAGAGCACCGCTTCGAGGAAGCGCTCGTGCGACCACTCCTCCGCACGCGCGCGCTCGGCGAGTTTCGGCGTCGCCCGCGCGGCCGCCGGTGCCTTCAGGCTGCGAAACAGGTGGGTGAGCTCCGAGGTCTTGGTCATGCGGGGATCAGGGCGTCATAGCGGGCGAGCGGCCGGATCTCGACCTCGGGCTCGGATCGACGTCGCTTGCGCTCGCCGCGCAGCGCATCCAGGGCCCGCTGGTGGGCGGGATCGGTAAAGACAAGGCCGCCGGCGAAGACGCGGCGGTGGCGGCAGGCGACTTCGCCGGTGTCGAGCGCGATCGCGCTCAGCTCGCGCTGGCCGGCGCGGACCTCGACCCGGCGGCCGACTAGGTGCGGGTCGAGCGAGTAGTCGTTGCGGTCAAAGCGCAGGTAGGGCTGCGCTGGAACCCGCATCACCCAGCGACGGTCTGAGTCGGGCATTCGCTCGGGCAGCGCCCGCATCCGCTGGCGCTCTGAGGCGAGCCGCTCGGAAACGACCGCGCGCGTGGTGCGGTGCTTGCGGGCGTTCACCCGATCCGACCAGCCGTCGAGCTGGGCCTGGAAGTCGAGCGGGTTGGCGAAGCGCCGCCCGGCCTCGAAGTTGCCGTGCACGAAGCGGTGGTCGCGCTCGAGCGCGCCTTTGGCCTGGCAGTCGCCGGCATCGAGGATGATCCAACCCAGGCGAAGCTCACCGCAAAAGGCTGCGAAGGACTCGGTCGGCCGGCCCCTGGGCGCGACCGCTCCCTCGCGGTCCCAGACCGCCTTCGCCGGCAGCGCACCGAGCCGCGTAAGGCAGCGGCTCATGCCCCAGGCGATGTCTTGAAACTCCTTCGAGAACACCAGCGCGCCGGCGAGAGCGCGCGAGTAGGGCAGCTTGCAGGTGACGACGTAGCCGCGGCGGGTCTGATCCCAACCGACCGGGATCTCGCGTAGCGGCGCGCAGAGATCGAACTGTGCCAGCTCGCCGGGGCGGTAGACGGTGCGCTGAAAGCTTCGCGGCGGCGGCAAGTAGCGCGGGCGCAGCTCGCGCAGACGGTCGTCGAGGATCGTCTTGCCGCCTTCATAGCCAAGCTCGGTGATCTCCTCGAGGATCCGAACGCCCGACAGCGCCGGCTCGTCGTGGAGCAACTCGCAGACCCTGCAGACGAACGGGTCGAGCTTCGAGGGGCGCCTCGGCCGCGGGCCATAGACGGGGCGGCTCGGGGCTTCGAAGCGCGGCACGGATCGTGTTGCGCGCGTGGCCGGTGCGCCTTGCGATCTCCTTGATCGAGAGCCCCTGGACCGTCCTCATCGCCCTGATCTCGGCCCACTCCTGCACGCAAACCACCCTCTGCCTCCCGGTCTCGATCGCTGATCGAGCCAGGCTCGGCCTCCCCTCGGACGCTCCCGCCGCCGTCAGAGGGGTCAGTTTTCGACCGGCGAGAGGGGGTCAGTATTCAGCCGGTGCCCACAGGCTCTCCTTCCCCCGCACTAACGCCCTCATCGGCGTACCAGCGTCCTAGCTGGCCCTGTGGCCAACGATCCCTACGCCTGAGGGCGAACACGACAATTTGCCCCTATGGGGCGACGGGATCGCCTGCGGGGCCAGTTACTTGTCGTCGAGTCGGGTACAGCTCGTAGCGAGCGTCCGCGGACCCCGCTCCGCCCGGGCCTAGAGGTTTGGAAGCTCGCCGGAAACGAGCAAGACTCCGCGGTGCCCGCGGGAAGATGAGGCGAGCGCCTGCTGAACGGTGACACGGCGGCGCGTACGGTTAGAGGTCCCTGTGAAACGGATCCGGCACGGGAGGAGCCCATTCGCATCGTCCCTCACGGCCACTGGTCTCTGCGGCGCGCTCGCGATGTGCGCCGCGCTGCTGGCAGCGTGCGGCGCCTCGGACGAGGAGTCGAGGGCGAAGGACGGGGGCGGCGCCAAGCCCGTTTCGCAAGTCCTGAAGCTGTCGGTTGAGACGGCGCCCGGCGTCGTCAAGTTCGACAAGGAGCGCCTGAGCGCGAAGGCCGGTCGGATCGCCTTCGAGCTGACGAACGACAAGCGGAAGGGACACAACATCCGCATCCACACCGGCGAGACGTGCTGCTTCCGGCCGGGGTCGAAGGACATCGGCGGCACGCGAACGATCGGCACCGGACGCACGCGTGTGGTCCTCGACATGAAGCCGGGCACCTACACATACCTGTGCTCCACCGGCGGCTACTGGCGCACGCAGCACGGGAAGCTGGTGGTGCGATGACCCGGCTGCGGCGAGTGGTGGAGCTCGGCGCGAGAGGAGTAAGCTTGTGCGACTGGCTCTGCGGCCATCAACCCCGGCCCCCAGAGAGCAAAGACAGCCGAAGCGCGAGTAACGCGCCGAGGCATCAGACTCAGAGGCGCACGGGATTCCTGTGGGGCCAGTCTTTCGTTTAAGAGGGACCTACGCCGCGAGCGGTACGGCTCGCGCCCTTGCGAGGGCGGCAGGCGAGCTTCGCCAGGATGGTGAGTCGGTGTGAAGCTGGACGCGCACGGGATCGACTGCGGGGCCAGTTGTTCGCGGAGGGGGCCAGGCTGCGGGGACGGCCGGGCGACTCTGTGCCCTGGGTGCTCGGTTCTGCCGGGGGCGATGAGACAGGCGTCCTGTCGAAGGAGCCTGTGCGCCTACACGCCGGGTCACCTTGTGACCCGCCGGGAAATCCTGGACGTCGTCGCCTTCAGGAACTAAGGGTCGCCCCGCCGCTCCGCAGAGCTGCTGGACTGTTGCGCTTCGGCTCGGCGAAGGCGCGCCGAGGCGCCTTCGGAGGCCCGCTCATATTCCCTCAGTCGGTATTCGCTGCGGGCACGCCCGCCGTACATCCTCGCCCTGTACAGCTGGAGGCGCTCGCGGCGATAGCGGGCCTCTTCGCGCAACTCGTCGAGGCGCCCCTCCTGCTCGCCCATCATCGCCCTCCGCGTCGCCGGCGTCGTGGCGTTCCAGCCGCGCGCTCGTCGAAACGTCTGCGGACCTGCTCCAACAGCCGCGCACGCTTTCTGTCCGCCTTCTCGGAGCTCGCGGCGCTGGTCTGCTTGGGTCTCACCGGGACTAGCCGCGTCTCTCGGGCCATGAGGGTCAGGCTTCGCGGGCGACGACCCGCTGCACAGCCACCTGCAGAGCAGCGTAGCCAGCCCGCTCAGCGAGCGCCGCGTCGCGCCGGAGCAAATAGAGGCGACGCCACTGTCGCGCCGACTGGGGCCGCTGGGCGGCCTCGCGGTCCTCGACCGGATCTGTCACAGCTACCTCGTCCTCTCGGCTCTCTGTTGTGTGGCGCGCCTGAGTCTAGAAGGAGATCGGCAAGCTGCACGAAGCCCGACTCGAGATGTAGTTTCGAAGCGCGAGCGGTCAGCCGCGGCCCATGAGCGTCAACCCAAACGGGCTTCCCTCGCAGTCCTTGCAGACCGCCGATGCGCTGCCCGGATGGACCACGCTGCCGCCGAGCGCCTCGACCTGCTCCAGCGCCCGGGCCAGATCGTCTACGGCGAAGTAGGGCAAGGAGAAGGAGTCGCCCGGCCCGCGACCCCGCGCATGGAGCCCAACCGGCGGGGTCGCCGAGTGTGTTTGCCAGCCCTCCTCGCCGTGTCTGGGCTCGAGGGGACCTCCGAGCAGAGCGGCCCAGAAGCGTCGAGCCCGCTCGGGATCATCCGCGGGAAACTCGATCAACGACAGCCGCGCGCCGGGCACACCCAAGACAATAGCCACGCCGCGACCGTCCCTGGCTGCAGCGGGACCGCGATGCCGCCGCCAGCACACACCTTCATCGAGTCGGAGCGCGGGAGCGGCGTCAAGCTCGCACGCCGAGCTGGCCAAGGCCTCATCCACGCGGCCGAACGAATCGAAGCTGTGACTGAGGCCGGTGAGCACGAACACTCTCCAGACCGTGGCATTGGGGCGAATCAGCGCGAGTTGGGCGCCGCGGGCGGCCGTGTCACCCAGACCCTGAATCAGCACCCTGAGCATCGTCGAGTCCAGGAAGCTCACACCTCTGAGGTCGATGACCAGCCGTGGTTTATCGGCCTCGATCGCATCACCCCCGCCAACTCGACCTGTGCCGCGTTCGATCGGTCGAAGGCTCCGTCGAGCATGAGGACCTCTGCGAGGTCGCCAGCTGGCTGGGAGCTACAGCAGCCCTGATGGGACATGGGCCGTCCCCTTCGCTGGCGCTTTGCTTTGGATCCGGGGAGGCTACTGCGATGGACGAGGTCCGGGCGTGTCGACTGACGATCGGCTCACGCTCGCTTGCGTCAGCCAATGGAACCCGGGGGGACCTCCGCCGTTTCCTTCGTGGGCGGAGCTCTCCTCAGTGCAGCCCGGCGGATGCGAGCAGGGCGTGGAGCTGTGCTTCGCTTAGGTCTCGTGTGATCTCGATTCGACCGAGCGGGTTGGCGGCCCCGGGGGAGGCGAAGCCGCTGCGGTCCTGGGTGAAGACGACCTCGAAACTCTGCTGCAGCCGGGCTAGGAGCTCACGCGGGATGCGCTGGTCGTTGGTGGCGGCTTGGCCGTAGTTGCCGTACGGGGGCGCGAAGGCGAGCGGTCGATAACCCCGCACTCGGAAGACCAGCTGTTCCTCACCCCAGGTGATGTCCGAGAACACCCGTTCGCGCCAGCCGCCGAGTATCTCCTCCGAGCCCCGATAGGCATAGAACGCGCCCACGTCGTCGGGGCCGGAGCCGTACCGGATTCGATGGTGCCCCGTGCCAGACTGAAGCTGGACTTCCCAGCGTCCGCTGCGCTGCAGCCGGTTGAGCTCGCTCCACCGTAGATGCTCATTGTGTCCCTCAACCACGCGGCCGACATCGACGAAGAGCACGGCGTTGAAACCGAGTTTGCGCAGAATCCCGTCGCTCCCAGTCCAAGAGTCCAGCCGCGCGCCGTCGAAGGTCAACAGCAGCGGCCGTGGCGGAAGGCTCACTCGATCTCCCTTGATGAAGCGAATGAACTCGTCGAGCGTGATCGTGTCGTAGCCCGCGTGGTCTAACAAGGCCATCTGCCTCGCGAAGCGCTCCGGGTCGATCCCCAGCTCGGCGTCCGCGCGTGTCGAGAAGTCGCTGACCGGCGTCACCCCGTGATAGCGCAGTACCGGGACCACCGCGCGGCCGGCCGGCGCGGGCGTCCACAGCTCCCGATCAGCGGCACTCAGGACCACACCAGGCGCGGGCGCTGGGACCCTCCCGGCGCGCGCGTCGCGTGACTGGTCGGTCGATTGCTCGCAGGCGCCCGGCGCCGCACAGCAACAGCAGACGGCAATGACCACCCAGCCCCGCCGGACTAGCGCGCCCATCCCGAACAACCTAGCGCTGAGCCGGGCTGGGTTCCGCGGAGACCGTTTGTTTGGGTCCCTTTTTTCATGTGAGGGAGATTTCCAAGGTACTGGGCTGGCTCAGCCGTTCGAACTCTGACGGTGGTCTGTCGTCGAGCGCTTGGTGGAGTCGGCTGTCGTTGAACCAGCCGATGTACTCGACCACGGCGAGCTCGAGCTGCGACCTCGTGCGCCAGACCCGGTCGGCGATCAGCTCGGTCTTGAAGCTGTCGACAAAGCACTCGGCGAGCGCGTCGACTGAGTGTCGTAGGCGTCGCCGCGGGAGCCCATCGAGATCGCGATCCCGGCCTGGCGCGCGGCGCGGCCGAACGCGAGGCTCACGTATTGCCCGGACTCAAGCGGTCCTCGCAAGAGCGTGTACTTGAGCGGAACCTAGACGCTGAGGCCGACGACTGCGCTGAGTCGCGCGGCCTGCCCGTCGCGTGCGCGTCGCCCGGCGATCCCCCTCCCGGGTGGCTCGCGCGCTGGCTGTTCTCGGCGAATGATGGGTCAGGCCGCGGCTGCGGCGAGGTGCTGGTCGAGGACCTCGGCTGGGGTTCTTCCAGCCGAGCGTCTTCCGCGGGCCGGCGTGTTCAGCGCGGCGGCGACGGCGGCGAGGTCGTCCGGGCTGTGCCGGGCGAGGTCGGTGCCCTTGGGGAAGTACTGGCGCAGCAGCCCGTTGGTGTTCTCGTTGGTGCCGCGCTGCCACGGGCTCTGCGGGTCGCAGAAGTAGACCTGCAAGCCCGGTGTCGATGCGCAGCCGTGCATGCTGGGCCATCTCGGCGCCCTGGTCCCAGGTCAACGACCGGCGCAGATGCTCGGGGAGCGACGTCGATCGCGGCGGCGATCGCGTCACGGACCGCCTCGGCGCCGTGACCTGTCAGCGCCGGGCCGTTCTTGAGCCGGGGGCCGACGCGGCCGTCCATCGGCGGGAGATGCAGGAGCATCGTGAAGCGGCTGGTGCGCTCGACGAGCGTGCCGATCGCCGAGCTCCCGAGGCCGAGGATCAGGTCGCCTTCCCAGTGCCCGGGAACGGCCCGATCGGCGGCCTCGGCGGGCCGCTGGCTGATCATGACCTCGTCAGTGACGAAGCTCTTGCCGCGGCCGCGGACGCGCGCTCTGGGGACGCGCAGCGCCCTGCCCGTGCGCAGGCAGGCGGTCAACTCACGGCGCAACGCGCCGCGGCCCTGCACGTAGAGAGCCTGGTAGATCGCCTCGTGCGAGATCGCGCATCGATTCATCATCAGGGAAGTCGATCCGCAACCGGTTGGAGATCTGCTCCGGGCTCCACGCAGTGCGCCCACCTGCGGTCGTGGCGTCGCGGCTTGCTTCGGCCCGTTCCACGGCGTCCGTCGCAGGCCCGGCACCGCCCGTCCCGTCGGGCCGGCGAACGTGGCCGGCGAGCCGGTCCTGCACGTACTCGCGCAGCCGGTCGTCGGCAGCGAGCTTCGCAGTCTTGGGGCGACGCGCCATCAGCTCAGCCTTCCACTGCGCGACCGAAGCCCGATATTCGAGCTTGCCGCCGCGCGTGGCCGCGTTGCGACGCAGCTCCCTCGAGATCGTCGACGGAGCTCGGCCCAGCCGCCGGGCGATCTCCCGAACACCGATGCCCTGCGCTGTGAGCAGCGCGATCTCCTCGCGCTCTTCAAACGACAGGTACCGACCCGAGAGCGGGTCGAGCATGAACGTCGCCATCCCGCCACGCTCTCGAAACCATCGGCTGCCAGCCGCCGGCGACGCCCCGACGGCGAGCGCCGCGTCCTCGCTGCTCAGGCCCTTGCGCGATCTCGCGCCAGAACAACCGCTCCACATCGCGCCGCAACGACGGCTTCCCCGGCGACTTCATCGCCGCCCTGCCCGTCAACTCCGTCATCCACCCAGCCGGCCTGCCCATCGCAACCCCTCCTCGATCAGGTGTTGCGACGACCGGTTGAATCCGCCCTGGCGAGCCCTGATCGGAGTGATGGGCCAGCCCGGGGCCGGGGCGCCGGCGTGCGAGCGCCATCCGGAGCGGGTCGACGACGAGCGCCGAGCGTATGTGGGTGGCCATCGACCAGCCGACGATCGCCCGCGAGTAGGTGTCCTGCACCGCGGCCAGGTAGAGCCAGCCTTCCCCGCTGCGCAAGTAGGTGATGTCCGCGACCCACAGCACGTTCGGCCCGGCGCGTCGGAAGTCACGCTCGACGAGGTCCGTGGCGGGCTCGACGCCGGGCACGCGGATCGTGGTCCGCCAGCGCTTGCGGGGCCGATCCCGGCGATACCGGCCGCTTTCATCAACCGGCGACGCGCTTGCGACCAACACGGATCCCGTGCTCGAGCCGCAGCTCGGCGTGGATCCTGGGCGCGCCGTACACGCCCCGGCTGTCGCGGTGGATTTGCTTGATCTTCTCGCTCGGCCAGGGCGTCGGCCAGCGCCCGGTCGGACGGCGGCCGGCGCTCCCAATCGTGGAACGAAGCGCGGCTGACGCCGAGCACGCGGCACATCGCGGCGACGGGACAGTTGGTTTTCTCCGCGGCGATGAACGAGAACACCTCGCCTACCGCCCGTCGCTCTCCTTTGCGAAGAAGACGGCTGCTTTAGCCAGGATCTCCCGCTCCATCCGCAGCTTCGCGTTCTCGTCACCAAGCCGCTGCAGCTCCTCGCGCTCGTCGCCGCTCAGGCCGCCAGGACGCTCGCCCCGCCCGGCCCTCTCCTGCTTGATCCAGTTCCGCAGGCTCACGTCGGAGATCCCCAGATCCTTCGCCAGCTGGCGCTGCGGCTTGTCGCCCAGCAACGCCAGTCGAATCGCCTCCCGACGAAACTCCTCCGGATACGGCGGCCTCGTCCTTGGCACCTGAACCTCACTTCCCCCGGCTCACGCCGGAATCGCTCAAGTGTCCTCCAAACGGGGCAACTCCAGTCGACCAAGCTGCCGGTCGGCGTCCCGTGCGATAGCGCGCGGGCTGGTGCCGGCGCGGGCCGCGGGTGGGGCTTCAGTGCCAGGCGAGAGGCGTACTCCCGTTAGCGGTCATCGCCGTCGTCGGCCTTCGATCTCGCCCGCTGGTAAAGAGCGGAGGTCGGCAACGCTGGCGGTTGACACGGGCGCTGGCTCGCTCTGAAGGGTGGGCGTATTCAGTGCTGTTCCTCTCGGGGGCCTTGGTCCTGCGCCGGCCGAGGCGGAGTCGGGGCGGCGGGTCGTCTCGAGCTCCGGCGCGCCGCCACGACGATCAGCGCGATTCCGCCGGCCATGAGCAGGAGGCCCGCCGCGAGCAGGCCGATCCCGACGCCCAAGAACCAGCCGACGTTCGCGGCCACGTCGGCATCGAGCACCACGCGCCGCGCGCCGTCGGCGTTCATGGCTACGACCGACCAGCGTCCACCCTCGACCTCCCAGCTGACCACCTGGCGTCCCGGCCCCTCCGACGAGGCGACCCAGAACTGTTCCGCGGAGGGTGGCCGCCGCGGCGCGCCGCCCCGGCTCGTCAGGTAGCTGGGTGGGTCATCGGACAGGTCTTCGACCTCCGCATGGCCCACACCGCGCAGGTACGCGTCGACCTCCCGCTCGGGACCGATCCCGAGAAAGACTGCGGCGCCGCCCGGGCGCTCGGCCCTGATGCGGACGCGCCCGAGCACGTCCTTGGGGACGAAGTCGACCGGATCGCTTCCGAGGTCGATGTCCTCCACCGTCAACGCGTGGGTGGGGGTGGTCAGACGCTCTGTATCCGAGGTGTAGTAGCCGTCGTCGTCGCGGGCAAACGCCTGAGTGAGCACAAGCCCCAGGCCAGCGAGCAGCAGGGCCAAGCCGATGAGCGCGGTGAGGCTGCCGAACACCACGGCCACCACGCGGCCCGCGCTCCAGCCGGGCTTCTCGCCGGCGGGAGGAGGATCCGCGCTGGTGGGAGGAGTTGCCGGCGTGTTCATCGCTGTTCCTTCCCGTCGCGCGCGGGCCTAGGCGGGAGTAGGCGTCGGGGTGGCCATCGCTAGGCCGATGTGGGTGTGGGCTGCGGCTCCTCGGTGGCCCCTGGCTCGACGGGCGGGGCGTCGTCGCGCCCGGCCCCGACGTGCGGCAGCCACTCGAGCCAGCTCGGCAGGTACCAGTTCCAGTCGCCGAGTAGCTTCATCGCCGCCGGCAGCAGCACGCCGCGGACGATCGTCGCGTCGATCAGGACTGCCGCGGCCAGCCCGAGTCCGAGCTCCTTGAAGTCGAGGAAGGCCAGCGTGACGAAGACCAGGAAGACGCCGACCATGACGAGCGCGGCGCTGGTCACCGTCGCGGCCGTCGTCGAGATCCCTCGCTGGACGGCCTGATCGGTCGACATGCCGCGGTCACGGAGCTCCTTGACCCGGGAGAGGATGAACACGTGGTAGTCCATCGAGAGCCCGAACAGGACCACGAACAGGAAGAGCGGCAGCCAGTTCGTGACGCCGCCGTTCGAGATGAAGCCGAGCAGTGACTCCAGGTTTCCCTTCTGGAAGACGAGCACGAGGACGCCGTAGGCGGCTCCGACCGAGAGCAGGTTGAGGATGATCGTCACGATCGGGATCACGATCGAGCGGAAGGTGACCAGCATGAGCAGGAAGGCGAGTGCGAACACGAAGGCGAAGATCAGCGGCAGCCTGCTGTTCAGCTGATTGGCGAAGTCCTCCGAGCTGGCGGCGTCGCCGGTGACGTTGACTGTGGTCCCCTCGACTCCGCCGACGGTCGCCGGGATGATCTCGTCGCGCAGTTCGTTGAGGGCGTTCACAGACGGGGCGTCGGTGCCGGTCCCGGGCGTCGGAACGTTGATCTGGGCGACCGTGCCGTCTGCGCTGTAGATGACCTCGGTTCCGGGCCGGAACGCATCCGAGCCGTTGACCTCGGCGCGCAGCTCCGCGATGCCGGCGGCGACCGGACCGGAGCGCACGTCGTCGGCCTCCACGACCACGGTGGCGGTCACGCCCTCGGTCGGGAACACTTCCTTGACCTTGTTGTAGGTCTGAATGATGGGCACGTCCTGCGGGAACTCGTCGACCCCGCTGGTGACGATCTTCATCTGGAGCGCCGGAATCGCCAGCGCCACCAAGAGGCCGCCCGCGAGGAGGATCGACAGGCCGGGACGCCGCATCACACGACCGGTCAGCGCCGTCCAGAAGCGCGACTCGCCGGCCGGGCGGCGCCGGCGGCCGAGCAGGGGAATCCGACCCTTCTCGACCCGGTCACCGAGCCACGACAGCATCGCCGGCAGGATCGTCAGCGAGGCGAACACGGCAATCGCGACCACCAGGATCGTGCCTTCGGCGAAGGAGATGAACGCCTTGTCGCCACTGATGAACATGCCCGCCATCGCGACGATCACGGTCACGCCGGAGATCAGCACAGCACGCCCCGAGGTAGCGGCGGCGGCCTCCAGCGCGGCGCGCTCGCTGCGTCCGGCGGCGCGCTCCTCGCGCTCACGCCGGAGATAGAAGAGCGAGTAGTCCACACCCACCGCCAGCCCGATCAGCAGCACGACCGCGGGCAAGTTGCTGTCGGCCGGGAAGAGATGGCTCGTGATCGCGACCAAACCCAGTGCGGCCATCACGGACGTCAGCCCGATCAACAGCGGCAGACCCGCCGCCACGAGCGAGCCGAAGGTGATGACCAGGATGATCAGCGTCACCGGCAACGACAGCATCCCCGCCTTCCCGAGATCGTCGTTGATCACCTCGTCGATCGCCTTGTCGGCGCTCGCGCCGCCGAATTGCTCGATGTCCAGGTCCGGGTGATTGGCCTGAACGGCGGCGACGGCAGCGATGGTCGGATCGACGCGATCGCCTGCCTCCTCTGAGTCGCCCGCGATCACGAAGTTCACCAGGGCGGCGTGGCCGTCGGCCGAGACCTCGCCCTCGCCGGTGAGCGGCGACTCCACGTTCTCGACGTACCGCACCTGGGAGAGCCGTCCGGTCACGTCCTCAATCGCCGCCTGGAACTCCGGGTCCTCGACCGTGAGCTCGTCGCTCTGAACAAAGACGACCTCCTCGACCGGCCTCAGACCCGCATCCTCGAGCGCCTGCTCGGCCTCATGGGATTCACCCGAGAACTGATCGATATCGGAGATGTCCTTCTGTCCGACCACGTTCATGCCGACGACGAACGTGACGAGCACGAACGCAAACCACCCGAAGATCGCCTTCTTGCGATGCTGACCGCTCCAGCGCGCCATCCGCGCTGCCAGGTTGTGCGCCGGAGGGGGCGGCAGGGGGGCGCCGCCGGTTTCGGAGGTGTCGGGCCGGTCCGGCTCAGGGTCGCGCTGGATGACGCGATTCTTCATCGCTACGCCTCTCGGCTGCGGGGACCCGTCAAGCCTCCCGGGATGAAAGGAGGCGTCAGCGCCAGCCTACCCCTTCGGCCACCTTAGATCCACATTCAAGACAGCTCCGCCCGCCGACGCACCAGCCGCGCGAAAGCGTCGCGTTCCCACGTGAGCAGGCGCCTACGCTGGCGCTCGACTGACCACTGCAAGGGACGAGGAGCAGGCGTCTCGAGTGCTAGCGGGTCGCGTCCCCCAACTGCTGTAAATCGCCGAAGAGCCGTCAAGGGCACGGCGTAGGTTCCCCAAAGTCCTGCAAGACCCAGAAGGGAGACCTACGCCGTGAAGAGAACGCTACCGCCGTCGGCGGAGATAGAGGACCAGATCGATCAGCTGCTCGCCGTCGGAGTCGGCGAGAACCCCAGAGAGTCGCTGTCTGAGCTGGCGAAGCTCGGCGCGCGGCTGATCATCCAGCGCGCGGTTGAGGACGAGTTCGACGCCTGGCTGGGGAGGCCCGCTATGAGCGCAGGCCCGACTACCAGCGCGGGCTTCGCAACTTCGACTCGGGGCTGCGAAACGGCTATCGCCCGCGGCGGCTGCAGACCGCAGAGGGCGAGCTTTCGGTCGAGATCCCGCAGGTACGCGAGGCCGCGGAGCCGTTCGTGTCGGCGCTGTTCCCGCACTCGACGAAGCTGCTTCGCACCCGGCCGCTGGAGGCGATGGTCGTCGGCGCCTTCGTCCGCGGGCTCTCGATGCGAGACGTCGAGTCGCTTTGCGAGGAGGCCGGGCTGGGCCAGCTCTCGAAGTCGACCGCGTCGCGGATCTGCTCGGAGCTGCGGGAGCGTTTCGAGGCCTCTCCAATCGCTTCCTCAACCTTGGGCCAACTCACCGGCACTTCGACAGGGTTCGGCCAAGCTGCTGTCCAGAGGAGTTCGGACGTGGCGGGAATCATCTCGCGCCACCAGGCTTTCCAACCAAGGCCATTGACACCGCGCGGCGACACGGGCGCCAAGCGCAAGACGCGGTCACCCGCGATCGCCTCTGCGAGGCTCGCGCGTTCGCTCCCGTGGATTCCGGAGGCATGAAGGCACAGGTGGACCCACGTCGCTAGCCCTTTCCCCGCCGACTCCGCTTCTTCGACAGCCTCCCTCAGCTCGGGTGCCGTGCCCTCGAGGGAGATCCGCGCTGGGCGTCCCTTGACCTCGAGTTCGACGCTCCCTCCTCGCACGTCCTCGAGAGCGATCAGGGCGATCGCTTCTGCCTCCTCATCATTGACCTCAAGGTGCATCTCGGCGATCTGAGCGTCGCCGACACGTCGCTCTTGAGGAGGACGGCGAGCGTCGCCAACGTCCTCGACTTTCCAGCGTCATTCATTCCCCAAAGTGCCGTGATCTGGCCGAACTCGAGCGATTGCCGAGAGGCAAAATCGCCGCCCTCGATTTCGACGCTCACAACTCGCATCGCGAGGGCTGATCTTAGGTTGGGCCACGCCCACGAGGTCCGAAAGGTCGTCGGACGAACCAACACATTGGACCGCCATTGGACCGACGCGCCGACGAAGTCGCTCCAAGAAAACGCGTCAAAGGCTGCCAGCTGCAGCGTTATTGGGAGGGTGAGCGACGGGACTCGAACCCGCGACCGCCTGGACCACAACCAGGAGCTCTACCGACTGAGCTACGCCCACCGCGACGTTCGGAATGTAGCAGCGGGCCGGGCCGCCAAGATGGCGGCTCAGCGGCGCAGAGTCAGGCTGCGACTGGCCTTGCGCGCCGGGCCGGAGCTCGGGCCGGCGACCGCCCTCAGGCTCGCGCTCAGCCGCTTCTGGCGGGCCGCGGCGGAGCGGGTCGAGCGACCCATCTTCAGCTTGATCTCGCGGCCACGGGTCGACACCGTCGCGCGCCGGCTCGCCACTCGGACGGAGGCCGAGCTCCGCGCCCTGAGTCCCAACTTGCGGGCTGTTCGGGCGCTAACCCAGAGTCCCGCCTCGAACGGACAGGTTCGCGAGCACGCCGCTCGAACTCGCAGGCCGTTGCGCGCAACCGAGCTGAGGCCGGCGCTGTTGCGCAGGCGCACGGAATGCTTGAGCTTCACGTCCGCCGCGCCGCTCACGGCCACCGTCACGCTGAGGCTTGCGGTCACACGTTCCTGCCGTCGCACCGCCGCCCGCGCGCCCTTGGTCAATCGGACCCGATAGCTGACCTGCCCGGCGGAGCCCCGCCGCGCCGATCCCGTGCCGATGGCCACTGGCCGGCTGCTGCGTCGCTTGGTGAGACCCAGGCTGCGAGCGGCCTTCCCGGAGACGCTGAGCTTGGCGCCGGCGCTGCACGCCGACGCGCACGCGCCGACCACCGTCATGCGTCCGGCCACCGCGTCCGCGAGGCGCTCCTCGACCGGAGCCAGCGCGAACGAAGGCGCGACCGGCGGCTGGGCAGCTCCTCCGCTCGGCGGCCTGTAGTCGCACACGGCCGACCGGGTGCTCATCCCCCAGCCGCGCAGCGTTCCGGTCTGTCCCTCGTACAGATCCTTCACTCGCAGCGTCCAGGCGCCCAGCTTGTCCTTGCCGTCGAGACGGGACAGCTGGTCGTTCTGTGGGCGGAACCGGCCGCTGTAGGGGACGGCGCCCTGAGCGATGTTCGCCGGCGCCTCGTCGTCGAACACGGTCCCGGTGAGGTTGTTGCCGCCGTTGTCGGGGCCACCGGGGTGACGGGCGAGCTCGACCGTCGTGCCATCCGGGTGACGCAGCTCGAGCGCCAGGTCGCCGACCCAGGTGTGCGCAATGCTGTTGATCACCACGTCCACGTCCTTGATGCGCCCGGAGGACGGGACGTTCACAGTGGAGGCGACCCCGTTGCTGCTCTCGTCCGGTATCGCCTGAGCGATCGAGCCCGTCGTGCTCGACACTGCCGGACCGGCAGCCCCGGTACCCACGGTCAGGGGAACCGCTCTGGGTGCCACCGCTGCTGGTGATGCTGAGCGTCGCGCCCGCGTCGGCGCCGCAGGCGGCGGAAGCGCTGAGCGAGGCGGCATACGGGCTCGCGCTCGATGTCGTCCCGCCCGCCGGCGCGCCGCCGAAGGCCGAGTTGCCCTGGGTGACGGTCAGACCGCTGCCGCCCGCGAGCTTGCCCGAGATCGAGCCGGCGGAGGCGTCGCCCTCGTTCCTGATGCGCTCGGCGATCGTCACGGACTCCCCGGGCTCGAGAGCGCCGTCACGGTCGGCGCCTGACCCGGCGTCGCTCAGCGCCGTCTGGTCGTTCGAGAACTGCGGCCCCGGGGCCGCCGGTCCGGCGTTGGACACGACCAGGGCGAAGTCCTGGTCGGTGGTGTCCGTATTGCCGGGCACGCCATCCCTCGCGATGTTGGTCGCCCCCACCTTGACCGAAAGCCGTCCGCTGGTGCCCGCGGGCAGCACCACGGTCTCGACGTTGTTGCGCGTGTCCGGCGAACCGCCCGTACGCGACGTGCCCGCCGCCATGACGTTGCCCAGGTAGGTCCGCCCGCCGGCGGAGACCACGAGGTCGAAGTTGTTGGCGAGCGTCGGGCCGGGACCCACCACGCCAGGGGCGTCGGTCCACGCCAGCGTGACCTTCACGCGACCGCCCGGATTGACCACGCCGTAGCTGTCGCGGAAGCTGGTGCCGGTCGCGCCCAGCACGACCGACTGGTCCACGTACTGCCGAGGTCGACCCCAGCGCCCCGCCGGCATTCACCCTGCCCCAGCCCTGATCGGCATTCGGGGCCGGAGCGATGTCGCTCCCTTGCCGTTGCTACCGCCCGGCGAGGTCGGTAGCCGAGTTGATCAGAAGGGCCTTCGTCAGCGCCGGCGACGGGGCAGGGCGGCCGTCCTGGTCGAAGTCGTCGCGGACCAGGGCGGCCACGCCCGAACACGGCGGCGGCGGCCTGCGACGTGCCCGAGACGACCGAGTAGAAGGGATTGAAGAAGGGAGTGCAGGTGCAGTCGCCCCCGTCGTACGCACCGTGCGCCGGCCTGGCGCCCACCATGTGCGTGCCCGGCGCCACCAGGTCGGGCTTCTGGCGCAGGTCGTCGGTGGGGCCGCGGCTGGAGAAGTCGAGCAGGTCGCGGGCGCTGTTGGCGGCGCTGTCGTCGACGCCGCAGCCGTCCAGTCCCACGCTGCGGACGTTCTCCGAGGCGCCCACGGTGATCACGTTCTTGGCGGTACCCGGCGAGTTGATGCTTCCGTATCCCTCGTTGGCAGGACCGTCCTCGCGGTCGCCGGTGTTACCCGCGGCGAACACCTCCACCATCGGCTGATTGCCCGGAAGCCCGGGGTGCGCATCGCGCACGATCTCGTCGTAGTCCTGCGAATCCGCGCTGTATCCCCCGGCGTCCTGGTTGCCCCACGAGTTGTTGGAGATCCTCGCGTCGTCCTCCCACGCCTCGCGCGCGATCGCCTCGGGATCGATGGTCGCGACGCCGTTGCAGGCGAACACCTTCGAGGCGCCGATCCTCGCCCGGGGCGCGACGCCCATGCCGTAGCGGTACGACGTCGTGCAGTCGGTGCGGTTGGGCCCGTCGGCGCCGTACCCCGCGGCGATCGACGCCACGTTGGTGCCGTGCCCGCCACAATCCTCCCCGGAGGTGTCGGCGGTGAAGTCGCGCACGTACGCGACGCGGCTCGGCTCGGCAGGGTTACCGTCCTCGTGGAAGTCGTCGTGCTCGGGATTCGTCGCCGAGCCGTTGTCGAAACCCTCGTCGGTGAAGTCGATCACGAAGTCGAAGGTTGTCCCGCCAATTCCCAGGCTGTTGTGCCACGCCAGGTAGCCCGGCGGGCTGGGCTGGAAGGCCGGCGTCACGTTCCCGGCGACGATCTGAGAGGCGCGCTCGTCCGCGAGCTTCGGACTCGAGTACGGGCTGACCGTGACCACGGCTGGGTCTGCGGCGAGCGTCTCGACCTCTGCCGCGGTCAGCCGGAGGAACTGCGTGCGCAGCTCGCCCACGCGCCGAGCCGCGGACGCACCGAGTCGCCGGCCGCGGCCGCGTCCCGCCGCGCCTGCTGCCCCTCGGCGCCGGCCACCGTCTGCACGGCCACCATCCGAGCACCCTCACCGGCCCGAGCGCGTCGCTCAGCTTGTCGGCCGCCCGCACCCTCGTGACGGCCCGCACCGCCGGGTAGGTGCCCGACCAGCCCGGCCAGGCGGTCGACCTCCGTGCCGGCGGCGTGCACGATGTACCCGTTCTGGGCCACGTACTCGACGATTCGCGCGCCGGTGGCGCGCAGGCGCTCG
Source organism: uncultured Thermoleophilaceae bacterium (assembly GCA_963733655.1). Lineage (GTDB taxonomy): Bacteria > Actinomycetota > Thermoleophilia > Solirubrobacterales > Thermoleophilaceae > JACVRW01. Next base: position 73,137 of record CAVTEX010000016.1, read on the forward strand.
AGCCACGCGTCCTTGATCGGGCCCACGAACTGGACGAGCACCAGCGCCTCGTCGGGTTCGGCCACGCCCTTCGCCGCCAGCGACTCGTCGCTCGGTCAGCGGGTCGACGCCGGCCGTGCCGGGCAGGCTGACCTCGCGCAGGTCGTCGCGCCGGGTGGCGCCCGCTGACCGCAGCTCGGCCTCGTCGGCTCCGCGCGCCTCAACCAGCGCAAACTCCTCGTAGTCCGCAACCACGCGCACGTCCGACGCCGCAAGGTGGCCTCTGGCCGCCGGCCGTGTCCGGCACGATCAGCAGATGCGCGGAGGGGTCCGGCCCGGAAGACTCGGCGCCGGCAAGGGAGGCATACAAGATAAGGCCGCCTAAGGCGGCCATTGCTACAGCCAGACAGCGAATACGCCAGACGTCTATTGCGAAGCCCTTTCCCGCGAGTGGGACCCGTCTTAGGGTAGACGGACTTGGCGCAGCGCGCCGAGGTTAAGGTTCGCCGCGTGCAGCGCACCGCCCTTCTCGTGCTCGACGTCCAGAAGGCCTTCGACGACCCGGCCTGGGGTACGCGCAACAACCCGGCCTGCGAGGAGAACATCGCGAACGCTGATCGCCGCCTGGCGCGAGCGGGGGCAGCCGGTGGTGTTCATTCGCCACGACGGGCTGGAGGAGGAGTCGCCCTACGACACCCTGGGCCGCGGCCACCCCGGCAACGCCTTCAAGGACGTTCTCACCGGCGAACCCGACCTGCTGGTGCGAAAGCACGTGAACTCCGCCTTTCACGGCGAGCCCGACCTCGAGGCCTGGTTGCGCGACAACGAGATCGAGGCCATCGCGGTGTGCGGAATCCAGACTCAGATGTGCGCCGAGACCACCGCCCGGGTGGGCGCCAACCTCGGCTTCGACATGACCTTCGTGGTCGACGCCACGCACACGTTCGACCTGCCCGCCTACGGCGGCGGCACGCTGACCGCGGACGAGGTCGCCCGGGTGACGGCTTCCAATCTCGATCCCGAGTTCGGCCGGGTCACCACCACGGCCGAGCTCACCGCCGCTCTAGCGAACCGGCGTCGACCTCAGCGGGTACCGGCTGCTCGGCCACCGCCTCGACGGTCTCCTCCTCGGGCTGGCCCTGCTCTCGGGCGCAGACGACGCGGAAGGCACCGGTGCCCATGTCGGGATTCGCGTGGATGGGGAGACCTCGGATCGAGTCCCAGCCCAGCCGCTCCACCTCGAAGGGGCTCATCTCGATGGCCACCGCCGGCCACTCGCAGTTGGCGGCGTGCTGATCGATCGCCTTGTAGATGGCTTCGAGGTTCTTGGTCTCAGACGTGCTCATCGTGTCGCGCCCTTCTGCAGAACTGTCTGGTAATGCTCGATGGTACGCCGCAGCCCCTCGCGGAAGTCGATCTCGGGCTCCCAGCCCAATAGTTCACGCGCGCGCGTTATGTCGGGCTGGCGGACCTGCGGGTCGTCGACGGGCAGCGCCTCGAAGACGATCTCCGAACGCGACTCGGTCAGCTCGATGATCGACTGGGCGAGGTCGATGAGGCTCATCTCGTCCGGATTGCCGATGTTGATCGGATCGTGCAGACCCGACTCGGCGAGCAGGACGATCCCGCGGATGAGGTCGTCGACGTAGCAGAAGCTGCGCGTCTGAGACCCGTCACCGAAGACGGTCAGCGGGCGATCGGTGAGCGCCTGGCGCAGGAAGGTCGGCACGGCCCGCCCGTCGTGGGGTCTCATTCTCGAGCCGAAGGTGTTGAAAATTCGCACGATCGCCGTGTCCACGCCCTGCTGGCGGCGGTAGGCCATCGTCAGCGCCTCTGCATAGCGCTTGGCCTCGTCGTAGACGCCGCGTGGGCCGATCGGGTTGACGTTGCCCCAGTAGGTCTCGGGCTGTGGGTGGACGAGCGGGTCGCCGTAGACCTCGGACGTCGAGGCGAGCAGGAAGCGCGCCCGGTGCTTCTTGGCCAGGCCGAGCGTGTTGTGCGTTCCGTAGGCGCCGACCTTGAGGGTGTGCAGGGGCAGGCGCGAGTAGTCGATGGGCGAGGCCGGCGAGGCCATGTGGTAGACGAAATCGATCGGCTCGTCGATCTCGTAGTGGCCCGTGATGTCGATCATCTCGAAGCGGAACTCCACCCCGGTCGGGATGTGCGAGATGTTCTCCAGCGACCCCGTGTCGAGGTTGTCGATGCACACCACCCGGTGGCCACGGGCCAACAGGTAGTCGCAGAGGTGGGAGCCGAGAAAGCCGGCTCCGCCGGTCACTAGCGAGGTAGGCATCGCGCGGCAGGCTAGCGGGACGAAAAGTCCACGACCACCTTGATGTCGTCATCGCCCTTCTCGAGCGCCTCCTGCCAGTGCTCGAGCGGCACGCGACGGCTGATCAGGCGGGCCAGCCAATCCGGGTCGGCTTCGCGCAGCGCCTCGGCGGCCTGCTCGAAGTGAACCCGGTTGGCGTTGACCGAGCCGAAGACGACGTCGTTCTCGAGCACGAGCTCGGTATTGAGCGCACCCACGTCCACGGATAGCTTGCGCTGCCGGCCGACGCCCGTGAGGCACACCACCGCTCCCGGGGCGGTGTGGCTCATGGCCCCGATCACGAGCTCCCCCGCTCCGGTGCACTCGATCACGATGTCCGCCCGCAGCTCCCTGGACACCTCCTCGATGTCACCCACGCGGTAACCGGCGCCGAGGTCCCGCACCAGCTCGGGCTTGGCGCCCTCGGTGGCTCGGTCCAGCACGTGCACGTCGTGGCGGCGCTGAACTCCCATCAGCGCCGCGAGCAGGCCGATCGGCCCGGCGCCGGTCACCAGCACCCGATCGCCACCGGTGCAGGCGCGTGAACGGATGCGATCGATGTGATCCCACGCCTTGGCGAGCACGCTGGCCGGCTCGGTCAGAACACCCAGGTCGCCGAGCTCCGGGGCCACATGGATCGCGAAGTCCGCCTCGAGGGTCACGAGCTCCGCGCCGTACCCGTCGCGACCCTTGATGCCGCGCTCGGTGTAGAGCCCGTTGCGGCACATGTCCCACTCGCCCTGGGCGCAGCATTCGCAGGGCACGGGATCCGGGCGGCGCACGATCGCCGCCACCGGGTCGCCCAGCCGCGAAGCCGCTGCCGTCGGGGGCACTCGAATACCCGCGCGAGCAGCTCGTGGCCGAGCACCAGCCGCTCGTGGCCTTCGGGAGCCGAGCCGTGGACGCCCGCGACGATCTCGCGGTCGGTGCCGCACACTCCGAGCACGACCGGTTCGACCAGCAGCTCACCGGGCCCGGGCCGCGGGTCGGGCAGCTCGGTGAGCTCGGCGCTGTCCGCGCGGCCCGGTACGAGGGTGATCGCGCGCATGGCCGCGAGTATCCCGGTTGTTTAGCGTTGCCGGAGTGACGCAGGCCACGACCCGCCGCACGCGGCTCGACCCGGAGGTGTTTCGCCTTCCGGTCGACCGGATCCGCTCGGGCTGGTACTCGGACCAGTACTTCAACCTCACCAAGGAGCTGCTCGAGAAGGACGGACCGGCATCCGCGGGTCAACGATGCAGGTGTTCCAGCGCCACCAGTCGCTGCTCGGGGGGATCGACGAGGCGGTGGCCATCCTCAAGCTCTGCTCCGGGCGCGAGGTTCCCGGCGGCTGGGAGCCCGGCTGGGAGGAGCTCGACGTGCGGGCGCTGTACGAGGGAGACGAGATCTCGCCGTGGGAGACGGTGATGACGATCGAGGGCGACTACTCCCTGTTCGCCCACCTCGAAACCGTCTACCTGGGCTCGCTGGCGCGGCGCTCGCTGGTGATGCGAAACGTGCGCGACGTGGTGAACGCCGCCCACGGCAAGCCGATCCTGTTCTTCCCGGCGCGCCACGACCACTGGCAGGTCCAGACCGGCGACGGCTGGGCCGCTCACGTGGCGGGCGCGATCGGCGTGTCCACGGACGCCCAGGCGTCGTGGTGGGGCGGGCGCGGCGTGGGCACGGTGCCGCACTCGCTGATCGCGTCGTTCGGCGGCGACACCGTGGCGGCGGCCGGCGCCTTCGCCGACCGCTACGCCGGCGAGATGAACGTGACCGTCCTGGTGGACTTCGACAACGACTCGGTGGCGACGGCGGTCGCCGTGGCCGACGCCCTGGGCGACCGTCTCTGGGGCGTGCGCCTCGACACCTCCGGACAGCTCGTCGACCGCGCGCTCTGGGAGGAGATGGGTGACTTCAAGCCCACCGGCGTGAATCCCGGTGCTGGTCGAGCGGGTCCGGGCAGCCCTGGACGACGCCGGCCATCCCAATGTGCGCATCGTGGTCTCGGGAGGCTTCGACGCGGCACGGATCGCCGAGTTCGAGGAGGTCGGCGCGCCGGTGGACGCCTACGGCGTGGGCTCGGCGCTGCTGCGCGGAACCAACGACTACACGGCCGACATCGTCCAGGTCGACGGACGGGACCGCGCGAAGGTCGGCCGCCACCTGCGTCCGAACCCGCGTCTCGAGCGGGTCGGATGACACGCCGGCCCGCTCAGAGGCCGAACTTGTCGCGGTAGTCCTCGGGCACCAACTCGACGTACTCGGGGTGGCTCTCGATGTACCCGTTCACGAACGGGCAGAAGGGCAGGACCGCAAGCGACTCGCGGCGTGCATCCTCCAGGGCGTCGTGCACCAGCCGCGAGCCGAGACCCTCGCCCTCGAAGCGCTCGTCGACCTCGGTATGGACGAACGCGATTATCCCGGGCCGCCGCCGGTAGATCGTGAAGCCGGCGAGCTCCCCGTCCTTGAATATCTCGTAGCGGTGCTCGCTGCGCGTTGTCGGTTACCTCGACGGCCATGCCCGCGATCGTAGCCCGCAACTTCCCCGGTGGATCGGGTGTTCTGAGGCCGACACCCACCACCACACGGAGGTAGAGGATGAACATCAGGGGCTTCCGCGCGCGTTTCGCGCTCACGGCTCTGGCCGGGTCTCTCGCAGTGATGCTCGTGGGCGCGACCGCCGCCCAGGCCGATCTGACCAGGGTGACCGGAACCACGACCGTCACGCCGTCGGCCGCGGCGGTGCAGTTTCTGACGAGCAACGGCGTCTCGGTTGAGCCGACCGGCCCGGCCACGGCAGCCGGCGGCAACTTCACCTTCCCGATCGCGGCCGGGTTCGGTGACACGCAGACCTACGAGGGCCTGCTCGCTCACGCCGGAGGCCTGCGCTTCTCGAAGGGCGACCGCTCGGCAGTGCTCCGGCGCTTCGTTGCCGTGCGCGCGGGCGATACCGCGGTGATGCTGGCGCAGGTCCCCGGACTGCGGGGCGGCTGCGGTCAGGTCAAGCGGGCGCTTCACCGGTACGCGGCCAACCACCCGGGCGTGCGCCGCAAGGTGCGCTGGGCGGCGTGGCAGTACCCGCGCGCCGCGCGGAAGGTCGTTCGCTCGCTCCGCCGCTATTGCAGCGACGGCCGCGTGATCGTCCTGGCGACGCTGACGAACCTCGGCAAGTCGGTGGACAACGGGACCGCCACGCTCAGCGCGGACCTGCTCCTCGCCAAGCCGGCGGCGCGACTGCTCAACCGCCTGGCGGGCCGCAAGGCCGTGAGCCCCGGCGCCCCGCTGGGCTCCGCGGTGTCGACGGTCACGCCGGTTCCCTAGCCCGCGACGCAGGGATCGGGGGGTGGCGGCCCTATCCTCGGGCCATGCCCCCCGATCTCCCCGCGCCCGAAGACGGGCATCCTCCTCACTCACTTCATAGTCAGCGACGACGTGCCTCGCGCGCGTGACTTCTACGTCGACGTGCTCGGCGGCGAGTTGGTCCGCGACGGCGAGCCGGCCTTCGTCAAGCTCGCCAACAGCTGGATCATCATCAACGTCGGCGGCGGTCCCACCGAGGACAAGCCCGACGTGATCCTGGAAACGCCTCCCGATCCCACCCGCACGAGCGCGTTCCTCAACATCCGAGTCGCCGACATTCAGGCCGTCTACGACGAGTGGAGCGCCCGCGGCGCCCACTTCCTGACGCCGCCGCAGGATCGCGGAGCGGAGATTCGCTGCTACATCCGCGATCCCGACGGCCATCTGATCGAAGTCGGTCAAAGCACGCCCTAGCCCGGCCTGGGACGTCGAGCATGTTTGACCGCTCGACATCTCGGCAATATTGTTGACTGAGTCACACAACTATGTGTGAGGCGAGATCCTCGCACGGAAGGAATGACGATGTCCGACAAGGCCGAGGGCAGGTTCAAGATCGAGAACTGGGAGGAGGAGACCTACGGCGAGATCGACGGAGGCGGCAAGCTCACCCGGGCGAGCGTCAAGCAGGCCTTCTCAGGCGGAATCGAGGGCGACGGCGAGGTGGAGTGGCTGCTCTGCTACCGGCCCGACGACACCGCCGACTTCGTGGGCCTGCAGAGCGTGGACGGCAGCGTGGGCGACCGCTCGGGCAGCTTCGTCCTGCAGGTGACCGGGACCTTTGACGGCGGCGTGGCCAAGGGCGACTGGTCGGTCGTCCCGGGCTCGGGCACCGGTCAGCTCGGCGGCCTGCGTGGCCGCGGCGGGTTCAGCGCGCCGCCGGGCTCGGAGGCGGCCGTGACGCTCGAATACGAGTTCGAGTGAGCGCGGATCGCGCGCCGCTCGACCGCGCCGGCAACCTCCTGGGCGCGCTGTCGCTGGCGGTTTCCGACCGGACCGCGGACGCGATCGGCGATGCCGCGGGCCAGTCGGAGACGGCCGCGATCACCCTGTCGGCCCTCCACCATTTCCTCGACGACCCGTCGGTCGACCGTGTCCGGCGGGTCCTCGGACTGACGCCCTCGGGCGCGGTGCGCTTGGTCGATCGACTCCAGGCGGCGGGCTACGTGACCCGGCGGCCGGGACAGGACGCCCGCTCGGTCTCGGTGCGCCTGACCGGGTCGGGCCGGCGGGCGGCTCAGAGGGTGTCCGCCGCGCGCGGGCGGGTGCTCGACGAGGCGCTCTCGGTCCTGGACCCCGGCGAACGCGAGGAATACGAGCGGCTGACCGCCCGCGTGCTCGTGGGCCTGATCCGCGGACCGGGGGCAGAACGCTGGATGTGCCGCTCGTGCGACATGACCGCCTGCGGCCACCGCAGCGGCGGCTGCCCGGTTGCGAACGCGGCGCGCGAGCGCTTCGGGTCCTAGCCCGCAATCACCGAGGAGTCCGGGAACGAGTGGTGCTCGTGCGCGACCACCCACCGGCCCTCCTCCTTGCGCAACCCGATCGTCAGCCGTAGGCGGTTCTCGGGCTGCATCGGCCAGTTCCTTCGCGGTTCCGCAGCGCAGCAGGGCGTGGGCGTAGGCGACGTCGTCGCCGGCGGTGACGTCCAGCTCGACGATCTCGAACGAGGCGCCCTTGAGCTGCCATTCGAAGAACGGCGGCCAGGTCTCGCGGTACTCGTCGATGCCGCGAGCGCCGTTGTACGGCGGAGGCACGTCGAACATCACGATGTCGTCGGAGTGGTCGGCGAGTACCTGGTCGAGTTCGCCGGCGTGGACGGCCGTTGCCCAGTGCTCGATCAGGGTTCGAATCTGCTGCTCATCGTTGCTCATGCCCAAGAAAGACTGCTCGTCGCGTCGAAACTGACCGTCGGTGGGTAGAGGAACATCTGCCGCCGCGTCCACCCCCGTGCGATGAGCCGCCCAGACAACAGCATCCCGACGATCCTGGACTGCGATCCCGGACACGACGACATGGTCGCGATCCTGCTCGCGGCGGCGCACCCGCGCATCGACCTGCTGGCCATCACCACGGTGGCCGGCAACGGCACCCTCGAGCGAACCAGCTACAACGCGCGCGCGGTGTGCTCCATGGCCGGCATCCGCGACGTGCCGATCGCCGCGGGGGCCGCAGGCCCGCTCGTGGGCACGCTGCGCACCGCAGCGAACGTCCACGGCGAATCCGGTCTCGGTGGCGCCGACCTCCCGCGACCCGACCTCGAGCTCGTCCCCGAGCACGCGGTCGCGCTGATGGCGCGACTGCTACGCGAGAGCGCAACGCCGGTCACGCTCATACCCACCGGGCCGCTCACCAACATCGCGCTGCTTGCTGCGAACCCACCCCGACGTCGCCCCGCGCATCCGCGAGATCGTCCTGATGGGCGGCTCGACCGACATCGGGAACGTCGAACCACTGGCCGAGTTCAACATCTTCGTCGACCCGGAGGCCGCCGACGTCGTCTTCTCGAGCGGCCTCGCCGTCACGATGTGCGGGCTCAACGTGACCCATCAGGCTCTCGCCACCGAGGCCAACCTGGACCGCCTGCGCGCGCTCGGAACCCCGCTGGCGGATCATGGTGGTGAGGCTGCTCGCGTTCTTCGCCCACCGCTACAGCGACATCTGGGGCCTCCCCGCGCCGCCGCTGCACGACCCGGTTGCCGTGGCGCGAGTGATCGACCCGGCGCTGGTGCGCTGCGAAGACGCGCACGTCGACGGTCGAGCTCCACGGAGCCCACACGCGCGGAGCCACGGTCTGCGATCGTTTCGGCGTGCTCGGCCGTCCCCCGAATGCCAAGGTGGCCCTGGAGCTGAACGAGAAGAGCTTCTGGGAACTGGTCGTGTCCGCCGTTGATCGTCTCGGGGCTCGGACGTGAGCGGCGCGCCTCAGCTGCTGGTGGTCGGCTCGCTGAACATGGACCTCATCGTGCGCGTGGGATCGCTGCCGGCGCGGGGCGAGACCGTGACGGGGGGCTCGTTCGAGATGAGCCCTGGCGGCAAGGGTGCAAACCAGGCCGTCGCCGCGGCCCGGGCGGGAGCGTCCGTGGCGCTCGTCGGAGCGGTCGGGGCCGACGACTTCGGGACTCGACTGACCGACGAGCTCGTAGCCGAGGGCGTCGACACGACGGCGGTCCGGACGCTGCCACGCGGCGCGACCGGAGTCGCAGCGATCGTTGTCGATGAGGGCGGGGAGAACCAGATCGCCGTCGCCTCGGGCGCCAACCACCTGCTGACGGCAGGCCACGTCGAGCGGGCCTTCGAGGAGCTGGATCTCGCGCGCACCCGCTGCGCCCTGTTCAGCTTCGAGCTCGAGGACGAGGCGGTGCTCGCCGGCGCCGCGCTCGCCGCGGCGCGTGGCATGGCGGTGGTGGTGAATCCCGCCCCGGCGCGCACGCTCGCGCCCGCGCTCCTCGAGTTGCGCCCGATCCTGACCCCCAACCAGGGCGAGGCGGCCGAGCTGACGGGCCAGTCAGGATCCAGCCATAGCGGCGGAGGCGCTGGCGCGCTCCACGGGCGCGCCCGCCCTCGTCACCGTCGGAGCGCGCGGGGTGCTCGTGGCCACGGACGGCGGCGTCGAGCGGATCGAGCCGCCGGCGGTCGCCGTCCGGGACACGACCGGCGCCGGCGACACCTTCAACGGCGTGCTCGCCGCACGGGCTCGCGCGTGGTTGGGCGCTCGACAGGGCAGCCCGCCGGGCGACGGTGGCGGCGACCCTCTCAGTGACCAGGTCCGGTGCGCGCGGCGGCATGCCGACCGCCGGCGATATCGAAATCTCGATGCAACAAGGAGTCGGCGTATGAGTCTCAGCTTTGGCGTCACGGTCTTGCCGGACCCGCCCTATCAGCGCCTGATCGAGCTGCTCGGTCTCGCCGAGCAGCAGGGCTTCGAATACGGCTGGACCTACGACTCGCACGTGCTCTGGCAGGAGTCGACGCCCACGCTGGCCCTCGCGGCGGCGGCCACCGAGCGGATCAAGCTCGGCCACATGGTCACCAACCCGGGCACGCGCGAGCCCACCGTCCTGGCGAGCGCCTACGCGACGCTGCACGACATCTCCGATGGCCGCATGGTGATGGGTATCGGGCGCGGGGACTCGGCGCGGCGCTACATCAACCAGAAGCCCGTGCCGGTCGCCCGCTTCGAGACGGCCCTCTCGATGATCAAGCCGTTCATGAACGGCGAAAAGGTGGAGTGGAACGACACCGAGCTCGAGCTCACGTGGGTGCGCCCGGAGCTGCCGCCGATCGAGATGTACGTGGCCGGCTACGGGCCGCGAGCACTGGCGGTGGCCGGCCGGGTCGGGGACGGTGTGGTCATCCAGCTGGCCGATCCCGACATCATCCGCTGGATCATGAACACTGCGCGGGCGGCCGCGGAGGAGGCCGGTCGTGACCCCGCGAGCCTCAAATGCATCGTCTCGGCGCCGAGCCACATCTCGGACGACCTGGCCGCGGCGCGCGAGCAGGTGCGCTGGTTTCCGGCCATGGTTTCCAACCACGTGCGGGACCTGATCGCCCGCTACGGCGCCGACGGCTCGGTGGTTCCCAAGGCGCTCACCGACTATGTGCCCGCCGAGACCGGCTACGACTACGACGAGCACTCACGCGTCGGGGCCAAGCACGGCGCGTTCGTCAGCGACGAGATCTGCGACCGCTTCTGCGTGCTCGGCACGCCGGACCAGGCCGCCGAGAAGCTGGCGGAGCTGGAGTCGATCGGCGTCGACCAGTTCAACATCTACCTCATGACCGAAGGCCAGGAGCACACGCTCGAGACCTACGGCCGCGAGATCATCCCGCGCTTCGCCGGGGTAACCGGAGGTGCAGCATGAAGAAGCTGATCCAGGGCGGTACGGTCGTCACCGCCACCCATTCCACGGTCGCCGACGTGCTGGTGGACGGCGAGGAGATCGCGGCGGTGGGCGCGCTGGGCGACGTGGACGCCGAGGTGATCGACGCGGGCGGTTGCTACGTGCTGCCGGGCCTGATCGACAACCACACCCACATGGCGATGCCCTTCGGCGGCACCCGCTCGATCGACGACTACGACACGGGCACGCGCGCCGCGGCCGCGGGCGGCACCACCTGCATCGTCGACTTCGTGATCCAGCAGCATCCCGACGGGCTGCGCTCCTCGCTCGACGAATGGCAGGAGCGGGCGCGCGGCGCGGCGCACGTGGACTACGGCTTCCACATGGCGATCACCCAGGCCGACGATGGCACCTTCGCCGACATGGAACCGATGGTCGAGGAGGGCATCTGCACGTTCAAGGTCTTCCTCGCCTACCGCGGGGTGCTGATGGTCACCGACGACCTGTTCTTCCGCGTGCTCGAGCACACGCGCGACCTCGGCGCGCTCACGATGGTCCACGCCGAGAACGGCTGGGCGATCGACGTGCTCGTCGAACGCGCCCTCGCGGCGGGCCAAACCGACCCGATCCACCACGCCCACACCCGGCCCGAGGCGCTCGAGGCCGAGGCCACACACCGCTCGGTGCGCCTCGCCGAGCTCGCCGGCGCCGGCGTGTACATCGTGCACGTGACCTGTGGGCTGGCCGCCGACGAGATCGCCGCCGGCCAGGCGCGCGGCGTCGCCGTCTCGGGCGAGACCTGCCTTCAGTACCTGACCAACACGGTCGAGGACCTCGAGCGGCCCGACTTCGAGGGGGCGCGCTACGTCTGCTCGCCGCCGCTCCGCGAAGAGCGAAACCAGGAGCTGCTGTGGGCCGCGCTCGACCGCGGCGTGCTGGAGAGCGTCTCCACCGACCACTGCCCGTTCGACAGCGAGCAGAAGGCGCTCGGCCGTGACGACTTCTCGAAGATCCCCAACGGGCTCGCCCTGATCCAGCACCGTCTCGTCAAGCTCTGGGACCTCGGTGTGGAGACCGGGCGGATCACACCCGAGGAGCTCGTCGACCTCACCTCGACAGCGATCGCCCGCCGGTTCGGCCTGACCCGCAAGGGCGCCATCGCGCCCGGAAAGGACGCCGATGTCGTCGTCTTCGACCCGAGCACGCCATTCGAGTTCTCCACTCGCACATCGCACATGAACGTCGACTACGACCTCTTCGAGGGCGAGAGCTCCGCCGGCAGCGTCCGGCACACCTTCTGCCGCGGCGAGCTGGTGTACGACCGCGGCGAGATCCTCACCCAGCCCGGTCACGGGCGCTTCGTGCCCCGCTCGCTCGGCCTGCGCGCAGTGGCCACGTGAACGCCGACCGGGTCCTGGCGGACCTGCGGGAGCTGGCCGGCCTGACCGGCGGTCCCGGCGGCGCACGACGCGTGTGCTGGACCGACGAGTGGATGCGGGCGCGCGAGCTGCTGCGCTCGCGCTTGGACGAGCTGCCGGTGGAGGTCTCGATCGACGAAGCCGCGAACCTGTGGGCCGAGCTGCCCGGCGAGCAGGAGGGCTTCGTGATCGTCGGCTCGCACATCGACTCGGTACCGGCCGGCGGCTGGCTCGACGGAGCGCTGGGGATCCTCACCGCGCTCGAAGTGCTCCGCACGCACTCCGGCGACGCGCCCCCGGCGGTCGGCCTGCGGCTGGTGGACTGGGCCGACGAGGAGGGAGCGCGCTTCGGGCGCAGCCTGTTCGGCTCGTCGTCCTGCGCCGGGACGCTCGAGCCCGACGAGGTGCGCGATCTGCGCGACCGTGACGGCGAGCGCCTCGAGGACGTGGTGGGCCGCCATGGCGTCGACCTCGAACGGGCGCACGAGTCCGGCGCCCGGTTGCGCGGCGCATGCGCCTATCTCGAGCTGCACATCGAGCAGGGCCCGGTGCTCGAGAGCCGCGGCGAGCCGGCCGCCACGGTGCTCGGCACCTGCGGCGTGGAGCGCCATACGGCGGTTTTCACCGGCCAGGCGGCGCACGCCGGCGCCACCCCCATGGACCTGCGGCGCGACAGCTTCGCCGCCACCGCCCGAGCGGCGCTGGCGATTCGCGAGATCGGCTTTCGTCACGACGGCGTGTGCACCGTTGGCGGCGCCACCAGCGAGCCAGGCGTGGTCACCGCGATCGCAGGCCGCACGGAGATGCTGCTCGACCAACGTCACCTCGACCCCGACGCGCTGGCCGCGATGCTCGCCGAGGCGCGCACAGCCTGTGCGGAAGCGGCAGAGGAACACGGCTGCGAAGTAGAGCTCAGGCATGTCTGGTCGATCCCCCCGATCCCGTTCGACGACCGTCTGATCGAACTGGCGCGCCGAGCCGTCGTGGAGTCCGGTGGCAAGGACACGGCGATCCCGAGCGGACCGCTGCACGACGCCGCCGAGATGGCACGCCTGATCCCCACCGTGATGATCTTCTCCTCCTCCTCGCCCCCGGTCTCCCACACCGCGGAGGAGGACACCCCCGAGGCGGACCTGCGCGTGGCGATCGAGGCCTATGGCCGGACCGTCGACGCCGCGCTCCAGAGCGCGGCGGCGGGCGACCTGCCCGCACGCGCCTGACCCGGCGCGTTCGGCGCGATGACAATCGCGGCGGGCACAGGTCTAAACAGGAAGCGTGCTCTGTTCCATGCCGACGCTCTACGAACACGCCGGAGGTGAGGAGGCGATCCATCGCCTCGAGGACGCGTTCTACGCCAAGGTGCTCGCCGACCCGCTGCTCAAGCCCCTGTTCGGCGATGGCCAGCCCGAGCACGTCGACCACCTGACCGCGTTCACCGCCGAGTCGTTCGGGGGCCCGGACCGCTTCAGCCGGGAGCTCGGCTTCGGCCACCTGATCGATGTCCACCGCGGGCTCGCGATCACCGAGGAGCAGCGAGAGAGGTTCGTGGAGCTCTACATGGAGGCGCTCGACGAGAGCGACATGCCGACCGACAAGGACTTCCGCGAAGCGGTCCGCTCGCACATCGACTTCGGTACGCGAGTCGCGATGCAGAACTCACACGCGAAGACCGATGATGAGCTGCATCCCCTGCGCGAGGTCCCGCGCTGGACCTGGGCGGGCGACGATCCCGACGGCTCGCGCGCTCGCTCCTGATCGCCGTCGCCGGTGCAGCCTGCTGCTGCATGGTCCCGGCGATGTGTCGCCTCATGCCCCGGGCAGGACTCGAACCTGCGACCCGCGGCTTAGAAGGCCGCCGCTCTATCCATCTGAGCTACCGGGGCGGATGGGGCCAAAGCCTAGGCCCGGCGACGGCCTTTGACTAACGGGCGTCGCTCGATCAGCGGCCTCCGCCTCCGCCGATCGACGAGCCCGAGAAGAAGAAGAACCAGACCTCGAACAGGATGGCCGCCGCGATCACGCTCACGACGACGATCCGCTCGGCCCCCGAGATCCTCGCGCCGGTGGTGTGGTGCTCAGGCCGCTCGCCGCGCATGCTGCGCAGCCACGGGGCGTGGGTCCGGACGGTGGGCTGGGTCCCGGTCGCTTCCTGGTAGGCGCCCATTGTGATCTTCAGCAGCTGGTAGAGGCCCCAGCTGAACGCGATTAGGCAGACGATCACCGCTACGTACGCCCCCATCGACGGCTGGCTCTCCTCGCCCTGGATCTTCGAGCCGATCCAGAGCGCCAGCAACGGGCTGCCCGTCCAGATGTTGAGGGCGAGGAAGGCCATCACCGCGGCCAGCAGCACGGGCTTGAGACGTCCTCCCGAGCGAGCGTCGACCTGTGGTTCGGTCACCTGTGGGGAACATGCTCACAGATATCCGGCGCCCTCGGCGGGACGGCCCGGCGCCGCACCCCTGTGCTCGCCGGTCGTGGGCTCCTCGTCGCGCTGGTCGTCGCGCAACTCGCCCTCCAGCGAGATGCGCGGCAGCACCCGGTCGAGCCACGCGGGCAACGTCCAGGCGCGGTCGCCGAGCAGGGTCATCACCGCGGGCGCCACGACCATCCGCACCACCAGCACGTCGATCAGGATCGCCACGGCCAGGCCGAGGCCGATTGTCTTGACGACCACGTCCGGGTCGGTGACGAAGCCGAGGAAGACGCTCGTCATGATCACGCCGGCGGCCAGGATGATTCGGCCCACGCGCGACATGGCGCGCACGACGCTCTCCTTCGGCCCCGCTCCGTTCACGTATTCCTCTCGGATCCGCGACTGGAGGAAGACGTTGTAGTCCATCGATAGCCCGAACAGGATCGCGAACATGAAGAGCGGCACGAAGGACACGATCGGCACCTCGCCGTCAATGCCGAGCAGGCTCGCTCCGACGCCGTCCTGGAACACGAGGACCACGACGCCGTAGGCGGCGGCGATCGAGAGCAGGTTGAACGCCGCCGACACGATCGGCACCCAGAGTGACCGGAAGACCGCCATCAGCAGCAACACGCTGAGGCCGACGACCATCGCGATGAAGATCGGGAGGCGGCCGGCGATCTTGTCGGCCAAGTCCTGCAGCGTGGCCGTGGCCCCACCGACGTAGACATTGACCTGGGAGCCGGCGGTGGCCGTGGGCAGCACCTCGTCGCGCAGCCGCTCGACCAGCTCCGTGGTGCGCTCGTCCTGGGGCGAGCTCTTCGGGATGACCTGAAGCACCGCCGCGTCCCCGGCCGGCGAGGGTTCGGCCGGGGACACGACGGCCACGTCGCGATCGGCCGCGACGGCGCGCTCGACCCGGGTCAGGGTGTCCTGTCCGGAGCCGTCACCGGGGGTGGTGGCGGCGAGCACGAGCGGGCCGTTGAAGCCGGGGCCGAAGCCCTCGGCGAGGCGGTCGTAGGCGACGCGTGTGGTGGAACCCGGACTGTCGTTGCCGTCGTCGGGCTGGCCGAGCCGCAGCGAGGCGAAGGGCACGGCCAGCAGGACGAGCACGAGCAGGCCGGCGATCGTGGCGGCGAGCGGCCGGCGGGTGATGAACTCGGCCCAGCGCCCGAAACGTCGCGACGGCTGAACGTGCTCGGGCCGCTTGGGGCGCAGCCGGCGGGCGAAGGCCCCCATAAGCGTGGGCAGCACGGTCACGGCGCCCACGGCGACCATCGCGATCATGATCGCCGAGCCGATGCCCATACGGCCCACGAAGGGGATCCCGGTGGCCAGCAGGCCGGCAATGGCCACCACGACGATGGCCCCGGCGGCGATCACCGACGTCCCCGCCGTCGCGTTGGCAACGCGCGCGCTGTGGCCGACGCTGTCGCCGCTCGCGAGCTGTTCTCGATAGCGGCCGACGATCAGGAGGGCGTAGTCGATGCCGGCGCCGAGCCCGAGCATCACTCCGAGCGTGGGCGCGAAACTGGGAAAGTCGGCGAACGCGCTGGCGAACTGCAGCAGCAGCAGGCCGCCCGCCAAAGCGATCAGCGAGGAGATGAGCGTGAGCGCCATCGCCGCAACCGAGCGGAACACGAGCGTGAGCACGATCATCGCCACCGCCACGCCGATCAGCTCGCCCACGGGGGCGGTGGTCTGCTCGGCCTGATCGACGATCGTTCCGTTGCGCGAGACCTCGAGGCCGCCCTGTTCGCCGATCTCCGACACCTGCTCGAGCCGCTCGCCCGGCTCCTTGCCGAGCCTGGGCGCGGTGTCGTCGTATTGGACCGGCACGTACGCGATCCGGCCGTTCTCCGACAGCGCGCCGCTGCCCCTCTCGAAGGGGCTGGGCGCGGCCGTCACGTGCGGCTGACCGCTGATCTCCTCGACCGTCCGCTCTATCGCGGCCCGCCGGTCGGGCTCGCGCAGTGTCCCTGACTCGACGGCGAACACCACGTTGGCGGTGTCGCCAGAAGCGGCCGGAAAGCGCTTGTCGAGCACGTCGACGGCGGTCTGAGACTCCGTTCCGGGAGTCCTGAAGTCATCGACGAACGAGCCGCCGCCGGCGCCGGCGGCGACGCCGAGGGCGACGAGCGTCACCGCCACGATCGCTAGTGAGCGCTTCCAGTGTTCGGCCGCCCAGGCGGCGAGGTTTCCGAGGAGATGTGCCATGGCGGTGTAGGAAAGCACATCCGCTGTGATTTTGCAATAACTGCAAAGTTGCTAATGCTGCTTCTTTACACGTCGTGCAGGTTCGCTACTATTGACACGTGCCGCAGGGGCTTCGAGAGCGCAAGAAGCAACGCACCCGCGAACAGATAATCGACGCGGCGATGGGCCTGTTTGCCGAGCGCGGCTACCACGCCACGACGATCGCCGACATCGCCGCGGCGGCCGACGTCGCGCCCCGCACCTTCTTCTCGTACTTCCCGTCGAAGGAGGCCGTGGTCTTCCACAACGTGGACCGCGACATGGACGGCCTCGCGGCCGCCCTAAGAGACCGCCCGCCCGGCGAGACGGCGTTCGATGGACTGAGGCGCTGGATCGACGCGATGTTCGAAGAGTGGATGGCCGAGGAGGACCAAGCGCTCCTGCGCAAGCGCCTATGCAGGGAGGACGAGGGCCTGGCCAACTTCGAGAACGGCACGATGGCCCGCATCCACGAGCTTCTGCTCGAGGCGATCGGCGAGGACCTGGACGAGCCCCCGGACGCGCTGCGGCCCCGACTGGTGGCGGCGGCCGCCATGGCCGCGCTGACGTCGTTGGAAGGAAGCTTCGACGACAAGGCCGAGCAGGGCGGACGGGTGGCCAAGGACGACGCGCTTGCCGTGCTCGACGAGGCGATGGCGTTCCTTCGCGCCGGCCTCGACGCCCTCCAGGACCGCTAGCGCCGCGCGCCTACGACGGCGCCTTGGCCTTTGCCCACTCGGCCTTGTGCTCGCGCTTGGCCGCCTGATAGTCCTCGAGCGCCTGCGGCGAGTCCACGTCGCCGAGCGTCGGATGCCACGGCACGAGCTCCCGGGCGGCCTCCACGCCGAAGTGCTTGAACAGGACGGCGCCCATCGACTTGACCTTCATCTCGCCGAACCCGGGGAGGCCCTCGAGGTTGGAGCGGAGCTCGTCCGCGTCGGCGGCTTCGTTCCAGACCCGCGCGGCATTGCCGTCGTAGCGGTCGCGCACGTGGACGGCCAGCTCCTGCACCCGCTTGGCCATCGAGCGCGGGTAGCGGTGGATCACAGGCCGCTCGAAGAACAACGGCTCGAGGTCGGTCGCTGCAAGGGTTCCGGCGTCGAGCGTGCCGAGCCGCTCCTTGAGCGCGAGCGGCCCCGCGAACGCCTTCATCACGGTGACCTGCTGATCGAGCTCGAAGCCGATCAGGAGCGCCATCGAGTCTTCGGCGATCAACGCGTTGGCGTCGTCGGATTCAGTGAAGTACAGGCGATCGGGCACGGGCCGATCGTACTCGCCGGGCCTGAGTCGGGGCGGCCGGATTTGAACCGGCGACCTTTCGCTCCCAAAGCGAATGCGCTACCAGGCTGCGCTACGCCCCGTGCACCGGGAGTCTAGGCGCGCGTCTAGAGCGAACCGGACGTCGCGGCGCCGTAGGCCAGCACCACGGACGCCGCCGCCAGCAGTGCCACCCCGGTCAACGGCACCGCGCGGGCGCCCGAGGGACGTGTCTTCTCGTGGATCATCAGGGCGGTCAACGCCGCCATCCACAGCAGGCTCGTCATTCCGGCCGCGAACAGCACGAGCATCAGGGCCCAGCAGCAGCCCACGCAGAACGCACCGTGGCGGGCGCCAAGCTCGAAGCCCGCCGCAGGCCCGCGGCGGTAGTGGCGGGTCAGGAACTGGGCCGGGTGCCTGCACTTGTCGAGACAGGCGTCCTTCAGCGCCGTGAACTGGAAGAGGCCCGCCAGCACGAGCACGGAGCCGCCGATCGCCCACGAACGCTGCTCCAGCCACGGGCTCGAGTCGACCGCCGCGTGCAGTCCGGCGTCGAACGCGAAGGCCAGCAGGCCGAATGCGCTCCACACCACCGCGTAGCCCCCGATGAACGCGGCCATCGACCGCTCGCGCGCGGGTGTACGTGCGGTGGCGGTCGCGTACAGCCCCAGTAGCGGCAGGCTCGACGGCAGCATCATGGCGGCGATCATCACCTGCCAGGCCAGCAGGAACAGCAACGTGGCGAGCAACGGCGGGTGGTCCGTCCACCAGCAGAGCGTCGTGGTGCACCAGCGACGCGGCTCCCACCGCCTGGGCCGCGATCGCGGCGGCCCAGGCGGCGGCGATCCCGGCAACGACCGGCCAGGGGAGGGCCGCCGGTCGTCGGGTACGGGAGCCGGGGGGTTCAGCTCGCTGGGAGAGCGAGACAGCCACTGAGATCTAGCCCTGGTAGTCGATCTCCCAATCCGACTGGATCGCGTTGCGGCCCTCGAACTCCCACTGGTAGCCGTGCTCGGGGATGTCCACCTTCTGGTGGTCGGCCACGGCCACGTAGGCGGGCGAGCCCGGAACCGTCGAGAAGATCGAGTTGTTGAGCGTGGTGATGCTCCCGTCCGGCCCGCGGTAGGGGTGCATCGAGCAGTCGATCTTCTCGCCGACCTTCAACGTGCCGGCGCCGTCACTGATGGCGTGCTCCATCGGGGCGCGCTCCACGGCCACGCGCTCACCGATCAGCTGGGCGAGATCGGCCAGTGGGCCGCCCAGTGCGCCGCCGAAGGCGTCGAGCAGCGCCTGCTGTTGCTCCTCGGTGGCGCGGTCGTCGACCAGAACCAGTTGGCGCCAGTTGCCATGGAGCACGTTGCCGGGGATGTGCACGACGCTGACGAGAGTCAGGCCACTCACGTCCACTCCGCGGATCAGGCCCTTGTCCAGGTGGTAGGCGACAACCGACTGGCAGGTGCCGCCGTCCGGGTCCTCGCCGATCCAGCAGGGACAGAGCGTGTTGCAGTCGCAGACTTCCAGCAGCGACCCCTCGAGCTGGTAGCCCGTGCCGGTGTCGGCGGGGCTGGCTTCGGTGGTGGTCATGGGCTTGTTCCTTCCAGGTCGGGGGTGGCGAGTCCGGTCGTGGCGGCCGGCGGTGGTCGCGCGGCACGCTCGACGAACTCGCGCAGGATGCTGGTTCACGAGCACTGGCTTGCGCAGGTGCGGACCGTGGCCGATGCCGGCCAGCGGAACGAATTCGCCGCCGGTGGCGGCGGCGAGCCGCCGGCCCACCTCGAGCGGGCGCATCTCGTCTCCGTCACCGTGGATCACGAGCACCGGACACGACACGCGGGAGCAGAGCTCGAGCACCTGTTCGCGGGTGCTGGGCGCCGGGGCCAGCATCGTGGCGATCAGAGTCTCGGGATCGGTCTCCGAGCCCCCAGGCGATGCCATCCTCGATCTGCTTGGTCGAGTGGGGCTCGCAGAACATCTCTCCGAGGAAGAACTCGAGGAAGCCGGGGAGGTCGTCGCGCCAGTACTCGGCGTTCCACTTCTCCCAGCCCTCATTGGAGTCGAGGCGTTGCCTGAACGACTTGGAACGCCCGCGCCCTCTCGGGGGCAACCGGGCTCAGTCCCAGCGCCGGGCCGATGAAGACCGCGCCGAGAACGCGCTCGGGGTGCTCGGCCGCCAGGAGCAGGGCGCGCTGGGCACCCTTCGACCAGGCACACGAGCAGCGCGCTCTCGGTATCGGTGGCATCCATCACCGCCAGCGCGTCCGCGGCGAACTCGGCCTCGGCGTAGGCCGCCGTCTCCCGCGGCCGGTCGCTGAGCCCGTTGCCGCGCGGATCAAAGGTCAGCACGCGGAAGTGGCGCGCGAAGTAGGGCACCTGGGCCTTCCAGCAGCGCGAGTGGACGAGCGACCAGGTCGGGAGGAACAGCACCGTCGGCGAGCCGTCGCCGAAGCGCTCCCACGCGATACGAACCCCGTCGCGCTCGACGAAGCCGGTCTCGTCGGGGTACATCGCCCTCACGCGACCAGCTCCACGAGGCGCTCCGCGGCGCGGCGCGGCCCCGTCGGCTCGACGGGACGGTAGTCGACCTCCCGGCCGATCTCTTCCTCGATCGCGGCCGCCACGTCCTCGGGCTCGGAGGTCTCGAAGTCCATGCACCGCCCGGCCCCGTAGCGCTCGAGGCGATGACGCACGTGGAAGTTCTGCTCGAAGTGATGGGCCAACGGGAAGTACAGGAACGGCCGCCGGTTGGCCGTGAGCTCCATCGCCGTGGTCAGGCCGCCCTGCACGACGGCCAGGTCACAGGCCGCCAGGTGCCGGTAGAGGTCGTGTACGTAGGTGCGGACCTCCAGCCCGTCGGCCGCCGGCAGGCTGCCGGGCTCGATACGGGGCCCGGCCACGACGATCATGCGCAGGTCGGGCACCCGTTGCTTGGCTTCGGGGAACGCGGCGATCACTTTGCGCAGCAGAGACTCCCCCACGCCCGAGCCGCCAACCGTGACTATGCACACACGCTCTGCGGGCCCGTAGCCGAGCTCCGCGCGCAGTTTCTCGCGGTCGCGGAACTCCGCGGGGTCGAAGCCGGTGACGTAGCCGGGGAACTCGAAGTGCCGCTCGGTCCAGTCGCGGATCGCGGGTAGCTCGGGGCCCAGCCGGTCGGGCACGATGTCGTCCGGGTTGCCCACGAACAGCGCCCGGTCGCGCACCTCGGGGTGAGCGTCGATGTGCTCGACCATCTCGGCGTTGTAGTCGGCGGTGAGAAAGGACTCGTGCGGGCCGCCGTCCTCCATCGGCAGCCAGCCGACGAAGTCGGTCAACCAGGCGTAAGGCGCGCGCTTCTCCGAGGGGTGCTCGTGGAGGTAGTAGTCGACCTCCCACGCCTCGTCGCCGACCCACAGGTCGTAGCGCTCCTCGCGCACCAGGTCGTGGAAGACCATGTAGTTGGCCACCAGGATCTCGTCCATCCTGCGCCACGCCTGGAAGCAGTGGAGGTCGTGCTCCGAGGACTCGGACTCGATGTGCCCGGACTCGTTGGCCAGGTGGCGGCTCATCGGATGGATGCGCTCGCCTTCGGCCTCGAGCACGCGGGTGACCGGGTTCTGGGCGAGCCAGTCGACCTCCAGCCCGGGCACCAGCCGGCGCAGTTCGCGCGCGATCGCCACGTCGCGCCGGGCATGGCCCAGGCCGATCGGCGAGCAGACGAACAGCACGCGGCGACGGCCGTTGTGCGCCATCAGCGCTCACGCTCCCGGTCTGACATCCACCCGTCGATCCAGCGAAGCAGCTCGTCATGGCCAGCGCGGACACCCAGCAGCTGCTCGAGCTCGATGCCCTTGTTGAACGTCATCACGAGCGAGAGCACCGCCTCGAGCGGAAAGCTCTCCTCGTCCAGGCCGTAGTCCTCGAGCGCGCGGCCGAAGGCCGACCGCAGCGTGGAGCGCCATTCGTCGTCCACGCGCAGCAGCCGCTCGCGCATCTGGGGGCGATTCCAGGCCATGGCCTGGAGCTCGAGCCAGATCTTGGGATACCCGGCCTCGTAGTCCTCCTCCAGGTAGCCCATGGCGGCGCGCCACTTGTCGATGAAGGGCACGTCGGCGTCGTACATCTCGCGCTGGCGCGACGACCAGCCTGCCGGTGAAGCGCTCCAGCACCTGCAGGAGCAGCTCCTCCATCGAGCCGAAGTAGTAGTGGACGAGGCCGTGGTTGACGCCGGCCTCGGCCGCCACGCGGCGAGTGGTGATGCCGGCGTAGCCGTCGCGCACGAGCATCCGCTCGGCCGCGTCCAGCAGCGCCTCTGTCGCTTCGCGTCGTCCCTTTGCAGGTGCTCGTGCGGCTTCCATTTGGACAGTCGACTTAGTCAATCGACTAAAGGCAAGGTAGAACAGCTTCCACCAGCCGTCAAGTAGGGTGGCCCGCTGCTCGAATGGCCAGCGTGGAACCACTCAGGACCATCCGCTACGACCCCTCGGTGGCCGGCCGCCTCGAGGACCTGATCGCACCCCCTTACGACGTGATCGACGAGGAGTTGCGCAGCGAGCTGGTGGCGCGGAGCCCGCACAACGTGGTGGAGATCGACCTCCCGGAGTCCGGTCCGGACGAGACCGACCGCTACGAGCACGCGGCCGCCACCATGGCCGGCTGGCTCGACCGGGGGGTGCTCCTGCGCGAGGACGAGCCCGCCTTCTGGGTCCTGCGCCAGGACTACCGGGCGCCCGACGGCAGCGACCGCACGCGCACCGGCTTCTTCGCGCGCGTGCGCGTCGAGGACTACGGCCCGGGCCGGATCCGGCCTCACGAGCGCACCCATCCCGGCCCGAAGGAGGATCGGCTGCGCCTGACCCGGGCGACCCGCGCAAACCTCTCCCCCATCTTCAGCCTCTATCCCGATCCCGGCGGTTCCGTGGACGAACTGCTCCGCCACGTCCAATCGGGGCCGGCCGACGCGGAGGCCGCCGACCACGAGGGCACCCGCAACGCGCTCTGGCGAGTATCGGCGCCCGATCAGCTCGCCGCGCTGCAAGTGGGGCTGCGCGACGCCGAGCTGCTGATCGCCGACGGCCACCACCGTTACGAGACCGCTCGCGTCTACGCCGACGAGATCGGCGGCGAGGGCGATCACCGCTACGTGCTGATGCTGCTCGTCTCGCTCTCCGATCCCGGCCTGCTCGTCTTCCCCACTCACCGGCTGCTGACCGGGCTCGCGGACGATCGCGCCAAACAGGAGGCCATCCGGGACGCGCTGATGCGCGACTTCGAGGTCGAGGAGCTGGGCAGTACGTCCGACCTGGAGCCCGCCGGGAACGGCGGCGTGGCCTTCGGCTACATGGACAGCTTCCACAAGAAGCCCTACCGGGTCACCCTCAAGGACCAGGCGATCGCCGACGCCGCGCTCGCCGGCAAGCCCGATCCCTACCGGCACCTCGACACTGCGGTGCTCGAGGCGCTCATCCTGCGGGGCGCCCTCGGCATGTCCGAAGACGACATCGCCCACCTGCGCGGGCTCGACTACTCGAAGAACCTCGCGGACGCGATCGAGCGGGTCGAGTCGGGGGGCGCCGACGCCGGATTCTTCATGCGCGCAACGCCCGTGGAGCAGGTGCGGGAGGTGGCGGCGGCGGGCGAGTCGATGCCGCCCAAGTCCACCTACTTCTATCCCAAGGTGCCGACGGGACTCGTGTTCAATCCGCTGGCGTGAAGTGCGTCCCGGGGTTACGCTGGCCAGCGACCCTCCGTGACGACAACGACTCGCCCGACTACCTCACCCGGACTCGCAACCCTGGGGTACGCCAGCCGAAGGGCCGGCGAACCGCTGGAGGTCGGGCCCCTGGATGCCCAGCGCGAGTCGATCGAGCGCGCCTGCGAGAGACTCGACCTGCGCCTGGTCGACTTCGTGACCGACGAGCTCCCTGACGGGACCGACTCGAACGGGCAGCCCGGCCTCGAAAGCGTGCTCGAACGAATTGATGCGGGCGAGGTGTCGTGCCTCGTGGTGTCAGAGCTCGAGCGGCTCACCCCGAAGACCGCCTACCTGGAGACCGTGCTCGATCATCTCGATCGCGCCGAGGGACGGCTCGTGGCGCTCGACGTGGGACTCGACTCCAGCACCGAGACGGGCGCCCTGGCGATGGCGGCGCCGGCGCCGCCGGTCGTCGAGCCGCCGGTGGCCGAGCCGGTCGTCGAGCCGCCGGTGGCCGAGCCTCCTCCACCCCCTGCGCCGGCCGCGCCCCGCCCCCGCCGGAGCCCGTGGCGGAGCCGGCGCCTCCGCCCCCTGTAGCCGGAGCCCGCCGAGCCGCCGGCACCTCCGTCGCCGGCCCCGGCGACCGCGACCCGCGTGCGCGCACTCGGTTACGCCAGCGTCCCCGGCGAATCGGAGGCCGGGCCGGCGGAGCTCGAGGCACAGAAGATCGCCATCGAGCTCTACTGCACAGCGCATCGACGTGGATCTCGTGGAGGTCGTGCGCGAACGCGAGCCCAAGGCCGGCAAGGCCCTGGACCGCGGAGGGCTCTCGTTCTTGATCGAGCGCATAGCCGCCGGCGACGCGTCGTGCATCGTCGTGGGCGGGCTGCATCGCCTCAGCCGCTCGGTGGCGGAGCTCGGGACGATCGTCCAATGGCTCGAACGCAACGAGGTCCGGCTCGTGGCAGTGGAACTGGATCTCGACACGGCAACGGACGCCGGCAAGACCACCGCGCGGGCGATCGCCTCGGTCGCCGGCTGGGAGCACGAACGGCTCTCGGAACGCACCCGCAAGGGCCTCGCGGCGGCGCGTGCCAAGCGTCACGCCGCAGGCGGCCCGGCGGCGCCCGACTGGGACTCGATCCGCAAGCGCATCGCCACCATGCGGGCGGACGGCATGACCCTTCAGGCAATCGCCGACACCCTCAACGCCGAGGGTGTGCCCACGCAGCGCGGAGGCGCCAAATGGCGCCCGTCGAGCGTGCAGACCGCCGCCGGTTACAAGCGCCGCAGTCGTGCGAAGAACATGGGCGACCTACCGGCGGTAGGCAAGCGCGGTCAGGCCCGCAAGCCGCGGGCAGGCGGCGGTCAACCGCCGACGCAGCGCTGAGCAGAATCCCCTGCTTATCTAGCACTTGCACAGCCTGCTGAACGTAATTACGCAGGTTTACGCAGGCGGGGCGGCAACCTTTACGCGAGGCTCGGTTACGTAAGCCCTCCAGCCGCTTGCGGGGGCGGTCAGAGCAGGCAGATACTGGCCTGTGGGGACGAGCATCTGACCCGAAGCGCTCTCCCCCCGCCTCATCTTCAACTTGACTTCCCACAACGGAGCGGCCGCATCCACCGGATCGTCGGAGACCCGGGATGCCTCTGCTTCAGTCCTCGCGCTTTGCCCGAGGGCGATGTCCATCGATAAGCCGGGCTGGCCCTATGAGCCCGGCGGGTGCGCACCGTGCCCGCTACTGGTTCAAACCCGACTCACGAGAGGAGGGGGCCGGTGAGGAAACTCCTCGCTCTGGGTGTCAGCGTCGTAATGCTGGTCGCCGTGTCGGCAGCGCCTGCGTTCGCGCAGTCTGCTGACCAGTCGGCAGGCAATACGGGCAACTCCCAGGCCTCCAATGGCAGTACCACCGCCCAGAACGCCGGACAAACACAGTCGGCGCCTGGGCTGCAGGAAGTCTCACAGAACTCCGACACTGTGCAGACCGCCGATTCGAACGCGAACGCCTACCAGGACGCCGTGAACGCCAACGTGTCAGTCAACGTCGGCGGCTACGACATCTACGCAGGCAACAGCTCGGCTACTCAGAACCTGAGCAACTCCGCGAGCTCGATCGGCGAGCAATCAGGCGAGCACATCGCAGAACGCCACGCAGGGTGGCGGCGGTGCGCAGTCCGTCGATCAGAACTCCGCCACGACGCAGAACGCGGACTCGAAGGCGAATGCCCGACAGCACGCGGTCAACGCGAACGTGGCGGTGAACATCGGCGGCGGCGACGTCTACGGCGGCGACAGCTCGGCTACTCAGAATCTGAGCAACTCCGCCAATTCGTCGGCGAGCAACTCCGCATCGACTGAGCAGAACGCCGAGCAGTCTGGCGGCGGCGATCGCAGTCGATCAGCCAGGACGCCAACACCGACCAGGACGCCGACTCGGAGGCGACCGCCAGCAGCATGCGGTCAACGCCAACGTGCCGGTGAACATTGCCGGTGGCGACGTCCATGCTGGCGACAGCTCCGCCTCGCAGTACCTCGACAACTCGGCCGACTCGTCGGCGAGCAACGAGGCCTCGACCGAACAGAACGCCGAGCAGTCCGGCGGCGGCTCTCAGTCGGTCGACCAGGATTCCTACACCTATCAGGACGCCGACTCGGAGGCGAAGGCCGAGCAGCACGCGGTCAACGCCAACGTGCCGGTGAACATCGCTGGCGGGACCGTCTACGGCGGGGACAGCTCCGCCGACCAGGACCTCGACAACTCAGCCTGATCGGAGGCGAGCAACGGGGCCCGAACTGATGCAGAACGCCTCCCAGGAGGGAGAGCGGCTCTCAGTCGGTGAGCAGGATGCCGACACCGATCAGGACGCCGACTCGGAGGCGAAGGCCGAGCAGCACGCCGTCAACTCCAACGTGCCGGTGGACATCGGTGGCGGCTATGTGGGCGGCGGAAGCAGTGTCTGCCACGCAGTACCTCGACAACTCGTCCGACTCGTCGGCGAGCAACGGGGCCGAACCGAGCAGAACGCCGAGCAGTCTGGCGGCGGCGATCAGTCGATCGAGCAGGACGCCGAGACTGAGCAGGACGCAGACTCGGAAGCCAAGGCAGAGCAGCATGCGAGTAAACGCCGGACTGGGTGGCGACGCGACCCAGGACGCCTATAACTCCGCTGACTCTTCGGCCGAGAACGAGGCCGAAGACGGACCAGAACGCCGACCAGGAGGGCGACGGTGATCAGTCGATCGAGCAGGACGCCGATACCGATCAGGACGCGGATTCGGAGCCGAAGGCGAATCAGTATCTGCTCGAACGCCGCGCTGTTCGGCGATGCCGACCAGTACGCCGACAACTCGGCCGACTCTGAGGCCGAAGTAACGAGGCCAACCACCGAGCAGGACGCCGGGCAGTCTCAGGACAGCTCGTCGGACTGCGAGTACCTCTGCGGCGGTCACGTCCAGGGTCAGTGGATCAAGCAGGACTCCGAGACCGATCAGCATGCGGACTCGGACGCGGACGCCGACCAGGACGCCCTGAACGCGGCGGCCTGACGGGTGACGCCTCGCAGGAGCTCTACAACTCCGCCAAGTCAGAGGCGGAAAACGAGGCCAAGACCGAGCAGGACGCCGACCAGACGCAGTCCATCTCCGATGGCTGCAAGTTCCTGTGCGGCGGTAACGCTCAAGGTCAGTGGGTCGACCAGAAGTCCGAGACCAAGCAGGACGCGGACTCGGACGCCAAGGCCGAGCAGGACGCCACCAACGCCGGCGGCCTGATTGGCAACGCTGACCAGCACGCCGAGAACGACGCCGACTCGTCGGCGGGGAACGAGGCCAAGACCGAGCAGGACGCCGACCAGACGCAGTCCATCTCCGATGGCTGCGAATTCCTCTGTGGCGGACACGCCCAGGGTCAGTGGCTCGACCAGAAGTCCGAGACCAAGCAGGACGCGGACTCGGACGCCAAGGCCGAGCAGGACGCCACCAACGCCGGCGGCCTGATCGGCAACGCTGAGCAGGACGCCGACAACGACGCCGACTCGTCGGCCGAAGCAACGAGGCCAAGCACTGACCAGAACGCAGACCAGACTCAGAGCATCGATACCGGCTGCAAGTTCCTCTGTGGCGGTAACGCCCAGGGTCAGTGGCTCGACCAGAAGCCGAGACCAAGCAGGACGCGGACTCGGACGCCGAGGCCAAGCAGGACGCACAACGCAGGCGGCCTGATCGGCAACGCTGGCCAGGAGGCCTCGAACTACGCCGACTCGTCGGCGGACAACTCGGCCTCGACCGAGCAGAACGCCGCGCAGACGCAGTCCATCTCCGATGGCTGCAATTCCTGTGTGGCGGTCACGCTCAGGGTCAGTGGCTCGACCAGAACTCCTACACCGAGCAGGACGCTGATTCGGAGGCGAATGCCAACCAGGACGCCGTCAACGCCGGTGGCCTGGTCGGCTCCGCTGACCAGAGCCTCGACAACTCGGCCGATTCGTCGGCGAGCAACGAGGCCTCGACCGAGCAGAACGCCTCTCAGGACCAGTCAATCGAAACCGATTGCGCGTACCTGTGCGGCGGCTCTACCCAGGGTCAGTGGCTCGACCAGAACTCCGAGACCGTGCAGTGCGCGGGCTCGGAGGCCAACGCCTACCAGAACGCCCTCAACGCGGGCGGCTGGGCGGCAGCGCCAACCAGGATCTCGAGAACTCCGCCGATTCCTCGGCGAGCAACTCTGCGTCAACCACGCAGAACGCCGCGCAGTCTCAGACTCTCGAGGGATGCGAGAACCTCAGGCCGCAGTACCTCGACCAGAACGCCTCCACCGAGCAGCATGCTCACTCTGAGGCGAACGCCGTGCAGGACGCCGTGAACGCAGGGGCCGGTGGCGATGACGCCGAGGCGCCGAGTAACGGCAACGGTGGCGGATCCGGTCGGTCCGGTTCCGGCTCCTCTGGTGGATCCTCGGCTCCCGCAGCGACCAGCCGTCCGGCTGGCGCGGCGGCTGCCGCGGTCGTGGCCACGGCCTCCAAGGCCAAGGCCAAGAAGGGCAAGAAGGCCAAGAAGGCCCGCAAGGCCAAGAAGGGCAAGAAGGCCAAGCGCGGCAAGAAGGCCAAGAAGGGCAAGAAGGGCAAGGGCAAGAAGGGCAAGAAGCGCAACAAGCGCAAGGCCCGGAGGTAGGAAGACGCAGGCGAGGACAAGCGTGCAATTACGCTCGACCGCTGTCGCCGGACGGCCGCAAGCCGGCTGTCCGGCGGCCGCCTGCCCTTCCGTCGTCTCGACGGGTTGGAGCGCGGGCCGCGTGCCCGCGCTCCTCTCCGTTCTGCTCCTGGCTCTCGTTGTGGCGATGCTGGGAGCCGCGCCGCCCGTGGCGGCGGACTCCGACATCGAGGTCTCCGTGCCCGCGGAGGCGCCGGCAGTCGTGGTGGAGCCGGCCACAGGCGAGCCCGCGGACACGGTGCCGGAGCCCGTCCCGGCCGACCCTGGTCCCGGGGAGCCGGTCCCCGCGGATCCGGTTCCGCCCGAGCCCGACGCCAGAGCCCCCGCCCCGGCGAACCGCCCGCACTGGCGGAACCGCCGCCGCCGGCGGAGCCGCCCGCCGCCGGCCGGAACCACCGCCGTTACCCGAGGCCCAGCCGCCGGCGCCTCCGAGCCGGAGGCCACGGCTCCGCCCGACCCGGCGGAGACGGTCGGGAGGGCCGCGGTGGCGCACAACCAGAGCCGCGTCATTCAGGCGATCTTTCAGTTCCAGCGCGGCTGCCAGAGCTACTGCTACGGCACCACGCTGACCCAGGAGGCGGCCCAGCGCTCCGAAACCGAACAGACCGCGCACGCCGACGGCGTGGGCGCCGGATCGGGCGCGGCGGCGATCAACGACAGCAGCACCGTCCAGTTCGTCTGGCAGGTGCAGCTCGGCTGCGTGGCCTTCTGCTTCGACACGAGCCAGACCCAGACGGCGGCGCAGTCTGCACAAGCGGCCCAGTCCGCCACCGCGCTCAGCGAAGCGCTGGCGCTCGCCCTCAACGCCGCCGAGGCGCTGCAGCTCGTGTTCCAGTATCAGCAGGGCTGCGAGGAGGAGTGCCACGGCGCCTCGAGCTCCCAATCCGTGGTCCAGAACCAGGGCACGCGGCAGTCCGCGACGGCAGAGGGCGGCGATGGCGTCCTCGGCTGGCTCGTGGCGCTCGCCGAGAACCTCGGCGTGACCCTCCAGACCATCTTCCAGTTCCAGGACTCCGAGTGCCTCGAGTTCTGCTTCGGCGGCACTCAGTCCCAGCAAGCCCTGCAGGAGGCGGTCAGTGCACAGCAGGCTGTCGCCGGAAGGCCCCCGAGTGACGGATCGACTCCGGTGGCCGGCACGCTCCCGCGAAGCCGGCCGCGGCGGCGGCGGGTGGGGTGGAGTCGGCTCTCAGCGCAACGGCGCCGCAGCCGTCGAGCGCCGCGACCTCGCCGACCAGCCTTCGCGCGGAATCTCGACGGCATACCGCAAAGAGACACCATCTGGTCACTGTGAACGCAGGTTCCACACAAACTCGCCCGCTCACGGGCGCGAGCGGAGGACGGGGCCTCAGTCCTCATATGACCACAATCGATGATCCAACTTTGGGTGCAGAGCACACACCCGCCGCAGGCGCGACCAAGCCGCGTTCCGCGCCCCGGCCAGCCCGTCGACCCCCCTTACGGGCGGAGCGCGAGCACTGGCGGCCGAGGCGGAGCTCCGTCCCAGAGCGAAATCCTGCCACTGATCGCCGGAGGCGTGGCGGCCCTCCTGGCCGGCCTCGCGCTCGCGGTGTGGCGCAGGCCACGGCCGCACCCGGGTGTGTGACGCCTTTCACCCTTTGATCATCTTGCGTAATCCGGTGAGGTGGGTTTAGTGTGGGGCAGTCCCTGGCCCAAGGGGTGATTTTGAAGACTCGCGACAAATCCCGCCGACGCTAGCGGGAATAGGAGGAGCTATGCCGTCTATCCGGCGGCCGCGCACGACCGCTGCCCTCTTCGCCGTGCTGGCATCGGCCGGGCTGCTCGCTTCCCAGGTCTTGGCCGCACCGCCCACAGCCGACTTCACGATTTCGACAGGAGTCCCGCCGTCGGTCAAAGCGTGGAGTTCACAGGACGGCAAGCGACCTGGATGCCGGCGACACCCGCGGCATCGCCTGGGGCTTCAGCGACGGGGGCACCAGTACCAGCGAGGACCCACCGCACCACGTTCCAAAGCGCCGGCGACAAGACCGTGATCGCGATGGTCATCGATGCGCCGGACGGGGAGTCGGACACGGTCACAAAGACAATGCGGGTCAGGGCCCCGCCCACACCGGCGGTCGGCTGGGTCCCGCAGAACCAGGCGGGCCCACGGCCGCCGTCAGCTGCACAACCGGCTGCGATCAAAACCAGGGCGAACCCTTGTGACCTGGACACGAGTGCAGGCTCCACCGACGAACGCCGGGGGAATCACGAGCACGCGAATGGCAGGTGGACGACGGGCGCCTTCGTGTAAACCGGCGGACTACACCTTCAGCCCAACCCTGGGCATCCCGGAAAACAACCACACGATCAGAGGCGCTCCGGCGTCGGCCGACGGGGGGGGGGCCCCCGGGCTGGAGCAAGCCACCGCCCAAGCGAACACGGTTTCGAGTCAACGCGCTCCCCATCGCGAACATCAGCATCCCCTGAACTCCGCGAGGGAGACCGGCCAGAAGCTCACCCAGCCGCTCGCCGGGCGGGCCGAGCGCGCGTTCACCGCGCTGGGGCGGTGCCCGCGGCTCGCGGAGACGTCGCCCGCTCCGGGCTGTCCTTCCCCATCGCCGGCTCCGCCGGGTCCGCGGGCTCGAGGCGACGCCGGCGGCTCCATTGGGCCAAGTACGAGTGGGACCTCAACGGCAACCCGAGTGACGGCGTCAACGGCTTCGAGGTCGACAGCGGCACCAGCGCCAGCACGGGGCGTCTCCGGGCAACGGCTATCAAGCCGGCAACAGGACGGGCGCGGCTCGTGTTACGGACAACAACGGCGGCACGGCGATCGCCACTCTGAATTTCCGCGTCAACTCTGAGCCGATTGCGCAGTTCCTGCTGGAGCCGAACACACCGATCATCAATCAGTCGACGAGAAAGTTCTCCTCGACTTCGCTTGATCCCGATGCGGTGGACAATCCCGGCGCCCTCACGTACTCCTGGGACCTGGACGGCGATGGCGCGTACTGCGAAGCCGGCGAGAACGGCCCCAACGTCGCGAGGCGCGCCTTCCCCACGGCGGGCCACAGGGTACCCGATCACACTGAAGGTGACCGACACCGGTGGCATTACCCGGGACGGTCAAGCGAGATCGGTGACGGTCCAGACCACCATCCCAAATGCCTGGATCTTCCTTCAGTCCCTCCGCCCCGCTCCCCGGTCAGGCCACCACCTCCGGGGCTCGGCCTCAGCCCGACCGGCAAGGCCATTCAGCGGATGGAGTGGGACTTCGACTTCGATCCTTCCAAGGATCAGTTCGACGTGAACGCCACGGGCGCTTCTGTGACCCGTTCGTTCAGCTCCCCTGGTCGCAAGACCGTCGGCCTGAGGGTCTACGAGGCCGGCGGCGGCTACACGATCGTCGACCGGACGATCGTCGTCAACGCTCCCCCGCGGGCCGGCTTCACGGTGGCGCCGCGGGGCCTGTTCGCTGGTGACACGGCGGTCGTGGCGTCGACCTCCGGCGATTCGGACGGGCGGTTGGTGGCGCAGGATTGGGACTTCGACAACGACGGGAAGTTCGACGACGCCCGCGGCGGGACCATCAACGCGCGGTTCGGCAAGGTCGGCACTTTCATGGTGCGGTTGCGCGTGACCGACGACAAGGGAGCGACCGCGGTGGCCGCGTCCACCGTCACCGTTCGTAAGCGTCCGCTCGCGCTCCTCACCGGCGTGGTGATCAGGATCAGGGGAAGCGTCGACGGTCGCTTCACGAAGGTCAGGAGGCTGCTGGTCCAGGCGCCGAAGGGATCGACGATCGTCGCCAAGTGCCGCGAGCACGGCTGTGACGAGCGACTGACCAAGCGCGGACCCCGCAGGAAGGTCGCTTCTCCGGGCTCTCGAGGGCGTGATGGCGGCCGGTACGAAGATCCAGATCGCGGTCAGCAAGTCCGGCTACCTGACTCAGAAGACCACCTACACGACGCGAAGGAGGAAGGGGCCGCTGCGCAAGGACGTCTGCGTGGAACCGGGCAGCAGGAAGGGCACTCCCTGCCCGGCCGGCTCATGAGCCTGAGGGTTCTACTTGCGCTGGCGGCCGGATGTGCCGTTCTGTTCGGCGCGTCCTTCATGGCGGCGCAGGCAACGGACGATGAGCCAGCCGAGGAGCAGCGCCCCGTGCCCGTCGGCCCCGCGCCGGCTCCGGGCGGGGAGGGCCGGACACTGGCGCTGGCCCCCGCGCCGGGCCTGCCCGAGCTGACGCGGAAGCCGCCGCCGCGGCCGCAGCCGACCCCGGCTCCCGCGGCCCCCGCACCGGCGGCCAGCGTGGTATCAGCGCCCAGCCCCGCCTCGACGCCGGCCCCCGAGCCGGTGTCCACACCAACGCCGACTCCCCCTTCCGAGCCGGCGCCGACCCCGACCCCGACACCGACACCCACGCCAACATCCCAGCCCTCCACTCCGACCAACTTCTACGACGAGGGCTCATGGCACGCGGCAAGAGACACCGGCCCGCCCGGCAGGCACCGACCCGCAAGGTCAAGGTCGGCAAGCGGGTGGACGGCTACCGGATCGAGCGCATCGTCACCAAGCGCCCGAGCGTGCACTTGCTGGCCGACGCCCGCGTGCCCGGTGGTGACCGCGTATTGCTGGATTTCGTCTCCACCCCGCTGCCGCAGGACCGTGAGCTGCGCCGGCGGATGTCCCGGCTGATCCCACGGCGGGCGGGGATCGGCCGTCCCAACGTGCTGCGGCTGGTGAAGTCGGTGGAGGGCGGGCCGCGGCTCCACCTCGGGGCCCTCCCTCGCGACGCCGTCACGCTGGCCGAGCGCCTGCGCCACGGTCCGATGGCTCCCGAGAAGGCCCTCACGATCGCCGGACAGCTGGCAGGCGCGCTCGAGACCGGCCGGGACAGGGGAGTCGTCCACCGAGCGTTGTCGCCGCGCGCCGTCTTCCTCGCCGGCGGTGACGAGCCGCGGGTCCTGCTGACCGACTTCGGGATCTGTGCCCCTCGCGGCCCTGCCGGTGAACAGAGGAGCGCAATCGACGAGGCGGCGTACCGGTCGCCCGAGGAGGTGCGCGGCGAGGCGCCCGAGCCCGCCAGGAACGTCTACTCGCTCGCCTGCATGCTGGTCGAGTGCCTGACCGGTGAGACGCCCTACCCCTATTCCCGGCCCCTGCTGGTGCTCCATGCCCAGCTGACCGAGGCGCCGCCGCGGCCGGCGGACCGCAAACCCGCTCTGCCGCGCGAACTCGATGCGGTCGTGGCCAGGGCGATGGACAAGGATCCGCGCCGGCGGCAGGCCTCGCCCGGGGTGTTCGTGCAGGAAGCCGCGGAGGCTCTCGGCCTGCAGGTGGCCATCCCCGTGGTACGGGCGCCCAAGAAGGCGACCATCTCTCCACCGAAGCCTGCCGTGCGCCCGGGCGCCGTCGAGCGCAGCGCCCGCCCCGGCGCCTGTTCCGGCACCCACGAGGACGCGCGAGACCCCCAAGCCGGCCCCCGCGCGATCCGAGCACCGCCGCCAGCGCCCGCCCAAGCCTCCCGCCCGCCGGCGGGGGATCTCCCGGCTGGCGCCCGTGCTCGGCGGCCTCGCGCTCCTGGCAAGCGCCGTGGCCGGCTTCACCACCGGCAGCTCCGGCTCGAACGGCACCGGTTCCTCCGAGCCGCCGACGCGAGTCGCTGCGGCCGGGCCCACCTCGGTAGCGCCGCAGAACGTGGACAGCGCGGTCGAGCGGCTTGACCTCCGACGAGTCGCGGCACGCCGAGAGCTGCGCGCCGCCCGTCGCCCCCAAGGTCAGGCCGCCGCCGCTCAAGCGCTGGCCGATGCCTACGGCGATGCCCGTGCCCGGCTGGCCAAGAACGGCATCCAGGGTGACTCGGAGGCCCGCCTGGCCGACCGGCTCGAGGCGGTCGAGACCTCCTCCCAGGACCTGGCGTCGGCCGCTCGCAGCGGCAACGCCGGCCGCTGGAAGGCAGCGCGCGAGGTCACGCGCACGCGCGAGTACGACCTCGAGCTGCTGCTGCGCAACCACGAGTGGAACTGAGCCGGGTGCTCGAACTGGACCAAGTCGATCTGGCCGACCTCGCCATGGCCCTCGAGGACCACTCGGCCGAGCACAGCTGGTGGCTCGATCCCGCCACCGGCGAGGTCGACCCGTTCTTCTCGAACTCACCCGACCAGGGCGCCGCGGCGCTGATCCCGATCCGGCCGCTGCCGACGGCGGTGGGCTACCAGGACATGGAGGACTTCGTCTCCTGCGTCCGGGATCCACGTGCGCGCGATCTGCTCGAGCGGGCCATTGCGGGCCGCGGCGCCTTCCGCCGTTTCAAGGACACCCTGCTCGACTATCCCGAGCTACGGCGCTCATGGTTCGCCTTCCACGATGCCCGTGGTGAGCGGCGCGCAATCGAGTGGCTCGCGGAGCGCGAGCTGCTCGACGAGACCGCCGCCACCGAGCGCATCGCGGAGCTGACCGACGGGGCCGCCGCCGAAATGCCGGGGTTGCTCGACGCGCACGGCGTGGCGAGGCGGGTGACGGACGAGCTTCAGCGCATCTACCGAAAGCGCCTGGAGACGGTGATCCTCGTGGGGCCATGGGCGCGCGGCGGGGTGCATCCGGACGCGGCCGTCACGCTCGCCGTCGTACTCGATGGCATGACCGACCGCTGGGAGGAGAAGCGCCGCATGGAGCGCGTGATGTGGCGGCACTCGGTCCGCCGCGACACCGTGATCGTCGGGATCCCGCTCGACCCTGACGATCTGGACATGCCCGTTGCGCCCTGGCTGGCTCAGGCGCTCGACGACGGAGTGCGATTCTCGTGAGCGCCCGCTGGGCGCTGCCCGAGGAGCGCTCCCAGGATGAGCTGCGGGCCGCTCGTGCCCTCTTCAACGCCGGCCTCTACGACCAGGCCGTCGCGCGCGCGTGCATCGCCGGGGTGAACGCTGCCGGAGCCGCGCTGCTCACGCTGGGGGAGTCTCCGTCAAGCGAGGTCGACGTGATCTCGACCTTCATGGGCCACGTGGCCGACGAAGATCTTGATCCCGGAGCCGGGCGCCTGCTGCGCCGGCTGTTCGAGGACCGCGTGGACGTGGACTACGCGCTCGCCCACCGTCGAAGGAAGACGCTGAGCACGCGGTCGCCGACGCCGAGAGGCTGGTTGGGGCCACCTCATCCTGGGTCGAGCTGAGAGCCACACGGGCCTAGCCCCCTTCCACAACCGTGGCCGTGAGTAGCATCCGCCGCCGTGGTGAAGATCTACACGCGCAAGGGCGACGACGGCACCACCGGCCTCTGGTACGGCGGCCGGGTGCCGAAGTTCGATGGTCGCCCCGAGGCCTACGGCTCGGTCGACGAAGCGGCGGCCGCGCTCGGCGCCGCGCGGGCGGCGGCCGACCGACAGCGAGCTCTTCACCGACATCCTGCGGGTCCAGAACGAGCTCTTCATGGCCGGCGCCGAGCTGGCCACCGCGCCCGAGGCCGCCGAGCGCCTCGAGGAGGGGGTCTCGAAGATCACTGCCGATCTCGTCGCGCGGCTCGAGGCCGACATCGACCGCTACATGGCGCGCGTTGAGCTGCCGCCGAAGTTCGTGATCCCCGGGGGCACGGAGCTCTCGGCCCGCCTCGACGTCGCCCGGACCGCGGTGCGCCGCGCCGAGCGGCGGGTGGCCGCGCTGCACCACTCCGGGGAGCTCGCCGACCCCTCCGTGCTCACCTACCTGAACCGGCTGTCGGACGCCCTGTTCGCGATGGCTCGCTTCGCCGACGAGCCGCAGCCGCGAGCTGTTCGCGGGGCGCGGATGAAAGCGAGTTCCGGCGAGTGGGACCGAAGCTCGAGCAGGACATCTCCGTGCGCGAGCACCGGGTCACCGCCGACGAGCCGGTGGACCACGGCGGCGAAGACGCCGGGCCGAGCCCGCAGGAGCTCCTGGCCGCCAGCCTGGCCTCCTGCACGGCCGTGACCATGGAGATGTACGCACAGCGCAAGGGCTGGGACGTGGGCGAGGTGGTCGTCGACGTGGACTACGAACCGGCTCAGCGCGGCTCTCCCACCCGCTTCGTCATGGACGTCCAGCTGTCCAAGGAGCTGCCCGAGGAACAGCGCGAGCGGCTGATGCAGATCGCCGCGAAGTGCCCGGTACACCGGGCGCTCGAGGGCGAGGTCATGTTCGAGGAGCGGGTCTCGTTGCGCTAGTGGAGGGCCCGCGAATGCGGGAGCTTCTCCTCACGCCCGAGGACGCCGCGGCCATGGACGCCCCGGGCACCAAGGACGCGGCCGTCCTGGTGCCGCTCTACGGCGACCCGCTGACCGCCGTCTTCACCGAGCGGCGAGCCGATCTGCGCCGCCACGGGGGCGAGATCTCGTTCCCGGGCGGGCGCCAGGACGAGCCCGACGAGGATCTGCGCATGACCGCCCTACGCGAGGCCGAGGAGGAGATCGGCCTCGATCGCAGCGGCGTCGAGCTGGTGGGCGCCCTGCCCCCGGTCGGCACCTTCGTGACCGGCTATCGCATCTTTCCCTTCGTCGGCCTGATCGAGCCCGGGCAGACCTGGCGCCCGCAGGAGACCGAGGTCGAGCAGGTCCTCGAGTTCTCGCTCGAGCAACTCAAAGCCGGGCACGAGATGAAGCGCCTCGTGCGCAAGGGCGTCCCGATCAGGACGCCCACCTACACCGTGGACGGCCACCTCGTCTGGGGTGCCACGGCACGGATCGTGCAGTCGCTGCTCGAGCGGCTCCGGCCGCTGCTGTGAGCTCTTCTCAGACGTCCTTCTCGATGGGAACGGCCACCATGTTGCCCCACTCGGTCCACGAGCCGTCGTAGTTCTTGACGTCGTTGTTGCCGAGCAGCTCGTGGAGCACGAACCACGTGTGGGCGGAGCGCTCGCCGATCCGGCAGTAGGCGATGATCGGCTCGCCGCCGAGCACGTCCTTGGAGCCGTAGAGCTCCTGCAGGTCGTCGGCGGTCTTGAAGGTGCCGTCCTCCTGAACCGCCTGAGCCCAGGGCACCGAGGCGGCGCCGGGGATGTGGCCGCCGCGCTGGGCGCCCTCCTGCTCGTAGCCCGCCATCGCGATCAGCTCGCCCGAGTACTCCTGGGGCGAGCGCACGTCCACCAGGCGCGTGCTCTGATCGAGCGCTTCGAGCACCTCGTTGCGGTACGCGCGGATCGTCTCGTCGCCCTCCTGGGCGGCGAACTGCTGGGGCTCGTAGCTGGGCACGTCGGCCGACGTGGGCCGGCCTTCGGCGATCCACTTCTCGCGCGGGCCGTTTACCAGGCGCACGTTGTCGTGTCCGTAGTACTTCAGATACCAGTAGGTGTACGCCGCGAACCAGTTGTTGCGGTCGCCGTAGAGCACGATCGTGTGGTCGTCGGAGATCCCGCGGCTGCCGAACAGCTCGCTGAACTCGGCCGGACCGAGGAAGTCGCGCTTGACCTGATCCTGCAGGTCGTTCTTCCAGTCGAAGCCGATGGCGCCCGGAATGTGGGCCTCGGCGTAGAGCCCTGGATTCTCGTCCACCTCGACGATTCGGATCGAGTCGTCACTCAGGTGGTCCTCCACCCACTGCGTATCGACGAGAACGTCCTTCGCGTAATCGGCCACCTCGCGGCTCCCTTCTCATTCTCTCTAAACCCGGTCGGGTATCAACCCTATCGACCCAGCGACCTGTAGGGAGTGCATTGTCGACCTGCAGGGAGTGCATGTGCGCGTTCACGACGCCAGGAGTCGGGCGATCGCCAACCGCATGGCGGCGAGCCACTCCCCGGGTTCGGTCGGATCGGTGTCCACGAGCTCCAGCGGGATCCGCCAGGTGTGCGCCGCCTCGCGCACGATTGCCGCTCCTTGGCCCAGCAGGGCGGCATCGACCGTGCCCGCGGCCTCGTAGAGAAAGCCCCTGACCGGCGTGTCGACGAGCCGCTCCATGAACGTTCCCAGCCGGTCGCCGTGCAGGGCCGCTGCGTCGTCGGCGCTCCCCAGCAGCCAGCACACAGCGGTCACGCCGGCCAGCGCCCCCATCAGCGTCCCGAGCCGATCGGGGTCGGCCACCACGCCCTCTGCCCCGGCCGCCTCGATCGCCTCGAGGCCCGAGGCGTCGCGCGTGGTGCCCCGCACAGCGTGCCCGTCGGCGCGCACGGCCTCGGCGAGCAGCCGGCCGCGGCAGCCGCAGCCCACGATGAGCACGCGCGCCATCTCAGCCGGGCGGGGGCTCGGAGGCCCGGCGGCGCAGCTCGTCGCGCCAGCGCTCGTCCTCGGCCACCCGGGCGCGCACGTCGTCCTCGCTCAGCTCGGGGCGCCCGGTGGCGCGCCGGCGGGCGTTCTGGGCCTCGAGCATCTGGTCCACGTCGTCGAGCTCGAGCTCTGCCTCGACCTCCGGGGACCGCGTCGGGCGCCAGTCCACCTGCTCGGCGCCGGAGCCCGGGTACCACTTGCCGATCGCGAGGAAGATCGCGAGCAGCACCAGCCCCATGCCCAGGACGAAGATGGAGAACTCGTCCACAGCACGCGAGTGTACGCTCACCGCCCGTGGCCCCGGACGCCGTCATCATCGACGCTCTGCGTACCCCCATCGGCCGCCACGCCGGGATGCTGGCACTTCGGCCCGATGATCTCGCCGCGCGCGTCCTCGGGGCGGCCGTGGAGCGCAACGGGCTCGATGCCGGTTCCGTGGACGAGGTCTTCATGGGCGCCACCAACCAGGCCGGCGAGGACAACCGCAACGTCGCGCGCATGGGGCTGCTGCTCGCCGGCTTTCCCGTTTCGGTGCCGGGCGTGACCGTCAACCGCCTCTGTGCCTCGGGCCTCGAGGCGGTGGTGCAGGCCGCCCGCCAGGTCCGGCTCGGCGAGGCGGACCTGGTCCTAGCCGGCGGCGTGGAGTCGATGTCGCGCGCGCCGCTCGTGATGCTCAAGCCGGAGCGTGGCTTCGCGCGCGGCAACCCCGAGCTGGCGGACACCACCATCGGCTGGCGCTTCACCAACCCGCGCATGGCAGAACTGCACTCCACCGAGTCGATGGGCGAGACGGCCGAGAACGTCGCCGAGCGCTATGGAGTGTCCCGCGAGGACCAGGACGCCTTC
Organism: uncultured Thermoleophilaceae bacterium; assembly: GCA_963733655.1. Taxonomy (GTDB): domain Bacteria; phylum Actinomycetota; class Thermoleophilia; order Solirubrobacterales; family Thermoleophilaceae; genus JACVRW01. The sequence continues at coordinate 112,836 of CAVTEX010000016.1, forward strand.
GCGCTGGAATCGCACCGCCGCGCACTGAGCGCCGCGGAGGCCGGGCGCTTCGACGACGAGATCGTGACCGTCGACGTCCCCCAGCCCAAGGGCGAGCCGCTGACCGTTCACGCCGACGAGGGACCTCGGGCCGACACCACGCTCGAGCGCCTGGCGGCGCTGCGGCCTGTGTTCCGCGCCGGCGGCAGCGTCACCGCGGGCAACTCCTCCCAGATCAACGACGGTGCCGCCTGCGTCGTGCTCACGAGCGAGGCACGGGCCGCCGAGCTGGGTCGCGAGCCGCTGGCCCGGATCGTTTCCAGCGGCGCGGTGGGTGTGGAGCCCGGCTACATGGGCGTGGGCCCCGTGCCCGCGGTGCGCAAGGCGCTCGACCGTGCGGGGCTGTCGGTGTCGGACATCGACCTGGTCGAGCTCAACGAGGCCTTCGCCGCCCAGGTGCTGGCCTCCATGCGCGAGCTCGGATTCGCCATGACCGCCTGAACGTCAACGGAGGAGCGATCGCCATCGGTCACCCGCTGGGCTGCTCCGGCGCCCGCCTGATCGGAACGCTTGCGCACGAGCTGCGCCGCCGCGGAGGGCGCTACGGCGTGGCGACGATGTGCATCGGGGTCGGCCAGGGCATGGCCGCGGTGATCGAGGACCCCTCTAGCGCGCGCCGGCGTTCGGCCACCGGTGAGTTCGCCCGCCGTCGGCCGGGCTTCGGGATCGCGGCGCAGGCAGGACAGAATCGCCGAGGCGAGTTGGCCGGGTAGCTCGAGCGGCCATGGACGCACCTCCTCGGTCAGCTGGGGGAAGCGGATCTCGGGGTCGACGCCTTCCTCGGTCGACCGGGGCTTGGGGAAGGGACGCTGTCCCGCGACGGCGTGGTACAGCGTTGCGCCCAGGCCCCAGACGTCGGACGGCGGGCCGATGTCGCCGTCGGGCAGGCACTGCTCGGGCGGCATGTAGGCGTTGGTGCCGATGTGGTCGCTCACACGCTCCGCGCGCTCGAGCGTGCGCGCCAGTGACAGGTCGATCACCCGCGGCGGAATCCCCATCACGATGTTGTCGGGCTTGAGGTCCAGGTGTACCCAGCCCTCCGCCGCCATGTAGTGCAGAGCAGCGGCCATGTGCAGGGCCAGCGGCAGCGCCTGCTCCACCGCGAGCGGGCCGCTGCGGCGGATCAGGCGGCGCAGCGTTGGGCCCTCGAGATGCTCCACGAGCACGTGCGGGTGCGGCGGGTCGAAGACAGCGTCGAAGCCGCGGAGGATCACCGGATGGGCGAGCGAGTCGAGCGCCTCGGCCTCGCGCCGCAGCCCACGCAGCGCACTCTCGTCGTCGACCTGGTCGGGCCGGATGAGCTTGGCCACCATGGGCGAGAAGAGGCGCTCGTCCCAGACCAGATAGGCCTCGTAACGGTTGCCCCCGCCCAGCAGCTCGAGGACGGAACGGCCCTGCGCGATCTCCTCGCCCTCGGACAGCTCCCAGGAGGCCTTGGCGGACATGCGAAAAAAAAAAAAAAAAAAAAAAAAAAAAAAAAAAAAAAAAAAAAAAAAAAAAAAAAAAAAAAAAAAAAAAAAAAAAAAAAAAAAAAAAAAAAAAAAAAAAAAAAAAAAAAAAAAAAAAAAAAAAAAAAAAAAAAAAAAAAAAAAAAAAAAAAAAAAAAAAAAAAAAAAAAAAAAAAAAAAAAAAAAAAAAAAAAAAAAAAAAAAAAAAAAAAAAAAAAAAAAAAAAAAAAAAAAAAAAAAAAAAAAAAAAAAAAAAAAAAAAAAAAAAAAAAAAAAAAAAAAAAAAAAAAAAAAAAAAAAAAAAAAAAAAAAAAAAAAAAAAAAAAAAAAAAAAAAAAAAAAAAAAAAAAAAAAAACGTGCATCTTGCAGAATCAGCGCCCCCATGATCGACTTCGAGCTGACTGACGAGCAACGGCTGGTGCGCGAGACGGCGCGCGATTTCGCCGACCGCGAGATCGTTCCGCGCGCCCGCGACAACGACCGCAACGAGCACTTCGACACCGAGCTCGTCCAGAAGATCGCCGACATGGGGTTCCTCGGCGCGATCGTGCCCGAGGAGTACGGCGGTCGCGGCGTGGACTACCGCACCTACGGCCTGATCGTCGAAGAGGTGGGCCGAGGCTGCTCGGCGATGCGCACCGTGGTGTCGGTGGTGACCTCGCTCGTGTGCTCCTCGATCGTGCGCTGGGGCAACGAGGAGCAGAAGCAGGAGTGGCTGCCGCAGCTCTGCTCGGGCGAGGCGCTCGGTTGCTTCGGGCTGACCGAGCCCGACACCGGCTCGGATGCCTCGAACCTCAAGACACGGGCCGAGAAGATCGACGGCGGGTGGCGGATCAACGGCGGGAAGATGTGGATCTCGCTCGGCAACTACGCCAAGCTCGCACTCGTCTTCGCCCAGACCGATCCCGAGCTCAAGCACAAGGGCCTCGCGTGCTTTCTCGTGGACACGTCCACTACGGCTTCTGCACCCAGGAGATCCACGGCAAGCTCGGACTGAAGGGATCCGACACCGCGTCGCTCGGGCTCGACGGGGTCGAGGTATCCGAGTCGGCGCTGCTGGGCGAGGTCGGCGACGGGTTCAAGGTCGCGATGTCCGCGCTCGACTCCGGCCGCTACAGCGTGGCGGCCGGCTGCGTGGGCATCTGCCAGGCCTCAGTCGACGCTTCGGTGGCCTACGCGAAGGAGCGCACGCAGTTCGACCGGCCGATTGCCTCCTTCCAGCTCGTGCAGGAGATGCTCGCCGACATGGCGGTGGAGACGGAGGCGGCGCGCGGCCTGGTCTGGCGTGCCGGCTGGACCAAGGACATGGGCAGGCCGAGCACCACCGAGACTTCGATCGCCAAGCTGTACGCCACCGAGGCCGCGGTGAAGTGCGCCAACACCGCCATCCAGGTGCACGGTGGCTCCGGCTACGTGGACGACTACCCGGTGGAGCGCTACCTCCGCGACGCGCGGGTGACCACGCTCTACGAGGGCACCTCCCAGATCCAGAAGCTGATCATCGGCCGCGCGCTCACCGGCCTCAACGCCCTCGTCCCATGAGCGTGGTCTGGCGGAGACGCGCGGGGCCGTGGGGCTCGCCCGCCTCAACCGCCCCGACGCCCGCAACGCCCTGTCCCCCGAGCTGATGGAGGAGCTGGCCGCGCTGTGCGAGCGCTGGGACGAGGACCCGGAGGTGGGCTGCATCGTGATCGCGGGCGACGACGACTGGTTCGCCGCCGGTGCCGACATCAAGGCGATGGCCCAGCGCACCTTCGTCGAGACGCTCACCTCCTCGGCGGCCCGCTTCTGGCCACGCCTGGCGGCGGTGCGCACGCCGCTCGTGGCGGCGGTGTCGGGCTACGCGCTGGGCGGCGGCTGCGAGCTCGCCCTCGGCTGCGACATGATCGTCGCCTCGGAGGAGGCGGAGTTCGGGCAGCCGGAGATCCTGCTCGGAATCATCCCCGGCGGTGGGGGGACCCAGCGCCTCGCCCGCGTGATCGGCAAGCAGCGCGCGATGGAGCTGGTGCTCACCGGCCGTCGCATCGACGCGCCGCGAGGCCCACGCGCTCGGGATCGTCAACCGCCTCGTCACCGGGCGAGTGGCTCGCCTCGGCGCTCGAGCTCGCCGGCGTGGTGGCGCGGCGCCCGCCTCTGGCGGTGCGACTGGCCAAGCAGGCGGTGCTGGCCGCCGACGAGACGCCACTGGGCGCCGGCCTCGATCACGAGCGCCGGCTCTACGAGCTGGCCATGGCCACCGAGGACCGTGTGGAGGGCATGAACGCCTTCCTGGAGAAGCGCCGGCCGGAGTTCCGGGGCCGGTGACTGCTCGGCGTGGTCGGCGCCGGCACGATGGGTGCCGGCATCGCTCAGCTGGGCTGCGCCGCCGGGATGCGTACGCTGCTGCACGATCCCGCGCCGGAGGCGCTCGAGCGCGGCTCCTTCGCGGTGCGGCGGGGCCTGGCGAGGTGGGCCGAGAAGGGACGGGTGGGCGACGCAGCCGGCGGCCTGCTCGAGCCGGTCGTGGCACTCGAGGAGCTGGCCGCGTGCGAGCTCGTGATCGAGGCCGCGCCGGAGCGGCCGGAGCTCAAGCGCGAGCTGTTCGAGCGGCTCTCCGAGGTCTGCGGCGCGGAGACGGTGCTGGCCACCAACACCAGCTCGATCCCGGTGACCTCGCTGGCCGGCGCGGCGGGGCGTCCCGAGAACGTGGTGGGCATGCACTTCTTCAATCCGCCGCCGCTGATGGGCCTGCTCGAGGTGATCCGCGCCGCGCAGACCGGCGAGCGGGCCTTCGAAGTCGCGTGCAGCACCGGCGAGGCGATGGGCAAGCGGGTGATCGTGGCCGCCGACGGGCCCGGCTTCCTCGTCAACCGCTGCGGCCGGCCCTTCTGGGGCGAGGCGCTGCGACTGCTCGGAGAGGGTCGCGAGCCCCGAGCAGATCGACCGCATCTGCCGCATGGGCGGCGGCTTTCGCATGGGGCCCTTCGAGCTCATGGACCTGGTGGGCATCGACGTGGGCTTCGAGGTGGCCCAGTCGTTCAGCGCGCTGTCCTTCGGCGAGCCGCGCTGGCGGCCGAGCCCGCTCCAGGCGCAGATGGTGGCGGCGGGCCGGCTCGGACGAAAGACGGGCCGGGGCTGGTACGAGTACCCGAGGACGGCGCGTACCGGCCCGCTGACCCCGAGCCCCCTGCAGCCGGCGGCGGTGAGGGCACCGCGGTGGCGATCCTCGGAGCGGGGCCGCTCGCCGACGGCCTGCGCGAGCGCGCGCGGGCCGCCGGCTACGAGCTGCGCGAGGGCGGACCCGCGGAGCTCGTGGTGGACGCCGGCGTCGAGCCCGCCGCGGGCTGCCGGGCGGCGCGCCGCTGCTGGTGCTCTGCGCGGGCCGGAGCCTGGCCCGCCGCGGTGAGCCCGGCGCCGTGGGCTTTCACCTGCTCCCGCCGCTCGCCGAGTCCGGCTGGTCGAGCTCACCCGGCTGCCCGACGCCCAGCCCTTCGCCGCCGAGGCGGCCGAGGGCTTCTTCTCTCGCCTCGGCTTCGCGTGCCGAATGGGTGGAGGACGCCCCCGGCCTGGTGCTGGGCCGGATCGTCTGCCAGCTGGTCAACGAGGCCCTGTTCGCCGTGGGCGAGGGCGTGGGCTCGGCCGGCGACGTCGACGCCGGGCTCACGCTCGGCCTCAACCATCCCCGCGGGCCGCTCGACTGGGGCGAGGCGATCGGGCTCGATCACGTGGCGGCGGTGCTCGACGGCCTCTGGGCCGAGCGCCGCGAGGAGCGCTACCGCCCGGCGCCGCTGCTGGTGCGCGCCGCTGCCGCAACTCCAGCGCGGCAGTAGGGTCCTGGCGGCATGCGAACGCGCGCCCTGGCACTGATCGCCGTCGTGAGCAGCATAGTGCTCGTAGGGTGCACACTGAGACGGCGGTCAGGTGACGCGCCGCTGCGCTACCGCGACCAGGTGTTCTCGACGGCGGACGTACGAGCGACATGACCTACGGCAAGGCGCCGGAGCTCAGGGCAAGAAAGTCGACCTCAAGCTCGATCTCTACCAGCCGACCGGCGACACGGTGACACGCCGGCCCGCGCTCGTATGGATGCACGGCGGCGGCTTCACGGCGGGCGACAAAGCGAGCGGTGCGGGCAAGGCGAACTACTTCGCGAGGCTCGGCTACGTGGTGGTGTCGATCAACTACCGCCTGCTCTCCCCGGACGGCTGCGGCGGCGACCGTGAGCCGCCACCGATCTGCACGCAGGCGGTGATGGCAGCCCAGCACGACGCCCAGGCGGCCGTGCGCTGGCTGCGAGCCAACGCCGCCACCTACCGGATCGACACCGATCGCATCGCCGTGGGCGGCGCCTCGGCCGGCGCGGTCACCTCGCTGGCTGGTGGCCTGGCGCTCGGAGGACCCGGGCGACAGCGGCAACCCGGGTCTCCTCGTCGCGCGTCCGCGCCGTGGTGTCGGTAGTCGGGCGGAGTGCCGACCAACGAGTACATCGATGCGGGTGACTCCCCCGCCCTGTTCATCCACGGCACCGCGGACCAGACGGTCTTCTACGACTGGGCGGTATCGAACGCCGCGGCGATGATCAACGCCGGTGTCCCCGTCGTGCTCCAGCCGCTCGAAGGCGCCGGTCATGGGCTCGCCGGGCAGTACTCGACGCTGATCGACCAGCAATCGTCCTACTTCCTCTACTACTTCATGGACCTGGCCAACGCCGCTCGCTGAGGCGGCGTATCCTCGGCCGGTGGCCACCGCCGACCTCACCGTTCTCGCGCTCGGGCGCGCCGGCGCCAGCGCCAGCGACTACATCGCCGAGATCCAGAGGCGCCTGCGGCACCAGGAGCGCGTGCGCTACCGCATGCACGCCATGGGCACGTCGCTCGAGGGAACGACGGAGGACATCCTGGCGGTGGTGGCCGAGCTTCACGCCGTGCCCTTCGAGCAGGGCGTGCCGCGGGTCTACACCGTGCTCAAGCTCGACGAGCGCCGCGACCGCCCGGCACAGACGCTCGACGACAAGATCAGGGCCGTCGAGGACCGCCTCGGCGGCGACATCTAGCCCGGCCGGCGGCCAGCAGCTCGTCCACGGCGTCTCGGTGGGCCGCCGTGGTGAAGCACTGGGGCTCGGCGAGCTCCTCCATGGCGATGGCCTGCTCCCAGGTCAGGTCCGCCGCGCCTGGCGCAACAGCGGCTTCATCATCGCGGTCGACGTGCGGCGGCAGCTCCTCGATCCGGTCGCACCAGTCGAGCGCGGCGGGCAGCAGCGCTTCGTGGGCGTAGGACCTGAGTTGACGAGCCCGAGCTCGGCCGCCGTCGGCACCAGAGAGGTGGCGCGCCGCCGGCGAACAGCTCGTACGCGCGCTGGTAGCCGAGCCGGCGCGTGAGCAGCCAGCTCGTGCCGACCTACTGGCAACAGGCCGATGCGACCGAACGCCGGAACGAGGTGAGCGCGCTCGGACACGAGGATCAGGTCACAGGCGAGCGCGAAGGCCAGGCCCACGCCCGGCGGCGGCGCCGTTGACGGCGGCGATGAATGTCTTGTCCGTGCGGGTGATCAGCTCGGGCGATGCCGCCGAACTCCATGCCGGATCCAGCGCCACAGCTCGGGCGCCCCGCCGCTCGCCCGGCGAGCATAGGGCCGGGCACTCTCCTGCATGAGCCGCAGATCGCCACCCGCGCTGAACGCCGGATCGCGTGCCGGTCAGGACGATGGCGCGCACCGACTCGTCCGCGGCCAGCTCGCCGAGCGCCTCCCGCAACCGCACGGTCAGCGCCGCGCTCAAGCGGGTTGAGCCGCTCAGGGTCGTTCATGGTGACCGATGGCTCGTGCGCCTTCACGCTCCACCAGGACGAGGGCGGCGATCGGCCGCGCGGGCCTCCTCGACCACCCGGTGTAGCTCCTCGGCATGATCAGGAACCTCCTTTCGTCCGTCGCAGTGAGTCCCAGGCCGCCTGGGCGAGCGCTCGCTCGGCGGTCTTCATCGAGCTCTGGAGTGCGCCCCTCGAGCCAGTGCCGCGCAGAACTCCTGAGCGGGCCCGAATGAGCGTCGCGTAGAGCAGGTCACGGGGAAGCGCGCGGACCTCCCGGTGTCGACCTGCCGCTCGAAGCCACTCGGTCATGGCCGCGAACAGCTCGCGGTTGAGCGGCGTGATCGCCTCCCCCGCTCCCTGGAGGTGGGCCGGCCAGCAGAAAGCGGGCCGGGTCGGGATGGGCTGGCGACCCAGACGCAGGTGGTGGCGCGACGAGCGCTTTCACCGCCCTGGTTCCGCCCCGCCTTCGCGGGCGCAGCACCGCCGATGGAAGCCCTCCTGGTAGCTGCGCAGGCCCCTCCACGTAGAGCGCCGCGGCCAGGCCCTCCTTGTCGCCGAAGTGGTGGTAGATCGAGCCCACACTCGCGCCCGAGCTGACGGCGGACGTCATCGACGGTGGCGGCCGCCGTCCCCGTCTCGGTGAATGCCTCGCAGCGCTGCGTCGAGAATCTACCTGTCGACGGTCGGGTGCCATCTGGCTAGAAATATATTCTAGAATTACTTTCTAATCGTTGCCCCTTGACGAGTTCCTACCCCCCGTACGACGTTCACGAGCTCCACTCGCTCACCATCGCCCCCCCTCCCGAGCGCGTGCTCGCGGCCGCCCGCGATCTGACCTGGCGCGACGTGCCGCTCTTCGCCGGCCTGATGGCCGCGCGCAGCCTCCCGGCGCTCCTGGCGGGGCAAGCGCCCCTCGGCCCGGGCGCATCGTCGACGACTTCCGCCGGGCGGGCTTCGTCGAGCTGGCGCGAGCGGCCCGACGAGCTGGTGTTCGGGGCCGTCGGCCGCTTCTGGCAGGGCTGCGGGCGGCCTGCGCCGCATGGCTCCCGGTCCGACTTCGGCGGCCTTCGCGCGAGCCGGGCTTCGCCAAGACCGCCTTCAACTTCCGCGTGAGGCAGAGCCGGCTCCTGCCGCCACGCCGCGCGGCTCGTCACCGGAGACCCGCGTGCTGGCCACCGACCCCTGGGCGCGCCGGCGCTTCCTTCTCTACTGGCGCGCGATCCATCCCGGCAGCGCCCTCAATCCGGCGCGCGTCTGGCTGCGCGGCGAGCCCCCTCAGGTCAGCCAGCAGCTCGGCGAGCGCCTCCAGCAGCCGGTCGACCTCGGCCTCCGTCGTGTAGTGCAGGAAGCCGGCGCGCACCGCGCCGCCGCGCTCCAGCCCGAGCGCGCGCATCGGCTCGAGCGCGTAGTAGTCGCCGTCCCAGACGTAGAGGCCGCGCTCGCCCAGCGCGCTCGGCCACCGCGCGCGGCTCGCGGCCGCCGACGTTGAAGCAGAAGGTCGGCGTGCGCGCCCTCGACGCGCCGGCGATGCCGTACAGCGTCACGCCTTCCGGCAGCCCGGCGAGGAAGCGCTCGCGCGAGCGCCGCGCTCGTGCGCCTCGATGCGCGTCGAACGCGGTGTCGAGGTCGCCGTCGCCGAGCGAGCGCAGGTAGTCGATCGCGGCCACCGCGCCGGCGATCGCCTCGTGCGACTGCGTGCCGGTCTCGAAGCGGTGGCCGGGCGGGTCGCTCGTCCGGCGGGCCGCACGCGATCGGCGGGCAGCGACTCGGCCAGGTCGGCCCGGATGGCGGCCAGCCCAGGTGGGGGCCGAAGAACTTGTAGGGCGAGCAGAGCACCACGTCGAGGCCCAGCTCGCGCTGCCCGCAGGCGCCGGTGCGGCGCCAGGTGCACGCCGTCGGCCCACGCGAGCGCGCCCACCGCGTGCGCCGCGGCCGCGATGCGCGCCGGCGTCGGTGATCGAGCCGACCGCGTTCGAGGCGAGCGTGAAGGCGACGACCGCGCGTGCGGTCGCCGATCATGCGCCTCGAGCGCGTCGTACGTCGAGCGTCACGTCGCGCGTCCGGATCGGCGCGTACGCGCACGGTCAGGCCGTGGTCGCGCGGCCACGAGCAGCCAGGGCGAGACGTTGGCGTCGTGGTCGAGCTGAGGTGACCACGATCTCGTCGCCCGGCTCGAGCGTCCGGGCCACCGCGTGCGCGAGCAGGAAGTTGAGCGTCGTCATGTTCGCGCCGAAGGCGATCCCGTCCGGGCTCGCCGCCCGTGAACTCCGCGGCGCTCGCCCGCGCTCGCTCCATCAGCTCGTCGGACGGCCGCCGAGACGTGGGAAAGGCGCCGCCCAGGTTGGCGTTCGAGTCGCAGCAGGTAGCGACGACATCGCCGTCGACGCACCTCGCTCGGGCACCTGGGAGCCGCCCGGCCCGTCGAGAAAGGCGGCGTCGCCGGACGAGAGCGGGAAAGCGGGCGGCGCAGGGCGGCGACGTCGAGCACGATGGCGCCGTGCCGCGGGCAGTCGCGCGCACGGTCACGCCCGCCCGTGTGAACGCGGCCACGCGCGTGACCGGCTCGGCCACCACGGGCTGGGCGGCCGCGGGCGGCCCGCCGGCGCTTGCCCGGCGACCGAGCAGCGCCACCAGCGCGCCCGACGGCCCGAGCACCGCGGCGCCCACCCAGACGGCCGGGACGAGGCCGTCGACGAAGGCCTGCGGGGAGCCCATGCCGCCGCTCGCGGTGAACACGGTGGCCAGCACCGCCACGCCGAGCACGCCGCCGACCTCGCGGATCGTGTTGGTGGCGCCGGAGGCCTGGCCGGCCTCCTCCGGGCGGACCGCGCTGAGCACGGCGTTCGCCGCCGGGCGCGAACACCAGCGCCATGCCCGTGCCGGCCATCACGAAGCCGGGCACGATCAGCCCGTAGGCCACGTCCGGCGTCGGTCACGAGCGCCAGCCAGGCCAGGCCGGCGGCCTGGAGCGCCAGCCCGGCCGCCATCAGCGGCCGGCTGCCGATGCGGTCGGACAGGATGCCCGCGATCGGCGCCACGAAGATCGGCATCGCCGTCCACGGCAGCGTCCGGATGCCCGCCTCGAGCGGCGAGTAGCCCTGCGCGACCTGGAAGAACTGGGCCAGCAGGAAGATCGACCCGAACGAGCCGAAGAACATCGCCAGCGAGACGCCGTTGGTGGCGGCGAAGGCGCGGTTGCGGAAGAAGCGCATCGGCAGCATCGGCTCCTGGCGCGCAGCTCCCACGCGACGAAGGCGGCCAGCAGCGCGACGCCGGCGCGCGATCGAGACGAGCACCGTCGTGCTCGTCCAGCCGAGCTCCTGCGCGCGCACGATGCCGAACACCAGCCCGAGCAGGCCGGTGCTCGCCAGAGCGCACACCGCGCACGTCGAGCGAGCGGCTCGGCCCGCGGCTCTCGCCAGCAGCCCGAGCGCGGCCGGAGCCAGCGCGATGCCGATCGGCACGTTCAGCCAGAAGATCCACTGCCACGAGAAGCCCTCGACGACGGCTCCGCCGACCACCGGACCGAGCGCGACGCCCAGGCCGGAGACGCCGGACCAGATGCCCGAGCGCGAGGCCGCGCCTGTCCGCCGCGAACGCGTCGCTCAGCAGCGTGAGCGACAGCGGCGTGATCACCGCGGCGCCGAGGCCCTGCAGCGCGCGCGCGGCGATCAGCGCCTCGGTGCTGGGCGCGAGCGCGGCAGCGGCGGACGCGACGCGTGAAGATGCCGAGGCCGGCGACGAACACCGACCGCCGCCCGAGCCGGTCGCCGAGCGCCGCGGCGGTCAGCAGGAACACCGCGAAGCTGAGCGTGTAGGCGTTGACCGTCCACTCGAGCTCCTCGAGCGTCGCGCCGAGGTCCTCGCGGATGCTGACGAGCGCGTTGGTCACGACGAGGTTGTCGAGCGTGACCATGAACAGCGCGACCGAGACGATCGCGAGGGTCCAGATGCTGCGGCTGCCTTTCATGTGTTCTCTCTTGTGTTATTGATTGATCGATCAATCGCGACGAAAAAAAGAGAGCTAGGCCTCGCCTCGCGGGCAGTACTCCTCGGGCAGGTCGAGCGCGGCGGCCACGTTGAGGAACATGCCCGTCGCCATGAAGCCGAGCACCTGCTCCTCGCGACGCGCCGCTGAGGCTGCCGGACCTGCTGGATCACGTCGCATGAAGTCCTCGCGGATCGGCTCGCGCAGCTCGGGGTCGCCGGCCGCGGCGTGCGCCTGCATCTGGAACGAGGATCTCGTCGCGATCGTCGAGCAGCTGCATGTAGGCCTCTCCCATCGCCTCGAGCTTCTCCTCGTGCCGTCCTTGCCGCGGGCCGCCTCGGCGAAGGCCTCGAGGATCCGCAGGGTCACGCGACGGTGGGTGGCGAGGAAGAGCTCGCGCTTGTTGGGAAACAGCGCGTAGATGTACGGCTGCGAGATGCCGGCCCGCTTGGCGATCGCGCTGGTGCTCGCGGCGTGGTAGCCGCTGGCCGCGAACTCCTTGACCGCCGCCTCGAGCACCTGCTCGCGCCGCTCCTCGGAGCTGGCGCGGGTCGCGTTGCGCTGGGTGGTCTTGGCGCTCATGCGAGCAGCTTATTGATTGACCTATCAGATGTCAAGAGCGGCTGGTGTCGAGCCCAGTCCGCCAGCAGCCCGCGCAGCACGAAGTGCAGGATCCCGCCGTGGCGGTAGTACTGCCACTCGTTGGGCGTGTCGATGCGCACGCGCGCGTCGAACTCGACCGGGTCGCCGCCGCCGTCGGCGTGGCCGACACCTTCAGCGTGCGCGCGCCCTCCTCCAGCGGCGCCAGGTCGAACGTCTCGTCGCCCTTCAGGCCGAGCGACTCGACCGACTCGCCGTCGGGGAACTGCAGCGGCAGCACGCCCATGCCCACGAGGTTCGAGCGGTGGATGCGCTCGTAGGACTCGGCGATCACGAAGCGGATGCCGAGCAGCCGCGGGCCCTTGGCCGCCCAGTCGCGCGACGAGCCCGAGCCGTACTCCTTGCCCGCCAGCACGCACAGCGGCGTGCCCTCGTCGGCGTACGCCATCGCGGCGTCGTAGATCGTCGTCCTGCTCGCCGTCGCGCATCGTCCAGCCGCCCTCGGTGCCCGGCGCGAGCAGGTTGCGCAGGCGGATGTTGGCGAACGTGCCGCGCATCATCACCTCGTGGTTGCCGCGGCGCGAGCCGTAGGAGTTGAAGTCGCGCGGCTCGACGCCGTTGCTCGATCAGGTAGGCGCCCGCCGGGCGAGTCCTTCTTGATCGCGCCCGCCGGGGAGATGTGGTCGGTGGTGACGCTGTCGCCGAGCAGGGCGATCGCGCGGGCGCCGCCGATCTCCTCGAAGCCCTCCGGCGCCTCGGCCGGCATGCCCTCGAAGTAGGGCGGGCGCTTGACGTAGGTGGACTCGTGGTCCCAGGCGTAGCGGTCGCCCTCGGGCATGTCGAGCCCGTTCCAGTTCTCGTCGCCCTCGAACACCTCGCCGTAGCTCGAGCGGAACATGTCCGACTCGATCGCCGACTCGATCGCCTCGTTGACCTCCTGCTGCGTGGGCCAGATGTCGCGCAGGTAGACGTCGCCCTGGAGCGGCTCGTTGACGCATGTCGAGGTCCATGCGGCCGGCCAGCGCGTAGGCCACGCACAGCGGCGGCGAGGCGAGGTAGTTCATCTTCACCTCGGGGTGGATGCGACCCTCGAAGTTGCGGTTGCCCGACAGCACGCTCGCCACCACGAGGTCGCGCTCCTCGATCTCCTTGCGAGATCTCCTCCGGCAGCGGCCCGGAGTTGCCGATGCAGGTGGTGCAGCCGTAGCCGACGAGGTCGAAGCCGAGCCGCGAGAGCGGCTCGATCAGGCCGGCGCGCTCGAGGTAGTCGGTGACGACCTTGGAGCCGGGCGCGAGCGAGGTCTTGACCCAGGGCATGCGCTCGAGCCCGGCCTCGACCGCCTTCTGCGCGAGCAGGCCCGGCGCCGAGCATGACCGACGGGTTGGAGGTGTTGGTGCAGCTCGTGATCGCGGCGATCACCACCGAGCCGTGGCCGAAGCCCTCGTCGCGCTCGGCCACGGCGGTGCCCGCGCTCGCGGGTGGCTGTGGCCGACCTTGGGCGCCTCGCCGCCGCCGTTGTTGGTGGGCGGGTCGCTGGCCGGGAAGGACTCCGCGGCGGCCTCGTCGTAGCCCGTGAGCACGTCGCCGTCTCCGACGTACTCGTGCAGCTCGGCCCTGAAGTCCTGCGCCGCATCGGACGAGCGCGACCCGGTCCTGCGGGCGCTTGGGCCCGGCGAGCGACGGCTCGACGTCGGAGAGGTCGAGCTCGAGCGTGTCCGAGTAGGTCGGCGTCCTCGGAGCTCTCGTCGTGGAACAGGCCCTGCTCGCGGCAGTAGGCCTCGACGAGCTCGACCCGCTCGGGCGGGCGGCCGGAGAACTCGAGGTAGCGCAGCGTCTCCGCGTCGACCGGGAAGATCGCGCAGGTGGCGCCCATCTCGGGCGACATGTTGCCGATCGTGGCGCGGTCGGCCAGCGGCAGGTTGGCGCAGGCCGGGGCCGTAGAACTCCACGAACTTGCCGACCACGCCGCGCTCGCGCAGCATCTGGGTGACCGTGAGCACGAGGTCGGTGGCGGTCGAGCCCTCGGGCAGCTCGCCGGAGAGCCGGAAGCCCACCACCTGCGGGATCAGCATCGACACCGGCTGGCCGAGCATCGCGGCCTCGGCCTCGATTCCGCCCACGCCCCAGCCGAGCACGCCGAGGCCGTTGACCATCGTGGTGTGCGAGTCGGTGCCCACCAGGGTGTCGGGGAACGCCTGGCCGTCGCGCGACTCGACCACGCGCGCGAGGTACTCGAGGTTGACCTGGTGGCAGATGCCGGTGTTGGGCGGCACCACGGCGAAGTTGTCGAACGCGGTCTGGCCCCAGCGCAGGAAGGCGTAGCGCTCGCGGTTGCGCTCGAACTCGAGCTCGGCGTTGCGCTGGAAGGCGAGCCGCTCGGCGAACACGTCGACCTGGATCGAGTGGTCGATCACCAGCTCGACCGGCACCAGCGGGTTGATCTTGGTGGCGTCGCCGCCCAGCTCCTCCATGGCGTCGCGCATGGCGGCGAGGTCGACGATCGCGGGCACGCCGGTGAAGTCCTGCATCAGCACGCGCGCGGGCGTGTAGGCGATCTCGCTGGACGGCTCGGCCGTCGGCGTCCCAGCTCGCGACGCGCCTCGGCGCCCTCGTCCTCGCCGTGGCGCAGCAGGTTCTCGAGCAGGATCTTCAGCGAGTACGGCAGCCGCGCCACGTCGTACTCCTCCTGGAGCGCGTCGAGGCGGAAGATCTCGTACGACTCGCCGCCGACCTCGAGGGTCGACCTGGCGCCGAAGCTGTCTTCAGTTGCTCACAGGCAGAGAATCTACCCAGTCATCACAGGCCTACGACCTCGATGCTCCGCGCCTCCGGCTCGCAGAAGCGGGCCGTGCGCTTGGCCTCGGCACGGATCGCGGCGTGGGCCGAGCGGCGGATCTCGACGTGCGGGGTGATGTCGACCTGCACCGCGTTCGCGGCCGCGCCGCAGCCACCAGCTTGCGGCCACGCGGCCGTCGACCAGCACGGTCTGGTCGCCGCTGAGCGTGAGCTTCAGCGGCTGGATCGAGGCGGGGATGATCCGCTCGCGGTCGGCGTAGGCCAGCAGCGGCTGATCCCAGCGCGAGAGGAAGCGCGGCGGCAGCGGCGTCGACGCCGGCGGCAGCGGCCGGCGCGGCAGGTCGAGCAGCTCGCGTGCCGTCCTCGGCGCGATAGGAGACAGTTCGAGGCGCTCCCAGGCCCCGGCGAAGTCGCGCTGCGCCACACCGGCCCAGGCGGCCGCGTCGCGCCGGCGTCGCCGGCCCGAAGGCGGCGAGGTAGCGGCCGAGCACGAGCGTCGCCGCGTCCACCGGGTTCGGGCAGCGGGCCGCGGGTCGACGACGAAGGCCGCCCGTCCGCGCTCGCCCCAGAACCCGGCCGGCGGAAGCTGGACGAGCGGCAGGAGAGTGCGGGCGAACATCACCGCGCTCCACTCGTTGTCCTCCCGCACGCCGTCGTAGCGGCCGACCCGCTCGCGGATCTCGTTGTTCGTGCGCGGCTCGCTCAGCCAGGTGGCGAGCTCGGCGGCCACCTCCTGCTCGTCGAGATGCGGGTAGGTGTTGCGCCAGGTGCGCATCCTGGCCTGGCGAGCCAGCTGGGCGTAGGCGGGGTAGTCGGACGCCGCCACCAGGTGGAGCGTCATGCGCATGATGGTCGTCTTGACCACGTGCCGCGAGCGCAGCACGCGCTCGAGCTGGTCGCGCGCCGAAGCCGTCGAGGCGGGCGGCGAGCGCGACGTAGGGCGCGGGCGAGTCCTGGCCCTGAAGCGGCGTCAGCCGGCGGATGGCCTCCGCCGGGCCGCAGCGCGGCGCCGCTCGAGCAGCATCTGGCGGGCCGCGAGGGCGGCGGTCAGCTCGGGTCGGGTGAGGGTGCGCTGCCTCACTCGCGGGTCAACGTCAAGCGCATCCACGGCCGCCAGGTGGCGCCGCCGTCGTCGCTGCGCACCCATTCGGCGGTCGCGCTGCGGCCGTCATCCGCGATCGTCAAGGTCGCGCGTGCGCCGTCGGCGCCGAAGGTCCAGGTCCCGTCCGGGTTGGCCGTGGCGGTGGAGGTCTGCTCGGAGCCGTGGTTGTCGTACGCGCGCGTGGCGAACGCGCGCTGCTCCGGGAGGTAGGGGCCGATCATCTCGAGGCCCTCCACACCCTGGCCGGCCATCTGCACGTCGATGCGATGAATCACGAAGTGCGGCCCGAGCCACTCGTAGCGGTCGTATCCGTCGATGGTCCCTGCCGGCGTCTCGCCGTCGTCGGCCAGCAGCTCTCCGCGGGTCCGCCAGGTTCCGATCAGGGCTTCCAGGCGCTTGGTCTCGGGATGGGGCTCGGGGGTCATCGAGTTGTCGCCGGGTAGCGTGGGCCGGACATGCACGATCTCGCCTGCGTGGCCCATCTGCACTCGCTCTACTCGGACGGTACCGGCACGGTGCCCGAGATCGCGCGCGCCGCGCGCCGGGCCGGGGCGGACGTGGTGCTGCTCACCGATCACGACACGCTCGAGGCCAAGCGGCGCGGCGAGGAGGGCTGGTACGGCAACGTGCTGCTGCTGGTGGGCGAGGAGGTCTCGCCCGCTCGGCGCAACCACTATCTGGCCTTCGGGCTCGACGAGGAGATCGATCACTCGGGCCTGGATGCGGCGGGCATCTGCAGGGCCGTGGCCGAGGCCGGCGGGTTCGGCTTCGCCGCTCATCCCTGGTCGGCCGGCTCCGAGCGGTTCCGAAAGCGGGTGGGCCACGGCATGCCGTTCGACGCGGCTCGACTCCGAGGACTCTGGAGCGGGGTGCGAGCTGTGGAGCTTCGTCAACGACACCGGCGAGGCCGTGGACAGCATTCCCGGCCTGCTGCGCTTCGTCCTCACGCCGGGGCGCGCGCTGGAGCATCCGCCCGAGCGCAACATGCGGGCGTGGGACGAGCTCTGCCGCCGGCGCCGCGTGGTGGCGCTCGGCGGTCTCGACGCCCATCAGTTCGGCAAGCGCGTCGGCCGCTTCGTGCCGCTGAGGATCATGTCCTACCGTCGCTCGTTTCGCTTCATCCGCACGCACGTGCTCTGCGAGCGAGCGCCCAGCGGCGAGCTCGGCCACGACCGCGAGCTGGTCTTCGGAGCGCTGCGCGACGGGCGCTGCTACATCGCCGTCGACTCGATCGCGCCCGCGCGCGGCTTTACGCTTCGAGGCCGACGACGTGCCCATGGGCGGCGAGGCGGCGGCGGGCCGGCGCACGCTGCGCGTCCGCACGCCGCTGGCGGCGCGGATCCGGCTGCTGCGGGACGGAACGCGAGATCGCCGGGGCGGCCGGGACGCAGCCTGGACCTCGAGGTCGAGGAGCCCGGCGTGTACCGAGCGGAGGCGCTCCGGCAGCTGCGCACGGCCGCGAGCGCACCTGGATCCTGTCCAACCCGATCTACCTGCGTTAGGGGTCAGACCCCTCGCCGACGGCCCCCGTAAGTCCGGTCCCGTCCGGTCCGTCCCTGATCAGTCATCGGTGATCGACTCGGCGCAACTCCCGCATGCCCTGACCGAGAGAGCGCGCCGCGGCCGGCAGGCGCTTGGGCCCGAGCACGAGCAGCAGATGGCGAGGACGATGCACAGCTCCAGCGGTCCGATGTTCGGCATTTCACGCCTCGGCGCGCACGTCGGCGCTCACGATCTCGCGCACGACCCTTTCGGCAGACTCGAGCGCACCGTTCATCCAGGCGATCCAGAGCGACGTGTGCTCGCCTGCGAAATGCACGCGGCCCTCCGCCTGGCGCATCGCGGGGAACATCGGCGCGGCAGGGCCTACCTGTGCTGAGCAGCGACGCGAAGCGGCACCGACGAAGGCTCAAGCGTCAGCGCGCGAAGGTCGTTGAGGATGGCGGCGAGCGCCGCCGCCACGTCGGGATCCACGAGGCGCACGGGCTCGTCGAAGGCGGTGGGCGCCTCCCCCACGCAGAGCTCGGCGTCGAGGACGTGAGCGCCGGCGGTGGCGAGAACCTTTCGCAGCTCGGCCTGGGCCCAAATCGGCGCCGAAGAGGCAGGTGCTGGCTCCGATCACCGCCGCGGGATTGCCGCGCAGGACGCAGTCGGGGTACGGGAGCGAGGGCCAGTCGAGCGCGTTCTTGAGCTGCCCCGGGATCGAGCCGTTGTACTCGGGCGTCGCTATCGAGCAAGGCGTCGGCCAGGCCGATCCGCGCACGCAGGCCGGCGACGACGGCGGCGCGGGATCAACGTCGTCGTCCTCCGAATACGGCGGCACGAGACGCCAGGTCGTCGTAGGGCTCGAGCCGAGCATCTGGCCCGAGCAACACGGCGGCGGCGCGCAGCAGCGCGGTGTTGTATGAGCCCGCGCGCAAGCTCCCGAGAGGCCGAGGACATCACGATCTTCAGTCCGCGACGAGTTCAAGGTGGACCGAGAGCGCGACCTCCCACGACAGCACGTCGCCGCCTCGTGGCAGTTGCGCCTGGAAGCTGAAGCCCCAGTCTCGGCGGTCGATCGTCGCGGCGAGGTCGAGCGCGGCGCGCTGTCCGCCGTAGATGTCTTCCGCCGGCTCGCGGTAGGTGCCGGTGACCGACAACGGACGCTCGACTCCCCGCATCGTCAGCGCGGCGTCGAACTGGACGCTCCCGTTCGCATTGAAATCGAGACGCTCGGACTCGACGCTGAGATACGGATGGTTGACGAGCGTCGAAGAAGTCCTCCCCCTCGACGACGTGGGCGCGGAACTCCGGCGGGCGCTTGATGGCGATCGACTCGACGGGCACGCGGCCGAGAAGGCGGTGGCCTCCCGCGGGCATCGGCTCGAGGCGCGCCTCGACGTCCTCGAAGCCGGTGCGAAACGTGCCGACACCCATGTGTCGCAGTTCGGCCTGAAGGGACGAGTGGTTCGGGTCGGCGGTGTAGGCGCCCGTGAAGGGCTCGACGGCGGTTGTCATTGGGTCACTCCCGTGGTGGTCTTCGACGTGGCGGCGAGTAGCCGCTCGGTTCCTTCAACTAGCGCTGCGTAAAGCTCAGCCGCGTAGCGGTGAGCCAGCACCGGGCGCGGCCTGGCCCGACCAGAGGGCGACGACATCGGTGCGGCGCTGGGCGCGGGCGGCGGCGATCACCGGCTGGAGCAGGTAGCCCTGATACGGGTAGGGCTCGATCGCTCCGTCGCTCATGAGGTGGTCCATCAGGCGGTTGGGGATCCCGCGCGCGAGCCGGCCGCTGTAGGCGCGGGTCAGTCGCGTGCGGCGGGCCTCAGGGCTGCGCAGCGCGACGCGATGCTCTGCCGTGGCGGCGGACTCCGCGGTGGCCAGGAACGCTGCGCCGAGCTGCACGCCTTCGGCGCCGAGCGCCGAGCGCGGCAACGATGCCGAGCGCGTCGGCAATCCCGCCGGCGGCGATCACGGGGCGTTCGACCTCAGCGGCGGCGACGCGGACGAGCGAGAGCGTGCCGACGAGCGAGTCCTCGGCCGGTGCGAGGAACGCTCCGCGGTGCCCGCCGGCTTCAGCACCCGAGGCCACGATCGCGTCGACACCGGCTTGGTCGAGCGCGGCGGCCTCGTCGGGCGTGGTGGCCGTGCCGATCGTGACGATGCCCCGCTCCCGAAACGCCGCGAGCAAGCGTCGTCGGGGATTCCGAAGACGAAGCTGAAGACAGCGGGGCGCCCGGCGAGCACTGCCTCTGCCTGCTCGTCGAAACCGGGCGAAAAGCGTTCCGGGTACGGCGGAGCGTCGACGCCGAGCTCGTCGTAGAGCGGCCGCAGCCGCGCCACCGCGACGGCGTAGCGCTCGCGGGTCATCTCCGCCTCCGGGAGGTCGTGGGTCGACACCCAGAGGTTGAGAGCGAAGGGCCGGGCGGTCCGAGCGTGGAGCTGAGCGGCGAGCTCGCGGATCGCCCCGGGCGCGAGATGGTGGACGCCGAACGAGCCGAGCCCGCCGCTTGCGATACGGCAGCCACCAACTCGGCACTCGACAGCCCGCCGCCGAACGGCCCCTGAACGATCGGATGGTCGAATCCCGAGCAGCTCCGTGATCCGCGTCTGCGGCCAGCGGCTGGCGAGATGAAGGCGTGTGAGTCATGAAAAGTCACCTTAGGTAACTAGGCTTCTCTAGGCAAGCAAGTGCCAGTTTCCACGTGGTAACTTGATGAAAGTGAGCTCCACCACCGTTCGGTACCGAGCCAGCCGCGTCGGACCCCCTCCGCACGATTGCCCTGACCGAGTGCATGTCGTTCCTGGGCGGCGCGTGGACACCGAACATCCTTTGGTACCTCCGCGAGGGCCCTCGCCGCTTCAACGAGCTGCGCGGCGACATCGATGGGATCTCGGCCAAAGTCCTCTCAGCCCGACTCCAACGCCTGGCGGCCGACGGGATCGTCGAGCGCCGGGTCATGCCGACCGCGCCCCCGACCGTCGAGTACGAACTCACCGACCTCGGCCGCGACATCCTCCCCGCCGTCGACGCCATCGTCGCCGTCGGGCACCGCCTCAAGCAGCGCCGGCGCGACCACCTGGACCCCGCTGCCTAGAGCGACGCCCGTCCTGAAGCCGTTCGCCCCGGGGTCTGACCCCTTTACGCGTCGCGGGGCGCCACCTGTTGCGTTCAGCGCCGCTCCAGCGCTCGCCGCCACCACGAACAGGATTGCCACCAGCTCGCGGGTGAGAGGCTCTCGCCGAGGATGAGGAAGCCGGCCAGGGCGGCCAGCGCCGGTTCGATCGACATCAGCACTCCGAACACGCCCTCCGGCATTCGGCGCAGCGCTTCCATCTCCAGCGAGTAGGGGATCGCCGAGGACAGCACCGACACGGCGAGCGCCGTTCCCAGCACGCCGAGCGTCAGCATGTCCGCGCCACCGTCGACCGCGCCGACGGGCACCAGCAGGGTGGCGCCCACCAGCATCGCCAGCGCCAGCCCGGTGCCGCCCGGGAAGACCTGGCCCACGCGGGCGCTGAGGAGTATGTACGCCGCCCAGAATGCGCCGGCCAGGAGGGCGAGGGCCATACCGACGCGGGTCCAGATCGGACGAGCCGAAGTCGGCGAGCAGCAGGATCCCGACGGCCGCGAGGGCGACCCAGACGAGGTCGAGCGGCCGCCGCGAGCCCCAGACCGCGACCCCGAGCGGCCCGACGAACTCGAACGTGACCGCCACTCCGAGCGGGATCCGGTCGAGCGAGGCGTAGAAGGCCCAGTTCATGCCGGCCAGGCAGAGCCCGAACCAGAAGATGAGCCAGAGGTCGCGCCGCGCATGGCCCCTCAGGCTGGGCCGCCAGATCAGGGCGAGAACCAACGCCGCCAGCACGAGGCGCAGGAACACGGCCCCACCCGGCCCGACCTGATCGAACAGCGTCTTGGCCAGCGCCGACCCGAACTGCACCGAGCTCACGGCGATCATCACGAGCACCGTCGGGGGGACACGTTCGGCCGCAGGCACGCCGAGCCACGCTACCCGCGCGGGATAATCGCTCGCATGGCCGTCGCCGAGCCGCTGGTCGAGACGCCCTCACGCCCCCGCACCTACGAGGAGCTCGAGTCGATCTTCAGCGG
Source organism: uncultured Thermoleophilaceae bacterium (assembly GCA_963733655.1). GTDB lineage: Bacteria > Actinomycetota > Thermoleophilia > Solirubrobacterales > Thermoleophilaceae > JACVRW01. The sequence continues at coordinate 134,188 of CAVTEX010000016.1, forward strand.
GGTCGACGCCCCCTTCGCGCTGGTGGACCTGGACGCCATGTGGTCGAACGCGCGGGAGATGCTGGGCCGCGCACAGGGCACGCCGATCCGCGTGGCCAGCAAGTCGGTCCGCTGCCGTGCGCTGCTCGCATCGATCCTCGAGCGCGAGCCGGGCTTCAGGGGCCTGATGACCTTCACGCTCGGCGAGAGCCTGTGGCTGCACGAGCACGGCTTCGACGATCTGCTGCTCGCCTACCCGACCGCCGATCGCGCCGGGCTCGCGCGCCTGGCCCGCCTGGAGGCCGAGCGCCCGCCGATCCTGATGGTCGACTCCGTCGAGCAGCTCGACTTCATCGAGTCCGCGGCCGCGGGCGGCGCCCGGGCCGGTCCGCCGTCTGCATCGATCTCGACGTGGGCTGGTGGCCGCTCGGCGGGCGGCTGAAGATCGGCGCCAAGCGCTCCCCGGTGCGAACTCCGGCCCAGGCTCAGGCGCTGGCGCGGGCGATAGCCGCCCGGCCCCTGTTCGAGCTGCGCGCGCTGATGGGCTACGAGGCTCACATCGCGGGCGTCGTCGACCATCCCCTCGGCAGCCGCCTGCAGCGTCCGCTCATCCGCTTCATGAAGAGCCGCTCGGCCGCCGAGATCGCGGAGCGGCGCGCCGCTGTGGTGGCGGCGGTCCGCGAGGTGGCCGACATCCCCATCGTGAACGGGGGCGGCACCGGGAGCGTGCACCTGACCACGCGCGAGCCGGTGGTCACCGAGATCACCGCGGGCTCGGGCTTCTACGCGCCGACCTTGTTCGACCGCTACTCGTCCTTCAGCCTCACACCCGCGGCGATGTTCGCGATGCCGGTGGTGCGCCGCCCGAGCGGCGGCGGTGGCAACCCTCCTGGGCGGCGGCTACCCGGCCTCGGGCGCAGCCGGCGCCGACCGGCTGCCGGAGCCGCACCTGCCGGCCGGCCTGCGCCTCGACGCAACGGAAGGTGCAGGCGAGGTCCAGACGCCCGTGATCGGAGCCGCCGCAGCTAGCCTGCGCGTCGGGCAGAACGTCTACCTGCGCCATGCCAAGGCCGGCGAACTGTGCGAACGATTCAACAGCCTCTATCTCCTGAGCGGCGGCGAGATCGCCGACGAGGTGCCGACCTACCGCGGCGAAGGGCGCTGCGAGCTCTGACGCGCTTCCCGCAACACGGGCGTCCCGGGCGGTGTTTGGGGCCTCGTGTGCCGGAAACTTCCGCTCGTCCTCATGGCGGTCCTTGCGGCGGCCGCGCTCGCGGCCCCGTTCGCCTCGGCCCAGCCGAACGTGGTCGTGGTCATGACCGATGACCAGACGGCCGCGAGCGTGCCCGCGATGCCGCAGCTGAACGCGCTTCTGGGAGGCCAGGGCACGCGCTTCGACCAGGCCTTCGCGAGCTTCCCGCTGTGCTGCCCGGCGCGCGCCACCAACCTCACCGGGCAGTACGCCCACAACCACGGGGTGCTGCACAACTCGGGCACCTTCGGCGGCTTCAAGGCGCTCGACAGCACGAACACCCTCCCCGTCTGGCTCCAGGTCCGGCGGCTACCGCACGATGCACGTCGGCCGCTACCTGAACGGCTACGAGTACCGCGACGGGATCCCGGCCGGCTACACGGACTGGTACGGCAGCCCTCACTCCGGCGCCTTCAACTACTCGAGCTGGAAGGTCAACGAGAACGGCGTTCTGCGCTCCTATCCGAGCGCCGACCGTCCCGGCGAGTACCAGACCGACCAGTCCACGCGGCGCGCGGTCGGCTTGATCGAGGACGCCGCACCCTCGGCGCGTCCGTTCTACCTCTCGCTCTGGTACGTGGCCCCGCACCGCGGCCGGCCGGTCGACCCGGACGACTCCGAGAGCCCGGCCAGCCCCTCCCCCGCGCCCCGCCACCGCGACGCGTTCGCGGGCTACGCGATGCCACGGCTGCCGAGCTTCAACGAGAAGAGCATGTACGACAAGCCCCAGGTGGTCGCCGACCGGCGGCGCTTCACGCCCACGAAGGTCGCCGGCATCGAGGAGAACTGGCGCCAGGAGCTCGAGAGCCTGCAGGCGGTGGACGAAGGCGTGGCGAGGATCGTGGACGCGCTGCAGCGAACCGGCGAGCTCGAGAACACCCTGATCGTCTACCTGTCGGACAACGGCTTCATGCACGGCGAGCACCGCGCGCTCGCGGAGAAGGTGCTCCCCTACGAGGAGTCGATTCGCATCCCGCTGTTGATGCGCGGACCGGGGATCCCGCGCGGGCGAGTCGACGATCGCCTCGTGGCCAACCTCGACGTCCCGGCGACCATCCTCGACGCCGCCGGCGTCGTCGCCCTGGCGCGTGCTGGACGGGCGCTCGCTGCTCGACCTGCTGGAGGACCCCGGCGCGGAGTGGGGCCGCGACATCCTCATCGAGAACGGCAACGGCGCCAACGGCGTGCCGGCCTACCACGGCCTTCGCACCTACCGCTTCCTCTACGTGGAGCACCGGACCACCGGCGAGTACGAGCTCTACGACCTGCTCGAGGACCCGTTCCAGCTGCAGAGCCGCGACGGACAGGACCGCTACCGCGCGGTTCAGCGCGAGCTCAGGCAGCGGCTGCGCACGCTCGACCGCTGCAGCGGCGCCACCTGCTCGCCGCCGCCCGGGACTCCGGCTCTACGTGCGCTCGAGGGGCCGGCCGGTCGGGAGCTGCGTGCGCACCGACCTGCGGGTGAAGGTGGGCGGCTCCGAGCGTGACGAGGTGCTCATGGCGGACTTCATCGTCGGTCGCAGGCGGGTGGGCCGGGTGCTCGAGGCGCCCGCGGTGCAGGACATCCCGCGCGGGCGGCTGCGCCGCAGCGGGTCCTTCCGCCTGCGGGTGAGGGCGGAGACGGCGGACGGTCGCCGGCTGACCCTCGATCGCCGTTTGCGGGTGTGCGCATGACCGCGCGCGCGGCCGTCCTCTCACTCGCGGTCCTCCTGGTGTGCGCGGGCTCGGCCAGCGCCCAGACCGAGCCCGAACGCGAGCAGAAGCGCCCGAACATCCTGGTGCGTGATGACCGACGATCAGACGCTCGAGTCGATGCGGGTCATGGAGGGCGTGCGCAGCACCCTCGGCGAGGAGGGCACGACCTTCGAGCGGGCCTTCGTCTCCAACCCGCTGTGCTGCCCGTCGCGCTCGACGCTGTTCACCGGCCAGTACGCGCACAACCACGGCGTGCTCGGCAACAGCCCTCCCGACGGCGGTTACGGACGGCTCAACAAGAGCGAGTGGCTGCCGATCTGGCTGCAGGAAGCGGGTTACCGCACCGTGCACATCGGCAAGTTCCTCAACCGCTACGGCGTGGACTCGCCCCCCACCGAGGTGCCGCCGGGCTGGAGCGAGTGGTACGCCTCGGTCGACCCGTCCACCTATCAGTTCTACGGCTACACGCTCAACGAGAACGGCTTCCTCAACACCTACGGCGCCGACCGCAACCCGCTCTTCTACTCCACCGACTACTACGCGGCCCGGGCCCGTTCCGTGATTCAGCGGATGGGCGAGACGCGCACGCCGTTCTTCCTCTCGCTGGCCTTCCTGGCTCCGCACAGCGGCGGCCCTCGCGACGCCGACGATCCGCCTCGCCTGGCCACGCCGTCACCCGCGCCGCGGCACATCGAACCGCTTCGCCGGCGAGCCGCTGCCCTTCGACGTCGTCCTTCAACGAGTCCGACGTCTCGGACAAGCCGACCTTCATCCAGGCTCGCCCGCCCATCAACGCCGTGCGCGCGCGCTCGATCGAGGAGAACTACCGCCAGCGGCTCGAGTCGCTGCTGGCGATCGACGAGGCCGTGGTCGGCCTCGTCGACAGCCTGCGCGCCGTGGATGAGCTCGACAACACCCTCATCATGTTCACCTCCGACAACGGCTTCTTCCACGGCGAGCACCGCCTGCCGAGCGGAAAGGTGCTGGTGTACGAGCCGTCGATCAGGGTGCCGCTCCTGATGCGCGGCCCGGGTGTGCCGGAGGGAGCGCGCCGGCGCCAGCTCGTGACGAACGCCGACCTGGCGCCGACCATCCTCGAGGCCGCCGGGGCGAAGGCCGGTCTGCCCCAGGACGGGCGCTCGCTGTTCGGGCTGCTGGAGGACCGTGGGCTCGAGTGGGGCCGCGATCTCTTGATCGAGGGCGCACCCGGGGTAAACCAGCCCGCCTACGACGCGCTGCGCACCTACCGCTACGTCTACGTGCAGTACGCCAACGGGGAACGCGAGCTATACGACCTCGAGCGTGATCCCGACCAGCTCACGAGCCTGCACAACGACCCCGCCTATGCGCGGCGTGCAGGCCGAGCTTGCCGAGCGGCTCGGCCTGCTGTCGGTCTGCCGCGGCCGCTCCTGCCGCGTCAAGCCGGCGGCCGAAGTTGGCGCTGCGCAGCTGCAAGGCGCGCGTGCGCGGGACCGGAATCGACAGCGTGATCTTCCGCAGCGCTCGCCGCGTGCGCGAGGACCGCGGAAAGCCGTTCGGCTCGCCGGTCGGCGGCCGCCGCCTGCGCGTTCGCGTTCAGACAGCCGACGGGCGCGTGGTCACGCTCGACCGGCGGCTGCCGCGCGCGTGCCGCTGAGGTCGGCGCGGGGCCTGACCGCTCCGAGCACGCGACGCGTGTAGTCGTTCTCGAAGCGCCCCTCCGGGTCGAAATCCGAGCGCACCTTCGCGAAGCGCTCCCACCCCGGGTAGCGGGGCGCCAGGGTGGCGGCGGACTGGTAGTGGCGCTTGCCCCAGTGCGGGCGGCCGTCGTACTCGTCCATGATCGCCTCCACCCCGCGGAAGTAGGTCTCGTACTCCATGCCGAGGTACTGGTGCACGGCGATGTACGCCGTGGGCCGGCCGTGGGCGGTGGAGAGCAGCGCGTCGTCGGGCGCGACCACCCGCAGCTCGATGGGAAAGCCGATCGGGAGGCGGCACCGCTCGATCAGGGCAAGCACCCGCTCGAGCGCCTCGGCGGCGTGCTCGCGCGGGATGCCGTACTCCATCTCGGTGAAGCGCACCAGCCGCACGTTGGCGAAGACGCGGTTGCTCGCGTCGAGGTGCTCGGCGCGGCCCATCAGCGAGGCGATCCGGCGGTTGAGGGACGGGATCAGGCTCGGGAACCGGCGGCCGAGCCTGCAGGCGAGGTCGAGCGCGCCGTTCTCGAGCAGCACGTCGTGGAGAAACGAATGAACAGGGCCCGGCGGGTCCGGCGGCCGGTCGGTGCGCTCGGAGCTGAGCGTGAGCGCGCGACGCGTGTACGGCATGACGAACGCCTCGAAATGGTCGTTTGCGTCCACCAGTTCGTCGAGGCGGGAGAGCACGTCGTCGAGCGGGCGCGGCTCGTCGATGCGATGGATCGTGAATGCCGGGACGCAGCGCAGCGTGACCGCCGTGACCGCGCCCAGCGCGCCCAGGCCAACCTGCGCCGCCCGCAACTCGTCGCCGTCGCGAACCTCGCGCAGCTCGCCCGGTGCCGTCCACCAGCCGCACGCCGGTCACGCGCGACGAGATGTTGCCGAAGCGCCCACCGGTGCCGTGGGTGGCGGTCGAGATGGCGCCCGCAAGCGTCTGGGGATCCACGTCGCCCTGGTTCTCCATGGCCAGCCCGCGGGCGCGGAGCTGCTCGCCCAGCTCGCGGAGCGTGATGCCGGCCTCCACCGTCACCTCGTTCCCGTCCACGGCCAGCACCCGCCGCATCCGGGCGAGTCGACCATCACGCCGTCGGTGCAGGCGATGTCGGTGAAGGAGTGCCCCGCGCCCGCCACCTTCACCTTCGCCGCGCCCGCGACGATGCGGGCCAGCTCTTCCTCCGATCCCGGACGCTCGATGCGGACCGGCGCGCAGCGCTGCTGGCGCGCCCAGTTCGTCCAGGTGGCCAAGCGCCTACGAGGTCGCGGACTCCGCGACCGCCTGTCCGGCCTCTTCCACTCGGTCGGGGTCAGGGGTCCAGTGCGCCTCGGGATCGATCGGCGTGTCGCGCAGGTAGGCCTCGGCATCGAGCGCCGCCATACAGCCCGTGCCGGCAGCCGTGACCGCCTGGCGGTAGACCCGGTCGGTCAGGTCGCCCGCCGCGAACACGCCCGGGAGCTTCGTCTTGGTCGAGCGCCCCTCGACGAGCAGGTAGCCCTCGTCGTCCACCGGCAGCTGGTCGGCCACCAGATGGGAGTTGGGCTTGTGGCCGATCGCCACGAAGGCCCCGGTGACCATGAGCTCCTTGTGGGAGCCGTCCTCGACGTTCTCGAGCACGGCCTTCGCGAGCGAGCCGTTCTCTCCGGGCTCGAAGCGCTCCACCACGTACGGGGTGATCAGCTCGATGTTGTCCATGGCCTTCGCCCGGTCGAGCATGATCGCCGAGGCGCGGAACTCGTCGCGGCGGTGCACGATGCCCACCTTGCCGGCGAACTTGGCCAGGAAGGTCGCGTCCTCCATCGCGGTGTCGCCCCCGCCCACCACGAGCGTCTCGTGATCGCGGAAGAAGGCTGCGTCACAGGTGGCGCAGTAGGACACGCCGCGCGCCGCGAGCTCGTCCTCGCCGGGCACGCCGAGCTTCTTGGGCTCGGCGCCCATCGCGAGGATCACCGCGCGCGCCTTTATCTCGTTGCCCGCGACCGTCACGGTGTGCAGGCCGCCGGGCTCGCTCGCGAGATCGATCTTGGTTGCGTCGTCGGTGATGAAGCGCGACCCGAAGCGCTCCGCCTGGTCGCGAAGGTCCTGCATCATCTGCGGGCCCATCACGCCCTCGGGATAGCCGGGGTAGTTCTCCACGTCGGTGGTCTGCTGGAGCAGGCCGCCCCAGGCGAAGCCCTCGACGACGAGCGGATCCAGGTCGGCGCGCGACGTGTACAGAGCAGCCGTGTAGCCCGCAGGCCCGCTGCCCACGATCACGACGTTCTCGATGTCCCTCACCTCGATATCCATTTGCACCCCTATTACTTTACTTTCTGAAGTGTAGTGAAGGCTGCCCGCTCTTCGTCACGTTCCTTCTCCCACTCGGCCACGGTACCGCGCAGCTGGATGAACGCCACGATTCCCGGCGGAATCGGGAGCCAGAAGGCGATCACGCGGTATGCGAGCACAGCCGGAAAGACGATCGACTCGTCCACGCCGAACAGCGCGAAGGCGCCGATCATCCCGGCGTCCACGGCACCCACGCCGCCCGCGGGAGAGGGGATCAGGTTGGCCGCCATCCCCACGAAGAAGCCCTGGACCAGCACGGCGAACGGAACGTCGCCGCCGAAGGCCTCGAAGCTCGCCCACAGGATCCCGATGTTGGCCGCCCAGAAGCCCACCGCGCCCAGCACCGCGAGCGCTCCGCGCTGAGGGTGCCGGACGTAGGCGATCGCGGTGCGCACGCCGCTGGCGAGCGTGGCCGGGCCCTTGGCCAGCCGCTGCAGGTAGCGCGTGCGGCGGTAGCCCCCGGCGAAGCCCTGAATGCGGCGCTCGAAGTCATCGGGAATGAGCGCGATCAGCAGGAACACGGCCATCACGGCGGCCGCCACCACGGCCGGCACCACGGTGCCGCCGAAGGGAGCGTTGCCGGGCAGCACGTGCGTGCGCAACAGGATCCCGAAGATGATCAGAGCCGAGAGGTAGACCCCGTACGTGAGGGTCAGGAAGGCCACCATCCGGCACGCCGAGCGCCGGCGGGGCATCCCGGCCTTGCGCAGCGCCCAGTAGGTGAGCACGAGCCCGCCCACGCCCGCGGCCGAGAAGATGCGCGTGGCCGCCAGGCCGGCCATCGTGATCAGGTACGACGCGCGCAGGTCGAGCCTGCGGTGGACCTCGTCGTCACGGGTGCCGCCCAGCACGCCGCGGAACAGCGCGACGTAGGCCACGAACGCGAGCACGTTGAAGCCCACCGCGATCACGATCCAGTACCACGTGGCGTTGCCCAGGTTCTCCACCGCCTCGTCGGCGCCGACGATCTTGGGGAACACGCAGGTAGATCGCCACCACGATCAGGACGATCAGGACGATGCCGGTGACGATCTTGCGCCGGTCTTGGAGCAGCGACTGAAGGCTGCCGACGTCGTCGTCCTCGTCGTCCTCGTCGTGCTCCTCGCGGTCGAACCCGGGGCCCTCGTCGGGCAGGAAATCCTCGTCCTTGATACGCCGCTGCTCGGCTACCCGGCGGCGCTCCTCGACCTGGCGGCGATGCTCCGCCGCCATCAGCCGGCCCGGGGCTCCAGTCGCTGGATCGCGGCGGCGATCGTCCGGATCGCCGGTTCGAGGCGGGGTGCCGCGCGCCAGATGCCCTCGGCCAGTGCCAGCCCGGCGAGGAGGTCCATCACGTAGTGCTCGCCGAGGTACACCAGCCCGAATCCGAGGGTCAGCGAGTAAACCCAGCCTGCTACTGCGTGGCCGGGCCCTACCTGGGACAGCAGACGCGCTGCCATCACTGACGTGCCGAAGTGGAGGGAGGGCATGGCGGCAAAGGGATTGCCTTGCAGAGAATGGTAGAGCGGGTTCCAGAGACGTCCCCAGAAGCGCTCACCGGCCTCGGCCATGATGCGGCGGACCGGAGGCATGTTGCCGTTCTCGCCGGCCCACCACGGCGGCGCCGTGGGCACCGACCAGTAGACCACGCAGCCGAGGTCGAAGCAGGCCGACATCATCACGGCCGAGCGAGGGTAGGTCTCACGGTGCCTGATCAGCAGGTAGGCCAGCGTGCTCTGCGGCACGAGGAACCAGACCCAGTGCACCGCCGAGAGGCCGTAGTCGAGAGCACGCACACGGCCGGGGCGGCCGAGCGAACGTTGCAGGCGGATCGTGGGCGGCGTTCCGCGGCCGAGGGCGCTGTCGAACCGGATCGGGTAGTCGACCTTGAGCCGCCGCAGCAGCGCCTCGGGGTCGTCGTCGGGCATGTCGAAGTGCGCGAAGTACGCCCACATCTGGAGGGCGTAGATCGAGGCGTCGCGGAGCGGAGTGCGGGGCGCGGCGAGCGCGAGCGCCACCGGCGCGGGCCATGAGAGCGCCGACACCACGGGGGGGCGAAGCCTCAGGCGGTGCCGGACCAGCGGTGTGACCACGCCTACCACCACCGCACCCCACGCGATCGTTCGCAGGGCGCGAGTACTTCTCAAAGCGCGCCGAGTGTATCGGCGGCAACGAACCGTGCACGGCGAAGGAACCCCCGGGAGCGACGCGAACAGCGTGGCAATGACTACCTCGCGGGCTGTGCTCATCCTCTCGGTCTTGGCGGCGCTGCTGGTCGCGGCCGCTCCCGCGGCGTCCGCGCAGAGCGGCGCTTCGGTCGATATCGCCGGCACCGGCGGCGCGCCGGCGGGACCGCCGGTGGCGTCACGCGGCGGTGGCAGCGTGGCACCGGCCGTGCCCGAGAAGCGATCCTCACGGCAAGAGGCGGAGGCGGCCCAGGAAGAGGAGCCGACCACCGGCGGCGGCGAGGAGCAGGGCGGCACCGACGAGCCCGCCGGTGGCGAGGAGCAAACCGGCGGCGGCGAGGAAACCGCAGGCGGCGACGAGCCCGCCGAAGAAGAGGTCACCCCACCCGTGGGCGAGACGCCCAGCGGCGGCACCGGTGCAGCGCAGGAGTCGGGTGCCGGCTACCTGCCGACCACCGGCCTGGAGATAGCGTCGGTCGCGGTGATCGGGCTCGGGCTGCTGATGCTCGGGGCGGCGCTGCGGCCGCGGCGGCGCGTGGCGAGCGGCCGCCGCTAGGACCCTTCGGCCACCGGCGCGCCCTCCGGCTCGGGCTCGCTCGAGCCGTTCGCGCCGGAGGACGGCGGGACGGACACCCGCGGCGCCACCGGATCCTCGATCGGCCCCGGCATGAGCTCCTCGGGCGGAGGTATCTCAATCCCCAGCACCTTCATCCGCCGCTTGAGCGTGCGGTAGGCGTAGCCGTAGATCTGGCGCGAGGTGTAGCCGTAGGAGACGTATTCGCGCGGGTCGTCCACGTACGGAGGGGCGAACACGTGCGCAGCGCGCGGCGCCAGGTCGAGCACTACGCGCTCCACCGTGGCGCGGTGGCGCGGATCGTCGTCGATGGCGTCACGCAGGAAGCGCACCCCGAACGCGACGTGCCGGTGCTCGTCGCGCTCGACCAGGCCGAAGCCCTCGCAGAAGCCCGGGTACATGCCGTGCTCGACGAAGTAGTCGCGAATCAGCGTCTGGCCCGTGACCGCGAGAAAGCCCTCGACGACCATGTGGTAGACGGTCACGCCCTCCACGAACAGGCCGAGGTCGTCGGGCTTTGCCCGGAGGCGCGCCGCGACGTCGCGCAGGCCGTCGTCGAACACGTCCCGCCAGGGCTGGAGCAGTACCTGCTCGACCTCGCGCATCCGCCCGCGCATATCCTCGGACGACAGGCACATGACCTCCGCGCCGAAGCGGTCGAAGAAGGCCGCGTGGCGGGCCTCGTCCACCAGCTGGGTGGCGAGAAACAGCTCGATCTCACCGCTCGGCGCGGCCAGCAGGAAGGGCGCGAGATCGGCGGTCACGCGCTCCTCGCCGACGTAGAAGGAGCCGAGGCTCCAGAGCGTGCTCTCCTGCGCCTCGCGCGGGGATACCACCCAGTGTTCGCGGTCGACCGCGAAATCGAGCTCGCTCGCCCGCCAGTTCTGTCGCTCCCAGAGGGCGTACAGCTGCCGGTAGTCGAGCAGCCCGTGGTTGTTCGGTGCGGCGGGCGCGCCCTCATGCCCGGGATCGCCCTGGCCCGGGTGGCTGCCGTTGCCCGCGAACAGGCCGGCCCTGCGGACCTGCACCTCGCGCTGCCTCGCCTCGCGTTCGATCTCCTCGTCGTCCTGCCCCTGCGAGCGCGCGATCCAGCGCCCGAGGACCGTGAGCGGGTAGAGCTCGCCCTCGATGGTCGTCATCTGCCGCTGCATCGCCTCGGACGGAGAGACCCTCCGCGCGAGGACCTGTTGATACGAATCGAAGGACATCACCGCGGTGGCCACCACATCCTCGTCATCCGGCGCTTGCGCCGTGACCACCGGCGGGCGCCCGTCGCGCACCCGGATGTACCACTGGCCGCCGCCGTCGCCGGTCACGAGATGACGAACCGTGAACTGGTGGCCCTTGGTCCACGCGGGATCGATCAGGTAGGCCAGCGAGCGGTAGAGCACGTCAGGGTCGACCCTGCCTCCGGCCTCCACGACGTCGGCGACCGAGACGTCGGCACCCGCCATGTGACGCAGCCTGAGCGCCCGCCGCCGCTTCCCTCTGATGCGCAGGCGGCCCGACATCATCAACCGCAGCGGCCGCGCCTCTCCCGTCACCAGCTCAACGAGCGTGTCCGGCTCGGTCCAGAGGTGGAAGTCGGGGCGGCGCCCCTCCGTCTCCTCGGAAGACGTCCGGGTCGGAGACGCTGGCGCGGCCGCCCGAGACCGACACCCTTCGGCGCTCCACACCGTGCACGTCCAGCACGTACGCCAGCTCCCCCGGGATGCGGGCGGCGGCGGCGGGAAGCGTCATCAGGACGAGCCGCGCCGCCAGCGCCGGGTCGCCGGCAGCGACGCGGCGCAGAGCCTCCCTTTGACCGTCCATCACGCGACCCTATTCAAGATGCGCACCTCGACGTCGGCGCGCTTCGCGAAGGCCCGGGCGTCCTCCTCGCTACCGATGTGCTCGCCCCAGTGCATCGGGACGGCCACACGAGGCTGGATGCGACGCGCGGCCTCGGCTGCCTCCTGGGCGGTCATCACGTAGACCCCGCTGACCGGCAGCAGAGCCACGTCGACGCCGGTCACGCTGTCCATCTCGGGGATCACGTCAGTGTCGCCGGAATGGTAAAGACGCTCCCCGCGGACGTTGACCTCGAAGCCCACCCAGCCCGCCTCGCGCGGATGGAACGGCTTACCGTCGCCGTCCCGCTTGGAGGTGTTGTAGGCGGCCACGGCGGCCACGTGCACGCCGCGGACGATCTCGTCCTCCAGCAGCTCGCCCGGGCTTATCGAGTGCACCTGCCCGCTCACCCGCTCCGCCACCGCCGCCGGGCCCACCAGCCATGTCTCGCGCTTGCGCAGCCGCTCGACGTCCTGGGGCGAGAAGTGGTCGTAGTGCCCGTGTGTGATGAGGATCAGGTCGGCGGGCGGCGCGTCACCGGGCACCCGGTAGGGATCTATGTAGACGAAGGAGCGTCCGACCCGGATACGGAAAGCCGAGTGACCGAGCCATTCGATGCAGTCGAGGAGCACGTGTCCACAGGTTGGCAGGCCAGGCGCCGCGCGAGCCGCACCGCCGTGCCCTCGTCACCGGGCGTGATCGCGACCGAGTCCATGAGCGCCTTCATGAGGGTCATGCCGCGCCCGCGGTGAGGCAGTGGGCCGTTCGGGCGCTCAACCCAGGGACCGGCGTCACGGACCGTGACCACCAGCTCGCCGTCCTCGACGCCCACGCTGACCCGGAACGTCGACGGGTTCGTCTCACCGGCGTGCTCGATGGCGTTGGCACACGCCTCGTGGGCCGCGATCTGAATCGCCTCCACATCGTCGCGGCCGGCGCCGAGCCGCCCCAGCCACGAGCCGAGCTCCCGCCGCAGCGCAGCGAGCACCGGCGGGGCCGAATCGAGCTCGAGGTCGAGCGGTCCCGGGGAGACCGGCAGCGCGCGCAGAGCCAGCACCGCGATGTCGTCGTTGGCCGGGTGGACAGCGAGCATCGCCTGCACGAGGTGGTCGCACAGCTCCTCCAGGTCGCCCGGGTCCCGGGCCGCCTCGCGAAGGGCCTCGAGTCCGGCGTCGATCGACACTCCGCGCTCCTCCACCAGACCGTCCGTGTAGAGCACGAGTGTGGAGCCCGGCTCGATGTCGGCCACCAGCTCGGTATGACCGCCGGTGTCGAACACTCCCAGCGGCGGGTCGGGTGCATTGTCGAGGAAGCGCCCGCGACCGTCGGGCCCGATCACGAGCGGCGGCACGTGCCCGGCGCTCGCGAGCCGCAGCGAGCGCAGGTCGGGCTCGACGACGAGATAGATCAGCGTGGCCATCTGACCGTCGCCGAGACTGCGCACGAGATGATCGAGCCGATCGAGCACCACGCCCGGTGACAGCCCTTCGAGCGCGTAGGCCCGCGTGGCGTGGCGCAGCTGGCCCATCAGCGAGGCGGCGCCGATCCCGTGACCCACCACGTCGCCCATCGCCACGCCGAGCCGGCCGTCCTCGAGCCGCACGGCGTCGTACCAGTCTCCTCCCACGTCGGCGCCGCCTGGCATGTAGCGGGCCGCGATCTGACCGCCGCACGACGCGCGGCAGACGGTCAGGCAGCAGGCTGCGCTGCAGCATCTCGACGTTCCCCAGCTCGCGCTCGTATGCGCGAGCGTGCTCGATCGCCAGGCCGGCGCGGTCGGCCATCAGGATGAGCAGGCTCTCGTCCTCGGCGCTGAAGCGGCGCTCCGAGCGCAGGGCCAGCTCCACCGCGCCCCCGACCTGGCCCTTGACGATGAGCGGCGCCACCATCAGCGCCCTGGGCTCCTCGGCGGCCAGCACCGGGTCGAGCCCGATGCCCTCGCTGAGGGCTGCCAGGGTCACCGGCCGCGCGGCCAGGACGGCCTCCTCGAGCGGCCCGTTCAGCGGCACCGGGGCGCTTGCCGGCGGGTCCTGGAACCCCGCCGCCGCGCCCACTCGCAGAAGCGACTTCCGCTCGGCATCGACGAGCAGGATCCGGGCCAGGTCGGCCTGGAAGGCCTCGCGGATGCTCTCCACCAGCAGTTCGAGGAGGTCGTACAGCTCGAGGTGCTCGAGCGCGGCCCCGGTCACCCGCTCCAGCTTGCCGAGGGTCTGCGCCACGACCTCGGCCTCCGCCCGCGCGTTGCGCTCGGCTGCCTCCCGCTTGCGGGCGGTCACGTCCATCGCCTGCCAGAGCAGATGAAGCGGGCGGTCCTGAGCGTCGGAGGAGACCGACACGCTGACCAGCGCTTGGGTCGGCTCGGCGTCGTGGCGCACGAGGCGGACCTCGGCCTGGTGGGAGCCGTGCCGGTCGGCGAGCAGCCGTTCGACAGAGTCGCGCTCCCGCTCGCGGTCCTCGGGATGGACGAGCTCCCACAACGGGCGCTCGAGCAGCTCAGCCGACGAGCGGCCCAGCAGGTCGCACAGCGCAGCGTTGACCTCCAGCCATTCGCCCTCGAGCGTGGACATGCCGATCCCGATAGGCGCGCCTTCGAAGGCGGCACGGAAGCGCTGCTCCGACTCGCGCAGGGCCGCGTTCTTCTCCGCCAGCACCAGCAGTACGCCGACCTTCGAGCGCAGCACGTCGGGATCCACCGGCTTGACGACGTAGTCCACCGCACCCGCCGAATACCCGCGCGTTATCTGTTCGCTGTCCGCGTCGGCGGCGGTGAGGAAGATCACGGCCGTGTCCTGGTGACGCGGGCGCTGCTTGATCAGCTCCACGGTCTCGAAGCCATCGAGCCCGGGCATCCGCACGTCCATAACGATCACGCCGAAATCGTTCTCGAGCAATTGCTTGAGTGCCTGCTCACCGGAGCGGGCGGTGGCCACGGGGTAGCCCAGCGGCGCGAGCAGCGTCTCGAGAGCCATGAGGCTCTCGGGCTGGTCGTCGACCAGCAGCACGCCCGGCGCCGCGTTCTCGGTGGAGCGGCTCGCTCACCTCGGCGGCCGTCGTCACCGGTGCATCCACACCCGCATCAGCGACAGGAGCTGATCGACGTCCACCGGCTTGGTGATGTAGTCGGAGGCGCCCGACTCCAGGCTCTTCTCACGGTCGCCGCGCATCGCCTTGGCCGTGAGCGCGACGATCGGGAGCTGCTCGAACTCGGGGATCTCCCGCATCGCCCGCGTGGCCTCGTAGCCATCCATCTCCGGCATCATGATGTCCATCAGGACGAGCGAAACGTCGGGGTTGTTGCTCGAGCGCCGTGATCCCATCCCGTCCGTTCTCCGCAAAGAGAACCTCCATGCCGCGTCGCTCGAACACGCTGGTGAGGGCGAACACGTTGCGTACGTCGTCGTCGACGATCAGCACCTTCTTGCCTTCGAACACCTCGTCGGCGGTGTGGAGCCGCTCGAGCATGCGCCGCTTTTCGGCCGGCAGCCGCGATTCCGCCCGGTGCAGATAGAGGGCTGTCTCGTCGAGCATGCGCTCCGGCGAGCGAGCCTCCTTCAACACGATGCTGTCGGCGTAGCGCCGTAGGCGCGTCTCGTCCCGGGCGCTCAGCCCGTTCGCGCCGTGGACGATCACCGGCAGCCCCCGGAAGCGCTTGGTGCTCTTGAGACGTTGCAGGAGGGCGAAGCCGCGCCCGTTGCCGAGACCGAGGTCGAGCACCAGGCAGTCAAAGTGCGAGCCGTCGAGCTCGGCCAGCGCCCCCTCCACCGAGTCCACGCCCACGACCCTGACGTCCGGCGCCGCCGATCAGGTCGATGACGTTCGTGCGCTCCTGCTCATCGTCCTCCACGACGAGCACCGAGCGGGTCCGCTCTTCCAGGAACTCGGACAGCTCGGCGAACAGCTCGCGCAGGCCGTCGCGCGAGACCGGCTTGCCGACATGACCGAGCGCGCCCCTCAGTCGTACATCGCGCTCGGTTCCGTATTCGGCCATCACGTAGACCGGGATGTGGCGCGTCTGCGGATGGGACTTGAGGTGGTGCAGCACCGCATCGCCCTCGGGCTGCGGGAGCTCGCGGCTGAGAATCACCGCGTCCGGCATGAACTCGTGGGCGAGCGCCAGTCCCGCGTCGCCGCGCACCGCCAGGAGGCACTTGAAGCCCTTGCCGTGCGCGGCGTCGAGCGCGGCACGGGCCACCTCACGATCCTCGCTCATCACCAGCGCCACTCTGTCGCCGGCCTCGAGATCGGCACGGTCGTCGGTCAGCGCGCCGGGGAGCGGCGCGGACCTCGACCGTCTCCCGCCGTTGGCGGACATCGGGCGCGCCGGGCAGCTGGGGCGCGGCGGCCTGGCGGCTCGGGCGCCGCCGCGGCCTCGGGCCGCGGTTCGACGCTCCGCTCGGGCGCGTGTCGGGCCGGCAGATACAGGGTGAACGTGGCCCCCTCGCCCTGCTCGCTCTCGACCCTTATCTCGCCGTCCAGGAGGCGGGCGATCTCGCGGCTGATCGACGAGACCGAGGCCGGTGCCGCCGAAGCGCCGGCTGGTCGAGCCCTCTGCCTGCTGGAAGGCCTCGAAGATCAGCCGCAGCTTGTCCGGGGGAATCCCGATCCCGGTATCGGTGACCGAGAACGCCACGACCGCCTCGGCGTTCGACAGCGCCACCCCCGAGAACTGGAGCTCGGCCGGGGCCGCCGCCACCGACAGCCGCACCGAGCCGCGCTCGGTGAACTTGAAGGCGTTCGACAGCAGGTTCTTCAGGATCTGCTGGAGGCGCTGCTCGTCGGTCTCGATGTCACCCGGAGCGCCGGGCTCGAGGGCGATCTCGAATTCGAGTCCCCGCTCCTCGGCCACGGGACGGAACGAGCGCTCCACGTAGTCGCGGACCGAGGCCAGCGAGGTGCGCCCGACCTGCACGTCCATCCTGCCCGCCTCGACCTTCGAGAGGTCGAGGATGTCGTTGATCAGTGCCAGCAGATCCGAGCCCGCGTTGTGGATGGTCTGGGCCGCGTCCACCTGCTTGCCGTGGAGGTTGCCGGTTTCGTTGGTGCTCAGGACCTTGGACAGGATGAGGAGCGAGTTGAGCGGCGTGCGCAGCTCGTGCGACATGTTGGCCAGGAACTCCGACTTGTACTTCGAGCTGAGCGCGAGCTGCTCGGCCTTCTCCTCCAGCGAGCGGCGGGCCGTCTCGATCTCGCGGTTCTTGATCTCGATGTCGCGGTTCTGGCGCTCGAGCAGCTCGGCCTTTTCCTGGAGCTCCTCGTTGGTGGCCTGCAGCTCGTCCTGCTGGGTCTGGAGAGCCTTGGATTGCTGCTGGAGCTCCTGGCCCTGTGACTGTGACTGCAGGAGGAGCTGCTCGGTGCGGACGTTGGCGATGATCGTGGACAGCACCACGCCGATCGTCTCTGTCAGCTGGTCGAGGAACTGGAGGATGACCTCGCTGAACGGGGCGAAGGAGGCGAGCTCGATCACCGCGAGCACCTGCTCCTCGAACAGGACGGGGATCACGATGAGCGCGCGCGGGCGCGCCTGGCCGAGCCCGGAGCTGATGGTCACGTAGCCGTCCGGGGGATCCGAGATCAGGATCGGCTTCTTCTCGAGGGCGGCCTGGCCGACGAGCCCCTCCCCCGCGGCGAAGCGGCTGGACACCGCCTTGCGCCGCGAGTAGCCGTAGCTGGCCAGGAGCTGCAGCTCGAGCCCCGAGCCGTTCTCGTCCTGATCGACGAGGAAGAAGGCGCCGTGCTGAGCCGAAACCGCCGGCGACAGCTCGGACATGATCAGCTGCGACACGGTCTCGAGGTCGCGCTGTCCCTGCATCAGCCCCGAGATGCGCGCGAGGTTGGTCTTGAGCCAGTCCTGCTCCTCGTTCTGGCGGGTCGTCTCGCGCAGGTTGGCGATCATCTGGTTGATGTTGTCCGAGAGGTCCGCGACCTCGCCCGAGGCCTCGACGGTGATCGAGCGGGTGAGGTCGCCCTGGGTCACCGCGGTCGAGACCTCGGCGATCGCGCGAACCTGCGTCGTGAGGTTCGAGGCGAGCTGGTTGACGTTCTCGGTCAGCCCGCGCCAGGTGCCGGACACGCCCTCCACCTGAGCCTGGCCGCCGAGCTTGCCCTCGGTGCCGACCTCCTTGGCCACGCGCGTGACCTCGTCGGCGAAGCTCGAGAGCTGGTCGACCATCGTGTTGAGGGTGTCCTTCAGCTCGAGGATCTCGCCCTGGGCGTCCACCGTGATCTTCTGGGTCAGGTCGCCGCGGGCCACCGCCTGCGCCACCTGCGAGATGTTTCGCACCTGGTCGGTGAGGTTGGACGCCATCGAGTTGACCGACTCGGTGAGGCCGCGCCAGGTGCCCGACACCCCGGCCACCTCGGCCTGGCCGCCGAGGCTCCCCTCGGTGCCCACCTCGCGGGCCACGCGCGTGACCTCGGCCGCGAACGAGTTGAGCTGGTCGACCATCGTGTTGATGGTCTCCTTCAGCTCCGCGATCTCCCCGCGTGCGTCGACCAAGATCTTCTTCGACAGGTCGCCGTTGGCCACCGCCGTGGTCACCTGGGCGATCGAGCGCACCTGGTCGGTGAGGTTCGACGCCATGAAGTTGACCGACTCGGTGAGGCTGCGCCAGGTGCCCGAGACGTCCTCCACCTCGGCCTGACCGCCGAGCTTGCCCTCGGTGCCCACCTCCTTGGACACGCGCGTGACCTCGGCCGCGAACGAGTTGAGCTGGTCGACCATCGTGTTGACGGTGTTCTTGAGCTCGAGGATCTCGCCCTTGGCGTCGACGGTGATCTTCTTGGAGAGGTCGCCGTTGGCGACGGCGGTGGTGACCTCGGCGATGTTTCGCACCTGATCCGTGAGGTTCGAGGCCATCGAGTTCACGTTCTCGGTGAGTCCTCGCCACGTGCCCGAGACGTCCTCGACCTCGGCCTGCCCGCCGAGCTTGCCCTCCGTGCCCACCTCGCGCGCCACACGCGTGACCTCGGCCGCGAAGGAGCGCAGCCGGTCGACCATCTTGTTGATGGTGTCGGCCAGCGCGGCCACCTCGCCCTTGGCCTCCACCGCGATCTTCTGCGAGAGGTCGCCCTCGGCCACCGCGGTGGAAACCTGCGCGATCGAGCGCACCTGGTCGGTGAGATTGTCGGCCATCAGGTTCACGTTCTCGGTCAGGTCGCGCCACGTGCCCGACACGCCCTTGACCTCAGCCTGGCCGCCCAGCTTGCCCTCGGTACCCACCTCGCGCGCCACGCGCGTGACCTCGTCCGCGAAGCTCGACAGCTGGTCCACCATCGTGTTGACGGTGTTCTTGAGCTCGAGGATCTCCCCCTTCACGTCGACCGTGACCTTCTGGGTCAGGTCGCCCTCGGCCACCGCCGTCGTGACCTCGGCGATGTTGCGCACCTGATTGGTCAGGTTCGACGCCATCAGGTTCACGGACTCGGTCAGGTCCTTCCAGGTGCCCGACACGTTGGGGACCTCGGCCTGGCCGCCGAGCTTGCCCTCCGTGCCCACCTCGCGCGCGACGCTCGTGACCTGGTCGGCGAAGATCGCCAGCGTGTAGGTCATCTCGTTCATCGTGTCGGCCAGCTCGGCGACCTCGCCCTTGGCTTCCACGGTGATCTTCGGGGTCAGGTCGCCGCGCGCCACCGCCTGCGCCACCTGCGAGATGTTTCGCACCTGGTCGGTGAGGTTCGACGCCATCGAGTTGACGTTCTCGGTCAGATCCCGCCACGTGCCCGACACGCCGGCCACCTCGGCCTGGCCGCCGAGCTTGCCCTCGGTACCCACCTCGCGCGCCACGCGCGTGACCTCGTCCGCGAAGCTCGACAGCTGGTCGACCATCGTGTTGATCGTCTCGGCCAGCGTCGCCACCTCACCCTTGGCCTCGACGGTGATCTTCTTGGAGAGGTCGCCCTCGGCGACCGCGGTGGTCACGTCGGCGATGCCGCGCACCTGGTCGGTGAGGTTGTTGGCCATCACGTTCACCGACTCCGTGAGGTCGCGCCACGTGCCCGAAACGCCCTTGACCTCAGCCTGGCCGCCCAGCTTGCCGTCGGTGCCCACCTCGCGGGCCACGCGCGTGACCTCGTCCGCGAAGCTCGACAGCTGGTCGACCATCGTGTTCACGGTCGTGCCGATCTGCAGGAACTCGCCCTTGACCGGCTGGCCCTCGATCGTGAGCGCCATCTTCCGGTCGAGGTCGCCGTCCGCCACGGCATCGAGCACGCGCGCCACCTCGGTGGTGGGCCGGACCAGGTCGTCGATGAGCGCGTTGAGCGACTCGACGCTGGCCTCCCAGCCGCCTCCGGCCGCCCCCAGCGTCGCGCGTTGATCCATGCGCCCCTCGCGGCCGATCACCCGCCGCATCCGGGCGAGCTCCTTCTCCATCCGGCCGTTCATGGCCACCAGCTCGTTGTAGGCAGCGCCGATCTGTCCCGGCAGACCCCGGCGCCGGCGCGACAGACGCCGTGAGAAGTCGCCGTCGCGGGCGGCCAGGAGGGCGTCGAGGATCTCCTCGAGCACCGCGGGCTCGACGGCTCCCAGGCCGTTCTGGCCGGAGGGCTGTTCGGTGGCGGTTCGCCGCCGCGCGCCGCTCTTGTCGGTGGTCGAGCGTCTGGCAGGCGCTACGGCGTTTGCGGGCTTCGCCACCCTTAGTCCTCCCTACATCAGGTCCTCGGCGAAGGAAACCTAAGCACCTGGGCGAACGGCGCGCAACAGGGAGGCGCGCGCGGGCCGGACCGCGCTTCCGCGTGGCCCTCACCCCCAGCGTGATCCCCGCCACCACCACGGCGACCGCCGCGAGCCGGGCGGGCGAGACACTCGGCCACCCCCAGCAGCGCCGCGCAGACGAGCGCGCTCACCGGCAGGACGCCCGAGAAGAGCCCGGCGCGCTCGACTCCGAGCAGGCCGACGGCCGAGTACCAGGCCACGAATCCGCCGGTGGTGACCGCCGCGCCCAGGTAGCCGATCGCGGCCAGCTCGGCGGTGCTCGGCGCCACCAGCTCGGGCCCGCCGGCCACGAGGCTCCAGGCCGCGAGCAGCGGCAGAGCGAACAGGCATGCGTACGCCGAGACGGCGAGCGGTCCGAGGCGCTCGAGGTGAGGCGCCGCGAGCAGCGAGAAGGCGGCCTCGCAGCCCAGCGCGCCGAGCGCGAGGCCGAGGCCGAGCATCGTGATGCCGCCGTCGGCCCACTGCACCCCGGCCGCGCCCACCGACACGACCACCCCGGCCAGCAGCACGCGGCCGCTCACCGGACGGCGCTCGAGCAGCGGAGCGGCCACCGCCAGCACGACCGGAACGCAGCCGATGATCACCCCGACCGTCGCGGGGTCGGTCTCGCGCACGCCCTCGATCACGAAGAAGTTGAAGAGCACCAGGCCGGTGGCCGCCAGGCAGGCCAGCCCGGCGGCCTCGCGGCGGGTCAGGCGCGGCAGCCGGCCGCGCGCCAGAGCGAACAGGATGGCGGCGGCGATCAGGTAGCGGATGAACTGGCCCTCGGCCAGCGGATACGCCTCCAGCGCGTCCGACGCCGCCACGAGTGAGCCCACGAGCGTCAGCGCCAGCGTGGCCAGCAGCGCGCCGCGGAGGGTCGAGCTCACGAGCTGCGCCGGCTGCCGGTGAGGGCCACGGCGGCGAGCGCGATGTACACGCCGCCCGTGGCCCAGCGGCGCCGGCGCTCGAAGGACCGCGCTGCCGCGCACCCACGCGCCCAGGGAGCCCGCGGCGAGCGGCGTAGAGGAGGTCGATCGTCAGCCCGATCGCCACGAGGACGGCGCCGAGGACCAGCACCTGCAGCCACGCCTGGCCCGCGCTGGGGTCGACGAACTGCGGCAGGAAGGCAAGGAAGAACAGCGCCACCTTCGGGTTCAGCAGGTTGACGATGAAGCCCTCCGCGTACACGCGCCGCGCGGGGGCGGCCGGGCGGGCCGCGTCGCCCTCGCCCGCGCCGCGCGCGAGCAGGGTGCGCACGCCGAGGTACAGCAGATAGGCCGCGCCGGCGTACTTGACGATGCTGAACGCGGTGGCGGAGGAGGCGAGCGCGGCGGACAGCCCGGCGGCGGCCGCGGCCACGTGCACGAGCGTGGCGGTCTCCACCCCGAACGAGGAGGCGAGGCCGGCGCCGCGCCCCTGGTCGATGCTGCGGGTGACGATGTAGATCAGGTTCGGGCCGGGGATCGCCACGAGGGCGAGGGCGCTGAGCGGCGAACAGTGCGAGGGTGGCGGGCTCGGGCATACCCACCACCGTATGATCAAAGTGGTTCGACTGGAAGTACCAGTCGAGGCCCTCGATCATGTACCACTTACCGTGAGCCAGATCGATCTCCTGGTGACCCTCGATCGCGGCCGCCCCTCGCTGCGCGTGCAGATCGAGGAGCAGCTGCGCGATGCCGTGCGCGACGGGCGCCTGCCCAGCGGCACGCCGCTCCCGTCCACACGCGGCCTGGCCTCCGAGCTGTCGGTGTCGCGCGGGGTGGTGGTGGAGGCCTACGCCCAGCTGGTGGCCGAGGGCTATCTGGTGGCGCAGCAGGGCGGGGCCACGCGGGTGGCCGACGCGGCCGCGACCGCGGCCGCTCCCGATCCGGCGCGCGATGCCGCGGCCAAGGCGCCGCGCTTCGACTTTCGCACCGGCGCGCCGGACGTGGCGCTGTTCCCGCGCGCCGCCTGGCTGACCTCCCTGCGGCGGGCCGTGCAGGCCGCCCCCGACGCCCGCTTCGACTACGGCGACCCGCGGGGAGCGCCCGAGCTGCGCGCGGCGCTGGCGAGCTACCTGGGCCGGGTGCGCGGCGTGGCCTGCGCCGCGGGACGGGTGATCGTCACCTCGGGCATGGCCCAGGGAATGGCGCTCTTCGGCCGCGTGCTGGTCGAGCGGGGCGAGCGCGCGATCGCGCTCGAGGACCCGTCGAGCGGGCCTGGGCGCGGTCAGCTCGCCTCCACCGGCCTCGACACGGTGCCCGTGCCGGTCGACGACGAGGGACTGCAGGTCGAGCGGCTGGCCGAGCTCGGCCCCTCCGGCCCGCGCGTGGTGATGGTCACGCCTGCGCACCAGTTCCCGATGGGAGTGGTCCTCTCCCCCGGCCGCCGCGCCGCCCTGCGTGATTGGCTGGCCGCCACGCGACGGGCTCGTGCTCGAGGACGACTACGACGCCGAGTACCGCTACGACCGCCAGCCAGTGGGCGCCCTGCAGGGGCTGGAGCCCGGGCGCGTGACCTACGCCGGCTCCGTCTCGAAGACGCTTGCGCCCGGCCTGCGCCTGGGCTGGCTCGTGGCGCCCGAGGGCCTCATGCAGGAGCTGGTGGCGGCCAAGGCGCGCGACGACCTCGGCACGCCGGTGGTCGAGCAGCTCGCCCTGGCGGACTTCCTGGAGCGCGGTGAGCTCGACCGCCACCTGCGGCGCACGCGGGCTGTCTACCGGAGTCGTCGCGATGCCCTGGTGGCGGCGCTTGCACGCCATCTCCCGGGCTGCGCGCCCACCGGCGTGGCCGCGGGGCTGCACCTGGTGGTGGCGCTGCCCGCCGGAACGCGACGAGGCGGCGCTGCTGGAGGCGGCCCGGGCGGCCGGAGTCGGCCTGTCGGGCCTGTCCGAGCACGCGGTCGAGCCGGCGCCGCCCGCCCTCCTGCTGGGCTACGGGCGCATCGCCGAGCCGGCGATCGAGGCCGGCGTGCGGGCCCTCCGCGTTAGCCTGCCCACATGAGCTACGAGACCGTCATCTGGGAGTCCGGCAACGGCGTCGGGCGGATCACCCTGAACCGTCCCGATTCCCTCAACGCCTGGACCGAGGAGTTCGGCCGGGAGCTGAAGCAGGTGGTGACCGTCGACGCAGCCGACCCGGCCGTCCGCGCCGTGCTGATCACCGGCGCCGGTCGCGGCTTCTCTTCGGGCGCCGACCTCAAGGCGGGCTTCGACCCGCATCCCGACGACGGCATGCCCGACGTCCGCAAGGAGCTTCACGGCGTCTACCACCCGATCATCGCGGGGGTGCGGCTGCTCGAGAAGCCCGTGATCGCCGCCGTCAACGGGCCGGCGGTGGGCATCGGCGCGTCACTCGCATTCGCATGCGACCTCGTGCTGGCGGCGGAGTCGGCCTTCTTCGGCCTGGCCTTCGTGAACATCGGCCTGATGCCCGACGGCGGCTCCACGCTGTTCGTGCCCGCCGCCGTGGGCAAGGCGCGGGCCTTCCAGATGGCGCTGCTGGGCGAGCGCGTGCCGGCAGCAGCAGGCGCTCGAGCTGGGGCCTCGTCAACCACGTCTACCCCGACGCCGAGCTGGTGGCCGAGGCCGACGCGTCTGGTCGAGCGCATGGCCCAGGGCCCCACTCGCTCCTACGCCGGGTCCAAGCGGGCGCTCAACCGCATGCTCTACCCCGACCTCGAGGGCCAGCTGGACCTCGAGGCGGACCTTCAGCACGAGCTCGCGCGCACGCGTGACTTCCAGGAGGGCGTGGCGGCCTTCGTGGAGAAGCGCGAGCCCGGCGTTCCAGGGGGCCTGACGTGGCGCGCCAGCTGGCCCGTTGCGGTCTATCGACCGTGAGGCACCCCGGCTCTGCCGGGCAGCCGGCCACCGCGGCGCCTGCTGTCGGGTGCGCTCGCCGTAGGTGCTGTCGCCATCGGCGCCCTGGCCATCGGCCGGCTGGCGATCAGGCGCGCGGTGATCAAGCAGCTGCGCATCGAGGAGCTCGAGGTGGGCCGGCTGAAGGTCCGGGAGCTGGAGGTCGAATCCCGGGTGGGTTGAGCCCCACCAGTGCGGAACCGCCCAGATTCGGGGCATACGGCACGAAGTGGAGTCCGCGTCCGGAGCGCGGATATGATCACGCGCGCCTTGCCTAAGGGCCGTTCTCAACTTGCCCTGCTCGCCGCGCTCGGCGCGGCCCTCGCCGCCATGCTCGTGTTCGCCCCCGGCGCCCTGGCCGACGCCTTCACGCCCGAGTCGGGCGGCTCGCCGAACGCCGACGACATCGACACGCTGTACAAGATCACCCTCTACATCGGGATCGTGATCTTCCTCGGCGTGGAGGGCACGCTCCTCTACTCGCTGGTCAAGTACCGCGCCCGCCGCGGCGGCCCGGAGGCGGAGCAGATCCACGGCAACACGCCGCTCGAGATCGGCTGGACGATCGGCGCCGCGGTGATCCTCGTGGTGCTCACGGTCGTGACCTTCGTCTACCTGCCGGACATCGAGAATCCGCCCGCGTCGGGCCCGAACGGGCTGCAGGCGAACACCGCCTACTTCGCCTCGATCGATCAGCCGGACCCGCCCAAGTCCGGCGGCCCCTACCTCACGATCGAGGTCAACGGCCAGCAGTACCTGTGGCGCTACGACTACCGCGGCGGCGACCAGCTCTACTCCTTCTACGAGATGGTCGTGCCCACCGACACCACGGTGGTGCTGAGGATCACCTCGTCCGACGTTCAGCACTCGTGGTGGATCCCCAAGCTCGGCGGCAAGGCCGATGCGCGTGCCCGGCCACGTGAACGAGACCTGGTTCAAGGTCCCGGCGGGCAGGGAGGGCACCTACTTCGGCCAGTGTGCCGAGCTGTGCGGCGCCAACCACGCGGACATGCGGGCGCAGGTGCGGGCGGTCACTCCCGACGAGTTCGAGGCCTGGGCCGAGGAGCACGCGGCAGGGAATCGCAGCAATCGCGTGAGGAGCTGGCCGCTCAGCGCCAGCGGCGCGAAGGAAGCGAAGACCAGTAGTGGAAGCCGGCCAGGCAACGCGAGCGGCAGCAGCGGGCCCGCCCCGAGGTGATGCTCCACGACCTGCCGAGCCAGCCCCGCGGCTGGCTGGCCTGGCTGACGACCACCGATCACAAGAAGATCGGGATCCTCTACATCGTCACCGCCTTCGTCTTCATGCTGCTCGGCGGCGTGGAGGCGCTGATCATGCGCCTGCAGCTCGGCGCGGCGGAGAACACGCTCGTCTCGCCCGAGACCTACAACGGCCTCGTCACGATGCACGGGACGACGATGGTGTTCCTGTTCGTGATCCCCTTGATCGCGGGCTTCGGGAACTACCTGGTGCCGCTGATGGTGGGCGCCCGGGACATGGCCTTCCCCAAGCTGAACGCCCTGTCCTATTGGCTCACGCTGTTCGGAGGCGTGGCCTTCTACTCCTCGCTGTTCTTCGAGCCGCCCCAGGCGGGCTGGACCTCCTACGCCCCCCTCTCGGACGACCTCTACTCACCCGGCGGCGGGATCGACGCCTGGATATTCCTGATCCACCTGACCGGCCTGTCGTCGCTGGTGGGCGCGATCAACTTCGTGGCCACGATCCACAACATGCGCGCGCCCGGGATGAGCTGGGGCCGCATGCCGCTGTTCGTCTGGACGATCCTCGTCTTCAGCTACCTGCTGATCGCCGCGCTGCCCTGCATCGCCGCCGCGGTGACGATGCTGCTGACCGACCGCCACTTCGGCACCGCCTTCTTCGATCCCACCGGAGGCGGTGATCCGCTGCTGTGGCAGCACCTGTTCTGGTTCTTCGGGCACCCCGAGGTCTACATCATGGTGCTGCCCGCGTTCGGGATGGTCTCGGAGATCCTGCCGGTGTTCGCGCGCAAGCCGATCTTCGGCTACAAGGCGATCGCGGCCGCCACCGTGGCCATCGCCTTCCTCGGCCTCCTGGTGTGGGCGCACCACATGTTCACCACGCCGACCGCGACCGTGGTGCTGGCCTTCTTCATGCTCTCGTCGTTCACGATCGCGGTGCCCACCGGGATCAAGATCTTCAACTGGATCGCCACGCTGTGGCGCGGCTCGATCGTGTTCAAGACACCGCTGCTATTCGCCGCCGCCCTGCCGGCGCTGTTCGTCATCGGCGGCATCTCGGGGATCCAGCTGGCGATCTTCCCGGTGGACTGGCAGCTGCACGACAGCTACTTCGTGGTGGCCCACTTCCACTACACGATCTTCGGCGGCGGCGTGTTCGGCTACTTCGCCGGGCTCTACTACTGGTTCCCGAAGATGACCGGCCGCATGATGTCCGAGAGCCTGGGCAAGTGGTCGTTCTGGCTGATGTTCATCGGCTTCAACGTGACCTTCCTCATCCAGCACTCGGCCGGGCTTTCGGGCATGCCGCGGCGCGTCTACGACTACAGCGACCAGCTGGGCGTGGAGGTCTACAACCAGATCTCGACCTTCGGCTCGTTCCTGCTCGGCGTCGGCGTGGTGCTCACCCTCGTCAACGTCATCATCAGCCTTCGCAAGGGCAAGAAGGCGGGCAACGACCCGTGGAAGGGCAACACGCTCGAGTGGTTCACGAGCTCACCGCCGCCGCCCAACAACTTCGACGTGATCCCGCGCGTGCGCAGCGTGGAGCCGATGAAGGACATCCGCCGCGAGGTGGCGGCGGCCGCCGCCGCGCGCCGAGACCTCGGCTCAGCCCGTCGCGTCGCGCGGCGTCTAGTGGCGTGAGCAGCGCCCCCTCGACCGGCTTCCGCCGCCTGGCGCTCGCCACGTTCGTGGCGACCTTCGTCCTGATCATCCTGGGCGGCATCGTCCGGGTGTCCGACTCCGGCCTCGGCTGCGGCCCGGCCGGGTCGGGCTTCCACGGCTGGCCCTTCTGCAACGGCGACGTGGTGCCGTGGCTCGACCTCAACACCATCATCGAGTACGCCCACCGGGCGCTGGCCATGGTGGTGGGGCTGATGATCCTGTCGCTGTTCGTGCTGGCGTGGAGGCGCCATCGCGAGTACAGGCTCGCCGCCGGCGCACTGCTCGTGCTCGTGGCCGCCCAGGGCCTGCTCGGCGGCCTGACCGTCGAGGAGAACCTCGAGGAGGCCTACGTGGCCGCCCACCTCGGGCTCGCCATGGTGCTCTTGGGAATCCTCCTGTACCTGGTCCGCTCCACGCGCGGGGTCCGCCCGGAGGACGGCGGGCCGCGGGTTCGGCTGCTGGCAATCGCGGCCACCGCGGCCGTGTTCTGCACGATCGTCGCCGGCGGCTACATGGCGGGCACCCAGAACTACGGCCGCGCCGACTACCAGCTCGGTCAGGGCGCGCACCACGCCTGCGGCAAGCAGTTCCCCACCTGCAACGGCGAGTTCATGCCGTTCGGCCGGGCCGAGCTGGTGGACATCCATCTCACCCACCGCGCCTTCATGTACCTCGCTTCGATCCTCGTGATCGCGCTGGCCGTGGTCGCGCTGCGGCGACGGCTCGCGGTCCCGTACGCCTGGGCCATGCTCGGAGTGCTCTTCGCACAGATCCTGGTGGGTGCGCTCAACGTCTGGCTCGACGAGTACGAGCTGATGATCCTGCTGCACCTCGCACTGGGCACGCTGCTCTGGTCGGTGTCGCTCGGAATGACGCTTCAGCTCTCGCCGGCTCGCGAACGCGCGCCACGCCGCACCGAGCCGGTGACCGCATGATCCAGGCCGCTGCCGCACGGACGAGCAGGTGGCGGCTGGTCGCCTCCGACTACCTGGAGATGACCAAGCCGAAGGTGCAGTCGCTGCTGCTCTTCACCACGGTCACCACGATGTACGTGGCCGGCGACCCGTCGCTCTCGCTCGTGCTCCTCACCTGCCTCGGCGGGGCCATGTCCGCGGGCGGCGCGGGGGCGGTCAACCACTACCTCGACCGCGACCTCGACGCGCTGATGTCGCGCACCGCCGACCGGCCCGTGGCGTCCGGCCGGGTGGCGCCCGGCCGCCGCGCTCTGGTTCGGGATCGCGCTGGGAGTGGCCGCGTTCGTGCTGCTGGCGACCACCGTCAACCCGCTGGCGGCCGCGCTGTCGGCGTCCGGCTTCCTCGGCTACGTGTTCGTCTACACGCTCTGGCTCAAGCGCACCACGCCGCAGAACATCGTGATCGGCGGCGCGGCCGGAGCCGTGCCGCCGCTCGTGGCCTGGGCGGCGGTCACCGGTGAGCTCACCGGCACCCCGCTCTACCTGTTCGCGATCGTCTTCTTCTGGACACCGCCGCACTTCTGGGCGCTCTCGCTGCTGATGAAGGACGACTACGCCCGTGCCGGCGTGCCGATGCTGCCCGTGGTGCGCGGCGAGCGCGAGACGCGCCGCCAGATCCTGCTCTACACGATCCTGCTCTACGCCGTCAGCCAGCTGCCGTTCTGCGCCGGCGCCTTCGGACCCGTCTACCTGGTGGCCTCGGTGGGCCTCGGGGCGGTGTTCATCTACGGAGCCGTCCGCCTGCATGCGCCGCGCCGACCGCCGCTCCGCCCTGCGCCTGTACCTCTACTCCCTGGCGTACCTGGCGGCGCTGTTCGCGGCGATGGTCGTGGACGTGCGGCTGTAGTGAGCTCGGGACTGGCGCAGAAGGTGAGCGCGTAGTTCCGGTAGTAGGAGTGCCGGAAATACGTCACCTTGTCGGGCGCCTCCGAGCCGCCGCGTGGGTCAGGGGCCGGCCGCCGAGCGCTGTACTCCGCCGACCGCTGCCGCGCCAGCTCGCGCCCAGCGGCAACGCGCCCGTCTCGAGGCCCTGGTCCGCCCGGATCACGTGCATCACCGCGTTGATGAGCGCCAGGTGCGTGAAGGCCTGCGGGAAGTTGCCCAGATGCCGTCCCGAGCGGGCGTCGATCTCCTCCGCGTACAGGCCGAGTGGGCTGGCGTAGCCGAGCAGCTTTTCACACAGGTCACGCGCGCGGCCGACCTCGCCGATCTCCACGAAGGCCGACACCAGCCAGAACGAGCAGATCGTGAAGGTGCCCTCCTCGCCGGATAGGCCGTCGTCGGTCTCGTCCGTCCGGTAGCGCAGCACCAGGCCGTGCTCGGTGAGCTCGTCGGCGATCGCCAGGACCGTCGCGCGGATGCGCTCGTCGTCGGGCGCCAAGAAGCGCGTCATGACCATCAACAGGACCGAAGCGTCCAGGGCGTCGGTCTCGTAGTGCTGGGTGAAGACCCCGCGCTCGTCGAGCGCGTTCGTGCAGATGTCGTTCTTGATCTCGTCGGCGGCCGACTGCCAGCGTGCCGCGAACTCGAGCTCGCCCCGAATCTCCGCCAGGCGCGCGCCGCGGTCGGCCGCCACCCAGCACATGAGCTTCGAGGACGTGAAGTGCTTGGGGTCGCCGCGCACCTCCCAGATCCCCCGGTCAGGCTCGCGCCACTTCGTCAGCGCCATCTCGACCTGACGCTTGAGGATCGGCCAGATTCGCTCCGGCAGGTGGTCGCGCGACTTGGTGTGCAGGTAGACCGAGTCGAGCAGGGCGCCCCAGACGTCGTGCTGCTCCTGGTTGTAGGCGCCGTTGCCGACGCGCACCGGCCGCGCCCCGTCGTAGCCCGAGAGGTGGTCGAGCGTCCTCTCCGTCAGCTTGGCCTCCCCCCCGATCCCGTACATGATCTGGAGCTGATCCGCCTCCGACTCGGCCACGTCGGCGATGAAGTAGAAGAAGTCGTTGGCCTCCCAGTCGAACCCGAGGGTGTAGAGGCCCCAGAGCATGAAGGTCGCGTCGCGGATCCAGGTGTAGCGGTAGTCCCAGTTGCGTTCGCCGCGGGGCGTCTCCGGCAGGGAGGTGGTGGCGGCCGCGACCAGCGCGCCGGTGGGCGAATAGGAGAGGCCCTTGAGCGTGAGCGCGGCGCGCTGAAGGTGGGTGCGCCAGGGGTGGTCGGGGAACTGGCCGTGATCGAGCCAGTGCTGCCAGTGGTGCGCGGTCCAGACGAGCCGGTCGTAGGCATCCTCGTAGGTGGTGGGGGCCGGATGCTTGGACCAGGAAAGCGCGACGAACAGCGTGTCGCCCTCCTTCATCAGCGTGCGACCGGTGGCTCGCGGCCCCTCGAAGCCGACGTTCATGTCGGAGTTGAGCCTCAGCTCGATCTCGGACCCCTCCGCGCGGCACGTAGCTTCGTGATAGCCCGGTCCGGTGTACTCCCAGGCGCCCTGCAGGGCCCCGTACTCGAAGCGGGGCTCGCAGTCGAGCGTGACCTGCACCTCGCCGTTGACGCAGCGGATCAGCCGCAGGAGCACGTGGTCGGCGTCGTAGTCGGTGGGGGCCCGCTGGTGGGTGTGCGAGCGCTCGTTCTCGTGGTGCCAGGGACCGATCAGGAGCAAGTCGCGGACGATGATCCAGCCCCCGCTGGTACCCCAGCTCGTCTCCACCACCATCGTGCCCGGCAGGTAGCGCCGCGCCGCGGGCACGGCGACGTCCGCCGGACCGAGCCGGAAGACGCCGGCGTCGCGGTCGAGCAGCGCGCCGAACACGCTCGGCGAGTCGAAGCGCGGGAGGCACAGCCACTCGACGTTGCCGTTGGGGGCGACCAGCGCGCAGGTCTCGTTGTCGGACAGGAACGCGTACTCCGCGATGGGCGGGAACTGTCCGGCGCCGATCCCGCCCTGCGGGACCCAGGTGCTCATAGTCGCGCGGCGGCCGCCTCGTCGAGCAGGACGGTGACCTCGGCATCAATCAGCGAGCCGGGGGCCTGCGGGTCGGGCCTGCCCGAGAACGCCCGCGCGACGGCATCCGCCTTGGCCTCACCCGTGACCAGGAAGACGATGTGGCGGGTGGCGTTCACAACCGGAAGGGTAAGCGTGATGCGGGACACCAGCGGCGCCATCCCCGGCGTCTCGACGCCGACCACCGGGCGCTCGCGTTCGCCGAGCGCGTCATCGCCGGGGAAGAGCGAGCAGATGTGGGCGTCGGGCCCGAGGCCCACGATCATCAGGTCGAAGGCGTCCGGGCCCTCGGCGTCCAGCTCGCCCTCGTAGGCGTCAGCGCCGTCGCGGGGCCCGAGCTCGCCCTGCATCCGGTGGACCTCCGCGCCGTCGATCTTCGACAGCAGCGCCTCGTCGACCATGCGGAAGTTGGAGTGCTCGTGATCCGGTGGGACGCAGCGCTCGTCCGTGAACCAGATCCCCACGCCCGACCAGTCGGCACGGCGCTCGGCGCTCCGCTCGTACGCGGTCCGCGGCGTGGACCCGCCCGTGAGCGCCACGTGGCCCGTGGCCGCCACCAGCAGCTCGCAGGCCGCGCCGGCGGGATCGTCCGAGATCTGGAAGTCGGGCTTGGGCGTCACTCCACCATCGCCTCGGCGCAGCCGAGCGCACGCACGTACGCCGGGTCGCGCAGCAGAGCCTGGCGAATGCCCTCGCCGAGAATGCCGCCCTCGCCACGGGAGGCCCCGAGCACCGTCCATTCGGACTCGTGGCCCTTGCGGTCCCGTCGCTTGGCCAGCAGGCCCGCCGGGCCCGCGGTCGAGCGAGATGCTCATGCCGGAGGCGGTGGCTATCTCGATGCCGGCCAGGCCGGGCACGCTCTGGCCCTCGTCCGGTATGAGCTCGAGCGCGACGTCCTGGCGCTTGCCGTGGGCCTTTCCGTGGAGGCCGGCACGGGCGGGCATCAGGGACCCGGCCTCCCAGCCCAGACGCGAGGCGAGCCAGCCGCAGAACAGCACTCCGGCGATCCCGGAGTCCGGCCGGTGACGCACCCGCACCGAGTCGATGCGGCGCAGCTCCTCGCGCCACTGCGGTGGGTCGAACGTCGAGGCCACTCGCTCGCGCCACGGCGTGCCCCTCAGCCAGGCCAGGTCGACCACGTAGGCCTCCTTGGCCAAATCGCGTGCCCGCGCGACGGCGCTGCCCGGATCGGGCTCGTTGACCGAGTCGACAAGTACGACCTGGGACAGGTGGAGCAGGGCGTCCAGTCGCCTCCGCATGCCCGTGCGGTGACCAGATCACGGTCGGGATGTCGGTGACCACCAGCGGATCGACGACCGTGTCGAGCTTGCTCAGGTGCTTCGTGCCGATGTCGAGGACGATGCGCTCGCGCGTCAGGGCGAGATCGCCGACGTGGTGGTGCTCCCCGCCGGTGGTGAGCGCCACGGTGGCGTCGATCGTCTTGCGCCCCGGCTCGACCGCGCACAGGATGGTGCGAGAGGCGTGGTAGCGGCCAACGTTCTCGAGCCGGTTGAGGATCTCACCGCGCCACTCGCGGTCGAGCACCACCACCAGGTTCAGCACGCGCGCGGGCGCATACGCCTCGTCCGACTGGTACTGCTGGCGCAAGCAGCTCCCGCAGCGCCTCCTCGATCGCCCCCGGCGTGGTGTCCTGCTCTGACCAGACCGCGCCGGCGTCGACCATCAGATGGCTCGCCAGCGGTGGTGTCCGGGCGCAACGGATCTTGTCGGCCTCCTCGGGACCCGCGCGTGCCCGCCGGGTAGGTCACGAGCGGCGTTCCGTCCTTCTCCCAGTTGGCGAGGATCGGGTCGATGATCCTCCACTGCGCCTCGACCTCGTCGTCGCGCGTGAACAGCGTGGCGTCGCCGCGCATCGCGTCCATGATCAGGCGCTCGTAGGCCTCGGGCGATTGGGACAGGAAGGCCGTCCCGTACAGGAACTCCATGTTCACCGGCCGGATGCGCATCCGCGTGCCGGGGATCTTGGCGCCGAGCGAGAGCGACACGCCCTCGTTCGGCTGCATCGTCATGACGAGCTGGTTGGGCTGCACGCCCACCGAGCCCGCGGCCTCGAAGGCCAGGTGCGGCACCGGCTTGAGCGTCACGGCGATCTCGGTGACCTTGCGCGCCAGCCGCTTGCCGGTGCGCAGGTAGATCGGCACGCCGGCCCAGCGCCAGTTGTCGACCTCGAGGCGAAGCGCCACGTAGGTCTCGGTCTTCGAGTCGTCCGGCACGCCCTCCTCGTCGAGGTAGCCGACCACGTCCTCGCCCTCGGCGAAGCCCGCCGTGTACTGCGCCCGCACCACCTCGTTGGGATCGGGCGGCGCGATCGCGTGCAGCACCTTGACCTTCTCGTCGCGAACCTCGTCGGCCGTGAAGGTCACCGGCGGCTCCATGCAGAGCAGCGTGAGCAGCTGCAGCATGTGGTTCTGGACCAGGTCACGCAGGGCGCCGGAGGAGTCGTAGTAGCCGGCACGGCGCCCGATGCCGAGGTCCTCGGCCGCGGTGATCTGGACGTAGTCGATGAAGTTGCGGTTCCAGATCGGCTCGAACATGCCGTTCGCGAAGCGAAACGCGAGCATGTTCTGGACGGTCTCCTTGCCCAGGTAGTGGTCGATGCGAAAGACCTGCGACTCGTCGAGCACCGACAGCACCTGGCGGTTCAGCTCGAGCGCCTCCTCCAGGCGCGTCCCGAACGGCTTCTCGATCACCACGCGCACGTCCGCGCCGTCGATGCTGTCGCAGCCCGTGCTCACCCAGCTTGCCGACGATCACCGGGAAGAACGCCGGCGCGGTGGACAGGTAGAAGACCCGGTCGTAGACGATGCCCGCGGCCTTGTCGCACTCGGCGAGCTGTTCCTCCAGGCGATCGAACACGCCGTCGTCGTCGAAGGTCCCGGGCACGTAGCGCACGTTCTCGAGCAGCTTGTCCAGCACCTGCGGGTCGGGCTTGCGGCGCGAGTACTGCTCGATCGACTCGCGGGCCATCGCCCGGTAGTCGGCGTGGGGGATGTCCGAGCGCGACACCGCGATCAGGTTGAAGCGCTCCGGCAGGGCACCTTCGTGCGGCGAGGTTGTAGATCGCCGGCAGCAGCTTGCGGTGCGCGAGGTCGCCCGTCCCGCCGAAGATCACGAGCGTCGTGGGATGGACCGGGAGGCGCTCGAGGCCCTCGGTCAGAGGGTTCTCCTGTTCGGTCTGCTCCAGCGTGGCCATCGGCTACTCCGCGTGCGCCTGGGTTTGGGCGGCGGGGTCGGCCGCCTTGATCGCGTGGCCGCCGAACTGGTTGCGCAGCGCCGCGTTGACCTTGGCCGCGAACGCGTTCTGCCCGCGCGAGGAGAAACGCTCGTAGAGCGAGCCGCTGATCACCGGCATCGGGATGCGCTTGTCGATCGCGTCCTCCACGGTCCAGCGGCCCTCGCCCGAGTCCTCCACCCAGGGCGCGATCTCGTGCAGGTCGTTGCCCTCCTGCTCGAAGGCCGCGGCGGCCAGCTCGCACAGCCACGAGCGGATCACGGAACCCTGCATCCACAGGTGCGCGATCTTCGCGTTGTCGAGCTCGAACTCGGAGGCGTCGAACAGCGAGAAGCCCTCGGCGTAGGCCTGCATGATCCCGTACTCGATGCCGTTGTGGACCATCTTCACGTAGTGGCCTGCCCCGGTGGGCCCGAAGTGGCCCCAGCCCGGCCCGTGCTCGGGCGTCTCCGGCGGGGCCAGCACGTCGAGAACCGGTGACAGACGCTCGACCGCCTCGTCGGGCCCGCCGACCATCATGCAGTAGCCGATCTGCGAGGCCCCACACACCGCCGCTGACGCCCACGTCGACGTAGTTGAGCCCCTTCGGCTGCAAGCAGCTCCTGGCGGCGCTTGTCGTCCGACCAGCGCGAGTTGCCGCCGTCGATGATCGTGTCGCCCTCGTCGAGGAGATCGGCGAGCTGCGTCACGGTGCTCTCGGTGGGGTCTCCCGCCGGCACCATGATCCACACCGAGCGCGGCGGCTCCAGCTTCGAGACCAGGTCCTCGAGCGAGGACGCGCCGCTGGCCCCGTGGCCCTCGGCGTCGCTCACGGCCTCGGCGCTGAAGTCGAAGGCCACGCACTTGTGGTCCGAGTCGCGGTGGATGCGATGGACCATGTTCGCGCCCATCTTGCCCAGCCCAACGAAGCCCAGCTGCATCAGATCAGCCTCCTTACGGCTTCGGCGGGGTCACCCTCGAGCCGCACCTGCACCGCCGGCAGCCCGTGATCGCGAAGCGTTTGCAGGTCGCCCACGGCCTGGGCGTTCTTCAGGTGCCGGAACGTGTAGCCGGCCTCGGGTATCTCGATGTCCTCGTCGCCGTCGTGGATCAGCTGCACGAAACGGCCGGTGGGCGGTCCTCCCTTGTGGAACTGGCCGGTGGAGTGCAGGAAGCGCGGTCCGTAGCCGAACGTGGTGGTGCACTTGCTGCGGCTCACGCAGACTCGGCGCGCAGCTCGGTGACCGCGGCATCGAACTCGTCCGAGGGCTGCACGTAGCCCATGATCGCCAGGTAGTTCGGCGGGGCCGCGCCCTCGAGCAGCGCGGACCAGGTCGCCGGGGTCGACCTCCGGCAGGTCGCCGGCCGCGAGCACCCGGTTGGTGTTGTCCTTGGCCTCCTGCACGTTCGGCTGGTCGAACGGGTTGATGCCGAGCACCCAGCCGGCCACCGCCACGGCGAACTCGGCGAAGAAGAACACCCGGCCCAGGTCCTCCGCGCCCCTGTGGGTCAGCTTGAGCACGGGCTGCCCCGCGCGCGCGAGCGCCTCCACGCCCTGCGCGAGCGCCTCGTCGGGCTCGTCCTCGTTGCGCAGGTGGACGAACACGCGGTCGTCGCCGTACTCGCCCGGCTCGCCCACGGGCTCACCGGCCACGGGCAGGATGCCCTTGCCCTGCTTGCCGGTGGACTCGGCGATCAGCTGCTCGACCCAGAGGCCGAAGCTGGCGACCGGCTCGTCGACGGCGAAGGTGGCCTTGTCGCGGCCCTGCAGGGCCAGCGCGCCGACCGCGACGCCCATCCAGAGCCCGGAGTTCGACTCCGGCGCCGGGCTCTGGCAGTTCTGCTCGGCCACCTGGGCGCCCCTGAGAAGGCCCTCGATGTCGATCCCGGCGAGCGCCGCCGGCACCATCCCGAAGTGCGACAGCACCGAGTAGCGCCCGCCGATGTTGGGATCGGCCTCGAACACCCGCCGAAAGCCACGGCTCTTGGCCTCGTCGACCAGCGAGCTGCCCGGATCGGTGACCGCACAGAAGTGGCTGCCGTCACCTCCGCAGCGCTCGTAGAAGTAGCGCATCTGGGACAGCGTCTCGATCGTG
Organism: uncultured Thermoleophilaceae bacterium; assembly: GCA_963733655.1. GTDB lineage: Bacteria > Actinomycetota > Thermoleophilia > Solirubrobacterales > Thermoleophilaceae > JACVRW01. The sequence goes on from CAVTEX010000016.1 coordinate 170,336, forward strand.
CCACCGGACTTCGAGGAGACCACGAACATCGTCTTGTCGAGGTCGATCGCCTGCTCCACCGCGAGGATCGCGCCGGGGTCGGTCGAGTCCAGGACGTGCAGCGTCAGGCCGGGCGCGTCCGGGAAGCTGCGCCTCAGCACCTCGGGACCGAGGCTCGAGCCGCCCATGCCGAGCAGCACCGCGTACTCGAAGCCCGGCCGCCCGGCATTCCTCCGCGAACGCCGTGAGGTCGGGCACCTGCTCGAGCATGGCGTCGGAGATCGTGAGCCAGCCCAGCCGGTTGGCGATCTCGGGCGTGCCCTCCGGGGCCCAGAGCGTGACGTCCTTGCGCCAGATGCGCCGGACCACGTCCTCCTGCCTGCGACCGCTGGATGTGCTCGACGATCAGGGGCTCCAGCTCGTCGGGGATGGACGACGAGATCGTGGGCGGCCGGTGAGTCACCGCCGCCTCGCGCGCCGACTCCACGCCGCGGATCAGCTCGTCGAACGGCTCCACGAACTTCTCGATGCCCTCGCGCAGCAGGGTGTCGGTCACGTCTGACATGTCGATGCCGGCCTCGGCCAGCGCCGCGAGGTCCTCGGACGGGTCCTGATCTGCCGGTGGCGCCGCCGCTGTACTCGGAGTGGTCCGCCACCGCATGCAGCGTGGCCATCGGCATCGTGTTGACCGTGTGCGGCGCCACCAGCTCGTCGACGTACATCGTGTCGGCGTACTTGGGGTTCTTCACGCCGGTGGACGCCCAGAGCGGGCGCTGCACCGGCGCGCCGGCTTCGCGCACCCGCGCGAAGCGCTCGCCGAGGAAGATCTCCTCGAAGCGCTGGTAGGCCGCGCGGGCGTTGGCGATCCCGGCGCGGCCCTGCAGGTCCGTGCGACCGATCTCCTCGAGGCGGCGGTCGACCTCGGTGTCCACGCGCGAGACGAAGAAGCTCGCCACGGAGTGGATGTCCACGCGACTTGCCCTCGTCGAGCCGGCGCTCGAGTCCGCGGATGTAGCGCTCGGTCACGGCCTCGTAGGACTCGACCTTGAAGAGCAGCGTCACGTTGACGTTGATGCCCTCGTAGATGGCCTGCTCGATCGCGGGCAGCCCCTCCTCGGTGCCCGGGATCTTGATCATCGTGTTCGGGCGGTCCACTCGCTCCCAGAACGAGCGCGCCTCCGCGAGCGTGCCCTCGGTGTCGTGCGCCAGCGAGGGCGAGACCTCGAGCGACACGAAGCCGTCGGCGCCGTCGGCCTCGTCCCAGACCACCCTGCAGCACGTCCGCGGCCAGCTGCACGTCCTTGATCGCAAGGCGCTCGAAGATCTGGCGCGCGTCGAGGCCCTCGGCGGACAGCTCGCGCAGGTCCTCGTCGTAGTCGTCGGAACCGAGGATCGCCTTCTCGAAGATCGCGGGGTTGGAGGTCATGCCGCGCAGCGAGTACTCCTCGACCAGCTGCTGCAGCTCACCCCCGGTGATGAGGGTGCGGCGGATCTGGTCGAGCCAGACGCTCGTTCCCGCCTCGGTCGAGCTTCGCGAGGCGCTCGTTGACCGGTGCGCCGATGCTCATGGTGTCTCCTCCCTCAGCCCCGCGCCGCCGCGGCTCGCTCGGTGACCGTGCGCCCCGCCTCGGCGATCTTCTCCGGGGTGATGCCGAAATGCTCGTACACGTCCTTGTACGGGCCCGACTCACCGAAGGTGGTCATGCCGATGAACGCGCCCTCGCCACCGATCCAGCGATCCCAGCCGAACGGGCTGGCGGCCTCGACGGCCACCCGCGCCCGGCACGCCGGCGGCAGCACCTCGTTGCGGTAGGACTCGTCGGCCTCGGTGAACGTGTCCATGCAGGGCATCGAGACCACCCGCGTGGCCAGGCCGTCCGCCTCCAGGGTCTCGGCGGCCTCCATGGCCAGCGACACCTCCGAGCCGGTGGCGATCAGGATCAGGTCCGGCTCGCCGCCGTTCGAACCTTCGCGCAGGACGTAGGCGCCGCGCTCGATCGCGTCGTCCGGAATGAGCGCCGGGTCGATGACCGGCAGATCCTGGCGCGACAGGGCGAACGCCGTGGGCTGGTCGGTCTGGCGCAGCGCGAAGCGCCAGGCCGAGCGCGGTCTCGTTGGCGTCCGCCGGGCGGATCACGTTGAAGCGCGGCGTGGCCCGCAGCCCGGCCAGCTGCTCGATCGGCTGATGGGTGGGCCCGTCCTCGCCCAGCCCGATCGAGTCGTGCGTGTACACCCAGATCGACGGCAGCTTCTGGAGGGCAGACAGCCGCAGCGCCCCCTTCATGTAGTCGGAGAAGATCAGGAAGGTGCTGCCGTAGCCGCGAAGGCCGTGGATCGTGAGACCGTTGACGATCGCGCCCATGCCGTGCTCGCGCACGCCGAAGCGCAGGTTGCGGCCCTCGTAGTGGTCGCGCTGGACGTCGCCGCGCGCCGTCGATGTCGGTGTTCGTCGAGGTGGCCAGGTCGGCGGCGCCGCCGACGAGCTGGGGCACGGCCTTGGCCGCCCACTGCACCGCCTTGCCGGAGGCCTTGCGGGTGGCCATCGACTCGCCGGCCTCGAAGCGCGGCGGGTCTGCGTCGAAGTTCTCGGGCATGCGGCCGTAGGCGATGTCCTCGAGCGTTCGCGCCTCCTCGGGATACTGCCCGCGGTAGGCCGTCGAGACGCCGGTCCCAGTCCTCGTTCTGCTCGCGGCCGCGGTCGCAGGCCTCGCGGAAGTGGGCGAGCGCCTCCTCGGGCACGAGGAAGTGGGCGTCGGGATCCCAGCCGTAGAACTCCTTGGTCTCCCGAACGTTCTCCTCGCCGAGCGGCGAACCGTGCGCCTTGGAGGTGTCCTGCAGCGGGCTGCCGTAGCCGATGTGGGAGCGCACGATGATCAGCGAGGGGCGGTCCTCCACCGCCATCGCCTCGCGGGTGGCGGCCTCCAGGGTCTCCACCGAGAGGTCCTCACCGACGTCGGCCACGTGCCAGCCGTAGGCCTCGTAGCGAGCGCCCACGTCCTCGGTCATCACCACGTCCACCTCGCTGGCGAGCTGGATCTGGTTGGCGTCGTAGAAGGTGATCAGCCGCCCGAGGCCCCAGTGGCCTGCCAGCGAGGAGGCCTCGGAGGCCACGCCCTCCTGGATGTCGCCGTCGCTGGCGATCACGAAGGTGTGGTGATCGACGATCTCGTGATCGGGGCGGTTGAAGCGCGCGGCCAGCATGCGCTCGGCCAGCGCCAGGCCCACGGACATCGACAGCCCCTGGCCGAGCGGGCCGGTGGTGGCCTCGATCCCGGGCGTGTACTTGCGCTCGGGGTGACCGGCGGTGGGCGAGCCCGACCTGCCGGAAGTGCTTGATGTCGTCGAGCGTGAGCGGGTAGCCCGTGAGGTAGAGCATCGAGTAGAGCAGCATCGACGCGTGGCCCGCCGAGAGCACGAAGCGGTCGCGATCCGGCCACTCCGGATTGGCGGGGTTGTGGCGCATCACCCGGGTGAAGAGCGTGTAGGACAGAGGGGCCAGGGCCATGGCGGTCCCCGGGTGGCCGGAGTTCGCCTTCTGGACCGCGTCCATCGCCAGCGTCCTGATCGTGTTGATGCTCAGCTCTTCGAGCTGGGCGCTGCTGGTGCTGGTTGTCATTCGCCTTCCTCGTTCGCCGGTGGGGTGGCTACGTCAGTCTGTCGAATCTCGTGCGCCGCCAGCAACCCGGCGCCGATCACGCCGGCATCGGCGCCGCCCTCGGCGAGCGTCACCTCGGTGCGGCGCCACAGCGCGGGCAGCGCCCGGGTCGCGGCTTCCTTGATCGCACGGTCCAGGAACAGGCCCGAGGCGCGCGACACTCCCCCGCCGATCACCACGTGCTCGGGCTCGAAGACGTTGACGTAGCCGGCGATCGCCACGCCCAGCATCCGCCCGAAGCGGTCGAACACGAGCTCGGCGTCGGAATCGCCCTCCTCGGCCACGCGGACCAGCTCGCGGCCCGACACCCGGCCGTCTGCTCCGAGCGCCTCGGCGAGCCGGCTGCCGGGCTTGTCGCGCGCGAGCTCGGTGGCGTCGCGCTCGAGCGCCTGGCCGGAGCAGTAGGCCTCGACGCAGCCGCTGTTGGGGCAGTTGCCGGGACAGGGAGGGCCGTCGGGGCTGAGCGTGAAGTGGCCGAGCTCGGCCCCCAGGCCGTGCGCGCCGCGGAAGATCCGCCCGCCGGTGATCACACCGCCGCCCACGCCGGTGCCGAGCGTGAGCATCACGAGCTCGCCCGAGCCGAGGATCTCCGCCTCGGCCAGCGCGGCCACGTTCGCGTCGTTGTCCACGTACACCGGCACTCCGAAGCGCCCGCCCAGCTCCTCGCGCAGCGACAGGCCGGAGAGAGGAATGTTCACGCTCGTCTCGACCGTGCCGGTGGCGTACTCGATCTGAGAGGGCACCCCAACTCCGATGGCCACCGGCGTGTCCCCGTCGGCCGAGGCCTCCTTCACCGCGCTTTCGAGGCCGTCCAGGAGCGCATCGGCGCTGTCCAGCGGCGGTGGGGTGCTCCACCCGGTGCGTGATCTCCGCGCCCCGCACGCCCGCCACGGCGATCTTGGTGCCCCCTACGTCCACGCCGAGAACGGGCTGCTGTGAATCCACCGGCGGCATTCCTACCACGTGTCCGATTCACCCGGGTGAATTACGCGCGCGGCGGCCGCGCCGTAACACCAACCTCGGCAGCCGGACTGCGAGGGGATGGCTGCGCCGGCCCTGGACGACCTGCTGATCGTGATGGCCGTGGCGTTCGCGGCGCCGTTCATCCTGGGCCTGTTCCCGGCGGTGCGGCTTCCCTCGGTGGTGCTCGAAATCGTGGCCGGAATCATCATCGGGCCGTCGCTGCTCGGCATCGTGGAGGTGGACCAGGCCATCGAGGTGATCGCCCTGATAGGGCTGGCCTTCGTGCTGTTCCTTGCGGGCCTCGAGGTCGAGTTCGAGAAGCTGCGCGGGCCGCTGCTGCGGCTGAGCGCGATCGGCTTCGCGCTGTCGTTCGCGATCGCCGTCGTAGTGGGTCTCGGCCTCAGCGCCGGGGGGCTGGTCGAGACTCCCCTGCTGGTGGCGATCATCCTCTGCTCCACCTCGCTCGGGGTGATCGTCCCGCTGCTCAAGGACACGGGCGAGATCGCCTCGAGCTTTGGGCAGTTGATCGTCGCGGCGGCGTCGATCGCGGACTTCGGGGCGATCATCCTGCTCACGCTCTTCTTCTCCGGGGAGGGCAGCGCCGGCTCGACCGCGCTTCTGCTCGGCGCGCTTGCGCTGTTCGCCCTGGTGGTCTTCGTGGTGGCGCGCGGCGCCGAGCATTCGGCGCGGATTCGCGCCGACCTGCTCCGTCTCCAGGACACCACGGCCCAGATCCGCGTGCGCGCCGCGCTCGTCCTGTTCCTGGGCTTCGCCGCGGTCGCCGAGCAACTGGGCCTGGAGGTGATCCTCGGCGCCTTCGTGGCCGGGGCCGTGATCTCGCTGCTCGACCGCGATGAGGTCATGACCCATCCCGACTTCCGCGGCAAGCTCGAGGCGATCGGCTTTGGCTTCTTCATCCCCGTCTTCTTCGTGACCACGGGCGTGCGCTTTGACCTGAGCGCACTTACGGCCGACGCGTCGACCGCGGTGATGGTGCCGGTGTTCCTGCTCGCACTTCTCGTGGTCCGAGGGCTGCCGGCTCTGCTCTACCGGCGCACGCTCGACCCGCGAAGGACCGCCGTGGCCGGCGTGTGGCAGGCCACTTCGCTGCCGTTCATCGTGGCCGCCACCGCCATCGGCGCCGAGCTGGGCCTGATCGACGCGGCCGAGAGCGCAGCGCTGATCGGCGCCGGGCTGCTCTCCGTTCTCGATCTTTCCGGTTGCCGGCCTCGCTCTGCTGCGCGGCCCCTCCAGCCAACGCGGCGGGCACGCGTCGCCGCGATGAGGTTGCGGCGTGCGGCCATGTCTTGTGCGCCCCCACGCGCTCCGGTTATGGTCGCTCTGTGTGGGCTTGGACGCGCACGCTGACGCCGCTGGCGGTGGCGGTCACGTTGATCGCCGCAGTCGCAGCACCTCAGGCCGGCGCCGCACCGGGGAGCTTCACCACCAGCGAGGTGTTCGGCGGGTTCGGCGCGGCCGCAGTGGTGGCGGGCGACTTCGACGGCGAGGACGGGCCCGACCTCGCGATCGCCAACTTCGTCGGGGACGGCGTGTCGGTTCTGCTCGAACAAGGGCAACGGCACGTTCGATCCGGCTCCGATCAACCCGCCGATCAAGGTCGGCAAGGGCCCGGGCGCGCTCTGGACCGGCAGGTTGAACGGGGACGCCGTTCTCGATCTCGTAGTGGTCAACTCCGGCTCGAACAACCTCTCGGTCCTGTTCGGCACAGGGGACGGGACCTTCGTCCCCGGGGCGCAGACGCCGGCGGTGGGGAAGCAACCCTGCGGGAATCGTCGCCGGTGCCTTCGACGCACAGCCGGGCATCGACTTGGCGGTGACCAACTTCAACTCGAACTCGGTATCGCTGCTCCTCAACGACGGCTCTGAACAACGGCACCTTCCTCCCGTCCTTCCAGACCGCGACGGGGCTGCTTCCGTCTGCGCTGGTGGCGGGCCAGTTCGACTCGTCGACACCGCTCGACGAGCTGTTGGTCGCGAACGAGGGCAGTCAAACAATCACGCCGGTGCTCGCGAGCGGGGCGTCTGCGTTCATGCCCGGTGGTTCTCCGACCGCGATCACCGCTGGACTCTTCGACTCGGCACCTGGGCTCGACACCGCCGTCGCGTTCTCGCAGAACACAGGCCGGGCGGCGGTCCTGCTGGGAAACGGGAAGCGTCTCATTCGAGCCGGCCCCTGCCAGTCCGTTCGCCGTGGGCCAGGGACCCTCCGGGATCGTCGCCGGCGACCTCGACGGCGGCGCCAGGGCCGACCTCGCGGTGGCCAACTACGGATCTCGCAACGTGACGATCCTCCTGAACGACGGGAGCGCCCGTTTCAGGCAGCCCTCGACGAGCCCTCAGGCTGCCGGAAACGCGCCCACCGGCATCGCCATGGCCGACTGAACGGCGATGGACTGAACGACCTCGCAGTGAGCAACTACAGCTCGGGCCAGATCTCGATCATGATCAACGATCCCGGCAGCTGTGCCGGCCGGCGCGTCACCCTGGCCGGAACGGGCAGGCGCGACCGGCTCGTCGGTACGCGCGGCCGCGACGTGATAGCCGGACGCGGGGGCAACGACACCATCCGGGGCCTGGCCGGTGCGGACATCATCTGCGCCGGCGCGGGTACGGACCGGGTCGCCGCCGGGTGGCAGGAGGGTGGACGGCGGCCCGGGCCGGGACCGGGTGCTGGGCAACGAGGACGGGATCGGCTGCTGGGCGGGTCCGGCCGTGACCGGCTGGACGGCGGCCGGGCGCGGACAGGTGTCGGCCCGGCCAGGGACGAGACGCGCACTGCGCGGTCCTGCTGATCACTGCTGTTCCGCGCTGCCCGGCGTTTCCTTGCGGTCGCGGCCGGTGTCTCAACGAGCAACAACAGACTCGCGGACCACTAAGGGAGATTGACGCCCATGCTTGAGAACAAGACCGCCGTGATCTACGGAGCCGGGGGCGCGATTGGCGGCGCCGTCGCGCGGGCCTTCGCCCGCGAGGGGGCCAGGCTCTTCTTGACAGGTCGCAGCGCGGCGAAGCTGGATGCCGTCGCCAGGGAAATCGTTGCTGGCGGCGGCGTGGCTGAGACAGAACAGGTTGACGCGCTCGACCAGCCGGCCGTCGAGGAGCACCTCGCCAGCGCGGTCGAGACGGCCGGCCGGGTCGACATCTCCTTCAACGCCATCGGCCCCGGACCCAACCCCGAACGCACACCGCTGACCGAGCTCGCCGCCAATGCCTACGCGCGCCCCATCGCCTTCTACACCAACTCCAACTTCATCACCGCCACCGCCGCCGCTCGGCACATGACCCGCCAGGGCTCGGGGGTGATCGTCACCCTGACCGCCCTGCCCGGCCGCCTGCCGGCCAACCTGATCGGCGGCAGCGCACCGGCCTGGGCCGCCGTCGAGGCGTTCTCGCGGTCGCTGGCCCTCGAGCTGGGACCCGCCGGTATCCGGGTGGTCTGCCTGCGTACCCACGCGATCCCGGAGACCCCGCTCATCGAGGAGAACTTCGCCACGGCGGCTCCCGCCGCCGGTGTCACCCCCGCCCAGTTCCAGGCAATCCTCGAACAGAGCACGCTGCTCAAACGGCTCCCCACGCTCGCCGAAGTCGCCGACACCGCCGCCTTCCTCGCCTCCGACCACGCCGGCGCCATGACCGCAACCGTCGCCAACCTCAGCGCCGGCAGCATCACCGACTGAACATCAGGGCGGCCTAGAGCCGCCGCGCGGCAGGAACTGCGCCGCCGAGGCCAAATCAGTTTCCATGCCGAAGGTGCCGCGGCGGCCAAGGTACTTCAGCGGCCAGCTGCTTACGGCGGACGACTACCAGGCGGAGCAGGACTATTTCCTGGGCGCGCGCCGCTCCGACAATCGCCGGCTACACGGGTGGGGGGTCATCTGTGGTCTCGGCGTGACGCCGTCAGGCAATGGAGGAGTGGTCATCGAGCCAGGACTCGCGATCGACGGCCTCGGCCGCGAGATCGTCGTGCCGGAGAGCCGGGAGATGCCGGATCCACGGCAGCCGATCGATGACCGCGGCAACCCCTGCGGCGACCGGGTCGACTCCGAGATGACCACGATCTGCCTTACCTACGCGGAGTGCTCCGAGGCCGAAGGTGGTGTCTCGCGGTACGTCCGCGAGACCTACACCCTCGAGGTACAGCCCGGACGCGTCGAACCTACCCCGCGGATCCCTGACGAAGCGATTCTGGCCGGGTCGCCGGGTGAGGTGGCGATGGCGCTCTGCGAAGCGGCCGCCGGCGACGAGTGCAATCCGGAGGAACAGTGCGTGCCGATCGCGACCGTCGGGGCGCAGAACGGACAGCTTGAGGTGGTGGTGTGCCCACGTCGCACGGTAGCCCCGACCGACGTGCTGCTCGAGCTCATCCTCGGGCTCGTCAAACGCGTGCACGCGCTGGAGCATCGGCCGGCGTCGCGACAACCCGCTGAGTAATAACGAACCGATCGCGGTTAGGACCCGCCGGCCGAGCCAAAGAAGGTGACATCGGCCTTGGGTTCATCAGGCCTCCTCGCTTTACGACGGGTGACGATCCAGTCGCGGGCCGGCGCGGCTCGTTACAGGCCGGGGTGTAACGTCGCCGGTGAGAACCCGACCGAACTCCAGGCGCAGTGCCTCGAAGCCGAATGAGCGACCACGACGACATGAACTGCAAGCAGCTCGTCGAGCTGGTCACCTCCTACCTGGAGGGAACCCTCGCGCCCGACGAGCGGCTCCGCCTCGAGGCGCACCTCGGAGACTGCCCCTACTGCGTCGAGTACGTCGACCAGATGCGCCGGACAGTAGGTGCGCTCGGGAAGCTGCCGGAGCAATCTCTGTCTCCAGAAGCAGAGCGTGAGCTGGTGGAGGCCTTCCGCGGCTGGCGTGAGCGCCGCGGTCCCTGAGTAACGACTACGGCGCTCGGGACACTGAGCGCCGTATGGCACGCTGGTTGATCTCCGTCCCGCTCGTGGTACTCGCGGTGCTCGGCGGCCTGTGGGCGGCCGGCGGCCTTCTTACGAACGACTTCGGCCTGGCCATGGCGCTCTCCGCGGCGTGGATGGCGCTCGCCGGCCTCGCCTGCGCCCTGATCGCCTGGCGGCGCCCCGAGCTCCGCGCACCCGTGCTCGGGGCGTACTTGGTCACGGCGGTTCTGGCCGGCGCGTGGCTCGGCCGCTCGCAGTTCGTCGACGACGTGGTCGACGAGAGCGTGGCGAAAGCGAGTACCAACAGCGGAAACATGCTGGTGGCCGAAGGTGCCTTCGAGCCGGTCGCCCACTCGGTACGCGGCACGGCGCGCGTGATCCGGACGGCACGCGGCCCGCAGGTGCTGACCCTCACCGGCTTCGAGGTCGACAACGGCCCGGACCTACGCGTGTATCTGGTGGAGGGTCCGGCGCGGACGGAGGAGGAGGTTCGGGAGTTCGAGGACCTCGGCGCGCTGAAGGGCAACAAGGGCGACCAGCAGTACTCGTTGCCGAGCGGGACCACCCTCGACGGCGAGCGGACGGTGGTGATCTGGTGCCGGGCGTTCTCGGTGAGCTTCGCCCGCGCCTCGCTGTCGTGAGGCCCGGCGAGCCCTTCCCCGACCTCGTCCTGCCCGACCACACCGGTCGGGAGCGGAAGCTGTCGGAGCTCGCCGGCGGCGATCCCGCCGCGCTGTTCACATCACGGGGCTGGTGGTGTCCCAAGGAGCAGCGCTATATGCGGCGGCTGTGCGAGCTGCAGGACGAGTTCGAGGTGGCCTATGCGCGCTTGGTCGTGGTCAGCGTGGACCCGCCCGAGGTCCAGGCGTCCTTTCGAGCCGGCCTCGGGGCTCGCTTCACGTTTCTCTCCGACAGCGAGCGCCGCTGGCTCGAGCGTCTCGATCTGCTCGAGCACACCGACACCCAGCACCATCCCTACCGCCCCACCTGTTTCACGCTGTTCCCGGATCTGACCGTTCATCGGCGTTACGAGGGCTACTGGTACGCCGGCCGCGCCACCCTCGAAGAGCTGCGTCGCGACATACGCGAGATCTCCCGCGCGATCCGGCCCGACTGGGAGCTCTACTGATGCCCGAGCCGGCTGCCGTCATCGTGTTCGATGGCGACCGGCTCAGCACGGATCCGCAGGCATCCGGCCGGCGAATGATGCTCGACGCGCGCTGTCTTGAGGGTGAGCCCGTGCCAGCGGCGTTCGCACACGTTTGCGCGTCGGCGGACGACGGCGCCGCCGTTCGCTTCGACGAGCCCGAGGTCCAGCAGGCCCGTCGCGACGCGCTGGCGTGGTGGATTGCGCTGCTGGGCGATGACCTGGTCTGCCTGTCCACCCTCGCACTCGACGGCAGCCTCTGCGCGGGGGCGGTGACCGTTGCGCGCACGCCCGCTCGGTTTCATTCCGACCCCTTCAGGCGGCTGTTCACCGGCACCGTCGTGCAAACGGACCTCTTCTCCCCCGTGGCCCCGCCGGCGGGCCCGGTAATCGAGCGCTACTCCGGCGCGCCATGGCCGGCTGGGGCATTCGCGGGACCAGCGACGCCATTGCCCTTGACGAGTTAGCACGAGCGGGTCGTACTCTTGTCTCATGGCAGACACGATCCGGGAGGTTGCAGACAACGTCGAGGCGACCGAGGCCTGGAACGGCCCCCTGTACGAAATCTGGATGGACTACCGCGACATCGTGGCCGAGGGCTTGCGGGCCCACAGCGAGGAGGCCCTGGCGGCCAACCCTCCGCGCGACGGCGACCGCGTGCTCGACATCGGGTGCGGCCTGGGTGACACGACCGTGCGCCTCGCCGAGCTCGTGGGTGGCGCCGGACACGCGCACGGAGTGGACGTGGCCGAGCGCATGGTCGAGACGGCTATCGCCGAGGCCGCCGAGGCCGGCATCGAGAACGTGAGCTTTGCGACCTGCGACGTGGAACGGGCGAGCTTCGACCAGACGTTCGATTACGCGTTCTCGCGCATGGGAACGATGTTCTTCGCCAACCCGGTGGCCGCCCTTCGAAACGTTCGCGTGGCGCTCGCTCCCGGCGGCCTGCTGAACATGGTGGTCTGGCGGAGCAAGCTCGACAACGACTGCATGCGCCGTGCCGAGCTCGTCGTGGCGGAGTACCTGGACGAGCCGGAGGAGTCCGATGCGCCACGCTGCGGACCCGGTCCATTCTCGATGGCCAACGCAGACACCGTGTCGGACGTCCTGACACACGCCGGGTATAAGCACATCCGGCTGGCCCGCCAAGACCTGCCCTACAAGATCGGCAACTCCCTCGAGCAGGCGGTCGGGTTCAACCTGGCGCTCGGACCCGCGGCCGAGGTCCTGCGCATGTGGGGCGAGCGGGTCGAGGAAATCAGACCGAAGATCGCCAACGACCTGCGCGCCGCCCTCAACGACTACGTGGTCGACGGCGGCGCCGTCGTCGCCCCCGCGTCAACCTGGGCCATCACCGCCCAGGCGCCGTAGCAGCTCGTCCGAGACCGGACTCGCAATCGGGCCCGACGCGGCCTATCTTCCGCGCATGCTCAGCTGGCAGTACCACCCGCCCGGGCAGGCGTACATCAGCTAGACCGACAAGGAGTCGCGTGGGCTCGTGCAGACGAGCGTCGATCTCGGCGACCTGGCAGAGGACGAGGAGGTGGAGTCGCTCCGCTCTCTGGTGTTGGACTTCGATGCCGAAGGCAGGCGCGTCGGCATCGAGATTCACGGCGACGCGGAAAGGTTCTGCCACGGGATCTCCTCGCTGAGGGCGGATACGACGAAACGCGTTACCGCCGCTCCGTCTGAGGTCTCTCCGGCTCGGTTGGGGCACCCTCGGATCGATCCGAAGGCGATTCCGCTCGAGTGGTAGGAAGGGTCGCTACCGAACCGGAGCCACGGGTCGCCACCCACCCAACACACGCGCATGAGGCAGGAACCATCGCGTGCTTATCCGCGGGGTTTGACCCCCTTGCTCATCTGGACGGGGTGGCCGCGAGGCGCCGCGGCTGATCACACCGCCCACGCACACGGGGTCAGACCCCTTCCGGGCGGGCCGGTCAGGGCTAAGGTCGCCCAGCGCGATTCTCGCCCCGGGGTCAGACCACTCTGTTGAGGCTGGTTAGAGCTAAGGCCGGTCCCGCCCGATATTCGCCCCGGGGTCTGACCCCTTGTGGCTTAAGCGCTCATGCGATCACGAAGGTTTCGAAGCCTCCGTAGCGCATCTGGCTCATGTCGGTCAGCTGCTCTCCGTCTTCGAGAGACTTCAACCGGGGTCGGCCATTGCCTTCTCCATCACCTCATCGCGATGGGCGCGGGAGTCGAACTCCGCAACGGCGGCCGTGAGCAGCTGGTCGTCGCCGGCCTCGAAGCCCTCCCCCAGATCGTCGCCGCGGAACTCTCGGTAGCTGAGCGCCCCGTACTCCTTGAGCACCAACCCGAAGGTCGTGGCCTGCTCTCGGTAGGCGTCCAGGTTCTTCTCCGGCACCGGCAACAGGTAGATGTCCACGTATCCGTTCATGGGCCTTGAGACCCGTCCTGCCGACGGAAATCATCGCTGGCCCGGCGCAGCCGAGCTGGCGTGAGGGGTTCGCAACGAGATGACCTCGCGCTTCGGCGCTGGCGGGCGCGCGCGGCACGCGCAGCCGCAGAGCATGTCAGAGCGAGCCGCTTGCGGCGAGCGAAACGAGCGCACAGCGCGAGGGCTCTGCGTACGGGTGATGCCGGGCGACCGCCCGACCGAGGGCATGCGCGGGCTCATGCTGTGAGCGGATACGCTCTCCCCGCGATGAGGGCCGGCATCGACCTCGGCGGGACCAAGATCCAGGCGGTCGTGATCGACGAGGCCGGCGGCGTGAGGGGCCAGGAGCGCGTGCCCACCCCGCTCAGCGGCGGGCCCGCGGACGTGGCCGAGGCCATGGTGCAGGCCGTGCGGAGCGCCGCCCGACAGACCGGCGTTGAGACGGGTGACCTGCATGGCATCGGGGTCGGCTCCCCGGGAGTGATCGACGCGCGCCGCGGCGTCGTGTCGAGCGCCCGCAATCTGCCGGACTGGGAGGGCTCATTCGGGCTCGGCAAGGCGCTCAAGGACGGCCTGGGCCCGCGAGTCAGGATCGACAACGACGTGAACGTGGCCACCAACGCCGAATTCCATCTGGGCGCGGGGCGGCCCTACAGGTCGCTGCTCGGCGTCTTCTGGGGCACGGGCGTGGGCGGCGGGATCATCCTGCGCGGCCGCTCCTGGGTCGGGCGGGGCGCTGCCGCCGAGATCGGTCACGTGTGCGTGGAGATGGACGGCGCCCGCTGCCCCTGTGGCCGGCGCGGGTGTGTGGAGGCCTATGCCGGCCGCGGCGCAATGGAGGAGCGGGCACGCCACCGGCACGAGAAGGGGCACAAGACCGAGCTCTTCAAGATCATGGAGAAGCGCGGCCGCGACCGGCTGACCAGCGGGATCTGGGCGCGAGGGCTGGAGCACGGCGACAAGATGACCGAGAAACTGCTCGACGAGGCCGTCGAGGCGCTCGGTGCCGGCGTGGCCTCGTGCCTGAACGTGCTCGACGTTGACGCGGTGATACTCGGGGGTGGCCTCGGGCTGAGGCTGGGCGAGCCCTACCGCGACCGGATCGAGAAGGCGATGATGCCCCACCTGTTCGCCAGCGAGGACCCGCCGGCGTTCCTCATGGCCGAGCTCGGCGATCTCGGCGGCGCGATCGGGGCCGCGCTCCTCGTCAAGGCACCCGCCAAAGCGACCGCAGCAGCCTGAGCGCGTTCTCGGAGCAGATCGCCGCGGCGTCCTCGGCGCCGCGGCTCGCCACGAGCGCACGCTCGACCGCGGCCATGTCGGCCATCGACTCCAATCCGGCGAGGGTCGGCTTGATGAAGCCGTCGAAATCCGAGCCGATCGCCGTGTGGCGGTGTGAGCCGGTGATCTCGTGGATCCGCTCCACGTGCCGCTCCACCACCCCGAGCGATTCCTCGAGCGTGCGGGTTCCGCGCCGCACCCCGTCGGTGAGCTGGTGCTGGGCGAAGATCAGGCCGATCACGCCGTCGCGCTCGGCGATTCGCTCGACCGTCTGTTCCTCGAGCATGTAGCGCTGGCGCCCGAACCGGTAGCCGGCGTGTGAGGCCATCACCGGGAGCGTGCGGTCGGGATCCACCTCGTCGAGCAGGGCGAAGGTGTCCTCCAGCGCGTGTTCGGTCATGTGCGACAGGTCCACGAGCACGCGCTCGCGCGCCATTGCGGTCACGGCCGCCCGGCCCAGCTCGGAGAGGCCCTTGTCAGGCTGGGGGAAGAGCGCGCGATAGAGCCAGTCGGGTAGGAACGGCAGCGCCGGAGCGTTGGTGGCCACGCCGCGCCACAGGAGATGCGGGAGCGTGATGTAGGCGACCCCGCGGCCGGCGAGCTCGGTGACGGCCCGGTCGATCTCCTCCGGGGTCGAACCGAGGTGAAAGCCGCCCTCCACGCAGTGCACGAAGGCCACCTGACCCTGCGCGAGGGCGGAGTCCAGCCCCTCGACATCTCGCACCACGCGCGCTTCGTCGGCGTGGCGCTCGGCCAGATCGGCCTCCACCAGCTCGAGCTGGCGCAGCAGGCGCGGCATGTAGGAGGGATGCGGTGGCGCGCCGTAGGGCGCCTCGATGTCGAGTTCGTCGAAGAACGAGTACAGGACCGAGAAGGCCACCCCCACTCCCCCGTCTCGCAGTGACTCGAGCGTCACGCGCGGGCCGGACTCGAACGAGCGGTAGTTGGCGAAGCGGCCAGCCAGCCCGACCAGTCGTGCCCGCAGCCGGTCGCGCAGGCGATCGCGGCCCCGGGCCGTGGCGAGCAGGTCGAAGGCGCTGCCGCGCTCGTCCGGCAGCAGGTGCATCGGATAGTGGGCGTGAAGGTCGGCGATCATCGCTGACTGCGGCCAGCGTCTCCCGCCCACGTCACCCGCACGTCACCGGCCCGTCACGAGGAGAGAGCAAATGCACGGTCTCTGGCGGAAAAGGGGGTGCTCTTTGTGGGATTGGTCACACCCGTGTTGACCCGCCGCCCGCATGGGCGGTACAAGTGGCGTTGTGCCTCCCAGCGCGCGTCTGGCCCTGATGGGGACGCTGGAGCTTCACGGGCGCGACGGATCCGTCGCGCTGCCCGCGAGCTCACAGCGGGTCCTCGCGTTCGCCGCGCTGCGGCACAAGCCGCTGGCGCGCGGGTACGTGGCCGGGCACCTCTGGCTGGACTCGACCGAGCAGCGCGCCGCAGCCAGCCTCCGCTCGGCGCTGTGGCGCCTGCATCGCGCGGCCGGCGACGTGGTCTGGGCGAGCGGGCGGGAGCTCGGGCTCGCCCGCTGGGTGGACGTCGACGTCCATCAGGCCACAGCGGCGGCGCACGAGGTCCTCTCGGGCCGCGGGCCGGTGTGCCCTGAGCTCACGGCGACGCTGACCGCCTCGGACGACGTGCTCCCCGACTGGTACGACGACTGGGTCGACACGGAGCGCGAGCGCTTTCGCCAGATCCGGCTGCACGCGCTCGAGCGCCTCTGCGAGCGGCTGACCGGCGAGCGCCGCTTCGGCGAGGCGCTTCAGGCCGGGTTGGCCGCGCTGCGAGCCGAACCACTGCGGGAGTCGGCCCACCGGGTGATGATCAGCATGCACGTGGCGGAGGGCAATCTCGGCGAGGCCGTGCGCCAGTACCAAGCGTGCGAACGGCTCCTCCAAACAGAGCTCGGCGTGAAACCGTCGCCACAGGCCTCGAAGCTGATCGACGACGAGCTGAGCGCGCGCGGCGGCGGGCGCCGGCGCGCCCGCTCTACATCGCGAAGCGCCCGGCAGCGACCAGTTCGGCGGCGCGCCGGCACAGCTCGTCGACCACGTCAAGATTCAGATCGTCGAGCTTCTTGAAGCGGATGCAGCTCTTGCCGACGTCGACCTTTCCCAGCCGGTCAGCGTTCGCCTCGGCCAGGTAGCCGTCCTCGTCGGCCGCGCATAGGTAGAGCGACACGTAGCGCTTGTTGTTGGCAAGGCCGATCGGAAACCAGTCGCCCTCGCGCCCGGACGCGTAGCGGTAGTGGTATGCCCCGTAGCCGATGAAGCGGTCCCACATGCGCACCTCGAGGTCGGGCACGGCGGCGCGGACCCTCTCGTGAACGGCTCGCACCATGCCGCGGCGGTCGTCGGGCAGGTCTTGGATGTAGTCGTCCACCGCGCCGGCCATCGACGGAGAAGGGTAATCGGCGATCATAAGTTGCGCTCGCTATAGTGGCGAGCGCAACTATTTTGGAGGAGATGGACGATGTACTGCGTCCGAGTCGCCGTGCGTGTCAAGCCGGAGGGACGAGACCGATTCGTCGCCCAGCTCAAGCGAGAGGAACGCGAGGTGCCCGAGCGCTTCGAGGGGTGCGAGCGCTTCGCCGTCTTCAGCGACCCCACCGACCCCGACAACCTGCTCTTGTACGAGGAGTGGACGACCAGGGAGGCAGCCGACGCCTACCTACGGTCCGAGTACTTCCGCGAGGCCGGCGAGGTGCTGTACCCGTTGATGGACGGCCCGGCGGACTCGGCCTACTACGAGGCCGAGCGCGTTGGGCCGTGAAGCGTCACGGGTCTCCTGACCTCGACCAGGCCCTGGCGTTCAGGATCCACCGCACCAACCGCCTGCTTCGAACCCATCTAGGACGCTTCCTGGCCGAACACGAGCCCGGCCTGACGCCAGAGCAGTGGTTCGTGCTCGCCCGGGTCTCCGAACGGAGCCCGGTTCGGCAGGTCGACCTCGCCGAGCCGGTGCTGGGCGACCCGCCGAACGTGAGCCGCCTCGTCGACGCCCTCGTGGAGGGCGGCTATCTGCGCCGCTCGCCCGATCCAGCCGATCGGCGCAGCTGGCTGATCTCGCTCACCCCCCGCGGCCGCTCGCGCACCAAGAGGCTCCTCGAGCACGTGGTGGAGGAACGGCGGCTCGTGTTCGACGGCTTCGACGAACCCGAGCTCGACGCACTTGCCGAAGCCCTGGATCGCATCGACGGCAACGTGCGCCGGCTGCTCGCCGAGCAACCCCGCTAACCCGCTCGTGTCCAGTCCCGGAAGGTAGACAGGAGCTGCTCGCGGGCTCGAGGCGATAGCGACTCCTCGCTGAGCTCCCCGAGCGTGGCGATGGTCGCCCTCATCTGATCCAGGTAGGCCGCGCAGTTGGAGCAATCAACCAGGTGCTCTTCGAAGCGGCGCCGATCGCCGGCCGGCAGGGTGCCCTCCAGGAAGTCGGTGATCAGCGTCACCAGCTCGCCGCAGGTCATCTCGTCGTGAGGGTCGGTCAAAGAGTCGACTCCGTGGCGCCGAGTTCCTTCTCCAGGGCGGCCCGCACCCGGGTGCGGGCCCGGTGTAGCAGCACTCTTTGGTTGTTCTCCGAGAGCCCGAGCGCATTACACGTCTCCTCCGCCGTGCAGCCGACCATGTCGCGCAGGGTGATCACCTCACGCTGGCGGCCGGGCAGGCGCTCGACGGACTCCTCGATCACACGCAGCACCTCGGCGGTCTCCAGCGCGTCGGCCGGCCAGGGCACCGGCCCAACCGCCCAATGGCCCGGATAACGACCGTGATCGGCGCTCAGGAAACGGTCGTGCCCGAGCGCGTCCTCGTCGTCCTCAGCCCCCGCGAACGCCGACGAGAACGGCAGCGAGCGCGAGTCGCGCACTCCGCGCGTCTTGGCCACGTTGATGAGTATCCGGTAGATCCAGGTCTTGAGAGTCGACCTGCCCTCGAAGCGGTCGAGGCCGCGCAGAACTCCGAGCCAGGTCTCCTGCAGCACCTCCTCAGCCGCGGCGTCAGTGGAGACATAGAGGCGAGCCATGCGCAGCAGCCCGGGGCTGAGCTCGTCGACGAGCTGCACGAACGCGGCCTCGTCGCCCGAGCGCAGAGCGGCCAGCGTAGGTGCTTCGGACGGGGTGGGGCTCCCCATGGGCGCTCAGGCGGCCGCGGCGCCGGCCTCGGCCACGCGCCAAAGAGCGTCCTGGCCGAGCACCCGGCGGGTGACCCGCCCCGCCGCCGCCAGCGACGTCAGCTGCTCCTCAGCCGCGGCGAGATCGGCGTCGACCAGCTCGGAGGGCCGCATCACCTCCGCCACCTCGGCGGTCGCCAGGCCGTCGGGGAAGGCCTCGAGCGCCGCGAGCGCGTCATCGGGAGCCGGCCGGCGCTCGAGCCCGGGATCGAGATTGGCCAGTACGAGGTCGTAGGCCTCGAAGGGCTGAAAGCCGCCGGCCTCGATGCGGCGCCCGTCTTCGTGCTCGAAGACCAGCGACGGCGCGGTGTAGCGCACCGGACCGTCGCTCGTGGAATGCCGGTTCTGGGCGTGCGTCGGTGATCCCTCGGCGCTGCGCGTGAGCGCGCGGTCCTCCTCGTAGGCGGAGATCGTGGCGGGATCGTCGATCGCAGCGACGGCGGCCTCGGCGTCCACGCCCGGCACTCCGGCGAGAGCAGCACGGATGTCGTCGTCTTCGTCGAGCAGGCCGCTGGTGGCGAACTGCAGTGTCTGCAGGGCGCGCAGCGCAGCGTCGACCCGTTCGGGGTCCTGCCCGCGGACCGCAACCAGCGCCCGGCAAGCTCGGGAGGTCGCCGACAGCCTCGGCTTCGGCTCGAGCAGGAAGGGCATCCCGAAGCGCTCGCCGAACATCCGCCAGCCCCGGATCATCGACTCGGGCGTCCGGCCGGCCGCCCGGTAGCGCTCGGTGTCCTCGCTCAGCCCGATTGCCACGAGCCGCCAGTCGAGCTGGTCGCCGAAGCGCCAGCGCAAACGAGTGTGGGCGGGACGAGCGGAGTAGGCCCAGGGACAGCCCGGGTCGGTGAAGTGGAGGGCCTTCACGCGTGGCATGCCCGCCAAGACTGGCAGGTGCGATTGACTTATTCCTTACATGCGTCTCAACTCATTCGCCCGCGAGCCGCTCACCTTCGGCCCCTCGCCCGTCCACCGGCTGGAGCGTCTGAGCGCCCACCTCGGCGGCGCGACGCTGTGGGCCAAGCGCGACGACTGCAACAGCGGGCTCGCCTTCGGGGGCAACAAGACCCGCAAGCTCGAGTACCTCGTGGCCGATGCGCTGGCCAAGGGCTGCGACACGCTCGTGTCGATCGGAGGCGTCCAGTCCAACCACACGCGTCAGGTGGCCGCCGCGGCGGCACACACCGGACTCGACTGCGTGCTGGTTCAGGAGAGCTGGGTCGACTGGCCGGACGTGATCTACGACCGAGTCGGGAACATCCAGCTCAGCCGGATGATGGGCGCCGACGTTCGGCTCGACCCCGCGGGGTTCGGGATCGGCTTCAAGGAGAGCTGGGAGCAGGCGCTCGCGGACGTCGAGGCGCGCGGGCGGGAAGCCCTACGCGATCCCGGCCGGAGCCTCGGACCACGAGCTCGGCGGCCTCGGCTTCGCGAGCTGGGCCATGGAGGTGGCCGAGCAGGAGGCTGAGCTCGGCGTGTTCTTCGACACGATCGTCGTCTGCTCGGTCACCGGCAGCACCCAGGCCGGGATGATCGCCGGCTTCGCCGCGCAGGAGCGCGAGCGCCGCGTGATCGGGATCGACGGCTCGGCGCGCCCGGCCGAGACGCACGAGCAGGTCGCGCGCATCGCCCGCCGCACAGCCGAGCTGATCGAGGTGGGACGCGAGCTGCGCGACGACGAGATCGTGCTCGACGACCGCTATCACGCCGGCACGTACGGGATCCCCGACGACACGACGGTCGAGGCGATCCGCACCGCCGCGCGGCTGGAGGGAATGCTCACCGACCCGGTCTACGAGGGCAAGTCGATGGCGGGGATGATCGACCTCGTCGGGCGGGGCGAGATCGGCGCCGACTCGAATGTCCTGTACGCCCACCTCGGTGGACAGCCTGCCCTCAGCGCCTACGCGGCACGTATCCCGTGAGCCTCGCCCCTGACACCAGGATCGGCGCCGTGCGGCTGCGGGTCGCCGACGTCGATGCGCTCAGCGACTTCTACGAACGCGTCATCGGGCTCACGCCCCTGTCGCGCGACAACGGCCTGGCCCGGCTGGGAGCCGAGGGCGGGCCGCCGCTGGTGGAGCTGCACTCCGCGCCCGACGCCCCGCGCCGCCCGGCCCGGTCAACGGGGCTCTTTCACCAGGCCATCCTCGTACCCACCCGTGCCGACCTCGCCCGGGCTGTGCACCGGCTGGCCGGAACCGGCTGGCGCCTCAGCGGGGCCTCGGACCACCTCGTGTCCGAAGCGCTCTACCTCAACGACCCGGAGGGCAACGGGATCGAGATCTATCGCGACCGCCCGCGCGACGAGTGGGTCGAACGCCAGGGCGAGATCGAGATGGCGACGCTGCCGCTCGATCTGGAGGGCGTCATGGCGGAGGCGGGCGGCGCCGACGCCGAACGGCCGGGCCCGATGCCCGACGGCACGCGGATCGGGCACGTACACCTCCAGGTGAGCGACCTGGCCGCGGCGGAGGCGTTCTACAACGGCGAGCTCGGGCTCGACGTGACGGTGCGCAGCTACCCGGGCGCGCTGTTCCTGTCGGCCGGCGGGTACCACCATCACGTCGGGCTCAACACCTGGCAGTCCGCCGGTGCCCCGCCGCCGCCCGAGGGCGCCCTCGGGCTCGAGCACTACGAGGTGCTGGTGCCGGACCGAGCTGAGCCCGAGGCCGTACGTGATCCGGACGGCATCGGGCTCTTGCTCATCGGCCCGAGCTAGGCCTCCCCGGCACGCTCCAGCACGACCACCGGGATCTCGCGTTCCGTGCGCTTCTGATAGTCGTCGTAGGCCGGCCAGGCGGCGGTCATCGTGCGCCACATGTCCGGCTTCTCGTCGACCCCGGCCGTGCGGGCATGTGCCGGCGAACCGGTCGCCCTTGACCTGGACCTGCGGATCTGAGTCTTCCTCAAGGTTCAGGTACCAGCCCGGATGGGTGTCGGAGCCTCCGTCGGAGGCCACCACCAGGTAGTCGTCGCCGAAGCGCTGGTAGATCAGCGGGGTGGTGCGCGGCTTGCCCGAGCGGCGTCCGTTGGTGGTCAGCAGCAGGGTGGTGGTGCCCTGCCAGTCGTGGCCCTCCTCGCCGTCGGTGTCCTGATAGCGCTCCACGTGCTTCTGTCCGAACAGCATCTGTGCTCCTTTTCTCTCCTACGACGGCAGTGCGCCGATCTCTCGGTAGTAGTCCACGGCGCCGGTGCGCTCGAGGTCCTCGAGGGCCAGAGCCTCGACGTCGAGCGTCAACTCGATCTCGTTGGAGGCGACCACCCCGCCGCCCGGCAGCTCGTCCTGCCAGGAGACGCCGAAGGCGTGGCGATCGAGCCGGCCGCGGGCCTCGAAACCGATGCGGCGCATCTCGCCGCGGTTCTCGTCCCTCGGCCCAGAACGGCGTCCTCCACTCGCCCAGGTACGCCACGTCGAGCGGCACCTGCCCCGTGTTCCCGCGCATCGTGAGGTCGGCCAGAGCCTTGAACTGAAGGTCCCCCACTCGCTCGGTGAAGCGGCCCGTGAAGGTGATGTCGGGGTGATTCTCCACGTCGAGGAAGTCCGCGCTCCGCAGGTGGGCGTCACGCTCCTCCTCACCGGTCCAGATGCGAGTCGCGTCGATGCGCCCGGCGAACGTCGTGTCCGCGCAGTGCGCCAGGTCCCACTCGATCGTCCCGCGGATGTCCTTGAACAGGCCGCGCACCCAGGTGACCATCATGTGCCGGGCACGAAACTCGGCCTCCGTGTGGCCGGGCTCGAAGATCCAGGTCGGCATGCCGCCGAGGTTAGTCGGGGCGTCCGGTCGTGTCCGGACCTCGGGCGGCCCTGGGCGCGTAGCTCCTTAAGGGCGCCGTAATGGGGCTCCACGACCCTTCAGCTCCGTGCGCCTGACCATCGTCATCGTCGGATCCGCCCTCCTCCTTGCCCTGGCGGCCGGAGCCGCCTCGCTTGCGGCGCCCGAGCGGTCAGAGCCCGAACCCGCGCTCGTGCGGATCGGCACCCCCGAGGGCGACGGGGTGAAGGTCAGCCCGCCGCCGCCACGCTACGAGCGCGTGCGCTGGCGACGTTCGACGGCCGTGGGCACGCACGTGGCCGGCGGACTCTTGAACGGCGTACGGGTTCCCGCCGAAGGACGCCACCACTACACCTGGGATCCCGTCAAGCGGCGCTCCCCCAATCGCTCGTGGCGGCGCTGGGGCACTGACCGCCTCGTGCGGGCCGTACTCGCGGTGGCGCGTGAGTTCGCGGCGGCGCATCCGGAGGCGGCCCGGCTGGCCGTGGGCGATTTGAGCCGTCCTCGCGGCGGTGACTTCGGCATCCGGTTCGGCCCGATCGGGCACGCCAGCCACCAGAACGGGCTCGACGTCGACATCTACTACCCGCGAGCGGACGGCCGCGAGCGCGCGCCGCGGTTTGCCTCCGAGATAAACCCCGCACTGTCGCAGGAGCTGGTCGATCGGTTCCTGGCCCGCGGCGCCCAGGTGATCTTCGTCGGGCCCAACACCGGCCTGACCGGTCCGCCCGGACGGGTGCAGGCGCTGGTCAACCACGACAACCACCTGCACGTGCGGCTGCCCTGAGCGGCTGTCGGCGCGCCTAACGGATGCGCGCCGGCGCCGAGAACAGACGCCAGAGACCAGCCTCGCCCGTGCGCTCGACGGCAAGCCCGCCGCCGAGGCACCCGGACTCCACCGCGGCCGAGAGCCCCGGGTCGGAGGGAGATGGGCTCAGCGCCACGACTTCGCGCAACCGGACCGCGAGGGGGCGCTCCTCGACCCACAGGACCACCATCGGCGGCACTTCTACCTCGGCGCCCGAACGAGGATCGGTCGTGGCCTCGAGCTCGCGCAGCTCGACCTCGAGCTGACCGCCCCTGAACGCCGTTGATTCGAGGAAGGCCTGGATGGCCACCCGGATACCGATCACCTTCGAAAACCCTCCGTCGTGGTACGTCCGTGCGCCAGCAAGGACGAAACGTATGAATAGTGAACCTAATGGCGGATCCGGTCAGACGCCAGTCAATCATTCGTCCAATTGGGTCCGATCGGCTCGATTTGATAGTTCTTTCCGCCTATGGATCGCCGCCTCGCCTACAAGAACATCCGCACCGGGCTGATTGCCGGGCTGATCGCGTTGACGGTCTTCGGGGTGTCCTGGGTCGTGGGGCTCGTCTACTGATGGCCGAGGAAGAGCGACTCGCGGGCAACGGCGCCGACCCGCCCGGCGAGCTCATCCATCTCCCCGGTCCCTCGTACCTGCCCGTCCTGCTTGCTTTGGGGATCACGCTCGCCGTGGTCGGGGTGGTGATCTCGCTCTTCCTGGTGGTGATCGGGGTCGCGCTCACGGTGGTGATCCTCGTGCGCTGGATCCGCGAGACGCGCCGGGAGATGTCCGAGCTCCCGCTCGAGCACCACTAGCGAACGGCCGCTGAGCGCGCGGTGAGGCGCTGACTTTGGACGCCGACCAGATCCTTCTGTTTCGCCTCGGCCGCGTCGGGCTCACCAGCCGCGATGCCCGGAGCCTCGCCGAAGCGGCCGCCTGCCCGGTGTCGGACTTTGCCCGAGACGCGGCCCTCCTGGCTCTGGCGGCGCGGTGCGACGGGGTAACACGGACGGGCTACGACGAAGCCGTCGACGGCGGCGCGCTCGTGCTCGCCCACATCGTGCGGGGCGCGATCCACGCGCTCGCGCCCAGCGACCTCGCGCTCTACGGTCGCGCGCTGATCGCTACCGATGACGACGAGCTGGGCGCGCAGCTCGGCCGGCAGGTCGAGCGGCTCGCGGCCGAAAAGGGATTCGCGCCGAGCGACGCGCTCGCGGAAGTGTCCGGGGCGACCAAGGAGGCGCTGGCGCGGCGGGCGCACCCTCACCAAGACCGAGCTTCACGAGGAGCTCCGGCAGCGCGTGAACGCCGACCTGATGCCCTGGTGCCGCGGTTGCAAGAGCCACCATGTGGCGCCGATGCTGTGGCGCTACGCGACGATCAGCGTAGGCGCCGGGCTCGACTCCGAGCGTCGTTATCGCGCCGCAAAACCCGGCCGAGCACCTGCCGGAGCCCGAGGCGGTCGAGCGCTTCCTTCACTTCTACGGGCCCTCGACGCTGAGTGCCTTCGCGGATTGGGCCGGCGTCGCCAAACCTCACGCCGAGCGTCTGTGGAACCGCGCCGAAGGCGACCTGGTGGAGGTGCAGGTGGGCAGGCGCACCGCCTGGCTGCTCAGTCGCGACCTAGCCGAGCTCGAGTCGCCTGCCGAGGCGGACGGAATCCGCCTGATCCCGCCGGGGGACCCGTACCTCCAGAAGCCGAACCGCCCGTTGCTCGCACCGGATGCGGGGCTTCGCAAACAGCTGTTCAGGCCGGTGGCAAGCCCGGGCGCGGTGCTTCGGCACGGGCGGCTGGCGGGCCTGTGGCGGGCGAAGGCAAAGGGGAAGAAGGTCGAGGTGAGCGTCGAGAGGCTCGGGCGGATCGCGCGAGCAGATCTCGAGGACGAGGCTCAGCGCGTGGCAGCCGCACGCGGCGCCTCGGAGGCGGTCCTGATCGTGGAGCTGAGCCGTCAGTGCGGCGCGGTCTCGATGTCGGACGGCAACTCGCTGGTTGCGCCGTCCGAAACCCAGACTCGCACGATGTCGCGCATCGAGAGCACGCCCGTCATGCGGTCCCCGTCGACCACCACGAGATGCCGGAAGCCGCCGCGGACCATCGCCTCGGCCGCCCGCTCGAGTGACCAATCCGGGGCCGCGAACGTGATCTCCGGGGAGAGGTGGTCGGCCACGAGCTCCTGGTCTGGATCCTGGCCCCCGCCGACGGACTGCAGGATGTCGCGCTCGGTGATGATGCCCGGCCCGGGCTGCTCGGGATCGATCACGACGGCAGCGCCCACCCTGCGTTCGGCCATCGCTCGCGCGGCGTCACGAAGCGAATGACCCGGGTTCACGGTCAGTACGACATCGCTCATCCCTGCCCGGACCTTCATGCGTCTCCCTTCAGGTGCTCGTGACGATCGGCATAAGCCAATGTACCCCATGATCCGCTGGAGGTGCCCGGTCGTACCACGTTGTGAAATGCGCCAATCGACCGTTTACCGACGCTCCGAGCTCTACCGGGACGCGCTCCGGGTGATCGAGGAGGAATACGCCAACGAGGAGCTCTCGCTCGTCGCTGGTGGCTCACGAGATCGCCACGTCGCGACGTCAGCTGCAGCGCTCCTTCGCCGAGGCCGGCAACACGAGCTTCCGCCGTGAGCTGCAGCGGGTGCGGATGTCGCGAGCCGCGGAGCTTCTGCGCGAGGGCTCGCTCTCGGTGCAGGAGGTGGCGGCGGCCGTGGGCTACCGCCAGGCGGCCCAGTTCGCCAAGGCGTTCCGTCGCAGTCACGGCGCTCCGCCCTCGTCGTTCCGCGGCGCCAATGGCTCCGGGCCGGTCGCATCGCGGCAGGCCTCGCAACAGCTCGCGGCGTAGCGGCACCGCTACAACTTCGGCCCCATGAGGGTCGTCCCCGCCAGCGCTGGCGGCGTTTCTGCTGATGGCCGCGCCCGGCCGGCGCGGTGCCGCTCGACGCCGGCGGAGCGATGCCGCCCACGCGCACGCCCCCGCCGAGCCTGCCGGACCCCGACTGCTCGGAGAGCTACGCCAACGAGAGCCCGCGCGGCGGCCCGCGGCTGCGCTTCGGAATCGGGCCGCGGCCCGCGGGAGACGGCGGACGCAGGACAGAGCACCTCCCTCGTTGCCGAGGACCCGGACCGGCGCGACGCCGCCGTGCTGGCCCTGCGCGGCGACCCCCGAACCCGCTTCGCGGTGCGCCTCAACCGCCTGTTCATGGCCGACGGGCGCGCGCGGGATCGCGCGCTTCAAGCGGCTGGCCCGTCGCTTCACCCGGCATGGCATCGAGGTCGAGCTGCAGGTGCGCTACCACCCCCGGCCGGCCGACGACGGTGACCTCGCGCCGCTGGCTCGCATACGTCCGCCGCGTCGTGCGCGCCTTCGGCCCCAACCGCCTGGTCACCGGGCTGCAGATCACCAACGAGGTGAATCTGACCTTCTCCCCCAACACCTCGGACGGCGCCTACAAGCGCGCTCCCGAGGCGCTGGTGAAGGGCGTGATCGAGGCCAAGCGAACCTCGCGGCGGCTCGGCTACGGCCATCAGGAGATCGGCTTCAACTACGCGTGGCGCCTGGGCGGGCCCGGTGACGCGGCCTTCTGGCGCCGGCTGGGCGACGCTTGGCGGAAAGCGTCTGCGCGGCCACACCGACTGGGTTGGCCTCGACATCTACCCCGGCACCTACGCCCCGGGCCTGCTCCTGCCCGCCCACCTCGTGGACGCCGGCGACGCACTGCTCGAGGGGCTCGCCCAGACGCGCGAATGCTTCATGCCGCTTGCCGGCTTCGGCCGCCGCGTTCCGCTGCGGATCGAGGAGATGGGCGTCTATACGGGCAGCACGCCGCCGGGCCGAAGCGAGTCCGCTCAGCGCGGCCTGCTGCGGGAGCTGGTCGGGTCGGCGCACGCGTTCCGCGGGGCCTACGGCCTCACCGACCTGCGCTGGTTCAACCTGCGCGACAACAACTCCTCGGCGCGCTGGCTGGCAGTCTCACTCGGGGCTTCTGCGCGATGACTACAGCCGCAAACCGGCCTTTGCCGAGTACCGCCGCATGATCGCCCGCTGGGGCGCGCGAGAGCGCTGAACGGCCCCGGGAGATGGCGCGCGCCTGCGTCGCGTGCATCGGGATGAGCCAATAGACTCGCGCGCCGTGAGCGAGAGGGAGCGGATCGCGCAGGACACGGCCAAGGGCCCGCCCGAGACCGACCCGCGCCTCGCAGGAGAGAAGCACCCGGTGGCGCGCATGATGGCCATCGGCGTCATCGCCTCGCTGATCGGCATCGGAATCAGCCTCCTGATCGACTGGTTTCCGGCAGAGGGGTCCACCGCCGCCCGTGACATCGACACCCTCTACGACGTCCTCCTGATCTGCTCGGTCCCGGTGTTCGTCCTCGTGATGACGATTGCGATCTACTCGGTGGTGCGCTTCCGCGCCAAGCCGGGCGACATGGGCGACGGCCCGCCCATCCACGGCAACACCCGCCTCGAGATCATCTGGGTGACCGTCCCCTTCATCATGGTCACGGCGCTGGCCATCTACGGGTGGATCGTGCTCGACGACATCGAGGCCAAGCAGCCGGATGAGCTGGTGGTCAAGGTCACCGGCCAGCAGTTCGCGTGGACCTTCGAGTACCCCGAGGAGAACGTCAACGCGAACGAGCTCGTCCTGCCGGTGGACCGGCCGGTCGACTTTCGGATCAGGACCAAGGACGTGATCCACTCCTTCTGGGTGCCGCAGTTCCGCCTCAAGTCGGACGCGGTTCCCGGCCTGACCACGCGCGTGCGGGTCACGCCCGACCGCACCGGCGACTGGGAGGTGGTCTGCACGGAGCTGTGCGGGCTCGGCCACTCCACCATGCGTGCGTTCGTGCGCGTCGTGCCCACGCGACGACTACGACGCCTGGGTCGCCGAGCGCGGTGAGCAGGCCGAGGGCGGCGGGGGCGGCGGCGGAGGCGGTGGCGGCGGCGGGGGCGGCGGCCAGACTGCGAGCGCCGAGGGTGAGCAGGTCTTCACCGGCAACGGCTGCGGCGGCTGTCACACCAGCTGGCGGCCGCCGGCGCCCAGGGCACCGTGGGTCCCTCGACCTCGACAACATCACGCAGGCCGACGCCGCCTCATCAAGGAGTCGATCAGTCGATCCCGGCGCCAAGGTCGTGGAGGGCTTCGGCGACGGCGTCATGCCGCAGGACTACGGCTCGCAGCTGTCGGACGCTGAGCTCGACGCCCTCGTGAAGTACCTTCTGGAGGCTCAGGAATGACGTTGACGCATAGGCTCATCGCACCCGGGCTGGTATCGCGCCGTGCTGGGGATCGTGCTCGGTTTCGGGTTCGGCCTCGGCCTGGTGGTGCTCGTGCGCTCGCTGTACGGCTACGAGCCGCTGTGGGACTGGGACGCGATCATCACGGTGGGCGGGCTGGTCGTCGCTCCGCTCGGCTTCCTCGTCGGCATCGGCTGCTTCGACTACTGGTTCCGCTGGGCCTCGGGCGCCCCCACCGTCCCGGAGGACCACTCGGGGCACGGCGCCTACTCGTGGAAGGACTACTTCCGCGTCAACACCGACCACAAGGTCATCGGCATCCAATACATCTGCACCACGATGTTCTTCTTCGTGGCGGGTGGGCTGATGGCCATGCTCATCCGCGCCGAGCTGGCCCAGCCGGGCACGCAGTTCGTGGACCCCAACACCTACAACGGCCTGTTCTCGGTCCACGCCTCGCTGATGATCTTCCTGTTCATCATCCCGGTCTTCGCCGGTATCGCGAACTACGTGATCCCGCTGATGATCGGGGCGCCGGACATGGCCTTCCCGCGCCTGAACGCGCTCTCCTACTGGATGCTGCCGGTGGCCGGCACGATGATGATGGCGTCCTACTTCGCCGAGGGCGGCGCCTTCGCCACCGGCTGGACCGCGTACGCGCCGCTCTCCACCGAGGCTCCGCTGGGCCAGCAGTTCTTCACGCTGGGAGTGCAGTTCGCGGGCGCGTCGTCGATCGCCACCGCGCTCAACTTCCTGGTCACGATCATCACGATGCGTGCGCCCGGCATGACGTTCTGGCGCATGCCGCTGCTCGTGTGGGCCAACTTCACCACCTCACTGCTGGTGGTCATCGCAACCCCGTTCATCGCCGGTTCGCAGTTCATGGTCCTGCTGGACCGCACGCTCGGCACCGAGTTCTTCACCCCGGCGGCCAACGGGGACGTGCTCGATGTACCAGCACGTCTTCTGGTTCTACTCGCACCCGGCCGTCTACATCATGATGCTGCCCGGGCTTCGGAATCATCAGCGAGGTCATCTCGACCCACGCCCGCAAGCCGGTGTTCGGCTACCGGATGATGGCGTTCTCGCTGGTGGCGATCGTGATCCTCGGGTTCACCGTCTGGGCCCATCACATGTTCGTGTCGGGCATGCAGAGCTGGCTGCGGGTACCGATGATGATCACGACGATGCTCATCGCCATACCAACGGGCATCAAGATCTTCTCCTGGCTGGCCACGCTGTGGCGGGGCGTGATCCACATGCGAACACCGCTGCTGTTCGCGCTGGGCTTCATCACGATGTTCACGCTGGGCGGGATCAGCGGCATCATGCTCGCGGTGGTGCCGTTCGACATCCACGTGTCGGACACCTACTTCATCGTCGCCCACATCCACTACGTGCTCTTCGGCGGTTCGGTGTTCACGATCTTCGCCGGGCTCTACCACTGGTTCCCGAAGATGACCGGGCGGATGTACGACGAGACGCTCGGCCGAATCCACTTCTGGCTCTCGTTCGTCTTCTTCAACCTCACCTTCGGGCCGATGCACTTCGTCGGCATCGACGGAATGCCACGGCGCGTTGCCGACTACGCCGAGCAGTTCGCCACCTGGAACGCGATCATCTCGATCTCGGCCTTCATCTTCGGCCTGTCGTTCCTGATCTTCCTCTACAACATGATCGCCTCGTGGCGCCATGGCCCGCTGGCGCCGGGCAACCCGTGGCGCGCTCACTCGATCGAGTGGCAGGTGTCGTCGCCCCCGCCGGTGTTCAACTTCGACGAGATCCCGACGGTGGTCGGCGGCCCCTACGAGTACGGCGTTCCCGGAGCGGTGCACGCGGTATTCAAGGAGCGCACGCCCGCGCCGTGCCCACCCCGGCCGGAGGGGGCGGCGCACCGCCACCCACTGAGCCATGAAGCGGATCCTCGTAGTGGCCAACGAGACGGTTGCCGGCAAGCCGCTGATCGAGGCGGTCCAGCGCCACGCGGCCGGCGACGAGGTCGAGGTCCACGTGATCTCCCCGCAGAACCAGCCCAAGCACGGTTACGTGATCTACGCCGACCACATCCGCGACGCCGCCGAGAACCGGCTGCGCATGACGATCGCGCTGCTGCGCGAGGAGGGCATCGAGGCCACCGGCGAGATCATGGATCCGGATCCCTACTCCGCGGTGATGGACGCGCTCGGAGACAACGACTACGACGAGATCATCGTCTCCACCCATCCCGAGACGCGCTCGGGCTGGCTGCGCCAGGGCCTGGTCGACCGCCTGGCGCGCGCCACCCGGCGGCCGGTGGAGCACGTGGTGGTCGACCTCGACACCGAGCGCGACGACGTCAAGCGCACGCTGGTGGTCGCCAACCAGACGATGGGCGGCGCGGAATTGCTCGAGACCCTCAAGGCGAAGGCCAGCGAGGAGCCGCGGCGCTTCATCGTGATCGCGCCCCAGGCAGGCTGGGAACGGCGACGCGGAGGACGACGCCGCCAAGCGCCTCGCGCACATGCTCGCCGAGCTCGAGGCGGCGGGCCTGCAGGCCGTCGGCCAGGTCGTGCACCCGGACCCGTACACCGCGATCCAGAACGCGCTCCAGTTCTACGGTCCCGACGACATCGTCATCTCGACCTTCCCCGAGACACGCTCGGGCTGGCTGCGGGCCGACCTGGTCGGCCGGGTGGAGGCCTCCACGGGCAAGCCGGTCGAGCACATCGTCGAGTCGGGTGAGGCCTGATGGAGTCCGCCTCCGTCGCCGCCGGCCACGCCGCGCACGACGACCATCACGGCCCGCCGCCCGCCAACGTCTCCTCGCGAGTCGAGGCGCAGTTCCTCGGGATGCTGCTCTTCATCATCTCGGAGATCATGCTCTTCGGAGCGTTCTTCACGGCCTACTTCTTCATCCGGGTCGTGAACGAGGCGCAGTGGTTCCCCTTCGACGGCAACGAGCTCCCGGTGGCGGTCGCCGGCGTGAACACCGCCATCCTGGTCTCCTCCAGCTTCACGATGCACTGGGCGCTGGAGGGCGCGCGCAACGACAACCACCGCGCGATGAAGATGGGCCTGTTCACCACCGCGTTGCTCGGGCTGACCTTCCTGACGATTCAGATCAACGAGTACTTCAACATCGGCTTCGCGATCTCCGAGAACGCGCAGACCACGATCTTCTACTCGCTGACCGGCCTGCACGGGGCCCACGTCTTCGTGGGGCTCACGCTCCTGACCTTCGCCACCATCAGGGCGTTCCGCGGCCACTTCTCCGCAAAGGAGCACAGGGGCGTCGAGGTCCCGGGCATCTACTGGCACTTCGTCGACGTGATGTGGATCGTCGTGTTCAGCACGATCTATCTCCTCTGAGCGACAGCGCGTGCTCAATCCGCTGCGCTCCGAGCAGGACGCCTTTCGCTTTCTGATCTACGTGCTCGTGGTCGTCGGGGTGCTGCTGGCAGTGGTGTTCGCGGTACGCGCACTGTCGTGAGCGCGCCGGCGAGCGCGCGGATCTCGAGCTCGCCGAGCGAGCGGCTCGCGCCGGGGCGGAGGTGCTGCTGTCCTACTACGGCAGACCCCCCGAGGGGCTCGGCTCCAAGTCGTCCGACACCGACCTGGTGTCCGACGCCGACCGCGATGCGGAGCGCGTGATCCGCGAGCTGCTCGAGGCGGAGCGGCCCGGCGACGGCCTGCTGGCCGAGGAGGGCTCGGACGTGAGCGCGGCGAGCGGCCGGAGGTGGCTGGTCGACCCCCTCGACGGCACCGTGAACTTCCTGTACGGCTTCCCGGCCTGGGCGGTGAGCGTGGCGCTCGAGGACGACGGCGGCGTGGCCGCGGGAGTGGTGCTCGACCCGGTGGGCGACGAGTGCTTCGCCGCCGTGCGCGGCGAGGGTGCGCGCAGGGCTGAACGGCGAGCGCCGATCGGGGTGTCGGGTGAGCCGAACGGAGCTCGCCCGCGCAATGGTGGCCACCGGCTTCTCCTACGAGCCCGAGCGCCGGGCCCGCCAGGCCGAGCTGCTCCTCGAGCGTGCTGCCGCGCGTGCGCGACATCCGCCGCGCCGGCGCGGCGGCTTTGGATCTCTCCTACCTCGCCGCCGGGCCGCGTGGACGCCTACTACGAGCGCGGGCTGAACGCGTGGGACTGGGCCGCGGGCCGCCTCATCGTGGAGGAGGCAGGCGGGGTGGTGGCCGACCTGGACGGCGAGCCCACGGCCTGGTGGGGGCGGCGACGCCCGAGCTGCAGGAGGCGTTGCTGGATTGGTGCGCTGAAGCGGCGCTCGCCGGACTGGCGTTCAGAAGCGCCCACGATTGCTGGGGAAGGGGTAGTCCCGGCCGGCCCGGGTTCCACCGTCCCGCTGTAGGCAGACAGTGTGAGCCATTCACTGCGCCCATTCGCGGAGCAGCCGCGCCTCGGCCCAGCCTCAAGGGTTGAGCAGGTACTCCGTCAGCGCGTCGACCTGCGCGTCCGTCAACCGCCCCTCGTATGAGGGCATCGCGCCCTGGTTGAAGCCCTCCACGGTGAACGCGTCCGGCTGGAGGATCGCCTCGCGGACGTAGTCCTCGGCCGACTTGCCGGGCTCGCGGTCGCCCGCGGCCGCGGCGAGCTCGTCGAGGTTCGGCCCGATGTTGGCCTGGCTGCCCGCCGGCTGGAAGGTGTGGCAGCTGGCGCAACCCGCGGCGGTGAAGATCTGCTCTCCGGTCTTGGCGTCACGCCAGGCCGGCCTCGGCGAGTGCTCCTTGATCCTCGCCCGAGCGGCCGCTCGCGTAGGCGACGTAGGCCGCCACGTCGGCCGCACTCTGTCCCTGCACGAGTCCCGCCGGCATCGAGCTGTTCACGCGCGGATGGAGGATCTGACCCTCGACGATCCCCTTGACCGTGTCGCGGTCCATCCCGTCCGACAGCGCGGCCGCAAACGAGTCATCCAGGTTGGGGCCCTGGGTGCCCTGCGGTGCCGGCCCGGTTGAGGGTGTGGCACGAGCCGCACTTCTCGACGAACTGCGCCTTGCCCGCGGACAGGTCGTCCTCCTCCTCGCGCCCGCAGGCCGCCAGCGGCAGCGCCACCAGAGCCGCGCAGAGGGCGGCCAGAACCAGCTTGACCGTGTTCCGGGCGAGGCTCACGGGGCGCGTACATTATCCGCTACGGGAGTCGGACGGGGAAGCGTGTCGAGCTGTCCCTGAGCCGCCAAGATCACTCGCTCGGCGACGCTCTCCCAGGCGAACTGGCGGGCCGCCTCGTCGGCCAGCGCCGCCTTGGCGCGTTCGCGCTCCGCGGGGTCGAGCTGCAGCCAGTCGACCAGGTTGGAGGCGATCTGGCGGACCGATCCGGGCCCGACATCGAAGGACAACAGCGGCCGCAGCTCCTCGTCGAGGCCGGGCGCCAGCATGGCCGTGACCTCGGCCATCCCCGAGTGGTTCGCGGACAGCGGGAACGCGCCGCACGCCGCGGCCTCGGCGGCCACCATGCCGAACGCCTCGGGGAAGGTCGACGGCATCACCTGGGCCTCGCAGGCCGGAAGCAGGTCGGGAAGGTCCTCGTGCTCGAGCCGCCCGGTGAAGTGGATCCGCTCGGCCGCGACGGGCGCGGCGTCCAGCCACTCGGAGCCGACGCGTGTCGAGGAACGCGTTCAGGTACCGGAGCTCCCCCGTCGGCCCGCCCTCGAGCTCGCGGCCGCGTGCGGCGATGTCCCGCAGGGCGTCCATGTCCTGGGTGCGGAGCGCCTCGACGAAGCGGGTCAGGGCCTCGCGGTAGGTGCCGAATCCGACGATCACGAGCCTGGCGTCGGGCACCTTCGCCACCACCAGCGGCCAGGCCGCGAACAGCAGGTCGAGGCCCTTGGAGACGATCAGCTTGCCCACGTAGCTGACGATCCGGTCGCGCGCCGGGTCGAGCTGGAGCAGCGCCTCGCGCCGCGCCTGCCTCGCCGCCCCAGGACGCCGCGGAGTCGTCTGCTCGAGCTTCGCCGCCAGCCTCTTCAGTCCCGCCGGCGGATCGTCGCTCGGCCGGAAGGTGTGGATGTCGACCCCGGGCGGGCCCAGCCGCGTGCGGTCGGGCAGGCTCGGGCTCGTCCGACAGCACCTCCCAGAGCGAGTGCGCCGGTGTGGCTCGAGCCCACCAGCACCCCGGCGGCGTTGCGGAGGCCCTCGAGCGCGTAGGGCAGGAAGCGCTCCGTGTTGGGACGCACGGTGTACTCGAGGGCGCTGCCGTGCACCTTCACCGCGTAAGGCGCCCGGTCCGCGAGCCCTCGCGCCAGGACGACCGGCGCCATGACCAGATGGTTCGCCAGCGCCACGTCGGGCGTGGGCGCGTCCCGCACGGCGGCCACGTTCGCGTCGAGATAGTGGCTGAGCTCGGCTTCGGTCAGCTCCGGGTACGGCTTGGCGTCGAAGCCGTCGTACTGGTCCGCCACGTAGAGCGGGAGCACTCGCCCGATGTCGGGCACGTGGACAGTCACCCCGTCCGGCGCGTCCCAGCCGGGGTCCTGGCAGAACAGGTGCACCTCGTGACCCAGGCGAGCCAGGGCACGGACGAGCTCGGCGTTGTAGATGTTGCTGCCCGTGCCCCGCATCAGGTAGCTATGGAAGACCAGAATTCTCATCGGTGCGGACGCTATTGTGTCCGCCTCATGCCTGCCCGCCAGAAGTACCGGCTGCGCGCGCGCTCCGACCGCGAGGTGATCCGCGAGGTCGAGCCCGGCCACACGTACGTCGACCACGAATCCGGCGAGGAGCTGAAGGTCGTCGGGGCGTCTGCTCCCGCTTGCCCCCTCCCCCAGCGACCTGCCGTAGGCCGTGGAGAACCTGAGGATGTGTGGGTGTTCGCTCGAGCAGCTCGTGCAGAAGGACCTGAACGACTGCCCGCACTGTGGCCGGCGTCTTCCGGCCGTCGAGCGCTGAGGGCGCTCGCCGCAGCGATCCTCGTCGCCGTAGCGCTCGTCGGCTGCGGGGGCGACGACGACAGCGGCTCGGACACGACCTCGCACGCTGCCCGATCTGGCCGCGCCGCAGGACGAGGCCACCGAGACCACGCCGGCGCCCACGGTCACGGAGCCGACACCGGAGCCCGCCCCGACGACTCCGGAGACGACCCCGCCCTCCACCGGCGGTGGCACACCTGCTCCGGAGACCGAGCCGCCGGCGGACACGCCCGACAGCGACAGCCCACCCCCGGCCGACAGCCCGGCCGAGCGCTTCGAGGAGTTCTGCAACGAGAACCCCGGCGCCTGCGGCTGAGGATCCGGCCGGCTAGGCCAGGCAGCCGAGCGCCTGCTCCCGCGACTCGAAGATCGTGAGGTGGCTGACCAGCCCCGTGACTTGGAAGGGGCGCAGCACTCGCTCGGTCGGGCACACGAGCACCAGGGCGCAGCGCCTCAGGTTCATGTGCCTGAGCGCGTTCATCAGCACGCCGATGCCGGTGGAGTCCATGAAGGTGACCTCAGACAGGTCGACCACCACCCCCCGGGCGCCCTCCTCGGCCAGCCCGAACAGGTGGCTGCCCAGCTTGGGCGCCGTATGAGCGTCGATTTCCCCCCGGAGCGATACGACGTGGGTTCCCTCATCGACTGGCTCTTCAACCAGCCCAAAGTCGATCACGGCGGCGAACCTATCACCAAACACGGCCGCTGACCCGCTGGAATTCAGACCTGACGGTGGGTGGGCACAGGTGAGCGCGGCCTTCGGACGCGCGCCGGCGAGGGCACGCTCGGCTCAGCTCCACGCCGCCTGTGCGGCCGGCCCGGGCCGGAATGCTCGCGGTCACGTCCACGCCCGAGTCCCCAAGGACCGAGCGGAAGGCGGATGCCGTCACCGCCAGGACCGTCGTCCCGGGGTCGCGGGCCGGGCCCCTCGCCGCCTCCGCCGTCGTCGCCCCGCGAGTCATCGTCGTCGTCGCGCAGGCGGAAAAACCAGATCAACCAGACGATCAGCAGCCCGACGTCGAACACGCGGAATCCGACCATGAAGATCCACCCCTCGGTGGTCACTAAGTCGATGCTACCGCGATGGGAAGCCCCGGAGAAGAGGCTCTGCGCCTATTCGGCGAGCGCGAGCACTCCTACTCGGCGAGCGCGCGGTGCGCGCGAGCACTTCCCTATTCCTCGTCGGCGGGCGTCGTGGGCCGGTTGTCGGGGATGTAGGTGGCCGTGTACATCAGGCGCGCCTTGGTGTACGTGCAGCCGAAGCGCTTGATCTCGCGCAGTTCCTCCATGGAGAACTGCCGCAGGCTGCGCGGCGGCTCGCAGCTTCCCTTGGCCCTCGAAGAGCGCCACCAGTCCGACTTGCCCAGGTTGATCGACAGCATGGGCGCCCACGTGGGCACGGTGAGGGCGATCCAGTTGCCCTTCCGGACGCGCAGGGGCGGGTCCAGCACGAACGTCGGGCTCGAGCCGAAGTAGTCGTCGACCTCGAACAGATCCGACTGCTGGACGAGCCGGTGCTCCAGACGGGTCTTACGCGTCTCTCCGCGGCGCAGCACCGACAGGCGTACCGCGGCCGGTGAGCCGTAGTTGTCGTTGAAGAACGCGGACTGCTCCGCGGTGGGGGCCGCGAGCGTCACGGTGAACGCCGTGATGTAGCCGTCACGGCGGATGTAGTACGGGTTCTTCGGCCCGCCGGTGGACCGGCCCTGGTAGCCGGTCACCTGCACCACGGCCACGCATGGGTCGGCCGGGCAGCTCGGCGTCGCCGGCTGGGCGGTGGCGCCGAGCTCGACGATGCGGGCGGATGCACCTTGCGGCAGCACGAGTGCCACCGCCAGTAGGGATGTCAGTAGGAAGATTCGCTTCATGGCCAGGGGTGAAACACCCCTCTTCCGAACGAGTTGCGGCGTCCTACTTGTACCTATAGGTGATCCGCCCGCGGTCGAGGTCGTACGGCGACAGCTCGATCTTGACCCTGTCGCCGGGAAGGATGCGGATGTAGTGCCTCCGCATCTTTCCCGAAATGTGCCCGAGAACCTCGTGCCCATTGTCGAGTTGGACCTTGAACATGGTGTTTGGGAGGGCCTCCAGGATCTCGCCCTCCATCTCGATCTTCTCTTCCTTGGGCACAGCCGGCGGCGCGCTGGTGGTCTCCCACTCAGATCGCGCGAACGTTCACCGCCTTGGGGCCCTTGTCGCCCGTCTCTTCCTCGTACTCGACCTTGGAGTTCTCGGCGAGCGACTTGAAGCCCTGGCCGTCGATTCCCGTGTAGTGGACGAACAGGTCACGGTCGCCGTCATCCGGCGTGATGAACCCGTAGCCCTTCTCGTCGTTGAACCACTTGACGGTTCCGGTAGGCACGCAATGCCCCTTCCTGCTTGTGCCCGGCCGGTCCTGCAAAAAGCGAATCCCGTACCACGGCACCTGCATGTTTCAACTACGCCGGACTTGCCGGCCCGTACAGACGGGACGCTACCAGGGGAGCGCGGCGGAAGTACCTAGCGGCCTTCGAAGGTCGCGTGGCCGGGACCCTGCGCGAGAAACTCCTTCACCGCTTGCTGCAGATCCTCGGTCTCGAACAGAGGCGCCGCAATCGCCGCCGTGCGGGCGTCGGCGCCGCGCACGCCCTCGTCGAGGGTGGCCCGCACGATCCGCTTGGTGGCCTGGTGGGCGAGCGTCGGTCCGGCCGCCAGGCGCTGGGCGAAGCGAAGCGACTTCTCGGCCAGGTCGGCGTCGGGGAGAACGCGGTTGATTACGTTCCAGCGTTCGAGCGTGGCCGCATCGTAAAGGCCGGCGCCCATCACGAACTCGCGCGCCCGCGCCGGTCCGGCACGCTCGGCCATGCGCTGGGTCCCACCCATCAGCGGGGTCAGGCCCACCACCGCCTCGACGAGCCCGAAGCTGGCCGACTCGGCCGCCCAGATCATGTCGCAGGCCAGCGACAGCTCGAGCCCGGCGGTCAGGCACAGGCCGTGCACCGACGCCAGCGTCGGGAAGGGCAGATCCTCGATCCGGTGGGTGATCCCCTGGAGCGAATCTGTGAACTCCTCCGCCTGCGCGCGGGTCAGCCCGTGGAAGACGTTCACGTCCGCCCCGCCCGTGAAGTACTCGCCTTCGGCCCGGACGAGAAGCGCGCGCAGGCCGTCAGTCGCGTCGAGCGCGGCCTGGATGTCGTGCGTCATCTCCGCGCCGAACAGGTTGAGGGGCGGATCGTCGATCACCAGGATGCCCACGTCTCCGTCGCGCTCGAGGCGCGCCCGCTCAGCCACCGCGGATCTCCTGCGCCACCTGGGCAAGCTCGCCCGCCTCGACGGGGCGGGGGCGCACCGGCAGCTGAAGGGGATCGTCGTCGTAACGAGGGATCACGTGTAAATGCAGGTGAAACACCGTCTGCCAGGCGGCCGGCTCACAGCAGTTGAGCAGGTTGATGCCGGCGGCGCCGAGCCGGTCGCGCATGGTCAGGGCGAGCCGCTTGGAGGCGTGCGACGCACGACTCAGGTCCTCCTCCGGCGCCTCGTAGAGGTTCTTCGAGTGGTGCCGCGGGATCACCAGCGCATGCCCGCGCGTCCAGGGGTTGATGTCCATGAACGCGAGCGTGTGCTCGTCCTCCTGGACGATCTCCGCGGGCAGCTCGCCCGCCACGATCTTGCAGAAGATGCAGTCGTCGGTCATGGGGCGGCAACCTTAGTGTTCAGAGCCAGCCCGAGCGCTTGAAGCGCCAGAACAGGACGACGCAGACGCAGGCCATGAAGCCGAGGACGAGCGGGTAGCCGAAGCTCCAGGTGAGCTCCGGCATCTCCTCGAAGTTCATCCCGTAGATCGCGGCCACCGCGGTCGGCACGGCAACGATGGCGATCCACGCCGAGATCTTGCGCATGTCGTCGTTCTGGCGCACGGCCACCTGGGCGAGGTTGGCGTGGAGGCTCGACTGGAGCAGGTCGCGCATCCCGTCCAGCTGGTCGCGCACCCGGATCAGGTGGTCGTTGACGTCGCGGAAGTAGTTGCGGATCTCCGGGTGCACCTGGGCGTAGTGACCCGCGGCCAGGCGGTCGGTCGGGTCGACGAGCGGTGCCGTGGCGCGGCGGAACTCGAGCACCTCGCGCTGGAGCCGGTAGACCCGCTGCGCGGGGTTGGAACGCCCGCCGGAGAACAGCTCGGCCTCGACCTCGTCTATGTCGTTCTCGAGGCCCTCGATGGCCGGGGCATAGTCGTCGACCACGCGGTCGAGGATGGCATGAAGCACGGCGCCGGGCCCGCAGCGCAGCTTCGTTCGGTCGTGCTCGAGGTCCTCTCGGACGTCCTTCAGCGCGCTGCCCTCGCCGTGACGCACGGTGATCACGAAGTCGTGGCCGAGGAACACCAGCAGCTCACCGAGCTCGATCACCTCCTCAGGATCCACGTAGCGCGCCGTCTTCAACACGAGGAAGACCATGTCGCCGTAGACCTCGAGCTTGGGACGCTGATGCGCATTTATGGCGTCCTCCACGGCCAGCGGGTGCAGCTCGAACTCGCGGGTCAGCGAATCGAACTCCGTCGCCGACGGCTCGTGCAGGCCGATCCACACGAAGTTGCCGTCCTCGCGCCTCTCCTTGTATGCGTGCTCGAGCTCCACCGTGCCGTCGCGGCGCAGGCCCTCCTCGTAGATCGCGCAGTCGACAATCACCGGGCGGGATTGTCGCGCAGGGCGCGGGCGAAGGCGAGCGCCTGGTCGCGCGTCTGCACCTCACCGGCGTACGCGGCCTCGGTGAGCTGAGCGAGCAGGCGGCCCAATTCGGGTCCCGGCTCGAGGCCGAGCTCGCGGGCAAGCTCACTGCCGCGCAGGGGTGGCCGCGGGGGGCCATCCTCGCGCCAGTCGAGAGCGGCCTCCATCAGCTGATCGGCGAGCTCGAGGTGGGCCGCGATGGCCGCGTCGGCCTTGCGCCCGCGCGTCGCAAGGCGGTCGGCGCAGGAGAGCAGGGTGACCTCGACAGAGACCGGACACGTGCGCTCGAGGTAGCGGTACACGTCGCGTCGGTCCAGGGGCCGTTCATGGACGAGAAAGCCGAGGACGAGGTGGTGACGCGCAAGGTCTCCGACGAACGCGGCGAGGCGCGTGCTCGTGCGCAGGCGGCGCGCGAGCTCTCCGATCATCTGCTGGCCGAGGCGGTCGTGGCCCATGAAGGTCACCCGCCCGTCCTCGCGGACCGCGTGCGTCGCCGGCTTGCCGATGTCGTGCAGCAGCGCACCGAAGCGCAACGCCTGCCCGCGCGTCAGCTCGTCAGCGAGGGGCTCGTCGAGAGTGGCGCGCAGCCGGCCGCTCGCCTGCGCCTCCAGTTCGATCAGACGCTCCAGCACCTCCATCGTGTGGCCGTACACGTCGAGGTGGTGGTACTGGCTCTGCTCGACGTCGTGCAGGTCGACCAGCTCGGGGAGCACTGCTCGCAGCAGCCCGAGCCGGTCGGCGAGCGAGAGCCCGTGCAGCACACCGGGGGCGAGCAGGAGCCGGCGCAGCTCCGCAAACACCCTCTCCCCCGCCGCCTCGGCCACGCGCGGTGCGGCCCGCTCGGTGAGCCGCTCGGTCTCGGAGTCGGGCGTGAAGCCCAGCTCGGCGGCGAAGCGCGCCAGGCGCAGCGGCCGTAGCGGGTCCGCCTCGTACGCCTCCGCGCCCGAGCACCCGAAGCACCCCGGCTTCGAGGTCGGCGCGCCCGGACAGCGGGTCGATCGGCTCACCCTGGGCCCCCACCGCGGCCGCTCCGGCCACTAGCGCCTGCGGCGAGGAGCCGGCGAGGGGCCGGGCCATCGCGTTCACGCTGAAGTCACGCCGTGCGAGGTCCTCCTCGATGCCTCCGCCATGTAAGGCCGACAGGTCGTAGACGCGTCCCCCGCGCCGGTCGATCACCCGCCACGCTCCGAATGCCTCCGAGAGCTGGAACACCGGACCGCCCAGGTGGCCGGCGAGCGCCCGGGCGGCGTTCTCGTGTCCCTCCTCCACGACGATGTCCACGTCGGTGACCTCGCGACCGAGCAGGTCGTCGCGGACCGCGCCGCCAACGATCCACGCGCGGCTCACCGGAAGTGCTCGCGGGCCACCCGGGCCGACAGGCCGCAGGTGACCTCGTAGTTGATCGTCTCGAGCTCGCGGGCCACCTCCTCGGCAAGGATGCGTTCCTCTCCCTGGATCCCGATGAGGACCACCTCGTCGCCCACCTGCACCCCGGTGTCGGGGCCGAGCTCGACGGTGATGTTGTCCATGCTCACCGTCCCCACTGAGCGGTGGCGGCGCCCGCCGATGAGCACCTCGTGGCGGTTTGAGAGACCACGCCGCCAGCCGTCTCCGTAGCCGATCGGGATCGTCGCCACCCAGCTCGGCGCCTCTGCGCGCCAGCTGCGCCCGTAGCCCGCGCTGTCGCCCTCGTCGAAGTGCTTGACCGCGGCCACGTAGGAGTGGAGCGACAGCGCCGGCTCGAGTCCCTGATCGGCGGGGTCTGCCCCGAACGGGTCCATGCCGTAGATGGCCACGCCGCAGCGCACCATGTCGAAGTGGGTGGCCGGCTCGCGCAGCGCCGCGGCGCTGTTGGCCGCGTGAACGCGCAGGTCGTCACGGCCGACCTCCTCCACGAAGCCCCGGAAGGCCTCGAGCTGGCGCGGAAAGAGGTCGTCACCGGGCTCGTCCGCGGTGGCGAAATGGGTCATGAGGCCAACGACGTTCGGGCGCCGGGCGAGCTCCAGTGCACGGTCGCGATCCTTGGTGCCCAGTCGCCCCATGCCGGTGTCGAGCTTCACGTGCACCCGCGGCGCAGCCTCGGCCACCTCGTCGGTCCAGGCCACCACGTCGGCCTCGGCCTCGATCGCCCGTTGCAGATCGGCACGGCTGAGCGCTCCCATCACCAGCACCGGCACCGCGATGCCGTGGGCGCGCAGCGCGAGCGCCTCCCCTGCCGTGGCCACTGCGAGCCAGGTGGCGCCGCCGGCCAGCGCTGCGTCGGCGGCCTCCACGGAGCCATGGCCGTACCCCTCCGCCTTGACGACGGCACACAGCTCGCCCGGCAGGCGGGCGCAATTGCGCTCGATTGCGCCGACGTCGATGCGGGCGAGAGCGCGCTCGGGCCCGCTCACGCCGCGAGGGCGCCCAGCACGTCCACGCGCGTCACGACGCCCACGAGACGCCCATCCTTAACCACCGGCAGGCGGTTGTGCCCGGACTCGTGGATGAGCCGGGCCGCCTCGCGAACGGTGGTGTCCGGGCTCACCGAGTCGGGGTCCTTGGTCATCATGTCCGATGCCTTGGACGCGAACGCCTTGCGCAGGCGATCCTCGAAGCGCCCGAGCGGCTCCAGGAACACGGTGCCCCCGAACAGGTTGATGTAGTGCGGGATGTGCAGGTCGCCCTGGTCGTCGGGCAGCACGAGATCGGCCTCGGTCACGATGCCCACCAGCCCGCCCTCGCCGTCCACCACCGGCACTCCGGGCAGCTCGTTCTCGCGCAGCGTGCGCACGACGTCCTCCACCGGGGTGTCCGGCGTGACCGTCTCGGGCTCGGGATCCATGATCTCCTCGACCAGCTCAGCCATCGGCTGGCGACCTTATCGCAGGGCCCGTCTCAAACCGGGTAGCGCAGAATCGCGGCAACCGAGCCGCGCCCGGGCACGTCGTCGCCGCGCACGGCCAACACGCGGCCGCCGGTGAGGAGCACGCGCCGGGCGATCTCGTCAGCCACGCCGTAGTTGACGGCGTCGTCGGCGTCATCCGTGGTGATGGCGCCGCTCTCCTCGTCGACGAAGCCGGGGATCACTGTGTCGATGTCGACGAAGGCCGTATCGACCGCCCCGAAGGTCGCCGCGCGGGCGATCTCCCCGAGATCGTCACTCGCACGGCCCTGCGGTGTGCTGGCCTCGTAGCGCGCCTTCAGGCCCGCGAGCTCCTCGGCGTAGAGATCGTCGAGCACGCCGCGGCTCGCCTCGCCCAGCTCGGCCGCGCTGAGCTCGTCGGGATTGCCGGCGATGACCCTGCCGGCAAGGTGCGGGTAGGTGTTGACCGCGGGAAAGATCGACTCCAGCGGCTCGGTCGCGGCGAGGATCAGCGGCAGGTCCATACCCACCAGCTGCGGACGCAGCGCCTGCTCGACTCGGCGGGCGTACTGGCGCAGGCGGACCTTCCTGCCCTCTGAGCCCTGTATTCGGCGGTCCGCCGAGCGGTCGCCCAGCGACGCCTTGCCTACCGCACTCGCGGCGTCTGTCGGCATGTCCGGCACCGCGACCTCGACGGGCGCCGCTTCGGCGGCGACCTCGACCAGGCGGGCGCCGTTCTGCGAGAGCGCCAGCACGAACGCCGCCTGCGGGAAGGTCACGGCGCGCAGCAGCGGCTTGACGTGAAAGCGATCCGACACCTCCACCATGCGGGTCAGCCGGTTGGGCAGGCGGAAGGTGCGGGCCCCCGCGGGCGTGGCGAATACGGCCAGGCTGCGGGCCTGCTGCTCCCAGAAGGAATGGTCGGTAACCAGATCGTCCAGCACCTCCTCGAGCTCCCCGAGCTCGCCACGCTCGAGCTCTGGTCCGGCGAGCTGCTCGGTGGCCTCCGCGGCGAGGTTCTTCAGCTCGATCCGCTCGGCGTCGGCCGCCGGGGTCTCCGGGGTCGTCGGCATGTAGATCGACACGCAGCCGGGCTGACGCACGGCCATCAGGCGTTGGATGTCGGTGCGGGTGGGAATCTCGATGTGCACGGGGAGCGCGATGCTAGTCGGGAGCGGTGAATCCGCGCGGGAGCGCCTCGATCACGTCGCCCGCCATCACATGGTCTGCGCCGATCGTGCGGGCGGCAGCCAGGCCGGCCCGCGCGTGGGCCAGCGTGCCCAGGGCCGCGGCC
The DNA here is from genome assembly GCA_963733655.1 of uncultured Thermoleophilaceae bacterium. GTDB lineage: Bacteria > Actinomycetota > Thermoleophilia > Solirubrobacterales > Thermoleophilaceae > JACVRW01. Next base: position 214,417 of record CAVTEX010000016.1, read on the forward strand.
TCGAAGGCCTCGAGGCCCTTGGCGAGCAGCGCACCGATCAGCCCCGAGAGCACGTCGCCCGTGCCGGCGGTGGCGAGCGCAGGCGTGGCGCCCGGACTGATCGCAGTCTCCGCTCCCGGTGCGGCGACGATGGTGTCGTCGCCCTTGAGCAGCACCACCGCGCCGCTGCGCTGGGCAGCCTCGAGCGCATAACGGAGACGATGGGCGGCGATCTCCGCGGAATCGAGCCCCAGCAGCCGCCCGAGCTCGCCTTCGTGCGGCGTGAGCACCGTGGGCGCGTCCCGCTCCCGGAAGAGCTCGGGGCGCCCGGCGTGGGCGTTGAGGCCGTCGGCGTCCACCAGCAGCGGGATCGGGACGCTCGCCGCCGTCAGGCGCGCGAACTCCGCCGCGCTCTCGCTGCGCCCCAGACCCGGGCCCAGCACCACTGCGCCGGCCCGTTCGGCCATCTCCGCGACGATCGCGGCGCCCGCCGGCGCGTGCGCGCCGTCCTCGTCGGGCAGCCCGCGGCTCATCTGCTCGAGCAGGCGCATGTCGATGGCGGGCTGCGCCGGAGCGGGCACCGCCACCTGCACGTAACCCGCGCCCGCGCGAGAGGCGGAGCGAGCGGCCATGGTCGGCGCCCCGGTCAGACCGGCCGAGCCGCCCGCCACCACGACGACTCCGGAGGCGAACTTCGAGCCGCTTCGCATGCGATGGGGGTACAGGCCGAGCGCGCGCTCCGAGATCAGGCCGGCCGCGCCCGGTGCCGGCGCGCCTCGTGGAATGCCGATCTCGATCACCTCCACCCCGCCGGCGCATTCCTTGCCCGGCTCCACGTGCAGCCCCAGCTTGGACCCGTGGAAGGTGGCGGTCACGGCGGCCACCACGGCCTCGCCCTCCACCTCGCCCGTTGAGGCGTTGACGCCCGACGGGACGTCACACGCGACCACGGGCGCGTCCTGCCCGTTGATCGCGGCCATCGCCGAGGCGAGCGGCTCGCGCGGCGACGCCCTCGAAGCCGGTGCCGAGCAGCGCGTCCACCACCACGCCGGAGCCCGCGAGCCGCTCAGGGGCGAACGGCTCGGGCGCGGGCCCCGGCAGACGCTCGAGGTTGGCCCGCGCGTCGCCGCGCAGGTCCTCGAGCGCGGCAGCGGCGAGCACGTCCACCTCGTGCCCGTCCTCACGCAGCAGGCGCGCGGCAACCAGGCCGTCGCCCCCGTTGTTGCCCTTGCCGACCACGATCCGGACTGGCCCGGGTCGGGCCGCGGCGGCCGTGACCCGGGCGAGGCCCAGCCCCGCACGCTCCATCAGGTCGAGCGGCGGCACGCCCTGGTCGTCGATCGCCCAGGAGTCGACCGCCCGCATCTCCGCCGCCTCGTAAAGGGGATCGAGCCAATCCCTCATCGCCTTGCCCCTGCATACTGACAAGTTTTGAAATCTGTCATCGCATTGTCTACACTGCTCATATGTTCACACGCACGCTAGGCAGCGAAGAATTCAACGTATCGGCCCTGGGTCTCGGATGCATGGGGATGTCGGCCCTCTACGGGTCGGCCGACGAGAGGGAGAGCATCGCCACCATCCACGCGGCGATCGACGCCGGCATCACGCTTCTGGACACGGGCGACTTCTACGGCATGGGCGACAACGAGCTGCTCATCGGCCGGGCCCTTCGCGAGGGCGACCGCGAGCGGGTCCAGCTGAGCGTGAAGTTCGGCGCACTGCGCGATCCGGTCGGGGCCTTCGTGGGCGTGGACACCCGCCCCGCGGCCGTCAAGAACTTCCTCGCCTACACCCTGCGTCGCCTCGGCACGGATCACATCGACATCTACCGCCCGGCGCGTCTGGATCCCGCTGTGCCCATCGAGGAGACCGTGGGCGCCATCGCCGAGCTCGTCGAGGCCGGCTACGTGAGGCAGATCGGCCTTTCCGAGGTCGGCGCGGATACGCTGCGCCGGGCCCATGCCGTGCACCCGATCGCCGACCTTCAGATCGAGTACTCGCTCATCTCGCGGGGCATCGAGGACGACATCCTGCCCACCAGCCGGGATCTGGGAGTCGGCGTGACCGCGTACGGCGTGCTCTCGCGGGGTCTCATCAGCGGGCACTGGTCACGCGAGCGCTCCGCCTCCGCTCAGGATTTCCGCAACCACCTGCCTCGCTTCAGCGGCGACAATCTCGACCGCAATCTCGACCTCGTCGAGCGCCTGCGCGAGGTGGCCTCGGCCAGCGGCGCGAGCGTTGCCCAGGTCGCGATCGCCTGGGTGGTGTCCCGGGGCGACGACATCGTCCCGCTGATCGGCGCCCGGACCCGCGAGCGGCTCCAGGAGGCCCTCGGCGCGCTGGAGGTGGAGCTGAGCAGTGACGATCTCGAGGCCATCGAGGCCGCGGTTCCCGCCGGTGCGGCCGCGGGCGATCGCTACGACGAGCATCAGATGGCGATGCTCGACAGCGAGAAGGAGCCGAGCGGCATCGGATGAGCGAGGCGGCGGTCAGCGGTACGGCGCTCACGCCCGAGCGCATCCTGGAAGCCGCGGAGGACGTCCTGCGCCGCTACGGACCGGCAAAGGCCACCGTGGTCGACGTTGCTCGCGCGCTCGGCGTGAGCCACGGGAGCGTCTACCGCCACTTCGCCAGCAAGGCCGAGCTGCGCGATGCGGTGACCGCGCGCTGGCTGGCCCGCGTCTCGCAGCCGCTTGCCGAGGTCGCCGCGGGCGACGGCCCGGCCCCGGAGCGGCTGAGGCGCTGGCTGGACCTGCTGATCGCCACCAAGCGCAGCAAGGCGCTGGACGACCCGGAGATGTTCGCCACCTACATGGAGCTCGTTGCGGGGGCTCGCGACGTGGTGGCCGCTCACGTCGAGGAGCTCGGCGCTCAGCTCGGGCGGATCGTGGCCGACGGCGTCGAGCGCGGCGAGTTCGCCGCCGCCGAACCCGCTGCGGCGGGCCAAGCGGTCCTGGACGCCACAGCCCGCTTTCACAACCCGGCGCACGCCTCCGAGTGGGGCGACCCCGGCATCGATGACGCGTTCGAGCGTGTCTGGGTGCTCCTGCTCGACGGCCTGCGCCCGCGCCCCTGACGGGTGCTCAGTCGACGATGGCGACCGCGCCGGCCGTGGTGTCGGTGTGCGTCAGCGAGATGCGCGCGCTCACACCCTGCTCCGCCGCGCTCCGGGCGGCGCTTCCCGTGAGACGTACCTGCGGTGCGGCGGCGGTGGCCACGACCTCCACGTCGCGAAAGCTCCAGCCGGTGAGCCCCAGGGCCTTGGCCACGGCCTCCTTCGCGCAGTAGCGGGCGGCCAGGTGCATCACCGGCCGGGCGCGGGCGGCGGCGTAGGCCCGCTCGTCGTCGGTGAAGAGACGCTCGGCGAGATGCGGACGGCGCTCCAGTGCCCGCTCGAGGCGGTCGATGTCGAGCAGGTCGATGCCCACCCCGGCCACGGGCGCTACTCGACGGTGACGGTCTTGGCGAGGTTGCGCGGCTGATCCACGTTCAGGCCCCGGGCCCGCGCGATGTGGTACGCCAGCAGCTGCAGCGGGATCACGGCGAGGAGCGGCTGCAGCATCCAGTCGGTGCGGGGCACCGGCAGGAGCTCCTCGGCGTACTCCTCCACCTGTGGGTCACCCTCGGTGGTGACCGCCACGACGTGGGCGCCGCGGGCGCGCACCTCGGCGATGTTGGAGAGCACCTTGTCGAGAACGGGCGACTCGGTCGCCACGCATACGACCGGCGTGCGCTCGTCCAGCAGCGCGATCGGCCCGTGCTTCATCTCTCCCGCCGCGTACGCGTCGGTGGGGATGTAGGAGATCTCCTTGAGCTTCAGCGCTCCCTCCAGGCAGATCGGGAGCCCCACGTGACGCCCCAGATAGAGGAAGAAGCTCGCGTCGCGCCAGTGCTCGGCGATCGCGCGCACCGGCTCGTCGACCTCCTCGACCACGCGTGTGATCTGGTGCGGCATCTCGCGCAGCTGGTGGCAGAGCCGGCCCAGGACCTCCGGCTCGAGCGTCCCGTGTACCTGCGCCAGCTTCAGCGCGAACAGGTACATCGCGGCCACCTGGGCGACGAACGTCTTGGTGGCGGCCACCCCGATCTCGAGCCCCGCGCGCGTGAACAGCACGCCGTCGGCGTCCCGGGTGGCCTGGCTGCCCATGATGTTCGTTATCGCGAGCACCTTCGCGCCGCGCTCGCGAGCCAGGCGCATGGCTGCGAGCGTGTCGGCGGTCTCGCCTGACTGCGAGATTCCGATCACGAGATCGCGCTCCGAGAGCACCGGGTCGCGGTAGCGGAACTCCGATGCGATGTCCATCTCCACCGGACGGCGCGCCCAGGTCTCGATCGCGTACCGACCCACCAGCCCGGCGTGGTAGGAGGTGCCGCAGGCAACGATCACCACACGACGGACGTCGCGCAGGAAGTCGTCGGAGATCGCCACCTCGCTGAGATCGACGACGTCCTCGCCGAGGCGGTCGGCCAAGGTCTCGGCCACGGCATCGGCCTGCTCGTGGATCTCCTTGAGCATGAAGGTCTCGTAGCCGCCCTTCTCGGCCTGCTCGAGATCCCAGTCGACCTCATCCACCTCGCGGCTGATGGCACTGCCGTCGGGAGCGAGGAAGCGGGAGCCCTCCGGGGTGATCGCGACGATCTCGCCGTCGTGAACGAGCTGCACGCGCCGGGTCTCGTCGAGGAAGGCGGGGATGGCCGAGGCGATGAAACTCTCGCCCTCGCCGAGGCCCACCACGAGCGGGCACTCCTTGCGTGCTCCGACGAGCACGCCCGGAGCGTCAGCGGACATCGCGACGAAGGCGTAGTGGCCGCGCAGCTCGTTGTAGGCGAGGCGCACGGCCTCCACGAGATCGCCGTCGAAGTGGTGAGCTATCAGGTGTGCCACCACCTCGGCGTCGGTCTCGGAGCTGAACTCGGCGCCCTCGGCCTTCATCCGGTCGCGCAGCTCGGCCCAGTTCTCCACGATGCCGTTCAGCACGATCTGGAAGCGCCCGGAGTTGTCGGAATGCGGGTGGGCGTTCTCCTGGGTGACCCGGCCATGGGTCGCCCAGCGCGTGTGCCCCACCCCGGTCGAGCCGCGCAGGTGGCCGTTGGAGGCGGCCACGGCGTCACGCAGCTGCTGCAGGTTGCCCACCGCGTGCACGCTGCCGACCGAGCCGTTCGTGACCAGGGAGAGCCCGGCGGAGTCGTACCCGCGGTACTCGAGCCGCCCGAGGCCTGCCAGCAGCAGGTCGCGGCACTCACGGGGTCCCACGTATCCGATGATTCCGCACATGAGGGCCCCTTAGCCTAGTTCCGCCTGCGCGTGATCGGCCAATCTTTGGGCGATCTCCTGCGCCTGGGCCTCTTCTGGGGCTTCAACCATCACTCTCAGCAACGGCTCAGTACCCGAGGCTCTCACGAGCACCCGGCCATTTCCCGCCAGCTGCTGCGATTCCTCGGCCACGGCTTCCCACAGCGAGTCGGCGCGGTCGATCGCCTCGCGGTCGCGAACGCGCACGTTGATGAGCCGCTGAGGCAGCTTGGCCATCGCGTGGCGCTCGGCGAGGTCGGCGTCGCCCAGAGCCTCGAGCGTGAGCAGCGCGGCCGCGGTTCCGTCGCCCGCCGGGACGAAGCCCGTTTCGATCACATGGCCGGACTGCTCGCCGCCCAGGCCCCAGCCGCGCCGGTTGAGCTCGGCCAGCACGTGACGATCACCGACGGGTGTGGTGGCCACCTCGATCCCGGCGGCAGCCATCGCCTGGTGGAAGCCGTAGTTGGTCATCACTGTCACCGCCACCCCGTCGCCGGGCAGGCGGCCATCGCTGCGCAGGTGAAGAGCGGCCAGAGCCAGCAGCTCGTCACCGTCGACCACGCTGCCGTTGCGATCCACGGCGAGCACCCGGTCGCCGTCACCGTCGAACGCGAAGCCCACATCGTGACCCGCCATGCGCTCGGCCAGAGCCTCAACGTGGGTCGAGCCGCAGCCGAGATTGATGTTCCGGCCGTCGGGCGCGACCGCAACGGCATCCACGTCCGCGCCGAGGCGCCGGAAGATCTCGGGCGCCACCTGATAGGTCGCGCCGTTCGCGCAGTCCAGGAGCACCCGCCGGCCTGAGAGATCGAGCGCCGAGAAGCGCAGCTCGAGCTCCCGCAGGTAGTCGCCCGGAGCGCCGTGCAGCTCGCGCACCCGGCCGATGTTCAGGAAGGAGACAGAACCCAGACGGGCCTCGATCTGCTCCTCCTGCTCGTCGTCCAGCTTCATGCCCTCGGGACCGAAGAACTTGATCCCGTTGTCCTCGTACGGGTTGTGGGAGGCGGACACCACTGCGGCCATGTCGAATCCGTAGCGGCGCACCAGCACGGAAGCGCCGGGCGTGGGCAGCACGCCGCCGAGCAGCGCGTCCCCACCCCCCGCGGCGATGCCAGCCGCCAGGGCGGCCTCCAGCATCTCCCCTGACTCGCGGGTGTCGCGGACTATCAGGATCTGGGCGGCGTCGGCCGGGCAGATCTCCGCGGCGGCGCGGCCGAGTCGGAGAGCGAGCTCCGCGCTCAGGAATTCGCCCGCAACCCCACGGACCCCGTCGGTACCGAAGAGACCCAACTTTCAGACTCCGCTAGCGCTTGGAGAACTGCGGGCGCTTACGGGCCTTCTTGAGTCCGGCCTTCTTGCGCTCCTTCACGCGCGGATCGCGCGTGAGATAGCCACGGCGCTTGAGCTCGCCGCGCAGCGCCGGGTCGGCCTCGACCAGCGCGCGGGCGATTCCGTGCCGCAGGGCCGTGGCCTGGGCGGACACGCCGCCACCGTGAATGCGCGCCACGACGTCCATGCGGGCCTGGTTGGCGGTCGCCTCGAGCGGCTGGCGGGCCATTCGCTGAAGGCGCACGCGCGGGAAGTACTCATCGAGGTGACGGCCGTTGATCGTGTACGTGCCCTCACCGGGCCGCAGGATCACACGCGCCACGGCCCGCTTGCGCTTGCCGGTGGCCCGGTAGCGGGCGTCGGCGGCGAGATCGAGCGGCGTGGGGGCGACCGTCCCCTCAGCCTCCTCGACGACCGCGACGTCCTCGTCGCCCTCGCCCGCAGGCGGAGCGCCCTCCTCGTACTCGGCGAACTCTGAGAACTCGCCTTCTGCGGGGCGCTGCTCCTCGAGCACCAGGTCGGGCTCGAGGTGAGCTCCCGGGATGACATCGGGCTCGTCGGAGCCGGCCTTCTCGCGCTTGGGCGTGTCCGGACGCGGGCGCTCGGCGGGGGCCTCAGCCTCGGGCGCCGGAGTCTCGGCCGCCTCGGGGTCGGGAGCGGCGGCGGCGGCCGCCTCGGCGTCCGGAGCCTCGGTCTCGTCGGCCCCGCCCTCGATCTCGTCGGCTGCGCCCTCGGGCACCCGCCCCGCGGCTTGAGCGAGCTCCTCGACGCCCTCGATCTCCGGGCCGGGATGCTCCTCGCCGGACGTGTCCTCGGCCTGGTCGCCCGTGACGTCCTCAGGCGCCTCGTCGTCGGGTGCCTCCCCGTCGGGCTGGCGCGGGTCTTCCGTCATCGGGCGATTACCTCCATCGGCTCGGGCTTCTGTGCGGCGTGGGGATGCTCCGGCCCCGCATACACCTTGAGCTTGCGCAACTGGCCGCGGCCCAGCCGGGTGCGCGGAAGCATTCCCTTGACGGCGAGCCGGATGACCTCCTCGGGCCGGCGGTCGAGCATCTCCTGCAGGGTGCGGCTGCGAAGGCCGCCCGGGTAGCCGGAATGGCGGTAGTAGCGCTTCTCGGCGCGCTTGTTGCCGGTCACCGCGATCTGCTCGGCGTTGACCACGATCACAAAGTCGCCGGTGTCGACATGAGGCGTGTACTCGGGCTTGCGTTTGCCGCGCAGGGCGTCGGCGATCTGGGTCGCGAGACGGCCCAGCGTCTGGCCGGATGCGTCGACCACGAGCCAGTTGCGCTCGCGGGTTGCAGGTGTCGCCACATAGGTCTTCATCACAGAGTGACCGCCCAGTGGGCGGCCGGCGACCTAGTGTGGCAGATGCCCGTCTTAGCGACCACCGCATTGGGGGCGCTCCACGTCCCCGCCGCGCCCGTGCGTATACTGGCGCGCCAGTCAGAGCCTGCCGAATCTCCGCGGACCGTCTCAACTCGGTCGCCGGGGAACGGGGGAACCGTTCGGTGGCCGTCGAAAACACGGTCACCGAGGGGCGAATCGGCCCATCACCGGGTCGTAGCGCTGCTCTTCGAGCGCGAGCCCGTCAGCTAACCCCGTAGGCCGGAAAAGAAGAGAAAGGCCACAGGGATTTGCGTCACATCCATGCTTCGGCGCGGCTGAGTGCCGGCGCGCTCGCTTTCTGCGCGCTCGCTTTCGCACCCGCCGCGGCGGGACAGACAGCCGAGTCCGGTGGCGGCGGAGGCGTCTCTTACGTGGCCACGCCGAAGATCGCCAAGGTGAGCTGCCTGCGCAAGTGCGCTTCGCGCAAGCGGGCGCAGGCAGGCAGCACGCTGCGGATCACGCGGCACCGGTCTCGCGGGTGTGCGGGAGGTGACCTTCCACGGCAGCTACGGGAGCTCGGATGACGTCGGGCGCGCCGGTACGGCCCGGGCAGTGACGTGAGGATCAACGCCCAGGTCCCGCTGGGCGCCGTGGCGGGCCGCGTCTCCGCCGTGACCGCGGACGGCATGCGCTCGTCGAAGTCCAAGTCCGTGGCCATCCTCCCGCCTCCCCCGCCCGAGCCCAACCTCGAGCTCTCGCCGGTGCCCGGGCCCACCGCCGCCGGCGCGCCGCTGCTCGAGACCGGGACGAGCCGCACGAAGGCCTACATCGGCGCGCGCCGGGCCGTGACCTTCTCCTTCCGCATCTCCGGGCCCGCTCCCAGCGCGCTGAGCGTGGAGCTCGTGCGTGCGGCCGACGGCGTGGTCGTCAAGTCCTGGGTCCCGGAGGGTGTGGTGGCCGGCCAGATCACGAGCGTCTCTTGGGACGGCCGCATCGGCCGCCTTGCCGCCGCAACGGGCCGTTACTCGTTCCGGCTGACCGCGTCCGGGCCCGGCGGCGTGAGCGCCACGAGTTCTCAGGTCGGCGACGTCGAGCGCGACGCGTTCGACCTCTACGACCATGTCTTCCCCGTGCGCGGGCGTCACGACTACGGCGGCGAGGGCGCGGACTTCGGCTCCGGCCGCTCGGGCCACTCGCACCAGGGCCACGACGTGTTCGCCAAATGCGGCGTCCGGATGGTCGCCGCACGGGGCGGGAAGGTCCAGTACGCCGGCTATCACGGCGCGGCCGGCAACTACCTGGTGATCGACGGCGCGGGCACCGATCTCGACTACGCCTACATGCACCTCGCCGAGCCGTCGCCGTTCCGCACGGGCGACCGTGTCTACACAGGGCAGCGCATCGGCTCGGTGGGCGAGACCGGCAACGCGCAGGGCTGCCATCTGCACTTCGAGCTCTGGGCCGCACCGGGCTGGTACGACGGCGGTGACCCGTTCGATCCGCTGCCGTCCCTCAAAGCCTGGGACAGCTGGAGCTAGTAGGTCAGGACCAGCTCGCTCCCGGCGAGTAGGTCCCGAAGCTCCACTCGTAGCCCTCCCGGTCGCGCGCCCGGTAGCGGCGTGTTTCGAACTCGGTGTCCTCCGGGCCGTAGACGATCTCAGCTCCCGCGGCAACGGCGGTGGCGTGATGGGTGTCCACGTCGTCCACCACCAGGTAGATGCCGGCGTTCTCCATGGGGGTGCCGCCGCCCTGGCCCTCTAGCCAGGACCCGAGCATGATCACGCCGTCCCCATGCCGCAGCTCGGCATGCGCGACCGAACCGTCGTCGTCCTGCACGACGTTCACGCGCTCCATCCCGAAGGCCGTCACCAGGAAATCGATCGCGGCGGGGGCGTCGCGGTAGCCGAAGTAGGGGACGATCGACGCCACGCGCCGCAAGCTATCGCGGTGGCGCACGTCCGCACGCGCCAAATAGGGTGGGCCCTGGTTGGGTCGCTGTCTATGTCAGGAGGTCCGATGGCCGGGTGGACGATCAAGGCGCTGGAGGAGATTCCCGACGTGCTCGGGGACTACCCGGGTGAGATGCGGATGGGCGGCGCCGCGCCGGACCTCGGCTGCGAGCAGGTCGGCTTCACCTGGCGGCGCATGCCCGCGCAGACCGGCGGAAAGGGCAGCTACGGACACCGCCACAAGACCCAGGAGGAGGTCTACTTCGTGTCCGAGGGTGTCCTGCAGTTCAAGCTCGAGGACGAGGTGGTCGACGTGCCCGCCGGCACCATCGTGCGTGTCGCACCGTCCGTGGTGCGCTCGGTCTGGAACGAGGGGCCTGACGACGCCGTGGTGATCATCGTCTCGACGATCGGCGACCCCGGTGCGGACGTGGAGTCGGTCGAGGATTTCTGGCCGCAGTAGCCGTCGGCTACTGGCGGTACTCGCTCATGCCGTTCCATTCCGGGAGCAGGGCGGAGAGGGCGCGGCATACGAGCCCGAACGCGACGAACAGCAACAACGCGCTGGCCGCGCCCCCGGTGTTGGCCACCCCGTAGGCGGCCGGGAGCGCAAGCAGGAGCGGGCGCCATACCCGCCAGTTCGGCTCCCACGGGGGCCTTCCGTTGGGCGAAGGGTCCTGCTCCGGCTCGTGGACGTAGGCGACGAAGGGCACGGCCTTCTTCAGAGTAGCTCCGATGCGATGAGTCGGCGCGTGTGCAACGGTCTCGTAACGCATGCACTCAGTGACCTGCCAGCTCTCAATCTCGCTCGACGGCTACGTCGCGGGGCCCAACCAGAGCCTTGACAACCCCCTCGGCGAGGGTGGTATGCGCCTGCACGAATGGGTCTTCGCCACCGAGGGTTGGCGAAAACAGCATGGCGAAAGCGGAGGCGAGCGCAACGTCGATTCGGAGATTGCCGAAGAGATGATGCGGGGCAACGGCGCCTACATCATGGGCCGGAAGATGTTCGGAGGCGGCGGCGGCGCTTGGGACGAGGACTGGAAGGGTTGGTGGGGCGACGACCCGCCCTACCACACGCCGGTCTTCGTCCTGACCCACCATCCGCGCGAGCCGCTGACCATGGAGGGCGGCACCATGTTCACGTTCGTAACCGACGGGATCGAGTCGGCACTCGAGCAGGCGCGGGCAGCCGCCGGCGACAGGAACGTCTCGATCGCCGGTGGGGCCAGCACCGTGAACCAGTTCCTGGCGGCCGGCCTCCTGGATGAGCTTCAGCTCCACATCGCCCCGGTGGTGCTCGGCTCCGGAGAGCGGCTACTCGAGAACGCCGGGAACCCGAAGCTCGAGCAGGTGGAGGCGATCGGCTCGCCGGCGGTCACCCACGTGAAGTACCGCGTGGTTCGCTAGAGCTGTCGATCCGGCGTCGGTCCGTTCGTCTTAGGGCAAACGACCCGGAAGGGGGCCCCAAATGGCCAGCTTCACGAAGGACCTGACGGAGAGCTTCGAGCTCGATCCTGCCCACGACATCCGCAACGTTCACGGCGCGCCCAGCTGGACGGAACTCAGCACCGCCGACCCGGCCGCCGCTCGCGAATTTCTCGAGGCGGTGTTCGGCTGGAGCTTCCAGTCCATGGAGCTGGGCGGCAGCGAGTACCTGGTGATCGAGACGAGCGGCCACGGCGTCGGCGGCATCCGTGCGCCTCAGCCCGGCGAAGGACCGGGCGCGGCGTGGAGCACCTACATTTCGGTGGAAGACGTGGACGAGACGGTCCGCCTCGCCGAGGAGGCCGGCGGAACGGTGATCATCCCTCCCAGCGACATGCCGAACGTCGGCCGCATGGCCGGCTTCGAGCACCCGTCCGCCGGACGGCTGCTGGCCTTCGAGTATCTGCGTCCGTTCGAGTGAACGGGCGGAGCGTCAGCCTTCGCGCTCGTTCTCGAACCACTCGCGGAAGGGCGCTTCGAAGCCACCGGGCATGAACATGTTGAACGCGGTCGCCCGCCGCTCGCCGCGGTTCTCGAAGTCGTGGGTCACGCCCGGGGGGATGCGCAGGAACGTCCCCTCGGGCGCCTCCACCCACTCCTCACCCACCAGGAACCACATCGTCCCCTCGGTCACGAGAAAGATCTCTTCGTTCTCGTCGTGGTGATGCGGGCCGGGTCCCTTCTGTTCGGGCTCGACCGACCACTCCGACGCGCAGTAGCGCTCTCCCGTCTCGGGCCCGTCGGCCTTGAAGACGCCGCGCATCGAGCCCAGGTCATAGGCCCGGCCCTCGCCCGGCCGGAGGATGATCGGCTCGTCGCTCACGACTCCTTTATACGCCTCGGGGATCGTCGTGATGAGCTCGAAGCCAAGGTCCTCCCGCGTCCGAAGGTGTGCTCGGCGCGCGGAAGGTGCGGCGGGAGCCGCCAGCAGAGCTCCGCGATGGCCAGTCCGACCACGATCCCCAGCGCGCTCCACGCCGCGCGCTCGATGGCGACCGCCACGCCCTGATAGTCAACCGCGCTGACCGTGAGCAGCGCCGTCGGGGTGAGGAGCACCACGAGCCAGAAGTAGCCGCGCGAGTGAAGCGCGAAGAGCCCGAACGCGGCGATGCCCTGGCCGGCGACCATCAGCTCTTGCCTGCCGGTCGCGACGGTGAGCAGAGCGATCACGGCGGTCCCCACGAGCGTTCCCGTGGCGCGCTGGATCGCCCGCACGCTGCTGGCGTGCTCGTCGGGCTGCAGCACCGCCAGCACCGTGAGCGGGACCCAGTAGCCGTGCTCGAGCTTCAGCAGCTGGTAGAGCAGCGTCGTGGAGGCGACGATTGACGCGAGCCGGAGCGCGTGTGCGCGGAGCAGCCTGTCGCCGACGAGCGCATGCCGAAACTGCCGGGCCCCGCCGGCCAGCAATGTCCGAAGCGCCGTCGCCCCACCCCTCGGCGATCGGGCCCCCTGCGAATACGCGGCGACCATGAGCACGACTCCGGCAAGCGATCCCAGACCGAACCACAGGACGCGCTCGCCGACGTCGAGCGGTGCCGCCGGAAGGCCGTTCGTGATCACGAAGATCGCCCCGATGACGAAGCCCGTGAGGCCACCGCTGGGACCGAATGTGCGCAGGAACGCGGCCAGTCCGACGATCACGAAGGCAGCGATTGCCGACGCCGCCACGCTGTCCTGAACCGCGGTGGCGACGGCGACCGACAGGCAGCATCCGAGCGCGGCGCCGGCGCCCCATCCCACCCGCTCGCGAAGCGCGCCGCGAGGAACCCCGAGCGCCGCGTTCAGGCCGCCGAAGCACGCGGTCACGCCGATGGCCGGCTCGTCGAGCGCGATGCCGAGTGCCAAGGGGCCACAGGTCGCTAGCCCACCAGCCAGGCCGGCGCGAACGTCGATCCCGCGCCGCTTGACGCGAAACGCCTCTCTCCACAGCGTGGGCGCAGGTGCGCTCCCAGGCACCGATCAACTATCGCCGCCGCTCAGCGCGTTGCCAAGCGGCGGGGTCTAGCCGGACGCGGCCGCCTCGTCGTAGTAGCCCTTCTGCGCGGGGTAGTAGTCGTCCCACTCCGGGCCGGGCCGGCTGTCCCTCGCGGCGACCAAGCGGTCGAGATAGTACTCCCAGCCCGGGCCGACGCTGCCGGGATCGGCCTCGTCGTCGAGGTGATGAGTGAGCACCAGCGTGGTGGTCTCCTCGGCCTCACTGAGCTCGGCCTCGAGCAGCCACGATCCCGCCGCGTCGTCCATCGCAACCATCAGGTGCCGCGGGGGCTCGCAGGCCTCGATGCGGACGTCCGACGTCGGCGCCCCTTCTTCGAAGCCCATCGTCAGCAGCACGGTCTCGCCCGCCGCGCCGGTGCCGCTCCAACGGCCGATCCAGCGAGCGGTGCGGTCGGGCTCGGTGATGCTCGCCCAGACATCCTCGATCGGTGCGCTGAAGGTGCGTTCCAGGACGAGGTCTCGTCCCCGCTCGGATTGAACGAGACGGCCGGACGGGCTTGGCTTCATGCGGACTCCTTGTCTTGGGTGAGGGGTCGTGACGTGGTCCCTGCGCGGCGCTCGCGGCGGGTGCGGTAGACCTCTGTCTCCAGTGCATCCAGCCGCGTCTCCCACAGCGGTTGGAAGCCGCCGAGCCAGGAGTGCAGCTCCGCCAGCGGCGCTGCTTGCAGCTGGTAGATCCGGCGCCGCCCGCGGACCTCGTCGCGGACCAGGCCGCTCTCGCGCAGCACGCGGAGATGCCGGCTCACCGCGGGCCGGCTGATGTCGAAACGGCCGGCCAGCTCGCCCGCGGACCGCGGTCCCTCCTGCAGCATCCCGAGGATCTCGCGTCTGACCGGGTCCGAGATGGCGGCGGCAGCGCGCACGGCCCGGAAAGCGTAACAAAGTCGTTACGTATTGAGTGTCACGGCGGCGCGGCGCATCTCGTCTCGTGGGCAGGAGACCGTATGAGCAGCTACGCCAGACGAAGACGATCCTGCTCACGACCTACAGGCGCGACGGGAGTCGGGTGGCCACGCCGGTGAGCATTGCGTTTGCCGGGGAGCGCGCCTTCTTCCGGACCTGGCGCCTGCGCAACAACCCGAATGTCGAGGTACCGAACGATGCACCTACGAGTTGACCATGAGCGGCGTCAGCCCGCAGTACCAACAGGGCGCTCCGGGGCCGGCGGCGGCGGTGGCACCTCGCTCTGGCCCAGCGAGAACGGCGGGTACGCGTCCGTGACGAGGATGAACGCGTAGCCGACTACGCGGTTGTGCCAGCGAATGACTCCCTCGACGAAGCCGAAGATGCCGCGCGGGTAGCGACCGGTGAAGAGGATCGCGAACCAGGCGCCGATCACGACCACGATCACCGCGAGATACAGGAACGCCAGCACGAAGTAGTGCGGTATGGCGAGGAACCACTTGACCAGCGGTAGCCAGCGGTTGAGGTCGCGTTTCGCGTCGGGGTAGGGGAAGTCGAGCCGCACCCACTGCTGGTCATCGGTCGAGGGGTACCGGTCGTTCATCAGCGCGAAGTAGGTGCCGACACGGTTGGTGAAGCGCAGGAGCTCCAGGTTCCAGTCGTACCACCAGCGTGGATACTTTTCGCGGAAGACGATCAGCAGGAGAGGCGGCACGAACAACAGGCCCGTGCCGCCAATGGCGATCGTCGAGGCGTCGCCGCTCGCGTCATAGCCGCCGCTCCCGGCGTAGCCGCCGAGAGTGGCCAGCACGATCCCGATTGGAATCACCGTGAAGACACGGAAGGCGGTCGTAACGCGGTCCAGGGGACGGTCGGGATACTCGACCGAGAACCGAACCGGATGCTCGTCGTTCACCTGTTGCTCCTTGCGGCTCGGGCGTCTGACGCATTTCACCACGGTGGTCGGCGGGAAGTTGCATACCCAGCGAGGCAACCACTGCCCAGGACGTGACGCAGATCTCCGAGCGCTACTTCGCGGCGTGGGAGGCGCGGGACCCCGCTGCGATCGTGGCCTGCACAACGGAGGCCACCTCCAAGCTGGGACGGCCGCTGGGAGCGCTGACGGTCTCCGGGTCGGCGTTCATCCCGAAATCGCCCTGAGGAAGCCTGCAACCACCGCACGCTCCCCTGGCTCCAGAGCTTCGATCGCCAGCTCGACCCTCCGGTCGATCTCTGCGTACTCCTTCCCGAGCCGTGCCGATCCCCCCGGATCCAAGCGCACGCGCACGCGGCGCCCGTCTCGCTCATCGCGGTCTCTGACGACGAAGCCCGCTCGGACGAGTCGATCGATCACCGCGGTGGTGGCTCCACTCGTGAGGCCGAGTTGCGAGGCGAGCTCGCCGGCGGACAGTCCGGCCTCGCTGGTGCCGATGCGGTAGACAGCCTCGAGATCGGTCGCGTTCAGCCCCAGCCGGGCTGCAACCCCCGATTGAAAGACGTAGCTCCCGACCGAAATCGCTCGGAGGCTCCGCTTGATCGCGTTCTCGTTGCCACGGGGGCTACTATCTTGATTCATCAAGATAACTCTACGAGGAGCCGCCGATGAGTCCTTCTCCCTACAAGGTCGTTCTCGTCTTCGATCTCAAGCCAGGTACGGCTGAAGAGGAGCTGCGCCGATCGCGTGAGGCCGGCAGCTTTCCGCGACGGCTCTCAGCGCAGCCCGGATTCATGGAAATGGAACTCGTCAAGGTCAGCGACGAGCGGACCATGTCGGTGCAGACCTGGTCCGCAGCCGAAGACTGGTGGGCGGCGCTCGAGACAGTGAAGGCCGAGGCCGACCGAACCCCCGACGATGGGAAGCACGAGACGATCCTCGTGTCCCGCGAGTTCTTCGCCGGATCGCTGGTTGAGACGCTGGCGGCAGCCGGCGTCGCGCGCTGACCGCAGGCACAGAAACCGCCGAGAATCCGAAGGGGCAGTCTGCCCCCGGCTCGGCGTCATCCGCCGGGATCGTGCCTGGCCGGATCGCTGATCTGGTACACCGCACCTGCTGGTCGGGCCAGTACACGCTCGGACATCTCTCGCTTGAGCAGGTCAAGCCGTCGCTCCTGGGCCTCGGTGCGCTCGGGGGTCCGCGCGAGTTCTATGAACTCGTCCGTGACGAACCCGTCCCGCAAGACAAGCGTCACAGCGCTCTCCCTGTAGCTCAGCCGAAACACGAAGCGCTCGAGCGTTCGGCCGCGCTCGGGACGCGCGAGCGCGGTGTCGACGCGGTACCGGCCTTCGGTAACGGCACGCGTGACGAGCTCGAAGGCGTCGCGGGCGCCCGGTCCCCCGAACGCCGTCTCCACGCCGATCTTCCGCCGCTCGCAGGGACCATCCGGGTCGAGCAACGGGAGGGCGAGCTCGAGGACCTTGACGGCGTGGGCGACTCCTCCGGGCGAGCCCGGCCCGTGGTACCGCATGATGTCCTCGAACGAGAACGCGAGCAGGTGCCCTCGATCGACGACCTCGATCTTGGCGGTCACCCGGTCACCCTTGCACGACGCTGTGAACCGGCGGCTACGAGCGAATGATCAAGCCGTCGCTGACTGGCCGGGCGGAGCCGTCGTGGCCCACGACCAACTCGAGGAGGTGCGGGCCCTGCATGTAGACGATCGAGGGTCCCGTGAACGGCGGCAAGAAAGGCGCGGACGGGCCACGGACGCGCACTTCGCGCAGCTCGCCCGGACGGCGATGCCTGGCGGGCTCGGAGATCCGGACCCCTGGCGGGCGCTCCTCCATCTCCTCCTCGGCGGCTTCGAGCACGAAGACCAGAGGCCGTTCCGGGACCCGCTCGTTGTCGCGATGAATGAAGATGCGCGGTCCCAGCGCCTCGTATAGCCAGAACTCGGCGCTCAGCGCCGGGTCGACTTGGCCGCGGAACGCCAGCCCGAACGGACTGGCGCCAGTGGTGGCCCAGTCGGCGCGACGGTCGAGGCGCACGGGGTTTGAACGTGCCTCGGCCGGATCGGTCACCCACAACAGCTCGAAGAACTGCTCCGGCCACCACAAGCGCCGGTTTCGCGTGCCTTGGCCCCGGTGCGCTTGTCCAGCGTCCAGCACCCACCCGTCGTCCAAAAGCCGCTGCGCGGCGTGGCCGGGATCGGTCACCATGCAGAAGACGTGATCGAGCTCGAGCACCGTCATGACGACGGTAGAGCAGCCCCGCTCGTGGATCTCTCATCGTCGACTCATCCGGCCGAAGCACGAGCGCGATTCTGCCCCGGCGGCCATCGCGGCCTGCTGTAGCGGCTTGGTGGCAGCTCTGCTATAGGTCGTGGGGTGCTCCGGACGGGTCAGGGTTTGGTCGCGTTTGCGGTATGCGTGCTGCTGATTTTCGGTGGCGCAGCGTCCGCGCGCGCAGAGTTCATCGCCACCGCCACTGACCCCAGCGGAGACGCCGGCGACCCCAGCCCGGGCCGCGACATCACATCCGTGGGCCTGACCTACAACCGCAAGGAGGGCTCGCTGTCGGGCTTTGTCCGCTTCGGCGGCTCCCCGGAAGCCGCCCCGAGCTTGATCACCCTGTTCGCGAGCGTGCGCACAGCGACGGGCTGTGACGGCTACCCCGCCGCCGGCTTCGGGTCATACAGCTACGAGTTCGGCGCCAGCTGGCTGCGACTTGATTCTCCGACCGCCCCGCCGAGCGCCCGCGGCGACGCGGCCAAGCGCGGCTTCGACTCCGCGGTTCAGACCTTCGAGGCCAGCGACACGGCGCTATCCGGGCGCCAGTGGGACTGCATTGTGGCGACGATCACCGAGCCGGGCAACGCCGCCAGGGTCTACGACTCCACAGGTCCGATCCCGCTCGTCGGACAGCCGGGGCTCTCCGTTCGCGTTCGGGGGCCCGAGCAGTACAGGCGCAACCGCGCGCAAGCGCTGAAGATCACCGTGTCGAACCCCGGCGATGGACCGGCCCGGCGGGTGAAACTGCGCCTGGGTCGGGCGCGCGGATTGGCTCTCTCGCCGCGCGCCAGGTCGTTTGGCACGATTGCCCCCGGCACGCGCGAGAAGCTCCGCGTGAAGGTTCGCTTCAGCGACCGTGCGCGCAGCCTGACCAAGCTCGCCATCATGGCAAGCTCGGGCAGGTTGGTGGCGAAGGGGACACTCGATCTGAAGGTGCGCACGCCCAGTCGCCCGAGCGGAGGCGGAGGTGGCGGCCAGAGCAACTCACCGACCCTCTGCAACCGGTACTCGCCGGACCCGTTCGGAGACACCGGCGGCTCGCTGATCCTCGTCCCCTGCTAGCGGACCACGTCCGAGCCCGCCCGCGACGGCATGTCCGATCCCACCGCCGATGACTTCGACCAGGGTTGGGAGCGTCGCGCCGACCAGTGGCTGGCCTGGGCGAGGACCCCTGACTTCGACGCCTACTGGGCGTACCGAGCCGCGTTCTTCGCCCTCTTGCCACCTCCGTCAGGCCGTACTCTGGACGTGGGCTGCGGCGAGGGGCGTGTCAGCCGCGACCTGACCGCGCGCGGTTATCGGGTGACGGGGCTCGACGCGTCGCCGAGCCTCGTGCGGGCGGCAGCAGCGCTCGATCCCGGCGGCGAATACGCGGTGGGGAACGCGGAGGCCCTGCCCTACGAAGGCGCCACCTTCTCGCTGGTCGTCGCGTACAACGTTCTGATGGACGTCGGAGACATGAGCCGGGCAGTGGGCGAGGCGGCGCGGGTCCTGACGCCTGGGGGTCGGCTCGCGGTATGCGTGACCCATCCCTTCGCCGATGCCACCACCTGGGACGACGACGACGATGATCCGCCGTTTGTCGTGTCGCGGTCATACCTGGATGGCGGGCCCTTCGAGGAGACGATCGAACGAGCCGGACTGACCATGACGTTCGACGGGACGGCCCACCCGCTCGAGAGCTATGCACGCCGCAGCCGGCACGAGCCGCTAGTCAGGGTCGTGGGCGCCGGCCGCCGCCGACGACCTGGCTCGCCCGCGCCCGCCACCCGCGGGTGGCCGGCAAAGCACACTTTCGTGCCCCGAGCGGAGCGAGGGTGCGCGAAAGGAAATTTGCCGGACAGGACCCGCGGCCTGGGCGCCCGCCCTACTCCCACTCGATGGTGCCCGGCGGCTTCGACGTGATGTCGAGCGTGACCCGGTTGACCTGGGAGATCTCGTTGATCATCCGCGACGCCACCTTCTCCAGCAGGTCGTACGGCAGGCGAGCCCAGTCGGCGGTCATCGCGTCGTCCGAGGTGACCGCCCGGATCACGACGACGTAGCCGTAAGTGCGCTCGTCGCCCTGCACCCCGACGCTGCGCAGGTCGGCGGGCAACACGCAGAAGGACTGCCAGAGCTCGCGGTAGAGCCCCGCCTCACGGATCTCGTCCTGGAGGATCGCGTCGGCGTCGCGCAGAATCTCCAAGCGCTCTTTGGTGACCTCGCCGCTGACCACGCGGATCGCCAGGCCCGGGCCGGGGAAGGGCTGGCGCCAGACGAGCCGGTCGCTCATGCCCAGTTCGGCGCCCACCTGGCGGACCTCGTCCTTGAACAACATCCGAAGGGGCTCGACCAGCTCGAACTCGAGGTCCTCCGGCAGGCCGCCGACGTTGTGATGTGACTTGATCGTGGCCGCGCCGGTTCCGCCGCCCGACTCGATCACGTCGGAGTAGAGCGTGCCCTGGACCAGGTAGCCCGGGTCCCCGAGCTTCGACGCCTGCTCCTCGAACACGCGGATGAACTCCTCGCCGATGATCTTGCGCTTGCGCTCGGGCTCGGTCACTCCGGCCAGGCGGGACAGGAAGCGCTCCTCGGCGTCGACCGCGATCAGCGGAACCTTGAAGTGGTCGCGGAACGCGGCGACCACCTGGTTGCCCTCGTTCTTTCGCATCAGGCCGTGATCGACGAACACGCAGGTGAGCTGGTCGCCCACCGCGCGGTACGTGAGCAGCGCCGCGACCGACGAGTCGACGCCGCCCGAGAGCCCGCAGATCACCCGGCCGTCGCCAACCTGCTCGCGAATGCGGGCGATCTGCTCCTCGATCACCGACTCCGCGCTCCAGGCCATCTCGCAGCCGCAGATGTCGCGCAGGAAGGTCGAGAGGATCTGGCTGCCGTACGGGGTGTGCACCACCTCGGGATGGAACTGGATCCCGTACAGGCCGCGCCCGACGTCCTCGATGGCGGCGACGGGTGATTCCGTCGACGCTCCCAGCGCCGCGAAGCCCGGCGGGGCCTCGTACACCGTGTCGCGGTGGCTCATCCAGCACGACTGCTCAGGTGGAGTGCCCGCCAGCAGCCGCCCCGGCTCGTTCACGGTGAGCAGCGAGCGCCCGAACTCGCCCACCTCGGCCCCCTCCACCCGGCCGCCCAGCTCGAGCACCATGGCCTGCATTCCGTAACAGATGCCGAGCACGGGAATCGCCGAGCTCGAGCAGTTCCCGGCGCAGCTTCGGGCGCGCCGTCGGCGTAGACCGAGGCCGGGCCTCCGGAGAGGATCAGGCCACGCGGCCGGCGCCGGCTGATCTCCTCCAGCGAGACGTGGTGGGGCAGGAGCTCCGCGAACACTCCGCACTCTCGCACCCGGCGGGCGATCAGCTGTGAGTACTGGCCCCCGAAGTCGAGGACCAGGACCTCATCGGTGGCAGCCGGAGGCGTGGTGGCGGACGCGCTTGCGGTGGCCGCCTGGGTTGCCACCGGCTAGTCGCCGACGAGGGCCGGGTCGGGCGAGTTGACGACGCCATCGGCGGCGGGATGGGGAATCGCCGCGGTGGTGGCGCCCATGCCGACCTCCTGGTCGCGCTGCAGCTGCTTGCCCTCCGACTGCAGCGACGGGGCCACCATTACCTCGGCCTTGTGGAAGGCTGGGATGTCCTCGTACCCGCAGGTGGCCATCGACGTGCGCAGGCTCCCCATCAGGTTGAAGGTGCCGTCGTTTTCGTGCGCCGGCCCGAGCAGGATCTGCTCCATGGAGCCGTTCTGCGTGGTCTTGACGCGCGCCCCCCGCGGGAGCGAGGGATGGAAGGTGGCCATTCCCCAGTGGTATCCGTGCCCCGGCGCCTCGTAGGCGCGCGCCAGGGGGGAGCCGATCATCACGGCGTCGGCGCCACACGCGAACGCCTTCGACACGTCGCCACCGTTGCGCATGCCGCCGTCGGCGATGACCTTCACGTACTCACCGGTCTCGAGCATGTGCTGGGAACGGGCCGCGGCCACGTCGGCAATCGCCGTGGCCTGAGGCACCCCGATGCCGAGCACTCCCCGGGTGGTGCATGCGGCGCCCGGGCCGACGCCCACGAGCACGCCGACAGCGCCGGTGCGCATCAGGTGGAGCCCCGTGGCGTAGGAGGCACAGCCGCCCACCAGGACCGGGACCGGCACCTCGCGGATGAACTCCTTGAGGTTGAGGGCCTCCGAGCGCTTGGACACGTGCTCGGCCGAGATCACCGTGCCCTGAATCACGAGGACGTCGAGTCCTGCGTCGAGCGCCGTCTCGTAGTAGTTGCGGACTCGTTGGGGGGTAAGCGAGGCGGCCGCGACGACCCCGTGCTCCTTGATCTCCGCGATGCGCTGCGCGATCAGGTCCTCGCGCACCGGCTCCGAGTAGATGCGCTGCATCTCGGATGTGGCCGCCTCCTTGGGCTGATGCGCAATGCGCCGAAGCTCGGCGTCGGGATCGTCGTAGCGCGTCCAGATGCCCTCCAGATTGAGCACAGCCAGGCCGCCGAGCCGGCCGAGGATGCCGGCCGTGCTGGGCGAGACGACACCGTCCATGGCCGACGCGAGCAGCGGGAGCTCGAAGCGGTAGGGACCGAGGGTCCAGGTGATGTCGACCTCGTCGGGATCGCGCGTGCGCCGGCTCGGCACGATCGCGATGTCATCGAAG
Organism: uncultured Thermoleophilaceae bacterium; assembly: GCA_963733655.1. Classification (GTDB taxonomy): domain Bacteria; phylum Actinomycetota; class Thermoleophilia; order Solirubrobacterales; family Thermoleophilaceae; genus JACVRW01. Next base: position 236,561 of record CAVTEX010000016.1, read on the forward strand.
CCATATGCGCGGCGGCCCTTCTTGCCGCGCCCGATCTCAACTTCCATTGGCGGATCCTAGGTTCGGCTGCGGATAGATCGTCGACGCTGCGGTGCTCGCCCGACCAACGCTCGGGCTGCGCTCCTCACGTAGAGTCAGCCCAAGTTAGCAGCGTCAGCCAACCCCGATGGCCGGGCTCTCGAGCTCCTCTACCCGGACCTCGGGCATCAGCCGCTCGACCTCCCGCTCCTCGACCTGACCGGCCCCGAAATGCTGAGTGGATTCGGCTCCGCAGGCAACCGCGAAGCGCAGCGACTCCTCGTTGTCGCGACCTCCGTAGCGAGCCGCGACGAACCCGGCCAGGAAGGCGTCTCCGGAGCCCACGGTCGACACCGGGTCGAGTGGCTCGAGCGTCGCGCGGTAGAGATGCTGCTCGCCTCCCTCAAGAAGCAATGCGAGACAGCCGTCGGCAAGCGTCATGATCGACTCGCGGGCGCCCAGTTCGGTCATCTCGCGCAGCGCTGCGCGCCGGTCGGCGTCGTCTGAGAACTCGTAGCCCACCAGGCCCTCGGACTCGAGCTCGTTGGGGCTGACCACGTTCGGCCCGTGGCGGGTGCCGAGCCGCATCGGCTCCCCTTCGGAGTCGAGCAGGGTCGTCACGCCCGCCCGCTTCATCTCGTCGATCAGGCGCGCGTAGAGGGCGGGGTCCACCCCGCGCGGCAGGCTGCCGGCGATCACGCAGACCGCCGCGCCCTTGGCGAGGTAGAGCAGCTTGTCCACGAACAGCTCGAGCTCGCCCTCGGTCACCTGCGGCCCGTGCTCGTTGATCTCGGTCTGCTCGCCGCTGGTGGGGTCCACCACCGCGGTCGAGGTGCGCGACTCCTCGCGGATGCGAACGAAGTCGTTGAGGATGCCCTCCTCGGTGAGGTGCTCGACGATGCGCGTGCCGGTTGGTCCGCCGGCCACCCCGGTGGCGATCACCGGCTGCCCGAGCGCGCGCAGAGCACGGGCCACGTTCACGCCCTTGCCCCCGGCCGTCGCGGTCTGCTCCACAGCCCGATGGCGCCGGCCGAGCCGGAAGTTGGGCACTGCGAGCGTCTTGTCGATGGCAGCGTTGAGGGTGACGGTGATGATCATCTGACGACCCGCAGTCGGTTGGTCAGTCTCAGTATCAGCAATGCGGCGGCGAGCACGATGGCGACCCCGAGCAGCAACGTCAAGGGGACACCGAGCACCGAAAACACCACTCTCAGCGTACCCGCTCCGGGGACCTCCGACGCCGTTACGAGCGCCACGCGGCGGACCGGTGCCCCCTCCACGAGCACGGTCACCACACCCGCCCTCTGTCCCGCCGGCAGGGGACCCTCCAGCTCATCCTGAGCGCGGACTCGGCGGCGCACCTCCTCACCTGCGCGCAGGGTCAGAACCGCTCGGCGGCGCGGCACCAGGCGAGTGCGCTCGTCGAAGTAACGCACGTCGGCCCGCGCCAGGGCCCGCCCGGGATCGAGGACCTCCACGCGCTTGAACTGCTTGAGCCCCCAGGTGAGCAGCTCGAGCGTGTCGGCGTCGCGCGCGGCCTCGCTCGGCTCGCCGAGCACCACGCTGATCACCTTCGCCCCGCCGCGCCCGGTGGCCGAGCCCACGAGTACATATCCGGCGCTGCCTGTGTACCCCGTCTTGACGCCGGTCACCCAAGGGGTGGTGGCCACGAGCGGGTTGCGATTGTCGATCACGCGGGGAACCGCGCCGGACTCGAGCTCCGCCACCGGCGTGTCGACGATGCGGGCGAAGCGCGGCCGTTCGAGCAGCAGCCGAGCCAGCCTGGCGAGATCGCGGGCGCTGGAGAAGTTCGCCGGGTCGTCGAGGCCGATCGGATTCGCGTAGCTCGTGTCGTCGAGGCCGAGTCGACTCGGCGCGCTCGTTCATCGCGGCCACGAACGCCTCCTGCGAGCCCGAGATGTTCCGGGCCAGCGTGGCGGCGGCGTCGTTGGCGCTCTCGAGCAGCAGCGCCTTGAGCAGGTCCTTCACCTTCATCCGCTCGCCGGTGCGCAGGTTGATCTGCGACTCGATCGGCAGCGCGTCGTACGGCGGTGCCGTGAACACCTCGTTCGGCCTGGTGCGCTCGAGCGCGAGCAGCGCGGTCATCAGCTTGGTGGTGGAGGCGATCGAGCGCCGGTCGTCCGGGCGCTTGGCGAACATCACCTCGCCGTTGCGGCCGTCGACCACGATCGCCGCGGCGGCGCCGCTCGACCTTCGGAGGGGGAGTGGTCTGGGCGGGCGCGGCCGGCGCGGCGAGCAGAAGCGCCGCCACGCGCCGCGACCACGAGGGCCGGAGCCCTCACTCGCGCAGCTTGATCTTCTGGCCCACGACCAGCGCCTGCGGATCGAGCTCGGGGTTGAGCTCTTCCAGCCGCTCCACCGGCACGCCGGTCTTCTCGGCGATGGCGCCGAGGCTGTCGTTCAGCTTGACCGTGTAGAGCCGCCGCCGCGGCCGCTTCGGCTCGGTGCTGGTCTGCTCGTTCGGGGCCGTCTCCGGAGTGCTGCTGGCGGACTCGGACGTGTTCCCGTCGTCCACGACGTTCGAGCTGAAGACCACCGCCGCAATCGCGGCCACGCACAGAAGCAGGGCCAGCGGCGCCAGCAGTCGAAAGGGGCTGCGTCTTCGTCGATTTTCGGGCATCGGTCGTCCCGGGCAGGCGCCGCGGAGGATAGGGGGGCGCGCAAGCGAAAACGGTGCGCACGCCACCGAGAGGGGAGTTCAACGCGCGCTCCGCCTACCCTGCGCGGCCCATATCGCCTGGCATGTCCCGCCCATGCGGTCGAGGGGTAACTACAGCGCCCAAGCGGCTGCCCGTAGCTCCTCGGCGGCTGCGGCCGCGGCCTCGGCCGGGTCGCCGCCGCGTTCGGCGTGGGCATTGACGATCGAGCGCGAGGCCGTGACCAGTCCGGCTGCGGCGTGCGGGCGGAACGCCGCGCTGAGGTCCTCCACCCTGCCTCCCTGCGCCCCCACCCCCGGCAGCAGGAACACCGCCCGCGGCATCAGCTCCCGGAGACGTTCGAGGTGGTCGGGCCGCGTGGCGCCGGTCACGGCGCCCACGGCGGACAGCCCGCATTCGCCCATGTGCTCGGCCCCCAAGCTCGTCCACCATCCGTGCCAGCCGATCGGACAGGGGCGGGTCGCCCGCGTCCTGCAGCTCGGCCGCGCCGGCATTGGACGTGCGCACGAGCACGAAGCAGCCCGCCCCGTGTTCGGCCGCGGCCGACACGAACGGCTCGAGCGCGTCGCGGCCCAGGAGCGGGTTGGCGGTGAAGGCGTCCGCGCCCAGCCCGGGTATCGGAGCCGAACGGGCCGGGGGTCTCGCCCACGAGCGCCTGGGCGTACGCGCTCGCGGTGACGGGAACGTCCCCCCGCTTGCCGTCGGCCAGCACGAGCAGGCCGTGGTCACGAGCCATGGCTACGACCTGCTCGAGCGCCTCCCAGCCCGGAGCGCCGAGCCGCTCGAAGCAGGCCAGTTGCGGCTTGACCGCCACGCAGGACGGCCCGGCCGCCACGATCGCCGCCCGGCAGTGCTCGGTCACCGCCTCCGCAGTGCGGATCCGAGCAAGATGAGGCTCGGCGGAGCCGTGCCCCAGGCGCCCCACCGCCGTTGGCCACAGCGCGGCGGGATCGGGGTCGAGCCCGAGCACGACGCGACTGCGGCGCTCGTCAACGAGCGCCGCAAGCCGGTCGGCGAAGTGCGGGCTCGAGGCCCCCGTCAAGCTCGCTGGATTGGCCAGGCCCCCGGCTGGGTTTGGCTAGGAGCCCTTGACGGCGCCCTTGAGCGCCGATCCCGCCGAGAAGCGCGGCACCCTGCTCGCGGCGATCTGGATCTTCTCGCCGGTCTGCGGGTTCACTCCCTGACGGGCGCTGCGGTCCGCCACCGAGAACTTCCCGAAGCCGGTGAAGTTGATCTCTCCACCGCGCGACAGCACTTCCTGAATCGAGTCGAGAACGGCGTCGACGGCCTTGCTGGCCTCACCCTTCCCGAGCCCGCTGTTCTCCGCGACACGATCCACGAATTCAGCCTTAGTCACGATCTCCTCCTTGCCGGGGGCACCATCCGGGCGGAAATTAACAACGTACCCGGACGACAGAAGCGCGAATTCCTGATTGGAAAGCCAAAAACCGCGCTCGTTACGAGCCTTTCCGGCGCTCAGGAGCCCGAAATGGCCATCTCCGCGATGAGTATCGGAGGGGCCTTGACGCTGCCGCCGAAGGGCACCCAGCGGGCCTCGGACCCCACTGCGCGCACCGATTTGAGCATGCCGACCAGGTCCCCGGCGATGGTCATCTCCCGCGCCGGCGCGCCCAGTTCACCGTCCTCGATCAGGAGACCTGAGGCGCCGACGGAGAAGGTTCCGGAAACCGGGTTCACACCCGAGTGCAGGCCGGCCACCTCAGTCACGAACAGGCCGTCGCCCGCTTGGCGCAGCAGCTCGGCGCGGTCGCCGGTGCCCGGCTCGATCTTCAGGTTGGTGGTGCCGACCGCCGGCGGGGAGCGATACGAGCCGCGGCCGGCGTTGCCGGTGGTGGTGCGTCCGGCCTTGCGCGCGGTGCGGGCGTCGTAGAGGAAGCCCAGGAGCCGGCCGCCCTCGATCAGCGGTGTGCGCCTGGTGGGCGATCCCTCGCCGTCGAAGGGCGCGCTGGCAGGCCCGTCGGGATCGGCGCCGTCGTCGGCCAGCGCGAGGGCGGAGTCGGCCACCTCGTCGCCCTCCCGTCCTGCGAACAGCGAGCGCCCGCGTTGCACGGCGTCCGCCGACAGCATCGCGCCGATGAAGCCGAGGAACGAGGCGGCCACGAAGGAGTCGAGCACCACCGGGCAGCGCCTCGACTCGGGCTGGCGCGCTCCCACGAGGGCGAGGGCGCGCTCGGCGGCCTCCGCCCCGATCTCCTCGGGGTCGAGCGCATCGGGGTCGCGTCCCAGCGCCACCCCCATCCCGGTCATCAGGTCGGCCCCCTCCCCGGCGAAGGCCGAGGCGTAGGCCCAAGCCTGGGTGGCCGAGTAGGAGGACGAGAAGCCGCGGGAGTTCACGAGCGCCACCGACCCCTCCGCGTCCGAGTAGACGGCGTTCTCCACCTGGGTCACCCCCTCGCGGGCGCGGGCGGCGCGCTCGATCGCAAGAGTGAGCTCGACCTTGCGCCTCGGTGCTCCAGCGGGCCAGCGCGGGCGAGGCGAGGCCGTCGACCGGCGCCGCTCCGAACTCGCCGGGCAGGCCCTCGTACTCGTCCTCGTCGGCCACCTCGGCCGCCGCCCGGGCGGCGCGAGCCACTTCGGCGCACCCCCTCCTCGGAGAGGTCGGTTCCATAGGAGTAGCCCGAGCGCGAGCCGCTGAAGGCGCGCACGCCCACGCCGCGGCCGCCGGCATCGGACAGGCTCTCCACCTCCCCGCGCGTAGACCCGGATTCGCCGGCTCGTGGACTCCTCGGCCCAGGCCTCGGCGTCGCTCGGCACCTGCGTCGACCGCCGCGTCGACGGCGAGGCGAGCCACGTCGTCCAGCGTCACGACGCGGTGCCGCCCACGGTGAGCTCGCGCAGCCGTACGTGAGGCTGGCCCACACCCGCCGGGACGGTCTGCCCGGCCTTGCCGCAGTACCCGGTGGCGATGTCGAGGTCGCCGGCGATCCCGTCGATCGCCGCAGCGCCTCGATCCCGTTGCCCACCAGGGTGGCCCCGCGCACGGGCGCGGTGACCCTGCCGCCCTCGATCAGATAGCCCTCGGACACGCCGAACACGAAGTCGCCGGTGGCGGGCTCCACCTGGCCGCCGCCGAAGGAGACGGCGTAGAGGCCACGCTCGACACCCGCCGATCAAATCGTCCGAGCCGGCATCCCCGGGAGCGAAGAAGGTGTTGGTCATGCGCGGCATCGGCAGATGCCGGAACGACTCGCGCCGGCCGTTCCCGGTGGGCTCCGCGCCGTCCTTGCGCGCGGTCAGCAGGTCGTAGAGATAGGAGGTCAGCCGGCCGTCCTCGATGATCGTGGTGCGCCGCGTCGGGGTGCCCTCGTCGTCGGCTCCGTCACTCCCCCACTCGCCCTCGCGTCGCCCGTCGTCATAGGCGGTCACGAAGGCGGGGCAGAGCTCCTCGCCGATGCGCCCGGCGTAGACGCTCGCTCCCTTCTGGACGGCGTCCGCCTCGAGCCCATGGCCCACGGCCTCGTGCAGCAGCACGCCGCCGAAGCCGTTGCCGACCACGACAGGCAGGCGGCCGGTGGGAGCGTCCACGGCATCGAGCAGCGTGAGCGCCCGGCGCGCCGCGCGTTCGGCCACCTCCTCCGGGTCCCGTTCGACCAGCTCGAAGCCGGCATGTCCGCCGCGGGTGTCGGTGCCCGTCTCCACCCGATCGCCGCGGCGCGCCACGACCTGCGCGCTGAGGCGCACTCGCGTGCGGTCGTCGGAGGCCGCGCGGCCCTGCGAGTTGAAGATCTCCACCTGGCGCCGCGATTCGGCATAGCCCAGGCGCACCTGGGTGACCTCGTCCCCGGCCGAGCGTGCTCGCTCCTCGCACGCGCGCAGCAGGTCGGCCTTGCGCGCGGCCTCGACCTCCTCGGGCGGCACGGCGACGGGATGACCGTTCCCGCGCTCGGCCGCGCTCAGCGCGGCCGGCGTGCTCGCCTCGCCGCGCACTGCCTGGGCCACCGAGCCGGCCACCCGCATGAGGTCGGGCTCGGCCACGCCGTCCACATGCCCGTAGAAAGTGGACTCGCCCTGCACGACCCTGACGCAGACGCCGCGCTCGCTGCCTCCCTGCGGGCGCTCCACGCGGCCGTCGTCGAGCGACAGCCCGAACCCGTGTCGCGACTCCGCATAGAGCTCGGCGAAATCGCCGCCACGCTCGAGCGCGCGCCCGAGCACACGCTCCGCAAGCGCGGGCTCCACCAGCGTCATTCGGCGTCCACCGGCGGCGCGCTTGGGGCGACGGCGCCTGGCCGTCTCGTCTGCGGGGTCCGGCGCCGCCGCGACGGTGACCATCTCCTCGGCCAGTTCCAGGATGCGGGTGTGGCCGCGCGCCTCGGGCTGGATCAGGCGCGCGTAGCCGGTGGGGTCGTAGGCCAGCACGCGAGGCTCGCGCTCGCGCTGCATGCGCCGGACCGTGGCGGCCACGGAGTCCACGAGCTCGCCGGCCCGCGAGATGGGGCCACGGCGCTTGTCCTTCACTCGCCGTCCTCGCGCCCGTCGCGCCCCAGCTCGGGCACCGGCGACTCGCCCGCCGCGTCCTCCTCGCTGGCCGGTCCGCCGGAGTCCGCCCCGGCGTCGGCCGCCGTCGAGCGCCGAATCGGCGGGCCGCCTTCGAGCTCGCCCAGCACGGCGCGCAGGTCACACAGCATCAGCGACGAGAGCGCGTTGCGGCGGGCGACCACGGCGAGCGTCCAGCGCGGGGTGCGCGAGCCGAACACCGCGCCGCCGGGCACCTGGGCCTCCACCTGCTCGGGCGGATCGACCTCCCAGTCGCGGGTGGCCCGGTCGACGGTTTCGAAGAGGTCGCGGGCCAGATCGCCCAGAGCGCGGGCCCGCTCGGGATCGTCCTCGCTCGATCCGACGAGAGATCCGGCTGCGTCGAGCAGTACCGCCGCGCGGGCGTCGGCCGAGAGCTCGCACAGGCGGCCGGCCGCCGCCTCCGGACTGAGCGTGTCGGCCATCACGGTCAGAATAGCCACGTGCCTCTGTCCCGAATCTCCTGGCTCGTGACCGTCGCGATCTGCCTGATCGCGGCCCTGCTGCTGCTCCTGAACGGCTATTACGGGTACTCGGGAGTGCTGCTCGCCGTGGCCGCCGCGGCCGCCGTCAACCTTCTCTAGCGCCGCCGTCCGGGCTCCGCCGAGCCGAATCCTCGGGCTCGAGGTGGATGAGGACATCCGTGCCTCTCAACCGGCCGGCGATCGCGTGCTGCAACTCGTGGGACACCTCGTGCGCGCGGCTCAGGCTCGTGCCGTCGCGGAACTGGACGTGGAGATCGATGTAGCGCCTGCTCCCCGCACGGCGCGCGCGCAACTTGTGAAAGCCGGCGAGCTCGGGCGCTCCGTGCTCTGAGATGGCCTGCCGCACCATCTCCAGCTCGTGCTCGGGCAGCGCCTCATCCACCAGGACCCGGCTGGTCCGGTTCAGAATGCGCACCCCCGCGAACACGATCGCCCCCGCCACGACCAGGGCCGCCGCCGGATCGATCCAGGTGGCTCCGGTGATCTCGACCAGCACGAGGCCGACGAGCACGCCGAGCGAGGTTGCGGCATCCGTGCGCAGGTGCGCCGCGTCGCCCTCGAGGGCGGGCGATTCGGTGAGCCGCGCCTGGCGGTACAGGTAGGTGGACACGCCCAGGTTGGCCACGGCCGAGAACCCGATCACCGCGATGCCGAACCCGAGCGACTCGACCTCCGAGCCCTCCGCGAGCCGCCGCAGCGATTCGAAGATGATCACTCCGGCGCCGACCAGGATCAGCATTCCCTCGATCCCGGCGGCCACGTTCTCGACCTTTTCGTGGCCGTAGGGATGGTCCTCGTCCGCCGGCTCGTCGGCCTTGCGCACCGAGAAGAACGCGATAATCGAGGCCACGAGATCGATCGCCGAGTGGGCGGCCTCGGTGAGGATCGCGATCGAGCCGGTGACCACGCCGGCCACCACCTTCAGCGCGATCAGCAGCGTGTTGGAGATGATCGAGACGGCCGCTGCGCGCTCCTTGCGCGGCGCCTGCGCGGCGGGCCGACGGCGCGGCCGGGAGCCGCGGCAGCCGCAACCACCCGCTCGCGCGACGGGCGGCTCGGCCGCATCAGCGCACCCCTCCGGCGGCGGGCCGCGCGGCCCTCTGGGCCCCTGTCACCGAACAGCGCCCGGAGCGGACCTGCGGGGCGGTCGGCCTCCTCCGCGGCGAGCAGCTTGCGAGCCAGCTCACGGGCGGCCCGGCCGCGGTGGCTGATGGCGTCCTTCTCCTCGGCGGAGAGCTCGGCCATCGTGCGCTCGTCCGGGTAGTCGTCGGGCACGAACGCGGGGTCGTAGCCGAAGCCGCCCGCAGCCGCGCGGGTCGTGGGTGAGCGTGCCCTCGCAGCGCCCGTGCACCACCTCCTCGCGCCCGCCGGGCTCGACGAAGGCGAGCGCGCACACGTAGGCCACACGCCGGTCACCGTCCTCCGGCACCTCGCGCAGCAGCTTGGCGAGGTTCTCCTCGTCGCTCGCGTTCTCACCGGCGTAGCGGGCCGACCACACCCCCGGTGCGCCGCGCAGGGCCGCGGCCTCGATTCCCGAATCGTCCGCGATCGCGGGTCTGCCGGTGGCGATGGCGGCCGCGCGCGCCTTTCCGAGGGCGTTGTCGGCGAACGTGGTCCCGGTCTCGGGCGGCAGCTCGATGCCGTCGGGCAGCGGCTCGAGCTCGTGGGGGCGCATCAGCTGCGAGAGCTCGCGCAGCTTGTGGTCGTTGCGGGTGGACAGGACCAGCCGCACTCAGTGCTCCTCGCCGTAAGTTCGGTCGCGGGTTGGCGAGCGAGAATCAAGCCTGGCAAGGAGCGACGCAGCCAGGCGAAGATTCGCAGCCGCCAAACGCGATCGTACTTGCGGCGGGGAGCACTTAGCTCGCCGCGACCGCCGCTTCCTGCGCCGCGCGCAGCCGGTCGATGCCGTCGGCGGCGAGGGCCAGCAGCTCGTCGAGCGAGGCCCGGGAGAGCGGCGTCCTCTCGGCCGTGGCCTGCACTTCCACCAGGCCTCCGTCGCCGGTCATCACGACGTTGGCGTCCACCTCGGCGGTGGAATCCTCGGAGTAGTCGAGGTCGAGCAGCGCCCGGCCGCCGACGACGCCGCATGACACCGCGGCCACGGAGCCGGTGAACGGCAGCCCCTCGAGGCCCTCGTCCCCCTGGACCTTTCGCAGCGCAAGCTCGAGCGCTACGAAGCCGCCCGTGATGGCCGCGCAGCGAGTGCCGCCGTCGGCCTCGAGCACGTCGCAGTCGATCCAGACCGTGCGCTCTCCGAGCGCCTCGAAGTCCACGACCGCCCTCAGCGAGCGGCCGATCAGGCGCTGGATCTCGACCGTGCGCCCGTCCGGCCGGCCCTTGCTGACGTCGCGGCGCTTGCGCTCGCCGGTGGAAGCGGGAAGCATCCCGTACTCGGCCGTGACCCAGCCGCGGCCCTTGCCGGCCATCCAGCGCGGGACCTCGTTCTCCACGGTCGCGGTGCAGATCACGCGCGTGCCGCCCACCTCGATCAGCGCCGAGCCGGTGGCCGTGCGCACGAACCCGGGCGTGATGGCGACCGGGCGGAGGTCACCGGGCCCGCGGCCGTCGTTGCGTGCCGCCGCGGCTGCGCCACGGCGCTGTGGGCGGCGCCGCCGTCGGCCGGGCTCACGCCGCCACCCTGCCCCGCGGCGCCGGCCACCTCCACGTGCTCGACCGTCCCAATGGGCAGCTGAAGGAAGCGGACTCCCAAGCGGCGGAACTCGTCGGGATCGCCGCTCGCGAGGAAGCGGTAGTCGCCGCGACGGTCGTGGTCGCGCTCGAGGCCGGCCGAGCGCAGCCGAGCGCCCACCTCCGAGGCGATCGCCTCGCCCGAGCTGACGATCGTCACGCCGCGCCCGAGCGTGCGCTGGAGCACCGGCTTGACGAGCGGATAGTGGGTGCAGCCGAGAATCACGGTGTCCACGCCCGCGGCGCGCAACGGGCGGCAGGCGCCCTCCACACAGCTCACCACCCGGTGGTCCACCTCGCCGCCCTCCTGGATCAGCGGGGCGAGCTCGGCCGAGGCCACGGCATGGAGCTCGGCGGACGGCGCCGCCTCGGCGAGCGCGCGGGCGTAGGCGCCGCTGCGAACGGTTGCCGGGGTGGCGATCAGGCCGACCTTGCCGTTGCGCGTGGCGGCAGCGGCGAGCCTGGACTCCGGGCCGACCACGCCCACCACCGGAACGCGGCCCTGAAGCTCGGCCCTCAGGGTCGGGCAGCGCTGCCGCGGTGGCCGAGTTGCAGGCCACCACCAGCAGCTTGGCGCGGCGCTCGAGCAGGATCCCGGCGAGCTCGCGGGCAAAGGCGAGCAGCTCCTCGGGCGTCGCGGTCGCCGTAGGGAAAGCGAGCGGTGTCCCCCAGGTAGACGAAATCCTCATGAGGCAGCGAGACGAGACACTCGTGCAGGACCGTGAGCCCGCCGACGCCGGAGTCGAAGACGGCCACGGGCAGCTCTGTCTGTGGCTCGGACACGCGGGCAATGGTCGCAGGCGAAGCGGGGGATGGGGGCGCGCCGGTAGCGCGTATCCGCGCGCCCTCGGGATCTCGCCAGATCGGCCGACATGGCGAGCGGCACCGAGGCAAGCCTCCGTCGCAGGATCCTGCGATGTCACCGCTCATGCGGAGGCGTCGACGAGTCAGGATCCATAGGGAGGCGGCCGCTCGTCGGACGACGCCGGTCGCCGCCGGCTGGCCGGCCGTGGCGGCGCCCCGATCGCCAGACTCCCTCTCCCCAGCCCGCCGGACCACACCCCGAAGCGCCGCGCCGGCTCGAGCGGAGCTCAGCGCGGCCCGGCCCTCCTCAGCGAGGGACGCCATCCACCAGAGGAGGGCGACCAGGAAGGCCGCGCCGGCCACTGCCCTTACGGCGGTCCAAGCCCAGCCGTCCGGCGAAGCAGCTGCCTCGACGAGATTGAGGCAGGCCGCCGAGCCGAAGGTGGCGGCCAGCCACCGGGAGCTGGGGTTCCTGACGAATGTCACTGGTGGTTGACAAACTTCGAACCGCCGCGAAGCGGCGGCGACCGTTCCCGGTGATTGCGCAAGACCAACGCCTAGAACTGGACCTTGCGCACGGCCTCCTTGATCTTCCCGATGATCACGTCGCCGAGCTCCTTGCCCTCGTCCGTGCGAAAGCCCTTCATCGCGGCCACGACGCCGGCCATGACCAGGGCCACCAGCAGGATCAGTGCGACATACTCGACCGTTCCCTGTCCGTGGCTCGAGCGCAGGCCGATCAGGCCGGCGTGAGCGCGTCCCATGAGGCGGTGCATCTGTGCTCCCTTCGCGGTTCTGTTGGACGCGATGGATGCTCCGCCGAGGCGACGCACGGCTCCAGACGCCGGTGCACCAAAGGGGACACGGGACTGTGACAAGGAAGCGACGGCCCGCCCTGCCATGATCAGCGGCGCATGTGCGGGATCGGCGCAATCCTCGATCCGGCCGGCACGTCGGGCCCCGAAGCGGCGCAACGCATGGTCGAGGCGCTTCGGCACCGCGGTCCCGACGGCGATGCGCTGAGACGAATAGGCCCGCTCGCGCTCGCCCACACCCGGCTGGCCATCATCGACGTCGCCGGCGGCGACCAGCCGCTCGACTCCGAGGACGGCAACGTCACCGCGATCGTCAACGGCGAGATCTACAACCAGCACGAGCTGCGCGCGCACGCTGGAGGCGAGAGGGCACCGCTTCGCGACGCACTCGGACAGCGAGGTCGTGGTCCACGCCTACGAGGAGCACGGGCTCGACTGCGTGCGCCGCCTCAGCGGGATCTTCGCCTTCGCGCTCTGGGACGAGCGCAGGCGGCGGCTCGTCGCCGCCCGCGACGCCTTCGGCGTCAAGCCCCTGTACTGGTGGACCGACGGCCGCCGCGTGGCGCTCGCGTCGGAGATCGGCGCGCTGATCGCGGCCGGCCTGGTCAAGCCCGAGGTCGATCGCACCGCGCTCGACCACTACCTCTCCTGCCGCTTCGTGCCCTCTCCACGAACGCTGTTCCAAGGCGTCAACAAGCTGCCCCCCGCCTCCACGCTGGTGGTCGAGGAGAACGGCGCCCCGCGCGTGCTGAGCTGGCGCGAGCGCCCCGGCGCGCCCTTCGACGACACAGGTGAGGACGAGCTCGCCGCCCAGCTGGCCGAGCGCTTCCAGGACGCGGTCGAGCGGCAGATGATGTCCGACGTCCCCTACGGCGCCTTCCTCTCCGGCGGCGTGGACAGCGCGGCGGTGGTTGCGGCCATGGCGGCCCGCTCGCGCCGACCCCCCACGACGTTCACGATCGGGTTCCCCGGCCACGGCGAGCGTGCTCGACGAGCGCGCGCCCGCCGCCGAGAGCGCCCGGCTGATCGGCACCGACCACCACGAGACGGCGATGACCGAGACCGGGTTCCTCGCCGAGCTGGCCCGCTGCGTGCCGCGGCTCGAGGAGCCCTGCGGCATCCCGAGCGCCCCGGCGCTGCTGCAGCTATCGCGCTTTGCGGCCGAGCGGGTGAAGGTGGTGCTCGCCGGGCAGGGTGCCGACGAGCCGCACGGAGGCTACGGCCGCCACAGGCCGCCGCGGTGCTCGATCGCCTCCGGCTCGTGCCCGCCGCCGTCGCCGGGCCCGCCGCGGCGCTGGCAAGGACGCTGCCGCGCGCCGAACAGGCGCGCCGCACCGCACACGTGCTCGGCGGCAGGAGCGATGCCGAGCGCCTCCTGCGGCTGGTGGAGATCACCGACGACGCCACGCGCGACGAGCCTGCTGGCGGCGCTACGACCCAACGACGCTCGCGCCGAGCGCCTCGCCACCGCACACGGCTACCTGGCCGACGTCGGCGGGCCGCGACCTGCTCGAGCAGGCCCTCTACCTCGACACGCGCATGTTCCTCGGTGACGGCATCCTGCTCTGCAACGACAAGATGTCGATGGCCGCGGGCCTCGAGTTGCGGGTGCCTTTCCTCGACCTCGAGCTGATGCGCTTCGTCGAGCGCATCCCCGCCTCGATGCGCGTCCGGCCGCGGGCCGGCAAGCGGCTGCACCGCAAGGCGATGGAGCGGCTCCTGCCGCCCGGGATCGCCGGCCGCCCGAAGCACGGCTTCGCCACCCCCTACGACGACTGGCTGCGCGCGTCGCTCGGCCAACGAGGTCGAGCAGCGCTACGGCCCGGCTCGGCGCTGTCCGAGCTCGTCGCCCCCGCCGCCGTGGCCCGCCTCGTCGACGAGCACCGGCGCGGGCGAGCCGACCACAAGGCCGTGCTCTACTGCCTGCTCGAGCTATCCGAGTGGCACGGCTCCTTCGTCGAGGCCAGACAGCCCGTGGCCGCGTGAAGCGCCCGCGCGTTCTCTTCGTTCACTCGCGCAAGGCCAGCTTCGTGGCCATCGACCGCGAGATCCTGGCCGAGCGCTACGAGATCGAGGACCTCTACCAGCCCGGCCGCTGGCCCAACCCGGTCAAGGTGATCGGCGGCGTGCTTCGCGCCGACCTCGTGTTCGGCTGGTTCGCCTCCTGGCACACCTTCTTCCCGATCACGCTCGCCTGGCTGCTGCGAAAGCCGTCGGTGATGGTGATCGGCGGCTTCGACGTGGCCAACATGCCCGACATCGGCTACGGCCACCAGCAGGGCGGCCTGCGCATGCACGCGGCGCGCTGGATCTTCCGCCGGGCCGGATCGCCTGATCACGAACTCCGCCTACTCGCTTTCCGAGATCGAGCGCAACACCCCGATCCGACCGGAGCGGGTCACGGTCGTCCACCACGGGGTGCCCGATCCGTTCGGCGATCTGCCGTCGGCAGCCGAAGGAGCGCATCGCCCTGACGGTCGGCGCGGTCGACCGCGGCACGCTCGTGCAGAAGGGCCAGCTTCCCTTCGTCGAGGCGGCCGGCGAGCTGCCCGACACCCGCTTCGTGCTGGCGGGCAAGTGGCTGGACGACGCCGTCGACGAGCTCCGCCGCCGGGCGGCCCCGAACGTGGAGCTCAGCGGCTGGCTCTCCGACGCGGAGCTGCTCGACGCCTACAGCCGCGCGGCGGTCTACGTTCAGGCCTCGCGTCACGAGGGCTTCGGGCTCGCGGTGGCCGAGGCGATGCTGGCCGGCTGCGTGCCCGTGGTGATGAACGTCACGGCGATGCCCGAGGTGGTGGGCGATGCCGGGGTCCTGATCGCGTCTCAGCGCCCCGCGGACGTGGCGGACGGGGTGCGCCGGGCGCTCGAACTCGGGCCTGGCGCGTCCGCGGCGGCGCGCGAGCGTATTCTCACGGCCTTCCCGATGGACCGCCGCCGCGAGGGAATCTTGAGAGTGACGGAAGAGGCGTTGCGTGGCTGACCTGGGCCGCTGGCGCCGTCTTCGCGAACAGCGCCGCCTGCGCGACGACGCTGCTGCTCGATCTCGGCGCCCTCGTCTACGAGCTCCATCGCCAGGGCCGGCGCGCTCCCGAGCTCCTGCAGGAGAAGGCGATCGAGCTCGGCAAGGTCGACCGAGAGGTGCGCGAGCTCGAGGAAGCGATGGACAGCCGGTGAGCGACGAGCGCCCGTGCCCGAACTGCGGCGAGCCGGTCGAGCCGCGCCAGCTCGTCTGTCTCAACTGCGGCGCGCGCGTGGCCCTGGCCGAGAAGCGCTCATGGGCGAACGAGCCCGTGACCGCGATCGCCGCCGCGCTGATGGCGGTGATCGTGATCGGCGCCGGCCTGTTCGGCTTCGCGATCGCAGAGCTGACCGGCGATGACGGTGACGACGGCGGTCAGGCGGCGCAGGCGCAGAACGCGCCCGGGAGTGGCGAGGCTCCCGCGGTGGTCTCGGGACAGGGGCAGGAGGCCGAGTCCTCGCCTCGCACCACCCTGCCACCCGACAGGACCGAGACTGAGACCGCGCCCGCGGAAACGGTGCCCACGGAGCCCGCCACCAACGCCGAGTCGGGCGCGCTGCCCGGCTGGCCGGCGGGGCTGACCGCCCACACCGTGGTGCTCGTCAGCTCCAGCGACGGCCCGGCGGCCCGCAAGGTGGCCCGCGGCGCCCGCCGCTCCGGCCTCGAGGCAGGCCTGTTCCGCTCCGATCCCTACGACCTCGGCACGGGACTGTGGATCGTGTACTCGGGGCGCTTTGACACCCGCGAGGGCGCGGCACAGCAGGCCGCCGGCCTGCAGGACCGCTACCCCGGGGCCTACCCCCAGCTGGTTCAGAGCGGCCAGTAGCGCCCGAGCACTCCGGCGGCCTCGTCGGCCAGCGGATGGCGCTCCGAGCGCGACCGGAGGCTCGCCCTCTCCGCCGAGCGCCTCCATCGTCTCGGCCACCGAGGCGGCCAGGGCATCGAGGTCGTAGCCCCCCTCCAGCACCGCTCCCACCGGCGCGCCCAGCTCCGCCCCGAGCGCCCGCACCTGGCGAGACAGCGCGCCGTAGGACGACGTCTCGAGCGCGAGACCGCCCAGCGGGTCGTTGCGGTGGGCGTCGTAGCCCGCCGAGATCAGGATCAGGTCCGGGCGGTAGGCGCGCGCCGCGGGGGCCACCACGTGCTCGACAAGCGACAGGAAGGCCGCCTCGCCGGTGCCGGCCGGCACGGGCAGGTTGAACGAGTAGCCCTCCCCCTCCCCCTCGCCGACGTCGGTGAGCGGGCCGCTGCCCGGCCAGAACGGCCACTGGTGGATGCTCACGAAGAGCACCTCGCGGGAAGCGTGGAAGATCGTGTTGGTGCCGTTGCCGTGGTGCACGTCCCAGTCGAGCACGAGCACCCGCTCGGCGCCGAGCGAGTCGAGCGCATGGCGCGCGGCGACCGAGACAGTCGCGAACAGGCAGAAGCCCATCGCCCGTGAGGGCTCGGCGTGGTGGCCGGGCGGGCGCAGGCAGCTGAAGCCGGCGCGCTCGCCGCCGCCGAGCAGCGCCTCGACCAGGTCGCAGGCGCCGCCCGCCGCCCGCAGCGCGGCCTCCCACGAGCCGGGGCTCGTGGGCGTGTCGATGTCGAACGGCCGCTCCGCGGCTGCACATCTCGCGGACCAGCTCCACGTACTCGCGGGGGTGGACCCGCAGCAGCTGCTCCTCCGTCGCCGCGCCGGCCTCACGCACCTCCCACCCGAGCCAGTCGCGACGCCGCAGCTCGGCCTCGATCGCCACCATCCGCTCGGACCGCTCGGGGTGGCCCGGCCCGGTGTCGTGGGCAAGTGAGGCGGGGTGGCTGATGAAGGGCGGAGCCATGCGCGTCGGTACGGTATCCCGGCGCCGTGGCCGAGAACCTGTCTGAGCCCGAGCCCCTCCGCACTGACGTGGCAGTGGTGGGCGCCGGCGCAGCCGGGCTGTACTCGGCGCTGGTCGCGGCGCGACGAGGGTGCGCGCGTGGCGCTGGTCAGCCGCTCGCCGCTCGCCCAGACCGCCAGCTACTGGGCCCAGGGCGGGATCGCCGCGGCGCTGGCCATGGACGACTCGCCCGCGCTGCATGTCGAGGACACGCTCACCGCGGGCCGGCAGGCCGCGAGGGCGAGCGCCGTCCGCGTGCTCTGCGAGGACTCGCCCGAGGGGGTGCGCGACCTGGAGCAGCTGGGTGTCCAGTTCGACGCCGACCGCGCGGGCAACCTGGCCCTGGGGCTCGAGGGCGGACACTCGCGCCGCCGCATCGTGCACGCGGGCGGCTCGGCCACCGGCAGGCGCATCACACGCGAGCTGTCAGCTCTGGCCGCCGTCGACGATCGGATAACCGTGCTCGAGCCGCGCGGCCGCCACGGCGCTCGTGACCCACGAAGGCCGCTGCGTGGGCCTGGCCGCCCGTTCGCGCGCGGGCGAGGAACTGACCGTGCTGGCGCAGAGCGGTGATCCTGGCCACCGGGGGGATGGCGGCGCTGTGGGAGCGGACCACCAACCCGCGTGGTGCGGTGGGCGCCGGGCTGACGCTGGCGGTGGGAGCCGGAGCCGAGCTGGCCGATCTCGAGTTCATGCAGTTCCACCCCACGGCCCTGCGCCTCGACGGCGCGGCGCGACGGCTTTCTGATCACGGAGGCGGTGCGCGGCGAGGGCGCCCGCCTCTTAAACGAAGCGGGCGAGCGCTTCGTCGACGAGCTGGCGCCCCGCGACCAGGTGGCGCTCGCGATCGAGGCCGAACTCACTCGCAGCGGCGAGCAGCGCCGTGAGCCTCGACATGCGCGAGGTGGACGTCGCCCGCTTTCCGAACATCGGCGCCGCTCTGGCCGAGGTCGACCTCGACCCGGCGCGCGACCTGATCCCGGTGGCTCCCGCCGCGCACTACACGATGGGCGGCATCGCTGCCGACCTCGACGGTGGGTCGTCGGTGCCCGGGCTCTACGCGGTGGGCGAGTGCGCCTGCACCGGCATCCACGGCGCCAACCGGCTGGCCTCGAACTCGCTGGCCGAGTGCTTCGTCTTCGGCCGGCGCGCCGCGCTGGCGGCCCTCGACGACGCCGAGCCGCCGCCCGAGCCCGGCGCACCCGACGCCGCCGGGCCGGCCGTGCCCGGAAGCGCAGACGCGCGCCGCGCTGTGGCGCGATGCGGGGCTGCAGCGCGATCCCGCGCGGCTGCGCGAGCTTCTCGACGATCCGTTCCCGCTGGCCCGGCTGATCGCCGCCTCGGCGCTCGCCCGCGAGGAGAGCCGGGGGGCGCACCAGCGCATCGACCACCCCGACCCCGACCCGGCCCTCGACCACATGCATACCCTGGTGGGAGCCGGCGGCGAGCCGCGCTTCGAGCGATGGGAATGACCGGCGACACCCCGGTGCACGAGCTGTTCACCGAGTCGATGACCCTGCTGGCCTCGGGGGTGGCGGTGATCACCGCGCGGCGCCAGGACGGCGCCCCCTGCGGGCTCGCGGCCACGTCGGTTGCCTCCTTCAGCGCCCATCCGCCGTCGCTCCTGTGCTCGATCTGGCACAGCTCGCGCTGCCACGACGCGCTCGCCGCCTGCGACCGCTTCGGCGTCCATCTGCTGCGCAGCGACGAGCTCGAGCTCGCCCATCGCTTCGCCGATCGCGAGCTGACCGACAAGTTCGAGGGCCTCGCATGGGCCTGGGACGGCGACGTGCCCGAGCTCGATGGCACGCTCGCGTACCTGCGCTGCCGGCGCGCTGAGAACTTCGTGCGCTACGACCACACCATCCTGATCGGCGACCTCGACGGCGGCCGCGTGGAGGAGGGCGACCCGCTGCTCTACGCGCAGCGCCGCATGGACTGGCTCATGCGGCCGATGCAGTAGCCAGCCCGACCCCGATCACCTTGAGCCGGCGGGTGAGCGCGCTGTAGGCGAATTCGGCCTGCTCGGCGCTGGTGTAGCCGAAGAACTCGTAGTCGTCGCCCAGCGAGTAGCCCTTGGGAACGAGCACGCCGGCGGCGAGCGGGAGCATTTCGTTGAGGGTGGCCTGGACCCGCTCGCGCATTTCCGGGTCGGCGCATTTCTGCTGCAGGAACCAGGTGCCGTAGGCCACGTGACGGTGCTCGTCGCGGGCGATGTTCGAGAAGCCCTCCTGGAAGCCGGGCAGCAGGTCGGCCTTCTCGTACCAGTCGAGCATGAAGTGCTGCCCGGTGAGGGCGAGCGTGCCCTCGATGACCATGTGGTACGCGGTGATGAAGTCGACCTTGGCGCGGATGTCCGACGGGTCGGCGATCAGCCGCTCGCCCGCCTTGACCAGGCGCTCGTCGAAGAGCTCGATGAACGAGTCGGTGAGGTGCACCCGCACAGCGGCGAGCCGTTCCTGGATGCGCTCGTGGTCCACCCCGAGGACCTCGCGGTAGTAGCGGTCGAAGAACTGCATGTGGCGGGCCTCGTCGACCTGCTGGGTGGTGAGGAAGGCCTCCTCCTGTTCGTCCTCGTAGGCCATCACGAGGCCGGAGAACTGAGTGGTCACCCGCTCCTCGCCCACGAAGAACGAGCTGAGACCCCAGAGGTGCTCTTCCTTCTGCTCCTCCGGCATGGAGGCCCACTGCTCCTTGTCGAGCTCGAGATCGATCGTGTGGGACTGCCACTGCTGGCGCTCCCACAACTCGTACAGCTGCTGCGGATTCATCAGCGTCAGCGTCCGGTTGAGGTACGCGTCGTCGGTGATGGTGGCGGGGTCGCCCTGGCTGGTGAGGTCGAGAAGGCTGGCCATCGCCGGATTATCCACCGGCCGGGCGCGTTCTTAACACCAACTCAACATTCGGAACGTTCGGGCGTTCAGGAATTCAAGGAGAGGCCAAGGGAGGCCCGCACGATGTATCAGTTCAGTCGCTCGCTGTATCGGGATCTGGCGCGGGACGTTGTCTCGTCCAAGGGCGAGGACGCGGCGGTGACCCGGCTGCGCTTCCTGAAGACGTGCGAGTCGTCGATGGAGCGGCTCGCGCTCGACCGGCATTACTTCGGCAAGCCGGTCAGGACCCTGTTCAGGGACATCCGCCACTTCTTCCCGATGAGCGAGCAGCTCCGCGTCCTCCGGTTGTGCGAGGAGCACATGACGCTCGCCATGCATTTCGTCGACACCCAGCTCCGGACAGGTGTCACGTTCGACGGCAGTCCGGTCTGCTGCCACGCCAGCACGCGCCGGGGTACCGCGTGCCAGCGCGTGCCGCTGCCGGGTAGCAAGTACTGCCCGTCGCACAAGCATCTCGGTGAGGTCGTCGCCGAGGTGGTTGCCGCCTAAAAGCCATAGCGTCCGCCCCGAGATGATTCTCGGGGTGGACGTAGGCGGCACCTTCACCGACGCCGCTCTCCTCACCCGCGATCGCCTTCACACGGCCAAGGTGCCGACGACCCCGGCCGACCAGTCCGAGGGAGTCATGGCCGCGGTGGAGGAGGTGCTGCGCGAAGCGAGCGCAAAGGCCGAGCGCGGTGTCGCGCTTCGTCCATGGAATGACGGTGGGCACCAACGCGCTCCTGGAGGGCAAGGTGGCGCGCACCGCCCTCCTGGCCACCGAGGGCTTCACCGATCTCGAAGAGCTCGGGCGCCAGGCGCGGCCCGAGCTGTACCGGCTGTGCGCGGGCAATCCGCCGCCGCTCGTGCCGGCCGAGCTGCGGGTGCCGGTGCCGGAGCGCACAGGACCCGACGGCGTGCTCCGCGACCTCGACGAGGAGGCGCTGCGCCGGGCGCTCGACGGGATCGAGGTGGACGCTGCGGCGGTGTGCCTGCTCTGGGGCTTTCTGCATCCCGGCCACGAGCAGCGGGTCGAGGAGCTGCTGGGTGAGGAGCTGCCCGCCGTGCACGTCTCGACCTCGCACGAGACCGCCGGCGTGTTCCGCGAGTACGAGCGCTGCGCCACCACGGTGGTCGACGCCGCGCTGTCGCCGCTGCTGCGCGGATACCTCGAGCGGCTGGCCGCCCGAGCGGAGGAGGCCGCCCTGCCCGCGCCCGAGATCATGCTCTCGAGCGGCGGCACGGCCGGGGCGGGCACCGCGGCTCGACACGCGTCCTGGACCGTCCTGTCGGGGCCCGCGGGCGGAGCGGTGGGAGCGGCGCGGGTGGCGGGCGAGGGCGACGCCGTGGGTCTCGACATGGGCGGCACCTCCTGCGACGTATCGCTGATCGTGGGTGGCGCTGCGGCGGTGGGCAGCGGGCGCGAGGTGGGTGGGCGGGCGCTCGCGCTGCCGATGGTGGATGTCCACACCGTGGGGGCGGGCGGCGGATCGATCGCCTGGCGCGACGCCGGAGGAGCACTCCGCGTTGGCCCCCGCTCCGCCGGCGCCGAACCCGGTCCGGCCTGCTACGGGCGCGGCGGTGAGGAGCCCACTGTGACCGACGCCAACCTACTGCTCGGCTACCTCGATGCCTCATCGCCGCTGGCAGGCGGGGTCGAGCTCGACCGCGCCGCTGCGGAGCGCGCGCTGAGCCGCCTGGCCCAGGAGCTCGGGCTCGGGCTCGACGAGACGGCAGCCGGCGTCGCGCGCGTGGCCGGCGCCGCGATGGCGCAGGCCGTTCGGGTGGTCACCGTGGAGCGCGGCATCGACCCGCGCGGCCTGACGCTGATCCCCTTCGGAGGCGCCGGGCCGCTGCACGCAGCGCAGATCGCGGACGAGCTCGGCATCGTGCGCGTCGTCGTACCGCTCGCGAGCGGGGTCCTGTCGGCGCTCGGACTGGTGGTGTCGGAGCGCCGCCGCGACGTGGTCGAGAGCGTGCTGCTCGCGGGCGACGAGCTCACGGGCGACAACACGGCCGCGATCGTCGAGCGCCTCGGCCGGAAGGGCCGCGATGAGCTGGGTGAGCCGAACGCGGAGCTGCGCGCGACGTACGACCTCCGCTACGCCGGCCAGGCGTTCGAGCTCTCTGTCCCGGGCGACCTCTCCCCCGACCCGGAGCGGCTACGCCGCGACTTCGACCGCGCCCACGATGAGCGCTACGGCTACAGCGACCCGGAGGCCGAGCTGGAGCTGGTCACGATCCGCGTGGCCGCCGCGATGCCCGGCTCCGAGCCCGCGCGTGCCGACTTCAAGACGGCCGAGGAGCGCGGCACCCGGCGAGTCCGCTTCGGCCGGGAGGAACATGACGCCGCGGTCATCGGCCCCGGGGAAACCGAGGGGAGGGACGGCCCGGCCATCTTCGAGCTGCCCGGAGCAACGCTGGTGGTGCCTCCCGGCTGGCACGCCGAGGCCGGCGCCGACGGGGTGGTGATGCACCGCTGACTCGCCTGAACCCGGTGACGCTCCAGGTGATGGTCGGGGCGCTGAGGGCCGCGTGCGACGAGATGGGCGCCGTGCTCGTGCGCTCGGCGCACTCGGCGAACATCAAGGAGCGCCGCGATGCCTCCACGGCGCTCTTCGACGAGCGCGGGCGGATGGTCATGCAGGCCGAGCACATCCCGGTGCACCTCGGCGCGATGCCGTCGGCGGTGGCTGCCGTGCTCGACGAGCAGCACGATCCGCAGGTGAGCTGGATCCTCAACGATCCCTACCAGGGCGGGACCCACCTGCCTGACATCACAGTGATCACCCCGCTGTTCCACGAGGCAGAGCTGGTGGGCTTCGCCGCCAGCCGAGCCCACCACGCCGATGTCGGGGGAACCCAGCCGGGCAGCCTCCCCACCGATTCTCGGACGCTCGAGGAGGAGGGCGTGGTGATACCGCCCACGCGGATCGAGGCCGAGACGCTGCGAGGCCTCGTGGAGCGGATGCGCGGCCCACGCCAGCGCGAGGCCGACCTGCGTGCCCAGCTGGCCGCCGGCCGGGCCGGCGCCGAGCGTGTGGCGGCGCTGATCGAGCGCTACGGGCTCGACACCTACCGAGATGCGCTCGAGGAGACACTCGACTACGCCGAGAAGCGCACCCGGGCCCGCATCTCGGAGCTCGAGGACGGTGAGCGTATGGCCCGCGATGTGCTGGAGGCCGCGGGTGGCGAGGACCTGGAGCTGCGCCTGAAGGCCACGGTCGAGGACGATTCGGTGACCCTCGACTTCAGCGGCTCGGCCGACCAGCACGAGGGCAACCTCAACTGCCCGCTGGCCGTGACCCTGTCGGCCTGCTACTTCGCGGTGCGCGTGCTCGCCGATCCCGACGTGCCGGCGTGCGAGGGCGCGTACCGGCCGGTGGAGGTGATCGCGCCCGAGGGCTCGCTGCTCAACGCCCGCGCCCCGGCTGCGGTGGTGGCCGGGAACACCGAGACCTCCTCGCGCGTGGCCGACCTGGTGCTGGCAGCCTTCGGGAGCGCGCTCGGACAGGGCACGATGAACAACTTCACCCTCGGCAATGACCGCTTCAACTACTACGAGACCCTCGGTGGTGGCCAGGGCGCGTGCGAGGACGCCGACGGCCCCAGCGCCGTACACGTGGCGATGTCGAACACACTGAACACGCCGGTCGAGGCGCTGGAGCGCGAGTTCCCGGTCCGTGCAATCGAGTACTCCGTCCGGCGCGGGTCGGGTGGAGGCGGCCGCCGGCGCGGCGGCGACGGGGTGGTGCGCGAGCTCGAGGCGCTCGAGGAGATGCACTACTCGCTGATGACCGAGCGCCGCCGCCACGGCCCTCCTGGTGCGGATGGCGGCGCCCCGGGTAAGCCGGGGCGAAACCTGCTGAACGGCGAGGAGCTGCCGGGCAAGGCGTCCGGCACCCTTGGCTCTGGCGACCGGCTGCGGATCGAGACACCTGGAGGTGGCGGATATGGAAAAGCCTGAGCGCGTGGCGTTCTTCGGACTCGGCATCATGGGCTGGCCGATGGCCGCCAACCTGGCGCGCGCGGGCTTCGACCTCGCGGTCTGGACCCACAGCGAGGGCAAGGCCGACCGCTTCGTAGCCGAGCACGGCGGACGTGCCGGCGCCACGCCGGCCGAAGCCGCCGAGGGCGCCGGCGCGGTCATCACGATGGTCACCGACGCTCCCGAGGTAGAAGCCGTGCTGTTCGGCGAGGAGGGCGCAACCGGGGCCCTCGCCGCCGGGGCGCTGGCGATCGACATGTCCACGATCGCCCCGTCGGCCTCGCGCGCGGTCGGCGAGCGCCTCGCCGACCGCGGGATCGACTTCCTCGAGGCACCGGTGTCGGGATCGCGGCCCAAGGCCGAGGACGGGACGCTCACGATCATGGCCGGCGGCGAGCCGGCTGTGTTCGAGCGCGCCCGGCCCCTGTTCGACGCGATGGGCGAGCGGATCGTGCTGGTCGGGCCCTCCGGGCACGCCCAGATGGCCAAGCTGCTCACGAACACCATGGGTGCCATACACGCCGCCGCTCTCGCGGAGTCGGTGCTCGTCGTGGAGCGCGCGGGCATCGACCGCGACGCCTTTCTCGAGGTCGCGTCGGGGAGCGCCGGCAACTCGACCGTGCTCTCCCTCAAGGGCCCACCGATGTTCGAGCGCCGCTTCGATCCCCTCTTCAAGCTCGAGCACATGCTCAAGGACGTCCGCCATTGCCTGGCCGAGGCGGAGGCGCTCGGCCTGGACCTACGGCTGGGCCGGGCCGTCGAGGGGATCTACGCGCGGGCGGTGGAGCAGGGCCACGGTGGTGATGACTTCGCCGCGGTGATCCTCGCGCTCGAGGATTCGCCCTAATCAGGCCGAAACTGGCCGATCAGCCAAAGTTCAGACCGCCTACGTGCCATTTAGCACGAAATTTCCCTTGCATGCTGGTCTTTCGTGGGTAACAATGGCCGCCCGCGCCCCCCGAGAATCAAGCGGAACGCCAGGCGGCGCTTACGGAGGTTTTTCTCGTCTATGCCAGTTGCATTGAAGGAATGGGCCGTTACCGTGCGGGCCCTCGCCGAGGGCGAGCAGCTAATCACGCTGCGTAAGGGTGGAATCCGCGAGGAGAACAAGCATTTCGAGATCGAGCACGATCGCTTCTTCCTCTATCCGACCTTCGACCACCAGCGCAACGACCTGATCCGGCAGTCGCACGTGCCGGAGCTGGACCGCGCGCTCGAGGAAGGCGTCTGGCCGGAGAACGAGCCGCCGGCCGAGGCGCTGATCCGCGAGGGCGGCATCCCGCAGCCCGAGCGGGTGCGCATCCGGGCATGGGCCGAGGTGGCCGGCGAGCTACCTGATCACCGACCGTCGCGCTATCGACGCCCTTTCGCCGTACTACATCTGGACCACGGACTACGCCGAGAAGCGACTGGCCTGGAAGCGTCGCCATCCACTCCACGTGATGGTGCTGCGCACATACCGCATCCCGCGGCCGGTCACGGTCAAGGTGCGGCCGGAGTACCACGGTTGCCGCTCCTGGCTGGAGCTGTACCGCGAGCTCCCGTTCGAGGGCACGCCGGTGCTCTCGGACGACGAGTTCGAGCGGGCGTCCGAGCAGATCGAGGCGATCGCTTCGGACGCGGTGCCGGTTCTGGCCTGTAGGTCCCGAAGGCGCCGGCGTCCGGCGGCACATCGACGGCGTGCTCGCGCAGGGCGTCCAGGGGGACGATGTCGAGCGCGCGCTCGTGCGTCGAGGCGAGCACCACGAACGCAGCCGCGCCGTCGTCGTGGGCGCGCATCCAGTTGGCCGCGGTCACGCACCAGCGGTCGCCGGGCACGAGGCCGGGGAAGCCGAAGCGGGCCATCGGCGAGATCAGGTCGTTCCCGATCCCGCGCTGGTGTTCGAGGAACTCTTCGGTGACCACGGCGCAGATCGTGTGGCTGCCCACGTCCTCGGGGCCCGTGTTGCAGCAGCCGTCGCGGAAGAAGCCCGTGAGGGGATCACTGCCGCAGAGCTCGAGCTCGCCGCCCAACACGTTGCGCTCGGCCATGCGGGAAGTATTCCGCTCCACGCTCAGCGGGGACAGCACCAGCCCGATATGCGGGGGAATCCGGCCCCCGTCTCCCTCGGGTCGAGCTGCCGCGAGACGCGAGCAAACGCGCGCGGTCGATCGTTTCCGATCAGCAGCCACTGATTGGCCTCGGGCCAGGCCACCAGCAGCCGGCGGCCGTTGGGCGACCAGGCGAGCTCGCTGAACGTGCCCGGCGCACTGAACACCCGCTGCCGAATCGCGGGATCGCGGCCGAGGTGAATGTCCGACCACCCGCGACGAATCGCCGGCGGTCAGGGCGAGCGCGGCCCGTCTCCTGACGGGATGTAGGGCCAGAGCCGTGGGGCGGGTCCCGCTCGGCAGAGGCAGGACGGACTGGAGCCGGCCGGTGCGCGTGTACGACGCGCAGCGCGCCCGGGAGGAGCACCGCCAGGCGGCGGCCGTCGCGCGTCCAGGCCAGCGCGAGCGGCACGTCGCGGTGCGCGCCGACCAGAGCCGGGCGCCCGTGTCGGCGTCGACCGTGGCGATGCCGGTCCGCGCGGGCGTGCGTGAGCACATAGCCGCCGCGAGGCCGCCAGGCTGGGGTCACCCGCCGCCACGTCCGCGAGCGACCGGATGGTCGAGCCGGCCAGCTGCCGTCCGACCACGCGCAGCGCTCGTCCTGCTCCTCCGTCTCTCGAGGTACGCAACGCGGTAACGCCGTCTCCGGGCGACCACGCGGGATGGCCCACCCGCCCGGGCCGCACGCAGCGACCAGCGCGGCTCTCCGTCCGGCTCCATCGCGGTGAGCCGATGGCCGCGCGTGCCGATCACGTACAAGCCCGCGGGGCGACCAGCCCACCTCGTGCGTAGGACCCAAGCCGGCGCAGGCTGCCGCCGCCCTCCACCATCCAGGCGCCGGAGCTCGACACGGCCAGCATGCGCCCGCCGCGGGGGAAGCCGGCGAGCGTGGGCTGGGTCTGCCTCGGACCGAGGCCGACGCGCTCCTCGATCCACTTGCCCACCTCCGCCCCGGCGGGCGTGAGCGCCGCCACCAGGCCCACGGCGACGACCGCCGCAACCAGCGCGAGCCGCAGGGCGGGGCGCCGGCGCCGCCTGGGCACCGGAGTCCGCTCCGCCAGCGCGGCCTGGATCACCGGCCAGCTGCGGCGCGCGGCGGAGAGCTCGCCCGGCGCGGGCTGGTCGGACAGCGCCTCGCGCAGCTGCTCTTCCAGGCGCGTGCTCACGTCTCCCCCACGATCTCGGCGAGTCGGTCGAGCGCCCGGCGCAGCCGCGAGTTGACGGTCCCGCGCGGAATGTCGAGGACGCGGGCGATCTCTCCCGGGGTGTATTCGAACAGATAGCGGAGCGCCACCAGGGCGCGCTGCTCGGGGCCGAGCCGGCGGACGGCGTCGAGCAGCGCGTCGGAGAGCGGCAGGCTCGGCGGGTCGGGCGCCGCCTCCACGTGCTCGGCGGCCGCTGCGTCGACCTCGTGCGCGCAGCGCCCGCGCGCGGGCGACGTCGATCGCCCGGTTCACGACGATCCGGTGCATCCACGGCCCGAAGGGCCGGCGGCGGTCGAAGCGATCGAGCGCTCGCACCGCAGCGAGAAAGGCCTCCTGAGCGATGTCCTCGGCCGCAGCGGCATCGTGGACCACGAGGTAGGCGGCCCGGTAGGCGCGCGGCCACTCGCGCCGGAACAGCGCCTCGAGCGCCTCGGTCGAGCCGCGCTGCGCGTCGCGTACGAGCCGCCGCTCGTCCGCGGCCCCGGCCGGCTGTCGCGCGGCGATACGCGAAAGCGGCACCAGTGCGGCCGGACGATCCTCACTCACACTGACCGCAGAGCTTCTCACGCGCTTCACCCGCAGTCACTACGAACGGGAAGCCTCAGAGCGGTCCCGGGCGATCCGACGATCATGCCCGGCGCGCCATGGCCACGCCGAGCACCACGATCTCCCTCGCCGCGCTGCGGCGCCACGTGGTCGCCCAGCAGGGCTTCGTGACGCGGCTGCGGCGCTCGGGACCGGACGAGGTCGCGGCGGCGATCCGGCGGCTCTCGGCCGTGCAGCTCGACTCGATCAGCACGGTGGAGCGCAGCCACCGCATCGTCCTCTGCTCGCGCGCCGGCCTCTACCCGGCCGGCACGGTCTCGCTGCTGCTGGGCGAAGGGCGCGCGTTCGAGTACTGGGCGCACGAGGCCTGCCTGCTGCCGATCGACGACTACCCGCTGTTTCGCTGGCGGATGCGCGGCCGCGGGCCACTGGCACAGCCACCGGCGCGCGCTGGAAGACCACCCGGAGGTGGCCGAGCACGTCCTGGACGAGATCCGCTCCCGCGGGCCGCTCGGCTCGCGCCATTTTGCGGGCGAGGGCGGCGGCGGCATGTGGAACTGGAAGCCGGCCAAGCGCGTACTCGACTCGCTCTGGGACCGCGGCGACCTCGCGATTGCCGGCCGCCAGGGGTTCCAGCGCCTGTACGACCTGACCGAGCGGGTGATCCCCCGCACCGTGCTGGAAGCGCCCGAGCCGAGCGACGCCGACGCGCTGCGCTCCCTCGTGCTGCGGGCCGTGCAGCGCGCGCGGCGCGCTCACCGAGAGCGGCGTCGCCGAGCATTACCGGCTGCCGGGCCGCACCGCCGCGGTGCGGCCGCACGTGGAGGCGCTCGTCGAACGAAGGACTGCTGCGCCGCCTGGCCGTGGACGACGGCGGCCCGCCGGTGCTGGTGCCCGCCGAGGCCGAGCTGGCCGAGCGGGTGTCGCCGGCCGCCACGCTCCTGTCGCCCTTCGACAACCTGCTCTGGGACCGGCCCTTCGCCGAGCGCCTGTTCGGCTTCCGGCACGTGATGGAGATCTACAAGCCCGCTGCCCAGCGGGTCTACGGCTACTACGTGCTGCCCCTGCTTCGGGGGGACCGGATCGTCGGACGGGCCGACCTCAAGTCCGACCGCACGGCGCGGCGAGCTGCGGGTGCTGGCCCTGCACCACGAGCCCGGTGTGCGCCGGTCTGCCGCCTTGGAGACCGCTTTCGGCCGGGCGCTCGAGCGTCTGGCGCGCAGCGCCGGGCTCGAGCGCGTCCGGCTCCCCTGAGGACTCAGCCGCTGGTCCGGTCGAGCAGCTGGAGCAGGTCGTGGGCCGCCAGCTCCACGTCCTTGTGACGCCACTCGGCCGCCCGGTAGACGCAGGCAATCAGTGCGCTGCGGTGAACGCGGCGGAGATCTCCGTAGACGAACGCGTACCTCGCCTTGGTCTCGTCGCTCGCGCCGTCGGTGAAGCCGAGGTGCCACTCCGAGTACTCGGTCCACGAGTGCGATCTCCAGGAACGCGTTCTCGGCCTCGGCGTTGGGCTGGACCTCGCCCCAGTCGCTGTCGAGGACGTACTGGCGGGCCTTTATCCGCTCGCGGCAGCGGCGCACAGCGGTGTCGTTGACCGAGTACGAGGCCATTGCCCGACCGTACCAATGGGCCTTGCCTGCAAGAGTTCGGACGTGCCCTGGGTCGAGTCCCATTCGCGGTCCTTCTCCGCCCGTCACGAGTCCACCCAGCGCAGCGAGGCCGCGCGAGTTCTTGCGGGGCTGGAGGACTTCCGCACGCGCGTGGAGAGCCTGTTCGAGCGCATCCCGGGCGAGATCGCGGTCATCCTCCATGCGCGCAGCGCGCGCGCTGACCCTGGCCCACCCCTGGCTGCCGGTGGCCCGGCGCGTGAGCGCCCCCGCGGGGCGGCGCTATTTCGCCGGGCTGGTTCACCGAAACCGAGATCCACGTGCTGTCGCCGCCGGCGCTGGAGGCGCGGGCATCGAACGTCGAGGGCTCCCGCGAGGCGCTCATCCTCTCGCCCCAGCACGAGTACGCCCACCTCGTGATCGGGGCCAACAGCGCTGACCTGCCGCCGCCCTTCTCCTACGCCGCCTTCCGCCGCTACGTCCGCTGGGCCTGGCTCTGCGAGGGAGCCGCGACCTGGCTGGCAGGGCAGACGCCGCACCTCCGGCCCGCGATCGTGCGCCGCCTGCGCGAGGGCGGGCGGCCCGACTTCCCCCCGGCGCCGGCCGACGCCATGCTGCTCGGAGGCACGATCTTCGACATGCTCGAGCGCGAGGCGGGCAAGCGTGCTGCGGCCGAACTCGCGGTGCGGCCCCTCGAGCGGGGCCCGCGCTCGCTCCTGGTGGACGCCTTCGGGCGCCAGCTGGTGGGCGTCGAGCGCGACTGGCGCGAGGAGCTGGAGTCGCTGTCGGCTGCGCCCTGAGGGAGCGGCCGTCCCGGCCTACAGCCCCAGCGTCTTGGCGATGATGTTCTTCTGTATCTCCGACGTGCCGCCGTAGATCGTGGTCACCACCGCGGTGCGCAGGTGGCGCTCCATCGGGTACTCGGTGGCGTAGCCGTAGCCGCCCATGATCTGCACGCCCTCGAGCGCACAGCGCTTGGCGAGCTCGGTGGCGGCGAGCTTGGCCATCGACGCCTCCTGCGGCAGCATGCGGTCCGGATCCTGGTCGGTGAGAGAGGCGACCCAGCGCACCAGCAGGCGAACCTGGGCGAGCTCCGTGGCCAACTCGGCGAAGCGGTGAGACAGCGCCTGGAAGCTGCCGATCGGCCGGCCGAACTGACGGCGCTCCTTGGCGTAGGCGAGGGCATCATCGAACGCGCGCTGCGCGAGGCCCAGGGCGCTGGCCGCCAGGATCGTGCGCTCGTAGTTGAGACCGGCCATCAGCTGCGTCCAGCCCGCCCCCTCTCCACCGAGCAGCGCGTCCTCGGGCACGCGCACGCCCTCGAGGTGGATCTCGTTGGTCTCCTCGCCTCCGAGCGTCTTGATCGGCGTGAGAGTCATGCCGGGCGCGTCGCGCGGCACGAGGATCATCGACATGTCCTCGTGGCGCTCGCCGGGTCCCGTGCGACAGACGATCAACACGTGGCTCGCCTTGTGCGCGTAGGAGCACCACATCTTGGCCCCGTCGAGCACATATTCGCCGTCCTCAAGGCGCGCGCGCGTCTTCAGCGCGGCCACGTCGGACCCGGCGTCGGGCTCGGACATCGCAATGGCGAGCGTGCCTCCCCGCACCACACGGCCGAACAGATCGCGCTTCTGCTCCTCGGTGCCGAAGCGGTTGAGCGCGCCGACCACGATGAGGGTCACCCCGTAGCCCGCGACCGGTATCTGGCCGAGGGCCGTCTCCTCGAGGAAGAGCGTGGCGTCGAGGAAGCTGCCTCCCGAGCCGCCGTACTCCTCGGGGATCTGCAGCCCGTACCAGCCCAGCTCGCCCATGCGGGCCGCCACGGCGTCGTCGTGCGCGTCGTCGCTGCCCTCGAACTTCTCGCGGGCTGCGAAGTCGCGGATCGCCTCGACGAACGCGCTCTGTTCCTCCGACAGGCCGGTCTGCGATCCCGCGGCGCTGATCATGGTCAGACCTGCGCCGGCTCGCGCGGCTTGAAGCGATTGAGCTCGCGTACCGCGATCACCATCTTGTGCACCTCGTCAGGCCCGTCGGCGATGCGCAGCCAGCGTCCCTGGCGCCACATCGCCGCCAGCGGCACGTCGTCCGACATCCCGAGCGCGCCGTGCACCTGCATCGCGCGGTCGAGCACGGTCTGGTGCATCTGCGCGGCGATCACCTTGATCATCGAGATCTCCTGGCGAGCGGCCCGCTTGCCCTCGGTGTCCATCTTCCAGGCGGCGTGCAGCACCATCAGGCGAGCCGAGTCGATCTCCATCCGCGACTGGGCGATGAAGTCCTGAACGAACTGCTTCTCGGCCAGCGGCCCGCCGAACGCCTCGCGGTCATGCGCCCGGCGGCACATCAGCTCGAACGCGCGCTCGGCCGAGCCGATCGCGCGCATGCAGTGGTGGATGCGTCCAGGGCCCAGCCGGTCCTGGGCGATGGCAAAGCCCGCGCCGCGCTCGCCGAGCACGTTCTCGGCGGGCACGCGGCAGTCCTCGTAGAGCACCTCCCAGTGGCCCGGGCCCTCGTCGTGGCCCATCACCGGCACGGGCCTCACGCCCACGAAGCCCGGCGTGTCAACGGGGACCAGGATCATCGAGGCACGCTTGTGCGGCGGCGCGTCGGGGTCGGTGACCACCATCGCGATCGCCACCGAGGCGCCGTTGTAGCCCGACGTGAACCACTTGTGGCCGTTGATGACCCATTCATCGCCTTCGAGTTCGGCGCGTGTGACGAGCCGGGTTGGATCCGAGCCCGCCGTGTTCGGCTCGGTCATGGAGAAGCAGGAGCGAATCTCGCCCTCCAGGAGCGGCGTCAGCCAGCGCTCCCGCTGCTCGGAGGTGCCGTGCTCGGCGATGATCTCCATGTTGCCGGTGTCGGGAGCCGAGCAGTTGAAGACCATGGGCGCAACCCCGCTGCGGCCCATCTGCTCGCAGAGCATCCCGTACTCCCAGTTCGTGAGCCCGGGACCGAAACGCTCGTCGGGCATGAACAGGTTCCAGAGCCCCTCGGAGCGGGCGCGGCTGCGCAGATCGACGAGGATCTCCGGGTAGGGCACGCCCGGCCGCACCTCGCGGTCGAGTGCCTCCATGGCCTCGCGCTCCACCGGGTCGACGTGCTCCTCCATGAAGCCCCGGACCTGGTCGAGGAGGGCGGCGACGCGGTCGGAAGGTGCGAATTCCATAGGGCGCGGAAGCCTACCGCCAGGAGCTGCTCACGCGCCGTTGAGCAGCAGCCAGGCGATCAGGGCGGCGGCCGCCTCCGCCGAGCTGATCACGCCGATCAGCACCAGCGGGTTGGCGCGTGCCGGCGGGGTCGTCTCGTTCGACTGCAGCCCGGTCTCGAGCAGCAGCTCGCGCGCGACCTCTGCGCCGGCGAGCGGCACCATCACGTCGCGCGGCCCGGCGGCGAGGAAATCGGGAACGTCGAAGCCGGCGCTGCGGCGCAGCACGCTCGGCACACCCTCCTCCAGCAGCAGCCCTTGGATGAACTCGGCCTCGGCCTGGTTGCGGCCGCCCGCCACGCGCACGAGTTCGCCCTCGGTGTAGATCGGGTTGATCTTGCGCGCGCGGCCGTGGGCCTCGTTCAGCGGGGCTTCGAGCGACTCATGCTCGACGCCCACCAGCGGCATGCCGCACGAGGCACAGAACGTCTCCTGGGCGAGCCCCCGCGTCCGCAGGACGGACAGGTGAGGTCAGGCGACGACGAGGTCTTCCTCCTCCACTCGGCCGTCGGCGATCCGCCAGGCGCGCACCACCGGGGCGTCGCCGTTCTCCAGCGACACGATCAGGTAGGTCCAGTGGGGGTAGGAGGCGAGGTTGATGTCGGTCTGCGAGGGCTCCGCCGGGCTGCGCGGGTGGGAGTGGTAGATGCCGACCTCGAAGCCCTGGTCGTCGAGCTCGTTGGCCGCGAACAGGCTCTTGTGGTCGAGCGCGTACCCGTAGGGGGAGTGACGCTCGTTCTCGGCCCGGACCACGGCCTGCACCTCGCCGTCGTGAGCGCTCAGGTAGCCGCAGCATTCGTTGGGCGCCTCGTCGCGCGCGTGGTTGACGAGCTCGTCCCAGTGGGCCTGCGAGATCCTCACCGGCCGAAGGCTAGTGTCCGGCTCATGCCCGCTTCGCTCACCAGGCGCGGAGCGCTGGGCGCGGGCGCCGCGGCGCTCGCACTGGGCGCCTGCGGCGGCGACGATCCGCCGGCCGCCGGAGGCGCGCGTCCCGGCTCCGGGGCGGCCCTGCTGGGCTCGCTGCTCGCGCTCGAACGAGCCGTGATCGCCGCCTATGGCGCGTCAGCCGAGGTGATTCGCGGCGCGGCGCTCACGTCAGCTCGCGCGATCCGTGACCAGGAACGCGAGCACGCGCGAGTGCTGGAGCGCCTGATCCGCGGGCTGGGCGGCGACCCGCCCGCCGGGCGGCCCGATGACGAATATGCGCGCACGTTCCCGCGCCTCGAGTCCCAGCGCGACGCCCTGCGCTTCCTCGAGGACCTCGAGCAGCGCCAGGTCCGCGCCTACCTGGAAGCGCTCGCCGAGCTGCCCCAGCTCGAGTTGCGCCGGCAGGCGGCCGAGCTCGCGGCGGCCGAGGGCGGGCAGCTCGCTGTGGTGCGCGTGCTCGCCGGAAACCCGGCCTCGCCCCACGCCTTCGAGACGGGTGCGCTGTGACGCTCACCCGCCGCAGCCTGCTCGCCACGGGCGCGCTGCTCGCGCTGCCCGTGAACGCCCAGGCGCAGGCGCGCAGCGATGCCGAGATCCTCGAGGAGCTCCTCGTCATCGAGGGGCGCCTGGTGGCCGCCTACGAGGCCGCACTGCGTCGAGACGCAATCGAGGCCGGGCTCGGCGAGACCCTGCGCGACCAGGAGCGCGAGCACATCCGCGGGCTCGAGCAGGCGCTCGGAGAGGCGGGCGGCGGCTCTCCGCAGGCCACGGTGCCGGCGCCTGAGCTGGGCCGCGCGCTACGCAGCCGATCCGCTTTCGCGGCTTATGCCACAGAGCTCGAGCGTGAGGTGGTCAGCGCCTACGTGGACGCCGCCTCCGGCATCGGCCGTGTGGGGTTGCGCCAGCCGCTCGGCTCGATCCTGGCGTGTGAGGCGGCCCACGCGGTGGCGTTGCGAGCTTCGATGGGCGATTCCCCGCTCGAGGTGGAGTAGCCTGATGCACATGGGATTCATCTCGGCACCGGGCCCGCTCGAGCTGATCGTGATCCTCGTTGTCGCGCTGATCGTTCTCGGACCGGCCAAGCTGCCGGAAGCCGCGCGCTCCGTCGGACGTGGGATGCGCGAGCTGAAGGACTCCCTGTCGGGGGACAACGACGACGAGGACGACTCGACGCACGAGCGCGTCGCTTAAGTCACCCGGCGCTGCGGGCCGTGGCGTCGAAGCTCTTCCCGATGCTGTCCTGCGGCGACCTCGAGCGGTCGCTCGCCTTCTACCGCGACTTTCTCGGCGGGGTCGAGAACTACCGCTTCCCCGACGACGGTGAGCCCGCCTTCATCGCCGCTGACGATCGGGGAATCGTCGGAGATCGGCCTGGGCGGGATCGCGGCTGAACCGCTCCACGGACGCCGGCAGAGGCCCGCATCAGGACACCGGGTCGAGCTGTGCGTCTACGTCGACGACGTGGACGAGGTCTTTGCCGCGGCGCGCAGTCGGGGATTCGAGACGGTCGCGGATCCGGCTGACACGCCCTGGGGCGAGCGCATCGCCTGGGTCGCCGATCCTGACGGCAACATCGTGATGCTCACCCGCTGAGCGGCCCTACCAGAACGACGCGCTCTCGAGCACGCCCTCTTCCTCGAGCTGCTCGATCGTCTTCGAGTAGACGCCCGAGCTGAGGTACTTCCAGCCGTCGTCGGGCACGACGAACACGACATTGCCCTCGTCGAGCTCGTTGGCCACGCGTACGCAGATCGACGCGATCGCACCGGCGGAGACGCCAACGAACAGGCCCTCTTCCTCGAGCAGCTTCTTGGTCCAGACGACCGAGTCGCGGTTGGACACGAAGATCTTGCGGTCGAGCAGGGACAGGTCGATGATCGGCGGGATGTAGCCGTCCTCGAGCGAGCGCAGGCCCTGAACCAGCTCTCCCTGGAGCGGCTCGGCGGCGACGATCATCGTGTCCGGGTCCTCCTCCTTGAGCCGGCGCGCGTTGCCCATCAGCGTGCCGCCGGTACCGAGGCCGGCGACGAACGCCGTGACCTCGTCGAGCTCCTCGAGGATCTCCACCGCGGTCCCGTCGTAGTGGGCGTCGGGGTTGGCCTGGTTGCCGTACTGGTAGGGCATGTAGTAGCCCGCGTCGGCCTCGGCCATCTCCAGCGCCATGGCGACCGCGCCATTGGAGCCCTGCTCACCCGGCGAGTAGACGATGTCCGCGCCGTACATGTGGAGAAGCTGCGTCCGTTCGGCCGTGACGTTGTCGGGCATGACGACCTTGAGCGGGTAGCCCTTGTACCGGCAGATCATCGCGAGCGAGATGCCGGTGTTGCCGGAGGTGGGCTCGAGGATCGTCTGACCGGGCCCGATCAGGCCGCCGTCCTCGGCGTTCTCGATCAGCGAGCGAGCGACCCGGTCCTTGACCGAGCCGGTGGGGTTGTAGCTCTCGAGCTTCGCGTAGATGCGAACGCCGGGCTTGGGGCTGAGACGGCGCAACTCCACGAGCGGCGTGTTGCCGATCGCCTGGATGACGTCCCCGTACTTGCCTCCGCACGGCTTGGTATCGAGACCCCCCCGCATTGCTTCAGAAAGTGTAGTGGGCAGCACCCGCCGGTGCCAGCGCCTCGAGGACCCGTTCCGAGGGCTCCACGCGGCCGAACTTCATGGCCACGTTCCGGAGCGTCGCCGCGTGCAGCTCGGGATCGAAGGAGGACACGCCGTCGGACACGAGCACCATCTCGAACTCGCGATGGAAGCCTTCCCGAACGGTCTCCTCGACACAGATCTGGGTGACCGTGCCGGTGACCACGAGCTGGTGGGCCCCGTGAGCGCGCAGAGCTCCTTCGAGCGCCGTGTTGTGGAAGCCGCCGTAGCCGTACTTGTCGACCACCGGCTCTCCCGCGCGCGGCGCCAGCTCGTCGATCACCGCGTGGCCCTCGAGCGGCCCGGCCGCGTCGGCGTACTCGCGGAGCTCGCCCGGCCAGCACGACCGCAACTCCGGGCCGCACTCGGGCGACCAAGACCACAGCAGCGTGCGTTGCGGCCCGGCCGTGAAGCGCGTGTACAGGACCGGCCGTTCCGCCGCCCGGAAGGCCTCGAGCAGCGAGGCGACCGCGAGAATAGTCACGCGCGCGTCCGGCACTTCCTGCGGGGCCCCTTCGCGGACGAAGTCGTTCTGCATGTCCACCACGAGCAGCGCCATGCGGGCGCTGTCGAGGGCGAACGGCTGCGGCGGGTGGCCCACGCGTGGAGCGTATCCGGACTGGGTAATGAGATTCTCATGCGTCGCGCTCTGCTTGCCCTCATCGCCACCACCCTCATCGTTGCTGCGCCGGCCGCCGCCGCGCCGCCTTCACCGGGCGCGCCCGGTTTAGGCGACCGCCTGTTCCCGCAGCTCGGGAACGGCGGCTACGACGTGCTCCATTACGACCTGGATCTGCGCTACGAAACGGCCGCGCCGTCACAGAGCATCGACGGCGACGTCACGATCGTCGCCCGCGCGAAGCAGGCTCTGTCGCGCTTCAACCTCGACTTCGGCGGCGAGAGCCTGGGCGCGGTTTCCGTCAACGGCAGGCGAGCGAGCTGGACGCGCGACGGCGGCGAGCTCGTGGTCACCCCACGCCGCTCACTCGCGAAGCACCGGCGCTTCGTCGTGAAGGTCTCGGACTTCGTCGCCGTCCCGACCGTGCCGAGCTCCGAGGACTCCACCAGCACCGGCTTCTTCATCACTCCGCACGGGACCGCCACGGCTCCCCAGCCCGACCTCGCCCACCTGATCTTCCCGTCGAACGACCACCCGAGCGACAAGGCGAGTTACACGTTCCGGTTCGACGTGCCGAGCGACCCTCGTCGCGGTGGCGAACGGCGTGCCCACCGGGCGGCGCGAACGCAGCGGGCGCACCCGCTGGAGCTACGTGCAGCGACAGCCGATGGCAACCGAGCTGCTCCAGTTGGCGGTCGGCTCCTACGACCTGCTCTGGGCAGGCCGCCATCGCGGCGTGCCGATTCGCAACGTCATCGCGCCGACCCTCCGAGACGTCGGCGACCCCGCGGTCGCGCTGACACCGGAGCATTTCGACTGGATGACGGCGCGGACCGGCCGCTATCCGTTCGACATCTACGGCTCGCTGATCGTCGACGCGGAGCTCGGCTTCGCGCTCGAGACCCAGACGATCTCGCTCTACGACAAGGTCTGGTTCACAGAGTACGGCCAGGGCACGTGGGACCCGACGATGGTCCACGAGCTCTCCCACGAGTGGTTCGGCAACAGCGTCTCGCCGGAGACTTGGAGCGACCTGTGGCTGAACGAGGGCCACGCCAGCTGGTACGAGTTCGTCTACGCCGAGGAGAAGGGCTTCCTCGAGGAGGACACGACGGGTTACCCGGACGACGCGGGCTACGCCACCCTCGAGGAGCTGATGCGCGCGGTCTACGCTCACGGCGACCAGTGGCGCGCGGACGATGGGCCGGTGGCGGCGCCGTCCAGCTCCGACACGCTCTTCGCCTTCAACCGCTACCACGGCGGGGCGCTGGTCCTGTATGCGCTGCGCGAGAAGATCGGCACGCGCGCGTTCGAGGAGCTCGAGCGGCGCTGGGTCAGGCGCTACGAGGACGAGTCGGTCAGCACCGACGACTTCATCGCGTTCGCCTCGAAGGTCGCGCGACGCGACCTGACCGGGTTCCTGCGCGACTGGCTGTACGACACAACCACCCCACCGATGCCGAACCACCCCGACTGGACGGTCGATCCCGTCGAGCCAAGCGTGGCGGCGCTCCGGCAGGCCCGTGCGGCCAGGCCTACTCCGTGATCACTGTGTCGTCGTGTGAGTAGGCGGGGGCGCAGCAGCAGAGCAGGCGCAGCGGCCCCTCCTGGCTCGCCCAGATCTTGTGGGGCACGCCGGGTGCGATCACAACGGTGTCACCCGGACCCACCTCGCGCTCGTGCTCCCCGAGGCGCATGCGCCCGCGCCCGTGCGTGAAGAAGTAGATCTCCTCCGTGACACGGTGATAGTGCTCCTGGGTCGTCCCGCCGGGCTGCAAGGTGGCCTCGGCCAGGCTCTGGTTCACGGCCGTGTCGAGGGCCGGCCCGGCGACCTCGCGGATCTCCGACCCGTCGAGGGTGGTGAAGGGCTCGACCTCGTGCAGCCGGTGGATACGCACCGCTCGAAGGCTAAGGGGTCTCCGACGGAAATACGGTCGCGGCTCGGCGAGCGAGAACCGAGCATGGGCGCGCACGCGAGCGCAGCCAATGCAGCGCATTGGCGAGCATCGCGGGTGCGGTCGGGCGCCGTCAGCGAAGGCGCGCAGCCCGATCGCCGATCGGGCGAGCACCGGAGCAATCGTGCCGCAGCCGCCGAACGCCGCTTTCACCAGGGTCCTGTGCCAGCAGGACCGTGAGAGCCGGATCGTCGATCGTCGCACGCGAGCGCTCGGGCCGAGGGTCAGGGATGACGTGGCCGGCGGGAAGGAGCGGTGTGAATGCGCGCTTCGCCGACTCCTGCCAGAGCCGGTCCCGGGCGTCGGAGTCGGCCGCCGTGGCGGCGCGGATTATCGGCGCGTCAGGCGCCACCCGCCATGGCGGGCAGGATCACGATCGTGTCCTTCTCGGACACGCCGGTGTCGAGACCTTCGAGCACGCGCACGTCCTCGTCGTTCAAATAGACGTTCACGTAGCGGTTGAGGTCGCCCTCCTCGGAGAACAGCTGCGACTCCGTCGCCGGATGCTCACCGGCCAGCGCGCGCAGCACCTCGCCCACGTTGGAGCCGGACGCCTCGACCTCCTTCGCCCCGCCGACGGACGCGCGCAGGACGGGCGGAATCTTGATCGTGCTCATGGACCGCGAGAGCCTAACCAGCGCCGGCGCAGAAGGCCTCGTAGTCGGGGAAGACGCCCATCTCCTCGTCCGAGATCTCGCCCGGCTCGCGCGAGCAGATCGGGCAGTCGGGATCGCGGCGGACCTTTAGCTCGGTGAACGTCGTGCCGAGCGCGTCGTAGAGGAGGAGGCGACCGGCCATCGTCTCGCCGGCGCCCGTGATCAGCTTGATCACCTCGACGGACTGGAGCAGGCCCATCACGCCGGGCAGCACACCGAGCACTCCGGCCGCGCCGCACGAAGGCGCCAGCTCGGCCGGCGGCGGCGTCGGGTAGAGGCAGCGGTAGCACGGGCCCTCGTAGGGATGGAAGACCGAGAGCTGACCCTCGAAGCCGAGGATCGAGGCGGACACCACCGGGATCTGCTTGCGGACGCTCGCGTCGTTGAGGAGGTAGCGCGTGGGGAAGTTGTCGAGCCCGTCGACGACCACGTCGTAGCCGTCGATGATCTCCATGATGTTCTCCGCGCCCAGCCGCACCGGGTACTTGTCGACCTTCACGTCCGGGTTGATGTCGTGGATCGAGATCTCCGCCGAGTCGACCTTGGGGACCCCGATGCGGTCGTTGGCGTGCGCCACTTGGCGCTGGAGATTGGAGAGGTCGACCACGTCGTTGTCGACGATGCCGATCGTGCCCACGCCGGCCGCGGCCAGGTAGAGCGCGGCGGGCGACCCCAGGCCGCCGGCGCCGAGCAGGAGCACCTTGGCGTCGAGCAGCTTGAGCTGGCCCTCGAGGCCGATCTCGGGAACGAGCATGTGCCGCGAGTAGCGCTCGCGCTGCTCGGCGCTGAGCACGCGCGGGACCTCGACCTCGTAGCCGCGGTCCTTCCACAGCGTGATGCCCCCGCGCATAGAGGCGACGTCCTCGTAGCCCAGGAGCTCCTTCATCGTCTGCGCGGCAAACGCGGAGCGGTTGCCCGAGGCGCAGTAGAGGACCACGCGCTGGGAGCGGTCGCCCACGGCACCCTCGATGCGGGACTCGAGATGAGCCCGGGGGATGTGCACCGCTCCGGGCAGATGCGACTGCTCGAACTCGTGCTGCTCGCGCACGTCGACGAGCACGGCGCCATTGCCGTTCTGACTCATCTCGTGGACCTCCTTCGGGTCCACCTCTTCGATTTGCTCCTTGACCTTGCGGAGCAGTTCGGCGCCACTTGCCATTCGAGATTCCCCTGAATCCGGGTCGAGATTCGTTACTTCAGAAAATATAGCGACGGCCGCCGCCTCCCGTAAAGGCTACCGGGGGACAGCCGGCACGCGGTCCTCATCCCCGGGACGGAGACCGAAGACCATCCCTGAGCCCGATGTGGCCGGCGCCCGCCGGGCCGATCATCTCGGCATGGACGTCCGCCGCGAACGATCCGGTGCCCGCGCGGCGAAGAGCATCGGCGGAATTCTCGTCGTGGTGGTCGTTCTGAACGTCGTGCCGCGGCTGTTGCCCCTGCCCGACCTCGACCTCCCGGCGCTTTCCCTCCCCGACCCGCCCGGCTGGGTCGAGAGCGTCAACGACGTCCGGCGCTGGCTGATGATCGCCGGGGTCGTCCTGCTCGTCGCGATCGGGCTCTGGCGCCGATGAGGCCGCGTAGCTCGTTGAGCATTGGGGCGGGCTCCTCGAAGACGTCCGTGTAGGTATAGCGCCGGAACTCGTCACCGCGGACGCGTGCTTCGCGCTCCCGGCGGTGATCCTGCTCCCACGCGTAGCGGGAGCGGTGGTAGCGGTAGCTGTCGAGCTCGACGGTGAGCGTTGCTTCCGGCCAGCGGCAATCAACAAAGTGTGCGCCCGGGCGGCGATTGGTTTCGGGGGGCGGCAGGCCGGCGTGGCGCAGAGCATCCAGAAAGCGCGACTCGAGCCGGCTGAGGGTCACGTGGATGTCGCCGTGGATGACGCGGCGGAGCATGGATGCGCCGGGTGCGGTCGGATGACGGGCGAGCACGGCCTCGACCTGCTCGGGGGTCGTGTGGTGCCGGATTCCGGCTTCGTGGAACGCACGCGCCAGGTCGGCGGGCGAAAGACGGGCAGCCAGGGCGACGAGGGTCCGGGGCACGGTGGTGACCGGTACGCCGAGCCAGACGGTCGTTTCGCGACGGCCCATCCTGCGCGAGCGGTGAGTCTTGATCCCCTTAACCCGGCGCTCGGTCGGCGCGCTCACCTCCGGCGGCGGCGCCTGACCCTTTACCAGGCCGAGAAGATGGGCCGCCGCGAGCCCGCTCAGTACCGCCCGATCCCCACATGCGAGGACCGCCGCAACGTATGAGGCTTCGCGGCTCGGTGCGACGTGACCGACCCGGTAGACCCCCGGATAGATCCGGATGAGCAGCCCTGAGCGCAGGCGCTCCTCGACCTGGTGACGCGTGAGACCGGCCCGCAGCAGCTCTCGGCGAGTGACCACGCCATGCCGGCGTGTCGCCAACCTCGCAAGAATCTCTTCGACTGTCCTGTCCTGTACTGGCATCACCGGTACAAAGCAGGACGCTTGCGACATTCGCCCCCGTCTAGCCTGAACGGCAGTGAACCCGCGGCTCCTGATCGCCCTCTTCCTCGTAGCCGTCTTTGCCCTCGGAGCCATCGCGCTCGCGGCGAACTCCCGTGGCGGCGGCGACGATGGCGGAGACCAGCCGACGACCGCCAACCGCTTCGAGGGCGCGGTCATGCCCGAGGGCCTCAGGGCGCCCGACTTCGAGCTGACCAACCAGGACGGCGAGCGCATCTCGATGCGCGAGCTGCGCGGGCAGCCCGTGGTGGTCACCTTCCTCTACACGACCTGCGAGGACACCTGTCCGGTGCAGGCCCAGACGGTGCGAGGCGCGCTCGACCAGCTCGGCCACGACCTGCCCGCGATCGCGGTGGCCGTGGACCCGCCGCGCGACACCCCGCAACGCGCCCGGGCCTTCCTGTCAGAACAGCGGGCTCTCGGACGGATGGACTTCGTACTGGGCTCGCGTAAAGAGCTGAAGCCGCTGTGGGACGGCTTCTTCGTGCAGCCCCAGTCCGTGACCCAGGAGCACAACGCCCGCTTCACGCTGGTCGACGCCGAGGGCTTCCAGCGCGTGGGCTACCCCGGCGCCGAGGCAACGCCCGAGCGCCTCGCCCACGACCTCCGGATCCTCGAGCGCGAAGCAGCGCAACGCGGCTAGGCCGAGATCGCCTCGACCGCCGCCCGCGCTCGCGCCGACAACTCCCTCACCAGCACGGGCTCCAAACCGGACAGCCGCCCCTCGCGGCGCAAGTCCAGCGCCTCCTTGACCAGCCCGTCGTCCGCTCCACGCTGAAGGGCCCATTCGGCCGCCTCGGCCTTGGTCGACCACTCGCCCGTCTCCGCCCAGCGCCAGGAGCGAAGAGCGTTGAGCAAAGTGTCCGGACTGCCGGGCGCGTCGGCCGCGAACCAGTCGAGCGACGCCAGCACGGCATCACGCAGGCGGGAGAGCGGCGGCGACGGAGCCAGGTCCGCCAGCGGCGGCCCGAGCAGCGGCGTGCTCCGACCCCGCGCGATCGCAAGATCGAGCACGAACCAGAACGACTCGGTCGCGCCGGGATCCAGCTCGGCGAGCTCGATGTCGGACCCGGTGTTGAGGTTGAGCGCGAACTCGCCCTCGGCGAGCCCCGCGCGCGTGTAGACCACGAGCTCCAGACGCCGCGCCGGGACGGGCCGCCGCCGGTGCGACAGCTCCGCCGCCAGCAACAGCAGCGGCTCGGCCGGCAGCGCACGCTCGATCACCACGGCGACGTCGACATCGCTGGCGCCGGGCTCGAACGCGCCGGCACCGGCTCCGCCGATGAGAGCGACGGCCACCACCTCCTTCCCCAGCGCAGTGCGCACGACCCGCACCAGCTCCTCGAGGTAGGCAGCCAAAGCGGCATCCATGGCCGGACATTCTCGCGCCCGGCTTCTCCGACCGGACGAGTAGGATTTGTAGTCACCATGATGTTCTCGACGAAGGCCGAATACGGGGTGCGCGTGATGGCACACCTCGCCCAGCACAGCGGGGAGCGGCCGATTTCGCTCGGCTCGATCGCCGACGCCGAGGGCCTGCCGCTCGCTTACCTCGAGCACCTGGTGCAGCGCCTTCGCAAGGCCGAGCTCGTGGAGTCGCGTCGCGGCGCCCACGGCGGCTACACCCTGGCGCGGCCCGCCGAGAGCATCAGCATGGCCGAGGTCGTGCGCGCGCTCGAGGGCGAGATCGCGCCCATCGAGTGCATCAGCGCCGATCCCGACGGCACGCTCGTATGCGTCCGGGAGGGCCAGGACGGCCACG
Source organism: uncultured Thermoleophilaceae bacterium (assembly GCA_963733655.1). Lineage (GTDB taxonomy): Bacteria > Actinomycetota > Thermoleophilia > Solirubrobacterales > Thermoleophilaceae > JACVRW01. The sequence goes on from CAVTEX010000016.1 coordinate 280,030, forward strand.
AGCCCTGCCCCACCAAGCTGCTGTGGACCCGCGTACAGGGATCCATCGTGCGAACACTGAACGAAATGACGCTGGCCGACCTGAGTCGGCCCGCCACCCGAAAGACGGAGAGCCTCACCGCATGACACTGGAGATTCAGAACCTGCACGTCCGCACGGAGGAGCGCGAGATCCTCCACGGCGTGGACCTCACCGTGAAGAAGGGCGAGACCCACGCCCTGATGGGGCCGAACGGCTCGGGCAAATCCACCCTCGCCAACACCCTGATGGGCAACCCCAACTATGAGGTCACCGAGGGCAGGATCCTCCTGAACGGCGAGGACCTGACCGAGGCCGATCCCGACGAGCGCGCCCGCGCCGGCCTGTTCATGGCCTTCCAGTACCCGGCCACGATCCCCGGCGTGTCGGTGGCCAACTTCCTGCGCATGGCCATCAACGCCGGACGCGAGGAGCCGATCAAGGTCAAGGAGTTCGGCGCACTGCTCGGAAAGAACATGGACCTGCTCAAGATCGACCGCGCCTTCACCAGCCGCTACCTGAACGAGGGCTTCTCGGGCGGCGAGAAGAAGCGCGCGGAGATCCTCCAGCTGGCGATGCTCCAGCCCGACTTCGCCGTGCTGGACGAGACCGACTCGGGGCTCGACATCGACGCCCTGCGGATCGTCTCCGACGGCGTGAACGCGATGCGCGGCGACGAGCGCGGCTTCCTCATCATCACCCACTACACGCGCATCCTCGAGTACGTGAAGCCGGACTTCGTGCACATCCTGATCGACGGCCGCATCGTGCAGGAGGGCGGCTCGGAGCTGGCCACCGAGCTCGAGGAGAAGGGCTACGAGTGGGTCCGCGAGGAGGTGGCCGCGAGTGCCGGCTGACTTCGTCGAGGACCGCCGCCGCGCCGCGCTGGAGGTCTACGAGTCCGAGCAGGTGCCCACCTGGCGCCGCTCGGGCTTCTGGACCACGACCCTGCGCGGCCTCGATCTGGACGCCCTCGAGCCCAAGCGCTACGAGCCGGTGGACGAGCTGCCCGAGATCGTGCGCGAGGACCTCGGTGACGAGGAACACTCCGCGCTGATCGTGCAGCACGGCGCCGGTGTGGTCCACAACCACGTGAGCGACGACCGCATCATCGTCATGCCGCTCGAGCAGGCGGTGGAGGAGCATCCCGACCTGGTCGAGCCCTACTTCGCCAAGCGGCTGCCGCTCGACGAGGGCAAGTTCCCCGCCGGCACCGCGGCGTTCTGGACCGGCGGCGTGTTCGTGCACGTGCCCAAGAACGTGCAGATCGAGAAGCCGATCCAGGTGGTCTGGCTGATCGACGAGCCCGGAACCGCGCAGTGGGCGCACACGCTGGTGGTGGTGGGCGAGCACTCCGAGGTCAAGATCCGCGAGTACTTCCTCGCCCCCGACTTCGAGGGTCAGGCGCTGCACTCGGGCGCCTTCGAGCTGTACGCCCTCCCGGGCGCGCAGGTCGAGCTCGCGCACTACCAGGACTGGGGCTCGGGCGAGGTCTACGACCTGTCCACCCGGCGGGTCGAGATCCGCCGCGACGCTCGCGTCAAGTGGGTTCCGATCCACCTCGGCGGGCGCCTGACCAAGCAGACGCTCGACATCATCACCGCCGAGCCGGGCTCCGACATGCGCCACACGGGCATGTACTTCACCGAGCGCGACGAGCACCTCGACCTGTTCACGTCCGATCGCCACGAGGCCGGCCACACCACCGGCGACACCGTCTGGAAGGGCGCGCTGACCGGCGACTCGCGCGCCTCGTACGAGGGCCTCATCCACATCATCCCGAAGGCGACCGAGGTGGACACCTACCTCCAGACCCACCAGATGCTGCTCTCGCCCAAGGCCAAGGGCGACGCGATTCCGTCGCTGATCGTCGAGGTGGACAACGTCAAGGCGTCGCACGGCGGCACCGTGGGCGAGCTCGACCCGGAGCAGATCTTCTACATGATGACCCGCGGCATCTCGCGCGCCGAGGCGGTGCGGGTGCTCGTGGAGGGGTACTTCGAGGAGGTCGTCATGCGGCTCGACGACCCGGGCCTCGAGGATCTCGTCCGGCGCCGGATCTCAGAGAAGCTCGCGGGCGCGGAGGACCAGGTGCGCGAGTTCATCGGGGAGCGCGCGGAGGCGTCCTGATGGCGGCCGACGGCCGAGCACCCCTGGTGGACGTCCGCGCCGACTTCCCGGTGCTCACGCGCGAGTTCGAGGGACGGCGGGTGGCCTACCTCGACTCGGCGGCCACCTCGCAGCGGCCGCGAGCAGGTGATCGCGGCGATGGACGAGTTCCAGCGCCACTCCTACGCGCCGATCCACCGCGGCGTCTACGAGCTCGCCCGCGAGTCGACCGACGCGTTCGAGTCGGCGCGCGACCGCATCGCCGGCGTTCGTGGGCTGGGAGCCGGCCACCTCGATCTTCACCCGCAACGCCACCGAGGCGATCAACCTGGTGGCCTACACGTGGGGACGCGAGCACGTCGGCGAGGGCGACGAGGTGCTCATCACCGAGATGGAGCACCACTCGAACATCGTCCCCTGGCAGCTGCTCTGCGATGCCACGGGAGCGCGGCTGCGCTACCTGTCGGTGAACGAGGCGCGGTGAGCTGTCGCTCGACGAGCTCGACTCGGTGCTCGCGGAGGGCCGCGTCAAGCTCGTGGCCGTCGCGCACGTGTCGAACGTGCTCGGCACGATCAACCCGGTGTCGGAGATCGTCGGCCGCGCTCGGGCCGCCGGAGCCGTGACCCTGATCGACGGCTCGCAGGCGGTACCCCAGCTGCCGCTCGACCTGTCGGAGATCGACGCCGACTTCTACGCCTGGACCGGTCACAAGGCCCTGGGCCCCACGATCGGCCTCCTGCACGGGCGCCGCGAGCTGCTCGAGGCGATGCCGCCGTTCCTGGGCGGCGGCCACATGATCTCCCGCGTCGAGCGCGAGAGCTCGACCTGGAACGAGCTGCCCTACAAGTTCGAGGCGGGCACGTCGGCGGCCACCGAGGCGGTGGGGCTGGGCGCCGCGGTGGACTACCTCGGCGCGCTCGGCATGGACGCCGTGCGCCGGCACGAGCGCGACCTGGTGGCCTACGCGCTCGAGCGGCTGCCCGAGGTCGACGGCATCACGCTGTTCGGTCCCACGGACCTCGACCGCCGCGGCGGGGTGGTGCCCTTCGCCATCGACGGCATCCATCCCCATGACATCGCCGAGCTGTGCGACCGCGAAGCGGTCTGCGTGCGGGCCGGTCACCACTGCGCGCAGCCGCTGATGCGCGTCCTGGGGGTCGGCGCCACCGCCCGCGCCTCGTTCCACGTCTACAACTCGCGCGACGAGGTCGACCGGCTGGTGGCCGCGCTGGTCAAGGCGCGTGAGGTCTTCCGGATCTGATGGACGCTCTCTACCGCGACTACATCCTCGAGCACTACAAGAACCCGCGGAACTTCGGCGAGCTCGAGCCGCACGACCTCGAGTGGCACGACCACAACCCGCTGTGCGGCGACGAGCTCGGCGTGCACGTGCTGGTGGAGGACGGCAAGGTCAAGGATCTGCGCTTCTGGGGCCAGGGCTGTGCCATCTCGCAGGCGGCGGCTTCGATCACCTCGGACGACCTGATCGGGATGCCCGTCGAGGAGATCCAGGGCCTCGGCGCCGAGTGGGTGATCGACCAGCTCGGCATCGAGATCTCCCCCACGCGCCGCAAGTGCGCACTGCTGTCGCTCAAGGTCATGCGCGGCGCCACCACGGGCGACGCCTCCTGGCCGGAGTAGGCCGTCGTGGGTGACGCGGTGCACCCGAGCAACATCGCGCTGGTACGCGACATCGTCGAGGCCCTCAACCGGGCCGATGTCGAGGGTGTCCTCGACTTCATGGACCGAGACTTCGAGTGGACCCCGCTGGAGAACAGTCCCGCGGCCGGCGTCTGCCGGGGCCACGCGCAGGTCGGGCGCTATATCCGCGATTGGCTCGACACTCTGGAGAACCTGCGGCTGGACCTGAAGGATCCTGTCGAGCGTGGCGACACCGTGGTGGTCGAGGTCGATGGCCGCGGCCGAGGCCGCACGAGCGGCATCGAGCTCACCAACCACTTCTGGCAGGTGTGGACGTTTGCCGGGGCCACAGCTCTGCGCATGCGTGAGTACCCCACCCGCGAGCAGGCGCATCGCGCTCTGCCCGCGGTGGCGCAACCGGACCGCCCGGAAGTCGACATCGAGCTACATCGCCGCTCCTAGAGGAGCCGCGCGCTCATCCCGTAGCCGCGCCGGGCCCCGGGTTGGCCCCGGCCCACTCGACGATCCGCTCGGACTCGCGAATCACTTCGCCGTCGTCGGTCACGAGCACCGGCACCCACTGCTGGCCGGTCAGCTCGCGCACCTTGCCGCGGCCGGGATTGAGGACGGCCGGGAGCGGGCCGTAGCCGTAGGTCCTCTTCACCTCGGGACTCCAGCCGGCCGCGGTCAGCGCCGCGTGGGCGTCGTGGCACGGATGGCCCCCGGCTGGGCGTCGAGAAGGTCCCCCAGCACACGTAGAGCTCCACGCGCCCACCCTAACGCGGGCGGCCTCCCACAGGGGCGTCGAGGCGTCACACTCTGGCGCATGGCAAGTTGGTCCGACTTCGAAAGCGCCGCGCCCGGAGCTGGCGCGCCGGGTGCGCGAGCGCCTCGACGCCCACAAGCACAAGACGCTCGCCACCATCCGCCGTGACGGCTCCCCGCGCATCTCCGGCACGGAGACCGGGTTCAGTGACGGCGAGCTGTGGATCGGCTCGATGTGGGAGGCGAGGAAGGCGCGCGACCTTCAGCGCGACCCTCGCTTCGCGCTGCACAGCGGCTCCGACGATCCTCCGGGCTGGTCGGGCGACGCCAAGCTCGCCGGCGTGGCGGAGGAGATCACCGATCCGGAGCGAGCCCGGGCCATCACCGGCGACGAGGCCCCGCCCGGCCCTATGCACGTGTTCAGGCTCGACCTGCAGGAGGTTTCGACCGTCGGGCTCGACGACGAGGGCAAGCAGCTCGTGATCGAGGTCTGGACTCCGGACCGCGGCGTGCGCGCCATGCGGCGGACCTGACCGTTTGGACCGCGGCTCTGCGGGCAAGCCTGAGGTATGAGCTCAACACTGAACGACGTTCCGTCGCTCCCAATCGGCGGCGACGTGGAGATCCCCCAGCTCGGCTTCGGCGTCTTCCAGGTCCCGCCCTCCGAGACCGCGGAAGTGGTCAGCCACGCCCTCGTGGCCGGCTACCGGCACATCGACACCGCGGCCGCCTACCGGAACGAGGCCGGCGTGGGCGAGGCGATCCGTGGGTCGGGGCTCGACCGCGACGAGGTCTTCATCACCACGAAGTGCTTCAACGACGACCACGGCTACGACGAGGCCAAACGGGCCATGCAGGCGAGCCTCGAGCGCCTCGAGATGGACCACGTCGATCTGTACCTGATCCACTGGCCCGTGCCCTCGCAGCGACCGCTACGTGGAGACCTGGAAGGCGTTCGTGGACATGCAGGCCGAGGGCCTCACGCCGCTCGATCGGGGTGTCGAACTTCCAGCCGGCCCATCTCGAGCGCATCATCGATGAGACCGGCGTCACGCCGGCGGTCAACCAGGTGGAGCTCCATCCCCGCCTGCAGCAGCCCGAGCTGCGCAGGGTGCACGCGGAGCGCGGCATCGTCACCGAGGCCTGGAGCCCGCTGGCCCAGGGCGAGGTGCTCGACGACCCCACCATCACCTCGATCGCCGAGGCGCACAACCGGACGCCCGGGCAGGTGGTGCTTCGCTGGCACCTGCAGCTCGGCAACGTCGTCTTCCCCAAGTCCGTCACCCCGGAGCGGATCCGGGAGAACTTCGACATCTTCGGCTTCGAGCTCTCCGACGACGAGATGGAGAGGATCGAGGGCCTCGACGCCGGCGAGCGCATCGGCCCCGATCCGGACACCTTCGTACGTCCCTGACCGCACGTGAGAACATGGCGCGCGTGGCCGACAGGTTCGGCGCTTCAGTAACGATCGACCGTCCCATCGAGGAGGTCTTCGCCTTCCTCGCGGACGGGGAGAACGACCCGAAGTTCAGTCCGCGGGTGCAGCGGATGGCGAAGACCACCGAGGGCCCGCCGGGCGTGGGCACGCGTTACGCGAGCACGGTCAAGGACGCCGGGCATGACCACCGAGCGCGAGTTCGAGTACACCGCTTTCGAGCAGCCGACCCGCATCCGCTGGGCCGAGCGCTCGAAGAACGCGATCACCGTCCCCGACGGCGGATATGACCTGGCTTCCGCCGGTGAGGGACGGACGGAGCTGACCTTCTTCAACACCTTCGAGGGCCACGGCTTCGGCAAGCTGATAAAGCCGCTGGCGCTGCGCTCGGCTCGCAAGGGAGCGGACGATTTCGCCCGCTCGATCAAGGCCGCGGTCGAAGGCGCCTAGGACGGCGAGCGGCGGGCGCGCGAGCCCTGCTATCTCCTACTCGCGGAAGTCGGGAAAGCCGCCATTGCCGCTAGTATGGGAGGCCGATATGGCTGCCACTGACAAGACGCGAATCGCCAAGCCCAGCACCATTCATGAGGACGAGCAGGGACAGCTCGTCGCCAAGAAGGGCATCTCCCGCGAGGTCATCGAGGAGCTCTCGAAGATCAAGGGTGAGCCGGGCTGGATGCGCGACAAGCGCCTGAAGTCGTTCGAGATCTTCGAGCGCAAGCCGATCCCCACCTGGGGCGTCGACCTCTCCGATCTCGATCTGTCCGAGCTCGTCCTCTACTCGCCGCCCACGGCCGGGCGCTACGACAGCTGGGACGACGTCCCGGACGAGCAGAAGGACACCTTCGAGAAGCTCGGCATCCCGCAGGCGGAGCGCGAGCATCTCGCCGGCGTCGTCGGCGTGTGGCGCCAGGAGCCCTTCTACGAGGGGCTCAAGAAGGAGTACGCCGACCTCGGAATCATCTTCTGCGCGATGGACACGGCGGTCACCGAGCACGAGGACCTCGTGCGCGAGTACTTCATGAACAAGTGCGTGCCGCCGCAGGACAACAAGTTCTCGGCGCTGCACGGCGCGGTGTGGTCGGGCGGCTCATTCCTCTACGTCCCCAAGGGCGTGAAGGTCGACCTCCCGCTCCAGGCCTACTTCCGCATGGAGGGCTCGGGCGAGGGCACCTTCGAGCACACGCTGATCATCGCCGACGAGGGCTCGGAGGTGAACTACATCGAGGGCTGCACGGCGCAGACCTACAGCGCCAACTCGATGCACTCCGCCGTCGTCGAGATCTTCGTCAAGGAGGGCGCGAAGGCGCGCTACACGACCGTCCAGAACTGGTCGAAGGACGTCTTCAACCTGAACACCAAGCGCGCGATCGTCGAGGCGCACGGCACGGTCGAGTGGGTCGGCGGCTCCATGGGAGCCAAGAAGGTCATGCTCTACCCCGGCTCGTTCCTGATCGGTGAGGGCGCCCGGGCCGACCACCTCAACGTGGGCGTGGCGTCCGGCGACGTGTGGAAGGACACCGGCGCCAAGGTCGTGCACCTCGCGCCCAACACCACCTCGAACATCCTCGCCAAGTCGATCTCCAAGGACGGCGGGATCATGGGCTACCGCGGGCTGGTCCGCATGGGCCACAACTCGCAGGGCTCCAAGGCCCACGTCCAGTGCGACGGCCTGATGATGGACGACCGCTCGCGCTCGGACACCTGGCCCGACATCCAGATCCAGAACCCGCACGTGACCGTGGCCCACGAGGCCGTGGTCGGCAAGATCTCCGACGAGCAGCTCTTCTACCTGCAGTCGCGCGGCCTCACCGAGGAGGAGGCGGCGGCGATGATCGTGAACGGCTTCATCGAGCCGGTCACGAAGGAGCTGCCGATGGAGTACGCCGTCGAGCTGAACCGCCTGATTCAGCTCGAGATGGTCGACTCGATCGGCTGACCCGGCTGCCTGCACCGAATGGGGTGCAGAGCACTCGCGCCAGCGCTGACGAGGCCGTGTTCGGTCCCGCTGAGCTCGACGAGCGCTTCGACGGCCCGGAGCTCGACACAGAGGTCTGGATCGACTCGTACCTGCCGGCCTGGAGCTCGCGCGAGGCCTCCCGGGCGACCTATGCGATCGACGAAGACGGGCTCCGGCTGTCGATCCCGCCCGACCAGCCGCTCTGGTGCCCCGACCTGCACGACGGCGCCGCTGCGGGTGTCGGCCGTGCAGTCCGGCAACTGGTCCGGCCCGGTCGGCACGCGGCCAGGGACAGCAGCCGTTCCGCGACGGCCTGGTGGTCCGTGAGGAGCAGCCGGCGCAGTGGGGCTTCACCCCGCACTTCGGCCGCGTCGAGGTCGAGTGTCGCGCGACGATCGGCCCGCGGTCGATGTTCTCGGCATGGATGGTCGGCCTCGAGGACCGCCCGGAGCGCTGCGGCGAGATCTGCGTCATCGAGGTGTTCGGCGACACGCTCGAGGACGGGTCGGCCGCGATTGGAGCGGGCATCAAGGCCATCCGCGATCCGGCCCTCGAGCAGGAGTTCTCGGCCGAGCGGATGTCGATCGACGTCGCTCGCCCCCACACCTACGCGGTCGACTGGCACCCGGGCCGGGTCGACTTCTTCGTCGACGGAGAGCGAATCCGCACCGCCGGCCAGGCCCCGGACTACCCGATGCAGCTGATCATCGGCCTGTTCGACTTCCCCGATCGGGCTCGTCCTGGTCCGAGGAGCCCGAGCCGGAGCTGATCGTGCGGAGCGTGCGCGGCACGGGCCCTCAGACCCTCGTGTAGGTCAGCTTGAAGTCGAGCTCCCAGGTCGTGTCGTCGTGGGAGATCTCCCACTGCCCGGTGATGGTGGTCCCGTCGTCGCTGAAGGTCCCGGTATAGCGCTGCGAGAAGTCGAGCGGCGAGAAGTCCGGCGCGTCCCTCCAGAGCTTCCAGACGCCGTCGCCGAAGCTCATCTTGTACACGCGAGCCACGCCGCGTGAGTCGAAGTAGTGCTGGAGATATTGCCCCGGGGTTTCGGGATCCGGGCCAATGACGGCCAGGCCGTCGGGCGCCTCCGGGACCGGTACCTCCCAGCGCTCGATCAGAAACTGCTCTCCGGTCATCCAGTCGAAGACGACCGGGGCGCCGTCGTCGGGCTGTGGCATGCCCTCGAACTCGGGCCGCATGCGCCACTCGCCGATCAGCGGGGCCAACTGTTTCATCGCGGAGGTGGCACCATGCTCGCTCATCGCAGGCTTCGGAGCCTACCTTCGAGGGGAGGAGCAGCAGATGCGCAGAGTGGTGCTCGCGGTGGCGATCGCGGCCGCGACGCTGGTGGCCGGGCCCGTGGCCGGGGCTTCGGCGAGGGAACCGATCCTGATTCGTCCACGGCTGGTCCGGGGCGGCCTGGAACTGGGACGTGATGATCGACCGCTTCGAGGCCGACGGCTACACGCCGGCCGAGCTGCGGGCGTTCAGCTACAACACCGCGCAGTCGAACGCGTCGACCGCGCAGGAGGTCGCCGCCGAGGTGGAGGGCCTGCGGGCCCGCACCGGCGCCGAGCGTGTCGACGTGGTGGCCCACTCGATGGGCAGCCTGTCGTCGCGCTACTACCTGCGCAACCTGGGCGGCACGTCACGGGTCGACGAGTGGGTCTCGATCGGCGGGCCCAACCACGGCACCTACACGGCGCTGGCCTGCTCGCTGCTGGTCTCCTGCCGGGAGATGGTGCCCGGGTCGTCGTTCCTCGCCGCACTGAACAGCGGCGACGAGACGCCGGGCGCGGTGCGCTACGGCACCTTCTGGTCGCCCTGCGACGAGATCATCAATCCCGACACCAGCGTGATCCTGAGCGGGGCGACCAACACCCGGACGGGGTGCATCGGCCACATCTCGATGCTGGCGAGCCCGAGCATCTACGCGGGCGTGCGGGACTTCGTGCGCTAGAGCGGACCTCACCTCCTCGCGGCCAAGGGCCGCGAGGAGGTGGATGTCCACACAGCTAGAGAGAGCTCTACTTCTTGCAGGCGACGCTGTCGGTGTCGGTCAGCTTGCCGCCCTCGACGATGTTCTCGAACTTCAGGGTCCACTTCTTGCCGCTGCACGAGGTGGACTCGATGATGCCGCGGCTCTTGCCCTTGACCTTCGTCTTGCCGGTGAGGCCGAACTTGAGGGTTGTGATGGCCGACTTGATGCCCGGGAGCGGGCTGCTGAATGCCGGTCGGGATCTTGACGTTGATCACGCGGCCCTTGACCTTGCCCTCGAGCATCTCGGCGATCGGGAGCGGCTGGCCGGTCGAGGAAGAGACCGAGGCCCCCGCCCGTGGTGACGTAGGCGTCGACGGTGAGGGTCTCCTCGGTGCCGACCGCCTCGGCGATGGTCTGGCCGGAGCCGACCTTCGAGCCCTTCGGGCAGACGCTGTTGCTGGCGGCCTGGTTGGCCTCCTTGACCGAGCAGCGCTTGCTCTTGGCCCAGCTCTTCCCGTTCCAGTTGAGGCCCTTGGGAAGAGTGATCTTCAGCGAGGTCGACGTGGCGGGCTGGCCGCTGCCGTCCTTGGTGGCCTGCTCGATGCCGAGGTTCAGCTTGACGGCCTTCGGCTTCTTCTTGGTGCCGGCCTTGCCAGGCTTGGCCGAGAACGACAGGTCCATCGTCGTGTTCGAAACAGACTGGGCGTACGCAACGCCCGCGATTGAGAGGGCCAACACGCCGATTAGCGCGAGCCCGAGGGTCTTCTTCAGCACAGATCCTCCGTCTTAGAGAGTTGGGGTGTAACGCACGCGGGCCGATGGCCTCGCGCTTCCTGCTTGAGCCGCGAATAGGTATACGGCCCAGTCCTTAAGGACACCTAAGTGCCCAACAAGTTTCGTCGCGTTCCCTCAGAAATGCAACGGGGCGGCCCTCAGGCCGCCCCGTCGCGTCAGGCGTGACTATCCGGCGCTGCTCAGCAGGAACCGGTCTTCGTAGCCGTGAACTTGTTCCCGTCCAGGTCGACGAACTCGACACGGACCAGGCGCGTGCGGCCCTTGCATCCGATCTTCGAGTAATAGCCGACGGTCCGGGTATTGCCCTTGATCTTGGTCTTGGCCTTCTTGAGCTTGACGACCGAGGTCACGTCGACCACGGCGTTCGCCAGCCCAGGGGCGGGCTCATAGAGGTTGCGCTGCACGGTGAAGCGCAGCTCGCTCGTCTTGAGGCCCTCGACCTTGACGTCGAAGAACTTCGCCTTGATCGTCTCGTTGATCGGCGTGGGGCATCCCGGAGACGGATCCTCCCCTGGACCACCGTCGAGACGAATGGCCATGCCGCCCTTCTTGCCGGCGTCGGAGAGGTTGTACAGCCTCAGCCTGAGATTGCACTCGACGCTGGAAGTGCGATCGTTGGCGGGTCCGAAGTTGTTGCGCACGATGCCGTTGCCGAGAGCTGCCTTGTTGCACTTGGCCGACGGATCGGGCAGGTTGGCGGCCTCGGTGAACTTGCACGCCTTGAACGACTTCGGATAGGTCACAAGACCCTCCGGCGCGATCCGATACTGCTTGATGGCCGTGGGACGCAGACCACCCTCGGCGCTGACCTCGTAACCGAAGCCCAGCTTGGCCGGGATCGGCTTCGACGTGCTTCCCTTGCCGGCCGGCTTGCTGGTCGCGAGATCGACCGTGTAGATGTTGTCGCCGGTCTGAGCAAAGGCGATGCCTACGCCCAGAGCAAAAATCGCCACAGCGCTTACCGCAGCGATCAAACGCTTGCGCATTCCTCCTCCTGAAGGTTCGTACGTCGGTTCGGGGCCCAACTTGGGCCACCCTATAACACCTTTGCGCCATCAAGTTGCGGTTCCCCCGTGCAACTCTCGTGCGCCATGCTTGCGCGGTGCGGCCGCCGCCCGCAGCCGAGATCTACGCGCCCGAGTTCCCGCCGAAGATGGACTGGCTCAACGTCGCCTTCCTTCGGATGAACACCCTGATGGGCCGCGGCGCGGTGCTGGTGGAGTTCTGGGATTTCGCCCGCGTCAACTCGCTGCGGACCCTGCCCTACCTCACCGAATGGCACCGCCGCTACGCCGACCAGGGCCTTACGCGTGATCGGCGTCCACTCGCCCGGCTACTCGTTCGGCCGCGACCCCGAGCTGGTGGCAAGAGCGGTCGAGCGGCTGGAGGTCCCGTACGCGGTCCTGCTGGACCCCGACCTCGAGGTCTGGCGCCTGTACGGCAACCGCGGCTGGCCCGGCCGCTACCTGTTCGACCGCGCCGGCAAGCTCGCCTTCATCCACTACGGCGAGGGCGAGTACCTCGACACCGAGATGGCGATCGGCGAGTGCCTGGACATCGAGGTCGAGCCGATGGAGCCACTGCGTCCCGAGGACGCGCCCGGCGTCCTGCTCGAAGCCCAGACCGCGGACATCGGCCTGCCGGCGGACCGGGCCCGCATCGAGCTGGTGCGCGATTGGGCCGACGGCGAGGACTGGATCGAGGCGGTTGACGCGGGCGCGGCGGCGAGCTTCAGCTACTCGGGGGGTGCGGCCTACGCGGTCCTGTCAGGCGCCGGCGTCGAGCCCGGCCTGCACGAGACGTCCGGTGTCGTGGAGGCCGAGAGCCCCGGCCTGCGACTCCACGGAGTTCAGTTCACGCCCGCGCCGCCAGGGCGCGGCGGATCTCCTTCGGCAGCATGAAGCGCACGTCTTCCTGAACGACCTCGAACTCGGAGACGTCCTCGGTGCCCCGCGCGCGGAAGAACTCGACCAGCCGCTGAACCAGCTCCTCGGGCGCGCTCGCGCCTGAGCTGATGCCCACCACGCTGCTTGCCCTCGAGCCACTCCTCCTGCACCTGGCTCTCGTTGTCGATCAGGTGGGAGTCGGCGCCGTGGTCGCGCGCGACCTCCACGAGGCGGTTGGAGTTGGACGAGTTCTTCGAGCCGATCACCAGCACGAGGTCGCACTCCCTCGCCATCTGGCGCACGGCCATCTGACGGTTGGTGGTGGCGTAACAGATGTCGTCGGACTTCGGGCCGGTGATGTTGGGGAAGCGCTCGCGCAGGCGGCGGATGATGCGGTCGGTCTCGTCCACCGAGAGGGTGGTCTGGGTGAGGTACGCGACGCGGTCGGGATCCTCGAGCTCGAGGGCGTCCACGTCGTCCTCGGTCTCGACGAGCACGAAATGCTCGGGGGCCTCGCCCATCGTGCCCTCCACCTCCTCGTGGCCGGCGTGGCCGATGAGGACGATCGTGTAGCCCTCGGCGGCGAACTTCTTGGCCTCCACGTGCACCTTGGTCACGAGCGGGCAGGTGGCGTCGATCGTCTTGAGCTGCCGGATCTCCGCGTTCTCGTGGACCGAGGGCGCCACGCCGTGCGCGGAGAAGACCACGGTCTCCCCGGCGGGCACCTCGGTCTCCTCTTCGACGAAGATCGCGCCGCGCTCACGCAGCTGCTCGACCACGTGCTTGTTGTGCACGATCTCCTTGCGCACGTACACCGGAGGGCCGTAGAGCTCGAGAGCGCGCTCGACGGTCTGCACCGCCCGGTCGACGCCCGCGCAGTATCCGCGCGGCGCCGCGAGCAGCAGTCTTTGCGGGGTTGAGGCCACCGAGTCGAAGGCTAGCGACGCCCTCAGGTCCGAAGGCGCCGCAGCAGCTCGTAGACCGTCTCGCCCACCGCGTCGACGCTGCGTTCCGAGACCGCGCTGAGGTCGTCGCACGACGCGGTGCCAGCAGGGGAAGTCGAAGTCGATCAGGTCGATCGACGGGCACCCCCTCCTCGATGAACGGGATGTGGTCGTCGAGGATCCCGCCCTGGGTGGCGCGGGGAAACACCTCGGCCGTGCCCACGCGGCGGGCCGCCGCACGCAGCTGTCGCCACAGCCGCGTGTCCGAGTTCGCCTCGCGCGGGATGCGCAGACGTCGCTCGCCGACGAAGTCGAGCAGGACCATGGCGCGCGCCTCGTCGAAGCGGGGGGCGGCCACCTTGGCCCCCCGCAGCCCGAGCCGCTGGAAGGCATCGTCGGGCGCGCCGCGAGGGCTCTCCTCGCCGTCGAAGAAGACGAAGTGGATCGTGTGCCGTGGGACGGCGGATCGTGCGCGCCAGCTCCGCGACCACCGCGGTGCCCGAGGCGCCGTCGTTGGCACCGAGGAAACCCGGGATGTCCTTGGTGTCGTAGTGGGCGCCCACCACGATGTAGCCCGGCTCGCGCCCGCGCACCGTGCCGATGACGTTGCGCAGGCCGCCGGGGACGGACTGGTAGCGGCCGCGGGGCACGAGGTCCCTGAGCCTCGCCGCGAGCTCTCGCGAGGGCGCCGAGCCCGCGGGCCGTGGGCCGAGCTCGACCTGCTCCACCAGCAGGTTGTACGCGGCGCGTCCGTCGAAGCGATCGACCTTGGCACGCGGCACCGCCGCCGCGGCGGCGCCGTCGGCCTCGCCGTCGGTGAACGGAAGGTTGTCGGTGGCCACCAGCGCGACGAGCACGAGGCCTAGCACTACCTGTAGGGCGAGCACGATTCCCAGCAGCTTCACACAACGGATTGTCACGGGTAGGCTGCTGTCGAGTGAGTACGCAGGGTCACAAGGACCGCCTGACGGCGATCGACGCCTCCTTCCTGCATCAGGAGAAGCAGGCCTCGCACATGCACGTGGGAGCGCTCGTGATCTTCGAGGGCCCACCGCCGGGACGCGACGAGTTCTGCGCTCACCTCCAGTCGCGCCTGCAGCTCGTGCCGCGCTACCGCCAGAAGCTCGCCGTGCCTCGCTTGGAGATGGGCCGCCCCTTCTGGGTCGACGACCCGAGCTTCAACCTCGACTACCACGTGCGCCACACCGCGCTGCCCAAGCCGGGCAGCAACGAGCAGCTACGCCAGCTTGTCGGCCGGATCTTCTCCCAGCGCCTCGACCGCTCGAAGCCGCTGTGGGAGCTGTGGATCGTCCAGGGGCTCGAGGGAGACCGCTTCGCCCTGATCTCGAAGACTCACCACGCGCTCGTGGACGGCGTGTCCGGCGTGGACATCGCGACGGTGCTGTTCGACCTCTCCGCTGCGCCGACCGACCCGCCCGAGGCGGACGACTGGGCGCCCGAGCCCGAGCCCTCGGACACCGAGCTGGTGGCGGAGGGGATAAAGGGGCTGGTGCGCACGCCGGTCGGCCTGGCCGGCGACGCGATAAACGCCGCCCAGCACCCCGGCCGCACGATCGGGCGCGTACGCGAGGCAGCGGAGGGCGTGGGCGAGGTCGTGTGGGCCGGCATGAACCCGGCTCCCGATGTCCCGCTCAACGCAGGAGATCGGCCCCCACCGGCGGATCTGGTGGGTCCAGAGCCGGCTGTCCGACTTCAAGGAGATAAAGGACGCGCTCGGCGGCACCGTCAACGACGCCGTGCTGGCCGTGGTGGCGGGCGCGCTCGGACGCTGGCTGCGCGAGCGCGGTGTGCGTACCGAGGGACTCGAGCTGCGCGCCCTCGTGCCGGTCTCGATCCGCGGCGCGGACGAGCAGGGAACGCTCGGCAACCGGATCGCCGCCATGCGCGGGCCGCTGCCCGTGTACGCGTCCGACCCGGTCGAGCGGCTCGCGATCGTGCGCGAGGGGATGGGGCACCTGAAAGAGTCCAAGCAGGCGCTGGGAGCAGAGGTGATCGCGGGGCTGCAGGACTTCGCGCCGCCGACTCTGCTCGCCCAGGCGTCGCGGCTCAACTTCTCCACGCGGCTCTTCAACCTGATCGTGACCAACGTGCCGGGCCCGCAGTTCCCGCTCTACATCCTCGGCCGCGAGATGGAGGAGATCGTGCCGATCGCCTTCCTCCCCGAGAACCACGCTCTGGCCATCGCGATCATGAGCTACAACGGCAAGGTCGACTTCGGCCTGCTGGGCGACTACGACGCCATGTCCGACATCGACTCGGTGGGCAAGCACCTCGAGCAGTCGCTCGACGAGCTGCTCAAGGCAGCTCGCAAGCAGAGCGCGAAGGCGGCTCGAGCCAACGGGTCGAAGAAGTCCGGCGCCAAACGCCCGCGCAGGACGGCAGCCAAGCAAGAGAGCTGACGGGCTTCGCTATCTTCCCCCGCCGCTCCGTCCGACGGAGCCGGATCCTCATGAAGCGACTCGTACCACTCATGGCCGCCGTGCTCGCGCTGGCGCCTGCCGCCGCGGCTCAGGCGGCCCCTCCCAACCCGTTCGGGCATTCCTGCAGCGCCGCAGAACGGCACGCTGTTCTGCCCCACGGCGAACGACGCCGGGCGCGTGCCGAGCTTCGACGGCGTGCCGCTCGACGTGGACGTGACTCTCCCGCCCACCGGCGACGGGCCGTTCCCCGCGATCGTCCTGATGCACGGCTGGGGCGGAAGCAAGTCCAGCTTCCAGTCCACGTCGCCGGAGGGAAACGGAGGCGGCAACTACCACTTCAACGACGTCTACTTCGCACGGAAGGGGTACGCGGTGATCACCGCCAGCGCGCGCGGCTTCGGGCGCTCGTGCGGAGCGCCCGACTCGCGCGGGAGCGCCCGGCTGCGAGCGCGGATGGGTGCGCCTGGCCGACCAGCGCTACGAGATTCGCGACACCCAGCACCTGCTCGGGCGGCTGGTGGACCAGGGCGTGGTCCGGCCGCGGGCGATCGGGGTGGCCGGCATCTCCTACGGCGGGATCCAGAGCATGAGCCTCGCTCGCCTGCGCGACCGCATCAGGCTGCCCAACGGGAGCTTCCGGCGCTGGCGCAGCCCGAGGGGCACGGCGCTGCGCATCGCGGCCGCCTACCCGCGCTGGGGCGCGTTCGACCTCACCTACTCGCTCCAGCCCAACGGGCACTACCTCGACTCGGAGCCCTTCGGCACCCTCGACAGCATCCGGCCCGGTGGGGTCTCCAAGGAGAGCTACAACAACATCCTCTACAGCTCGGGCAACGCTGCCGGCTTCTATGCGCCGGAGGGCGGTCCGTTCCGGGCCGACATCACCGGGTGGAAGGCCCTCACCGACCGCGGCGAGCCGGCCCGGGCGGACGCGCTCGCCGTCGGGCGTGAGCTGTCCACCTACCACAGCGCGGTCGGGCTGTCCGGGCCGAGCGCGCCGATGCTCCTGATGAACGGGTGGACCGACGACCTGTTCCCCGCTCCGGAAGCCGTGCGCGCCTATCGCACCCTGGTCGCGCAGGCGAGACGCGTACGTCGCCCTTCAGCTCGGCCGATCTCGGCCATCCGCGCGGGTCCAACAAGCCGGCCGTCGACCGGGCGCTCAACGATCAGGGCGCCCGCTTCCTCGACGCCTTCCTCCGGGGCCGGGGCAGCGCGCCCCGCAACCGCAGCGTCACCGCGTACACGCAGACCTGTCCGAGCGAGGCCGCGGCCGGGGGGCCGTTCCGCGCTCGCAGCTGGGACCGGCTGCACCCGCGGACGGAGTCGATGGGCGCCACGTCGCGGCCAGACCGTGTCGTCCTCGGGCGGTAGCCCGGAGCAGACCGTGGACCCGCTAACTCAACGGCAGCCTGCGTCGCCTTCCCGGCAGGGGACGCCCCGGGAACCGCCGTGGTCAGCCGGGAAGTGGGACGCCCGTTCACCCTGCTCGGCTTCCCCACCGTGCGCGCCTCGATCCGGACCAAGGGGCGCGGCGGCTACATCGCCGCGCGTCTCTGGGACGTGCACGAGGGCCGGCAGACGCTCGTGTCGCGCGGGCTCTACCGCCTCCGCGACAACCAGCGCGGCCGCATCGAGTTCCAGCTGTTCGGCAACGGCTGGCGCTTCCAGCGGGGTCACCGGGCCAAGCTCGAGCTGCTGGGCAACGATCCCGGCTTCCTGCGCACGAGCAATTTCGACTTCTCGGTCCGGGTTTCGCAGCTGCGCGTGGACCTGCCGGCACGCTGACGTGACCGAGGAGCGCGTCAGCACCAACGGCGTCGAGATCGTCTACGAGACCCTCGGCGACCCCTCGGGGACGCCCCTCCTGCTGGTGATGGGCCTGGGCATGCAGCTGATCCACTGGGACCGCCGGCTGTGCGACGAACTCGTCGAGCGCGGGTTCTACGTGATCCGCTTCGACAACCGCGACGCCGGGCGCTCCACCCAGATCGACGCGCCGGTGCCTCCGATCATGCGGGCGATGGCCGGCTTCAACATCGACTCTCCCTACCTGCTCGGCGACATGGCCGATGACGCGTTCGGCTTGCTCGACCATCTCGGGATCGAGCGCGCCCACGTGATGGGGGCGTCGATGGGCGGGATGATCGCCCAGACCATGGCCATCGCGCGGCCCGAACGCGTGCTCTCGCTCACGTCGATCATGTCGACCACGGGGGAGCGCCGGGCGGGCATGCCGAAGCTGCGCGTGTGGAGCGTCCTCATGCGGCGCGCGCCCAACGACCGGGACGGGTACGTCGAGCACTTCGTGCGGGTGTTCAGGATGATCGGCTCCCCCGGCTTCGACCAGGACGAGGAGCGCACCCGCGAACTCGGCGGCCGCGACCTTCGACCGCGGCCATAGTCCGGCGGGGACCGCGCGCCAGCTGGCGGCGATCATGGCGTCCGGCGACCGGACTCCGCGCCTGCGCGAGCTCGACCTGCCGACGGTGGTGATCCACGGAACCGACGACCCGCTCGTGCCCTTCCGGGGCGGGGTGGCCACCGCCCGCGCCATCCCCGGCGCGGAGCTGATGCCGATACCCGGCATGGGGCACGACCTCCCGCGTGAGGTGTGGCCGAGGGTGGTCGAGGCCGTCGTGGCCAACGCCGAGCAGGCGGCGGAGCCCGCCAGCCGGCCTGAGATCAGCCCGGCGTCCGGTGCTCCGGCGCCAGCCGCCGAGCCAGGGCCAGCGTGTCGTCGTCGAGCTCGGACTCGACCACGTCGTAGTCGCGTGAGTACTGGTCGATCAGGGCGTCGCGCGACCGTCGGCCCACGCCGCCGCGCCGTTCTCACTCGCCACCGAGCCGCGTGACCTCGGGCCGCCAGTCCAGGCCGAGCGCCGCGTAGACCGGGGTCGAGCGCCCGCCTGATGCGTTCCTCGCCCGCCACCACCAGCACCACCCCGGTGTGGGAGCCGCCCGCCACCACCCGCTGGCCCACGCCGGCGAGCTTCGAAACACCGCGCGCGTTGACGCTGTAGCGGCCGGGGCAGTACTCCCCCGGCACCTCGCCGATCCGGGCGTCGACGCCAAGGCCCCTGAGCGCCGCGGCGATCCGCACCGAGGTTCGCTCGAAGCGCTCGTGGATACGGGCGCGCGGGTCCGGGTCGGGCATGGCGTGGCCGAGCTCGATCGTGTCCTCGTGGAAGATCGCCGCCCGGCCGCCGGCGAGGCGGACCACCGCGTCGAAGCCCTCGGCGCGTGCGGCGCGCACCGCGTCGTCATATCCGGGCGCCACCACGTCGCGCTTGGCAAAGGCCACGAAGGCCCCGGGCCGGGCCAGCCGCAGCGTCTCCGGCAGCTCGCCCGCTCCCACGCGCAGCATCACCGCGCGCGAGACCGCGACGTCGAGAGCCGGGATCGTCCTCGAACGAGCGGGTTATCAGGTGGAGGCGAGGACGGCTCAGAAGCCGAGCGCGAACTTGGCCTCTTCGCTCATGCGCTCGGGCGTCCAGGCCGGCGTGAAGGTCATCTTGGGATACACGGCGTCGACGCCGTCGAGCTCACCCACGAACTCCTCCATCTGCTCGGCCACCTGAGGGCCGATCGGGCAGCCCGGCGAGGTGAGCGTGAAGCTGATGAATACGTCGCTGCCCTCGACCTCCACGTCGTAGACCAGCCCCAGCTCCACGAAATCGAGCCCCAGCTCGGGGTCGATCACGTTGGTGAGGGCCTCCTGGACGTCGTCGGCGGTTACGGTCGCCATAGGACGAGGATAGTAGTGTCAGACGGATGCCCCTGCTGTTGCTCATCGTCGTCTTCATCGTGGTGCCGCTGGCCGAGCTCTACGTGATTCTCAAGGTCGGCGACTCCATCGGCTGGGCCCCCACGATCCTGATCCTGGTGGTCGATTCTCTGCTCGGCTCGCTGCTGCTGCGAAACCAGGGACGGAGCATCTGGAACCGGTTCAACAGCGCTCTCGGAGAGGGCAGGGTCCCGCACCGAGAGGTGTTGGACGGCGTGCTCGTGATCTTCGGCGGCGCCTTCCTGATCACGCCCGGCTTCATCACCGACATCCTCGGGCTGATCCTGCTGATCCCGCCGACCCGGGCGGTGGTGCGACGGATCGTCCAGAGGCGGCTGGGCCGGCGCGTTGCTGTGGGCGTGGCGGGCGGTCAGCGCGCAGGCGGCCGGGGGCCGACTTCGACGTGGAGGGGACCGCCTCCGAGTTCGAGAGCCCGACGCCGGGGGCTCGATCGTTGAGCGCGCCTGCGCTCGCCCTCTCCTTCTTCGACCCCGCTCACGAGATCCACGGGACGGCGAGGTCGGGGGCGACGATCCTGTTCGAGGGCCGGCGCCCTCGTGCCCTCGCCGGAGGGACCTGTGATCGAGGAGGGTGGCGGCGGCGTGCAGGGCGCGGCTCGACGGCGAGCTCGACCTGCATCGTCGAGCCGGTTTCCGAGCCCGTCCGCCTGGCCGGGTTGGTCGTGCGCCTGTGCCGCGTGCAGGGTGAGGCGGCCGGACGCAAGGTCGACGGGGTCGGCACGCTCGCCGAGACGTCGGAGCCGCCGCGCTGGGACGAGCTCGACGCGGTGCGGACGCTCTCCGCGCTCGTTGACGACGAGCACGCGCTGCTGATGCTCGCCGAGCGCCCACGCGGAGCGCTCGGGCACGGGGCAGGAACGCGTGACCGCAATGCTGCTCGACGAGGGCAGCCTTCGTGCCGGTCGAGGAGGCGCGCCTGTCGACGGTCTACGACGGGGACGGACGCCAGCGCAGCGCCGGACTCGAGTTGTGGCTGCCCGGCGAGGAGTATCCCGCGCCGCGGCTCCGGAACGGTCGTGGCCGGCTCCTCGCTCGCGCTCGGAACAAGTGGACGTGCACGCCGCCGTCTTCAGCTGGCAGCCTGGACGGCCGTGAGGGAATCGGGGCCTATGAGCTGATGGCGCGGACCGAGCCCCCGGCGGCGGCATGACCCGAGCTCTGATCTCGGATTTCGGCGGTGTGCTCACCTCCCCGCTACAGGAGGGCTTCCTGGCCTACCAGGAGGAGTCGGGCGTCTCGCTCGAGGAGCTCGGGACGGCGATGGCCAGGGCCACCGAGGAGCACGGCGACCACCCCCTGTTCGTGCTCGAGCGGGGCGAGATCACCGAGGCTGAGTTCCGCGAGCGCATCGAGCGCCATCTGGAGCCCGCGTTCGACCTGCGCCCGGCTGCGCAGCCTCTATTTCGACCGGCTGAACCCCAATCGCCAGATGATCGACTACGTCCGCGAGCTGCGGGGGCGCGGCGTGCGCACGGCGCTGCTCACCAACAACGTGCGTGAGTGGGAGCCGCTGTGGCGGTCGAAGGTGCCGGAGATCGACGAGCTCTTCGAGGTGGTGGTGGACTCCGCGTTCGTAGGAATGCGCAAGCCGGATCCGGCCATCTACGAGCTGACTCTCGAGCGCCTGGGAGACGGCGTGCGCCCGAGCGACTGCGTGTTCGTCGACGACCTGGACGTCAACTGCGACGCCGCCCGGGCCCTCGGCATGACGGCGATTCGCTTCGCCGAGCCGGCGCAGGCGATAGCCGAGATCGAATCAGCGCTGGCCGAGTAGCGCCGCAAGCGTCCGGCGCACCGCGCGCCCGGGCCCGCTCGAAGCCCAGTCCCTGGTGGGCGCGATAGCCCTCCCAGACCGGCCAGGTCGCGGCCGACACCAGCGCGGCACGCAGAACGGCGCGCTCGCGGCGCTCGTGCTGGTCGAGCTCGGGGCGGAACACGCGCTCGACCTCGGCGGCCGCGCCGCGCCGAAACGTCTCGGCCCAGCTCGCCACCACCTCCGATTCGTTCTCCAGCAGCAGCGCGGCACGTGCGCACCGGCGTGACCTGCTCGAGAACGGCGCAGCGCTGGGAGGCGAAGGCCTCGATGCGCTCGTCCAGCGGCAGCGAGGCGTCGACGGGCACGGTGCCGGTGACCACTCGCTCCCACTGCTGGAGGGCCACCGCCTCGAACAGCGACTCCCGGTCCGGGAAGTGTTGGAAGACCGAGCGCTCGGAGACGCCTGCCCGTTCCGCGATGCGTTCCCCCGTGGGGCGCAGCTCACCCTCCTCGAGAAGCGTGAACAGCGCGTCGACCAAGGCCTGGCGCGTGCGCTGAGCGCGCACGGTACGCCCGTCGGTCTGCTCGGTGGCCCTGGAGTCCATGGCCGGCCAAGCATAGAAGCGGGTTTTCATGTCTTTTTTTCGGAAAGAGCGGGCTAACCGCTTTGGGGGGTATTGACCCCAGACCGGGCCACTGGTCTACTCCAATGCAGAGACGCGGACCTAGCGCAGAGAGCGAAGCCAAGGGGTTGTAAGGCTCGCCGCGCCGAACCGGAGGCCTCGGCCACCGGGGAGCGCACCCCAAGCGCGAAGTCTGCGTCTCGTTTTTTTGCCTGCTCGCTCAGCGGCGCTCTGCGGCCGGCCCGCTCGCGCATCTCCTGCTTCGCGATCTTCCGGAAGCGCACGATCTTCCTCGCGTTGAGCCGGTAGCGGCCGCAGCGCTGAGCTGGGCGGCAGCTCGAAGCCGCCCACCAGCCTGTGCGGGATCAGGGCCCAGGTTCCATCCTCCTCGACGAGGTCGCCGCGCACCTGGAAGTTGCGCTGCCACAGGAAATCGGGGTGATGGTCGTGCGCGGTCACGCACGCGAGCCCGGGCTGCACCGGCAGTCCCAGGACGCCGCTGCCGATCCGGATTCGGTGCGCTTCGCGGTCCACGCTGATCGGGAGGCGAACGTTGAACGGGAAACCGTCGGGCGCGACCAGGGACAACACGGCGGTCGGGTAGCGGCCGCCGAGCTCGTCCATCCGCTCGTCCCAGACGGGCCCTCCGCCCTCCGTCGCGGCGTGAGGCGCAGGCGGCTCCTCGTAGTGACCGGAGCGCACCTCCTCCATGTGCGCGTCAAAGAGCTGCGGCTCGGTGGTCGCGTCGCCGTTTGCCCACACGTACACCCGCTCGGGGCGCACGTGGACGTAGATGCGCGTGAAGTACCAGTCGAACATGCGCGCGAGCGCCTTCGGCGGCGTGATCTTGACCGTGGCCGGCAGCTTCTCGACCGACTCCCGCTGGTAGCGCTCGCGGTTGGCGTCGAGATCGGCGTCATCGACCTGCGCGATGCCCTGGACCAGCACCTGGGGCGCGGTGGCGAGCCCGCTCCCGGTGGGATCCGAGAACGACAGTGCCACCTTGGGGTTCGCCCGGGCGTCCTTGGCCTTCTTCGGATAGCCGAGTCCCGTGGACAGGTCGATGCAGGGATCGCCGGCTCGGTAGTACGGAATGACCGGCCAGGAGATCGGCTGGCCGCGGCGGTCCACCGTCGTGTACTCGGTGGTGATGAACGAGCTGAAGACGCGCTGAATCTCTTCGGGCAGCGAGGAGGTCATCCGCTGGCGCAAGTCAATCACGGTCGGCGTCCAACGTTCGTCCAGATCGGCCCGTGGGCGTCCAGTTCAAGCCGAGCGCGGCTCATACCGCGCCGCACCAGGGTCGATGGAGCTTGCGATGGCAAGGCTCTCCTCCGAGCGCGGCTCGCTGCTGGTGGAGGTGATGGTGGGCGCCGTGGTGCTCGCCATCGCCACCACGGCGATCCTCACCGGCCTCGACGGCTCGCAGGCCACCGGGCTGCCGCAACAAGGACCGCTCGGTGGCCTCCACGCTCGCGCAGCAGGACATCGAGCGCCTGCGGTCGTTGCCGATCACTTCGATCTCGAATCTCGACGAGACGCGCACGGTCCGCGTGGCGAGTGTGGACTTCAGAGTTCGCTCGAAGACCGACTGGGTGCGCGACACGAGCGGCGTGTTGAGCTGCACGGACGACTCGACCCAGGCCGAGTACCTGAAGATCGCGTCCACGGTGGACTCGCCGGCCAGCCGGGACCATCCCGTCGAGGAGACCACGCTGCTCACCCCGGCGCCCGGCGCCTTCGCGGCCAACACCGGCACGGCCGCGGTGCTCCTCACCGACCGCGACGGCAACCCGCTCAGCGGGGTGACGGTCTCGCTCACGGGCCCGAGCAGCTTCTCGGAGGCCACGAACGAGCTCGGCTGCGCGATCTTCGGCTACATCCCGTCGGGCGACTACGAGGCCACCGCCAGCGGCGGCGTCTCGTGGAACGGCGAGCTGCCGCCCAACGCACCGGTCACCGTCAACCCGGGCCGCACCAGCCTGACCCAGATGGAGATCGACCAGCCGGGATCGCTGCGGGCGGTGTTCTGTAAAGCCGGCGGGATCGCCCGTCACCCTCCCGGCTCGCTCGGGCCGGGTGTCGGTGGCCCACGCGAAGTTCCCGAACGGCGTCAGGGCCTTCCCCCTGCGCCGGTCCCACCACGCCAACCACCTCGCTCGTGGCCGACAACCTCTTCCCGCACCACGACGCGTATGGCGTCTACGCCGGGGACTGCGAGGCCCACAACCCCGCCCTCTGGGATCCGAACTACTTCCGCCCCGGCGTTCCGGGCTACATCGTGCTCGATCCGGGCGACTTCGAGGAGTCGGTGAACGTGACGATGCCGTCGCTGCGCGTGCAGGTACGGCGGGCCTCGGGCACCACCAGCTGGACCGCCCGAATCAAGCTGCGCCAGATCGACAGTCCCGCGTATCTGCCGGCCGAGCCACGGCTCACCGACGTGGACTGCACGGCAGTCATCACCCCCGCCAGCGGCACGACCCAGACCAGCACCGGCACGGCCAGCTTCGACTTCGTGCTGCCCTTCGGCCACTACTACGCGGTGGTCGACAACAACACCAACAGCGGCAACGGCCGTCGCAGTGCCCAGGTGACGCTGGACCTGACCGATCCCAACCACGAGGCGCCGCCCCTGATCACGCTGCCCACCTCGAACAGCGGTCCGGCAAACCCGCCGTGGTAGCCCGGCTCCGACAGCTCCACTCCGACGAGGGCGGCTTCACGCTCACCGAGCTGCTGACCGCGATGGCGATCGGCCTGGTGCTTCTGATGTCGGCCTTCTTTCTCTGGACCACGCCAACTCGCAGACCCAGGAGGTCCTCAACCGCCAGGACGCCATCCAGCGCGGGCGCATGGCGATGGAGCGGATGACGCGCCAGCTGCGCTCGCAGGTCTGCCTCAACGACACGACCGAGCCGATCACCTACGGCGGGCCCTGGAAGGTGCAGTTCTACTCCGACCTGAGCGACGGCTCGCAGGAACGTGCAGAGCCGCGTCCTCGAGTACGACGCGGCCAACCGCCGCATCCGCGAAGAGGTCTACTACGGGCGAGGGGATCTACCCCGACCTCACGTTCCAGGCGGTGCCGGACGAGACCAATGTCCTGCTCGACAAGGTCGACCCGGTGACAGTCGGCGCCGCCACCCAGCCGATGTTTCGCTACTACGCCTTCCGCAGCGGGGGCGCACCCGGCGACCTCCAGCAGCTGCCGACCCCGCTGAGCGTGACCGACGCCTCGCTCGTGGTGATGGTGAAGATCTCGTACGTCGCGCTTCCCGACCGCGTCCGCCCCGAGGAACGCGAGGCCAGCACTCTCCTCAACGACGTGTACGTCCGTCTGGCGGACCCGTCCAGGCCCACGGAGGGACCTCGATGTCTCTGAGATGCAGGCTCCAGCTGATGAGGCGCCACGCCGAGCGCGGCTTCACCACGGTCACGCTCATGGGCGTGCTCTCGGTGGGTGGGCTGCTCGTGGCCGCAGGGTTCGCCGCGGTGGATCCGGACATCTCGCTGTCGCGCGAGGATCAGGACTACAAGCAGGCGTACGGGGCCGCCGAGGCCGGCCTGCAGTGGTACCTGAACCGGCTGGGCCAGGACAACAGCTTCTACGTGCGCTGCGACAACGTCCCGGATCCCAACGCCACCGAGGACGCGCCGGTCAACCAGCCCTGGGACGAGACCGGCAGTGACGACCGGCTGTACCGAAACCTGCCGGGCGAGGAGGCGCGCTACACCGTCGAGCTCCTGCCGGCTCCGGGCTATCCCGACTGCGTCGAAGGCAACCAGTACTCGATGGTCGACACCGGGGGCAATCTTCGCCTGCGGGTGACGGGCAGGTCGCGAGACGAGTACCGCACCGTGCGCGCCACCCTGCGCCGGAAGCAACTTCATCGACTTCATCTACTTCACCCACTTCGAGACGCTCGACCCCGCCGCCTACCAGGGCGCTGCGAACGTGACCACGGCCACCAACCAGTGCTCGACGCTTCCGCGCCTCGCGCACGAGCTTCTGCACCGAGATCCAGTTCGCGCCCACCGACGTGATCAACGGCCCGCTGCACACCAACGACAACCTGCGCGTGTGTGGCGGCGCGACCTTCGGCCGCAACCGGCGCGACTCGATCGAGGTGAGCGGCCAGCCGTCGTACGTCAACAGCGGCAGCTGCACCGCCGCGCCGAGGTTCCTGGGAACCCTCGTGTCGCCGGCCGACCAGCTCGGGATGCCGCCCTCGAATGCGGCGATCCGCTCGGTCGCGCAGCCCGGCTACCTGTTCCTGGGACGCACCGACATCACTCTGAACGGCTCGTCGATGACGGTCACGACGTACGACACCTCGACGACGCCGGTCACGCCGGTCACCCGCACGCTGGCCCTGCCGCCGAACGGCGTGATCTACGCGGCCAACACGTCCTGCAACGGCGGCTTCATCCGCTCCCAGGCCTACACCGATCCCGCGCTACGGCTGCGGTGACGTGTGGATCAGAGGCCGCTACGACCAGGACCTGACCATCGCCGCCGACAACGACATCGTCGTCCGCGACGACGTGACTCGCGGCCCAGAGGGCGTGCTGCTGGGCCTGATCGCCAACAACTTCGTACGGGTCTACCACCCGGTCGACTTCACACAGACGAGCGGCCCGGGCAACTGTGAGAACACCGGCGCACTGGACCGACACCCGCAATCTGCGGCTCGAGGCGGCGATGCTCACGCTCGCCCACTCGTTCATCGTCGACAACTGGCACTGCGGCGTCGCCGCTCGGCGACCTCAGCGTGTACGGGGCTATCGCCCAGCGCTTCCGCGGCACGGTCGGAACCGGCGGCTCGTCCGGCATCGCGACCGGCTACCGCAAGGACTACATCTACAACGACCGCCTGCGCTACCGCGAGCCGCCGTTCTTCCTGGACCCGGTCAAGGCCTCCTGGCGGATCTCACGCGAGACCGAGCAGGTGCCGGCCGTGGCTCCGCGTTAGGGCGCGAGGAACGCCGCTACCTCGCCGGCCACGAGCTCCGGCGCGCTCACCGCGCCGCCGTGGCCGTGCCCCTCGAGGATGTGGACACGGACGTCCGGGCAGGGCCTCGGCGAAGCCGTCCGTCGAGCGGCGCGCCCAATCGGGGCTCTCCGAGCCCACGAGCATCAGGACCGGAATGCCGAGCATGCCGAGGCGCAGCTGCTCGAGGCGCAGCGCCGCCTCGGCCCACAGCTCGCGCGGCACCGTCGGCGCCGCTCGCAGGCGCAGCTCCCACGCGGGCGTGGCCCGCATCTCCTCGATCTCCTCGGCCGAGTAGCCGCCGATCGTGCCGAGGAACTCGCGCACGGCGACCTCGCCGTCGCCCGCGCCGATGAGCGACTCCCAGCGCTCGATCGTGGCCGGCTCCGCCAGCACGCCGCCCATGGGCGGCTCGTAGAGCACGAGCCGGGGCAGCCCCTCGATCAGCGGCGCGGCCCCGGCGGCCACCAGGGCGCCGTAGGAGTGGCCGAACAGAAGCGCGCCCTCGCCCGCGTCACGCACCACGGCGGCCACGTCCTCGAACTCGCTCTCGAGCGCGTAGGGGCCGTCGCCGTCGCTCGAGTCGCCACGGCCGCGGCGGTCGATTCCGATCACCGTGAAGCGCTCCTCGAGCAGCGGCCGCAGCAGGGTGAACCCCCAGCGCGCCGAGCCGGCGCCGTGGACCATGACCAGCGGCGGGCCGCTGCCGGCCACCTCACAGGCGATCTCCACCCCTGACGGCGATGTGACGTGGCGGACCACGAAACGGCCAGCCTACCGGCGCAGGTCGGCGCAGCCGGGACGCCCCCACAGGCCGCGTCCGGCCTCGCGCGCGCGGCGCGCCACCCGCGCGAACTGATCCGCGTACTCCACGTTGGGCGGGATCGTCAGCGGCTGCGCGTACCCGCGGGCCAGCAGCCGCCGGTTCAGGAAGACGCCGCCGCGCAGCCACACGTACGCGAGCGCCCGCCCGTATTGGTCGCGCTCCTCGACCCCGAGGCGGTAGCGCACCGGCGTCCCGAGCGGCGCCGTCCGCTCGACGAACGCCGACGCCTGGCGCCCGAAGCACTCGTCGTCCCCGAAGACCTCAGGCGTGTCCACCCCGATGAGGCGCACCTTGCCGATGCCCGACAGCCAGAGGGTGTCGCCGTCGGTGTGGCGGGTGACCCGGGCGCTGATCTGAACC
This sequence comes from uncultured Thermoleophilaceae bacterium, assembly GCA_963733655.1. Taxonomy (GTDB): domain Bacteria; phylum Actinomycetota; class Thermoleophilia; order Solirubrobacterales; family Thermoleophilaceae; genus JACVRW01. The sequence goes on from CAVTEX010000016.1 coordinate 308,368, forward strand.
GCCGGCGCCGAGCCCGGCGTCCTCGTCGCAGCGGTTCGGAGCACCCTGCGAGCGCCAGCACGGCCAGGAGAGCGGCAAGTCGCGAGCGTGCAGCGACAAGTAGCCGAGCGAAAAGCGAGCAGCGCAAGGACGCAGGGTGCGACGCGTGCGAACGCACGCGAGCACCCGAGGACGCCGCGATGCGAAGCTTTGCAGCCGGCTAATTGTCGCTGCCGAGGCGGTCCCAGCAGTACAGCTCCACCGCCTCCGCGGCGAGCTCCAGCAAGCGTTCTTCCGAAAGCCAGGGCAGCACGGTGTCGAGCGCCTGTTCCTCCGACACCCCTGCCTCGAACGCGTCTTCCCCCTTGAAGCCGGCGGCGATCCGCAGCGCCTCGCGGCGGTGCTCGCCCAGGCGCGGGAAAGCGCCCAGCAGGAACTCCTTGTTGGCGATCGGGTGGCCCACCTCGAGCGACGCGTGCCACGCGGCGAGCATCGACAGGTCGTCCTCGTCCAGCTCATCGACGGCCTTCGCATAGTGGACCTGCAGCTCGTCGTCCGGGATCTCGTCGACCCAGGCGCGCACGACCTCACCGAGCAGCTGACGGCGCGCTTCGCGCCCGACGCTCTCGGCGACGACCCTGATCGCTTCCTGTGGCTCGATGAAGCAGAGAGGCATCTGCCTTCGCTCTCCTCCGGTTGGCATGGCTGACTGGTCGCAGAGTAGGACCCGGTCCTGACGGAAAACCCGCGCTGGACCGCGAAATGGCGCTAAGCAGGGAGGTTCTCGGCCCGCAGTGTGAGCTCGGGCGGCTGTGAACAGAGGGCGCTGCGGCCGGGACAGTCGCCGCACAGGCCTATATGCGGCTCGGCCGCGGGCTGGAAATCCCCCTCCACGACACCACGCGCGACGCCCAGCAGCTCGGCCTCGAGCGCGGCCGCGTCCTCGGAGACGTAGGAGGCGACGGCCGGCTCGTCCGGACGCTCCAGGAAGCAATGGACCACCTCCACGCGCTCGGCGCCTGACCGCAGGACGGCAAGGGCATAGACGAGGCGCTGGGTGGAATAGGAGCCGGCGACGATCTCCTCGGGCTCCCGGCCGGACAGCGGGTCGCTCTTCCAGTCGACCACGAGCACGCCGGCCTCTCCTTCGTCCGCGTGCACGTCCACCACGCCGTTCACGAGCAGGCTGCGCCCTCCCGCCCCCTGAGGCGTGAGGGTGAACGCGAAGGGCACCTCGGTGCGAACGCGCCGGGCCGCGGCGATCCGTTCGCGCAAGCCTGATCTGGCCACGCTCTCCACCATGCCGCGCAGGTCGGCCACGGCCTCGGGGCCGGCGGCGACCGCGTAGCTCTCGAGCCGGCGCGCCACCTCGTCCTCCGTCGGCACCAGCGGGCGCCTGAAGTCGAGCCGCTCCAGCAGGCCGTGGACGATCGAGCCGCGCAGCAGGCCGCTCATGCCCGGTTCGGGCCCGGCCGGCTGCGCCGCCGGGGGCGGGTCGACGGGTCCGAGCCCGAGCGCGCGCTGGAGGTAGAAGCGATAGCCGCAGCGCCGGTAGGCCTCGAGGCCGGAGTAGCTCAGCCTGCTGACCGGGAGGGCCCGTGGGGCGGGCAGCACGCCCAGTTCGAGCAGCGCCTGCTCGTGCCCCGCCTCGTTCGGGGCCTGTTCACGGACCGGCGCCCGGTCGGCCGGCGGCAGCAGCTCGTCGAGGGTGTCCGGAGTGAGGCGGGTGTAGCGCACCCGGACCTCGCGGCCCTCGCGCTGGTCCACGTGCACGCCCGTGGCGGTGTCGGTAGGGAGATCCGCGCAGATGCCGCGCCAGATCCAGCGCATCGGCTCGCACAGGTCGGACGGGTCGGGGAGCTTCTCGAGATCGGTGGCTCCGCTCAGCACGAGGTGCTCCTGCGCGCGGGTGGCGGCCACGTAGAAGATCCGCCGCTCCTCCTCCTCGGCCGCAACCTTGCCCTCGGCCTTCATGCGCTCGAGGCGCTCGGAGTCGACCGTGCCGCCGAGCTCGGCCAGGCGCAGGCCGAGCGTGCCGTCGTCGGAGATGCGCAGCGTGCCGTCGTCGTCGCGCCCGTCCTTGCCGAGGTCGCAAAGGCACACCACGGGGAACTCGAGGCCCTTCGCCCGGTGCACGGTCATCATGCGCACGGCGTCGATGGCCTCCGCCTCCAGCGGCGCCTCCCCCTCACGGGCCTGAAGCACATCGCGCTCGGCCACGGCGTCGACGAAGCCGCGCAGGTCGCGGCCCTCGTCGGCCTCGAACTCGCGGGCCATCCGCATGAGCTTGCGCACGTTGGCCATACGCCGGACGCCGCCGGCCAGGCCGAGCAGATGGCGGTCGTAGCCGGTGCTCGTGACCGCGCGGTCGATCAGCCGCTCGAGCGACACCTGTGTGGCCACCCGGCGTTCGGCCTCCACGCGTTCCACCACGGTCGCCAGCCGGCGGCGGTCGCGCTCCGGCAGCAGCTCGAGCAGCTCGGCGTCGGGCTCGGAGATCGTCCACCAGACGTCGCGCTTGACGCGTCGCGAGTGCATGCCGATCAGGGCGACCCCGTCCAGCGAGAGCCCGCCCAGCGGCGAGGCCAGCACCGAGTACACCGCCAGCTCGTCGAGCGGGTTGGCGAGCACGGACAGCCAGTGGCGCAGGTCCGAGACCTGCTGCTGGGCGAAGTAGCCGCGCCCGCCGACCACGTGCGCCGGAATCCCCCGCTCCTCGAGCGCCCGCTCGAAGAAGCCCATGTGTGTCGTGGCACGGAAGAGCATCACCACGTCGCCGTACGACCACGGTCCTTCGCCCGTGAGCTCGTCCACGCGCCTGGCCATCAGCCGCGCCTCGGCCGCCCTCCAGGCCGGCGCGCCCCGCAGGCTCTCGCCGAACGGGTCGGCGCTGAGGTCGAGAGTCCTCTCCCAGTGGCCCTTGGGCTTGTCGACCACGAGCAGCTCCACGCAGGGCTCGGTGCGCGGAGCGGTCGCCCGCGCATCAGGGCTCTCCCGCAGGGGCTCGAACCGGTCGCCCCAGGTGCGCTCGAAGGCGAGGTCGATCGCGTCGAGCACCTCCCCGCGGGTCCTGAAATTGACCGTGATGCTGTGCGCGGTGCCCGAGGCCCGGGCCTTCTCGTGATGGTCGCCGAACACGCTGACGTCCGCGTTGCGGAAGCGGTAGATCGACTGGTTCTCGTCGCCCACCCGGAACAGGTTGTCCCGGGACAGCAGCTCGAGCAGCCGGCTCTGCAGGGGGTTGACGTCCTGGAACTCGTCGACGAGGACGTGGGAGAAGCGGCCCGAATAGGCCTCCCGGAGACCGGCGTCGCCGGCGAGCAGATCGCGCGCCGCCAGCTCGAGGTCCTCGAAGTCGAGGCCGGAACGCCCGCGCTTGGCGCGCTCGTAACGGGCACCGTAGAGCTCGAGCAGGCCGCGCAGGAGGGCGTGATCGCGTGCCTCGCGCTGCGCGAGGGCCAGCGAGCGCAGGGCCCCGAACGCCTCGCGGTACTCCTCGCAGGCGGCCGAGGACAGCGCCGTGGCGCGCCCCTTGAGCTTGACCTGATCGAGCCGGGTGGCCTCGGGCGGAGCCCCGGCCGGAGTCGAGGCGAGCAGGTCCAGGCAGCGCTCGAGGGTCCCGATCGCGGTGTCGACGGTGCTCGATTGCGGAGCCAGGGCCAGCTCGGCCAGCACCGCCCGTGCAGCGGCGTCGAGCCGCTCGTGCTCTCCCGCGGCCGCTCGCCCGCTGACCTCCTCGAGGGTCGGGTGGCGATCCCCACGGCTGCGCAGGCGGGAGTGCACCGTGCGGACCATGTCGCGCAGGCGGTCGGGCGTGTATGCGGCCACCATCTCGATCCGCTCCGGATCGACGCCGTCGGCCATGAACTCCTCGAGCGCCCCGTCGAAAGCGTCGAGCGACAGGCGCTCGGCCTCGAGCTCATCCAGAACGCGGAAGCCCGGATCGATTCCCGCGCTCAGCGCGTGGGTGCGCAGGATGCGCGCGCAGAGCGCGTGAATCGTCGAGATCCAGGCGCCCTCGGCCGCCCGCGCCTCCTCGCGCCGGCCAAGCTCGAGGAAGCGGCGGCGCACCCGCGACTTCATCTCCTGCGCCGCCTTCTCGGTGAAGGTGATGGCGAGGATCGACTCCACAGCTACGCCGTCGTCGAGCACCGCCCTGACAAAGCGCTCGACGAGCACCGTGGTCTTGCCGGTGCCCGCTCCGGCGCGGACGAGCAGCGAGCCGCTGCGGCGCTCGACCGCCTCCCTCTGCTCCGGGGTCAGCTCGCTCACTGCTCGCTCCGGCAGATCGAGGGGTAGCTGCAGCCGCCGTTCCAGGCGCAGCTGTCGGGCTTCGCGCAGAGCTCGCCCTGGCGCATCAGGGCGTCGGTCTCGCGGATACGCGCCAACGCCCAGTCGAGCTTCTCGCGGAACTCGTCGCTGTCGAGACGGTCGCCGGGGAAGAATCCCGAGCCCAGCTCCTCGACTCCGGCCGCGACCATCCCGCGCGGCCGCGGGTCTGGGTTTCCGAGGGCCACGTAGACGCCACCGGCCGCGCGCACGCCGAGCAGGCGTTCCACGACCAGCATGTAGAGGGCGGCCTGGAAGCGGTTCTCGCGCTCCCAGCTGGCGACCTTGTAGCTGTCGACGCGCTTGGCGCCCTTGTAGTCGAGCACGAGAGCCATCCCGTCGTTCACGTCGACGCGGTCGATGCGCCCGCGCACGCGCAGGCCCTCGGCGATCTCCACCGGCTCGTCGCCCTCCTCGATGCCGAACTGGAGCTCGAAGCGGTCGGGCTCGAAGCTGTTGTCGGAGTCGGCCTCCGAGCGCAGGAAGCGCAGAAGGTCGAACTCGAGCCGCCGGGCGGCCGCCCTCACGCGCGTCTCCTTGGGCGACAGCTGGAAGTCGGACCGGCGCGCGTGCAGCTCTTCGAGCAGGATGCGCTCGGCGTGGGCCAGGTTGGCGTGGCTCACGCGGCGCTCACCGGTCTCCTCGCGCAGCCGCCGGAAGGTGTGCTCGAGCACGGTGTGCGCGTACCGGCCGCGCACCATCTGCTCCGGATCGGGCGCCAGCTTCTCGGGGTCGAGCAGGCTCTCCACCAGCCACTTGACGGGGCAGTCGGCGAAGCGCTCGATCGCTCCTGCGGACACGGCGTCGCGGGCGGACAGCTCGGCGAGCAGCGGGGCGCTCGACAGCCGGCCGGGGGGCGGCTCGTCGCGACGCGGCCCGGCCGCGGCCAGCGCCCGGTCCCACTCGGCCGCGGTGGGTGCCGAGTCCGGAGTCCAGGTGACGTCGGCGAGCGAGCGCGTGCGCAGGTCGGGCGGCGCCGTGAAGAGCTCTCGCACGTCGTCGACGAAGAACGACTCCGCCTCGGGGTTGCCCTCCTCGTCGCTCGAGCGCGACGACAGCACCAGCAGCCGCTCGGCCCGCGAGGCGCAGACGTAGAACAGGTAACGCTCGCGGTCGAGGCGATCCTCGCGGACGGGCAGCACCAGCCCGCTCGCCGTTGCGATCGCACGCCGGTCCTCGTCGGAGAGGAACGGCTCGGACGCGGCGCCGCGCGGGAACTCGCCCTCCTGCAGGCCACAGACGAACACGGCCTCGAAGCGCCGTGCCCGGATCGACTCGGGCGATGCCACCTGCACGCGGTCGGGCTGCGGCGTGTCGCCCACGTGCACCTCGAGCTGCTCGAGCACGCGGTGCACCCGGGCGGCGTCGGGAGGGCGACCGCCGCCGCGGCCCAGGACCGCCCTCAGCTGCGCGAGGGCGGCCTGGCCGGCCCGCAGCGCACGGGCCTCGTCGAGCTCGGGACCTGACAGCACCGCCGCGCGCCGCTCGTGGGGGGCTGCGAACAGCTTGGCCAGCCGCTCCTCCAGCTCGGCCACGAACGCGACGGCGTCGGGCGCGTGGCGGAGGCGGTCGAGCTCGTCGAGCGGCCAGCGCTCGCCCTCCCAGAGCTCGCGCGCCTCCTCCGCCGCGTGGGCACCCTGCTTGCGGACCCTCGCCTCCAGCCGGTCGGCGAGCCCGGGCTGGTGAAGGAGGCCGGGCGTGCGCAGGTAGGCGAGCAGGTCCTGGGCGTTGCCGGCGAGCGCGGCACAGCGGATCAGGGCGAGCAGACCGCGGCCTATCCCGGTGTGCCCGAAGGGGACGGCGCGGTCGATCGAGTACGGGATGCCGTAGGAACCGAAGACCTGCTCGACCAGCGAGGCGTAACGGCCCGGCTCGCGGAACACGACGGCCACGTCGCCGGGCGCCACGCCGTCGCGGAGGAGCTCGAGCACCCGGGCGCCCGCGAGCTCGACCTCCGCCCGCTCGCCGCCGGCCGAGTGCAGGGAGATCGCCGAGCCCGGGTCGACACCCTCCCCCGGCTCCTCGAACAGCAGGCGCTCGAGATGGTGAAGCGCGTCGCGCGATTCGGGTGCGTAGTGCTCGTCAACGGGCGCGAGCACTTCCTCACGGGCGCCCCGAGCGAGCAGCTCCTGGCGAATTCCGGCCACCGCCCGGAATGCCTCCCGTCCGGGCTCGAAGGGAAGCGAAACGGTGACGTCGGCCCCGCAGCGGGCGGCGATCGTGTCCAGGGCATCGAGCTCGAGCGGCGTGAAGTCGTCGAACCCGTAGACGAAGAGCGGGGTGGCACCCCAGGCCTCTGGATTCTCCCTGAGCGCATCGAGCGCCCGCCAGGCATACAGCTCGGGATCGGCCAGCCCGGCAGCGTCGATAGCGCTGCGATAGCCGCGATAGACGGCCGCGACCTCCTCCGCGTAGGCGCGCCGGGGCCCCGACCCGGTCCAGTCGCGCAGCGCGCGCGTGAGCCGCGCGGGATCGACCATCGAGCGTTCGAGCTCCGCGACGAAGCGGGCCGCGGCGCGGACGAATCCGGGTTGCCCGGCGGACTCGGCGAGGACGGTCAGCTCGGTGCGGCGTATCGCTTCCTCTGCGATCAGCTCGCGCTGGAGCTCCGACGCCGGGCGCGCGCTGTAGCCGGCCCGGCCGGCGATCTCCTCGAACAGCCAGCGGAAGCGCAGCACGCGCGCACCGAAGACGGCACCCCGCTCGGCCAGCTCGCGCTGGGCGTGCTCCACGTCGCCGAAGGCGGGCACGACGAGAATCGGCTCTTCGTCGAGGCGCGCCCGGAGGCCACCCAGCACCGCGCCGGCCTTGGCGGCGTTGGCGGGGCCGGTGACGAGCGTTAGCGGCACATCAGTAAGAGATAGTGCGCGGACACGACGGATAGAGAGTCGGGCTCAGCCGCCGGGATCTGACGCGAGCACGCCGTTCGCCGCGGCCGCCTGAAGCGCCTGCGTGAAACGGGACGGGGGCAGCAGCACGGGGGCCTCCTGGAGCTCCCAGCCGCGGTTGGGCCGCATGATCCAGCGTGCGATGCGCACGCGCTCGGGGTCGAGGCGCTCCACCCGCAGCTCGTCCCGCAGCTCGCCGGTGCGGCCCGGGCTCGCCCCATGGTCGCCCACGGATGCCGGTCCGTCCGCGCCGAGACCGGCGGCGGGCGGGTCGAGCAGCTCGCGCTCGGCTGCCTCCGCGAGCAGCGCCGGCAGATCCTCCAGGCCGCAGCACAGGCGCGCCACGAACGAGCTGGCCGCCGTGCCACGAGGCCAGGCGAAGGCCACCCGGCACCTTCTCGAGGCGCACCTCGCGCCCGTCGTCGTACGGGCCCGCGGCGGCGAACACGCCGCGCGAGACCTTCGGAGCGGCGGCGCTGCGGGAGGATCCGCTCGTCCGGCTGGGCCTGCGCGCGGAACCGCTGCGGGGCCGGCTCGGCTTGAGCTCGGGATCGAGCACCGTCCCCTTCGAGCAGATCGGGCACTCCGCCGTGAAGCGGTTGTGGCGGCAGAAAACGGGCACCGGGGCCAAATCTAGTCGCATGCGAGCATCTCACTCCATGCATTCGGTGGTGCTCTCCGACTTTCACCTGGGGATCCTGACCGGCGCGGACCTGGCCGCCCGGCCGGCCGCGCTCGAGGCGCTGGCGGAGGGCGTCGCGGGGGCCGACAGGGTGGTGCTGCTCGGCGATCTGCTCGAGCTGCGCGAGCGCCGGCTGTCCGAGGCCCTCGAGCTGCGCCCGGCCGCTGCTCGATGTGCTGGGCGGACGCCAGGTCGTGCTGGTGCCCGGCAATCACGACCACGCGCTCGCGGAGCCGTGGCTCGCGCGGCTGCGGGTCGAGGGCCGGAGCCTCGGCGCGGAGAACCAGTGGCCGGTGGAGCCGGGCGACGGGCTGGCGGGCCGTCTCGCCGCCCTGATGCCAGACGGCGAGCTCAGCCTGGCCTACCCCGGGCTGTACCTGCGGCCGGGCGTCTACGCGACTCACGGGCACTACCTGGACCTGCATCTGACCGTGCCGCGCCTGGAGTCAATCGCCGCCACCACGATGGGCCGGCTCACGCGCCGCGGCAGCACGGTCGCCTCCGCCGGCGACTACGAGGCGGTACTGGCGCCGATGTACGCCTTCTACGACGGCCTGGCCGAAGCCGCGCCGCCCTCGGCGCTGCGGCGCGGGGGCGCGCTGTCGCGAGGCGTGTGGGAACGGGTCAACGGCGACGGCCGCGTCGGGCGGCTGCTGCTCGGGCGCGTGACGATCCCCGCCGCGGTGGCCGCCCTCAACCGGCTGGGCTTCGGCCCGCTCCGCCCAGAGCTGACCGGCGAGGAGCTGCGCCGCGCCGGCCTGGCCGCCATGGGGCGTGTGGCCGACGCCGTGGCCCCCGGCGCCGAGCATGTGGTGTTCGGCCACACCCACCGCCCGGGGCCCCTGCCCGGTCGACGATCCGGACGAGTGGCGAACCCCCGCCGGCGCGCGGCTGTGGAACACCGGAACGTGGCTGCACGAGGTGTCCTTCGTCTCAGGCCCGGACCGGCGCAACCCGTACTGGCCGGGAACGATCCTTCACCTCGAGGACACGGGCGAGCCGCGCCTCGAGAACGTGTTGGAGGAGCTCCCGGCCGGTCGTTGACTCAGGCGCCGCCGCCCACCGTCGCGGCCAGCTCGTCGAGCACCGTCTGCTCCGACTCGGAGACCTCCTTGCCGCCGATTCCCAGGAAGCCGCCCTCCTTGTGGGCATGCGCCACGGTGTCGGCCAGGCTCACCATGAACTGGCGGTAGGCCTGCGTTTCCTCCGGCGTGGCCTTGCTCTCCACGAGCTCGATTGCCTCGCGCAGACGTTGGGGAGCCTGCTCGCGCAGCGCGTCGAGGGAGCCGAACTCCTTGGGGTCGGCCTGCGGCGGCGAGGACACGAGCTCGTCGAGCAGCTCGGCCCCGGCGCCGCCCTTGCGGGCCTCGGCGTAGGCCTTCGCGAGGGAGATGCTCTCCCGGATCGTGCCTCCACGGTCCGCGGCGACCACCAGCATCGCCGCCAGGACGGGCGCCTCGGTGACCTTGGACCACTCCTCTGCGTTGAACGCTGCCTTGCTCGTCATGGCTCGACCTCCAGCCGTCGCCGTCAGTAACCGCCTGCGAGCCTTCGAGGATATGGACACCAAGGTCAACCTCGCGGACAAGCTCGCCCTGCTGGACAAGCCCTACAGCCCCGGCATCGTGGGCTATCTCAACGATTACAAGATCACGGTGGTCAAGACCACGGGTGAGTTCGTCTGGCACAGGCACGACGAGACCGACGATTTCTTCCTGGTGTTGCGGGGGCGGCTCACCATCGAGCTGCGCGACCGGAACATCGAGCTGTCCGAGGGCGAGCTGTTCGTCGTCCCGCGCGGGGTGGAGCACCGTCCCGTGGCCGGAGAGGAGGCCCACGTGCTGCTGATCGAGCCCGGCGGCACGGTGAACACCGGGGACGCCGGCGGGGAGCTCACCGCCGAGGAGAGGCGCATTTAGCCGCGCCTCAGACCTCCGGGACGGCTAGAGTCAACCGTTTGATGTCTGACGGCTTTGAGAGAGAGACGGCTCCCATGCCCGGCCGCGTGTGGATGCTCGCCGAGGACCCGGGCAAGCCCGAGCTGGTCTTCTCGTTCCCGTTCGACGAGGAGCTCAACGAGGCGGTCAAGCGGCTGCCCCGCCGCTGGTTCGATTGGCGCCGCAAGCATTGGCGCGTGCCGGCCGACCCGCGTGTCTCCAAGGCGGTCGAGCGTCTGCTCGAGCGCTTCCCCGAGCTGATCGCGGCGCCGGAGGTGCTCGCCTGGTTGAGCGACTCCGATCGCTTCCGCGCGGTCGCCTCAGTGCTGATCCACGAGGGCGCAGGCGCCTTCGTGCTTCGTGTGCTGTCCGGCGAGCCCCCCGAGGAGCTCGAAGACGCAATCGAGGTGGCGCAGGACCGGCTGGTGGTCCCGTTCAGCGAGGCGAGTGGAGCTCTCCTGCTGCGCATGGAGGGAATCCAGCTCGACGATCTGGCGCGCTCGTCGGCAAGCGAGCTGAGGGCCGGTGACTCTCCGGCGCCGGCGGAGCTCACCCTCGGCATCGGCGACGAAGGCGAGCCCGAGGTCGTGCTCTTCTCCGGCTGGGATCCCGGCCCGGCGCGCGACTTCAAGAGCCTGCCCGAGGCGCGCCCGGTGCATCGCCCGGGGCGCTTCTTCACGAGCAGCAGAGCTTGGGGCGTGGGCGTGCCGGCGGACCCGGCGCTGGCGCTCGAACTGATCGCCTTCATGGACGAGCACTCGCGAGCTGCGAGTCGACGAGCCGGTGCGCGAGCTCATCGCCGAGCTCCACGCCGAGCACGAGCGCGCCGCGGAGACCGTGGCGCTCTCCTACGCAGAGGACGCCGAGCTCGACGGCCTGGAGCTCGGCGGCGAGCTCCATCCGTTCCAGCGTGCGGGAGTGCGCTATGCGCTCGAGCGCCGGCGCACCTTCATCGCCGATGAGCAGGGCCTCGGCAAGACCGTCCAGGCGCTCGCCACCCTCGAGTCCGACGACGCCTTCCCCGCCGCCGTGATCTGCCCGGCGAGCATGAAGCTCACCTGGGAGCGCGAAACGCAGCATTGGCTGCCCGATCGCACCGTGGCGGTGCTCGACGGCCGCACCGACACCACCTGGACCCCCGAGGCCGAGAGCGCCGAGATCGTCGTCCTCAACTACGACATCCTCGAGGCCCACCTCGACCGGCTCGTGGCGACGCGACCTCAATGCGCTCGTCCTGGACGAGTCCCACTACGTGAAGAACGCCGGTGCCCAGCGCACCAAGGCGGCGCTGGAGCTCGCTGCCGCGCTTCCCGACGACGCGCTGCGGCTCGCGCTCACCGGGACGCCGGTGCTCAACCGGCCCGAGGAGCTCGTCGCGCAGCTGCGCGTCCTCGACCGCCTGCGCGAGTTCGGCAGCGGCGCCCGCCTGACCCGCCGCTTCCGCGACGCCGGCAGCGACGACCGGCTCCACTGGAACCTGCGCGCCCACTGCTACGTGCGCCGCACCAAGCGTCAGGTGCTGCCGCAGCTGCCGTCCAAGCGCCACGACGCCGTGCCCGTCGGGCTCGCCAACGAGCAGGAGTACCGCCTTGCCGAGCAGGACGTGATCGCCTGGCTCCAGACGCTCCCGCTCGACCTGCGCACGCTCGACGCCAAGATCGCCTCGGCGCTACGGGCCGAGCAGCTGGTGCGCCTCAACCATCTGCGCCAGCTGGCGGCCGCCGGCAAGCTGCCGGTCGCCCTCGCGTGGATCTCCGACTTCCTTGCCTCCGACGAGCCGCTCGTGGTGTTCGCCGACCACCTGGCAATCCAGCGCGCGCTCCTCGAGCGCTTCCCCAACGCGCCGCACATCCTCGGCGCCGACTCGTCACTCAAGCGCCAGCAGGCGGTGGACGCCTTCCAGGAAGAGGACGGTCCTCAGCTGATCATCTGCTCGCTCAAGGCGGCCTCGCAGGGAATCACCCTCACCCGCGCGTCGAACGTCGCGTTCCTGGAGCTCGACTGGACTCCCGCCCGCCACGACCAGGCCGAGGACCGCCTCCACCGGATCGGCCAGGACAGCGCCGTCACGGCCTGGTACCTGCTGGCGCCGGACACCATCGACGAGACCATGGCCGAGCTCCTGCAGCGCAAGCGCAGCGTGATCAACGCGGTCACCGACGGCCAGGTGCGCGACGACGAGCGCATCGTCGACGCGGTGGTGCGCGACCTGCGCAACCGCCAGCCGGGCGATCTGCGGGTAGTGGCTTAGGGGGAGCCCGGCCTGGTCCGATTGGCAGAGGCGGTGCGACGATCGGGACGTTATGTACGGCCCGGCGGCCTCGAAGCTGCCCCTTCCCCAGCCAATCGGACCACCTTTCGGTGGCCGCGCTCGTCGGAGCGGAACGCACCTTATGCCTTGAGAACGCAGCGGAAGCCGATGTGGCTCATGCCGGTGTCGAGCATCTGCGGGCGCCGGGCGGCGGGGCGGTAGCGCAGGCAGTAGCTGTCGGCACATAGGAACGAGCCGCCCTTGATCACCTTTCGGGGCACGCGGAACTGCGGCTGGGCCGGGTCGTAGCTCTCGTCGATGCCGCCGCCGTACCAGTCGGTCGTCCACTCCCAGACGTTCCCGGCCATGTCGAACAGGCCGAAGCCGTTGGGCGGGTACGAGCCCACCGGAGCCGTCGTGCCGTAGCCCTGCTCCGGCCGCCACGGGAAGTCGCCGTGCCAGTAGTTGGCCAGCTTCTGCCCTTCGTGCTCGGGAGCGTCGCCCCAGGTGTACGTCGCGCCGTCCGGGCCCGCCGCGGGCCGCCAGCTCCCACTCCGCCTCTGTGGGCAGCTCCTTACTCGGCCCAGTCGGCGTACGCCTGCGCGTCCTCGTAGGCGACGTGCACAACCGGGTGATCCTCACGACCGCCCGAGCGACGAGTCCGGGCCCTCCGGATGCTTCCACGAGGCCCCGGGAGTCCACGCCCACCACTGGTTCAGATGCCGCAGGTCGACTGGGCCCGCGGTCCGCTTGAACACGAGCGAGCCCGGCACGAGGTTCTCCCGGGGCGCCCCCGGAAAGTCGGCCGGGTCGAGCGGCCGCTCCGCGACGGTCAGGTAGCCGGTCTCCTCCACGAAGGCGCCGAACTCGGCGTTCGTGACCGCGGTGGCGTCCATCCGGAACCCGTCCACCGCGACCCGGCGCGCGGGCGCCTCCTCCGGGTAGTGCTCGTCCGAGCCCATGGTGAACTCGCCGCCCGGGATCCGGACCATTTCACGGTGTTGAGTCAGTGGCCGCTCGTGATCGCCGCCTTGAGCTTCTCCTGCACCTGATCGATCGAGAAGCTCGCTGCCTCCATCCGCGGCGGGAAGTCGACGAACGTGCTCAGGAACTCGCCGACGATCGCCTGTGCGGGCACCACGAGGAAGGCGCGGTCGAGGTACCAGTCCCAGTAGGTGTTCGAAGTTACATCGGCGCTTCTCGAACGGGTCGGTGCGCAGGTTGTACAGGTAAGGGATGCGTGTGGCGACGAACGGCTCGCCCCACAGCGCAAGCGTCCCGCGCATGCGCTGCTGCATGAAGACGAACTTCCAGTTGTCGTACCGGAACGCGACCAGGTCGCCGTCGTCGGAGAAGTAGAAGAACTCGTTCCGCGGGCTCTCGTCGGCCTCACCGGTCAGATACGGCACCAGGTTGTAACCGTCGAGATGGACCTTGAACTTCTTGTCCCCCGCGTCATGCCCATCGATGAGCTTCTGCTGGATGTCGGGCTCGCCCGCGGCGGCCAGGAGGGTCGGCAGCCAGTCGAGATGGCTCACCATCTCGTTGGAGACGACGCCCGCCGGGATCTTCCCGGGCCAGCGGATGATCTCGGGACCCGGAAGGCGCCCTCCCAGTTCGTGTTCTTCTCGGATCGGAACGGCGTCATTCCGGCGTCCGGCCAGGAGTTCATGTGCACGCCGTTGTCGGTCGAGTACAGGACGATCGTGTTCTCGGCGAGGCCGAGCTGGTCGAGCGTGTCGAGCACCCTGCCCACGTGCTTGTCGTGGTCGATCATCGTGTCGTGGTAGGGGGACTGCCAGCGGCCCGACCTGCCCCACGCTCCGGCGCTTCGTATACGTCCGGAAGTGCATGTGGGTGGTGTTGACCCACAGTGAAGAACGGCGTATCGCTCTGTGCTTTCGCTCGATGAAGTCGATCGCGCCGTCGACGATCTCGTCGTCGATCGTCTGCATCCGCTTCTTCGTGAGCGGCCCGGTGTCCTTGATCGTGTGCTTGCCGGTGCGGGTCATCTTGCAGTGGAGGACGCCGCGCGGCCCGAAGCGCTCCCGGAAGTTGGGGTAGTGCTCCGGATCGGGATAGTCCGGGTGCTCCGGCTCCTCCTCGGCGTTCAGGTGGTAGAGGTTGCCGAAGAACTCGTCGAAGCCGTGCATGCGTCGGCAGGTGCTCGTCGCGGTCGCCGAGGTGGTTCTTGCCGAACTGGCCGGTGGCGTAGCCGAGCGGCTTCAGGAGCTCGGCGATCGTCGGATCCTCGTCCTGGATCCCGGTCTCCGCGCCCGGTAGCCCGACCTTGCTGAGGCCGGTGCGGTACACGCTCTGACCGGTGATGAACGCCGAGCGGCCGGCGGTGCAGCTCTGCTCGCCGTACGAGTCGGTGAAGCGCATCCCCTCGTCCGCGAGGCGATCGATGTTGGGGGTGCGGTAGCCCATCAGGCCGTCGCTGTAGCAACTGAGGTTGGAGATCCCGATGTCGTCGCCCCAGAAGACGACGATGTTGGGCTGGTCGGTGTTTGGCCACGACATCGCCTCCTCGGGCACAGGGGACACGGAGCCCATGAACACTGGAGCGCGACAGCCTATCCCGCCTACCCCTCGGCCTCGGTGGCGGGCACGGCCCCGGCCGGCACGCTCAACGGCTTGCCACCCCGCGCCGGCAGCGCCGCCCCCGCCAGGGCGCCCAGGAACGAGAGCCCCGCTGACACCGTCATCGCCGGCACGAAGCCGTCGCTGAAGGCCTCGGCAGAGACGTAGCTGCCCGCGCCGGCGAACACCGCGACGCTCAGCGCGATGCCGAACACACCGCCGAGCTCGCGCATGGTGCTGTTGGTGCCGGCCGCCTTTCCGATCGCCTCGGGCGGGACCGAACCGACCACCGAGTTCTGCGCCGCCGGGAAGGACATCGACACCCCGATGCCCGCCACGATCAGGGGCGGGATCATCTGCGAGTAGGCCATTCCCGCGTCCGCGATCAGCGCGATCCAGCCCATGCCCACGGCCTGCAACAGCGGCCCGATCACCATGAACGGCCGTTCGCCGAAGCGGTCCACGAGGTTGCCCGCCACCGGCGCCACGAAGAACAGCGTCGCGGTCCACGGAAGCAGCCGCAGCCCTGCGTCGAGCGGCCCGTAGCCGAGGCCCGTCTGCATGAACTGGGCGAGGAAGAAGACCCCGCAGAACAGCGACCCGACGGAGAAGAAGATCGCCGCGTTGCCGGCCGAGAACGCGCGCGAGCGGAAGAAGCGCATCGGGAGCATCGGCTCTCGGGCGCGCAGCTCCCAGGCGACAAACGCGACCAGCAGCAGCGCCCCGGCGGCGAGCGAGCCCACCACCTCGAGGCTGCCCCAGCCGGCGATGTTGCCGCGCACGAGACCCCACACCAGGCCGAACACTCCGCCGGTGACGAGGGCGAGGCCGCGGATGTCGAGGGCGGAGTCCGTTCCGAAGCTCTCCGGAACGCGCGCCAGGACGAGCGGCACCAGCAGCAGGCCGAACGGCACGTTCAGCCAGAAGATCCACTGCCAGGTCAGGCCCTCGGCCACCGCCCCGCCCACCAGCGGGCCGCTGGCCACCGCAAGGCCAGTCACCGCGAAGAAGATTCCGAGTGCGGATCCCCGCCGCTCCGGAGGAAACGCGGCGCTCACGAGTGCGAACGCCAGGGTCATCACGAGCGCCGCGCCCATTCCCTGGACTGCGCGCGCAGCGATCAGCCAGCCGATCTCAGGAGCGAGCGCGCAGGCCGCCGAGGCGAGCGAGAAGAGCCCGAGGCCGGCGGCGAACATCTTCCGGCGCCCGTAGCGGTCGCCGAGCGCCGCGGCGGTCATCAGCAGGACCGCGAAGCTCAGGTTGTAGGCGTTGACCGTCCATTCGAGCTGCTCGATGGAGGCGCCGAGATCGAGTCTGATCGTCGTCAGGGCGGTGGTCACCACGAGCGTGTCGAGCGCCGCCATGCAGGACGCCGCGGACGCCAGGGCGAGCACCCAGGTTCTGTGCGTAGTCATGCGAGTTGAGATCCGCCGCTGGGGGCGGATCAATCGGCGGCGGTCAGAGCGAGGGCGGCAACCCGAAGCGGGCGAACAGCTCTGGGCGCTGGAAGGAGGTGACCCCGGCGATCCGGCCGCCCTCGTCGAGGGTGAGCACCTCGATGGCATGGGCCACGAGCCCGAGCCCGTCCTCGCAGGACCCGTAGACGCCGAAGGCCAGCTGGCCGTTGGCCGCCACCGGGACGCGACGCCAGCGTCTCGGCTGGGACGCGGGCCCGCTGGCGAGGAAGGCCGCGATCGCCGCCCGGCCTCGGTACCACGTCGGCCTGGGCGGCATGGCGAAGGTGGCGTCGCGGGTGAGCATGGCGACGATCGAATCCACGTCGGCCTCGTCCCAGGCCCGCACGTACTGCTCGACGACGGCGCTAAGACGCTCGTCGCCGATCGCGCGCAGGGTCGTCTGCTGGCTGTGCTCCGGCAGCCGCTCGGTCCACCGCCTCGTGGGCGCGCTGAAGAGCGCTGTAGACCGCGGCCGGAGTGGCGTCGAGCATGGTCGCGATCTCGGCCGGGGCGAACCCGAGCACGTCGCGCAGCACGAGCACCGCGCGTTGCCGGGCGGGCAGGTGCTGCAGCGCGGCGACAAACGCCAGCTCGACACTCTCGAGCCGCTCGTAGCTCTCCTCCGCAGAGGTGGTACGGGTCGAGCCACAGGGCCTCCGCCAGCGGCCCCTCGGGAGTGCCGTGCGGGTCGCTCGGCGGCCCGTAGTCCACCGGAAGGACCCTCTTCGGACGCCGCTCGATCGCCCTCAGGCAGACGTTCGTCGCGATCCGATACAGCCAGGCGCGGAGCCGAGCTGCGGCCCTCGAAGCCGGGCAGCGCCCGCCAGGCGCGCAACAGCGTCTCCTGAAGGGCGTCCTCGGCGTCGGCGGTCGAGCCGAGCATGCGGTAGCAGTGCGCCTGGAGCTCGGTGCGGTGGCGCTCGACCAGGCGTTCGAAGTCGGCGTTTGTTGTCTCGCTGGCAGCGGTGGCACTCATGACGTCAACCACTTAGACCCGCCGGAGGCCGCGAATCAATCGGTCGCCGATGGATTCGTGGGTGCGCGCGGATCCCCACCACCGTGACCATGAGCCCCATCGTCCATCTCGAGCTCCATACGGCGAACCTGTGGCGCGCGTCCGCTTCTACACCGGCCTCTTCGACTGGCGTCTGGAACGCATCGACGCCGGCCGGCAGACCTACCACGCGCTCGACTGGGACGGCCCGCCGGACGGTGGCGTCGTCGAATGCGGCACCGAGCGGGCGCTGTGGCTGCCTTACGTGCAGGTCGCCGACATCACCCGTGCGACGAAACGCGCCGAAGGGATGGGAGCGAGCGTCATCCTCGCGCCCCGCGAGGGGCCGGCGGGTTGGCGCAGCGTCGTTGCCGCGCCGGACGCTGCCGAAGTGGCGCTGTGGCAGGCGAAGAGCGCGGGTCAGTCGTCAGGAGCCAGCTGACCGACGATCAGCACTTCGAGTTCCGTGCCCACAGCTTCGAGTGGCGTTATGGACCGTTGCGCACGCGCGAGCACGATGGCACCTCGACGGCGGCGATCGCGAGCGTCGCGACCGAATGGGCGCGGTCGGCCGGCAAGCCGTTGCGCTCCAGGGCGGCAGCCAACAGATCGATCCAGCCGGCGAAGGCAACGCCGGCCTGATCGCGCGCTGCCGGGGTGCGCTCCCCCTCCAGCGTGACCGCCACGACCGGACAGCCTGCAGCGAAATCGCTCTCGCGGAGCGTCTCGCGCCAGCTCGCAACGAAGACCTGGACCGCGGCGACGACGTCCTCCTGCTCGAGCGCCGCGGCGAGCCCGGCGGCGATGTAGTCGCCCGCGTAGCGCGTGGCCTCCTCGATCAGCTGCGCCTTGCCCGCCGGGAAGTGGTGGTAGATCGAGCCTCGCGGGGCACCCGAGTGTGCGACGACGTCCGAGAACGCGGTGGCCTGCACGCCGCGCTCGCGCATCAGTACCGCGGCGCTCTGAATCATTCGTTGACGAGGTGGTGAGGCCATGGCGTTGCAGTATGACGCCCGTCATAGTAGCCTGCCCGGACGATGTCTTCGGTCGAGTGGCGCCCGAGCGCCTGCATCCTGTGTGAGTGCAACTGCGGGATCGAGGTTCAGGTCGAGGGCCGGCGCCTGCGTCAAGATCCGCGGCGACAAGGCGCATCCGGGCTCGCGGGGCTACGCGTGTGAGAAGGCACAGCGACTGGACCGCTACCAGAGCAACCCGAACCGCTTGACCTCGCCGCTGCGCCGGCGCCCGGACGGCAGCCACGAGGCGATCGACCTGGGAGGTCGCGATCGAGGAGATCGCGCAGCGCCTCGGCGACGTCCGCGACGCCCACGGCGGCGAGCGGGATCCTCTTCTACGGCGGCGGCGGGCAGGGCAACCACCTCGGAAGGGTGTACGGGAGCGCGCTCCAGGCGGCGGTCGGGTCGCGCTACTACTCCAACGCCCTTGCGCAGGAGAAGACCGGCGAGATGTGGGTCGACGGGCGGATGTACGGGGGCCACACCAAGGGCGACTTCGAGCACGCCGAAGTGGTGGTCTTCGTGGGCAAGAACCCATGGCAGTCGCACAGCTTTCCGCGCGCCCGGCCCGTGCTCAAGGAGATCGCGGCGGACCCGGCGCGCACGATGGTCGTGATCGACCCTCGACGCTCGGAGACGGCACTCATGGCCGACCACCACCTGCAGGTCCGGCCGGGGACCGACGCGTGGTGCCTGGCCGCGCTCGGCGCGGTGATCGTCCAGGAGGATCTCGTGGACCACGAGTTCGTCGATCGCCACACGGCGGGAGCGGCGGCCGTGCTCGCGTCGCTATCCCAGGTGCCGGTTGCCGATTACGCCACAGCAGTGCGGCGTGCCAGAGGACCTGATCCGCCGTGTCGCACGCCGCATCGCCACGGCCGGCTCGGCGTGCACCTACGAAGACCTCGGCATCCAGCAGGCCCCCAACAGCACGCTCAGCTCGTACCTGAACAAGCTGCTCTGGATCCTCACCGGCAACTTCGCCAAGCCCGGCGGCATGTTCCTGCATTCAACCTTCGCCCCGATAGCCGGGAGCGGCACGCCGGGAGGGTCGTCCGCAGGCAAGGTCACACCGGTCACGGGAGCACGGATCATCGCGGGGCTGATGCCCTGCAACTCGATCGCCGACGAAATTCTCGCCGATCACCCCGATCGCTTCCGGGCGCTGTGGCTCGACAGCGTCAACCCCGCCCATTCGCTGGCCGACTCCAAGCGCTTCAAGGAGGCGATGGGAGCGTTGGAGCTGTCCGTGGTGATCGACGTGGCGATGACGGAAACCGCCCGCCACGCCGACTATGTGCTCCCGGCGGCCAGCCAGTACGAGAAGTGGGAGGCCACGTTCTTCAACTCCGAGTTCCCGGAGAACACCTTTCACCTCCGCGCGCCCCTGCTCGATTCACTGCCCGGGACCCTGTCCGAGCCGGAGATCTACGCTCGCCTCATCCGGGCCATCGGTGCGGTGGACGAAACCCTCCTCGCGACGCTGCGCGACGCGGCCGGAAAGGGTCGAGCCGCGTTCGCAGCTGTGTTCTTCGACACGGTGGCCGGCGACCCGCGGCTGCTCAAGCTGGCGCCCTACCTGCTCTACGAGTCGCTCGGCGAAACGCTTCCCGACGGCGCGGCGGGCACCGCGGCACTGTGGGCGGTGGCGCAGGTCTGTGCGCTGACCCATCCGGACGCGGTGGCGCGCGCCGGCTTCGAGGGGGAGGGCTTCGAGCCGGGCGACCAGCTGTTCGAGGCAGTGCTCGAGGGCCGGGGAGTGGTCTTCACGAGCGACGACTATCCCGATGCCTGGAACTACGTCCGCCGACCCGATCGGCGGTTCACGATCGAGATCCCCGAGTTGCTGAGCGAGCTCGCCGAGCTGGCTGATCGGCCCTCCGCCTGGGTTACGGAAGAGTTTCCCTTCGTGCTGTCCGCCGGGGAGCGGCGTTCGTACACCGCCAACACGATCATCCGCGACCCTTCGTGGCGCAAGCGCGACCCCGAAGGAGCGCTGCGCATCGCCTCGGAGGACGCCGCGAAGCTTGGCGTGAGCACCGGGGGGCGCGTGAAGATCACCACCGAGGGCGGCGCCGCCGAAGCGGTGGTCGAGGTCAGCGAGATGATGCAGCCGGGGCACGTGTCGCTGCCCAACGGGCTCGGGGTCGATTTCAGCGACGCGACCGGTGCGGCCGTCCGGCCGGGGGTCTCACTGAACGACCTGACCTCCGTCGACCACCGGGACTGGCTCGCCGGCACGCCGTGGCACAAGCACGTGCCTGCGCGTGTCGAGGCGATCGCCTGACAGACCGCGCTCAGGCAGCGGCCGGAAGCGGCTCGCGCAGCGGGGCGCCGAGCGTGTAGGCCGCCTCGTCGAACTCGCGCAGGTGGCGCCGGAACGGCCAGGTGTAGGTCGGCCAGAGCGTCGAGTTGTGGCCGTTTCGGTCGATGTAGTAGCTCTGGCAGCCCCCGGATACCCAGACCGTCCCCTCGGTCAGCTGCTCGAGACGCGCGCCCCAGGCCGCCTGCGCCTCCGGGCGCACCTCGAGCCTGCGGGCACCGCGCCCGCGCATCGTGCGCAGCGCGTCCGCCACGTATTCGATCTGCGACTCGATCATGAAAACGATCGAGTTGTGGCCCAGGCCGGTGTTGGGGCCGACCATGAAGAACAGGTTCGGATAGCCGGCCACGGCCGTGCCCTTGTAGGCCGCGGGTGAGCCCTGCCAGACGTCGGCGAGCG
Organism: uncultured Thermoleophilaceae bacterium; assembly: GCA_963733655.1. Taxonomy (GTDB): domain Bacteria; phylum Actinomycetota; class Thermoleophilia; order Solirubrobacterales; family Thermoleophilaceae; genus JACVRW01. Next base: position 329,206 of record CAVTEX010000016.1, read on the forward strand.
TACGCCCGTCGCGGCCCCGGATCATCTCGGCGATCGGGATGTCGGTCACGCGGAAGCCCGTGCCGAAGATGATCGTGTCCACGTCGCGCTCGCTGCCGTCCGAAAGCACGATCGAGTGGGGTCGCACCTCGCGGATCGGGTCGGTGACCACCTCCACGTTCGGCCGGACGAGCGCCGGATACCACTCGTCGGTGGGCAGGATGCGCTTGCAGCCGATCGCGTAGTTCGGCGTGAGCTTCTCGCGCAGCTCGGGGTCGGCGACCTGGTCGCGCAGGTGGCTGAGCGCCATTCGCTCCACAAAATGACCGGTACGCGGACGCCGGAACTGCAGCACGAATGTCTCGCGCGCCCAATAGATCGCCGCGCGCATCGCTTTCTGGGCGGCCGGGAAGACCCGGTACAGCGCGTGCTCGAACCCGCGCATGGGCCGGTTGCGGTGCGGCACCACCCAGGGAGCGGTGCGCTGGAACACGTGAAGCTTCTCCACCTCGGGCTGGATCTCGGGCACGAACTGGATGGCCGACGCCCCCGTCCCGATCACGGCGACGCGCTCGCCCCTGAGATCGTGCTCGTGGTTCCACTGAGCCGAGTGGAAAGCAGTGCCCTCGAAGCTCTCGAGGCCGGGAAGGTCGGGCACGTTGGCGTCCGAGAGCGGTCCCTGGCCGGCGATCAGGAGCTCGGCCGTCAGCTCGCCTTGGGAGGTGTCGAGCCGCCACAGCCCCTCGTCGTCGTCCCAGTCGGCCCCGAGCAGCTCATGATCGAAACGGACGTGGGGCATCACCCCGTAGCGCTCGGCGCAGCCACGGAGGTAGTCGAGGATCTCGGGCTGGGGCGAGAAGGTGGCCGACCAGCCGGGGTTGGGCGCGAACGAGAACGAGTACAGGTGCGAGGGGACGTCGCAGCGACAGCCGGGATAGGTGTTGTCGCGCCAGGTGCCGCCGATGTCGCCCGCCCGCTCCAGCAGCACGAAGTCCTCGCGCCCCTCCTGCTTGAGCTTGATCGCCATACCCAGGCCGGAGAAGCCCGTTCCGACGATCACGACCTCGTGGTGGTTGTCGGTCAAGTGAACCTCCGTAGCCCGGGCAGGAGCAGCTCGACCGTCCAGTCGGCCAGCCGCTCGATCGGCTCGTCCGGGTGGTCCCACATCCAGTGGGCCACCCCCTCGTAGGCGGAGTTGACGGCGTGGGCCACGACCTCGAGCTCGCGCTGGTCCACCTCACCGGGAGCCATCTCCCTCAGCAGCTCGAGGACCAGAGCGGCCTGGCTGCGGCGCACCTCCATCGCAGTGTCGGAGAAGCGGCCCTCCATCATCAGCTCCCAGGCCACCCGGTTCTCCGTTGCGAAGCGCAGGAACGCGAGCCCGCCGGCGCGCAGCCGCGCCTCCGGGTCGTCCTCGGCGCGCACGGCGTCGGCCACCTGCTCGGCCAGCCGGTCTGCCGAGCGCTCGAGGCAGGCACGGAAGAGGCCGTCCTTGTTCTGGAAGAGCTCGTAGATGATCGGCTTGGTCACGCCCGCGCGGCGTGCCAGCTCGTCCATCGATGCGCCCTGGTAGCCGCGCTCCGAGAAGAGCTGCTCGGCCAGCTCGAGCACCTGACGCTCACGCACGGCTCGAGGCACGCGGCCGTGCTCGAAGTCCTCTATGCGGGGGCTGACCGCGTCCACCTACTCACGGTAGGCTACCGCCGGTAGGTGGAGCTCGTCAAGCCCTGGCGGGCTCGGCCTTGGCGGGATCCTTCGCCTCGTCGGCGCCGGAGTCGCCGTCCGTCTGCTCGGCGGCGCCCTGGACCTCCGCCTCGGCGCGCTCCTCCTCGGACTCGCCCTTCGGCGGCTCCTTGGCCCATTCCTCGTCGAACTCCACGCGCCACTTGCCCTCGGCGTCCTGCTCCAGGCGAAGCTTGGCCCTGAAGGTTCGTCCAGCGCGGCTGCGGAAGCCGGTGACCGGCTTGGCGGTGCGCCCGACGCCCGGGTCCTCCCCGCTCTCGCGCGATGCCCGCAGCGACTCGATCAGCTCCTTGGCCACCGACACCGGCAGCGACTTGCCCGCCTTGCGCTTCCAGATCACGAAGCCACAGCCCGGGTCCTCGCGCGACCAGCAGGAGTAGCCCTTGCGGTTCTCCGAGATCTCGCGGCCGCAGACCGGGCAGGGACCGAGCTTGGCCCGCTCGATCCGGACGCCCTTGAGCTTGTCGAGCTCCTCGACCGTCTCGGTGGTGAACTTGGCGATGTCGCCCATGAAGGCGTCGTGGCTGTCCTCGCCGCGCTCGATCAGCCCGAGGCGCTTCTCCCAGTTGCCCGTCAGCTCGGACGACGTGAGCGGGTGGCCGTCGAGCAGCCGGATCACCTGGATCCCCTTCTCGGTGGCCACCAGAGCGCGCCCCTCGCGCTCGATGTACTCGCGGCCGATCAGCAGCTCGATGATTCCCGCGCGCGTGGCCGGGGTGCCGATGCCGGAGTCCTTCATGGCCTCGCGCAGCTCGGCGTCCTCGATCTCCTTGCCGGCCGTCTCCATCGCGCCGAGCAGCGACGCATCGCTGTAGCGCCGCGGCGGCTGGGTCTCCTTGCGAAGGAACTCGACCGAGCGCGTCTCGACCGTCTCGCCCTGGTCGAGCTTGGGCAGCAGCTGGTCGCCGCCCGAGTCGTCATCGCCGGGCTCGCCCTCGGCCTGGTCGCCGTAGACAGCGCGCCAGCCGGGCTCCACCAGGCGGCGCCCGCTCGTCCTGAAGACGTTCTCGGCAACGGTGGTCTCGACCCTGGTGCGCTCGAACACGGCCTCAGGATGGAAGACCGCCAGGAAGCGCTTGGCCACGAGGTCGTAGATCTTCAGCTCGTCCTGGCCCATCTTCGACAGGTCGTGCTCGGAGCGGGTGGGGATGATGGCGTGGTGGTCCTCGACCTTGGCGTCGTTGACCACGCGCTGGAGCGGCAGCTTGTCGAGCCCCACCACGAACTCCGCCCCGCGCCGATAGCCCGGGTTGTGGCCGACCAGCTCCGCGGTGGGCTTGATCTCGGCCACCATGTCGCCGGTCAGGAAGCGCGAGTTGGTGCGCGGATAGGTGAGCGCCTTGTGCTCCTCGTAGAGCCGCTGGGCCGCTCCCAGCGTCCGGCGCGCCGAGAAGCCCAGCAGCGTGTTGGCGTGGCGCTGCAGCGAGGTGAGGTCGTAGAGCAGCTGCGGCTTCTCGCGCTCCTCCTTGCGCTCGAGCTTCGTGATCTCGCCGGGCTGCCCGGTGGTGGCCTCGACGATCGCCTTGGCCTCGTCCTCCGAGGGCAGGCGCTTGCCGCCGAGGTAGCGGCCGGTGTAGAGGCGCTCGCCCGTGGCGGCGAAGCGGGCCTCGACGAGCCAGTAGGGCTCGGGCTTGAAGGCGCGGATCTCCTCCTCGCGCCGGGTCAGCAGAGCCAGCGTGGGCGTCTGGACGCGGCCCAGCGACACGGCACCGTCGAACGCCGCCCGCAGGCGGATGCTGGCCGCGCGGGTGGCGTTCATCCCCACGATCCAGTCGGCCTCGGAGCGCGAGCGAGCCGCCTCCTCGAGCGGCTTCATCTCCTCACCGGGACGCAGCAGCTCGAAGGCCTCGGAGATGGCCCTCTTGGTCATCGACGACAGCCACAGCCGCTGCACGGGCTTGTGCACGGGCGCGATCTCGTAGAGGTAGGCGAAGATGAGCTCGCCCTCGCGCCCGGCGTCGCAGGCGTTCACGATGGTCTCGATCTCGTCGTCGGCCATCAGGCGATGGATCGCCTTGAGCTGCTTCGCGGCCCGGTCGTCGTTGGGAACGAGCTTGAACTTGTCGGGGATGATCGGCAGGTCGGCGTAGCGCCACTTCTTGAGCTTCGGGTCGTACGCCTCCGGCTCGGCGAGCCCCACCAGGTGCCCGACGGCCCACGTGATCACGTAGTCGTCGCCCACCAGGTGGGTCTTGTCCTTCGCGTTCGTGAAGGATCCGGGCAGGGCTCCGCTGAGGTCGCGGGCGACCGAGGGCTTCTCTGCAATTACTAGGGTCTTGGACATCGGACTCCTAGATCACGATACGCATATCGGGAGCCATAACGCCACGGGCTGGTGGCTCGAGGAGGCCGGGGGCGCCGAGGCTCGCCCCCCTCTCACCCGGGCGCTGGACGCTGATGTAGTGGTGATCGGCGGGGGCTACTCGGGCATGTGGACGGCTTGGCACGTGCTCGACGCGGAGCCGGGCGCGAGCGTCGTGCTCTTGGAGGGCGACGTGTGCGGACACGGCCCCAGCGGCCGCAACGGCGGCTTCTGCGAGTCGCTCTGGTTCAGCGCTGCTTCGATACGCGCCAGCTTCGGCGACGGCCCCGCGCGGGCCCTGCTCGAGGCAGCCAGCCACACGGTGTCCGACATCGGCGCCTGGTGCGAGGCCAACGAGGTCGACGCCTGGTTCGACCAGTCGGGCTACCTGTGTGTCTCCACCGGTGAGGCGTTCGACGAGGTGGGGCTGGCCACCGTGGAGGCCGCCGCAGCTCTGGGCTTCCCCGAAGCGGTGCAGGATCTCTCCCCCGCTCAGGTGGCCGAGCGCTGCGCTTCCCCGGTATTCGGGCGCGGGGTGTTCGTGCCGGACTTCGCGACCGTCCAGCCCGCACGCCTGGCGCTCGGGCTGCGGCGGCGGCTGATGGAGCGGGGCGTGCAGATCTTCGAGCACTCTCGGGTCAAGGCCCTGCGCCACGAGGCGCGTTCGGCCGGCTCAAACGGGTCCGCGCCGGCCCGGGCGGTGTTGGCGGAGACCGATCGCGGCAGCGTCCGCGCGGGCGCGGCGGTGCTGACCGTCGGGCCGGCGGCGCGGTCGGTGGCGCCGCTTCGCTCCCGGCTGTCGGTCACCTCGTCGCACATCGTGATGACCGAGCCGGTGCCCGACCTGCTCGAGGAGATCGGCTGGACGGGCGGCGAGTGCATCACCGACGGCCGCACGCTCCTGCACTACTTCCGCACCACACCCGACGGCCGGATCGTCTTCGGCTGGGGCGGCGGCCGGCTGGCCTGCGGCGCCCGGCTCAACGGGCGGGTGGAGGTCGACGCGGAGGTGGCCGCCGAGGTGGCCGAGCACCTCGAGCGCATCTTCCCCGGAGTGCGCGGCCGGCGCATCACCCACGCCTGGGGCGGTCCGATCGACGTGTCGCCCAGCCACCTGCCGCAGGTGGGCTCGCTGCCCGGAGCGCCGGTGCACTTCGCCCTCGGCTTCACCGGGAACGGCGTAGGGCCGACGTTCCTGGCGGCGCGGGCGGTGTCTTCGTTGGCTCTGGACCGCCGCGACGAGTACTCGCGGCTGCCGATCGTGGAGTCGGGTGCCGGCGCCTGGGTGCCGCCGGAGCCGCTGGCTTACGTCGGCGGGTCTCTCGTGAGGTCGGCCCTGCTGCGGGTCGAAACAGCGGCAGAGAGGGGTGAGCGGGCCGACCCCGTCTCGCGTGCCGTGTGCGCGGCTCCGCGGCTCGTCGGGATGCACCTCGGGCGCTGAGATTCGGGGTTTGTGCTCACTTGACCCTCTCCTGGGGAGTCAAGTCAGGACGAACGTGAGGACCTTGTAGCCGAGATCGAGCTCGTCAAGCTCGAGGAGGTCGGCGTGGCGGCTCTTCCAGGCGCCGCTATCCAGGTCGGCGCGCAGCCGTGCCATCGCGGCATCCACGGCGGCCGGGGGCAACTGCGAGAAGAACGAGATGCCCGCGCGCACGCGAGCGTCGAGGTAGGCGCTCGGGCGCCGCCAGTACGCGCCGTAGAAGCCGTCGCGGCAGTCGTGGGGAATCGGGACGCGCTCGACATGCATCCGGCCGGGCAAGAGCTCGCTCAGCTCCTCCTGCCATTGCCCGGCGCTTCGGTCCCGGCCGGGATCAGATCCGCGAACTCGGGCAGGTACTCGCGCGTCATCCAGAAACGGCCGGCCTCCGCGGGATCGGCGTTGAACAGCACCACCCGGCAGCGAGCCACCCGGGCCAGTTCGCGCAGGCCCGCCGGGCGGTCCTCCCAGTGGTGGTCGGACAGGATCGCCATGGTGGCGTCGTAGGAGCCGTCGGGGAACGGCATCATCACCTCCGAGGGCTCGACGGCCACCACCACCCGGTCACTGGGCTCGTACGAGCCCGCGCCCGCTCCGACGTTGAGCACCGAGCAGGCGTCCCCGAGCGCCCGATGGATCGCAGCGGCGATCCGAGGGTCCTCGCGCCGGGTTGCCGTATAGCTGCGGCCAATCGTGTCGTACGTCACATCCACCGCTTGAACGATCATGAAGGCTCCAGATGCGCATGCGCCGTAATTTCCTCGCGAGCGGCCGGTTGGAAGGGCGATGGCCACCACTGCACCGCCTTTCGCCCTGCCGTTTCCCAGTCGTGCACGAAGGAGTACCTTGGACACCATGGCCGTAGGCCAGGAACTCGCCACGGACGAGGCCGGGCTGGCGCAACGCGCCGTTGCCGGCGACGGCGATGCCTTCGCCGAGCTGTACACCCGCTACGAGAAGCGCACCTACAACCTCTGCCTTCGCATCGTCGGATCCGAGGACGAGGCGGCCGACGCCACCCAGGAGGCCTTTGTCAGCGTCCTGCGGCGGCTGCCCAAGCTCGAGGGCCGTGACCTCGCCTTCGGCTCCTACGTCTTCACGTCGGCCCGCCACGCCTGTTACGACCTGATCGAGCGCCGCAAGCGCGCCGAGCCGAGCGACGAGATCGCCGAGGGCGCCATTCCCGTCGGCGGCGGCGTGGGTGGCGGCGGGATGGGCTTCGACCCCGGCGATCCCGAGGACGATCCGGAACGCAACGTCCTGCTCGACGCGCGACAGGAGGAGATCCGGGAGGCCAACCTGCAGCTGCCCGAGCGGCAGCGCGAGGTGCTGGTGCTGAGGGAGCTCGAGCAGCTCTCCTACGACGAGATCGCGGACATCATGGAGATGAACCGCAACTCGGTCGCCCAGCTGATCTCGCGGGCGCGGATCAACCTGCGCGATGCCCTGCGCGGCACGGCACTCGCCTCGATTGCGACCTCGTCGGCGGACTGCGAGCGGGCCATCGCGCTGCTCGCCGCCGATCAGGACCGCGAGCCCGCCGAGGACGACGCACTGGCTGCGCTCCCACATCGCCGACTGCGAGACCTGCCGGCTCAGCCGAGAGGCGATGGAGGAGGCCGGGGTCTCCTATCGCGCATGGCTGCCGGTGGCCGCCGCTCCGGTGCTCTTCCGCGAGACCATGGCGCAGGCCGCCGGAGCGGTTGGCGAGGACTGGAGCGACGTCGTCGCGCGGCACGAGGCAAAGCTCGGCAACGGAGCCGGCCGGGGGCTGGGCGGCCGGCTCGGCTGGGCCGGCGGCGGTGCGGCGGCCGGCGCGGCCGTCAGCGCCCGAGAGCGCCCGAGCCTCGCTGCTGCGCCACCGGCGCCGCGACCTCGCGCTCATCGCCGGCCTGGCAGCCGTCATCCTGCTGGTGCTCCTGGCCGCCAGCGTTCAGGACGGCACCCAGGTGGAGGACGTGCAGCCCGCCGCCGAGGACACCCAGGCGGTGAGCGACGATCCGCCGCCGGACGAGCCCGCGGCGCGAGAAGAAGCCGAAGAAGGACAAGCCGGCGAGCAAGGACCAAAGCCCGAAGGGTGCGGGCGCTCCGGCCGGACCGGCCGAGACGGAGCCCGCGGACGAGGAGCCGGTGGAATCTGCGGGCAGACCCGTCCGATCCGGTCAACCGAAACCAAAGCCGGGAGCCGGAGAACCGGCGCACGGGCAGCACCCGAGACCGCAACAGCGGCGGCGGCGACACGCTCGCCGGCGAGGATCCGCCCGGGGTCACCGACCCGCCGGACGATCCGCCCGTGGTCACCGACCCGCCGGACGATCCGCCCGTGGTCACCGACCCGCCGGCGGACCCGCCGGACGACCCGCCCGTGAGACCGACCTGCGGCATTCCGGGCACGCCGCCCTGTCCGCGGAACCCTGGCGGATCGCAGCCGCCCCGGGTCACGCAGCCGCCGCCCAACGGACCGCGAGTGCCCTGACCCGGGGACGGCCTCCCGGCCGGGCGCACAGCCCAGCCGGGATCGGCCATCTCCCCCCCGAGGAGTCCTAGCGGGCGCGGGCCTTCACGGTCGCCGTGCCGAGGGTGAGGCCCTCGGTGAACGCCGTGACGCCGAACGCCTGATTCAGAGCCGTCGCCGCCGCGGCCGTCAGGTTGGCCTTGACGCCGGCCAGAGTGATCCGCCGGCCGGACACGCTCGCATCCAGCGCCGAGAGGTCAAGCGACAGGATCGAGACCCGCTGGCCGCCGACAAGGGCGGTCAGATCCGGATCGGAGTCGACGTTGATGGTGAACCGAGTGAGCTCAACCGTGGTGGAACCGGCCGTGAGGCTGATGCCGCCGCTGTGCCGGATCGACCCGGCGAACGACTCCGCGTTCACCTTGCCGCCGGTGATCGGGAAGTTCAGCCCGTCGGACTCAGCCGTGGCCGGATCGACCACGCCCGCCGTGACGCCGAGTGACTCCAGGGCGGACGCCGCACCGGGGTCGAGCTGCAGGGCGGTGGAACCGCCGGCAAGCAGAACCTCGGCCGGGATGGCCCTGACGGTGACCTTGCCGATCGGCAGGCCCTTGGCGAACAGGTTCACGTTGAACGCCGCGTTGAGCGCCCTGGCCGCCTGGCCCGAGAGCACCGCCCGGATGCCGGTGACGGTGGTACCGAGGCCCGGACGCCGGACCTTCGCCTTTGACAGGTTGAGCGACAGGACGGTGAGGCGGTCGTTGCCCACCGCGGCGGTCAGGATCGCCCGCCGGGCGCCTACGTGCACCCGGAAGTTCCTGAGTGCGACCGCGGTGCCGCCGGCGCGGAACCGCAGACCACCGGAGTGGTCGATGCGCCCGCGCGCGTTGGCCGGATCGATGGCGCCGCCGGTGATCGGGAAGGCGACTCCGCCGCCCCTCACCTTGGCCGGCCTGATCGGGGCAACACTCGCGCCCGCGTCTGTTAGTGCGGCGGCCGTGCCGGCGATTGAGCTTGAGGGTGGTTGAACCCCCGGCCAGCTTGACCGTCGCTGCGCCGGCGACTGGCGCGGCTACGAGGAACGCAGCTACGATCGCCGTCAGCGCAAGGATGGAACGTCTCACGTCATACCTCCGTCGGTGGTTTCCCTTCCCCGGCTCTTACGGACGCCGGCCCGCGTTCGGTTGGGCAACCGTTCAGGCGCCCGGCGACGTACCTCAACCGATGGGTTCCACGACCCTCGTACGGCCCATGCAATCCCGCCCGGGACCGCTCCTCGAGGCCCGCGCGGCCCGCGCGGGGTCGTTCCTGCGCCGCGGCAGCCGAGTCGAGCACGGCGACCACGGCCTGGCCAAGCGGCTGCGAAACCGGGAGCGTTCAGCCCTCGAGAGCCTGTACGGCGAGTACGCCCCCACCGTGCTGGGCTATCTGATCAACACGATCGGGGACCGGGGCGCCGCCGAGGACGTGCATCAGCAGGTGTTCCTCGAGGTCTGGCAGCGGGCGCCCACATACGACCCCGAGCGCGCGAGCGTCCTCACCTGGATCATGACCATCGCCCGCAGCCGGGCCGTTGACGAGCTGCGCCGCAGACGGCCGGAGCCGCACGATCCCACGGACCGCTTCGAGCTGGCGGAGGACGCCGATCCCGACCAGTCACCCGACGCGCTGGTCGAGCGCTGGCGGATCGCGCACCTGCTCTCGCGCCTTCGGCCCGAGGAGGCCGAGCTGCTGCGGATGCGCTTCTACGAGGGGCTCAGCCAGTCCGAGATCACCGAGCGCACCGAGATTCCGCTCGGGACAGTCAAGATGCGGATGGTCGCGGGCGCTGCGTCGCCTGCGGGACCTGATCGAGGAAGAGGAGGCTGGATCGTGACCGACCAGTCACTCGACGATCTCGCCCGCCGCCTCGAGCAGCTCCCGCGCGAGGCCTGGGACCGCCCGGTGCCTCCACCCCCACCGTGGCCCCAGGAGGAGGCGCAGCGAGCGCCGCGCCGGCGCCGGCTGGTGCTCCGGCCGGTCGTGGCGGTTGCCGCCTCGGTGGCACTGCTGGCGGCCGGGCTGCTCGGTGGGATTGCTCTGTCGGGCGGCGACGACGGCGGAAGCAGCCCCGGCGGCACGCCGCTGAAGGTCGAGCTCGAGCCCATCGGCAAGCCCAACGAGGGCGCCACGGGCGTGGCCGAGCTCACATCCGCTTCCGGCGAGGACGCCACGGTGCGGGTCAGCGGGCTGGAGCCCAGCTCCGACGACGACTTCTACGAGCTGTGGCTGCTCGGCGAGAACGGTGAGCTCGTCTCGCTCGGCTCGTTCAAAGTGCCCGAGTCCGGCGCGGCCGAGCTCGAGGTGCCGGTGCCCGTCGACCCCGAGCGCTTCCGCTACGTCGACGTCTCGCGCGAGCCCGCGGACGGCGACCCCTCGCACTCGACCGTTTCGGTTCTGCGCGGCCCGACCGCCTGAGCCGCCGGTCAGCGGCGCCACAGCCGGCGCAGCAGGGAACGCTCGCCCTTGGGCGGGGGTCGGTCGGGGGGCGGTTCCGGCGCGTTGCCTCGGATGTCGAACACCACGTCGCCGCCGCAATGCGGGCAGTCACCCGCGCCGATCACCACCGGGCTGTCTACCCGGCGGTCGCAGCGCGTGCAGCGAAACGTTGGCATGGGTTCGAATCGGCGGCCGTGAGCGTCGCGTCAAGCTCACGCCGCGCGCGCTGGACGGCCTAATCGGGCGGCGTGTAGGAGTTCCGCGGATCGAATGAACGTCCCAAGTCCTCTCCTTCACACTCGGCCCGCCGCTTTTTGGCACGGAATGGCAGGCGCACGATCGCCTGCGCCTCGTTGTTGTCCTCGTTCGCCTCATAGATCCCGTTCTCCGGGTCGGCGATGTGGACGTAGGCGAAGCAGCCGCGCAGGCCGGTCACGTCGATCCACTGCTCCGGATAGGCGGGCGGATAGATGTCCGCCCAGCCGGGCGAGGTGCCAAGCGTGACGTGCCGGCGCTTGCGGCTGGTGCTGCAGGCCGGGTAGACGCGCCGGCGCGGCGAGCCTTCGAGCCGCGGCCGGGTGAGCGTCAGGTCGCGCAGGCAGTAGGCCACCTTTGGTCCGGTCCGGACCCTGACGGTGCGCCTCCCCCGCGAGTCGACCCGCCACAGCTCGAAGCTGGCGGCGTCGTAGAACTTCCACCAGTAGCGCTGCTGGTGCGCGAACTTGAACTGGAGGCGAGCGCCCGTGTCCACCACGAGACGCCCGCCGTCAAGCTGGTGGATGCGCTGGTTGGCGTCCATCCAGCGGCGTCCCGAGCGCGTGCCGCGCAGCTCGGCCGGTCCGGTGCCGACGCTGTCGATCACGTTGCCCGCGCGGAGGACCGTTCGCCCCGCCTTGGTCAGGCGATCCGTGTACAGGCCGTAGGGACGGCGCATGACGAGATCGGGGCAGCGCAGAAGCGCAGCATCCACCCCTATGCAGGGGTTCTCGTCCACCTGAGCCCGCTCAGGAGGGCTGCCCGGGGGCGGCTCGGCCTGCGCGGCCAGGCCAAGGGCAAGCAGAGCTGTCGCGACGGCACGCACCCGGATTAGTTGTAGCGGGTAACTTCGACAGCGTGCGCGTACTGTCAATCGACGGCGGCGGAATCCGGGGGATCATTCCCGCGCTGGTGCTGACCGAGATCGAACGCCGCGCCGGGCGCCGGATCTTCGAGCTGTTCGACCTGATCGCCGGCACATCGACCGGCGGGATCATCGGCTGCGCCGTCTGCGCGCCCGATCCCCTGCCGGCACTCGAGGTGGTCAAGCTCTACGAGGAGGAGGGCCCGGAGATCTTCTCCATCTCGCTGGCGCAGCGGATCCGCTCGGCCGGTGGCCTGCTCGACGAGAAGTACGACGACGCCGCCCTCGACCGCGCGCTCGAGCGCTTCCTGTCCGACAAGCGGCTGAGCCAGGCGACGCCCGACCTGATCGTGCCTGCCTACGACACTGCGGAGCCGGGTCCCTACTTCTTCAAGAGCACCAAAGCACGCGAGACACCCGCGACCGACGACTTCGCGCTGTCGGTGGTGGCCCGCGCCACCTCGGCGGCTCCGACCTACTTCGAGCCGCTCGAGGCCGGGCCGCGCTCGCTCGTCGACGGCGGCGTGTTCGCGGTCAACCCCGCGATGAGCGCCTTCGCCGAGACGCTTCGCCACCACCCCGAGGCGGAGTCCGAGATCGTCCTGGTGTCGCTGGGCACGGGAGAGCGCACGAACAAGCGGCCCTTCGACGAGGTCAAGGACTGGGGGCTCGTGGAATGGGCGCGCCCGATCCTCGACGTGGTCTTCGACGGCATCTCCGATGCGGTCGACTACCAATTGCGCCACGCGATGCCGGAGGGCAGCTACTGGCGCTTCCAGACCGAGCTGGTGGGGGCGAGCGACGACCTGGACGACGCCAGCGACGAGAACCTGACCGCGCTGCGCAGCCTCGCGGAGGAGCTGATCGCCGACCGCAGCGCCGACCTCGACGCCGTGATCGCGAAGCTCTAGCCGGGGCGTGGGCCGGCGCGCAGGCACCGGCGGTCGATCGGGCTCGTTTACGCTGCGCGTGACGGCGCGATACCCCAACCAAGGAGGGCTGTAGTGAGCTCAATCGACGATCTCTTGTCGGCGGTCCCAATGGATCAGCTCGCGAATCAGCTCGGTGTTGATCGTGCGACGGCGGAGGAGGCGGCGCGTAGCGCACTGCCGGCGCTGCTCGGCGGCATGGAGGCCAACGCCCAGGATCCGGCCGGAGCGGCATCGCTGGCGAGCGCGATCGACGAACACGACGGCGGGCTGGTCGAGAGCGGTATCGACCTTGGCAAGGTGGACACGACCGACGGGGAAAAGATCGTGAGCAACGTGTTCGGCGACAACCGCGACCAGGTTGTCAACCAGCTCGGCGGCGTCGGCGGGTCGGGCGGCAGCTCTCTCATCAGCAAGCTGCTGCCGCTGTTGGCGCCGATCGCAATGTCGTATCTCGCCAAGCAATTCCAGCAGCGCGGCGGCGCACAGTCGCAGGCCACAGCCGGCGGCGGCGGGCTCGAGGACGTCCTCGGCGGCGCGCTCGGCGGCGGGTCGGGAGGGACGGGGATCGACCTGGGCGACGTGCTCGGCGGATTGCTCGGAGCCGGGAGACGCTAGTTGTGTTCCCCGGTAGGGGAATCCGATGAATCCCGAGTTGCCAGGCGCCGTCGGGCGCCTCCGGGACGAGCTTGCCGCCGTACGCCTGGACCTCGAGGTTTCAGGCGCGGCCGTGGCGCGCCGCGCCCGCGACGACATCGTCGCCCAGGCCGACGACTACCTCCTCCCGCGCCTGCGCCAGATGGACGCGCCGGTGCTGATGGTGGTCGGCGGCTCGACGGGCGCCGGTAAGTCCACGCTCCTGAACAGTCTCGTCGGGTCGGTCGTGAGCCCGGCGGGGGTCCTTCGCCCGACCACCCGGGCGCCGGTCCTCGCCTGCCATCCGGACGATCTGCGCTGGTTCGAGGACGATCGGATCCTCCCGCAGCTCGCGCGGACGACCGGCGGCTCGCCGGCGCAGGGAACGCTCCAGCTCGTTACGCAGCCGGCGCTCCCGCCCGGCCTTGCCCTCCTCGACTCGCCGGACATCGACTCGGTGCTGAAGGAGAACCGCGCGCTCGCGAACCAGCTACTCACCGCGGCCGACGGTTGGCTGTTCGTGACCACGGCCCTGCGCTACGCCGACGCCGTGCCGTGGGAGTTCCTCCGCGCCGCGCGCGATCGGGGGACGGCCATGTCGGTCGTGCTCAACCGCGTCCCCGAGGACGCCGAGCGCGAGGTGGCGAGCCATATGAGCGAGATGATGCGCGCGCAGAGCCTCGACGCCGAGCTGCTCGTGGTCCGAGAGGTCGCGCTCGAGGATGGGCTGCTCCCCCAGGCGGCGCTCGCGCCGGTGCGACGGTGGCTCGACGGGCTCGCCGCCGACGCGCAGGCACGCGCCGACCTGGTCAGGCGAACTCTGAGCGGCGCGCTGGTGAGCCTCCCGGGCCGCGCGGGGACGGTCGCCCAGGCCGTTGCGGAGCAACTCGCGGCCGTCGCCGAGCTTCGGGCCGAGGTCGACCTCGCGTACGCCGAGGCGCGCCGCGAGATCGAGGACGCCCTGCGGAGCGGCTCGCTCCTTCGCGGCGAGGTTCTCGCGCGCTGGCACGACGTCATCGGCACAGGCGACGTGATGCGGGCGATGCAGTCGCGCATCGGATCGGCCCGTGACCGGTTGAGGAGCATGCTCACGGGCAAGCCGGGCTCCGACGAGGAGCTGCGCGTGGCAGTGGAGCACCGCCTCGAGGCGGTCGTCGTGGCGGCCGGAGAGCGGGCTGCCGAGCGCGTCGCCCGCTCATGGCGCAAGCACGCGGCCGGCAGGGCGCTGCTCGAGGCGACGCCCGGACTCGACCGGGCGGCGGATCGTCTGAGTGCTGACACGGAGGAGGAGGTCCGGGCGTGGCAGGGCCAAGTGATGGAGCTCGTGCGCCGCGAAGGCGCCTCCAAGCGGACTTCGGCGCGGCTCGCGTCGCTTGGCGTCAACGGGGCCGGCCTCACCGTGATGCTCGCGGTCTTCGCGCACACCGGAGGACTCACGGGAGCCGAGGTGGCCGTGGCGGGCGGCACGTCGGCGCTCGGCCAGAAGGTGCTCGAGGCCATCTTCGGCGACCAGGCGGTGCGCGAGCTCGCCGCGCAGGCCCGTCGAGACCTGGTCGAGCGCGCCGAGCAGTTGCTGCGGGCCGACGCGCAGCGCTATGACGCCCTGATCGAAGGCGCCGCGACCGAGGCGGAGGGCCTCGCTCGGCTGCACGGGGCGATCGACGCTGTCAGACGAGCTTCGTGAGCGGCGACCTCGACCGCAGGCTGACGGCACTCGCAGAGGCGGTCAAGGTCGCGGATGGCCGGCTCGAGCCCGGGGCGGTCGAGGCCGCCCGGGCCGTGACGAAGAAGGCGGGAGCGCGGCTCGGGCTCGGCGTCGAGACAACCGTGGTGGCGCTTGCGGGGCCAACGGGCGTGGGCAAGTCGCTGCTCTTCAACGTCTTGTCAGGCACCGAGCTAGCGTCGGTCGGCCGCCGCCGGCCGACCACGTCGGAGGGTCAGGCGGCGGTGTGGGGCGACGGCGCGGACCCTCTGCTCGACTGGCTCCAGATCGGACGGCGCCACCGCCTCGACGACGGGGCCCTGCGCGGACTGGCGCTCCTCGACCTGCCCGACTTCGACTCGGTGGAGAGCGCCCATCGGCTGGAGGTCGACCGGCTCGTCGAGCTCGCTGACCTGGTGGTCTGGGTCGTGGAGCCGCAGAAGTACGCCGACGCGTCCCTGCACGAGCGCTACCTCCGGCCCCTGCGAACGCACGGCGCGGCGATGGCGGTCGTTCTGAACCAGGCCGACCTCCTGTCTCCGAGCGAGATCGACGTCTGGCGAGACGACGTATCCCGGCTCCTGTCGGACGGCGGCCTCGGCAGCGTGCCGCTGCTGGTCGTCTCGGCGCGGACGGGCGGCGGGCTGGAGTCGCTGCGCCGCCTGCTCGCCGAGCGCGTGACAGCCCGTGACGCCGCCGTCGCTCGACTCGCGGCGGACGTCACGGCCGCGGCCCGCACCTTGCGGGAGTGGTGCGACGACGGCCGGCCGGCCGGCGTCCAGCGCGCCGACCGCAAGCGACTCGTCGCGGCGCTCGAGGAGGCCGGCGGCGTTCCGCGGGTCGTCCGCGCGGTCGACGAGGCACACCGCCACCGCGGAGCGATCGCCACCGGCTGGCCGTTCGTCAGGTGGCTGCGCCGCCTGCGACCCGACCCGCTGCGCCGGCTCCGTCTCGGCGAGCGCGCTCAGGAGGAGGGGCCGCCGCCAGGCCGGACCTCCCTGCCGCCCGCGACCGAGGTTCAGCACGCGCAGGTGGCGACCGCGACCCGAAACCTCGCCGACCGCGCGGTCGGCGACCTGCCCCCGCCCTGGCCCACCCTCGTCCGGGACGCGGCCACCGAGAACGAGGGACGGGTGGCCGACCGGCTCGACCGGGCCGTGGGTGGTGCGGAGCTCCGTGTGACCCGTCCGCGATGGTGGAGCGTGGCGGCGGTGCTTCAGCGCCTGCTCGCGGCGGTGGCCCTCGCGGGGATCCTGTGGCTCGTCCTCCTCGCCATCTTCAGCTGGCTGCGCGTCGACGACGTCATACCGACTCCCGAGCTCGAAGGGATCCCGGTTCCGACTGCGCTCCTCGTGGGAGGCGCGCTGGCCGGGCTGGTGCTCGCGGCCCTGGCCCGGCTGGTGAACGGCGGCGGCGCGCGGCGACGCGCGCGCTCGGCCGCGCGCGCCCTGCGACCGCAGATCGAGGAGGCCGCCCAAGAGCTCGTGATCGGCCCCGTCGAGCGTGAGCTCGAGGCACACGAGCGGCTGCGCAGCTCACTCGCTGCCGCCGCAGGGGACGCTAGGGCGTAGGTCTGATCCAGGCGATCCTGTCGGCGTTTCCGCGCCGGATGGCACCGCCGCGCGCCTGGCCGCGCCGGGCGCTCGCGCCTCAGCTCCGCTTCGGCGTGCGCTGCGGGTTGTCGCGTGGTCTGACGACTGGCTGGGATGGGGGCAGCCGGACGGGGTCTGACGCGTTGACCGCCCTATGGACGAACAAGGCGCCACGCCCCTTGGGTCCGGGGTCGCGCAGGCGTCTGACGAGAAACGCACCCTATGGGTGCATTGACTCGTCGTCGGACGCCCTCGCACGCGCCGCTTTCCCTGCGGCGCCCATCCATTCCCCTTGCTGCCAATCGGATCCCGCTACGACCCAACGCGCAGGCCCGAGTGGAACGCATCAACGGACCGGGGTCGCGGCCTGACGGCGTTTCCGCGCCGGCTCGCATCGCCGCCCCGAGGCCTTCGCCTCGGGCGCGGAAGCGCTCACGAGCTCCGGTGGATCCACGCCAAGGACCTACGTGCAGGGTCCCGTGTCCACCGGCGCATCAGCCCGGCTCAGGGCCTCGCGCACAATCGAGTCGGGCACCCCGAACCCGGACCCGCCGCTGTCGGAGACCGAGGCGGCGAAGATCGTGGTGAGCACGCGTCCCGCTGCGTCCACCACCGGCCCGCCCGAGTTGCCCGACCGCACGCGGCCGCGCACCGAGGTGATCCTGCGCTCGACCGGCCCCTGCCCGTAGGCGTCCTGGGTGACGACGGTGGTGGTCTGGCCCAGGCGGGCGGGCCGCACGTCGTACGGCCCGTTCTGCGGGAAGCCGAGGATCGCCCCCGCCGTGCCGCGCTCCGCGTTCTCGTTCATCCGGAGCGGGCGGGCGCCGTCCAGGCCGGGCACACGCAGGATGGCGAGGTCGTTACGGGCGTCGAACCAGATCGCCTGCGCGTCCTCGCCGTCTCCCTCGCCGCGGAGCTCCACGGTGGTGTCCTCCTGGCCGGCCACGACGTGGGCGTTCGTGACCACCGTGTCCGGCGCGGCCAGCCAGCCGCTGCCCTGCACGCCCAGGCCGCAGGCCGTGCCGAGCACCTTGACCACGCTGTTGCCGGCACGGCGCACGTCCGGATCGCGGGCGATCTTCGAGTTCGGCGGCGCCACGTCCGCCTCCGGCCCATCGATCTCGGGGAAGGGGTCGAAGCGGGCGAGCGCCTGGATGAACGGCCCGGAGGGCGGCAGGCTCTCGTTGAGCTCGCCGAGGATCGCCGAGCGCTGGATCGGCTCGCGCAGCTCCCGTGCGCCGGGCGTGTTGAGCGCCACCGCACCCCCCACCCAGGCCAGGAACAGCCCCAGGCAGCCCACGAGCAGCGCCCCCGCCACCCCGTCGAGAACGCCGAGCCGCTGCCCCAGTCCACCCCTCAGGCGAAAGCCGAGCAGCTCGAACAACGAGGCCAGGACGCCGCCGATCAGGACCGCGCCGATGAGCGCCGAGAGCGGCGCGTAGGGCGACTCCGCACCCTCCGCGAGCACCACCGGGCCGAGGCGGGACCCGAGGAAGGCCCCGGCGGCAAAGCCGGCGAGTGAGAGCGCGCCCACGATCAGCCCCTGGGCGTAGCCCCAGGCGGCCATGACGACCACGAAGGCGACGATGATCCAGTCCAGCGGGGTCACGAGCGGGGATGAGGGTAGTGGTATGGCGCGGTGGCCCCTCGTCGGCGGTGACGCCGCGGTCTACCATCGCTCCTCCCCCCTTGTGAACGAGATCACCGCCGAGCGACGCAGGCGCCTGACCCACCGCGCGCTACCCGCATTGGGCGGGCTGGCTGGCGTTGCGCTGGTCGCCGGAGCGTTCGTGGGCTCCACCGCCACGTCGGGCTCCGAACGCACCGCGGCGAATTTCGTCGAGGCGTGGGAGCGCGGCGACCTGCGCGACATGCACGCGCTGCTGAGCGACTCGGCCAAGCAGGACTGGCCCTTGAAGCGGTTCAGGGGCCTCTACCGGAGGGCCGCCGACACGGCCACCCAGTCGGGTGTGGAAGCGGATGGGGCCGAGGGCGAGCGCAACGGACAGGTCGTAGTCCCGGTGGTGGTCGCAACAAAGGTGTTCGGAGAACTGCGCGGCGAGCTGCTCGTGCCGGTATCCGACGAGCGGGTCGAGTGGCGCCCGCGCCTCGTGTTCCCCGAGCTGCGCGAGGGTGAGCGGCTGACGCGCGAGAGCGTCCCGGCCGAGCGCGCCACGCTTCTGTCCCGCAACCGCAGGGTTCTGGCGCGCGGCCAGGCCGGCGAGCGGTCCTCCCCGCTCACCGGGATCGCCGACTCGATCGCCGGGAGCATGGAGCCCGAGGAGACCGCGGCCGAGCGCGCGGGGCTGTACGCGGCCGGCTTCCCGCGCGACTGGCCGGTGGGTCAAAGCGGCCTCGAGGAGGCCTTCGAGGATCGCCTGCGCGGCCGCCCGGGAGGCGAGCTGCGGGCCGGCCGCCGTGCACTCGCGCGAGCCCAGCCGCGCCCCTCCGAACCGGTGCGCACAACGATCGACACCCGCATCCAGGAGGCCGCGGTGGTGGCCCTTGCGGGGCGCTTCGGCGGCATCGCCGCGCTGGATCCCATGAACGGCGAGGTGCTCGCCCTGGCGGGCATCGCGTTCTCCGCTCCTCAGCCGCCCGGCTCCACCTTCAAGATCATCACGACCACCGCGGCGCTGGAGCAGGACCTGGTCAAGCCCTCAACCGAGTTCCCCGTCGAGAGCGCCGCCACCATCGACGGCGTCGAGCTCGAGAACGCCAACGGCGAGTTCTGCGGCGGGAGCTTCCGGGAGAGCTTTGCCGAGTCGTGCAACTCGGTCTTCGCCCCGCTCGGCATCGAGGTGGGCGCGGAGCGGCTGGTCGACGCCGCCGAGCGCTACGGCTGGAATGCCGAGCCCATCATCCCGGGTGAGGTACCGAGCACCCTGCCGCCCGCGTCGGAGATCGTCACGCCGCTCGAGATCGGCTCGACCGCGATCGGGCAGTTCAAGGTGCTGGCCACACCGCTCCAGCTCGCCTCAGTCGCCCAGGTCATCGCCGCGGACGGCGTCCGATACGTGCCCACCCTCGCGGCGGGCGAGGGCACACAGCGCGTGCGGGTGACGAGGCGCGACGTGGCACGGACGATCCAATCGCTCATGGTCGACGTGGTGGCCTACGGCACAGGCACGGCAGCCGCGATCACGGGTGTGAAGGTTGCCGGCAAGACGGGCACCGCGGAGCTCGAGGACACCCGAGGCCCGGAAGCGGAGAGCACCGGTCCCGATCCCACGAACACGGACGCCTGGTTCACCGCCTACGCCCCCGTTGCCAACCCGAAGATCGCTGTGGGAGTGATGTTCGTACGAGCCGGGGCGGGAGGCACGACGGCCGCCCCGGCCGCGCGCGTCGTGCTGGAGGCCGGAACCTAGAACCTAGATATCCAGCTCGAACGTGAGCTTCTCGTCGCCCTCGCCCTCGACCTCGAGCTCGAGCGGGCGGTTCTCCGTGGTCTGAAGCGGCAGTCTGAACAGCAGCATCGCCCCGCCGGTCGTACCCTGCTGGGCCACGCTCCCGGACTCGGGGATGCACTCCTTGGGGTCGAGCTCGCGCGGCGCGTAGGCCCACTGGTTGTCCTCGGGTAGCTCCTCGGGCTCGAACTCGTTCCCCTGGTTGTCGACGATCAGGAACTCGTCCACGGTCTCGTGGGCTTCCTCGGAGTTGTTGCAGGCCTGGAGGAAGACCCCGTAGAGATTCTCGTCCGGCCCCGGCTCGGGACCCTGGTAGAAGGCGTCATCCGCGGGGATCTTCGGGTTGAGCTGGCGGGTGATGAACACGTTGTAGTCCACGCCGCCCAGCGGGACGGCCAGGCCCTCGCGCGCGGGCTCGGTCACACCGGGCTCCTCGTCACCGCACGCCGCCACGATTGCGGCGAGCGCCGCGAGGCATACGAGCAGCGTCAGGGGACGGGCGAACGGCATCGGGCTGGGCAGTTTAATGACGGAGTGACCGCGCCGGGTCCGTTCCGGCGGGCACGCCGAACCTAGGCGCCTTTGCCGGCTCGTAGCCCGCGATGGTGACCCGCCGGAGCGGTTCCTTGGACGGTTCCTCGAAGATCATCCGGAGCCGCTCGAGCTGCTTCTTGGTCTGCCTGCGCAGGTAGCCCGCGGCGCCGATCTCCTTGATCCGGTCGATGAACGTGGCCGGCTCGCTGAACGTCGTGAGCGCCACCCGCGTGACGGCGGGCGCCTCCTTGGTGAAGTCGAACACGGCGAGCGCGCGGTTGCGTCCGCGCCGGCCGACCGCCAGCTGCTCGACGATCCGGCGTGGGCGCTCGAACTCCGTGACCGAAAGCTCGGCGTATTCGCGCGCCAGCGGAAGCCGGAGCCGGAAGCGCGCCGCCGCGCCCTCACCCACGGTGTTGATACGCGCGAGCCGGTAGTCCTGCATGTAGTGGTCGGTCCAGGCCGGCCTGGCGGCGAGATCGGCGACGAAGTCGAAGACCTCGTCGCGAGGAGCGGATATGACCGTCTGAACGCTGACCTCGCGCATCGCGCGGCCATAGTACAGGCACCAGGCAGCGTCTCAGGCAGCCTTTGGCGCCACGGCGAGCCGGCGGTCGCTCACGTGCACGCGCCTGCTGTGGACGGCATGGCGGCGGTCGGCCGGGAGCTTGCGGAAACACAGCTCGCAGAGCACGCGTCCGCTGTCGAGCTCATGGGTCTGTTCGCCGGCCAGCGGGGTGCGCCGGCACTCCTCGCAGCGGGCGTCCGAGGCCGTGAGAACTCCCAGCGAGGTGTGCATGATCAGCGCGCCGAGATCGGGCATCACCCCTGGTTCGCCCCGCCGCGCGACAGTCCTGCCGCCCGGCCACGCGGACCGAGATCGTGCGCAGCCGCCCCTCAGCCGGGCGGCTGTCCGCTGCCGAACATTCGTCCACAAAGTCCGCAAATAGCGGGCATTTAACTTGGCATCGGGTGGCGTCTCGTTACCATCCCCACAACCCCCATCCCCCTGAGGAGAGACAATTCAATGGAAGCCTTCACGGCCGGAACCCTCGCGGGCGCCGGCTCCTTCCGGTGCGAAGCGTGCGGCTTTGCCGTAGCGCTCCACGAGAGGGACGAAGTGCCGGAATGCCCAGAGTGCGGCGGCGAGAGCTTTCGCCGCGCGTCGTTGTTCGGCGAGGAAGCACATCTCCCCCGGCACCTCGACCTCGAGGCCACGCCTGAATGGCTCGACGAGGCTCGCGAGGCCCTGATCCGCAACGGCGACTACCTGGCCTTCGAGGACGGCGAGCGCGTACGCGTGGTGCCCCTCCAGGACGGCTGGACGCGAGTGGGACGGAGCCTGTCGGCCCATGTGCGCTTCGACGACCCCACGGTGTCGCGCAGGCACGCCCTCATCTACCGCGACTCGAGCGGGGCTCGGGTGCTCGACGACCGCAGCCTCAACGGCGTGTTCCGTAACGGCGACCGAGTGGAGCTCGCCGAACTCGAGGACGGCGACGAGATCGCGGTCGGGCGCTTTCGGCTGTTCTTCGTGAGCCTGGCGGGAGAGCTCGAGAGCAGCGGCAGCGCTGCCAGCAGCTTCAGCTAGCTCGGCTGGCTCATCGCCGCGAGGCCCTGCTCGCGCGAGATGACGGGGCGATAGCCGAGCTCCTTCTCCGCCCGCGAGATGTCGATCGTGCATTCCTGCGATGACACCCACACTGCGAATCGCGTGAGCGGCGGGTTCCCGGGCCGGCGGGTCAGGCGCCAGATGCGCTCGGCGGCCACGGCGGCCGCGCCCGCGACACCTGCCGGAACCGACTTGTCGTCCGCCGTCACCCCCTGGGTGGCGAGCATGCGGCTGACGAAGTCGCGGAACACCACCGGATCGCCGTCGGTGACGAAGTAGACGCCGCCCGCAGGGGCACGGGTGGCGCCCAGCCACAGTCCTTCGACGGTGTTGTCCACGTGCGTCGTGGCAGTCAGGTGCCGCCCGCCGCCCACCCAGCGGAAGCGTCCCGCCCGGACCATTTCCGTCAGCGCCGGCATCAGGGTGGTGTCGCCCGCGCCCCACACGAAACGCGGACGGATCACCACCGTCTCCAACCCGTCGGCGTTGGCAGCGCGCACGCGCAACTCAGCCTTCGCCTTCGAGGAGGAGTAGAGGGCCGGCGAATCGGGCCGCAGCGGGGCGGTTTCGTCGACGTTCACCAACGGTGAGCCAGCCATCAGCGCGGCCTCGGTGCCCACGTGCACGACGCGCCGCACGCCGGCGCCGCGGCATGCGTCGAGCACGTTCTGGGTGCCCTGCACGTTCAGGCGCTCGAATTCCTCGGGGTCGCCCCAATCCTCGACCTTGGCCGCCGCGTGGAACGCAACCTCGCAGCCCTCCGCGCCCTCGGCAAGTGCGCTTCGGTCCTCGAGATCTCCGCTCACCGGCTCGGCGCCGAGCGCCCGCACCCTTTCCTCGGAACCGGCCGACCGCGCGAGGGCTCGCACGTCCCAGCTCTCGTCACGCAATCTCTCGATGAGCGCCCCGCCGATGAAGCCGGAGCCGCCGGTCACGAAGGCCGTGGGCATGGGCCTGACGCTATCGGAACCCCGCCCGCGCGAGAGGTGTAACAGCAGCATGATCCGATCCGCGCTGCTCGCACTGCTCATGCTGACTGTTGCGCCCGCCTCGGCTTCAGCCGGCGGCTTCGCGACCGTCGGCCTCGACTCGCCCCTTCCCCAGGGCAGCGCCGCCGGCGAGCGCTGGGTGGCGGAGTTCACCGTGCTCGCCCACGGCCGGACGCCCGCCGACGGCCTGCGTCCGGCGGTGATCATCGAACGAGCGGACGGCGGAGGTGCCGTGGACCGCTTCCGGGCGATCCCGAGCGGATCGCCGGGCGCCTATCAAGCAAGTGTGGTGTTTCCGAGCGAAGGCCGCTATCGCGTGCTGGTCGACGACGACTACTCCCAGCTCCACGGCTTCCCGGTGGTGACGGTGGGTCGGGGCGAGACGCCGCCGGGCGACGATGACCGGACGCTTGGGTTCGCGTTCCTGCTGGCGGGCGCAGCCGGGCTGCTCGCCTTCGCACTGGTCACGCTGCTCGGCCGCCACCGGGTACCGGCGGCCGGCGCCGCGCCGGCCCGGTGAGACGCTGGGTGCCGCTCGTGCGCCGGGCTCGCCGTTGCGGCCGTGACCTTCGCGGTGGTCGCCGGCACGAACGATCCCGCGGAGCCCCCGGAGGCCGCGCCGCCCGGGACCCCCGGCTCGGGGCGGCGCGGTGTTCGCTCGCATGGGCTGCGGCAGCTGCCACACGCTGGCCGCAGCCGGCTCGACCGGCACGCTCGGTCCGGATCTCGGCCCGCGTCTCGACACGCACAGCGTGGAGTCACTTAAGGCAGTGATCCTCAAGCCGCCCCCAGGCAACAGCTCATGCCGACGGACTTCGGGCGCCGGATGACCGACGCCGAGCTCGACGCCCTGGTCCGCTTCCTGCTGTCGGCTCGGAGCTAGCTCGCCCCTGCCGCCCGCGCGGCCTTCGACGCCTTGAACGCCGGGCAGACCAGGCTGCCCTTCGTGACCGGAACCGACGCGTAGGGATCGTTCCTCACGCTCGGAGCGGTCACGCTCGCCAGGCGGCTGGCCGCCGCCGCGTGGGTGCCGCGCTTGAGCTTGAGCACCTCGATGCCGCGGTTCATGTCGAACAGGTAGACGTAGCGCCCGTTCCAGGCCAGGTCCCACGAGTTGGAGCTCGGGTTGGCCACCGGGTCGGTTCCGGTCACCCGGTAGTAGCCGATCTGGCGCACGTCGCGCGCGTTCGACACGTCGAGCAGCCGCAGGCCCTGGCCGTACCAGGCCACGCCCAGCGTGGACTCCGACAGCTCGAAGTAGTGCGCCGAGCAGCCCAGATTGGTATCGGTGGACTCAGGGGTGTCCTGAGCCGGATGGAACGTGTCGAGCGTCTGCATCCGGTAGGGGCTCTCCGGCGTCGAGTTGACCGCGGGCTCCCCGCCGAGCGAGTCGCTGATGTCCGACAGGACGACGCGCCCGCTCTTGTCGCACGGAGTGGTGAAGTCCTCCTCGGTGCCGATCAGCACGCCGCCGCGCTTGACACCCGACGCGCGGGACGAGCCGTCGACCGGCCGCAGGGAGTTGTGCATGAAGTCGGTCTGGGGCTGGTTCACGCCCGACAGGCCGCCGCCGGCCACCAGCACCGGGTTCCACGGGCGCGCGAAGCGCCGGCGGTCGGTGTACGGATCGCGCCAGAAGCCCTTGGTGGCGTAGCCGAGGATGCCGCCCCGGCCGCTGGTCCAGGCGATGCCGTGGCCGTCCACGTTCACGTCGTGCGAGTAGTCGGTGGCGCCGTCGTTTCGCCACAGGTCGATCGGATCGTCGAAGACCTTCGGCTTGCGCGGGTTGCGCAGGTCGGTGACCCAGATCGGCCGACCGTCGCCGCGCGCCCCGGCCGTGAACGCGGTCCAGACTCCGGGATACAGGGTTGGCAGGTCGTCGCGCCGCGCCGGGCCGCCGGTCCAGATGTAGCGGCACTTGTCGATGCAGCTGGCCGTGTGGCCGGCGGGCAGGTTCACGAAGTCGCCGATCTGGCGCAGGTTGTCCGGGTCGCGATACGAGATCACGTAGAAGCCGCTGCGGCAGGCCGGGTTCCGGTTCTTGGCTCCGAGGGTCCCGATCCCCGGGCAGCTCGTCTGGTCGACGTCGTCGTGCCGGGGGTCGAGCGCGCCGATGATGAGCTTGCGGCGCGTGTCGAGCTCCATGTCCTCGTCCTGCCAGTAGCCGTTCGGGCCGAGGATGCCGGGCGGCTGGAAGCTGTCGAGCAGCTGCGGGTCGGCCGGATCGCTGACGTCATAGGTCTTGAAGCCGAAGCGGCCGGTGGTCACGAGCACCTTGTCGCCCCGCACCCGGTCGAACTTGCCCTCCACGATCATGTTGGAGTTGGGCACCTGCTTGACGTACTCGAGGCTGTCCGAGATGTCCGCTCCGGGTGGCGGCTCTGCAGCCAGCGCCGCGCCCGGCACCAGCGCCAGTGCGGCCGAAGCGAGAACGACGAGCAGGAACCTTGACATCGACAACCTCCCCCGAGTGACCTTTGCTTCGGGGCATACCCCGTTTGGGCGGAGAGAAATCCCCGTCGTGCTCAGGTCTCGTCGCGAGGGCCGCTCCAGAACGCCTCGCCGACGGTGACCGTGCGCGCGATCTCCGCCTGATGGCGCAGCGAGTACGGGTCACCGTCCTCGAAGGCGAACATCGCCTCGGCGGGCACCCGGCGGATCTCGCCCGAGCCGCCCAGATACTGGTCGACCACCCGTGCGCAGCGCCGCCCCTCGGCGATCGCGGTGACCACCAGCGACTGGCCCACGCGCGCGTCGCCGCAGGCGAACAGGCCGTCGACCTTCGTGCCGTAGACCGGAGCCTTGATGTTGCCGCGGCGGTCGAGATCGAGCTGCAGCTCGTCCACCGGGCCCTCGTGCTCGGGGTGGTCGAACCCGATCGCCACGAGCACGAGATCGGCGGGTTCCTCGAATTCGCTGCCCGGGATCGCATGGAGGTCACGCGACGAGGTGCCGTCCACGTGGCGCCCCACCACCGCGCTGACCCGGCCGTTCTCGCCCCGCAGACCCGTGACCTGGGTGCCGAAGCGGCGCTTGCCGCCCTCGTCGAGCGCGTAGGTCGTGGGCGTGCGCTTGGGGGGCAGCGGCCACGGGGTTCCGGCTGGGCGCCCCTGGCTCGGCAGCTGCGGGTAGACGTCGAGCATCAGCACGTCCGACGCCCCCTCGCGGATGGCATTCGAGATGCAGTCCATGCCCGTGTCACCACCGCCCACGACCACCACGCGCTTGCCCGCGGCGCTGATCACGCGGTCGGGCAGCGTCGGCCGCGCGCTGCGGCCCTCCATCGCGGCCACGGCCCGGTTGCGCTGGTAGAGGTAGGGCATCGCGAAGTGCACGCCGCCGAGATCGTGGCCGGGCACGTCCAGGTCACGATGTACGCGGGAGCCGGTGGCCAGCACGAGCGCGTCGTGGGTGCGGAGCAGGCCGCCGGCGGTCACGTCCACCCCCACGTCGACCCGGCAGCGGAACTCGATGCCCTCCTCTTCGAGCAGCCGCACGCGGCGGTCGATGATC
Organism: uncultured Thermoleophilaceae bacterium; assembly: GCA_963733655.1. Classification (GTDB taxonomy): domain Bacteria; phylum Actinomycetota; class Thermoleophilia; order Solirubrobacterales; family Thermoleophilaceae; genus JACVRW01. Next base: position 355,677 of record CAVTEX010000016.1, read on the forward strand.
CACTTCTCGAGCTTGGCGTCGGGCACGCCGAAGCGCAGCAGGCCGCCCGGCCCCTCGTCGCGCTCGTAGACCGTGACCCGGTGACCCAGCTTGTTGAGCTCGGCGGCCACCGCCAGGCCGGCCGGGCCGGAGCCCACCACGGCGATCGAGCGCCCGGTGCGCGTCTCCGGCGGGTCCGGGGCGATCCAGCCCTCCTCGAAGCCGCGCGAAACGATGGCCAACTCGATCTGCTCGATCGTGACCGGGTCGTCGTTGATGTCGAGGACGCAGGCGGACTCGCACGGCGCCGGGCAGATCAGGCCGGTGAACTCGGGGAAGTTGTTGGTCTGGTGCAGCTTGACGAGGGCATCGCGCCAGTGGTCGCGATAGACAAGGTCGTTCCAGTCCGGGATGAGGTTGCCGAGCGGGCAGCCCTCGTGACAGAACGGCACGCCGCAGTCCATGCAGCGGGCACCCTGGTCGCGCAGCACCTGGTCATCGGGCAGCTCGAAGTACTGCCGGTAGTCGCCGACCCGTTCCTCGGGGTCGCGCTTCTCGAAGCCCACGCGGTGGAGCCGGAGAAAGCCGCCGAGCTCGCCCATCTAGTGCGAGTCTCCTCCGGAAGAGCGGCTCCAACGGCGGCGCCCGCCGCGTAGCCGGGGCTCGCCGCGGGGCCGGCCGCGGCGGCTGCCACCTCGGCCTCACCCTCGGCCGCCAGCTCGAGCAGGGCGCGCTTGTAGTCGTGCGGCATGACCTTGACCATTTGGTTGAGCGAGCCCTGCCAGTCGGCGAGCACCCGGTCGGCCACCACTGAGCCCGTGCGCTCGCGGTGCTCTTCGATCCAGCTGCGCAGCTCCTCCGACTCGTCGGGCGTGATCGCGTCGAAGCCCACCAGCTCGGTGTTGCAGCGCTCGCGGAAGCCGCCGTCCTCGTCGAGCACGTAGGCGATGCCTCCGCTCATCCCCGCGGCGAAGTTGAGCCCTGTGGGGCCCAGGATCACCACGCGGCCGCCGGTCATGTACTCACAGCCGTGGTCGCCCACCCCCTCCACCACCGTCAGGGCGCCGGAGTTGCGCACGGCGAAGCGCTCGCCGGCCAGCCCGCGGAAGAAGGCCCGGCCCGAGGTCGCGCCGTAGAGCACGGTGTTGCCGACGATCACGTTGTCCTCGGCCGCGAACGTGCTGTCGACCGGCGGGCGCACCACCACCGTCCCGCCCGAGAGGCCCTTGCCGCAGTAGTCGTTGGCGTCGCCCTCGAGGTCGATCGAGACGCCGCTGGGCCAGCCACGCGCCGAAGCTCTGGCCGGCCGAGCCCCTGAGATGGAGGTCGACGCTGCCGTCGCGCAAACCGGCGTCGCCGTGGACGCGGGCGATCTCGCCGGACAGGAGACCGCCGACTGCGCGGTTCTTGTTCTCCACGGTCCGCTCGAGGCGCACCGGCCGGCCCTCCTCGATCGCGGGCCGGCAACGCTGGAGCAGGTCGACGTCGATCGAGTCGTAGAGCACCGGATCGGGGCGGCGCGTGCAGTGCAGCGGAGCGCCGGGATCGATTCCCTCAGGCCGCTCGAGAAGAGCGGACAGGTCGATGCTGCTCATCTTCCAGTGGTCCACCGAGTCGACGGGCTCGAGCAGCTCGGTATGGCCGATCAGCTCGTCCATCGTGCGCACGCCCAGCCGAGCCATGATCTGGCGCACCTCCTCGGCCACGAGGAACAGGTAGTTGACCACGTGCTCGGGCTGGCCGTCGAAGCGCTCGCGCAGCTCGGGATCCTGGGTGGCCACGCCGACCGGGCAGGTGTTGAGATGGCAGACGCGCATCATCACGCAGCCGAGCGCGATCAGCGGCGCCGTGGAGAAGCCGAACTCGTCCGCCCCGAGCAGGGCCGCGATCACCACGTCGCGGCCCGTCCGCATCTGGCCGTCGGCCTCGACGAGGATGCGCGAGCGCAGGTCGTTCCTCGAGCAGCGTCTGCTGGGTCTCGGCGATCCCGATCTCCCACGGCACCCCGGCGTGGTGTATCGACGCCTGAGGGGAGGCTCCTGTGCCGCCGTCGTGTCCCGCGATCACCACGTGGTCGGCGTTGGCCTTGGCCACGCCGGCGGCGACCGTGCCCACGCCCACCTCGGACACGAGCTTGACCGAGACCCGAGCACGCGGGTTCGCGCAGCGCAGGTCATAGATCAGCTGCTTGAGGTCCTCGATCGAGTAGATGTCGTGGTGCGGCGGGGGCGAGATGAGGCCCACGCCGGGGGTCGAGTGGCGCAGCTGCGCGATGTAGCGGTCGACCTTGTGGCCCGGCAGCTGGCCGCCCTCGCCGGGCTTGGCTCCCTGAGCCACCTTGATCTGGAGCTCGTCGGCGTTGACGAGGTAGTGCACGGTCACGCCAAAGCGGCCGGAGGCCACCTGCTTGATCGCGGAACGCCGTTCGTCGCTGAAGCGCGCCTGGTCCTCGCCGCCCTCGCCGGTGTTCGACTTCCCGCCGAGCCGGTTCATGCCCGCCGCCAGCGTCTCGTGGGCCTCAGGCGACAGGGCGCCGAGGGACATGCCGCCCGACTTGAAGCGCCGCACTATCTCGAGCGCGGGCTCCACCTCGGACACCGGGATCGGGTCGGAGCTCTCGCGGAAGCGCAGCAGCCCGCGCAGCGACGAGCGCGGCACGGCCACCTCGTTCACGTAGGTGGCAAAGCGCTCGTAGGCTTCCGCGCCGCCCTGGGTGCGCGACGCCTGCTGCAGGGTGGCGATCGTCTCCGGGTTCCAGCCGTGGTACTCACCGTCGCGGCGCCAGGCGTAGACCCCGCCGGGCGGCAGCAGCTCCGTGGTGGCGGCCGGGTAGGCGCGCCGGTGGCGGTCCATGGCCTCCCAGGCGAGCACGTTCACACCCACGCCGCCGACCCTCGAGGCCGTCCCGGTGAAGTAGCGGTCCACCAGCTCCTGCTCGAGTCCCACGGCCTCGAAGATCTGCGCTCCGGTGTAGGAGCGGATCGTCGAAATGCCCATCTTCGAGAGGATCTTCATCAGGCCCTTGCCCACCGCCTTGATCGTGCGCTGGACCGCCTCGTCGGGATCCATTCCCTCTGGCAGGCGGCCGTCGCGGTGCAGCGCGTAGAGCGACTCGAACATCAGATACGGGTTGACGGCCGAGGCGCCGTAGCCGATCAGGCAGGCCACGTGATGGATCTCCTTGGCCTGACCCGTCTCGACCAGCAGGCCGATCTTCAGACGCGTGCCCTCGCGCACGAGGTGCTGGTGCACCGCGCCGACCGCCAGGAGCGAGGGCATCGCCGCCCGCTCCGAACCGAGGTTGCGGTCGGAGAGGATGATGATGTTCACGCCCCGGGCGACCAGCTCGGACGCCTCGGCGCAGATCTCCTCGATTCGGCGCTCCATGCCCATGGCGCCCTGCGCGACCGGCCAGGTCATGTCGATGGTGCGCGCCTCGAACACGCTGTGGTCGACCTGCCGAAGCTTCTCCAGCTGCGGGCTGCGCAGCAGCGGCTGAGGCATCACCAGCTGGTGGCAGTGGTCGGGCGTCTCGCCGAGCAGGTTGATCTCGGGGCCGATCACGGCCTCGAGGCTCATCACGATCGACTCCCGGATCGGGTCGATGGCCGGGTTGGTCACCTGGGCGAACAGCTGCTTGAAGTAGGCGAACAGCGGCGGGCGCATGTCGGACATCACGGCCAGGGCGGTGTCGTTGCCCATCGAGCCGGTGGGCTCCGCGGCGTCGCGCGCCATCGGCGCGAGCGTCACGCGCAGGTCCTCCTCGGTCCAGCCGAAGGCGAGCTGCTTGGCCCGCAGCGGCTCCACGCGCGGCACCCGCGGGCTCTTCTCGGGCAGATCCTCGATGTGGACCACGCGGTCGGACAGCCACTGGCCGTACGGGCGGCGCGAGGCCAGGTCGCGCTTGATCTCGCTGTCGGGAACAACGCGCTCGCGCTCGAGGTCGACGAGGAAGAGCTTGCCGGGCAGCAGCCGTCCCTTGGCCTCGATGTCCGCCGCCGGGATGTCGAGCACGCCGGCCTCCGAGGCGAACACCACCCAGCCGTCCTTGGTGGTCAGCCAGCGGCCCGGCCGCAATCCGTTGCGGTCCAGGGTGGCGCCGATTACCCGCCCGTCCGAGAATGCGACGGCGGCGGGCCCGTCCCAGGGCTCGACCAGCGAGGAGTGGTAGGCGTAGAAGTCACGCACCTCCTCTGACAGCTCGGGCCGGCCCCGGAAGGCCTCCGGGATCAGCATCGACATCGCGTGCTCGGGCGTCCTGCCGCCGAGCACGAGTAGCTCCATGAGGCCGTCGAGCGAGGCCGAGTCGGAGATGTCGTCGCGCAGCAGCGGCCGGATCTTCTCGACGTCGTCGCCGAACAGCGGCGAAGAGAGATGCAGCTCGCGGGCCCGCATCCAGTTGCGGTTGCCGCGCAGCGTGTTGATCTCGCCGTTGTGGGCGAGCATCCGGTAGGGGTGGGCGAGCTCCCAGCTCGGGAAGGTGTTGGTGGAGAAGCGCGAGTGCACCAGCGCCAGGCGGCTCGCCACGCGCTCGTCGCGCAGGTCCGGGAAGTAGCGCGGCAGCTGGGGGGCGGTGAGCATGCCCTTGTAGACGATCGTGCGCGAGGAGAAGCTCGCGATCGCCATGTCGGCGGGTGCGGTTCGCTCTGCCACGCGGCGGATCACGTAGAGCTTGCGCTCGAGCGCGTCCTGGTCGGGCACGTCGTCGCCCGCCCCGATGAACAGCTGCGCGATTCGCGGCGCGAACGCGCGCGCGGTCGTGCCGCAGGCGCCCTCGGCCACGGGGACATCGCGCCAGCCGAGCACTCGTTGGCCCTCCGCCTCGGCGCTGTCCTCGAGCAGGCGCATGGCCTCGGTGGGGTTGCCCGGCGGGAGGAAGCACATGGCCACGCCGTAGCGGCCCGGCTCGGGAAGCTCGATACCCGCCTCGGCGCGCAGGAAGGCGTCGGGCAGCTGGAACAGGATGCCCGCCCCGTCGCCGGTGTCGGGATCGGCCCCCTCGGCGCCGCGGTGCTCCAGGTGCTCGAGCGCGGTCAGCGCTCGCAGCGACGACCTCGTGCGACGCGGGCGCGCGCAGGCGCGCGACGAACGCGACGCCGCACGCGTCGTGCTCGTAGCTCTGGTCGTACAGGCCGCCTGCTGCCTGCAAGTTTCTCGGTCCTCCTACTCAGGGTTTCGGCGCCCTCTCCAGCGGCGCACGACGGGGGATGGGGGCGGAAAACGATACTGGGTAAGGTCGGGCGCGTGGGCGACACCATCACCGTTCTCTCGCAGAAGGGCGGCACCGGCAAGACGACCACGGTGCGGACCCTCGCCGACGTGTTACGCCGCATCGAGCTGAACGTCCTGGCGGTGGATCTCGACCCCCAGGGCAACCTGTCCGATTACTACGACGTGCCGGCCGACGCCTCACCCACGGTGGCCGACGTTCTGGCGGGGCAGGCCAAGGCGGCAGACGCGATCTACGACGGCGTCTTGCCGGCCAATCTCGGACTGGCCGAGGCCGAGCTCGTGCTGAGCGGCAAGATGGGCCGCGAGCTCACCCTCAAGCGCGCACTGCGCGAGGTGCGCAAGGACTACGACCTGGTCCTCGTCGACTGCCCGCCGGCCCTGGGGCTGCTCACGGTGAACGCACTCGTGGCGGCCGACCACGCGCTCATCTCGAGCGAGGCCGAGTACTTCTCGCTCCAGGGCGTGGAGCAGGCGCTGGAGGTCGTTGAGCTCGCCAAGGAATCGCTGCATCCCGACCTCGACTGGCTCGGCGTGATGCTGAACATCGCCGATATGAGGCTGGTCCACTCGCGCGAGGCCCAGGCGCAGCTGAGCGAGCGCTTCGGCGAGAAGCTCTTCAAGACCGTGATCCGCCGCAGCATCCGCTACGCCGAATCGGCGGAGCGGGGCGTCTCGATCCTCGACTACGCGCCCGGACCTGGGCGCCGACTACCTGGCCCTGGCCGGCGAGCTGCTGGAGCGCCTGGGCGGGTTTGACGAGGCCCGGGAGCGCCTGGCGGCCGGGGCGGCTGTAGGCGCTCCGGCGGGGGCACCGAACCGGAGGCGTTCCGTGGCGCTGACGTTTTCCACGATGGTCTCAGCGCTGCCGCCGTCGCAACCGCCTCCGGTAGGCTCGCCGCCCACGTGTCAGAGCTCATGTTCAAGCCCGCCGCCGAGCTGGCCGCGCTGGTGCGCAGCGGCGAGACCAGCTCACGGGAGCTCGTCGAGGCCTGCCTCGACCGCATCGAGGCCCTCCAGCCCGAGCTCAACGCCTTCGTCCACGTCGATGCGGAAGGCGCCCTCGCCGCCGCGGACGCAGTTCAGGCCGGTGACGAGCGTCCCTTCGCCGGCGTGCCCATCGCGGTCAAGGACACCGCGCCCGTTGCCGGCATGCCGTACACGCTCGGCTCCGACATCTTCGGCGACTTCGTGCCCGAGCACGACGCCTTCCTGGTGCGGCGCCTGCGCGAGGCCGGCTTCGTGATCGTCGGCAAGACCAACCTTCCCGAGTTCGGGATCGTCCCGGTGACCGAGCCACGGCGCTTCGGGCCGACCCGCAACCCGTGGGACACCGATCGCACTCCGGGTGGCTCGTCCGGCGGGGCGGCCGCGGCGGTGGCCGCCGGGATGGTGCCGCTGGCTCACGGCAGCGACGGCGGCGGCTCGATTCGCATCCCGGCGGCCTGCTGCGGGCTGGTGGGGCTCAAGCCGGCGCGCGGGCGCATCTCGCGCGGTCCCGAGCAGGGCGACGACTATCTCGTCCAGGACGGCGTGCTCACCCACACGCGTCGCCGAGACCGCGCAGCTGCTCGACGTGCTCGCCGGCTACGAGACCGGCGACGCCACCTGGGCCCCTCCCCCGGCCGTGCCCTTCTCCGAGGCCGTCGAGAGCGATCCCGGCCGCCTGCGCATCGGCTTCACCTTCGAGTCGCCGATCGAGGCCGAGGTCGACCCGGCGTGCCGGGACGCGGTGCACGCCGCCGCCGAGCTGCTCGCCGGCCTTGGCCACGAGGTCGAGGAGATCGCGGACGTCCCGTGGAGTGGCGAGGATCTGCTGCGCGTGTTCACGCTGGTCTTCAGCACGCCGATCGCCACGGGAGCGTTCTTCGGCGGAATGGTCACGCAGCGCGAGCCCACGGAGGAGCTGCTCGAGCCGCTCTCGTGGACGATCTGGAAGGAAATCGGCGAGCGCAGCGCACTCGAGTACTACCTGGCACGGACGCAGCTCAACGCCTACTCGCGCGGCATCGTCGCGCTGTGGGACACCTACGACGTGGTGATGACCCCCTCGCTCGCCCAGCGCCCGCTGCGCATCGGCGAGATCGACACCTGCAGCGATGAGCCCTGGGAGGACTTCCGCCGCTCCGGAGCGTTCACGCCCTACACCGCGATCTTCAACGTCACGGGACAGCCCGCCATCTCGCTGCCGCTGCTCCACCACGACGACGGGCTGCCCGTGGGCGTCCAGCTGGCCGGCCGGCCCGCGGACGAGCGCACACTGCTGGCGCTGGGAGCGCAGGTCGAGGCGGCGGCGCCGTGGGCCGAGCGGCGCCCCGCGATGGCCACGGCCTGAGTCAGAGCGAGCGGATCAGCTCGCGGTCGCGGTCGTAGGTGAGCAGCTCGAGAGCCTCGCCCGGCGGGGCCCAGCGCAGCTCGTCGACCTCGTCGTTGGGCTCGAAGCCCGGATCGTGCTCGACCTCCATCAGCCAGTAGCGCACGATCTTCGGCCGGCCCTTGTTGTCGTGGTACTGCACCGAGGGCAGCTCGCGCTCCAGCCGCGCCCGCACGCCGGTCTCCTCGAAGACCTCCCGCAGGGCGGCCTCCTCGAACGACTCGCCGGCGTCGAGCTTGCCCTTGGGCAGCGACCAGTCGTCGTACCTGGGCCGGTGCACCAGGGCGACGTGTCCGTCGTCGCGGCGCACCACGCCTCCCGCCGCCTCCACCATGGGCTTCACAGCTCGCGCACGTCCGCGCCGCCTGAAGCGAAGGTCACGCGCCGCACGGCGGCGTCGGGCGCGGCCTCCCGCACGCCCTCGATCACGGCCCCCGTCTGCTCCCACTGGCACCAGAGCAGGACCGTCGGGCCCGCGCCGGAGATCGAGGCCCCCAGCGCGCCCAGCGTCGCCCGCCCGCTCGACGAGGTCCATGGAACCGGGGTAGAGAGGGCGGCGGCGCGGCTGGTGAAGCGCGTCGCCCAGCCCACGCCCGATCAGCGAGAGATCCCCCCGAGCCAGCCCCAGCACGAGCAGCGAGGCATGCCCGACGTTGTACACGGCGTCGGCCAGCGGCACCTCGGCCGGCATCGCCGCACGGGCCTCTTTCGTGGACACCTCATGCGGCGGGATGGCCACCACGCCCTCGAGCTCCGGCGGCGGCTCCAGCCGAGCGGGCTCCTCTCCCCCTGCGCACACCACGAAGCCGCCGTACAGCGCGGCGGCCACGTTGTCGGGGTGACCTTCGAGCGCCAGGGCACGCTCGAACAGCGGCGGCGTCGAGCTCATAGAGGTGGTCGGCGGCCGTCAGCCCGGCCACGATGGCTGCGGCGCTGGAGCCGAGGCCCGCCGCCGGCGGAATCTCCGACCGGATGCGAAAGCTCAGGCCGTCGGCCGCGTGCAGGGACTCGAAGGCCCTGACGCAGAGGTTGTCCCGGTCGAGCGGCACGCCGGGGAGATCGGAGTCGACCGAGAACTCCCCCGTCTCCTCCACCTCGAGCTCGAGCGAGGGCGACAGCGCGGCCGCGAGCACGTCATAGCCCGGGCCGAGGTTGGCGGAGGAGGAGGGCACCCGCACGAGGCGGCGGCGCCTCACCCGAGCACCGCGCGTTCCAAGCTCTCGAGGTCCGGCTCGCAGGGCACCACCGAGGACGCGCCGGTTCATCGCGGTCTGCGGGTCCTTGAGCCCGTGTCCGGTGAGCACGCACACCACCCGGCCCTCCGCGCCGTAGCGCAGCAGCCCCGCCACGGAGGCGGCGGACGCCGGCTCGCAGAACACGCCCTCGCGCCGGCCCAGCAGCGCGTACGCGTCGAGGATCTCCGCGTCGGACACCGCCCGCACCTCACCCCGCGAGGACGTGAACGCGTTCATCGCGTTCTCCCAGCGAGCCGGGTTGCCGATCCTGATCGCCGACGCCACCGTGTCCGGGTGCTCCACCGGCGCGCCGGTCACCAGCGGCGCGGCGCCCTCGGCCTGGTAGCCGTGCATGCGGGGAGCCACGCCGTACTCCTGAAAGCCCTTCCACCAGGCGGTCACGTTGCCGGCGTTGCCCACCGGGATGGCGAGCACGTCGGGCGCCTCGCCCAGGTCGTCGCACACCTCGAAGGCGCCGGTCTTCTGGCCCTCGATGCGGAAGTCGTTGACCGAGTTGACGAGCGCCATCGGGTGGTCCTCCACCAGCCGTCGCACCAGCGCCAATGCCTCGTCGAAGTTTCCGCGCAGCGCGATCACCCGCGCGCCGTGCATCAGCGCCTGGGCCAGCTTGCCCGTGGCGATCTTCCCCTCGGGGACGATCACGGCGCCGCGCAGCCCGGCGCGGGCGGCGTAGGCCGCCGCGCTGGCGGCCGTGTTGCCGGTGGACGCACACACGATGGCCTCTGCGCCCTCGCCCACGGCGGCGCTGACCGCCACCGTCATTCCGCGGTCCTTGAACGAGCCCGTGGGATTGGCCCCCTCGAGCTTGAGCCACACATCCGCGCCGGTCAGCTCGGACAGATGGGGCGCCTGGACCAGCGGAGTGTCGCCCTCGCCCAGGGTCACGAGGGGCTCCACCGGGAGCCGCTCCCGGTAGCGCCACAGGAGACATCGGCTAGAACGTCTCCTCGATGACCCTGATGACCCGCGGCGGCTCGCGCACGAACTCCAGCCGCGAGATCAGGTCCACCGCCGCCCGGAACCTCGACTCGAGCACGGGGTGCATCACCATCACCAGGCGCGCCTCGGCTCCGAGGCCCTTCTGCACCACCGACTTGATCGACACGCCCTGAAGGCCCAGCAGCTCGGCCACCTGAGCCAGCACGCCGGGACGGTCGTCCACCTCGAGGTGCAGGTAGAAGGAGAACTCGGTGTCGGTGACCACGGGGATGTCCTGCGCGGGCGCGGGCAGGGACGGCGGCGGGATCATCGCCGACACCACGTCGCCGAGAACCGCGCTCGCCGTTTGGATGCCGCCGGCGCCCGGGCCGCTCAGGGTGATCTCGGTGATGGCCTGCGACTCGATCGTCACCGCGTTGAAGGCCCCGTTTACCGAGGCGAGCGGATGGTCGGCGTAGAGGAAGGCCGGGTAGACATGCACGGCCAGGCCGCCGTCGATGCGCTCGGCGGACCCGATCAGCTTGAGCGAGAGGCCGAGCTCCTTCGCGTAGGCGATGTCGTCGGCGGTGAGCAGCTCGATGCCCTCGTAGCTCACCTGGTCGAGGCTCACGGCGGCGTTGAACGCCAGCCGCGCGAGGATGGCCATCTTGGCCGCCGCGTCCTTGCCGGTCACGTCCTCGGTCGGGTCGGCCTCGGCGTAGCCCAGCTCCTGGGCGTCGGCCAAGGCCTCGGCGTAGGACGCGCCGGTGCGCGCCATCTCGGTGAGGATGTAGTTGGTGGTGCCGTTGACGATGCCGTGCACCCGCTCGATGTGGGCCGCGGCCAGGCTCTCGGCCATCACCCGGATCGCCGGCACCACGCCCGCCACCGCTCCCTCGAAGCGCAGCTGGACTCCGCCGGTCGCGCGCGGCCTCGAACACCTCCTCGCCGTGCTGGGAGAGCAGCTGCTTGTTGGCCGAGACCACGTGCCGGCCGGCCGCCAGGGCGCGCAGCACGTAGTCACGCGCGGGCTCGATGCCGCCCATCAGCTCGACGATCAGGTCGCTGCGCTCGAGCAGGTCGTCGAAGTCCCCGCGGCTGCGCGTGAGGACGCCGGACAGCTCGGGCCGCAGCCCCACCTCGGCCTCGATCGCGTCCGTGCGCTCCTCGAGCAGCTTCGCGAAGGCTCCGCCCACCGTGCCGTGACCGAGCAGGCCGATCCGAAAAGCGCTCAGACATCGCGGGCGGTGAGATCCGCGTAGGTCTCGCGTCGCACCACCACGCGCGCGTCGCCCTCCCGGCAGAAGATCACGGGCGGCCGCGGCACGGCGTTGTAGTTGTTGGCCATCGCATGACCGTATGCGCCCGTGGCCGGCGTGACCAGCACGTCGCCGGGCCGCGGCTCGGAGAGCTCGACGTCGCGCACCAGCACGTCACCGGACTCGCAGTGCATCCCGGCCACCGTGCACAGCTCTCCCCCGCCGAGGAAGCGATTCGCGATCTGCGCCTCGTAGCGCGCGCCGTAGAGCATCGGGCGCAGGTTGTCCGACATCCCGCCGTCCACCGCAACATAGGTGCGCACCCCGGGGATCCGCTTGACCGTCCCGACCGTGTAGAGAGTCACGCCCGCGTTGGCCACGAGCGCCCGGCCCGGCTCGGTGAGCACGGTCACGCCCTCGGGGGCGTGGCGCAGCAGGGCGTCCGCGTACTCCTCCACGGAGGGCGGCTCGTCGTCAGAGGTGTAGGCCACTCCCAGGCCACCGCCGAGGTTGAGGAGCGGCCAGTCGCCCATCCCGGCCAGCACCTCGGCCAGGCGCGCGAAGGCCTCCAGCTCGAACACCTGCGACCCGATGTGGGCGTGCAGGCCGCGCAGCTCGAGCCCTGCCGCCTCGCAGGCCTCCACGGCCCGGGGCACCTCGGCGAGGGGAAAGCCGAACTTGGAGTCCGCCTGGCCGGTCTGGATGTAGGAGTGCGTCGACGGCTGGATTCCGGGAGTCACTCGGATCAGCACCCGCACCGAGCGGCCGCGCAGACGCTCGATCTCGTCGAACGAGTCGACGACGATGTGTCCCACCCCGCTCTCGATCGCGTAGTCGAGCTCGGCCGCAGACTTGTTGTTGCCGTGCATGTAGAGACGCTCACCCGAGTAGCCGCCCGCCAGCGCCAGGTGCAGCTCGCCTCCTGACGCCACGTCGGCCGAGAGGCCCTCCTCGGCGAACACGCGGTACGCCGCCGTGCACGGGAAGGCCTTGCTCGCGTAGATCACCTCGAAGCGATCCGTGCGCGCTCGGAAAGCCTCGATGAAGCCGCGCGCCCGGGCGCGCATGTCGTCCTCCGCGTAGACGTACGCAGGCGTGCCGAACTCGCGCGCCAGCTCGAGCGCGTCGCAGCCGCCGATCTCGAGCGCGCCGCGCTCGTTCAGGCGCGAGCCCAGCGGATACACGTGCGATATGCCAACCGCAGCCATGGTCGGCGGCGATTATGAAGGAGCGTGCTCCTGTCGCCTGTGGAGAGCTGAGGCGACGCCTTGGCGCTGAAGGGATCCGCTTGGAGGTGTGATCCAGCACACCTTTGGCGAACCGATGCCGAGCCTTGTGAGCTGGTGTCACCCCGAGCCAGGACCCGCCGTGCCCGACGACTTCTTGCCTCGCCGTCCCCCGGGTGAGGTCTGATCAATCGTCATCGAGGAGTCGACTCGCTGCTTCACGCTACTGGAAGGAGCAAGGAGCTGATCGTGAGGCATCACCCAGAAGGATGACGCGGTCGGCGGCGGGCTTCACGATCTCGGTCGAGCAGGCGATGGAGCGGGCCGCGAAGCTTCAGCAGCGGCAGCTCGAGGCTGACACACCGCCGAGTTCGAGCGCGACGCCCGGAGAGAGCACGCGTAGCCGGCGAACCGGCCACTCGCACTCCGGCGTCGCGACTCTCAGCTAGCCGGCGGCGGGGCGGCCTCAACGTCGCTGGTCGGCGCCGGGCCCGGCTGCGCGTGGGGGCGGCGGCGCTTCCAGATGAAGTCGAGGATGATCGCCAGCAGCGCGATCGCGACGATCGCCGTGAAGGTTTCGGGCGCATTTCGCAGCGTGTCGACGGCGAAGAACACGAGCTCGATCGCCGTGTGCGCGTTCGCGCAGCACGATCGCGGGCGCGGTCGTGTCCGCCGCCGTCGGTAGCCCGCGATGCCGACGAGCAGGAAGAGCGCCAGCGAGCAGGCGCTCCGACCGACGCGATCGCCGAGAGGTCGATCACGTTGGCGACGACGACTACCACCGCGCTGGTGATCATCAGTCCGGCGTGAGAGCCGAGCGGCGAGCCTCGCCCGAAGAACGGCGGGAACTGCCCGACCTCGGCGAGCATGGCTGTCAGGCCACCTGACGCGTACAGCGTCGCGTTGACCGATGAGTCCGCGCCACCGGCGGACGCCCCCACGAAGTCCGCTTCTCGCACATCGTGGACGGGGCGGTCCGCGATCGCCGTCTCGCCGAAGCCCGTCACCTCGTCCACCGTGAGGGTCCCGAAGACGCCCAGCGAGATCAGCACGTAGGTCGCGCTCGTCACGCCCAACGCGAGGTACATCGCCGTCGGCAGCTCGCGTGCCGGATCGGCCAGGTCTCCCGCTGAGAAGGTGATCACGCTGAAGCCCAGGTAGGCGAAGAACGTCAGCGCAACGCTCGCGACGATGTCCGACACCGGCGGATAGTCGCTGAACGCCAGCAGGTCGAAATCGATGTCGACCATCGTCACGCAGATGAAGACCGCGAAGACCACGAGCAGGACGACGACGATCAGCGACTGCGCCCGATCCACAACGCGCGAGCCGACCACGTTGATCGCCAGCATCGCGAGCACGATGGCCGTCGTGAACACGTTGTCCCAGCCGCCCGCCGCGTCGTCGCCGATGAAGAGCGCCGATGCGTAGGCCATTCACCGCGGAGCGGTCACCCCCAGAAAGCTCAGCCGGGCGACCCGGAGGCTCATCCGGCGCGCCCGCCTGTCCGCGCGCGCCGGGACCTGGGGGGCCGGTCGATCCGACGGGTCACGCAGCGCGTAGACGGACCACACGTAGCGGTGCGCGTCGTCGCCCTCCGGTGGGCAAGGCGCTGTCCAGCCGATCTCGCCGGCACTGTTGCGGCCCTCGCGGCCACCGTTGTCGACGGAGCCGTCGCCGCGCGGACTGAGGCCGTAGCGCGTCACGTGCACGTATCTGCGCCGGGGTCGGGGTCAGACGACGAGTGAGTCGGGGGGGGGCGCCGGACCCGCGGGTCCGGCCGGCGCCAGGGGCCTCACGGGGCAAGGGGCCCCGGGGGCCACCGGGCTCCCGGGCGCCGCCGGCACGCCGGGCACACCGGGAACTCAGGGGCCGCCCGGGCCTCCCGGCGTGAGCGCCTACGAGACAGCGACGAGGGTGACAAGAAAGATCTGGCCGACAATCACCTCGAACACCGCGAAGGACTGGCCGAACGCCAAGGCCGGGATCAGGTTGCCGTATCCGGTCGACGTGAGAGTCGTGTAGCTGAAGAAGAGGTAGTCGCTCGAACGCTCCTCGGCCACGCCGGTGAAGAACTCGCTGTCAGTCCAGCGACCGACCGCAAGGTAGAACAACGCAAAAAGCATGCCGAGCAGCGCGTAGACGCTGACCGCCCCGTTGATCGGGAAATCGATGGGTGGCGCCGACACCGACTGCGACGGCACGAACCTCAAGGCGATCAGCGGCGAGACTGCCCTGAACGCGACGGCAAGAACGCTCTAAGGGGCGGCGCCCGCGAGATCGCTCCCACGACGGGGCGGCGGTCGTGGCTGACAGCGTACGCTGGGCGCACGTCGGAGCTCGTGAACGCGACGATCGCGGTCAGCCCCGCGGCCGCGACCGCCGTGACCGTCCGCCAGCCTCGGGAGGCAGCGTCATCATCACGGCAAACGTGATCAGGATCAGGGCCAGGACAAGGCCGTAGGGTGCCACTGCTGAGCCAGCTCGAGCAGGGTCTCACGGCGGCCGCGCCCCCCCTGTCGGCGGCCGCGATCTGCGCGCTGATCGGGCACACGCTGGTCATTAGGGCGCGCCGGCAACTCTCCGGATCGCCGCACGAAATCCCCCGCCGGGGACCGGACGGTTACCGCACGGCAGGACTCCGGTGGGAAGCTTCCCGGTCGACGAGGACACCTGGGAGACAGCGGCATCGGAGATTCTGGCGACGAACTGGGCACTCCTCACGTACGTGATCTGCGCCACGGTCGAGGAGACGTAGCCCGGCTCGACCGTGAGCATTTGCTGGTGATCGAACTGGGTGATCTCGCCCATCTGCTCGTGGAGCCCGACACGGAACCGTTCGTCCCGCAACGCGGCCCCGCGCAGCCCGGAGTCGACGACCTGGCCGCGACACTGGCCGCAGCGAAGACGCTTCCGGATGAGTTGACGGTTCGTGTGATCCTCCCCAATGGCGCTTCGCCGGACGTGCCCGTCGCCGAGGCCCAGGCTGCGCTCCGCAGCCGGGCCGCGTACCTTGCCTCGGTCGTGTGGCGCGACGCCATGGTCGTTCGCAACATGGGCCGCCGACAGTTGCTGGGCGGCCTCGTATTCAGCCTGATCAGCCTGGTGGGCGCATATGCCGCCGTAGCTGCCGCCAATGACGCCCACAGTAGCTTCGCGATCGCAGCGTGGGTGGTCGTGGCGGCAATCCTGATCACGGTCGCCTGGGTGGTCAGCTGGATGGTGATCGAGTACCGCTACTTCGACTGGCGCGAACCCGGCCGCAAAGCGTCGGCCTATGAGCTGATCGCACGATCCACCCTGGAGATCACTTAATACGACGGACGCTGACGCCTCGGTGGTCCGAAAAAGTTGACCCCGTTTTCTCAGTGGAATCGTTTGTGACTGTCCATCCTCGGTAAAGGGTGGGGCCCGGAGCGGCCCAGCGCTACCAAGGGCCTCGGTAAGAACCCAACATGAGGAAACCTCCAACTCCAACCCCCCACCGCCAAGTACTGATCGTGCGCGCCTAGCCGGACACCTTGAAGCACGCCGCGCCGGCGCCGCCGCAGCTGGGAACGCACGACGGCCTCTCCTACGCCCTGTTCCTCCCCGACGGCGAGCCCAACGTGGGGGTCGTGATCATGCACGGCGCGGGCTCGGCCAAGGAGAGCCACTTCGACTTCGCTCGCGGCTGCCGCGACGAGGGCATGGCCGCGCTGGCCTACGACGCGCGCGGCCACGGGCGCTCGGAGGGAGCCTTCGGCCCGGGCGCCGTGGACGACGCGTTGGCGATGATCGGTCTATTGCGCGAGCACGCGCCACGGGTGGCGCTGCGCGGCTCGAGCATGGGCGGCTTCACCGCCATCCACGCCGCCGCGCAGGCTCCCGTCGCGCCGAGCGCGGTGGCGGCGATCTGCCCTGCGCCCGAGGACAGCCTGCTGCGCATGCTGAGGTCCGAGGAGCCGCTGCGCTTCGAGTGCGACGTGCCGGCCACCCAGGAGTGGCTTCGGTCCCTCGACCTGTACGAGGCCGTCACGACCCTCGGGCCGGAGACGTCGCTGCTGCTTCTTCACGCGCGCGGGGATGAGCAGATTCCCTACACGGTGAGCCAGGACCTCTACGCGGCGGCGCGGGAGCCCAAGCGGCTCCTGCTGCTGCCCGGCGGGCATCACCGCTCGCTCCAGCACGACCTCGAGCTGCAGGCCGTTTCGCGTCGCTTCCTCCGAGCCGAATGAGAATGATTCTCGTTTAGGCTTGGCGAGTGCCCTCGCCCATCGATCTGGCCGAGCTCCCCTTCCTGCGCGACGCGCTGGTCGAGCTGATCCTGCTCGGCGTGGCGGGCGGTGTGCTGGGGGCCTGGATCGTCCTGCGCCGGCTCGCCTTTTTCTCCCACGCGGTGGGCTCCGCGACCTTCCCCGGCCTGGTGGCGGCCGACGCCACCGGCATCAGTCCCACGCTCGCGGGCGTGGCGGTGGCGCTGGGCTATGCGGGTGGGGTCGAACGCGGCGGGCGCGCCGGCCGTGAGCCGGGCGAGGCCACGGCGCTACTGCTGGTCGCGGCGCTGGCGGTCGGGATCGTGCTGGCCAGCGACGTGTTCGAGTCGGGCGCGGAGGTGGACCGGCTGCTGTTCGGCACGCTGCTGGGCCTCGAAACGGCGGATCTCGTTCTGTCCGCCTGCGCCGCTGCGCTGGCCGCGCTCGCCAGCGTCGCCCTCGGCCGCACCTGGGCGGCCATGGCCTTCGACCCCGAGGGCGCCCGCGCTCTGGGGGTGCCGGCCGGCCTCGCCGACTTCCTGTTGCTGGCGCTGGTGGCGCTGGCAGCCGTTGCCGCCATCCCGGCTGTCGGTGCGCTGCTCGTGACCGCGATCTACGTCCTTCCGGCCGCCGCCGCGCGGCTCGTGGCCCGCTCGGTTCCCGGGCTGATCGCCTGGGCGCTGGTGTTCGCGCTCGTCGAGGGGCTGGTGGGGCTGTATCTGGCCTATTGGCTCGACCTTCCGCCGGGGCCGCCGGTGGCCGTGCTGGGCGCCTTGACCTGCCTGCTGCTGAGCGTGGCGGTGAGGCGATGAGCGCGCTGACCGTGGAACACCTCGCCGCCTCCTACGGGACCGGGCCGCCCGTGCTCCGAGAGGTGAGCTTCAGCGTGGAGCCCGGCCGCTCCGTGTGCGTGCTCGGTCCCAACGGCGGCGGCAAGACCACCCTCTTCCGGGTGCTGCTGGGCGAGCTCGAGCCCGGCAGCGGCCACTTCGATCTGGATGGGCGGCCGGCCTACGTGGCCCAGACCGAGCGCACCCGGCTCGACTTCCCGGTCACCGCGCTGGACGTGGCGCTCATGGGCACCCTCGCTCAGGGCGGCTGGTGGCGGCCGCCGAGGCGGACGCAGCGCGAGGCGGCCCTGAATGCGCTTCGGCGGGTGGGTCTCGCCGACAGCGCGGGCACCAACTTCGGCGAGCTGTCGGGAGGCCAGCGCCAGCGCACGCTGCTCGCCCGCGCGCTCGTGCAGGACAGCCGCGTGCTGCTCCTCGACGAGCCGCTGTCGGGAGTCGATCCGGCCAGCGCGACCCTGATCACCGGCCTGTTCGGCGAGCTGCGTGCCGCCGGCCACACCCTCCTCGTCTCCAGTCACGACGTGGAGAGCGCGCGGGAGTTCGATCTCGTGCTCTGCCTGAACGGGCGCCAGGTCGCCTTCGGACCGCCCGGCGAGGTGCTCGAGCGAGCCACGCTGGAGGCCACCTACGGCAGCGAGATCATCCTCCTCGGCGACGGCCGCGCGGTCACGGTCCAACACCACCACCACGGGCACGACCACTGATGGAGGTGCTCGATTTCCTCGCCGATCCGTTGCGTTCCGGCATCGACCGCCGCGCCCTCGCCGAGATCGCGCTGGCGGGCGCGTTCTGCGGCGCGCTCGGCTTCTGGGTGGTCACCGAGAAGCTGACCTACCCCGCGGAGTCGCTCGCCCACGGCCTGCTGCCCGGGCTCGTGCTGGCAGCGCTGTCCGGCACCTCGCTGCTGCTCGGGGCGGCCGCGGGCGCGCTGGTCGCCGCGCTGGTGATCGCGCTGGCCGCACGCGACGAGCGCATCGGAGCCGACACCGGCACCGCGGTCGCCGTAACCGGGCTGATCGGGCTCGGCGTGCTGCTGGCACTGGCACCGGACTCGCCGCAGCGCCTGACGGAGCTGCTCTTCGGGGATCCGCTGGGCGTGACCGACGCGGACCTCGTCGCCGCCGCGGCGCTGCTGGTGCTCGGCGGCCTGCTGCTGGCCAGCTCTGCACCGCCCGCTGAAGGCGCTCGCCTTCGACAGCGACGGCGCCGCGGCGCTCGGACTCAGCCCGCTGCTCCTGCGCATGGCCCTGCTCCTGATGCTCGCGATCGCCATCGCGGTTGCCGTACAGGGGCTCGGCGCGCTCCTCGTGCTGGCCGTTCTGGTGGCGCCGCCCGTGGCGGTCCGGCGTCACGCGAGCACTCCCGGCCGCGCGATGCTCGGCGGCGCGCTCGTCGCGGTGCTGGCGGGCTTCGTCGGGCTCGAGGTCTCGTTCCACGCCGGGAGCGCCACCGGCGCCTCGGTGGCCCTCTCGCTGTGTGCCGCCGCCGCGCTGGGCGCGCTTGTGCCTACGCGAGGGCGGGCCGCGGGGCCTTCCAGCGCACGATCACGATGGCCACGCCGAGCGCCAGCAGCGCGAGGCTGATCAGCTGGGGCTGGGTGAGGCCGGCCACCACCGTGTCGTTGCGGCGGATGAACTCGACGAGGAAGCGCTCGCCGCCGGCGAGGATCAGGTAGAGACCGAACACGACGCCCTCGGGGAAGCGGTCGCGCACATGCCACAGCACGAGCGCGCCGAATCCCATCGTGAGGGTCTCGTAGATCGGCGTGGGGTGCACCTCCTCGGTGGTGGGCACCGTGCCGTCCGGGATACGCCATCGCCCAGGGCAGGTCGGATTCGATTCCGTAGTCGCCGTCTCCGGAGAGCTGGCACCCGATACGGCCCACCGCGTAGCCGACGATGAGCGGCACCGCGCAGGCGTCGTAGAGCTGCCAGCCGAGCCAGCCCCGCCACCAGGCCCACAGCAGAACGCCGGCGGCGCCGCCGACGAGCCCGCCGAAGAACACCAGCCCGGAGCCCGAGAAGATGTTGCCCAGCAGGTCGTCGGAGACCTCCGACCAGTTCTGGATCAGGTAGTCGACGCGCGCGCCCAGGAGCCCGCCGACCAGCGCGGCGAACACCATCTCGTACACCCAGTCGTGCGGCTTGCCGAGCTCGCGCAGGCGCCGGCTCATCGTCAACCCGGAGGCGAGGAAGGCAAGCGCGAAGCAGAGACCGAAGGTCTGCAGGTCGAGCGGGCCAATCGAGATCTCGGGCAGCACCGCTGCGGCAGGCTAGCGGGACGCTTCCCTACCATCAGGCGCGATGCGGAGAGCGGTGCCAGCGACCCTCCTCTGTGCGGCGTCGCTGCTCGTCAGCGCCGGCCGCCGGCGCGGACGTGATCGACCGCGCCGCCCTGCGCGAGGCGCTGCGCAGCCAGCCGCGTGCCTCAACGGCCGCGCCCATTCCGCTCCCCCTTCCCGAGCCCGGCGCGGCGCCCCGCGCAGCCGCCGCGTCCTCGTCCCAATCCGAACGCTTCGGTGAGGGCCCCGCCCGCCTGCTCGTGGGCGTGCGCGCGCACTCGGACCGGCCCGCGGTGGCCGGCAGGCTGAGGGCCCTGGGAGCCGAGGTCGAGGAGTTCCCGCTGATCGGCGTGCTGGCCGCGCGCGTGCCGTCCGGCTTGGCCGCCGCGGCGGCGCGCTGCGGGCCGACCGGCGAGTGGCCTACGTCGAGCGTGACCGCAAGCTGCGGGTGGCCGCCGATCCCTTCGACAGCGTCGATCCCGCCACGCAGATCAAGTACACCTGGTTCTACGACGACGTCCGCGCGGGTCAGGCGATCGCCGCCGCGGGCGGCGGGTCCTCGCGCACGGTCGCGGTGATCGACACGGGCATCGACGTCAACCACCCCGACTTCGGTGGCCCGGCACGCATCGCCCGCACCTTCGACACGGCCACGCGGCAGCCCGAGCGTGCCCGACGCGATCGGGCACGGCACCTTCGTCGGCGGCCTGATCGCGGCGATCGACGGCAACGGGATCGGAACCAAGGGCGTGGCCGGCAACACCCGCCTGATCGCGGTGCGCGCCTCGCGCGACGGCTTCTTCGAGGCCAGCGACCTCATCCGCGGCATCACGTTCTCGATCCGCAGCGGAGCCGACGTGCTCAACATGAGCCTCGCCGGGCGAGGCTTCTCGATCAGCCAGGCCCGGGCCCTCGGATCCGCCTTCTACAACGACGTCCTGCCCGTCGCCGCCTCGGGCAACAGCGCCCAGGTGGGCAACCCGATCGAGTTTCCCGCCGCGGCCCTGGGCGGACTGCGCGGGCGCGCGGGCATCGGCCTGTCGGTGGCGGCCACCAATCCGCGCGGCGGCGTCGCGCCGTTCTCGAACCACAATCGCTTCGTGACGCTCGCCGCCCCCGGCGCGGGGCCGAGCGGGCTGCCAGTTCGGCGTCTTCTCGACGCTGCCCGCCAACCTCGGGACAGCCTGGGACGGGTCTTGCTCGGGCATCTTCAGCACGGGCGGGGCGCGCTACGGCTACGCGGAGGGCACCAGCTTCTCGGCCCCGATCGCCGCGGGCATCGCCGCGGTCACCTGGCAGGTGGAGCGCAGGCTCGCCTCGGAGCAGGTCGCCGAGGTGCTGGCGCGCTCGGCGCGGCAGACCATCGGCCGCGGCTGGAACGAGTTCACCGGAGCCGGCATCGTCGACGGTGCTGCGGCCACCGCCCTGGCCCGTGTCTACGACGTGACCGCGCCGCGCGCGCGTGGCGCCGCCCGCAGGATCGGGGGCTCGGTCCGGGTGCGGATGCGCCGGTCGCGGGACCGCACCGAGCGTGGCCGGAGGCTCGCGGGCGGGGTGAGCTACCGGCTGCTCGTGTCACGCAACGCGGGGCGCAGCTTCGACGACCGTGGGGCGCCGCAGCGCGCACGCCGCATCTCCACCACCGTGGCCGCTACGAGGCAGCCGGCCGAACGTGCTCGTGGCCCTCGCCTGCGACCGCAACGCCAACTGCGGCGTCAAGCGGCTGGGCCGCTTCCGGCCCGTAGGACCCCTGCAGTGCGTCAGCTGGCGCGTGTCCCTGCGCCGCCGAGCCGCGCAGGATCCTCGTTCAGGGCGAGTAGCGCCGCCAGGGCCGTGGTGATCGGCACCGCGGCGATCAGGCCGATCGAGCCCACCAGCGTGGCGACGATCTCCTTGGCGACGATCTCCAGGTTCAGGGCGTCGCCGAGGCCGAGATCGGCCGAGCTGAAGATCAGCAGGATCGGCAGCGCAGCTCCGACGTAGGCGAGCACGAGCGTGTTGACGGTCGCCGACACATGGTCGCGCCCGACGTCGAGCGCGCGTCTGAACAGGGAGCCGAAGCGCAGGTCAGGGTTGGCGTTGCGCAACGCCATGACCGTGGAGGCCTGGCTGATCGTCACGTCGTCGAGCACGCCGAGCGCACCGATCACGATGCCGGCGAGCAGCAGTCCCTGGAGCGAGAGGTCGGCCTGGCCGATCCCGAGGAAGGTGGCCTCCTCGGTGGCGAGGCCGGTCAGATTGGTGGCCTCGGTGAACAGCACGGCGAGCCCGGCGGTGAGCATGAGGCTGACCGCGGTGCCGAGCAGGGCGGAGACGCTCTTGGCGCCACCGCCGTGAGCCAGCGGGATCGTGACGAGCGCGATCGCAAGCGCCCCGACGACGGCGACCGCCAGCGGCGAGTTGCCGTCCAGGATCGATGGCACCACGAACAGCAGCACCAGAGCGAGACTGAAGGCCAGGCCGAGCAGCGACAGCGCCCCGCGCCAGCGCGCGAACACCAGTACGACGAGCACGAACAGAGCGGCCAGGATCAGCATCGGCCGGCCCCTCTCGAAGTCGGAGATCGAGTAGCCCGTGCCCGCCACCGGGTCGGCCCCCGGCGGCGGCTCCGGTTGCTTGACGACCTGCACCCGGTCGCCGGGGTCGACGTCGGGATCGAGTCCGGGACCCGCGGAGAGCTGAATCTCCACCAGCTCTCCGGACTCCGGGCCGCTCTCGAGCCTCACGGAGGCGATCTGGCAGTCCTGACCGACAAAGCCCGGACAGGTGATCTCCTCGACACGCTCCACCTCACCCGACTCGCTGTCGACCGTGACCCCCTCGGCGATCTGCGACTCCACGTCTCCCGGCCAGAGGACGACGAGCCCGACAAGCGTGGCCAGGGCGAGCGCGGCGGCGATGCCGGTGAACACCCGGGTCATCCGAAGGCAAGCTAGCTGCCGGGTCGGCCTACCCGAGCGGTGTTGTGTCTACAGGTAGCCGAGCGGGTCGACCGGAGAGCCGCCGAGGCGCGTCTCGAAGTGCAGGTGGTCACCGAAGCAGTGGCCCGTGCAGCCCACGTAGCCGATCACCTGGCCCTGGCTGACGTTCGCGCCGTTCGACGTGGAGAAGCTCGATTGGTGCGCGTAACACGTCGACAGGCTCGCGTTGTGCTGGATGCAGGTGTAGTTGCCGTAGCCGCCGACCCAGCCCATCAGCACCACGCGGCCGGCGTCCGCGGCACGGATCGGCGTGCCGCTTCCGACGGCGATGTCCACGCCGGCGTGGAGACGACCCCAGCGCTGCCCGAACGGGGACACCACCGGGCCGTTGACCGGCCAGATCAGCGAGCCGCTGCCCTGCCGGATCGGTCCCGGAGGCGCCGCTCCGCTGAGCGCCGCCTGAACCTTGGCCTGCTCGGCCTCGAGCGCGCGCAGGTCGCCCTCGAGCGACACCCGGCTGTCGCGCACCTGGCCGAGCGCACCGCGTTTGTCGGCCCGCGCTGCGGCCAGCTGGTCGCGCGAGCTCACGAGCTGAGCCTCAACCGCCGCGATCTGGTCGCGCCAGCGCAGGATGCGCTCCGCCGCGAGCTGCTCGCGCTCCTCCAGCTCCGCCAGCTGCACGGCCTGCTCGCGGGCCCTGTCGCGCAGTACCCGCACGCGTTCGGTGATCTCGCGGTCCTGGTCGGAGATGCGGTCCAGGAACTCGGCCCGCTCGAGCAGGTCGCCGAAGCCGTCGGCCTCCAGCACGACGGTCAGCGCGTCGGGCGCGTCGGCCTTGTAGATCTCGACCAGTCGGGCCGCCAGCACCTTGCGGGCGGTGGCCAGCTCGCTGCGCAGCCGCTCGAGCCGGTCCCTTGCCTCCTCGAGCCGATCGCGCACCCGAAGCAGCTCGGCCTTCTGAGCGTCGAGACTCGCCTGGGCGCGGTCGAGCCGACGCTCGGTCGCCGAGATCTCACCCTGAACGGCATCGATGCGCGTGCCGAAGCGCTGGATCGTCGTGGAGAGAACGGCCTCCTCCTGCTTCTTCTCCTCGATCTGCGCGCGCTTCTCCTCAATGCGAGAGGACAAGGGCGCCGAGAGCCCCGGAAGCGGGAGCAGGAGGAACGCCGTCAGCGCAAGCGCCAGTGGAAACCAGAAGGTCTTCTTCATGGGGAAACGAGCGCCTCCAGTTCCCCCGTTTACACGCGTTATGCAGGGGAATCAGGCGCTCGCGACGCGGCCAACATAGCAAGGCCCGTCGCGCCCGCAAGAGCTTTTCCTCGACCTGCAAGACAGCGTGCACGAATCACTAATCTTCTATGTCCAATGGCACAGCAAAAGGCAGTCTTCCCCCGCGATACAGGGCTTCAGGCCAGGATGCTGTTGACGCTGTTCCTGCTCGGGCTGCTGTACGTGGTTTTCGTCGCGGTGCTCGTCACCGCCGGAGCCGGCGCCGTGACGATCCTGATCGTGATCGGCGGCCTCACGCTGGCGCAGCTGTTCTTCTCGGACAAGCTCGCGCTCACGGCGATGGGGGCAAAGGAGGTCTCTCCCGAACAGGCCCCGGGGCTGCACGCGATGATCGAACGTCTCTGCATCCAGGCCGACCTGCCCAAGCCCAAGATCGCGGTGGCCGACACGTCCGTGCCCAACGCGTTCGCCATCGGACGCTCCCAGAAGTCGGCCACGGTGTGCGCCACCACCGGCATCATGCGCACCCTCTCCCCGAGTGAGCTCGAGGGCGTGATGGCACACGAGCTGGCTCACGTCAAGCACCGCGACGTGCTGATCATGACCATCGCCAGCTTCTTCGCCAGCATCGCGGCGGTGATGCTGCAGTTCGGCTTCTTCTTCGGCGGCGCCGGCGACGACGACGAGAACCCGAGCTTCCTCGTGATCCTGCTCGTGTCCGCTCTGGTCTACGTGCTCTCGTTCTTCCTGATGATGGCCCTGTCGCGCTACCGCGAGTTCGCGGCCGACCGGGGCGCGGCGATCGTCACCGGTCGGCCGAGCGCGCTCGTCCTCGGCGCTGGTCAAGATCTCGGGTGCCATGGAGACCGTGCCGCAGCACGACCTGCGCGAGGCTGAGCGCATGAACGCCTTCTTCATCGTGCCGGCCAGCGTCAAGGGCTCGATCAAGAACACTCTTCTCCACCCACCCGCCGATGGAGAAGCGGATCGAGCGCCTTCAGCAGCTCGAGCGCCAGCTCCAGGCGGGCCCCACCGCCGCGGCGGCCTAGCGCTTGGGCTTCCTGGACGCCATCTTCGGCTCCAAGGGCCGGCTCAAGGGCCCGGCGCCCGACCGCCTGTTCGCGATGACCACGGCGTACGTGACGCTCGACACCGGGCTCGGGCTGGGAAGCCGCGGCGTGGCGGGCATCGTCTTCCAGCCGCTGGGCACCGCCGACTTCGAGGGCATCCTCGCCGAGACCGAGGAGCTGCTGGCCGGCACTGTGGAGGAGACCGGCAGCACGATCACGAGCAAGGAGGACGAGTTCGGCTATCGCTGGCTCGTGCTGGCCGACGAGGATTTCGAGGACCTCGTGGTCGCGCTGAACACGGTCTCCACCCAGCTCCAGGGCGGCGGGTACGGCGACCGGCTGCTGGCCGCCGTCTTCGCCTTCGAGGAGAAGGGCAAGCCGATCTACATCATCTACAACTTCAAGCGCGGCACGTTCTACCCGTTCGTGCCGGCCCCGGGCGAGCAGGCCCGCAACAACGAGCGCGAGCTGCGCCTGAGGGCCCAGCTGGGCAACGAGCTCCCCTTCGAGGAGGACATCGGGCGCTGGTTCCCGCTCTGGGACGTTCCCCTGTAGCGCCGCGGGCGCCTCGAACCTAGGCCGCCGCGGCCCGCGAGGCCCGGCGGCGCATCACTGAGCGGGCCGGCGCCGACGCCGGGAAGCCCCGGGGCCGACCCCGGGCTGACCCACGGCCCTTAGGGCCTAAGTCCCCGGACCACCACAACTCGCCCCGGGGTCTGACCCCGGGGCGAGGAAACAGTTCGCCCCTCCGAATCCGCCAAGGTCGCCGTGAGACGATGTCGAGAATCGGCCGGCGGCTTCGACACATCGGAAAGAGCGCCGCGCCGGCGCCGGACCGAGAGGAGCGCGATGAGGTACCTGCTGTTGATGAACTACGGGGACACGCCGGGGGTGCCCCCGATGAGCGAGTGGGCGCCCGAGGACGCCCGGGCCCGCGGCGAGGCGATGATGGCGATCCATCAGGAGCTGACGACGAGCGGCGAGCTCGTGGGCGCCGAGGGGCTGACCGGGCCCGAGGCGGCGAAGATCGTCACCCACGACGGTGCCGGCGCTCCGGTGGTCACCGATGGCCCGTTTCCGGAGTCGAAGGAACTGCTCGCCGGCTATTGGCTCGTCGACGTGGAGTCCGAGGAGCGGGCCATCGAGATCGCCGCCAAGACCTCCTCGGCACCGGGCCCGGGCGGGAAGCCGATGGGCAAGGAGATCCACGTTCGGCCGGTGATGCACCGGCCGTGACGGAAGTCGAGGGCGTCCTACGCAGCCTGGCGCCGGAGGTCCTCGGTCATGTCGCGCGGCGGTACGCGCGAGGGCGACGACGAGCGTGGCCCTGAGGCCACAGAGCGTCGCGATCTGGCCGGCGAGCGCCGAGCCGGTGACGACGAACACGGTGGGCAGCAGAAACGCGACGCCGGTCTCGAGCGCGCCGTAGCCGTGGACGTCCTGGAAGTAGAGCGAGAGGAAGTAGAGAACCGAGCCGAAGGTCGCGACGAACAGGAACGCGATCACGACAGCCGTGGCGAGATTCCGGTTGGCGAGCAGCCGGGGTGACACGAGCGGATCGCGGCTGCGCCGCTCGACGATCGCGAATGCCGCCAGCCCCAGCACGCTCCCCGCTGCGCTCAGGATGACGCCCGCCGAGCCCCAGCCCAGCCTCGGCCCCTGGACCAGCGTGAAGACGAGCAACGTGACGCCGAGCGTCGCGCTGAGCGCGCCCGCCAGGTCGAAGCTGCGGCGCCGGTCGCGCTCGCCATCGGCGGGAATCAGCACGAAGGCCAGGACGAGCGCCGCGGCGGCCAGGGGCACATTGACGAAGAACACGGCCTCCCAGCCGAGCCCCTCGGTCAGCAACCCGCCGAGCAGTACACCGATCACCAATCCGGCCGCGCCGGCACCGCCCAGACCGCCAGCGCGCGGTTGCGCTCGCGCCCCTCGGCGAACATCGTGTTGACCAGCGACAGGGTGGCGGGAAAGACGAGCGCACCGCCGAGACCCTGCAGCGCGCGGGTGGCGAGCAGAATTTCGGGGGCGCGCGCCAGCCCACCGGCAAGCGAAGCGCCGGCATAGAGAGCGAGGCCGGACACCAGGACTCGTCGCCGTCCGAGCAGATCGGCGGCGCGCCCGCCGAGCACCAGAAAGCCGGCGGAGGCCACGGCGTAGGCGCTGATCACCGACTGCAGCGTCTGTGCCGAATACCCGAGCTCACGCCCGGATCTCGGGCAGCGCGACGACGACGATGTACTGATCGAGGGAGACGATCAGCATGGCGAAGGCCAGCAACGCGAGGGTGGCAGTCTGGCGCTCCCTGGCGGGCGTTTGGAGGGTCGGTCGTGGGGTGGCGGACATGGCGTGCGGTCTTAACAATCCGATACGTTACATAACGTAATTCGGGCGGAGCCCGCACCCCGGGCCGGCGATCAGACGGCTGCTTCGTTACCGCTCGCGAGGGTCGAGTCCGAGCACGCCCGCGGCAGCCCGCGCCGCCAGCTCCTCATCGTGAGGGGCCTCGCCGGCGAGTTCGATCACCGAACCCTCGATGGCGCCGAAGTAGGCGCGGGCGACGGTTCTCGCCGGCGGCCCGGCCGGGATCGTCCCAGCTTGCGGCCCCTCGAGATCAGGCGCGTGCAGCGTTTGACGAAGCCTTCGGCGACCCGCTCCAGGTGGCGTCCGACCGGATGATCCTGCCCGCTGAACTCCATCCTGAGCGCCATCGCCACCCGTGCCACGTCGCGCCGGCAGAAAACGGCGTGACCACGCGCCAGCGTGATCAGTGCGGCCGCCGGATCGGCCTCTCGGTCGACCAGGCTGCCGACCTCCTCCCTCCAGGTCTCATCGACCCAGTCGATCACCGCCAGCGCCAGCTCCTCCTTGTCCTTGAACTGGTGATACAGCGCCCCACGGGTGTAGCCGGCATCGCCGGCCACCTTGTCGAGGATCAGGTTGCCGTAGCCGTAGCGAGAGAGCCCACGAGCTGCGGACTCGAGCAGGGCGTCACGCGTGCGCGCGCTTCGCTCTGCCTGGGTGGAGCGACCTTGTACATGCATGTATGTATGTTACCGTCACGACGACCGGCAACCAACTGGAGGTCCCGCAGTGCCGATGGTCGAACTGACAACCACCAAGGGGGCGCTGGACGACGCCGCCAAGCAGCGCCTCGCCGCCGAGCTGTCAACGATCGCGCTCGAGCTCGAGGCGGCGCCGTTCGCCGATTTCGGGGACGCCCCCCACATGCAGGCGCTCTCGTGGTGCTTTGTCAATGAGCAGGAGGTGTTCGTGGGCGGCCGGCGCCACGCCAAGCCGATCTACCGCGTGACCGTCACGATCCCCGAAGGTGCGCCGGGCGTGTTCGGTCCGCTCGCCGAGCGGGGTCGCGAGAAGCTCGTCGAGCGGGTGACCGAGGCGGTGCTGGCGGCCGAGGGGAGCGAGAACACGATGGTTGAGGCGCACAGAGTCTGGGTCCACCTGCGCCAGATCACCAACGGGCACTGGGCGGGGTTCGGCGAGGTCGTGACCCTGCCGGAGCTCGCGGCCTACGGGTTGAAGACCGACGACACCGACAGCAAGGTCGGCCGCATGCGCGAGGCCGCGATGCGGTCTGTCGGCGCGAGCTACTGAATCTGCATCCCGGAGATCGCTCTGGCGATCACCAGCCGCTGGATCTCCGACGTGCCCTCGAAGATCGTGTAGATCTTCGCGTCGCGGTGCATCCGCTCCACCGGGTACTCCCGGGTGTAGCCGTTGCCGCCCAGGATCTGGATCGCCCGCTCGGTCGCCCAGACGGCCACCTCACCCGCCTTGAGCTTCGACATCGACCCCTCGGCGTTGTCGAACGGCACGCCCACCTTGCCCATCCAGGATGCGCGCCAGACCAGCATCCGGGCGCAGTCGATCTCCATCTTCATATCCGCCAGCGTGAAGGCGATCGCCTGGTTCTCGATGATCGGCCGGCCGAACTGGGAGCGCTCCTTGGCGTACCCGAGCGCGAACTCATAGGCCGCCCGCGCGATCCCGAGCGCCTGCGCGCCCACGGTCGGCCGGCTGACCTCGAAGGTCTTCATCGCCGCCTGGCTCTTGGCGCGTGTCCCCTCGCGAGCGCGGGCGAGTCGCTCGTCGAGCTTCTCCTTGCCGCCGAGCAGGCAGCTCCCCGGCACCCGGCAGTCGTCGAGGAACACGTCGGCGGTGTGCGACGCACGCAGCCCGTGCTTCTTCACCTTGGTGCCCATCACGAGCCCCTTGGTCCCGGGCGGGATCACGAACGCCGCCTGGCCCCGCGCCTTGAGCTCGGGATCCACCGACGCGACGATGACGTGCACGTTGGCGATGCCGCCATTGGTGGCCCACGCCTTCTGCCCGTTGATCACCCACTCGTCGGTCCCCTCGTCGTAGCGCGCACGGGTGCGCAGCGACGACACGTCCGAGCCTGCGTCCGGCTCGGACACGCAGAACGAGCCCACCTGCGGCTCGTCCTCGCTGCCGAAGCACTGGGGCACCCATTCGCCCAGCTGCTCGGGCGTGCCCGCGCTGAAGATCCCGGCGACGGCCAATCCCGTGCCCATGATCGACATGCCGATCCCCGCGTCGCCCCAGAACAGCTCCTCGTTCACGATCGGCAGCGTCAGCCCGCTGGGATCGGCCCAGAACTGAGCCAGTCCCTCGAAGCCGTACAGCCCGATCTTGGCGGCCTCCTGGATCACGGGCCAGGGGGTCTCCTCGCGCTCGTCCCATTCCGCCGCCGCCGGGCGCATGACGTTCTCCGCGAACCCGTGGACCCACTCCTGTATGTCGCGCTGGTCCTGGTTCAGGGCCATCGAGAAGGCGCCCTCTCCGGGGCCGGACGGCGGAGCCATGGCCTCCTCGGCGGCGGCCGTGGCCTGTTCGGTGGTCACGGCCTGTTCGTCTGCGGCGTGGGTGTCGGTGTCCATTTGGCCGCGGAGCTTGTCACGCCGGGCCGGCGGCCGCGCCTCCGGGCCCGTCAGGCGGCCAGCGCGAACTCAGGCTGAGCGTCCGCCGGCTGTTCCTCGGCGGCGAGTGCGATACGCCTCGTGGCGCTGTCGAGCGCGCCGCCTGACAGCAGCGCGCCGGCGGCGTTGGTCATCAGGCGTCCGCGCAGGCCGCCTCCTGAGCGCATCGACACCGAGGCGCTGAGGTGGGCGCCGCTGTCGGCGGCGAACAGGTCGTAGCGAACGTCGAACCCGATCGGGCCGTCGGCCGACAGCTCGAAGCGATCCTCATCTGCGGCGTGGACCTCCACGTCGAAGCCGACGGGCACTCCGGCCAGCCTGCCCGTCACGCGCACGCGGGCGCCGGCGTCGAGCCGCCGGTGGTCCGGGTCATCGAGCTCGAAGTCGATGGGTGACCAGCGCCGGATCTCGTCGGGATCCGTGAGCACGCCGAGCAGCTGCTCGGGCGTCGCGTTCGCGGTTGCTGTCGAGGTCCATGCGGTCACGGGCGTGATGCTGCCACCGGGTCCGCCCCTGATCTGAGCGATAGCGCACACTGCCGGTATGAGCGATTCCAGCGACGATTCCGTCCGCCGCGCGGGCAGCGTGGACGCCGAGGCCGTCGGCCGCCTGCTCCACGACTTCAACACGGAGTACGACGATTTCACACCCGGGCCGGAGCGGCTCGCCGAGCGCGTGCGGCAGCTGATCGACGAGGGCGAGCTGACCGTGCTACTGGTGGGGAGCGGCCCGGAAGGGCTCGCGGCTCTTCGCTTTCGCCCGTCGATCTGGACAACGGGGCTCGAGTGCTACCTGGCTGAGCTGTACGTGGTCCCGGAGCGGCGCGGCCAGGGCCTGGGCCGGGCGCTGATCGAGGCGACCATCGAGGTCGCCCGTGCGGCGGGCGCGGACCACATCGATCTCGGCACGAGCGAGGACGACGTGGCGGCACGGGCCCTCTACGAGAGCGCCGGCTTCATCAACCGCGAGGGCGGGCCGGACGGCCCGATCATGTTCGTCTACGAGCGCGAGCTCTGACCAGCCGAGCAGCCGGCTCGCTCAGTCCGGAATCAGGCCGTCGCCCGTGAACTCGCCCTGGGCCTCGGCGAAGGTGATGTCGCGCGGCGGCAGGATCACGTCGGACTCGACGAGCTCCTCGTCGGAGAGGACGTTGCCGTCGCTGGCGACCAGCTCGAGCATCTGCGACCACAGCTCGTGAAAGCCGGTCTCGTCGCCCTGCTCGACGGCGGCCACCGCGCGGTTGTCGAGCTCGTTGAGCC
This sequence comes from uncultured Thermoleophilaceae bacterium, assembly GCA_963733655.1. Lineage (GTDB taxonomy): Bacteria > Actinomycetota > Thermoleophilia > Solirubrobacterales > Thermoleophilaceae > JACVRW01. The sequence goes on from CAVTEX010000016.1 coordinate 386,723, forward strand.
GGTCCGCGTCCTCGTCCGGCAGCTTGAACTGCCCCTCGCCCGAAACGCGGACGATCACGCGTTCTCCTTGCCCTGGTCCGCGCCCTGCTCGAGTGCCGGCGAGTCGCCGCCCCCGGAGCCGAGCTCGGCCTTCATCTTGGCCAGCTCGTCGTCCACCTGGGCGCCGCTCGTGAGCTGGGACAGCTCTTTCTCGATGTCGTCCTGACCCGAGCCGAGCTGGGTGATGTCGTCGAACGTGCCGGCGGCCTCGAGCTCCTCGACGGCTCCCGCGCGGGCGCGCATGGTCTCGGTCTTCTCCTCGGCGCGCTGCATCGCGAGCCCGAGGTCGGCCATCTCCTCACCCACGCCGGAGGCGGCCTCGGAGATCTTGACCTGCGCCTCGGCGGCCGAGTACTGCGCCTTGATGACCTCCTTCTTGGTGCGGAAGGCCTCGATCTTGGTGCGCAGCTTCTGCTCGTTCTCGGTGAGCTTCTCCTGCTGGCCCTGCAGCTCGGTGATCTGGGAGTCGAGTGACTGGAGCTCGGTCTGGGCGAGCGTCTTGCGCTCGAGCGCCATGCGGGCGAGGTCCTCGCGGCCCTGGGACAGCGCCTGGCGAGCCTGGGTGTCGAGCTTGACCACCTGCTGCTCCAGCTTCGACGACTGCATCTGCAGGCGCTTCTTGGCCGTGACTACGTCGGCGATGCCCTTCTTGACGTTCTGGAGCATCTCGACCTGCTTCTGATAGCCGTAGTCCAGGGTCTCCCCCGGATCCTCGGCCCGGTCGAGCATCCTCGAGATCTTCGACTTGATTACGGTGGACATGCGCCCGCCGAGACCTGGCATCTGGCGCCTCCTTCAAAACTCGCGTTCGATCGCCGCCCCACTAGGAGGCCTTGCAGCAAGACTAGTGGTCATGACCGGCAAGCCTCCCTCCGACTCGAGCTCGATCCTCAGCCGCTGGATGGGGGTCGGGGACGCCAACCTGGCGGGCAATGTCCACGGCGGCGTGATCCTGCACATGTGCGATGAGGTGGCGGGCATCGCCGCCGTCCGCCACTGCGGGCTCCGGGTGGTCACCGCCGGCATGGACCGGATGACGTTTCGCCATCCGGTGCTCGTGGGCTCGCTCGTGACGGTGCGCGCCACCGTCAACGCCGCATGGCGAACCTCGATGGAGGTCGGCGTGCGGGTGGAGTCGGAGAACGTGCGCACCCGCGAGGTCACCCACACCTCCGCCGCCTACCTGACGATGGTCGCCCTCGACGAGGAGGGCCGGCCCACGGAGATCCCGCCGTTGGCGCCGGAGACGCCGGACGAGCTGCGTCGCGCGCGCGAGGCCCAGCTGCGCCGCGACAACCGGCTGGCGGAGCGACGGCGGATTGCGGAGAGCCGGGCCGGGGACTAGACCGTCTCGCCCGGGCGGGGCTCGCGCTCGGGCTGTCACCCGGCCCCGGCAGCTGCACGAACTCGGTGAAGCGCCCGTCCTCGAAGCTGAAACGGACCTTGACGACCCCCTGGCAGGGCCCGCCCGGGCCGGCGCGCAGCCGGAACGACGCGAGCACCTTCCTGCCTTCATCCTTCACCTTGACGAGGTCCGCCCGGCAGGGCAGGGTCGCGTTGAAGACCCGCGCCGCGGCCCGGGTGCGCAGGCGGTAGGGCTCGCCCTGATCGACCAGGGCGCCGGGCGCGAAGAACATCGCCGCGCGGCCGTAGTCGCTGCGCTCGAGGGCTTGGAGCCAGTCACGGATGAGCACTCCTGAGCGCGACTGCACGCCCTCTTGCTTGGACGTGACGGGACGTCGGCCGCGTCTGAGTCCGAGTCCGAGTCACAGCCCGCGAGAGCGGCCAGCAGGGCGAGCAACACGATGAGGCGCGCCGGGCGCACCTCATGAGAGTACGCCCGGCGCGTGGCCGCCCATTGGGGCTTTGCGCTAGAGCGAGCGCTGGTAGCGCTCGAGAGCGCGCAGGGCGAACCAGGCACAGAGCGCCAGGAAACCCGTGAGCAGGCCGGCCCGCGTGGCCACCACGTCCCAGGCGCCGTCCCCGAGGGCCGCCGCCCGGGCCGCCTCGACCGCCCACTCCAGCGGGTTGAAGTCCGCCACGGTCCGCATCCAGTCCGGCATCAGCGCCGGCTGCATGAAGGTCGAGGAGATGAACGACAGCGGCAGTTGAAGGAAGGTGACCGCCGCGATCAGCGTCTCCTCCTTGCGCGCGGTAAGCCCGAAGCCGAGCGACAGCGTCGTGAAGGCCGCGCCGATGAGCACCGCGATGCCGATCAGGGCCAGGACTCCGACCGCGCCGTTGGGAAAGCCAGCGCCGGCGAGCAGCGCGATGCCCACGATGATCAGGGACTGGATCGCAATCGTCACCGACTGCTGCGCCACCCGCCCGCCGAGCAGAGCCATCCGGCTGGCCGGGGTCACGAGCAGACGGTCGGTCACGCCGCGGTCGATGTCCTCGATCAGCGGCATCCCGGCCCAGCCGGCCGAGAAGAACGCGGTCATCACGACGATCCCGGGCGCCAGATACTCGATGTACGAGTCGGTGCCGAAGCCCGGGATGTCCGAGACCACCTCGAACAGCGATCCGAACAGGAGCAGCCAGATGATCGGCTGCACGAGCGTCACGGCGATCCACCAGGGCTGGCGCCACAGCTGGCGCAGGTGGGTCGCGGTCATATAGCCGGTGTGTCTGAGGGTTGTCATGGCGTTTCCTCCAGCGGTGTGTCGGCCGCGCCAAAGGAGCGGCCGGCGTAGCGCAGGTAGACGTCGTCGAGCGAGGGGCGGGCCACGGTGACCGAGGCCACCCCGATCCCGTGGCTGTCGAGCGCGGCCAGCACCGCCGGGACGGCGCGGGCGCCGTCGTCGGCGCGGGCGCGCACCGTGCGGCCGTCGATGGCCACGTCACGGATGCCTCCGATACGCTCGAGTGCCGGCCGCGCGCCGTTCAACTCCGGCTTCTCCAGCTCCACCTGGACGGCGTCGCCGCGGAGCTCGCGCTTGAGCTCGTCCGGCGAGCCGGTGACCACGACGCGGCCGCGATCGACGATCGCAAGGCGGGCCGCCAGCCGGTCGGCCTCCTCGAGGTAGTGGGTGGTGAGCAGGACGGTCATGCCCTCGTCACGCCCCAGCCGCTCGATCTCATGCCACATCTCGGCGCGCACCTCGGGATCGAGCCCGGTGGTGGGCTCGTCGAGAAACAGCACGCGCGGCCGGTGGACGAGCGCGAGCGCGATGTCGAGCCGCCGCTCCATGCCACCCGAGAAACCGCGCACGAAGCGGTCGCCCGCCTCGGCCAGGCCGAAGCGGTCGAGCAGCTCGTCGATCCGCAACTCGAGCTCCGCTCCGCGCATTCCGTTGAAGCGGCCGCTCAGGCGCAGGTTCTCGCGGGCGGTGGCCTCCCGGTCGGCGCCGGGGCGCTGACCGACTACGCCGATGGCGCCGCGCACCGCGGCCGGATCGGCAAGCACGTCGTACCCCGCCACGCGCGCCGTCCCCGAGTCGGGCCGCGCCAGCGTGGTCACGATTCGCACGGCTGTGGACTTGCCGGCCCCGTTCGGCCCCAGCAGACCGAAGACCGTGCTCTCCTGAACCGAGAAGGACAGGCCATCGAGAGCCTTCACCTCCCCCGGATATGTCTTGACGAGTTCGTTCGCCTCGATTGCCTGTCTCACGGTTGCTCCTTGGGTCCGTTGCCTGTATCGTTGTTTCGAAGTTCGAACCATTTAAGCTATCGAACGTTTCGAATGTCAAATCAACTGCGAAGCAAACAAAGAACGAGCTGCTGGCGGCCCTGCTCCGCCAGACGCGTCTCTCCCAGATCGCGTCGGACAAGATGGATGACGCGTTCTGTCGGACAGCCGGCATCAACCTCAGCGATGGCCGCTGCCTCGACCTGCTCGACGTGCTCGGCCCGATGACGGCCGGCGAACTGGCCACGGCTGCGAGCCTGAGTCCCGGTGCCGTCACGTCGCTGCTCGACCGGCTCGAGGACCTGGGCCTTGTCACGCGCCGGCGCGACGCGGCGGACCGGCGGAGGGTCGTGGTTGAGCTGACCGACCGCTTCCGGGAGCTCGCCTGGGCCGCCTACGGGCCGTTGGCCGCCTACGCCGAGCCGTTTGTCAACGATCTCAGCGAGGAGGAACTCATTCGAATCGTGGGCTTCCTCGAGGTGTCCACCGAGGTCAATGAGCGGCGGGCGCGCGAGCTGCGCGAGGGACAGGGCTGAGATGGGCGCGGGCGACGCGCTCGAGACCGTCGGCGATCTGTTCGAGGGCTACGCCGAGGGCGACATGGACGCCGTGCGGCGCGCGCTCGCCGACGACCTCACGGCCTATGTGACCAACGCCGACGCGGGAGTCGACGAGGTGAACGGCGCGGAGGAGTACATGCGCCGCCTGCCGGATCTCAGAGCGGCCGGAGGCCGGGCGCGCGTGACGCAGACGCTCGCGGTGGACGCCACCCGCGTGATGACCATGGTCGAGATCCGAGCCGAGCGAGACGGACGGGCGCTGCACAACTTCGCCGCGTTCCTGGCCGAGGTCGAGGACGGCCGCGTGCGCCGGCTCTGGATGGTCGACGCCCTTCCGGCGTACAGCGACGAGTTCTGGGCCTAGGCACCCGCCCGCTCGGCAGGGATGCCGTCAGCCGCACGGTCGAGCCGCCTGCGCAGCTCATCGCCCCTGCCCGCTGCCACCGCCCGCGCCACGCGGCGCTCGCTCACCTCCAGGCCGCGGGCACTGGCGAGCTCCACGAGCGCTTGGCGCTCGTCGCTCTCCCGCGCCGCCTTGAGGAACAGCCACCCCAGCAACAGCACCGTCACGATGCTGCCCTCCAGCATCATCAGCGTCCCCGCGATGCCCTGATCCTCCAGCGGTGTGATGTCCCACTCCGCCTGGCCGGGCAGGTAGGCCGGATAGAACACGCTCTCCGACCAGACGAAGACGTTCCCCAGCAGCGCCGCGATGAGCCGGACGGCCACGATGTAGAGGAGCTTCGCGCCGTTGCCGAACCATTCGGGTTGGGGCAGCGGCCCGAGCAGCGCGAACCACATGGTGATTCCGAAGAAGACGAACGTGGTGTGCTGAAGAGCGTGCACGGCCGGCGAGCTCAGCGACGCCTCGTACAGCGCCGGCAGGTGCCAGACGTAGAGATCGACTGACCAGAGCGTGAGCGCCACCACCGGATGCGCGAGCACCCGGAGGCTGCGAGCGATGCGGGTTGCGAGCAGCGGTTGCAGCAAGGGACCGGTGAGCCCCAGGACGATCAGGAGCGCACCGAGGTCCGCGATCAGCAGGTGCTGGCCCATGTGCGCGAGCACGAGCTCGCTGCCGATGTGGGCAAGCGGCGTCGTCAGACCGGCGATGATGAGCGCGATGCCCGCGGCGAAGGAGACGATCCGGGCGAGCGCCACGGGCCGGCCCTGGCGAGCCAGCGTGCGCGCGCGCAGAGCGTAGGCGAGCAGCGCGACGAACGGCGGCAACAGTTGCAGCGGCTCGAAGATGCCGCTCCCGACGTGAGCGAGCGGGGCGACCACGACCTCCGAGGATACGCCCGGGGCACGAGCGCCTTCGCGCCCCCTTTGCAATCAGGCGGCGGCTATGACGTCGCCCGGCGCGTTCCCCGGTGCCTGCTCGAGGATCTCCTGGGCCTCGATCAGCTTGCGCTGGTACTCCGCCCGCTGCATTCGCGAGACCACCAGCCGCTGGACCTGGGCCGTGCCCTCGAAGATCTGGTAGATCTTGGCGTCCCGGAACCACTTCTCGAGCGGGCAGTCCGTGGTCTGGGCAAAGGGACCCACCAGGTCCATCAGCGTGGTGGTGGCCCACATGGCCGTGTCGCCGGCCTTCAGCTTCGACATCGAGCCCTGGCCCGCGGTCATCGGCACGCCGTTGCGACCCATCCAGGCGGCCCGCCAGACCAGCAGGCGGGAGGCCTCGATCTCGGTCGCCACGTCGGCCATGGTCTGCTGCACGCGCTGCTGCTCGAGCAGGGGTACGCCGCTCTCCTCCCTGTCCTCCAGGTAATCGAGGGTCCACTCGTAGGCGGCCTGGGCAATGCCCAGCGCGGACGCGCCCACCAGCGGGCGGGTCAGCTCGAACGTCGCGAGCGCGCCGGACGAACGGCCGGTCGACTGGCCCGAGCGGGCACGCTCGAGCTTGGCCTGAAGCTTCTCGTAGCCGCCGAGCAGGTTCTCCATCGGGATGCGGCAGTCCTCGAGAATCAGCTCGGAGGTCTGTGAGGCGCGAATGCCGAGCTTGGACTCCTTCTTGCCCATCGAGAATCCGGGTGTGCCCTTGGGGACCACGAACGAGGCCTGGCCGCGGTGGCCGAGGTCCTTGTCGATGGTGGCCACCACCACGGTCACGTCGGCGATACCACCGTTGGTGATGAACACCTTGGTGCCGTTCAGGACCCATTCGTCGCCATCCTGAACCGCGGTCGTGCGCAGCGAGCGCACATCCGAGCCCGCCTGGGGCTCCGTAACGGCGTAGGCGCCCAGCTTGATCTCGTCACCCTCGCCGAAGCACTCGGGCACCCAGCGCCCGATCTGCTCGGGCGTTCCCGAGCTGGCGATGCCGGCCGCGGCCAGAGAGCCGCCGGAGATGGCCAGGGCGATGCCGGCGCAGCCCCAGTGAAGCTCCTCGGCGTAGATGCAGGCCAGGATCCCGTCCGGATCGGAACCGACCTTGGTGATCTGGTCCATCCCGTGGAGACCCCACTCGCGCGCCGCCTTGATCACGTCCCAGGGCACGCCCTCGGTGCGGTCGTACTCGGCGGCCACCGGCCGCATCACCTCGGCCGCGAACCTCCGGCAGGTCCTCTGGAACTCGAGCTGGTCGTCGTTGAGCCTGAAATCCACGTTTCGGTGCCTCCGCAGCCGTGTTGACTGACTAGTCAATCGTACATGGGCTGCGCCGTTTTGGTTGCGCATACGGCTAGATCTCGCCTATGTCCTGGCTATCGTGCGCTCGGCATTGGTCCGCTTTGGCGCCTTACTCCTGCTGCTCGCCCTGGCCCTGGGCGGCTGCAGCCTCGGCGATGACGGTGAGGAGAGCCCGCCCCAGCTCGGGGTGCAGGCCGACGACGAGGAGGCCGCCGAGAAGCTTGGCTTCCCGTCCACCGCGACCCGTAACACCGTCAGGGTCGGGGGCGGCGATGCCGCGGCCGACGCGGCCGGCGTGGCCGGCGCCCTCTTCCCGGCAACCGGCGACTCCGACCGGCCCACCGCGGTGGTTCTCGTCGACCAGGAGGACTGGATCACGGGCATCGCCGCCTCGGCCCTGGCGGGCCCGCCCATCGGCGCGCCCGATCCTGCTCACCGACGGCGATGAGCTGCCGGCGGTCACCGAGGAGACGCTGGAGCGCCTGGACCCGACGGGCTCCGACCTCTCGGAGGATGCGCAGGTGATTCGCATGGGACCCGATGTGGCTCGTCCCGAGGGCTTCAAGACGGCCGTGATCGAGGGTGACAACCCGTTCGCCAGGGCAGCGGCCATCGACCGCTTCTTCTCGGCGGCGCGCGGCGAGCCGTCCAACGACATCGTCCTCTACTCGGGCGACAGCGCCGAGTGGGCCATGCCCGCCGCGGCCTGGGCGGCCCGTTCCGGCGACGCCGTGCTGCCGGTCAGGCGCGACTCGATCCCCGCCCCCACGCTCGCGGCGATCCGCGAGCACGAGCGCCCCAACGTCTTCATCCTCGGCCCCGAGCGGGTCATCTCGGAGAAGGTCGTGGAGGAGCTCGAGAAGGAGCGGCGGCTCGTGCGTGCGGTCGAGCGCATCGAGGGCGCAACCCCCGTGGAGAGCGCGATCGCCTTCGCTCGCTACGAGAAGGGTGACTTCGGCTGGGGGGTGGTTGTGCCGGGCTACAACTTCGCCGTGGCCAACCTGTCGCGGCCGCTCGATGCCGCCGCCGCCGCACCGCTGGCCACCCGCGGGCGTGTTCGCGCCGCTCCTGCTCACCGACGAGGCGGCCAGGCTGCCCGAGCCGCTCGAGGAGTACTTCCTCAGCGTGCAGCCCGGCTACGAGGACGACCCCGGTCAGGCGGTCTACAACCGAGCCTGGATCCTCGGCGACGACGAGGCCGTGTCGGTCGACCAGCAGGCTCAGATCGACCGGATCATGGAGCTGGTCCCGGTGCAGGCGACGGCGCCATGACGGGCGCGCGCGAATAGGATTCGCCTCGATGTCGGAGTACGAGCGCCCAGACCGCTTCACGCGCGAGCCCACCGTGGAGGACGTTCGCCAGCTGATGGGCGCGTCCACGCCGCACTTCGCCCTGCAGCTGCGCAACCGGATTCAGACGCTGATCGGCGGGCTTGCCGCCAGACCATCCGGCGCGGATCGAGGGCGAGCGCGAGATCAGGCGGCTCGACGAGATCGCCCTCGGCTCCGAGCGGCGCGGCCCTATCCAGGAGCACGAAGAGGGCATGCCGAGCTACCGCGGGCCGGACTGAGCGTCTCCTCCACAGCGTGAGAGCCGTCACACACGTGGAATAGGCGGCTCGCCGAAGCCCTCCTGAGCAGCGGACGACGAATTCCGACTGCAAGGAGCTTCAGATGTCTCGAAGGAAGCGCACACGCCTCGCCGGGCTCTCGGCGATGGCGGCAATGGGGCTCTTGGCCCTGCCTGGGGCGGCGAGCGCCGCCGTAACCTCCAACGTCGACGCGGCCGGCAAGCTGACCGTGTCCGAGCAACGCCGGTGATCCGATCACGATCACCTGCGTGGCCGGCAAGGTCCAGGTCAATGCGGCCGCGATCGGCGGCAACCCCAACTGCAGCGCGATCACGGCGATTCGAGGTCAACGGCGGGCCGCAGGCCAACGCTGATCACCCTCGACCGGGGTCGATGCGGCCGCTTCCCCGCAGCTGGTCGCCCCCGTGAGCGGTCTGGCCGGCGGCGGCGGTGACGACACCGTCCGCGGCAGCGCAGTTCGCCGACACGGTCCGAGGCGGTGGCGGCAACGACCGCATCGAGGGCGACAACAACCCGCCCGGCACCCGTGACCAGTCGCTGGGCGAGGGCGGCGACGACACGCTGGTCTGGAACCCCGGTGACGGCGACGACCCCAACGAGGGCGGCGCCGGCAGCGACACGATCGAGGTCAACGGCGGCGGCGGCGACGAGGAGTTCAGGTCGAGCCCTCGGCCACGCCCGGCCGCGTCCAGTTCGACCGCACCGGCCCGACGCCTCCCGGGTCCGTTCAACCTCGACATCGGCACGTCCGAGCGGCTGGACTTCAAGCGGCAACGGCGGTGAGACACGCTCAACAAGAACGGTGGGCGGCGGGCCATCACCCGTTCGACGATCGACGCCGACGGCGGCGAAGGCGACGACATCTCGAGACCGGCGACGCGCCGACACTGATCAGGGGTGGCCGGCGGCAACGACCGGCTCGAGTGTCGACAGCGCAGCCCGCTGGGCACCCGTGACTTGGTGGCCGGCGGCGAGGCGGGCGACGACACCATGGTCTGGAACCCCGGCGATGACGACGACGACAACGAGGACGGCGAGGCGGCAACGACACCGTCGAGGTCAACGGCGGCGGCGGCGACGAGGAGTTCGAGGTCAAGCCCTCGAGCACTCCGGGCCGCGTGGCAGTTCGACCGCATCGGCCCCACCCCGACGCCCGGTCCGTTCAACCTCGACATCGGCACGCTCCGAGCAGCTGGTGCTGAACGCCGGCGGCGGCGACGACGAGATCGTTCGGCAGCAAGGGGCTCGCTCGGCTCATCAAGAGCACCCTGAACGGCGATGACGGCAACGACCGCATCAAGGGCACCGACGGCAAGGATCTCCTCTCCGGCGGCAGCGGGCTAAGACCTGATCCGCTCGCGCGACCGCGCCGAGGACCGCGTGGAGTGCGGCGACGGCTTCGACCTGCGTTCGTGGTCGACAAGCGCGACCTCGTGCGCGGCTGCGAGATCGTGCTCGGCGGCTTCCTGCGCGTCAAGCACAGCGCCAAGTCGGTCTCCCTGGCCGGGAGCACGGCGGGGCTGAAGCTCAAGTGCACCACCGGCAGCTGCAAGGGCAAGGTGCACCTGGTCTACAAGGGCAAGAGCATCGGCTCGAAGTCCTACAAGCTCAAGGGCAAGAAGGCCAAGACGGTCGCAGGTGAAGCTCGGCAAGCGTGGAATGCGCCTGCTCGACAACGCTTCGCAGAAGGGCCTCAAGGTCCAGCTGCGGATCGACGCCAAGGACTCGAAGGGCAACGGCTGGCGGACGTCCGATCCGCTGCGGCTGAAGCTCTAGTCAGTCAGTCCGAAATCGCAGGTCACGCGCACGGGCGGCCCTCTTGGGGGCCGCCCGTCGCGCTATTCTCGTGGCAGTCGTCACGAGCAGAGGAGACCTTGCGATGGCCTGGGAGAACAGCGTGCTGGTGGTGGCCAACGTCACGGCCACGGCGGACGAGCTGATGGCCGCCCTCCGCGAGCGCACGGAGAAGGGGCCCTGCCGGTTCGTGCTCGTCGTTCCCGCGGAAGCCGCGGAGGGCAAGGTCCAGCTCGAGGCCGCCCTCGAGAAGATGCGAGCCGCCGGCCTCGAGCACGTCAGCGGCAGCCGTCGGCGACCGCGACCCGGTGGTGGCGGCGATGGAGGCCTTCGACCCGATGAAGTTCGACGAGATCGTGGTCTCCACGTTGCCCAGCGGCTCGTCGCGCTGGCTGGGCGTCGATCTGCCGCGGCGCCTGGGCAAGCTCACCTCGGTGCCCGTGCACCACGTGGTCTCCGAGCCGCGCCCCGAGGTTCACACCGAGCAGGTGCCGGAGCGCGAGAAGCTCGGCGTGCTGTCGCCGCTCGCGGCGGCGCTGACGAAACCGCGTTAGGGGTCTACGCGACGCTCGCCGGCGCCTCGAGGCCCGGACCGCTGCGCCACCCGCTCGCGGTGCTCGGCGGCGGAACCGAACATGAGCGCGTTCGTCTTCGCCCGCTTGAGGAAGAAGTGCAGGTCGTGCTCCCAGGTGAAGCCGATCCCGCCGTGCACCTGGAGCGACGACGAGCACACCCGCCAGCCGGCGTCGGACGCGTAGGCCTTCGCCAGCGACGCTGCCAGCGAGCGCGTCTGCGGCTCCGAGTCGGCGCACCAGGCCGCGTAGTACGCGCCCGAGCGCGCTCCCTCGACCTCGAGGAGCATCTGCGCGCAGCGATGCGAGACCGCCTGGTAGGCGCCGATCGGCCGGTCGAACTGCTTGCGGTCGCGCGCGTACTCGACCGCCATCTCCATGGCCTTCTGGGCCACGCCGACGCTCTCGGCCGCCAGCGCCGCCGCGATCCGGTCCAGGGCCTCGTCGATGTCACCTGGCAGCGGATCGCCGCCGTCAGCGCGCACGCGCGCGAACCGGCGGGTGGCGTCCATGGTCTCGAACGGCTCGACCTCGGCGTCCGAGCGCTCCACCACCACGCTCGCCGTCGGGCCCGGTGAGCACGATCACGTCGGCGCTGTCGGCGTCGGGCACCAGGCGGGCCTCCCCATCCTTGAGCAGGCCGACCGTCCCGGTGAGCTCGCCGGAGGCCAGGCCCGGCAGCCAGCGTGCTCGCTGCTCGTCCGAGCCGGCGTACTGGATGGCCAGCCCGGCGGCCGAGTTGGAGAAGAACGGCACCGGCGCCAGCGCGTAGCCGAGCTCCTCCATCAGGATGATCAGCTCGACGGTGCCGAGTTCCTGGCCGCCGTGCTCCTCGCCGATGAAGATGCCGGCCCAGCCGAGCTCGCACATCTCCTTCCAGGCGTCGTCGTCGTAGCTCTTTGCCTCGGCCAGCTCGCGCACCCGCTCGGGCTTGAAGCGCGCGCCGAGGAACTCGTTGGCGGTGCGCTTGATCGCCTGCTGGTCGTCGGTGAAGTCGAAGTTCATCTCACAGGCCTCTCTAGCGCAGCTTGGGCAGGCCGAGAACGCGCTCGGCGATGATGTTCTTGAGGATCTCGGTGGTCCCGCCCTCGATCGAGTTCGCGCGCGAGCGCAGCAGGCGGTAGGTCCAGGTGGACTCCCAGGCCGCGCCGTCCTCGCCAAGGATGTCCACGGCGAGCTCGGTGAGCGCCTGGTTGATCTCGCCCCACTGCCACTTGGGCAGCGAGCCCTCGGGGCCGGGCACGCCCGACTTCATGATCCGGGTCAGGCCGCGCCACGAGTTGAGGCGCAAGCAGCTCGACCTCGATCGTCAGCTGAGCGAGCCGCTGGCGGAAGACCGGGTCGTCGGTCACGCCGCGCTCGCGCGCCAGCTCCTTGACCTCCTCGAGCGCGATCCTCACGCCGGCCGCCGCCGACGCTCCGAGGCCGGCGCGCTCGTTCATGAGCGTGGTGATGGCCACTCCCCAGCCGTTGCCGACCCCGCCGACGACGTTCTCGTCGGGGATGCGCGCCTCCTCGATGAAGAGCTCGTTGAACTCCGGCTGGTTGGTGATCTGGTGCAGCGGCCGGACCTGCACCGCCTCCTGCTCCATGTCCATGATGAAGTAGGTGAGGCCCTGGTGCTTGGGCGCGTCCTGGTCGGTGCGCGCGACGAGCATGCACCACTTCGACTTGTGGGCGAACGTCGTCCAGACCTTCTGGCCGGTGACCACCCACTCGCCGTTCGACTTGACCGCCTTGGTCTTGAGCGAGGCCAGATCCGAGCCCGACTCGGGCTCCGAGAAGCCCTGGCACCAAATCTCCTCGCCGGTCAGGATCGGCTTGAGCCAGCGCTCCTTCTGGTCGTCGGTGCCGTGGTGGATCACCACCGGACCGCCCATCACCATGCCGAGTACGTTGGCCGGCTGCGGCGCGCGCGCCCTCGCCATCTCCTCGCCGAACAGCGCCTGCTCGATCAGCGTCGCTCCGCGGCCGCCGTACTCCTTCGGCCACGAGAACCCCGCATAGCCGGCGTCGTACAGCCGGCGCTGCCACTGGCGGCGGTGGTCGAAGGCCTCGTCCTCGCCGGGCGGGTCCTCACCGGGGTGGTTGTCGGCGAGCCAGGAGCGCAGCTCGTCGCGGAACGCCTCTTCTGAAGGCGAGAGCGTCAGGTCCATGCGCGGTAATGTACCAAGCCGTACATAATGTCGAGCGTGCCCGAAATCCCCCGCCGGCTGCCTCGTGGAACCCACGGGCTCGACCCCCGGGTCGTGACGGAATCGCAGCGCACGCGCCTGCTCGAGGCGGTGGGGGGCGCGGTGGCCGAGAAGGGCTATGCCGGCGCGACCATCGACGACATCGTGCGCGGGGCGGGCGTCTCGAAGAAGACGTTCTACGACCACTTCCGCGACAAGGAGGACTGCTTCCTGGCGGCGTACGAGGCAGCGGCCGACGAGCTCTTCGCCCGTGTCCGTGACGCTCAGGAGGGGCCGGACTCGTGGCTCGAGCGGACGCGGGCCGGCATCTCCGCATACCTGCGCTGGCTCGCGGCCGAGCCCGCCCTGGCCCGTGTCTTCCTGATCGAGGTGGGCGCAGCGGGACCGCGGGCAGCCGAGCGACGCGAGGTTCTGCGGGACCGCTACGCCGCGCAGATCGCCGAGCTGCAGCAGGACGCCCGCGCCGAGATGCCGGCGCTGCCCGAACCGCCGCCCGAGATCTTCCATGCTGTGGTGGCGGCCGTCGACGATCTCGTGGTGCGGCGCATCCGTGAAGACGGCGCGGAGAACGTGACCGAGCTCGAGCCCATCCTGCTCCACCTGCAGGTGTCACTGCTTGCGGGGCCCCAGGTGGCGGCGGAGTCTGCTCGTTCAGTCGATCGTCAGGACCGCTTTGCCGCGCACGCGCCGCTCGACCAGCGCCTCCAGGGCCGCGCCGGCCTCGGTCCAGCTCGAGGTGAGGCCTATCTGGGTATCGAGCCTGCCCGCGGCGACCTCGGCGGCGAGAAAGCTCAGGTCGCGCACCGCGGAGTCGTGGTGGTCGAGCTCGTTGAACACGCGCAGCCCGTAGAGGCGGGCGCCCGAGCGGGGGTAGAACGACGACACGTTGAACGTCGTCTCCTCGCCCGACGAGATGCCGAAGGCCACGATGATCCCCCGCTCGGCTACCCGCGTCAGCGCTGTGGCGAGCGAGCCGCCGCCCACGGACTCCAGGATCACGTCGTAGAACGGACCGTCGGGGTCGATGCGCTCCACGACCCGGTCCGCGCCCAGCTCGGTCAGGCCCTGCGCGCGTTCGGGGCTCGACGCCACCGCGGTCACGTCGGCACCGCCGTGGTGTGCCAGCTGCACGGCGAAGCGCCCCACCCCGCCGGATGCTCCGGTCACGAGCACGCTGCGACCGAGCAGGGGCGCGGCCACGTCGAGCGCCCTCACGGCGGTCAGCCCGGCCACCGGCAGAGTCGAGGCGTCCTCGAAGCTCACGCCCTCCGGCAGCTGCGCCAGGCGGCGCGTGGGAACGGCGGCCAACTCGGCCCAGGCACCCTCGTCCATGAGCCCGACCACGCGCGCACCCTGTGCCGGGCCGCTGCGGTCGGCCGCGGGCTCGCGCACCACCCCCGCCACGTCCCAGCCGTGGACGGTGCCCTCCTCGCGGTTGGGCAGGTAGCGCGCCTCGCCGCGGTTGAGCGAGACGGCGCGCACCTCCACCAGCGCCTCGCTCGGCACAGGCGTGGGCGCCTCGACCTCCCCCAGCTCGATTCCCTGAGGGGCCGAGGGCCGGGCTACCAGTGCTCGCATCGTGGCCATCGCGCTAGTAGCTCTTCGGCAGCCCGAGCGAATGCTCGGCCACGTAATTGAGGATCATCTCGCGCGACACCGGCGCCGTCCGCGTCAGCCGCGCGCCCCACCACATGTCGCTCAGCCCGTACTCGAGCGCGAAGCCGTTACCTCCGTGGGTCTGGATGGCCCGGTCCACGCACTTGATCGCGGCCTCGGCCGCCGCGAACTTCGCCATGTTGGAGGCTTCCCCGGCGCCGGGCGCTCCGGCGTCGTAGAGGGCGCCGGCCTTCTGCGTCATCAGCCGCGCCAACTCGAGCTCGATCTTCGCCTCGGCGAGCGGGTGGGCGATTCCCTGGTGGGTGCCGATCGGCGCGCCCCAGACGGAGCGCTCGTTGGCGTAGGCGGCCGCCTTCGCGAGTGCGCGCCGGCCCATGCCGCAGGCGATCGCGGCGCCCATGATGCGCTCCGGGTTGAGCCCATCGAAGACCGGGCCGAGGCCGCCGCCCTCCCCGCCTATCAGGCGCTCCTCGTGGAGCTGGACATCGTCGAAGAATAAGGTCCACTGCTTGTCCGGGCCCACGTATGGCATCGGGATCTCGTCGCGCGTGAAGCCGGGTGCGTCCACGTCCACGATGGCCAGCGAGGGCAGCCCGAGCTTGCCGTCGGGGAGCCGGCTGCGGGCCACCACGAGAACCGCGTCGGCGTGCTCGACCCCGGAGATGTATGTCTTCTGGCCGTTGAGCACGAAGCCGTCGCCGCGCCGGTCGAGCGACGTGGCGAGGTTGTGCGAGTTGGTGCCGGCGTCGGGCTCGGTGATCGCGAACGCCACCTTCACCGTGCCGGCCGCGATCCCCCGCAGCCAGTGCTCGTTCTGCGCGTCGGTCCCGTGGCGGGCCAGGATGCTGCCCACGATTGCGGGCGAGACGACGATCAGCAGAAGCGACTTCCCTGCCGACGTGATCTCCTCCCCCACGGCGGCCAGCACGCTCATCCCCAGGCCACCGCCGCCCCACTCCTCGGGCACGTTGACCCCGAGGTAGCCCTTCTCGGCGAGCGCGTCCCAGAGCTCGGTGGGCGGCAGCCCCTCGGCGTGCTTGGTCCGGGCGTAGTCGGCGGGGAACTCGTCGCAGATGCCCCGCACCGCCTCGCGGATCTGCCGCTCCTCGTCGGACGGGATCAGCGGCAGGACCGCCTCGGTCGTGGTGGTCATGACGCCATAGGATGCCATCGTGCGCATCGGCCTATACGTCGCCTACTGGCCCTGGTTCTCTCCGCAGGAGCAGATCGAGCTCGCACAGCAGGCCGATCGCGCCGGGCTCGACTCGGTCTGGGTGGCCGAGGCGTGGGGCCAGGACGTGGTGTCGGTGCTCGGCCACCTGAGCGCCGTGACCGAGCGAATCGGTCTCGGCTCGGGGCTCATGCAGATCCCGGCCCGCACTCCGGCGATGACCGCGATGACGGCCGCCACGCTCGACACCCTCTCGGGCGGCCGCTTCCGGCTGGGCCTGGGGGTGTCCGGGCCGCAGGTGTCGGAGGGCTGGCACGGCGTGCCGTTTGCCCGGCCGCTGGTCCGCACGCGTGAATACGTAGAGATCGTGAGAAAGGCGCTGGCCCGGGAAGGCGGCCTCGAGTACGCGGGCGAGGAGTTTCGCCTGCCGGTGGATCCGGAGGGCCTGGGCAAGCCGCTGCGCCTGCTGGTGCGGCCGGTGCGAGAGCACATCCCGATCTATCTGGGCGCGATCGGCCCGCGGTCGGTGGAGCAGACGGCGCGCATCGCCGACGGCTGGCTGCCCTTCATGTTCACGCCCGAAAGCGCGGCCGAGCTGCTCGAGCCCTTCGCGGGCACCGACGTGGACATCTCGCCCGTGGTGATGGTCTGCGTCGACTCCGATGTCGACCGCGCCCGTGACCTCGCGCGACCCTGGCTGGCCCTGTACCTGGGCGGAATGGGTGCCAAGGGCAAGAACTTCTACGTCGAGACCGCCGAGCGCTTCGGCCAGGGCGAGGCCGCGCGGGAGGTGCAGCGGCGGTTCATGGCCGGAGACCGAGCCGGCGCGGGCGCCGCCCTCACAGCCGAGCTGATCGACGGCTCCGCCATCTGCTGCCGCCCCGGCGAGCTCGACGAGCGCCTCGCGGCCTACGAGCGTGCCGGCGCCACCACGCTGCTCGCGATGCCCTTCGGCGACCGCCCGGCGATCGTCGACGCCCTGGGCTCCGCCGTCGCGGCCTGACGAGGGTTACCCGCCCGCGGCCTGCCGCGCCAGCGCGAGCTCCCTTCGCACGACCCCCGTCTGGTTTGGGATCTGGAGGCGTTGCTCGAGGAACGGGATCGCCTCGTCCGGGCGGCCGGCGAGCCGCAGCGCCTTGCCGAGGTTGAAGAGCGCGTACGCGTAGTTGAGGTCGCTCGTTCCCGGCGGGAACGACTCCACGGCCCGTTGGAGCAACGGGATCGCCTCGTCGTAGCGCCCGGCGCCGAGCAGCGCGAAGCCCTGCTGGTTGAGCTCGGCGCCGCTCGCGCCGTCGCCGGCCGGCTGCTCGGGCTCCGGCTCGGGCGCGGGGCGGGCGCGGCGGCCGGCGCGGGCTCGGGCTCCGGCTCCGGCCGCTCCGCTCGGTTTCGGGAGCGGGCGTGGGTGCAGGCTGGGACTGGGCGCGATCCCGGGCCGGCTCCATCGCCACCGCCCCCACCGGAGCTGAGCGCGGCAGCGCCCACGGCGACCGCCAGCGCGAGGATCACAGCGGCAATGATCAGCGGGAGCCGCCGCGACCGGGTGGGTGGTGTGGCGGTCGCGGCCGGCCGGATGCGCCGCGTTCGGGCGGTGGGCGGCTGCGGGCGGCGCGTCGAGGGCACGCGCCAGCTCGGCCCCCATCCGGCCGGCCGAACGCGGGCGATCCCCGGGATCCTGCGCCATGCCCTGACTCAGCAGCTCCGCGGCAGGGGCCGGCGCCGCGGGCCAACTTTCACGCAGGTCCGGCGCCGGCTCGGACGCGATCGAGTGGGCGATCTGAAGCGGGGTGGCGCCGTCACGCGGCTTCCGGCCCGCGAGCGCCTCGAAGCACACAGCGGCCAGGGCGTAGATGTCCACCGCCGGTCCCGGCTCGCGGCCCTCCAGCTGCTCCGGCGCCATGTAGGCAGCGGTGCCCAACACCGTCCCGCTTCGGGTGATGCGCGTCCCGTCGGCGACCGTGGCGATGCCGAGGTCGACGAGCTTGCTCGCCCCGTCGTTGCGCAGCAGCACGTTGCCCGGCTTGACGTCGCGGTGGATCACGCCCTGCTCGTGGGCGTGGTCGAGCGCCTCCCCGATCTCGGTAGCCATGCTGCCCACTCTGTGCGGGCCGAGCGGGCCCTGGCGCAGCGCCCGTGACAAGGGCTCCCCGGGCACGTACTCCATGACGATCAGGACGCCCTCGGCGTCGGTGGCGGTGTCGAACACCGAGACGAGGTTGGGATGGTTGAGCGACGCCCCGAGCTTGGCCTCGCGCGCGAAGCGCCTCTCGATGTCCTCGGGGCTCTCGGCATGCAGCCGCTTGACCGCCACGAGGCGGTCAAGGCGCTCGTCCTGGCACAGGAGAACCGAGGCCATGCCTCCGGAGCCCAAGTGCCTGATGACCCGGTAGCGCCCGTCCAGGAGCGTCCCCTGCGTCGAAACCGGCACGTGGCGAGGGTACCCCGCACCGTCCCGCCGCTAACCGCGGAGGAGGCGGTGCGGGAACCGCTTGGAGACTTAGACGCGCTGGATGAGGGTGCCCGTGCCCAGGCCGCCGCCGCAGCACATCGTCACGAGGCCGACTTCCTTGTCAGAGCGCTCGAGCTCGTGCACGAGCGTCGTGATCAGGCGCGCGCCGGTGGAACCGAGCGGGTGGCCGAGGGCGATGGCGCCGCCGTTGACGTTCACCCGGTCCATGTCGGGCTCGAGCTCCCGGCGCCACGCCGCCACCACCGAGGCGAAAGCCTCGTTGACCTCGAACAGGTCGATGTCGCCGATCGTCATGCCGTTGCGCTCCAGCAGCTTCCTGGTTGCCGGAATCGGGCCGGTGAGCATGATCACCGGGTCCACGCCGACCGTGGTCTGGTCGACGATCCGGGCGCGCGGCTTGAGGCCGAGCGACTCCGCCTTCCCCCGCTCCATGAGGAGCACCGCGGCCGCGCCGTCCGAGATCTGCGAGGAGTTGCCGGCGGTGATCTTGCCGTCCTCCTTGAAGGCCGGCTTGAGCTGGGAGAGCGCCTCGATGTTCGTGTCCGGACGGATTCCCTGGTCGCTCACGTAGGTGTCGCCGTTGACCTGGAACGGGACGATCTCGCGCTCGAAACGCCCCTCCTCGGTGGCCCGGTGCGCGTTCTGATGCGAGCGCATGCCGATCTCGTCGAGCTCCGAGCGAGGGATCTCCCACTGGTCGGCGATCATCTCGGCCGAGATGCCCTGCGGAACCAGGTTGTAGCGCTCCATCATCTCCGGCGGCCAGGGCGAACCCACGTCGTCCACCCACTTGAAGCCGACCCCCATCGGGATGTGTCCCATGTGCTCGACGCCGGACCCGATGGCCACGTCGTGCGCGCCGGACGCGATCAGGGCTGCCGCGAAGTTCACGGCCTGCTGGGCCGAGCCACACTGGCGGTCGACGGTCGTGGCCGGCGTCTCCACCGGCAGCCCGGCCTGCAGCCAGGCGTTTCGCCCGACGTTGAACATCTGCTCGCCGTACTGCTGGACGCAGCCCGTGATCACGTCCTCCACGTCAGAAGGCTCGATGCCCGCGCGCTCGATCACGGAGGTGTACGTCGACCCGAGAAGCTCGTTGGGATGGGTGTCCTTGTAGTAACCCTTCTCCGGGTGGCCGCGGCCTACCGGGGTGCGTGCCGCCTCGACGATTACTACCTCGCGACCGTTTCCGTTCCGCATGTTCGAGCTTCCTCCAGGCCGCGTGATGGCGAACGCTCGCGCGCGCCGCGCGCTCGCCGTTCATGTGGTAAGCCTACTTCATTGACTGACCAGTCAACCAAGGCGCGAATGTGGCTCATCAACTGGGAATAGTGGGAAGCGGCGCGATTGCGTGCGGCCTGGCGAGGGCGGCCCGAGAGCACCACGAGGTGGTCGTGTGGGCACGCAGCCAAGCTTCGGCCGAACGGGCGGGAACCCGAGCTGAGAACGCCCGCGTGGTGACCGATCTCGCGGAGCTCGAGGGCTGCGACATCGTCGTCGAGGCCGTCGCCGAGGATCCTGAGGTGAAGGCCGACCTGCACCGGCGGCTGGGCGAGTTGCTGCCCGACAGCGTGATGCTCGCCACCACCACGTCCTCGCTCTCGGTGGCCGACCTAGCACGCGCGAGCGGCCGCCCGGACCGCTTTGCGGCGCTGCACGTCTTCAACCCGGTCGAGAAGATGAAGCTGGTCGAGCTGTCCTTCCCTGACGAGGCCAGCGAGGAGACCCGCAGGGAGCTGCGCGAGCTCTGCGAGCGGCTCGACAAGACCGCCGTCGAGGTGCCCGATGCGGCCGGCTTCGTCGTCAACAAGCTGCTCTTCCCCTACCTCTTCGACGCCGTCCGACTGCTCGAGCGCAACGGGATCGCCCCGGAGTCAGTGGACACCTGCATGAAGCTCGGCGCGGGCCACCCGATGGGCCCGCTCGCGCTGCTCGACTTCGTCGGGCTGGACGTGGCGGCGGCGATCGGCGAGTCGATCGGCGCCGACGTGCCCGACCGGGTCCGGCAGCTGATCGACGAGGGCAAGCTCGGCCGCAAGGCGGGCTCGGGCTTCTACGAGTACGAGAAGCGCTAGCGCGGTACCGGGCGCGCGCGTACCGCGAGATCCCAGACCACGTCGGCCTCGCCGATGTTCTGGCTCTCGGCCAGTTCGGCGACTCGGTCCCATGGCAAGGTGGCCTCCGGCAGGTCATCCCAGCGGGCCAGCTCTAGAGCCTGGAGGGCATCGCTCACCACCTGCGGGCGGTCCTCCTGGTCCGCGAGCAGCGTGCGGAGAGCGTCGCGCTGCGAATCACTGAGCTTCACGCACCACATAGCACTTCTGTCATCGACCGTAGCCCGCACGGCGGACGGATCGGGGTCAGTTCTTCGGGCGCTCGCTCTGGCCGCGGGGAGTCGCTGCGGCCTGCTCGACGGGGCGGTCCGCGCCGTTATTGCGCTGACGCTCGTCGCCCGGGTGATGGTCGCGGATCCGCACCGCCTCGACCCGGTTCTGGCGAACGGCCTCCACCCGCAGCGAGTAGCCGTTGACCTGCACCATGTCGCCGCGCTTGGGCAACCGGCCCAGCTCGCCGAAGACGAACCCGCCGACTGAGTTGTAGGCCTCGGAGTCCACCGGCATGTCGAGCCCGTAGTCGGCGAGGTCCGTTATCGGGACGTGCCCGCGGACCCACCAGTCGCCGTTCGCGAGGCGCCGCACGCCGGCGACGGCCGGGTCTGTCTCGTCGGCGATCTCGCCCACGACCTCCTCGATGATGTCCTCGATCGTGACGATGCCTTCCGTGCGCCCGTACTCGTCGACCACCACTGCGAGCGAGGCCCGCTCGCGCTGGAGGTCGGCCAGGAGGTCGTCGAGCGGTTTGGTCTCCGGCACGATCAGCGCGTCCTTGATGCTGTCGCCGATCGGCGCCTTCGATCCCTCGTTCATCAGGCGCCGCGTGAGCGAGTTCACGTGCACGACACCCTTGATGCGGTCGGTGTTGTCGTCCTCTGTCACGACCAGCCGGGTGTGGCCCGAGTCGACCGCGCGCCGCAGGGCGTTCTCGACCGTCTCCGAGGCGTCGACCGTCACCACTGCCGGTATCGGCGTCATGACCTGGCGCGCCTGCTGCTCGTGCAGGTGGAATACACCCGAGAGCATGCCCGCCTCGCCGGGATCGAGCTTGCCCCCTGTCGCGCTCTGCGCAATCAGGAGCTTGAGGTCCTCAGAGGAGCTGATCTCCTCGAACTCGGCCTTGGCATCGACGCCCACCAGGCGCAGCATCCAGTTGGAGGCGGTGTTGAGCAGCCAGATCAGCGGGCTCAGGGCCGTCCGGAACCAGTGCAGCGGGCGGGCCACGCGCAGAGCCGTCTTCTCCGCGTGGACGATCGCGTAGATCTTGGGCACCTGCTCGCCCACGGTGATGTGGAGGGCGGTGGTGATCAGGTAGGCGATCGAGATCGAGATGGCCAGCGAGACACCGTGGGAGACGGAATCGCCGATCCCGTTCTCGATGAGGCTCGCGATGGCCGGCTCGCCCAGGAAGCCGATGCCCAGCGACGCCATCGTGATGCCGAGCTGGCAGGCAGACAGGTACTCGTCGATCGTGTCGATCTGCTTGAGCACCAGCGCGGCGCCGCGCCGACCCTCATCGCGCATTGCCTCCACACGGCTCTCCCGTGTGCGCACGAGCGCGAATTCGGCCGCGACGAAGAAGCCGTTAGCGGCTACCAACACGGCCACGCCGAACAGGAGGAGCAGCTCGGTCATCTGAGACCGCCGCCCTCCCGAGGCTTCAACCGCTTACTTCGAGGTCGATCGTCGTCGCTCATTCAGGGGGACTTGAGCGAGCGTAGCAGTGAATCAGAGGGAGTCGATCTTCTTCGCAAGCTCGAAGTCGTTGGCCGTGAGGCCGCCCTCGCTGTGGGTGCTGATCGTGACGGTCACCGTCTTCCATGAGATCTCGAGGTCGGGATGGTGGTTCATCGCCTCGGCTTCCGGAGTGAGCCGGTTGACGAAGTCGACCGAGCCCTGAAAGTCGCCGTTGTCGAACCCCTTCCGGATGGCCTCCCCGTCCCGCTCCCATCCGTCGAGGGACTGCAGCCGTTGTTCGATCTCTTCGTTGCTCAAACGTGCCATTCTCGTCTCCGTGCGGATCGCCTCTCTTGTCCCGTCAGCCACCGAGATGCTGTTTGCCCTCGGCGTCGGCGACAGCGTCGTCGCCGTGACGCATGAGTGTGACTACCCGCCCGGCGTCGAACAACTCCCCCATCTGACACGCAGCGTGATCGGGGAGGGCCTGTCGGCTGCCGATATCGACGCGGCCGTGCGCGAGCGCACCGGGGCCGGCGAGGCTCTCTACGAGCTCGACGCGGATGTGCTGGCCGATCTCGAGGTCGACCTGATCGTCACACAGGCCGTGTGCGAGGTGTGCGCGGTCTCCTTCGACGACGTCCGCGAGGTGGCCGCCCGGCTCCCCACCGAGCCGGAGGTGGTCTCGCTCGACCCGTCGACCTTCGGCGAGGTGTTGGCCGACATCCCGCGGCTCGCCGAGACAGCCGGGGTGCCCGAGGCGGGCGAGCGGCTTGCCGAGGAGGCCGCCGAAAGGGTCGAGGAGGTGGAGCTCGCCATCGCGGGCGATCCGCGGCCGCGCGTGGCGGCGCTCGAATGGCTGGACCCGGTCTACGTGGGCGGCCATTGGGTGCCGCAGATGATCGAGCTGGCCGGCGGCGAGGACATGCTCGGCCTGCCCGGCGAGAAATCGCGCACGGCCGAATGGGCCGAGGTCGAGGCGGCCCGTCCGGAGATCGTGGTCTCGATGCCGTGCGGCTACTACGCCGAGCAGGCCGCCGCGGAGACGATGGAGCAGCGCGAGCGGCTGGCCGGCCTGGGCGCCCGCGTTGTGGCGGTGGACGCCGCGGCCTACTTCTCGCGCCCCGGGCCACGGCTCGTGGACGGCGTGGAGTTGCTTGCGCACATCTTCCATCCCGGACGTGTTCGAGGCGCCGCCGACGCGGCGGTCGATCGAGTTGGATTTGGGTCGGGCCGCAGGGGCGGGTAGGCGGTAGCTCAGCCCGCCACCGCGATCGAGCCCGCCACGGCGACCGCCCCGAGCACCGCGCAGAGCGCCGCCGTCACCCCCGCCCCGATCCGCACCTGATCGCGCAGGTCGAACAGCACGAGCGTGGCCAGGGCTCCGCCGATCAGGCCGCCGATGTGACCTCCGATCGAGATGCCAGGCACGACGAACGTGATCACCAGGTTCAGGCCGATCCAGACGCCGAGACCGCTCTCCATCAGGCTGAGCCCGCGGTTGCGGGCGTAGATCGCGGCTGAGGCCATCAGGCCGAAGATCGCCCCCGAGGCCCCAACCGTCAGCCCGGTCGGCTGCAGCAGGAGCGCCCCGAAGGAGCCGCACAGAAGCGACACGAAGTAGATCAGCGCGAAGCGCGCGCGCCCCACCGCGGGCTCGAGTATCGAGCCGAGGATCCACAGGGACAGCATGTTGAGCAGCAGATGGAAGAAGCCGGCGTGCAGGAAGCCGGCCGTGACCAGCCGCCAGTACTCGCCGTCGGCAATCGCGACGCGGGACAGGGCTCCCTCGGTGAGCAGCTCGCTGCCGCTCACGCCGCCGCTCGTGGCGCTGGCGCCGCCGAGAGTGGCGCCCAGGAAGACGACGACGTTGATGCCGATCAGCAGGTAGGTGAGCCGGGGCTCGGTCGAGGCCGAGCGCATCGTGCGCACCTGGGTGCGCTGCCGGGCGCACTCGGGGCAGCGCATCCCGACCGGCGTGGTCGTCATGCAGTCAGGGCAGATGGGCCGCCCGCAGTTGGAGCAGTGAACCCCGGTCTCCCGGTTGGGATGGCGATAGCAGACGTCCATGGGCCGGACGCTCAGATTAGTGAGCGTGTGTCCGCTCAGGGGACGCTTAGAGAGGCACGCTGATGACCGGACGCTCCGTGGGGGCCCGCGCGCCGCCACGGCGCTCGCGGGTCACGAGCACGGCCTCGGCATTGCTCAGGTCGTCGGGCACCGCCGCGGCACCCGCGCCGTCCGCGCCGACCTCGAAGGTCGGCTGTGCCACGAAGCCGCCATCGCGCTGGACCCACGCCTGGTACACCTGACCTTCCTCGAGCGTGGGCATGTCCTCCAGCCGCAGGATCCCGCCGTCCTTGCCGTTTCCCTCCACCTGGAGGTCGCCGCTGGCCCGGGGCAGACGGCTCTGGTCGACGGTGGCAACGATCGTCCGCTCGTCGGTGTCGCCGCCCAGCTGGGCCACCCCGAACCCGGCGATCAGGCCGAGCAGCAGTGCGCCGAGAGCCAGGGCCGGGCGCATCGCCGGGAAGCGCAGGCGCTCGCGCAAGGACTGGCGTTGGGGGGCCGCCCCCTCCGGCGCCGCTTCGGCCGCCTCGCGCTCCACGATCTCCATCAGCGCCGCCTTGAGTGCGGGAGGCGGCTCGACCTGCTCCACGGAGCGGGGCAGGGCATCGGCGGCGGGCCTCAGCTGTTCGATCTCGTCGCGGCACTCCGCGCAGTTGCCGATGTGAGTCTCGAATGCCTGTCGCTCGAGGTCGGTGAGCGCGCCCAACAGATAGGCGCCGATGTCCTCCCTGTAGTGAGTGTGGTCTCTGGCGGTCATGCAAATCCCCCTGCCGCGTAGCCCTCGGAGAGCTGGCGCCGCATCTTGTCCAAGCCGAGCCGCATTCGGCCCTTGACGGTACCTATGGGCTCGTTGAGCAACTCGGCTATCTGGCTGTGGCTGAAGCCCCCGAAGTAGGCCAGCTCGATTGTCTTGCGCTGCTCTTCCGGCAACGTTTCGAGGGCGCTGCGGATGGTGCGTGCCTCCTCGCGGCGCGCCGCCTCCACATCCGTGCGCTCGCGCGCCTCGTGGCGCTCCTCGATGCCTTCCATCGTTTCGCGCCGGCGGTCGTGCACGACACTCCGCCGGAGCGCATCTACCGCCCTGTTGTGGACGATCCCCAGCACCCAGGTCCGGACGCTCCCACGCGCCTGGTCGTAACGCAGCCGGCTCCGCCAGATCGACAGGAACGCCTCCTGAGTTATGTCCTCTGCTGTCACTCGGTTGCCCACCATGCGATAAGAGAGCGAGAAGGCCGCGCCGCCATGGCGGTCGTAGAGCAGCTCAAAGGCACGGGGATTCCCGTCCTGGACGAGCTGCATGACCTCCTCGTCCGCGAGATCGCGGATGTCATTCGCCATGGCTAGTCGGTTCCTTCGCTGCGCAGGGCAAACTGGATCAGCACCGAATGCTTGATTCACCATGGACGAACGATCTCCCGCTCAGGTCTACGCGCTGGTGATCGGTTTCACCCTCGTGGCGGCCGGTATCGCGGGCTTCTTCTACAACGCGTCCTTCAGCACCGGAGACGAGATCGAACGCGACGCCGTCCTCGGGATCCTCGACGTGAACGGCTGGCACAACGTGGTCCATATCGCGACCGGCGTGCTTGGGCTCGCGGTGGCAGGGTCGTACGACGGCGCCCGCGTGTATGCCGTCGCATTCGGGGTGATCTACCTCCTGGTGGCGCTGGCCGGCTTCATCGCCGGCGACGGCGGCGAGATCTTCGGGCTGATCCCGATCAATACCGAGGACAACTTCCTGCATCTGCTTATCGGCATAGCGGGCCTCGGCGCGGGACTGGCCACGCCGTCGTCCACGGCGCCGAGCATCGCCTGACCTCAACCGCCGGGCCGCGAGATCCGTACTTCCGTGGATGGCTCATTTCCGCGACAGCGTTCCGTCCGGCCTCAGCCCGGAGGAGACCTTCGACTACCTGGCGCACTTCTCGCACGTCGAGGAATGGGACCCGGGCGTGGTGGAGGCCGAAGCGCTCGGTGACGGCCCGGCCCAGGTGGGCTCGCGCTACCGCGTGGTCACCGAGTTCGCCGGCCGGCGCAACGACCTCGTCTACGAGATCGTCGAGCTCGACCGCCCGCGCCGGGTACGCCTCGTGGCCGAGGCTCCCAGTTTCACGAGCGACGACACGATCGAGGTGGACCGGCGAAACGGCCAGGTCGAGGTGACCTATGACGCCGACCTGCGCATGAAGGGGCTCTTCAAGCTGTCGGAGCCGATCACCCGGATCATCTTCAACCGGGTGGCGGGCCGGGCCAAGGAGGGGCTGGAGAAGGCGCTCGCGCGCTAGCGGTCCCGCTGGGTTAGTCCGTCGACCATCGCGTGCACCACTCGCGCGGTCTCGGCGCGCGAGTCGGGCTCGGCGGTCATGAACAGAGCCGCTTCCTGCAGCGCGCCGATCAGGACGCTGGCGAACGGTCGTGTGGCGAATGCAGGCAGCCGGCCCGCGTCGATCGCGCCCTGCAGCAACTGCTCGGTAAGTCCGAGGCCATAGCGCTGCGCAAGGTCGCGAAATCCCTCCCATCCGAGAACGACGGGTGCGTCGATGAGCAACACGCGCCGGACCTCGGGTTCGTCGCATGCGTCGAACCAGGCATCGATCGCGGCGTGCAGCACGGCCATCGGGTCGCTCTCACCCGCGGCCATGACCTGGTCGGTGATTCGTCGCGTCACGTCCGCTTCGACCGTTTCCGCGACCGCGGCGAACAGTGCGGCCTTGTCGGCGAACTGGTGGTACAGGGCGCCGCGGCTGACCCCCGCCGCCCGGGCGATCTCAGGGGTGCCGACCGCCGAGTAGCCACGCTCGGCGAACAGGGGCCGCGCTGCCGCGACGAGAGCGGCGCTGGTCGCCGCGCTGCGGTCGGCCTGGGTCCGTCGCTTCACTTTCATGCAGTCTGCATGTAAGTTACCGGCATGCCCCACGGCGATGAATCCACACCCACCCTCCTCCGAGCCTTCGGTGCAGTGCGGATGGCGGTGGGGGCGCTCGCGTGGGTGTCGCCACCGCTCGCCGCGCGGGTCTTCGGGCTGGATCCGGAGAACAAGCAGCCGATCGTCAGCCAGCTCTTCGGCGCCCGTGACTTCGCCTTGGGCTATCTCACGGCGACCAGCACCGGCAACACCCGCCGGCAGGTCCTTCGGATGGGCGTGGTGCTCGACTCCGCCGACACCGTCGCGTCGCTCGTTCAGATCCGCAGAGGGACGATGTCCACTCAGGCCATGCTCCTCGTCGGTGCCGGCGCGGCGACGTTTGCAACGCTGGGTGCGGTCGCGCTGGCGTCAGACGAAACCGAAGGGGCCTAAGGCGACGCCGCGGTCCCGAGCGAATCGGCGCCCAGGAACTTCGGCGTGCCGTCCTCGTAGAAGACGTCGATCTCGGTGATCTCGAAGCCCGCGTTCCTGAGCATGTCGGCGACCGGACGTGTGAGATGACAGCCTCCGAAGACCCGCTTCTGCATCGGCTCGAGGCGGTGCTGCCACCGGCGCACCTTCTCGTCCGGTGCGAGCCCGTGCTCCAGGAAGTGCAGGGTCCCGCCCGGCTTGAGCACGCGGCGGATCTCGGCCAGGGCCGCAGCCACATCGGGAATCGTGCACAGCGTCCAGGTGGACAGGGCGGAGTCATAGCTTTCGTCGGCGAACGGCAGGCTCTGGCCGTCGAGGCCCGAACGCTGGACCGGGACGCTGGACTCGCTCACGCGTGTCTGGGCGAGCTTCCAACCGACGCCCGCCGGCTCGACGGCGCTGACCCCGGTGACAGCGGCGGGATAGAACGGGACGTTCAGGCCGGAGCCGAAGCCGATCTCCACGACGTTGCCCTCCAGGCCCTCGCACACGCGGCTTCGCAGCGGCTCGACGGTCTTCAGCCCACAGACGGCGTTGATCACCCGCGGCAGGACCTGCTCGCCGTAAAGCCCCATCAGCCGGCAGCCGCCAGGGTGCGCCCGAGGTTGTCGAAGGCCTTGCTCCAGCCACCCTCGTGCGAGCGCACGGCCTCCTCGTCCCACAACCCGCTGTGGGTGAAGCGGACGGTGGTCGCACCGTCCGCCTCCTCGAAGTCGATCTCGATCAGCTGACGGGTGTCGTTGCCGTCCCAGATCCAGGTGAACGCCACGCGGTTCGGAGGGTCTATCTCCACGTAGTTGCCGCCGCCGCCGTACTCGACATCCTCATGGGGGTCGCGCATGACCACCCGGACCTCGCCGCCCACGCGCAGGTCGACCTCGGCGACAGTGGTCTCCCAGTCATGCTCGGCGTGCCACCAGCGCCGGATCACCTCCTCGCTCGTCCATGCGTCGAAGACCGCCTGGGCCGGCGCCTGGTAGGTGCGCTCCATGCGGAGCGTGGTGTTCTCGATCAAGTCTCCGGATCCCGTAGCCGTCGAAGGTGGACCATAATCCAGGTTCGCGCGAGCAGAAGTCCGGCGGCAGCCGGGACCATCTCCTCCAGCGGGACGCCTGCCACGTGGGCGATCACGCAGCCGTTTCCTTCTCGTACTCGTCGTGGTAGTTCCACCACAGGTACGGCGGGGTCTGCGGGTAGCCCTCGGGCGAGTCCTCCCACTCCTCCTGGCGTCCGAGCGCGGTGATGTCGAGGTAGGCCCAGGTGGTGCCCATAGCCTCGTCGCCGCGGCTGTCGATGAAGTAGGTGCGGAAGAGCTGGTCGTCTTCACGGATGAAGGCGTTGGTGCCGTGCCACTCCTCAACGCCGAAATCGGCGTCGAAGTCGTCGGTCAACGTGTACCACGGCATGTCCCACCCCATCTGCTCCTTGAGGCGCTGGATCTCCGGCTGCGGCGCGCGCGAGACGAACACCAGGGTGGTGTCGCGGGCGTTCAGGTGAGCGAGGTGAGCTACCTGGTCGGCGAGGAAGGAGCAACCGCCGCAGCCGCGCTCGGGATAGTCGTCCATGCCGGGGTCGAAGAAGAAGCGGTAGACGATCAGCTGGCGCCGGCCGTCGAACAGGTCGAGCAGTGTCGCCGGGCCGTTGGGGCCCTCGAAGGCGTAGTCCTTGTCTACGACCATCCTCGGCATCCGTCGCCGCTCGGCGGCAAGGGCGTCGCGGGCGCGGGTCAGCTCCTTCTCCTTAACCAGCAGTTCCTCGCGTGCGGCCGTCCACTCCTGAGGCGAGACGGTCGGTGGGGTGTTCATTGCGGCTTGTCCTCCTTGAGGTACTCGTCGACGACATCGAACAGGCGCCCCCACAGGGCGCGTTGGCGATCCATCCAATCGGCCGCCTCGCTCATCACTTCGGGATCGAGCGAGAGCCGGTGTGTCCGGCCCACGACCTCACGATTCACCACGCCGGTCTCCTCCAGCACCTTCAGGTGCTTGGATATCGCGGGCTTCGAAACCCCGAAGCCGCCGGTCGCATCGCCAACCGTGGCGGGCCCGGAGGCCAGCCGCTCGACGATGCCGCGGCGGATCGGGTGCGAGAGGGCCTTGAACGGATCGTTAACCACAGGGTTAACCGTAGCAGCTCGGCAAGACGAGTGACCGAACGTGGGTTGCGCTCGGGTCGAAGACGAACGCAATTCGCTCGCCCAGCCATCGACGCGTCCGACCTGATCCTCGTCACCCGTAATCCCGCCTCGCTCGCCGAGTCAAGCCAGCGCGGAGCGCCGGTGCGTAAGGGTGACATCGACGACCCGCCGGCGGCCGCGGCGGCGGCGGTGATCGTCGGCGGCGATCACGCCGGCAAGACCTCCGACATCACGGGCCCGGAGCTAGTGTGACGCGAGCGGGCGGCCCCGGGCCTGTCGGGCGAACGAGCGCAGCGTCGCCGCCACTCGACGGTTGGCCTTCCGCGTTGCGGCCCAACCATGCGCGAAGCGCCGGGCCTCGGCGACAAGCTCCGCCGCGGGCGTCCTGGCGATTCGCGCGAGCAGCGCGTCTCGCGTGAACCCCCCCAACCGCCCGAGCTTGCCTAGTTGCTGCGCGATGGCTTCGGCAGTCCTCCGGCTGCGAAGCCTTCCTTGGCGCGGGCCGCCATCTCTTCGGTCACGGTGGCTTGCGTGCGACCCTCGAGGAGGCGCGAGCCGCGATCTTGCTGCCGGATGCAAGGTCCTCCAACACATCAGCGAGCCGTGACGCGTACTTCGCGGCGGCGAGCATCTGCGTCTCTCGAACCTCTTGCTCTTGCCGACGGTCGCTCCCTGCGCTCGCTCGATCGCGGTCACGAGCGCCTTGTAAAGGCTCGCCGAGCGCGCGAGCGTGCCCAGGTAGCGGTTCAACGCAGCAGCGGGCGCGCCTCTCCCGGCGACGCGTGGGACCCGAAGCCCCCGATGGCGGCTCGACGAACGGTATTTCGGATCGGGCGGGTAGTTGTACAGGTCAGACAACACGCCGGCACAGAAGCCGAGCGCTATACCACGGCCAACAAGGAAGGGGACCAATGCCTTGCTGACCAGCGGGTCGGGGTCTGCCGCCAGCAGGTAGGCAAACAAAGTGTCCAACGATGCCGACGAGAGACAGAATCGCGCGCCGTAGCGCAAAGCCAGCTTCTGCTGCTTGTTGAAGCGCTTCTTCGACTCCTCACATGCCTGTTGCGCCGCGAGCGCCAGAGGGCGCACACTCGCCGATGTGATGCCGGCAAATGGCGAGGGGCAGCTCGTCGGGGGGCCGCGGTCGCCGGTTCGAGCACGTCGAAGAGCGCTTGGTCGACCCCGTTGAACTCGTAGGGCTCGCCGTCGAACGGGTCGTTGGGGTCGCCGCCGGGTCCGATGCAGGTCACGCGATAGCTCACCCTGACGTCGACGATGACGGGCCGGGGCACGTCGGGAAAGACGTGTTGCGTGGCCGGCACCGCGACCCGCAGCGCGGGCAGCGGCTCGCGTGGAGGGTCGGGGATGGTCGCGCCTACGAGGCTCCCGGACGGGCGTCGAGCGTTCCGTCGCGCCAGTTGATGGACACGTCGCGCAGGTCCGAGCAGGTGGCTTCGATGAGGTTGGCGGACGTCGCGGCGGGGGCATCGAAAGGCTCGCCCGCGACCGCGGAGTAGGTGGGCACGCTCGCGTCCTGGGCGAGGGCCGGTGGCGCGCAGAGTCCCGCTAGCGCCGTGGCCGCCGCCAGCAGCCCGGCGGCGAGGGCTGTTCGCACGCCGCAGTTCGGCGTCATTTGGCATCCCGAACTACATCGAGGATGACATCGATCACCAGCTCCGGTTCCTCCTGTTCGACCGCGTGTCCGCTGTCCACGACGATTTGCTTCGCGCGCGGGCTGAGGATGAGCCAGCCCTTCTGGTCCTCGACGTTCGGCGAAGCGCCCTCGTTCCGATGGAAACGGCGACGCCTGGATGGTTTCCGCCGAGGCCCTTGCCGTGATGATCCTGACGGGAATGTCGGCCACCCGTGCGCGGGCGTTCCAGGCGTCCTTTTCCACCTGCAGGTAGTCGCGCTTCTCGACGTTCCCGGGATGCTCCGGGTCCGTCTCCTCGACGATCACCTTGGGCGGATCTCGGAACGGAGCCGGGGTCTCGACGAAGACCATTCCGGCGACCTGACGCGGGTGCTTCACCGCATAGCCGGCGGTGATGTAGCCGCCACCCGAGGTCCCGACCAGCACGTACGGACCGGGATCTCAGCTGCGTTGAATAGCGCCTCGAGGTCCCCGACCAGTTCCGGGAGACCGCGCGATCCCGAGGGCGGATCGCTTTGCCCGAGACCAGCCCGGTCGTATACGCACGCGCGCGTGACTTCGAGACGGCCGCTTCGGCGAAGGCATAGGAGTCGCTCGTGTCCCGTCCCGCCCTCCATGACGACCGTGGGCGACCCGCCGCCGGAACATCTCACGTAGAGGCCGCGGTCGCCGTCGATCTTCACGACGCCGTCAGGTTGTGACGCGGGGCGAGGGCCGGCGGCCGTGCTCTCAGCGCTGCCGGGGTCGCCGCCGCAGCCGCCCGCCAGCCAAGCTGCGCAGACCACAAGGGCGAGCTGAGGCGCCGCACGCCTCACACCGACTCCACCACCGTCCAGACCGCCATCATCGCCAGCATCGCGCCGGCGATGACGATGACCACGAGGGCCTTCCCGCGGGAGTGGGATCGCCTGCCGGAACGCCGCAGGAAAAGCCCGAGGCGTGGCTCCGACAGAACCCCGCCGGGTAGGACGTCCCAGGTCATGGTCGATCCGGGCACCGACAGAACGGCCAGAACCAGGGCCAGAACGGGGCGCGAATGCTCGGAGGTGATCTCGACGGACGGATGTGTCGCTGTGTTCTCCATGGGGGCGACCGTAAGCCCGCCCGTGGGCCGGTACATCGGCCAAGTGGCCTATTTGCCGAAGTGTTGAGGCTAGGATCGTCGGGTGCAGCCCTGGCGGGGACAGTCACGTTCCTGCTCGCCGACGGCGACGAGGCGGCGTTGCGAGAGGCGGTCGCCCACCGCGGCGGCATATCTCAGCCCATGGCGGAGCGGGGGCTGGTGGCGCCGGGCGAGCGCATCTCGGATGCTTGGACGTGGCCCGCCTCCGGCGAGCTCAGCGAGAGGCCGTCCGGGCGCTCGCGGTCGCCAACCACGGAGGGCAACGTAGCCGAGGGCGACCGCTGCCCAGTGCGACGTCATTCGCAGGGCTTCCGGCCCAGCTCCGCTCAGCGTCGCGATCGAGGCCACGGCGGCGGACCCGCCCTCGAGCCACACCGATCGGGGCGTCGATGGTGCGGTGGCCACGGTCCTCGTCGGCATCCTCCA
This sequence comes from uncultured Thermoleophilaceae bacterium, assembly GCA_963733655.1. Lineage (GTDB taxonomy): Bacteria > Actinomycetota > Thermoleophilia > Solirubrobacterales > Thermoleophilaceae > JACVRW01. The sequence continues at coordinate 419,533 of CAVTEX010000016.1, forward strand.
ATGAGGCGCAGCTCACGGCTTCATTGGCCGGGATCGGGAGCTGGCCGAGCTGGGCGCGGTCCTCCGGGAGTCACGGCTCGTGACCCTCACCGGTGCGGGAGGGAGCGGCAAGACGAGGCTCGCCCTCCAGGTGGCCCTCGAGCAGTTGGACCGATTCCCTGACGGCGCGTGGTGGATCGACCTAGCCCCCATCAGTGATCGCGCGCTGGTGGGGGCCGCAATCGCGGAGCCGCTCGGCGTCCGCCCGCTCCCGGGCATGACCGAGCTCCAGGCGGCCTGCGGGCGACTGGCCTCGCGCCGAGCGCTCGTGCTGCTCGACAACTGCGAGCACCTGCTCGACGCGTGCACCGCGCCTGAGGGGTTGTCGCCAGGGCGGGTACGCGTTCTTCGACCGCTCGAAGAACCGGTCGGCGGCTTGGTGTTCCATGTCGATCTGCGGCAATCGGACGAAGAACCGCCTCTTCGTGGAGCGCGCCGCCAGCTCGCGTCCAAGCTTTGCGTATTACCGGCGAGCCGCAGGGCCTCGCCAGACATGAGCCGAAGCCGCGACTGCAGCCCGTACGGTCGCGATCGGCGCGCGCGGACTCAGAAAGCGCCTCGAACACGCGGCCCGTCCTCGCCGGCAGGCTTCGGCTTCGCCGCGATCCTGCCGCTCTTCCTCGCCAGGGCGGCGACCGTGTTGCCGACTGATCGCGGCGGCCCACGTGATCATGGCGCTGGGTCCTGAGACGTCGTTGTCGGCTTCGCCGGGCTGCAACTGAGGCCGTTGAGCAGGTTTGCGCGGGCGAGGGGATAGACCGCTACGACGTCCTGAACCTGCTCGGGTCGCTTGTGGACAAGTCGCTGTTGGTAGCCGAGGAGCGGGATCGCGAGATGCGCTATCGGCTGCTCGAGACCGTTCGCCAGTACGCGGCCGACCGGCTGGCCGAGACCGGGGAGCGCGACTGGGTCCGCGACCGCCACGGTGACCACTTCCTGGCACTCGCCGAGGAGGCGGTCCCTTACCTCGAGAGCGAGGGTCACGACGAGTGGCTCGAGCGCCTGGACCCCGAGAGCGCGAACTTCCTGGCCGCGATCGAGCACGCGGCGGCCACCTGGCCGGGCATCGCACTTCGCTTCTGCACGGCGCTGTTCTTGTGGTGGCGCGCCCGCAGGCTATGGGCCGAGGCCGAAGCCGCCAACGCGCGTTCGCTGGCCGCAGCCGACGGCGAGCCGCCTGGCCCACGCGCCGGCGACCTCTGGGTACGTGGCGTTCTTTGCCCTAGGCACCGGACAGCTGGAGGCCGGGCGGACCTACGGCACCGACGCCCTTGCCCTGGCGCGGGAAGCCGGGGACGACGGGATCGGCGCACGTGCGCTGCGCGCCCTTGGGATCGGCGAGTTCTGGGCCAAGCCGGCGGCGGGCCGGGCGAGCCTCAGCCGGGCGGTGGACCGCGCACCGGCGGCAGGAGACGACTTCGCCCGAATCGAGGCCTCCGACTTCAACTTCCTGAGCACCTCATCCTGCGTGCTCGCGGGTCATCGCGTGCTCGACGAGCGGCCGCCGCGCCCTCCCGCGTGCTGCATCGGGGCAAGCTGCCGCCACGGTATGCGCCTGCGTCGCCCTGCTCGACGGCCGCTTGCCTGAGGCGCGCGAGACGCTCGATGCTGCCCTGGCGGCGGACGATGCCGGGGACGAGCCCGTGATCCAGGCCTGGAACGACGCCCAGGTAGCCCTTGTCGACATGCTCGAGGGACGCCCCGACGTCGCGCTCCAGCGCTTGTTGGCGCGGCTCGACCAGGTCATCGAGGTGGAGCGGGCCTCGGATTCCGGCGCTCTTACGTCGGCATCGTGGCCGAGATCGGGAGCGGACAGCTCGAGGAGGCGCGCCAGCGACTCGAGCTGGTGATCCCGATCGTCGACGGGCGCGACTGCCTCCTCAGCATGTGGGCGAACTGGCACCTGGGACACGCTGCGCCTTCGGCGAGATCATCGGGCAGGTCGCGGCCAACGGCCGGGAAATCGAAGTTGTTCGGCGGATCGCTTCGCCGGGTCCCGCGGCGAAATGACGCTCGCTCGGCTGGCCGCGGCACAGGGGGATTGGACGCTGGCCGCACGGCACGTGCTCGCCGACCTCGACGTGGTTGTCGAGGGCGACCACCTGACCTTCGTCCCGTACTGCTTCGACGCACTGGCCGAGGTGGCAGCCGGCCTGCACAGCCGCGAGGAGGCCGTCAGGCTGCTTGCCGCGGGCGAGCGCGCTCGCGGCGACCTCGGCGTCGGCCGCTGGACCCCCGAGGACGAGCACTGGATGTCGATCGTGGCTGGGCTGCGTGAGGCGCTCGGCGACGACGGGTTCGACCAGGCCTGGGCGACGGGCTCGGAACTCTCGACCGAGGAGGCGCTCGGCTGGGCGCGGCGGGCGCGCGGGTCGCGCAAGCGGCCGCCGAGCGGGTGGGAGTCGCTGACCCCTACCGAGGCTCAGGTCGTGGAACTCGCGGCCCAGGGCCTGACCAATCCCCAGATCGGCGAACGCATGTTCATCTCGCGCTCGACGGTCAAGGCACACCTGTCGCACATCTTCCAGAAGCTCGACGTGCGCAACCGCGCCGACCTCGCGGCCAAGGCCGCGCGGCGAGGCGACGAAGCCGCCTAGCGAATCGCCACCGGGCCGATGTCCGGCGCCCGGCGGCTGTCCGCCCCGATCGACAAGATCGACCTGCCGTTCCTCGCGCGCTTCGGCGCGCTCGACCTGCGTCCCTGGTACTGGTTCGCGCTCGCGCTCGTCGCACTGACGCTGTTCGTCACCTTCCGGCTACGCGACTCGCGGGTGGGCAGGGCGTGGATCGCGCTGCGCGAGGACGAGGGCGCGGCGGCCTGCGCGGGCGTCCCCATCGTGCGCACGAAACTGCTGGCGTACGGAGTGGGAGCCGCGCTTGGCGGCGTTTCCGGCGCCTTCCTCGCGTCGTACCTGAGCACCGTCAACTCCAACCAGTTCACGTTCTCGTTCTCGATCTTCATTCTCGCCATGGTCGTGCTCGGTGGGCTGGGCTCAATTTGGGGCGTCGTCGTGGGGGCGATCATCCTGTCCGGGATGAACCACTATCTGCTGCCCGAGGTGCTGTACGGCGTGCCCGGCAACGTCGGGCTGGACTTCGACCTGGCGGAGATCTCGTCGGGTATCTACGGCTTCCTGCTCGTGATCATCATGCTGCTGCGACCGCAGGGGCTGCTGCCGGCACGGCGCCACGGATGAACGTCGGGCGAGCTTGGAGCAGAGCCGACGCTGTGGGACGATCGTTTGGTTGCGGCGCCAAGGCCGGGCGCCGCTGGCCGAAAAGGAGACTCCACGCCGTCAGACCGCCCCGAGCTCTCGAGCATGGCGGACGACTACGCGCGACACGCGCTCTCGCAGCGTGCGGCGTTCGAGGCGACCCGCCCGGACGTGCTCGCGGCCGCGCGGCAGTTCGCGGACGAGCCGGTGCTCCGCGTGGTCGATCTCGGCGCCGCCGACGGCGTCAACTCCCACGGTCTCATCCGCGCTCTCGCCGAGCAGCGCGCGGACCGGCCGCTGGTCTACGCGCTCGTCGATCTCCCGACCAACGCGTGGGAGGTGGCCGCCGACCACCTGCGGCACGCCTTCGGTGAAACGGCGGACGCAGGCGAAGTGGTTGTCATTCCCGCGCCGGGCGACGCGGGCCCGGGGGTCGCCGATACCGGAACGGGGCCCCACTACGCCTCGCCGGAGGCCCACGGCGAGGGCTGCCGCCGCGCTGTCGAGCAGAGCCCGCCGCCGGCCATGGTGATCAGCCTGGCGGGCATTCCCCTCGAGCAGGCACCCTGCCTGCCGCCAGGGAGCGTCCACGTGGCGGTCACCGGGACGGCGATGCACTGGGTCGCCGACTCGGGCGGCCTGGCCTCGACCGGATCGGTCTTCCCGGGCTACCCCGACCAGACAGACGAAACCGAGCGGCGAGCCTGGCGCGTGGCCGCGGCGCAACAGTGGGAGCGGCTGCTCGAGATGCGCGCCCTGGAGCTTGCAGCGGGCGGCCGGTTCGTCGCCGCTCTCCCGGCCTCCCCCGTTCCGTGCCCCGAGCGGGCGGGGCTCTACGCGGAGCTGATCGGGACCATGAACCGGATGCTCGCGGACTGGCGCCGCGCGGGGCGCATCGGCGCCGCCACCGCCGCCGCGGTCGTCGTTCCGGTGTGGATGCGCACACTCGACGAGATCCGCGCGCCCTTCGAGGCGGGCGGCGGGCATGTCAGCGGGCTCGAGCTCGAGAGCGCCGAGCTCTTCCGTCTCGACAATCCCTACCGGGACGACGATCCCGCCGTGTTCGCGCGCGGCTACGTGCGCAGCGTGGCCGCCTGGGGCGAGCCGCTCCTGCTCCGTGCCTTCGCGCGCGAGGGCGCGGAGCGTGCCCCCGGTCTCCTCGCCGACTTCCTCGCAGAGCTCGAGGAGCGCGTCGCCGCTGCACCCGACCGCTACCGCTGGGACTACATCGAGGCCCTCGTCAGCTGCCGGAAAGCGGCGGCGCGGGGCGTCTAGCGGCCGAGGCGCTTCTGGATGTCGCCCGCCACGCCGCGCACGCTCTTCTCGAGCGCCCGCAGGCCGGTGGACTGGCGCTTGCGCTGCTGCTGGCGCGTCCGGACGAGAACCAGCCCGCCGGCGGCCGCCGAGCCCACGATGATGGCGGCCGCGGTTGGCACCCAGTTGCGCGGGTCGCGCATCGCCGAAAGCTCCCAGTCGGCGAGCTCGTCGGCCGCCGCCTCGGTGATCTCCGAGAGGCTTCGCTCCATGCGGTCCGCCAGCGCCTCCGGCGGGTCGACGGGGACGAGCGCCGAGCGCAGTAGCCGCTCGACGCGGTCGACGTCATTCATTTACGCCCTCCCTTTCCGCTTCCAGCCCCTGCTCGAGCTGCCGGATGGCCCGGTGTAGCAGCACCTTGGTCGCGCCCTCCGAGCGCCCCAGCGCTCGCGCGATCTCGCGATTGTCCATGTCGAGTGCGAAACGCATGATCAGAGCCTCGCGGCGGTCCTCCGGGAGTTTCGACACACCCTCCAGGACTTCCTTGACCTCCTCGCGCTCCTCCACCACCCGCTCCGTGCCGAGCGGCGAGCTGATCACCGCGGCGTCGTCGAGATTGGCCTGCGGCTTGCGGGAGCGATCGCGGTAGTAGTTGGCCGCGAGGTTGTGCGCGATCCGGATCAGCCATGGCCGCAGCGGACGGCCGTTCGACTCGCGCTGCGCCCGCTCGAAGTGACGGTAGGCCTGCAGGAAGGTCTGCTCGGTGATGTCCTCGGCGTCGTGATGGTTGCCAATCCGGTAGTACGAGTACGAGTAGACGTCGCGAAGATGGGCGCGGTAGAGCTCTGAGAAATCGCGGTCCAGCCGCTGCTTGTCGAGCTCTTCCGGCACCGGTCATCGCAGCCTACTCCCGCTTAAGCAGCGTGACTCTTTCGCTCGGGCCGACTCACGGAGCGGACGCTCTCCAGCCACTCGTCCGCGGGCCCCTCACGGTCGAGCATCCGGCTGAGACCGGTGGTCACCGGCGCGTCGATCCCGCGGCGCTCGAAGGCCAGCGCCAGCAACGAGACGGTGTCGGTCGAGTCGGAGGTCCGGCTCGGGAGGCCCAAGCCAACGACCCGGGCGACTCCGGTGAAGGTCTCGCTGCGTCCGCCGCTCGCGACCGCCAGCTCGTGGACCTCGGAGAAGATTCGCTCCGCCGCTGCGCCGGCCAGGGTCGTGCCCTCGTGGCCCGCCGCGGCCGAGCCCAGCGCTGCCGCGTTCTCGGCGCAGGCGGCGAACTCGGCACCGGTCACGTCATCGGTGGCCTCGGCGTTCAGCCCGCCGGCGTCGAGCACGTCACGCAGCTGGCGCCGAAGGTCGGCATCGCGCGTGGCCACCACCACCGAGCCGCCGGCCTCGACGGCCTCACGTGCATCGGCGGGGCCGGCCAGCGTGGCCAGAGCGCGTGCGCGCACTCGCTCCGAGACGTACGCGCTGGGCGTGATGCCGAGCGGCGGCACCAGGCCCTCGGACGCGACCAGCACCGACGAACGGTCGCTCACTCGGGCGCCGAGGTCCGCCATGGCGGCCGGAAGGCTCGAGCAGGGAACGGCGAGCACGACGAGATCGACGGCGGCGAACTCGATATCGCAGGCGGCCTTGACCTCGATCGAGCGCCCGAGTCGAACCCCGGGCAGATGGGCGACGTTCTCGCGCTCGTCACCCACGCGCTCAGCCTGGGCTGCGGTGCGGCAGCCGAGCTGCACGTCAAGGCCCGCGCGCGCGAGGAATATCGAGGCCGCCGTGCCCATCCGGCCGGCTCCGATGACCGCGGCGGTGCGCAGCGGCGGCAGCCCGCCGAGCCACTCCCACTGGAGGCTCACGCACGGCCAGATCCGCTCGGTCACCTCACCGGCGAGGACCGCCGACGGATTCTCCACTCGCGGGAATGTGAGCGGCGCGCCGAAGCGGATGTGCACCCTGACCGGCTTGATCTTCCAGCCGTCCCGCGCCCGCTCCGATCCGGTCACTGCGATCGGCACAACCGGGCTGCCGCTCTCGAGAGCCAGGCGCCCGACGCCCCGTTTGGGCTTGCCGAGTGAGCCTTCCGCAATCCGCGTGCCCTCCGGAAAGATGACCACGGCGCGGCCACGCTCGAGCAGAGCAAGCGACGTGGCCACCGACTCGAGGTCGGAGTGCCCACGGCGCACCGGGAACGCTCCGAGGCAGTTGAGAAACCAGCCAACTATGGGGTTCTTGAACAGCTCCTCCTTCGCCACGAAGTAGATGGGCCGCCCGATGCAGCATCCGATTGCGAACGGGTCGAGGAAGCTGCGGTGGTTGGCGGCGAGAATCACGCCGCCGTCGGGGATGTGCTCGCGCCCGAGACGACGCAGCCGGAAGTACACGAGGATCGCCGGCTTGACGAACAGGCGAGTCAGCCAGTAGACGAAGGAATTGACCCCGCGCCGGCGCGTGCGCTCGTGGTACACCTCGAGCGGTCGCGCGGTCACGTTTGCTCCTCCACGGGCACGCCAAGACCTACCCGAGTCCGAATCTGTCGTTACGCTGGCTGGTGATGGAGCTGCGACGGCCACTGAACGGGGCGTTGGCGGGCGCAACCGCGGCTGCGGTATGGGCCGCCCAACAGCCACTCGACAAGCGGGTATTCGGCTCTCGCTACGACGACGTGGAGCTGCTCGGCAAGCTCGTCACGCGCGGCCCGGCCTGGCCCGCGGCCGGCCTGACTCTCCACGTGGTCAACGGCGCGATCTTCGGGGCGGTCTACGCGCTCGTCCGACCTCTGGTCCCGGCGCCGCCCTCGGTCACAGGCGTCGCTGCGGGCATGATCGAGCACGTGGGGCTCTGGCCGCTCGGCCGCGTGACCGACGCCGTCCACCCCGCCCGTGACGAGCTCGAGACCCTCACCGGCAACCGCGCGGCGTTCGCCCAGGCCACCTGGCGCCACCTGCTGTTCGGCGTCGTCCTCGCGGAGCTCGAGCGCCGGTTGAACGACATCGCCGACTACGAGCCGCTGGAGGACATTCCGGCCTCGTCGAACGGGCACGGGAGCTTGGAGCAGACGGCCGTGGGCGCGGCGGGCGGCTAGGCCCCGCCGTCAGAGCCCGCCGTCGGATTCGAACCGACAACCCCTTCATTACAAATGAAGCGCTCTGCCAGTTGAGCTAGGCGGGCAGGAGGTAGTCGGCGGCCCAGCGGATCCCACGTTCCTGGTTGTTCGCTGTGGGAGCCACGCGGAGCTTCACCTCACAGGCTCCGACGTCCTCGACATCGACAGCATAGACCTGCTCGGTCTCGGCGCAGTAGACGAGGAACACGTCCGCTTCCCCTCGGTAGCCCCGCGTAAGCACTTTCGTCGTATTGGACCTGATGCTCACTGCGTGAAACAGAATGCAGCCGTTTCTTAGGCGACCGGTCTTGCACTGCACACGCACGAAACTGCCGTCCAGATCGATCACGAGGTCGTAGCGGTGGTTCGCGCCGAACGGGAGCAGAACGCGGTAACCGCGCTTGACCAGCTCGGCGAGGATGGTGGCCTCGGTGCGCTGGCCGACGTTCACCGGGTGTGACGCCGACGGTTGGCGCGGCTTCGGCAGCGAACACATGTTCGTACCGTACGCCGGGGCCCGGACGGATCCGCAACGGGCTTGGTTCCCTACAGCAGCACCTGCCGCGAGTCCAGGTGCGCTCCCACCTTGCGCTTGACCCGCTGCAGCGCGTTGTCCACGGTCTTCGTGTCGCAGTCGAGCCGGCCGGCGATCGCCTCGTAGCTGTAGCCGTCCAGATAAAGCGACAGGACGGAGCTCTCGAGCTCGGAGAGGACGCTCGACAGGCAGGCCACCAGGCTGTGGAGCTCCTCGGTGGAGATCACCTGGTTCACGGGGTCGTGCGCGGTCGGGCCCGGGAGCAGTTCGTCCAGGGTGGGGTCGCCGTCACCGCCGCCCGCCGCGGGAGTCTGGGAGAACGAGACGTAATCGTTCAACGGCGTGTGCTTGTTGCGCGTGGAGGTCTTGACCGCGGTGATGATCTGGCGCGTGATGCACAGCTCGGCGAAGTTGCGGAAGCTCGACTCGCGGTCGGTCCGGTAGTCGCGCACGGCCTTGTAGAGGCCGACGAGGCCCTCCTGGATGAGGTCGTCGGAGTCCCCGCCGATCAGGAAGTACGACGAGGCCTTGAGCCGGACGAAGCCGTAGTAGCGCTTGACGATGCGGTCGTATGCATCGCGCTTGCCCTGCTTGGCGAGCGCAATCAGATAGTGATCATCAAGCTCGACTGAAGACTGAGACTTGAGGCCCGGCGGGCGGGAGTAGGCGGAAGTAGCCATCGAAACTCCTCTCAGGCCAGCAACGGGCCCTTGAAGCTCGGTGACGCACTACCTCCCCTGGCGCCAGGTTCTCTGAAGGCGAGTCCCTAAAGCTCGACTTCAGCCTGATCTGCGGCGCAAGTATTGCCTTGTTATGGAGCCCTGTCAAGCGCCTGGCGGAAATGCAAGATTCCGTACACCAAGGCGGCCGACGCGGTGGAGACGTTGAGCGATCCGACTCGTCCGCGGGTCGGCAGGCGCACGAGCTCGTCGCATGTCGAGGCCACGCGCGGCCGCAGGCCCCGCCCCTCCGACCCGAGCACAAGCACGACGCGTCCCCGGTAGTCGGGGCGGTGGTACGGAACGGAGGCGTCGGCCGAGGCTCCATAGACCCAGGCCTCCCGCTCCTTCACCGTCCGCAGCCAGTCGGCGAGATTTCGCACCCGGGCCACCTCGAGGTGCTCCACGGCGCCCGCCGAGGCCTTGCAGACCGCCGGGGAAACCTCGGCCGAGCGCCGCTCGGGCAGGACCACGCCGGCCAGGCCGGCGGCCTCCGCGACCCGGCACACAGCGCCGAGGTTGTGCGGATCCTGAACCTCGTCGAGCGCGATCACGAGGGCGTCCTCGGCGTCGAGAAGGGCGTCGGCGTCCGAGTAGGGGTACGCCTCCACCTCCGCGCAGATGCCCTGGTGGTCGGGGGACTCGGCTCTGCGCTCGACCTCGTGGGCGTCGACGATCCGGCTCTCCACCTCGGCGAGCAGCACCTCGCGCGCCGCACGCTCTGTCGCGTACACGCGCTGGACGCGTCGCTTGCCCCGCAGCGCCTCGCGCACCGGATTGCGCCCGTAGACGATCACGAGCGGCGAACGAGTTGGCCGCCGTCGGAGGTGTCGCGAACCTCCCAGCCCTCCGCGGCGATGCGGTCGCGAAGCTCGTCGGCCCGGGTGAAGTCCCGCTCGGCGCGTGCCTGGTCGCGCTCGCTCACCAGCCGGCGCAGCTCCTCCGGAGCGTCCGGCTCCGTCCCCGCCTCCAGAAGCGACTCCAGCCCGAGCACGTGGAGCATCTCAGCCAGGCGGCCCACCCCGAGCGTCTCGCCGGCATCGATGCGACGGTTGCCCTCGGCCACCCAGTCGAAGAGCACCGCCCGTGCCTGGGGAGTGTTGAAGTCGTCGGCCAGCGCGTCGAAGAAACGCTCCGCGTACTCGTCGATGCCGGGGGCATCGGCCTGCGGGTCGAGGCGGCGCACGAACTCGCGCACCCGCTCCACCGTCCGGCGCGCGTCCTCGAGCGCCGCCTCGGTGTAGCTCACGGGCTTGCGGTAGTGGGCACCCACCATCCACATGACGAACGCCTCACGCCCGAACTCGTCGAGGGCACCGTGCAGCTGACGGATGTTGCCCACCGACTTGGCCATCTTCTCGGAGTCCAGCTCGACCATCCCGTTGTGCATCCACACGCGCGCGAGCCGCTGCCCGCGCGCGGATTCCGTCTGGGCGATCTCGTTCTCGTGGTGGGGAAACACGAGGTCGGAGCCGCCGCCGTGGACCTCGAAGTCGAGGCCGAGGATGTCCTCCGCCATCGCCGAGCATTCGATGTGCCAGCCCGGCCGGCCGGAGCCCCAGGGCGAGTCCCAGTGGGTGTCCTCACCCTCCTTGTGGGCCTTCCAGAGCGCGAAGTCCTGGGGCGACTCCTTGACCTCGGCCGCGTCGTCGCCCTCGCCCTGCTGCATCTCGTCCAGCGGGCGGTTGGACAGCTTCCCGTACTCCGGGAAGCTCGCCACCCTGAAATACACGTCGCCGCCGGCCTCGTAGGCGTGCCCGGACTCCACGAGCGCTTCGATCAGCTCGACGATCGGCCCGATCGTCGCGGTGGCACGCGGCTCGGCGTCCGGGCGGCCGAGGCCCAGACGGCCGGTGTCCTCGACGTAGGCCTGGGTCATCTCCTCGGCCAGCTGCGCGCTCGGAACCCCTCGCTCGCGCGCCGCGTCGTAGATCTTGTCGTTGACGTCGGTGATGTTGGCCACGAACTTCACCTCATAGCCCTCGTGCTCGAGGAAGCGCTTGAGCAGCGAGAAAAGCACGTACGGGCGCGCGTTGCCGACGTGCAGGCGACCGTAGACGGTCGGCCCGCAGGCGTAGATGGCCACGCGTCCCGGCTCCCGGGGTTCGAGCGGCACGACTGTGCCGCGCAGGTTGTCGCTCAAGCGCACGGTGCGCACGGGCAGAAGGCTAAGGCGCGGGCGAGCGGAACGCGGCCGGGCGCTTCGGGACGGTCAGGAGATGGGCGGCCGGCGCGCCGGCCAGTCGAGCTCGGCCTCGAGCTGGGCGGCCAGCGAGATCAACGTGGCCTCCTCGCCGTGGCGGCCGACCAGCTCCAGCCCCACCGGCATGCCGTCGTCGGTGCTGCCCGCCGGCACGGCAATGGCCGGCTGGCCGGTGAGATTCCACTGCGCCGTGAACGGATAGACCGACACCATGCCGAGCAGCGTGCGCAGCGCGCCACGGCCCTCCCATTGGCCGGCGGCCACCGGAGGGCGGGCGGTGAGCGGCGCCAGCAGCACGTCGTGACGCTCGAAGAACGGGCGCATGCGGTCCCGGTTGTCCTCGCCGAGCGCCCAGCGCATCAGCGGCGGAGCGATCGAGCGCCCCAGACGGGCGAAGCCGCGGGTGCGGCGCTGAAGGCGCTCCGGGCGCTCCACGCGTCCGGCCTCCTGAGCGATGCCGCCCAGGTAGCGGTGCGTGACCGGGCTGACGGGCGGGTAGGGCGGGTCGTCGGCCTCGACCTCGTGGCCGAGCGAGCGCAGGCGTCCGGCCACGTCGTCGACGAGGCGGCCCATCAGCGGGTTCACGGCGGTCGGAAAGGCGGGCTTCATGGACGTGGCCACGCGCAGGCGTCCCGGGATCCGCGGACGCCGCGGCAGGCCAGGTCCGGATCCTGCGCGGCCACACCCGTGAGAAGGCCGGTGTCGGCCACGCTACGGGTGACGAAAGCCGACCACGCTCAGGCCGTACCAGTGCTCGGGACGCGGAGACAGCGGTATGCGATCGCGCGTGGGCTTGAGCCCCACCAGGCCGCAGTTGCCGGCCGGCAGCCGGATCGAGCCTGCCCCGTCGGAGGCCGGTGGCCGCCGCGCACAGGCCGGCCGCGACCGCGGCCGCGCTGCCGCCGCTCGAACCGGCGGCGCTGCGCTCGGGGTCCCAGGGATTTCGCGTGATACCGAACGCGGGTCCCTCGGTGTCGCCCATGATCGCCAGCTCGGGCAGGTTGGTCTTGCCGATCACAACCGCGCCGGCCGCCCGCAGGCGGCGCACCAGCTCGCCGTCCTCGCGCGCGGGCGTGAAGTTGGCGGCGGTGCCCCACGTCGTGATCTCCCCGGCCACGTCCTCGGAGTCCTTCACCGCGATCGGGACGCCGAGCAGCGGCCGGTCGTCACCGCTCGCCCGCCTGGCGTCGGCCTGTTGCGCGTCGGCGCGCGCGCGGTCTCTCATGACCAGCCGGAACGCGTTCAGCTCGGGGTCGAGGCGTCCGATCCGCTCGAGGTACAGCTCGACGAGCTCACCCGACGAGACCTCGCCGCTGCGAACGAGCTCGGCCTGTCGTACGACTCCGGCGAAGGCAAGCTCGTCGCGGTCCATGGGCGCGGCAATCTAGCGGCACACCGGCCCCGTCGCCGGTGCGAGAGCTCAGGCGCCGGGCGGCCTATGGAGATCGGCGATCACGTAGGCGTCGTTCTCGCCAAAGGCGAAATGGAAGCTTTCGAGTCGTCCTCCGACGCTCTCGGCGACCTTGGCGAGGGCGTCGCGCTGGCGAGCCGGGTCAAGCGCCCCGGGCGGCGCTCTCGGCTAGCGCACATCACCGCCACCGCCAGCGCCGCGATTCCCTCGCCCCGGCCGACGAAGCCCATCCCCTCGTTGGTGGTGAACTTGACGCTCATCGCGTCGAGCCCCAGTCCGAGCGCGTCGGCGAGGCGCGTCCGCATGGCGTCGCGGTGCGGCGCCAGCCGAGGCGCCTCACAGATCACCGTGACGTCCACGTTGAAGGGCGTGTAGCCGGCGTTCGCCAGCAGCCCGCGGGCGGCGCGCAGAAGCTCGATCGAATCGGCGTCGCGCCAGCGCTCGTCGGTGTCCGGGAAGTGCTCGCCGAGGTCCCCGAGCGCCGCGGCTCCCAGCAGGGCGTCGATCACCGCGTGGGTGAGCACGTCCGCGTCGGAGTGGCCGGCCAGGCCGACGTTCGTGCTCGATCTCCACTCCGCCGAGCACCAGCCGGCGGCCCGCCTCGAACCGGTGCGAGTCGAAGGCGATGCCGGTGCGGGTCACCCAATCGGCTCCAGGCGGCGCGCGCGTCCTTCGAAGACGGCGAGCTCGGTCACGCCGAGATCGGCCAGCCACGCGACGGCCCGCTCGTACTCGTGGCCCAGCTGCTCCGGCGTGTGTGCGTCGCTCGACAAGCGCCACGGGCCGTCCGGCCTCCAGGCACATCTCGAGGAAGGGCGCCGACGGATAGATCTCGGCCACCGGCTTTCGCAGCCCCGCGGTCGAGACCTCGATGGCCACGTCGGAGTCGGCGATGCCGTCCATCGCCCGCTCGTAGAAGCGGCGCAGGTCGCCCTCCGGCGCGCCCACCTGCGGCCCCCAAACCTTGACCAGGTCGGGGTGGGCGAGGATGTCGAACATCCCGGTGCGCGCCGCCTCGCCGAGGGTCTCGAAGTAGCGCGCCCAGACCTTCTCGGGATCGTTCGAGCGCCAGACGTCCCAGGTCTCCCAGCCGGACGCGCCGTGCACGTCGACGGCGTCGTCGGCCAGGAAGTGCACCGATCCCACCACGTAGTCCCACGGGCGCGGGTCGAGCAGGTTGGCCAGGCGGTCCTCGCGGCCGGGGAGGAAGTCCGCCTCGATGCCCAGCCGCAGGCCCGACTCATGGACGAACTCGCAGTAGGCGTCGAGGTCGTCCGCGGCCCAGTGGCGGTACCAGGGATGGCTCCAGACGTCGAGTGCCTGGACGAAGCGGTGGATGTGCTCGGCCACCCCGAGCTCCTCGATCCCGCGCTCGGCGGCGGCCTCGCGGTAGCGCTCGACGTTGGCCGCCGTGAAGTAGCGCTGCGCCGACGCGTCCTCCTCGTCGGGCCGCAGGTGCACGTGATAGTCCGTCAGCACAGGGCGGACTCAACCACGCGCAGGTCGCCCTCGGTCGTGACCTTCACGTTCCCCGCCGGCGACTCCACCACGCGCACCCTTCCCCCGGCGGCCACCACGAGGACGGCGTCGTCGGTGGCCGCGGCGAGCGTCTGGTCGTCCACGTCGAGGGCGCGGCGCAGGACGTCGGCGCGGAAGACCTGAGGCGTCTGGGCGGCCCAGAGCCTCGAGCGAGGAGGTGTCGAGGTGATGACCTCGCCGGGGTCCACCGCGTGGATCGTGTCCGTGACCGGCGCCGCGGCGATCGCCCCGTCCACGGCGTCGTCGCCGAGAGCGGCCAGGCAGCGCTCGACCAGGTCCCTCGTCACCAGCGGCCGGGCCGCGTCGTGCACCACCGCCACGCTGGCCTCGGGAGCCGCGGCCAGAGCGTTGCGAACCGACGCCGAGCGCGAGGGACCGCCCGGCACGCGATCGGCGCCGTCCTCGTAGCCGGGAGGGACGGCCACGACCACCCGCTCGCAGACCGACGCCAGCACGTCGACGCTCCAGTCCACGAGCGGCCGGCCGGCACAAACGACGAACGCCTTGGGCCGATCGGCACCAAGGCGTTCGCCGCTCCCGCCGGCGGGAATGATCCCGACGACGGACATATGTCTCTGTTAGTGGTCGCCTCCGCAATTACGCTCGTGTTCGGCGGCTGCGAACCTTCGCCTGGCCGCACCCGCGATGCTCGCCAATGCGCTGCATTGGCTGCGCCCGCGTGCGCGCCCATGCTCGGTTCTCGCTCGCCGAGCCACGACCGTACTTGCGTCGGAGACCACTGCTAGGCCGTGGCCGCGGCGCCGTTGCGGCCCGCGTGCGCGTCGGCGATCAGCTCCTCCAGATGAGTCTCGGCCTCGTCCTCCTCCATGTCGAGCGCGTACATCAGCTCGGACGCGAGGATCTTCTTGGCTCGGGTGTACATCTGCTTCTCGCCGGTGGAGAGGCCCTTCTCGCTCTCACGGATGGCGAGGTTGCGAACGACCTCGGCCAGCTCGAACACGTCCCCGGTCTTGATCTTCTCGCGGTTGTGCTTGAAGCGCCGGTTCCAGTTCTTGGGCATCTGGCTCACGTCGTCGCGGAGGACTGACAGGACCTTCTTTACGTCTTCCTCCCCGATCACGCGCCGAAGACCCGCCTTGTCGGCGTTACAGCACGGGACCATGACCGTCATGTCGTTATGAAGGATCTTGATGGTCAGGTACTCGCGGTTCTCGCCGAGCACCTCCTTCATCTCCTTCTTCAGGACCTTCCCCGCCCCATGATGGGGGTAGACCACCTGGTCGCCGATCTCGTAGACCGCCGGCGGGCGGTCGATCTCGAGGTCCTCGACAAACTCGTCTTCCAACACTACGTCGCTGATGGTGTTCCCTCCTGCGTCAGACGCGGCCCCAGACGGCGCCGCGCCGTGGTCAACTTCAGGTTTGCAGATACCTATCCACGAGGTTGATCTCCTGCAGGCGGCGAAGGCCCTCGCGAATGTCCTTCGCACGCATGTCCCCCACGCCCTCCACGGACTCCATCTCCGCGTCGGAAGCGGCAAGGATCTCGTCCAGCCCGCTGAACTCGCTCACGATCGACTGCACCACCATCTTTGGAAGCCTGGGGATGCGTCCGAGGATTCGGTAGCCGCGCGGCGAGGCGGGATGGTCGAGTGTGTTCAGCTTCCGGTCGTAGCCGAGAAGCTCGGCCAGACGGCCGAAGTCAAGAAGGTCCTGATGGGGCAGCCGGGCGAGCGAGTCGAGCACCATGGCGAAGCCCTCCTCGGAGGGCTCGACGATGTAGTCGCGCACGAGGGCCGACTTGTCGGCGGCCACGCCGACCATGGTCTCCTCGAGCTGCATCTCGATCAGGCGGCCGTCGGCGCCGAGCTCCACGATGTAGCGCTCGATCTCCACGGCCATGCGCGTGACGAGCTCGGCGCGCTGGAGAACGGTCAGTACGTCGTGGAGAGTCACGCCGCCCTCGAACTCGAGGGCGGTGAGGCGAGTCGAGACCTGGTCCAGGCGGCTGCGGTACTTGTCGAGCGTGGCCAGCGCCTGGTTGGCCTTGGCCAGGACGACGGGGATGTCCTCGAGCAGGTACTTGGCGCCGTCCAGGTAGATCGAGACGACGCTGCGGCTGGCCGAGATCGCGATCACCAGGGCGTCGGTCTGCTTGGAGACGCGCTCGGCGGTCCGGTGCCGCGTGCCCGTCTCCAGCGAGAGGATCGTGGGGTCCGGCATCAGCTGGACGTTGGCCCACTGGATCTTCGTGCCGTTGGAGGCGAGGACGATCGCCCCGTCCATCTTGGCGAGCTGGTAGAGCAGCGCGGGGGTGTAGTCCACCTCGAGCTTCACCCCACCGGACAGCAGGAAGCTGAGCTCCTCCGACTCCCCGATGCAGATCAGGGCGCCGGTCCTGCCCTGGACGATGTTGTCGAGGCCCTCCCTTACGGCGGTGCCGGGCGCCACCATCTCCAGGGCCCGGACGAGCCTCGGTTCCTGCCGTGCCTCGAGCTCTGAAACGTCGTCTCCGGCATACGGCATGGCCACGGATTCTACGTGAATCTCGTGAAGGTGACGTTATTCCCGCTGGTTTGCAGCACTTTTATGGCCCCGAGAGGCCCGGAATCCAGCCCGTTCCGGCCAGCGGCACGCGGGCCATCGCGGCGGCCTCGATTGTGAGCGCCACGAGGTCCTCGGGCTCGAGGTTGTGGAGGTGCGACTTGCCGCAGCCGCGGGCGAGCGTCTGGGCCTCCAGGACCATCGTGCGCAGGTAGTTGGCCAGGCGCCGGCCGCCGAGCTCGGGATCGAAGCGGGCCGCCAGCTCGTCGTCCTGGGTCGAGATGCCGGCGGGGTCGCGGCCCTCGTGCCAGTCGTCGTAGTAGCCGGCTCGAGCTGCCGATCTCCTCGTAGCCGTCGGCGTGCTCGGGGGAGTTGTCGCCGAGCGCGATCAGGGCCGCGACGCCTATCGAAACGGCGTCCGCGCCGAGAGCCAGCGCCTTGGCCACATCGGCGCCGTTGCGGATGCCTCCGGACACCACGAGCTGGACCTTGCGGTGAACGCCGAGCTCGAGCAGGGCGTCCACGGCGGGCCGGATCGCCGCGAGCGTCGGGATACCGACGTGCTCGATGAAGACCTCCTGGGTCGCGGCGGTGCCGCCCTGCATGCCGTCGAGGACCACCACGTCTGCGCCGGCCTTGACGGCCAGCGCCGTGTCGTAGTACGGCCGGGTGGCGCCGACCTTGATGAACACCGGCTTCTCCCAGTCGGTGATCTCGCGCAGCTCGCCGATCTTGATCTCGAGGTCGTCCGGGCCGGTCCAGTCGGGATGACGGCAGGCGCTGCGCTGGTCGATTCCCTTGGGCAGGTCGCGCATCTCGGCCACGCGGTCGGAGATCTTCTGGCCCAGCAGCATGCCCCCGCCGCCCGGCTTGGCTCCCTGGCCCACCACGACCTCGATGGCGTCCGCCTTGCGCAGGTCGTCGGGGTTCATGCCGTAGCGCGAGGGGAGCAGCTGGTAGACGAGCAGCTTCGAGTGCTCGCGCTCCTCGGGGGTCATGCCGCCGTCTCCGGTGGTGGTGCTGGTGCCCACCGCGCTGGCCCCGTTGCCGAGCGCCTCCTTGGCCTGCGCCGACAGCGCGCCGAAGCTCATCCCGGCGATCGTGATCGGTATGTCGAGATGGAGCGGCTTCGACGCGTGCCGGTCGCCGAGCACGACGTCGGTGTCGCAGCGCTCGCGGTAGCCCTCGAGCGGGTAGCGCGACATGCTCGCGCCGAGGAAGAGCAGGTCGTCGAAGTGCGGGACGGGTCGCTTGGCCCCGAAGCCGCGGATGTCGTAGATGCCCTCGCGCGCCGCGCGCTGGATCTCGTGAATCGTGTGGCGGTCGAACAGCGCGGACTCGCGCAGACCGGGACGAGCGGCCATCTCAGTACTCGCCCGCGTGGTCGATGTCGAAGTTGTAGAGCCGGCGCGCCGAGCCGTAGCGACGGAAGTCCGACGAGGAGAGATCGCTCGCGCCGGCCGCTTCGAGCAGCTCGTCGAGCTCGGCCGACGTGCTCGTCGCGCATCTCCTTCTCGACGCAGTCGGCGCCCAGCCCGGCTATGTCGCCGCGCACGTACAGCCGCGCCTCATAGAGGGAGTCGCCGAGCGCGTCGCCGGCGTCGCCGCACACCACGAGCCGTCCCTTCTGGGCCATGAACGCGCTCATGTGGCCCACCGAGCCGTGCACGACGATGTCCACGCCCTTCATCGAGATCCCGCAGCGCGCCGAGGCGTCGCCGTGGATCACCACCAGCCCGCCCCGGCCGGTGGCGCCCGCCGACTGGCTCGCGTTGCCCTCCACCACCACCGACCCCGGACATGATGTTCTCGGCCAGCCCCACCCCGCAGTTGCCGTGCACGCGTGACCCGGGCCTGCTTGTTCATCCCGGCGCAGTAGTAGCCCACGTGCCCCTCGATCTCGACCTCCACGGGCGCGTCGATCCCCACGGCGACAGCGTGCGCGCCGCGCGGGTTGAGCACCCGCCAGCGGCCTTGGATCCCGTCGCGCGTGGAGCGCCGCGTTGAGCTCTCGCAGCGGTGTCGTCGCCAGATCGACCTCGTGGATCGCAGCAGCGCTCTCCACCGCGCTCACGAGACCCGCTCGCGCTCCCAGCTGTAGACGCGGCCCGGCTCCGGCTCCCACGTGCGCGCCGTGTCGGCGCCCGGCAACGTGGCGATGGCGCGGTACTCCGAGGCCATCGCGACCCAGCCGTCCGACTCGGCCATCACCGCCGGCTTGCACGCGATCGGGTCGCGCAGCACCGCGAAGCCGTCGACCGTGCCCACCGCGAAGGTGTAGAAGCCGTCCAGGTCCTCCAGGCAGCCCTCCAGCGCCTCGGTCAGCGTCGCCCCTTCGCGCAGGCGCCAGGTCAGGTAGCCGGCGGCCACCTCGGAGTCGTTCTCGGTCTGAAACTCGATGCCCTCGGCCCGCAGCCGCTCGCGCAGGCGGTTGTGGTTGGAAAGCGAGCCGTTGTGAACGAGGCAGAGGTCGAGTCCGGTGGAGAACGGGTGCGAGCCGTCGGTGGTGACCTTCGATTCGGTGGCCATCCGCGTGTGGCCGAGCGCGTGGCTGCCGCTGAGCTCGGCGAACGCGAAGCGCTCGAGGAACTGGGCCGGGTGACCGGCCTCCTTGTAGATCTCGATGGCCTCCCCCGCGCTCATCACCCGCAGCTCCGGATAGCGCTCACCCAGCCAGGCGACGGTGGCCGCGGCGTCGGCCTCGACCACGATCACGCAGTGGCTGGCCCGCACCTCGTGCGGCGCCCGCTCCGAACGCCTCGGCGAGCGCGTCGCGCACGCCCGTCCAGTCGTAGTCCGGCACCGGTGTGTGAAGGGTCACCTTGCAGGCGCCCGGCGGTGCAGGGTCGCGGTAGACGGCGACTCCGGCGCTGTCGGGACCGCGGTCGCCGAGCTGCAGCAGCATGTCGCCGAGATGGCGCCCGAGATCGTCGCTCACCGCCGTCGATTTCGAGAACAGGCCCGCTATCCCGCACATGGACAACCGAGTGTAGGCAGGCGCACACAACGGGGCGTATGGGGTAGCGAGCACAATTGATCCGGGGCATGTGTGCGCTCCCCACACTGTGACCGGCTGACACTCAGCCGGCCTCAAACATGTCCGGACCCCACATTGGCCGGGTCCGGCGCAGGGGATACTTTGCGCCCATGAGCCAGATCTTCACCGCGCCGAGCTCCCGCGACGACGTCGAGCGCCACATCCGTGAGAACGACGTGGAGTTCATCTTCGCCCAGTTCGTCGACATGCACGGCAAGCCCAACGCCAAGCTGGTCCCGGCGCGGCACCTCGACGGGCTGCTCGAGGACGGCGCGGGCTTCGCCGGCTTCGCCGCCGGAGCGATCGGACAGGAGCCCAACGATCCCGACATCGCGGCGATCCCCGACGTGCGCTCGTACACCCCGCTGCCGTGGCGACCGGGCGTGGCCAGGATGGCCTGCGACGTGACCGTGGAGGGCGAGGAGTGGCTCTACTGCCCACGCACGATCCTGCGGCGGCAGCTCGAGCGCGCCCGGGAGCTGGGCTACGAGTTCATGCTCGGCGCCGAGCTCGAGTACTTCCTGGTCAAGCGCGCCGACGACGGCACGATCGAGCTGGCCGACCCGCTCGACACCCTCGACCAGCCCTGTTACGACATGCGCGCGCTCACGCGCAACCTCGACTTCATGTCCGAGATCTCGCGCTACATCACAGAGCTCGGCTGGAACAACTACGCCAACGACCACGAGGACGCGAACGGCCAGTTCGAGCAGAACTTCGACTTCGCCGACGCGCTCACCACCTGCGACCGTTCGATCTTCTTCCGCTACATGGTCGAGTCGCTCGCCCAGGAGCGCGGGCTGATCGCGACGTTCATGCCCAAGCCCTTCGGCCACCTCACCGGCAACGGCTGCCACTTCCACATGAGCCTGTGGCGCGACGGTGAGAACGCCTTCGAGCGCGATCCGGCGGATGACCCGCGCGGCCTCGGCCTCTCCGACGAGGCCTACCAGTTCATCGGCGGCCTGAAGGAGCACGCCAAGGCCTACATCGCCATCACCGCGCCGACGGTCAGCTCCTACAAGCGCCTGGTGGTGGGCACCCGCAGCGGCTCGAGCTGGGCGCCGGTGTTCGTGAGCTACGGGTACAACAACCGCACCCAGATGCTTCGCGTGCCCGCGCCGGGACGGGTGGAGGACCGCACGGTCGACGGCTCCTGCAACCCCTACCTCGGCGCTGCGGCGGTGCTCGCGGCCGGGCTCGACGGCATCGAGCGCGGACTCGACCCCGGCGAGCCCACCACGGAGCTCAACCTCCACGAGCTGACCGAGGAGCGCCGCAAGGAGCTGGGCGTGGAGCTGCTGCCGGCCAACCTGCTCGACGCGACTCGTGAGCTCGAGCGCTGCCAGGTCCTGCGCAAGGCGCTCGGCAACACCGGGCGCGAGGACTACATCGACTACTTCGTGAAGATCAAGCAGGCGGAGTTCGACGAGTGGCACAACCAGGTGTCGCAGTGGGAGGTCGACCGCTACCTGCAGCTGTTCTGAGCGGGCCGGAATGAACCGAAGCGCCCCGCTGCCGCGAAGTACCCAGGCAGATGGCCGCCCGGCTCTCCGCCCTCGCGCTGTTCGCCGCGCTCGTCCTGGCGCCCGGGCTGTTCGCATCTGACGCCGGCGCCGCCACCACGCTCGGCTCGCCGGATACCAGGCTGGCCCCGGAGCGGTACTGGTGCGCAAGCGAGGGCTGTTCGAGCGGGGATGTGGGCCTGCGGCAGCTGGCGCTCGGCGGCGCGGTCGTGGAGTCGGAGGAGGAGGGAGTGCTGGTCTCGGCGAGCGCCTACGCCAGGCGTATCGGCGGCAGCGCGCCGCCGCGCATCGTGGTGCTGCGCCCGACGAGCGGGAACGCCGCCACGGTCGTGGCCTCGGCGCCGGTGCCGGTGTCCTCGCAGGGTGGGGCGCTGGCCGTGGCGTCCAACCTCCACATCCCGGTCGAGCCCGGGGACGTCCGTCGGCTTCATGTTCCGGCGCGGCGAGGTGGACCTCGGCGTGCGCGACCGGCCCAATCCGGACGGCGCGGTGGTCGGCTTCGGCGGCCAGAACGGCGGCACCGGCTCGGAGCTGCTCCTCGACGGCACGATCGAGCCCGACTTCGACGCTGACCTGCTCGGCGACGAGACCCAGGACCCCGACGGCGGGGGCAGCGCTTTCGAGGACGAGGCGTTCGATCCGGAGTCGACGACTTCGAGGACGAGGAGTTCGGCGAGGACGAGTACGGACGACGACCGGGCCGGGCTCGAAGCGCCGCAAGCGCCTGCGGCTGCTCAAGGCGAGCGCGCGCCGTGACGGCGGGGTCAACCTGCTGCTCGCCGTGCCGCGAGCGGGGCGGCTGAGTGCCGTGGCCAAGGCGCGGACGACGCTCGCCACGGCCCGGAAGCGCGTCAAGAGGGCCGGCCGGGTGCGGCTCGAGCTGAGCCCGTCACGCGCGGCGCGGGAGCTGCTCGAGCGCCGCGGCCCGCTCCGGGCGCGGGTGACGGTCACCCTCAAGCCGCGCAGCGGCCGGGCCCGCAGCGTCATGACGCGGGTGAAGCTAGGCCGCCTCCTGCCCGAACGCCCCCTGAATCGCCCGGGTGCGCGGCTCGAGTAGCCCGAGACGGCCGGCCAGCCAGCGCGCCGGTAGCGCCTGCAACCAGCAGCGTGAGCACGATCGCCAGCGCCACCACGCTCGCGAAGACGTCGTTGTAGGGAACGCCGAGGCCCGCGAGCACGCCCACGAGCGCGGCCGGGATCACGCCGGTCTCGCGGGTCCAGCAGATGAAGGCGAGCTCGTTGCGCTCCCAGCCGGCACGGCGGTCGGGCAGCAGGCAGGCCAGCACGGTCAGCGGTCGCGCCACCAAGAGCAGCACGGCCAGCACCGCCAGGGCCGGAAGCAGGTTGTCGGCGAGGGCGTCGAAGGGAATGTTCGCCCCGAGCACCACGAACACGATCAGCGTCACGAGATCGGCGAGGTTGTACGCGAACTGGCGCATCTCCATCTCGTGCGGGTCGTGCATGGCCAGCCCGAGGTGGTCCATGTTGCCCACGATCAGCCCGGCCAGGAAGGCGCCGAGGTAGCCGCTCCCTCCGGCGGTGTCGAGCGAGAAGAAGCTGATCGTGACCACCGCCAGCACGGCGATCGCGGCACTCTCGCGCCAGATCCCGGCGCGGTGGCTCGAGATCGCCGCCGCCAGGACGATCCCGGCCACCACGCCGATCACGGTGCTCACGGCGAGGTCGACGGCAAACTCCGACACCGGCTCGCCGATGGAGTTGTCGCCGGTGAGCACGATCCCCGCGAGCGCCAGCGCGAGCGCGGCGCCGATCGGGTCGTTGAACGCGGACTCGGCGACGACGGTCTGGGCCACCTTGGCGCGCACGCGCGATCTGATGAAAAGAGGGATCAGGATGGCCGGGTCGGTCGGCGACAGGATCGCCCCCACCAGCAGCGCGGCCGACCACGGCAGGTCGAACACGAGGTACGCCGCCGCGCCGACCACGAGCGTGGTCAGGATCACGCCCGGAACCACGAGCAACCCGAGCCCCACCCAGACCTTGCGCAGGACCGGCAGCGACAGCTCGAGGCCGCCGTAGAACAGGATGATCGACACGCCGAGCGTGAACATCAGCTGGGCCCCGAGCGACTCGAACGGCACGTCCACCACGTCGAGGGCCGACGGCCCGAGCGCAGCGCCCATCGCCACCAGCACGAGAATCTCGGGCACGCGGATCAGCGACGCCAGCAGGCGCGCCACCAGGGCGGCCATCAGCAGGAGGCTGAGCGTGAGGAGGACGTCGTCGATCAAGACGCCGGCTCCCGGCGGCTGCGCTCGCCCTCGAGGGCGAGCCGGGCCAGGTCGTTTGCCGTCAAGAGCAGGAGAACGATCACGATCGCCGCTCCGAGCCCCACCGCGACCAGCTGCCGGCGAGCGTCGTCGCGCTCGTCGTGCGAAGGCTGGCCTCGGTGGCGCCCTCGGCTCGTTGCTGATAGCTCGCGAGCTGCTCGGCCGCCGCCGCGGTGGATTCGAAGTTCTCGATCTCGGGGCCGAGCAGGATCCGCTTGGTCACGTCCTCGCGCCCGCGCTGGAGGGCGCGCCACGCGACGGCGTCGAGGCGCATGAAGTCGTCGAACCCGCTTTCGAGCTCGCGCAGCAGCGCACGCTCGCGCGGATCGACGAAGGCCTCGTCTGCCGTGCGCAGGTCACGGCGCAGGCCGGCGACCGCGCTCTCGAAGCGCGGTCGCGAGCGCCCGCCGTCGTAGCCCCAGGCCGTCTGCCAGCCGTTCACGTCGGTCACGCCGAACTTCAGGTCGAGCGCGAGCGCGCGCCGCGCCGAGCGGTCCTGGACCTCGTCGAAGCGGTCGCCCAGCCGGTCCATGGCGTTGAGGGCCACCGCGATGGTCACGATCGGCCCCAGCACGGTCAGCAGGATCGCCAGGTAGAGCTTCGCCCGGATCGTCAAGGTCCGCCGCCCGAGCCGCCGGCGCATATATGGTGGCTCTCGTGCTGCTCTTCCTGCTCACTCAGGACCTGCCGCTGATCCTGCTCGTGGCGCTGCTGATCCTGTGCTACCTCACGGCCATCGAGCTGGTGGGCGAGGACGACCCCTTCATGATCAAGGCCTGGTGGGTGCTGCTCGTGTTCCTCACCAACCTGGTGGGCTACGCGGCGTTCCGGATCTGGCTGGCGGCGCGCCGGCGGCGGCGCAGCGCGTAGGCCCGCACCCGCACGGCTCACCCGCTCGACCCTCGCGCACCCGCTGTAGCCGCGCCACCTTCAGGGCCAGCTCGAGCGAGAGCAGATCCTCGGCCCGCAGGTCCAGCCCGGTGATCTGCTGGATGCGCTCGAGCCGCTGGCGCACCGTGTTGGGGTGGATGTAGAGGGCCCGCGCGCTCGCGGCGACGCTGCAGCGTGCCGCCAGGTAGCGCTCGAGCGTGTCCACCAGCCGGGCGTTGCGGTCGCGGTCGTAGTCGATCAGCGCGGCCACCGCCTGTCCGTAGCGGTCGCGCGGCGCCTCGTCCAGCTCGAGGTTGACGAGGTAGCGGTACGCGCCCGAGCCGGTCATAGGAGACGGCGCCCCCCGCGCCGGCCAGCGAGCGGCCGATGCGGGCGGCGTCGGCCGCCTCGCGCATGCGCCGGCGCGCTCCCGCGGCGCCGCGGTCGGCGTCGGACAGGCCGATGTTCACCGACAGCTCGTCGCCCAGCTCCTCGCACGTGCGGCGCAGTTGCTCGAGCGCACCCCGCTCGAGCGCCGGCAGCGGCACGAGCGCACGCAGAGCATCGTGCCGGGCGTCGAAGAACGCGCGCCGGTAGAGCCGGCGCAGCCGCGCCTGGAGCGCGCCGGCCAGTTCGGGCCAGGATGCCTCCTCGGCCTTCGCATCGCTCTCGGGCGCGCGGATCGCGTGCAGGAACGCGTGGGGGCGGCTGAGGTCGCAGCGCGCCTCGATCGCCTTGGCCTCCGCGGTCTGCACCGAGCCGGCCGCGAGCGCCTCGAACAGGTCCTTGACGATGTTCTCAGCCGTGAGCCGCTCGATCAGCTCGGCCTTCTTGAGCCCCACCGCGGTCTGGTTGGCCACCGCGCCGAGCAGCTCGCCGTCCTCGTCGCCGAAGCCCCGTCCGGTGACCGTGCAGCAGAGCAGCCCGAGCTGCTCGTCGCCGGCGGCGAGCGGTGCCACCAGCAGGCGCTCGCCACCGTCGAGGTCGCCGTGCGCGGCCTGGCTGCGTCCGTTGCGCTGCTCTCGCCGGACCATGTCGAGCAGCAGAGCGGCCCGGCCCGGGCGCGGGCTCGACCCCGCGGGCTCGGGGGGATCCGCCGCCGCCAGCACCAGCTCGTCCGCCTCCTGGTCGAGCCGCCAGATCTGACACGTGTCCGCCCCCAGCAGCTCGCGCGCGCCGCGCGTGACCGCGTCGTGCAGGTCCTCACGCAGCGTGACCGCCGCGAGCGCCTGGCTCAGCCGCGTCAGGGTGGTGAGCGCGTCCACGCGGCGGCGCGTCTCCTCGTACAGCTGTGCGTTCTCTATCGCTCCGGCCGCCAGCGAGGCGGTGTGGACGAGGAAGTTGAGCACCTCATCGTCGAACTCACGGGGCGCTTCGGTGTGCAGCACCACCACGCCGATCACCGCTCCCGAGCGGTAGAGGAGAGGAACGGCCACCATCGACTGGAAGCGCTCCTCGTCGAGCTCGGGCACATACTTCATCCGCGGGTCCTCCATCGCCTTCTCGCGGATGAACTCCGGGGTACGGGTGCGCGCCACCCAGCCGGTCAGGCCCTCGTCGACGCCCCACCGGAGCGTGCCCACCAGCCCCGAGTAGCGAGGTGACGCGGCCCGCAGCACCAGCTGCTCGCCCTCCAGGAAGTAGACGAAGCAGGCATGGCAGCGGGTGGCGTCGGTGGCGATCTCCACAAAGCCGGCGAGCACCCTGTCGAGCGAGAGCGACGACGAGACGGTCTCGATGACCGCATAGAGCGTCTCGTTCTCGCGACGGACGCGGGCCAGGGCATCCCCGCTGTCGGTCACCCGTGAGACAGTCAAGCGAGCCTTCCTTTCCGTGGCGGTGATCGTAGCCCCGGCCGCGCGACGACCATATGTGACGATCTCACACTCGTTCGCCGAGAAGCCTGTGTGTTACTCACATTGCAGCATGCGCCAACCCGAACTACGGTCGCCGCAGTCAGGTGAGTCGTGACAGCAGTCTCTTGAGCGCTCGCCGTGCGCACGCATGCCGGGCGGGGAGGGTCGGATGATCGACTTCGTCATCGCGCAGGTGGAGGACCTCGAGGACGCAGCGCCGGTCGAGGCGTTGAACCTCGACGCCGTGATCCTCGGCGAGCAGTTCTACTTCTTCACGGTCGTGCTCATGTGGCTGATCCACGTCGGCTTCATGAGCTACGAGGCCGGCGTCGTCCGGCGCAAGAACGTGCTGGCCACCGCGATGAAGAACATCCTGACGATCGCGGTCGTCACGCCGAGCTTCTACTACTTCGGCTGGTGGATCTACAACTGCAACCAGCCGGGGCTGCCGATCGGCCCGAACTCCAGCCGACTTCACGGCGCTCGCCTGCCAGGGCGGCATCCCGTGGTCGGACACCTTCGGGCCCAACCTCACCAACAACATCAACCTGATCTTCTTCCTGGCCTTCCTGCTGTTCTCGTGGACCACGGCCTCGATCATGTCCGGCGCCCTGCTCGAGCGGGTGCGGCTCTCGGCCTACCTGCTGCTGGCCGTTCTGCTCGGCTCGGTCGTCTGGATCCTCGACGCCGCCTGGGGCTGGAGCGCGGGCGGCTGGCTCACGCTGCGCTTCGGCTTCCATGACGCGATCGCCTCCGGTGTGGTCCACGGCGTGGCCGGCGCCTTCACCCTCGGGGTTCTCTTCCACCTCGGGCCGCGAATAGGCAAGTACACGCGCGACGGGTTAGCCCGGCAATTCCGGCCGCACAACCTGCACCTGACCCTGCTGGGGCTGATGCTGATCTTCACCGGCTTCTACGCCTTCTACGCCGCCTGTCTGGTGATCAGCTCCACAGCCTTCCCGGGCTGGGCCAACATCTACCTGAGTCCGACCACGCTCGGCTCGATCACGATGGTGATCACGTTCGGCTTCGCCGGCGGCTTCACGGGCGGCTACTTCGCCTCCCGGGGCGATCCGTTCTGGACGGTGTCGGGAGGACTCGCCGGGGTGATCGGGGTGTCGTCGGGAGCGGACGTCTACGCCCCGACCCTGGCCTACCTGCTGGCGATCGCCACGGCCGCGCTCGCGGTCTACGCCGGGCATTTCATCGAGAAGCGCATGCGCGTGGACGACGTGGTCGGCGCGGTGGCGGTGCACGGCTTCGCCGGCTTCCTCGGAATGCTCTGGGTGGGCGTGTTCGCCGCCGGCTATCCCACCGGGCTCAACAACGTGGACAGCTCGATCGGCGGGCAGCTGATCGGCATGGCCACGTTCCTGCCGCTCGGCTTCCTGTCGGGGTGGGTGGCGGCGCTGATACTGCGCAAGCTCAACCTGCTGCGCGTGCCTCCCGAGGTGGAGCTGGAGGGGCTCGACGTGGCGGAGTACGACCAGGACCTGTTCCTGCCCGAGTTCGGACGCGTCGAGGAGAGCATCGTGGAACCGGACGGCACGGTCGCGCCCTCCCGCGCGATATTGCTCGAGGCCGAGCGGGAGGTGGTGCGACGATGACCGAGAACGTGCGCATGCGCCGAGAAAAGGGGGCCGAATGCCTGGTCTGATCGACAGCTCGCCGGCGTGCGTGGTCTCGCGCGAGGGCGCTGAGCCAGCCGACGACTCCGCCGATTTCATCCTGCAGGCCAACTACGAGGACTGCGCGGGCTTCATGACCTTCGGTCCCGGCAGTACCTACGGGGATGAGGGAACGGCGGCGGAGACCGCTTACTACGTCCTCACCTGGCTGGGCATCGCGGTGATGGTGATCGCTCTGATCGCGTGGGTGGTTTACGAGAACAGGCAGCTGATCGGGCACGTGGCCCGGCTCAGACGCGCGCCCGCCGACCCCGTTCGGCCGGACCTGGGAGGCACCGAATGATCGACAGCGGCGGCGGCAAGCGTCAGATCGAGTTCCCGCCGAAGCAGACTCATGTGAAGGGATTCGAGCTCGCGATGTTGGCGATTTCGATCCTGTGCATGATCATCGTGTTGGTGATCGTGCTGTTCACTGACCTCGGGAACGAGTTCCGTCCCACGCTCTGAGGGATTCTCACCCCGCTCCGCTCCGGCGGCAACCTGGCCGCGCTTGCTGGTGGTGGTGGGCGTGCTCGTGCTTGCCTTCTTCGTGTCCCGCGGCTGCCAGCAGTCCCAGGTGCGCGTCACCGAGGAGCAGGCGATCACCACGGCCAAGGAGCAGGTGGAGTTCACTCCGAAGCGCACGCAGATCAGGCTGCTGCGCCAGGGGCTCAACTCCCGCCCCAACTGGATCGTGTCGCTGTCGATCCCAGCCGGCGAGCCAGACACCTTCACGCGTCTGGCCATCGTGCGGGTGAACGCGAACACGGGCGAGGTCATCGACGTGCGGGTTCAGGCCCCGGCCGGCCGGCAATAGCGAGTGTCGTTCAGGCCGCGCGGGCCCGCCGCCCGGCGCCCGCGGCGGCCAGCGCCTCGCGCAGCGTGCCGAGGCCTCCGCCGGGATGAATCACCTCGGTGAGCCCGAACTTGCGCGCCTCGCCGAGCCGCCGGTCGGCGTGCGCCACGTGGCGCAGCTCGCCGGTCAGGCCGAGCTCGCCGAAGGCCGCCAGCGGGCGATCACCGCCCAGCTCGAAGCCCTTCGCCGCCGAGGCCAGTGCCAGCGCGATCGCCAGGTCGGCTCCCGGCTCGTCGACCCGCACACCCCCGGCGACGGACACGAACACGTCGCTCGAGCCGATCGAGGCCCCGCCGTGCCGGGCCAGCACGGCCAGCACGAGCGCGAGGCGGTTGCGGTCCACGCCGTTGGCCACGCGGCGCGGCGGCACCAGCTCGCTCGGGGCCACGAGAGCCTGCACCTCCACCAGCAGCGGACGCGAGCCCTCCATGGCGCACAGCACCACCGAGCCGGGCGCGCGCGTGGCCTCGGTGACGAAGCGGGCGCTCGCGTCCTCGACCTCGACCAGCCCGTGCTCGTGCATCTCGAACACGCCGACCTCGTTGGTGGAGCCGAAGCGGTTCTTGAGCGCCCGCAGCGTCCGGTAGGTCCGCTCGCGCTCGCCCTCGAAGGAGAGCACGCAGTCCACCAGGTGCTCGAGCACGCGCGGGCCGGCGAGTGAGCCCTCCTTGGTCACGTGCCCGACGAGGATCACGGCCACCGCGCGCTCCTTGGCCATCCGCATGAGGCGCCCCGCCACCTCGCGAACCTGCCCCACCGAGCCCGGGCTGCCGGACAGGGCCGGGTCGTAGAGCACCTGCACCGAGTCCACCACGCAGACGTCGGGCCGCTCGGCCTCGATCGTGGCCAGGACGGCATCGAGATCGGTGTCGGCCACGATCGGCACCGTCAGCGCCGCCGGGCCGAGCCGCTCCGCCCGCAGCTTGACCTGCGCGGCCGATTCCTCGCCCGACACGTAGAGGACCTTGCGCCCGCTCGCCGCGAGGTTGCCGAGCGCCCCGCTGGTGAGCGTGGACTTGCCGATTCCCGGCGAGCCCCCGATCAGCACCAGCGAACCCGGCACGAGACCGCCGCCCAGCACCCGGTCCAACTCGCCGATCCCGGTGCTCATGCGCTCGACCCGCGGGGCGCGGACGTCGGCCAGGCGCACCGGCTCGAGCGCCCGCGCCGAACGGCGCGCAGCGCCTCCACCGCCGCCCCGCCCGGCCGGCGCCGTGGAGCGCGTCTCCTCGGCCAGCGTGTTCCACTCTCCGCAGCCCGGGCAGCGCCCATGCCACTTGGGGCTCTCGTGGCCACACGAGGCGCAGGCGAAGACGGTGGCGGAGCGGGCCATGATCGCGAGGCTAAGCGGCGTGCAGGACGGCTTCGCCCCGGCCGGCCGCGCACGAATGCTCTCTCGCGATCCGTCCGACCCGAGGAGTTGCATCGGTCGTTCGTGTCGTTACTCGACCAGCCACTAGCCCCGGCCGAGTTCGTGGCCGTGGACACCGAGACCAACGGGCTCGGCGGTGACCTCTGCGAGATGACCGAGGTGGGTGCCGTGCTCGTGGGTGGAGGCGAGCTGCACGAGACATTCGACTCGCTGGTCCGGACGGAACGGCCGCTGTCGCGAGGCATCCAGCGCTTCACCGGCATCACCCAGGGGATGGTGGACGGCGCGCCCTGCCCGCGGATGAGGTGCTCCCCGAGCTGGTCGAACTGCTCGACGGCCGGGTGATCGTGGCCCACAACGCGCGCTTCGATCTGCGCGTGCTGCGTCAGGCCTGCGAGCGGCTGGGGCTCGACTGGCCTTCGCCGCCGGCGCTCTGCACCGTCACGCTCGCCCGCCGCTTCGCGCCGCTGGTGCGCAGGCGCGGGCTGGCGTCGCTGGCCGACTCGCTGGGCATCGAGGTCACGGAGGTGCACCGCGCGCTGCCCGACGCTCTCACGTGCGCGCGCGTGTTCTGCGCGCTGTTTCCCCGGCTGTGCGCCAACGCGGCCACGGTCGGCGAGGCGGTCGACCTGCTGCGCTCACGCCGCCGGGCCCGCAAGACCGAGCCGGCGGAGCGCATCCCGCCGGATCAGCGCCCCGACCTCTCCACCCTCCCCGAGGACCCGGGGGTCTACGTGTTCCGCGACGAGCGCGGGCGGCCGCTGTACGTGGGCAAGTCGGTGTCCCTGCGCAGCCGCGCACGGGCCCACTTCTGCGCTCCGGCCGGTTGGACCGAGCGGGCCGAGATCGTCGACTACCGGCCGACCAACTCGGAGCTGGGGGCGCTGGTGCTCGAGAACCGCCTCATCAAGGAGTGGAAGCCGCCGGGCAACAAGAAGCTCAAGCGCACCGAGCGCTACTGCTACCTGCGCTGCCGGCTCGACATCCCCTATCCGGTCCTCGAGGTGGCTCCGGATCCCGCGCCGGGCCACGCGGTGAACGTGGGCCCTCTGGGCAGCCGCGCGCTGGCGGCCGAGCTCGCCGACCAGCTCACCTCGCTCTACCGGCTGCGCCACTGCGGGCGCACGCTCAAGCTGCGCGAGCACCCGTCGGCCTACGGGCAGATGGGACGCTGCGTCTCCCCCTGCCTCGGCGATCTCGATCCCAACGCCTACCGGCGCCAGCTCGACATGGCCCTGGCCCACTTCGAGGAGCCGGGCGCCGGCGAGCGCGTGATCGAGGAGATCGACCGCCGCATGCACGAGGCCGCCCAGGACCGGCGCTACGAGCGAGCGGCGGCTCTGCTGCGGCGAAAGGAGCGCCTGGCCTGGGTGATCGAACGCCTCGACGGCGTGCTGCGCGCCACGCACGCCGCGCCCCGGCTCGCGCTCGCCCGCCATCCGGTCAAGGACCGCTTCGACGCCTTCTGGATCGTCCAGGGCCGACTGGTGGACTGGGGGCCCCTCCCCGGCCCGAGCGAGCTCGAGCGCCGCACCGCGGAGGCACTGTCGCGCCCGCCCGGGCGCGCGGTATCCCGACGACCGAGGTCGACGAGGTGCGCATCGTGGCGGGCTGGCTCGCCGAGCACGAGCCGCCGGTGCTGGAGCTGTCGGAGGACACCGGCGCCCCGGCGTTGATGCGCTTCGTGGCCGCGGCTACGCCCGCTGCGCGGGAGCCCGCTCCGCTGTCTGCTTCAGGTTCTCGAGCGAGCTCTCCAGCCACATCCTCATGAGCCGGCGGCCCGCCAGCGCGCCGAGCACCTTCATGCCGATCGAGTTCGGCTCGATGCCGAAGCTGCCGTCCACGAAGGTGCCCCCGCGGGCCTCAGCCAGGACGAAGCGTGTGGTCACTCCGGTTCCGTCGCAGGAGATCGTCACCTCGTGGCAGTCCTCGAGGCGCTCGAGCAGCATCTCGTGCTCGTCGTCGCCGCCGAAGAAACCCTTCACGACCCCGCGGTACCGACAGCCCTCCCGGATGTCGGCGCACTCCACCTCGATCATCTCGGGCCACCACTCGGGGTGACGGTTGGGGTCACCGACGAGCTCCCACACGCGTTCGACCGGAGCGTCGATGAAAGACTGCCGTGTGCTCGAGTGGGCCATGAGTCCACATTGTCCCATCCCGGGTCCACCAACAGACAAATAGGTACAATCACCCCGCTCGCATGCGCCCCCCGAGTCGCGCTCGCCTGATCAGGATCCCGCTGGACGGCAGCGTGCCGGCGCACCGTGGCGCGCAGTTGGTGAGAGGCGACGCCCGGCCCTTCGCCCTCGCCGGGGCCTGGGCCGGAGGCGGAGCGCTGGTGGGCTCGGAGCCGCTCGTCGTGGCCGGCGCGAGCGATGACCCGTTTGCGATCCTGGACGAGCAGCCCGAGGTCGAGGCTCGGTTCCGAGGCAGGCGACGCTCGCGACGCGGTGGGTGGCGGCTGGTTCGGCTACCTCGGCTATTCGCTGGGCGCGACGCTCGAGCCGGTTCCGCCCTCGCCTCCGCGCGCGACTCCGCTGCCGGCGTTCGCGCTCGCCTTCTATGACCACCTGCTTCGCTGCGACGCCTCGGGACGCTGGTGGTTCGAGGCGCTCTGGACCGACGAACGCGAGGCCGCCCTCCAGGAGCGGCTGGCCCGCCTCTCGGGCCGGCTGTCGGCCGGCGTGCGCGACCGCGCCGTCTGGGTGAGCGGCTTCGGCATCGCCCCGCCCGGTGCCGCCGGTCACGTGGAGGCGGTGGCGGAGTGCCGTGAGCGCATCGCCGCCGGTGAGATCTTCCAGGCCAACGTCTGCCTGCGCCTGGACGGGCGCTTCGAGGGCAATCCGGCCGATCTGTTCACGCGCGCCGACCGGCGAGCTCGCAGCCGCGCCACGCGGCCTATCTGCGCGGGCCCTGGGGCGCGGTGGTAAGCCTCTCGCCGGAGCTGTTCCTGTGCCGGCGCGGCCGCGAGGTGCTGACCGAGCCGATCAAGGGCACCGCCCCGCGCGACGCGGCCGGCCGGCAGCTGCTCGCCGCGTCGGCCAAGGACAGGGCCGAGAACGTGATGATCGTCGACCTGATGCGAAACGACCTCGGCCGGGTGTGCGAGTACGGGTCGATCTCGGTGCCGGAGCTCACGGCTCCGCGTGAGGCTCCGGGGGTGTGGCATCTGGTCTCGTCGGTTGCCGGCACCCTCGCCCCGGACGTGGGGGACGCGGAGCTGCTGCGCGCGACCTTCCCGCCCGGATCCGTCACGGGCGCGCCGAAGATCCAGACGATGCGAGTGATCGCCGAGCTCGAGGCCAGCGGCCGTGAGGCCTACACGGGCGCGATCGGATACGCGAGCCCGGTGGCCGGACTGGAACTCAGCGTCGCGATCCGGACACTGGAGATCCAGGGCGACCGAATCTGGCTGGGAGCAGGCGGCGGAATCACCGCCGGGTCGAATCCCCAGGCCGAACTCGAGGAAGCCCTGCTGAAGGCACGGCCCGTCATCGAAGCGGCGGGCGGGCGCCTGACGGCCCGTGCCGCCACGTCACGGCCGGATCGCCCGCTGGCGCGGGCCCTCGACGGCAGTGCCGACCGGCCGGATCCCAGGCTCGGGGTGTTCTCCACCATGCTGGCGGCGGGCGGGCGCGCGTTCGACCTCGAGTCGCACCTCGGCCGGCTGCGCGCCAGCGCGCGGGCGCTCTACGGCGTGGAGCTGCCGGGCGACCTCGAGGGCGCCGTGCTCGAGCTCGCGGGCGAGCATCCACGCGCCCGGCTGAGGGTGCGCGTCGCCGGCCCGGTGCGGAGATCGAGCTGGAGGCTCAGCCCCTGACGTCCGGATCCTGTCGGCGCTCCTGCAGCGAGTGGAGCTCGCGCCGGTGCTGCTCCCGGGCGGGCTGGGCGGACACAAGTGGATCGACCGGCGGCTTCTTGAGCCGGCTCGAGGAGCGCCTCGGGGCGGTGCCACTCCTGGTGGACCGCGACGGCGAAGTGCTCGAGGCGGCTTACGCAAACGTCTGGATAGTGGAGGGCGACACGCTGGTCACCCCGCCGCTCGACGGGCGCCAGCTGCCGGGCAGCGTCCGAGCGCGACTCCTGTCCTCACCACCCCACGGACTGGAGGCCCGCGAGGAGGCGATCGACCTCGAGCGGCTGACCGCGGCCGACGAGGTGCTGTTGTCGTCCTCGGTCCGCAGGCTGACGCCGGCGGCTCTGCCCGGCCGCGCGCCGCGCTTCACGGTCGGTCTCAGGGCGCTGGCGTGGCTGGCGGAGTCTCCGTTCGCCGCCGCGCCGACGCCGCCCGTCCCGCCGCGTCCCGCGCCCGCTGCGCCATCGCCGCGCCGGGCCGGTCAGCGAGGTTGACGCCGACGAGCGCCGCCGCTGCGGCGGCCGCAGCCTCGGCGAGCACGACGCCGGTGACGGCGTCGCCGCGCACGGCCGGGTCGGCGGCGCGCGCCACCCGCTCGCCGAGCTCCGCCACCTCGGCGGCGCTCTCCGCGATCTCGAGCGGCCCGTGGCTCGCCTGGTCGAGCGCGTGCTCGAGACGGGTCGCGCGGGCGGGATCGTCGGCCGGAAGGCGTCGGGCGTCGAGCACCGGGCCATACCCGCTCAGCTCCGCCTCCGCCAGGGCGAGCGCGCGCACCCGCAGGCCGGCCACCCGGTCGAGCTCTGCCTCGTTCTGGTCGCCCCCGCCGTCGCCGCGACGCAGTTCGATGCGCGCCGCCATCTCCACCAGTCCGGCGCCGAGGGCGCACGCCAGAGCGGCGGCCGAGCCGCCGCCCGGGGCGGGGCTCGCGGAGCCGAAATCGTCGAGCAGCTCCCCTATGGGTTGCCGGGGCAGGTTGGCCATCGCGGCGATGCTAGTTCGGTAGCCTCGGCGGCGAT
This sequence comes from uncultured Thermoleophilaceae bacterium, assembly GCA_963733655.1. Classification (GTDB taxonomy): domain Bacteria; phylum Actinomycetota; class Thermoleophilia; order Solirubrobacterales; family Thermoleophilaceae; genus JACVRW01. The sequence goes on from CAVTEX010000016.1 coordinate 454,414, forward strand.
GCAGGATCAGGTGGAGAGCTTCCGCCGCGACGGCTTCCTGATCATCGACGAGGGCTTTCTCTCCGACGGCTCGATCGAAGTTCTGCGCGAGCGCTTCGCAGCGCTCTTCGAGCAGGACTACGCCACGGGCATCGCACCCGACGAGGTCAACTGGAAGCAGGGCCGCGACCCCGAGGTGTCGTGAAGGCGGGCGGAGCGGCCTTCCACCACGGCTGGACCTTCCACGGTCGGGGCCCAACGAGGCGACGGTCGAGCGCCGGGCGCTCGTGACCCACATGGTGCCGGTGGAGGCCCGCTTTCATCCGGACAACACGGACCTGATCTATTCGCGCTATCGCCGGCGGGGCGACCTCTCGCTCGACGAGTCGTTCTTCCCCGTGCTGTGGGACGAGAACGGCGGGCGCAGCGCCTGGCTCGCCGGGCTGCCCGACCTGCCCTGAGCCGCGCTCAGGCCGCCGCGGCGGCCAGGGCAACCATGCGCGCTCGCCCGCGCGCCTCCAGATGCCGGCGGAAGGCGGCGTTGGCGTAGAGGGCGGCCATCGCGGAGGCGGAGGCTTCGGGTGACACCCGCCCTGCGAAGGAGGGGACGATCTCGAGCGCGGAGCGCTTGCCCGACGCCTCGGCCGTGCTCGACCCGGGCTGGAAGAGCCCGCTGCGGTGCGCCAGCCAGAGAGCGCACAGAACGTCCGACGCGTTCTCGGCATCGGTCACGAAGAGCGTTCCTTCGGCCGCCTCGCCGTGGAGAAGCACCGCACGGGCGATCTGGTCGAACACATCGAGGCCACGCCCGTGTCCGCCTCCGCGCTCGAGACAGGCGCTGGTGAGCAGCGCCATCCGCTCGGGCTCGCGCCGCGCACTTGCGTAGCGGGGCAGTAGCACGCGGCAGACCTCCTGCAGGAGCGCCGCCTGAACCCTGAGCGGATCGGCGGGGGTCACCGGGACGCCGCCTGGCCGGCCGGTGCGTCCAGGGTCTCGAGTTGCGCCTGCCGCGCCTCGATCTGCCCGAGCTTGAGCAGCAGGTTCTCGGCCATGCGGATCGATGCGGCGTCGATCAGGCGGCCGTCGAGCGAGACCGCTCCCTTGCCCTGCGCCGACGCCTCCTTCATCGCCTCGATGATGCGGCGCGTGCGCTCGACCAGCCGCGGCGCCGGGGTGTAGACGTCGTTGGCCAGCTCGATCTGCGAGGGGTGGATCGCCCACTTGCCCTCGTAGCCCAGGACCGCGGAGCGCCGCGCGGCGGCCAGGTAGCCCTCGGGGTCGGTGAAGTCGCCATAGGGGCCGTCGATCGGGCGCAGCCCGTGGGCGCGGCAGGTCACGGCGATCCGCGCGAGCGGGTAGTGCCACTGGTCGCCCCAGTGGCGGTCACGTTCCGGGGTGCCGTTGGGGTCGGTGAGGACCGAGTAGTTGGGGTCCACGCCGCCGATCGACGCCGTGTGGCTCTGGATCGACGCCGCGTAGTCGGCCACCCCGAAGATCATCGCCTCCATCCGCTCCGGACAGGCGGTGGCGATCTCGTCCACGTTGACCATGCCGATCGCAGTCTCGATCAGCACGGCCAGGCCCGACCCGATGCTGGAAGCCCATGGCCTCCTCGATCTGGGTGAGCAGCGTCGCGACGAGGTGCACGTCGCCCGCCCCGCTGACCTTGGGGATCACGATCGCGTCCACCGACTCGCCGGCCTGCTCGATCACGTCCACCACGTCGCGGTAGCAGAAGTGGGTGTCGAGGCCATTGATGCGCACCGACACCGAGCAGCGCGACCAGTCCTGCTCGCGCAGGGCGTCGATGATGTTGATCCGCGCCTGCTCCTTGTCGTCGGGAGCCACGGCGTCCTCGAGGTCGAGCATGACCATGTCGGCTCCGAGGCTCGGGGCCTTCTCGAGCATGCGGACGTTGCTGCCCGGCACGGCGAGCTCGCTGCGATGAAGACGGGTCTTGGTCATGGTATGGTCAAGTAGAACGCTCAGCGCGGGTACCGGCAAGCCGAAATAGACGAATTTGTCTAGATGAATCGCGGCGCTCGATACATAGAGCCTGGGTTCTATTCGACGCGAAAGTCTTAGCTTGCGCGTTAGGGAGAGCTCAGGCACCCTGGATCGATGAACCGCGAACTCCCCCTGCTCGATCCTCCCGAGCGACTCCTGTGTGGCCCCGGGCCCTCCAACGTCGAGCCGTCGGTGCTCGAGGCGATGCAGCGGCCGATGCTGGGGCATCTGGACCCCGACCTGCACCTCATTCTTCTCGAGGTCGTGGACATGCTGCGAGAGGCGTACCGGATGCCGGACGGCCTGGTGCTGCCGCTGCACTGCACGGGCACCGCGGGAATGGAGGCCGGGCTGGCGAACCTGCTGGAGCCGGGCGACACCGCGGTGGTGGCTCAGTCCGGCTTCTTCGGGATGCGCATCGCGGAGATCGCCCGCCGCTGCGGGGCCGACGTGGTCGAGGTGCACGCCGACTGGGGCGAGGCGGTGCCGAACGAGCGGCTGATCGACGCGCTCGACGGCCATCCCGACGCACGACTGCTGGCGGTCGTGCACGCCGAGACCTCCACCGGGGTCGAGCATCCCCTGCGCGAGCTCGGCGAGGCCATGCGTGACCGGCCGACACTCCTGATGGCCGATTGCGTGACGTCCCTGGGCGGCGTGGAGCTCGACGTCGGCGCATGGGGGGTCGACTTCGCCTACTCCTGCACCCAGAAGTGCCTGGCCGCACCCCCCGGCATGTCCCCGGTGGCCGTGTCCGAGGCGGCGCTTCGGCGGATCCGGACGCGCACCAGCCCCGTTCCCTTCTCCTTCGACCTGCTCATGCTGGAGCGCTACTGGGTCGAACGGCCGGCGGCCTACCACCACACGGCCCCCATCCTCCACATCTACGCGCTGCACGAGGCTCTGCGGCTGGTGCTGGAGGAAGGCCTGGAGGCCCGCTGGGCGCGCCACGCCGAGGCGGCCGGCCACCTTCAGGCACAGCTCCTCGCCCGCGGCTTCGAGCTGCTGGCAGACCCGGGCCGGCAGCTCGCGCCGCTCACGGCCGTTCGGGTGCCCGAGGACGTGGACGGCAAGGAGATCCAGGGACGGATGCTGCGCGAGCAGGGGATCGAGATAGGCGGTGGCCTGGGCCCGTCGGCACCGGCCATGTGGCGGATCGGCCTGATGGGCCACAACGCCACCCTCGACACGGCAAACACAGTCTTGGAGGCGCTCGACACGGTGCTGGCGGAGTCGCCCGCGCTGACAGCGGCCCGCGGTAGGAGCCTGACCCGACACGCGCGCCGGCTGCAGGGGTTGCGTCGACGACCCCGGGGCGATCACGATCGTGCTCGGGCTGGGCGAGTCTGAGTCGCCGGCGAAATCGTTCCCGATGGGTCGCGTGGCTGGCACGACCTGTCATGCGGGGGTTCCGCGAGACGGCCGAGTGCGCGCGACAGCTCGGCCTTGGCGGGCCGCGGCCGAGCTGCAGAAGGCCATGAAGTCCTCGACGTCGTCGCGCCGCGGGGCCTGCGCCGGGCGGACCACGTGCCAGCGGCGGGTGGGCAGGCCGCCCCGCGGTGAGATGGTCGCCAGCAGGCCAAGCTCAAGCTCCAGCTCCACCGCCGCGCGCGACTGCAGCGCCACGCCGAGGCCCGAGCGCGCCGCCTGCTTGATCGCGCCGTTGGAGCCGAGCGTCAGCACGTTGGGCTCGAGCTCGCGGCCGGCCAGGTACTCGAGGCAGAGGGTGCGCGTGCCCGAGCCCTCCTCGCGCACGAGCCAGGGCCGGTTCGCGAGCTCCTCCACGGCCACCCAGCGCCGCTTGGCCAACGGGTCGCCCGGCGCGGTGATCAGAACGAACTCGTTGTCGGCGAAATCGTGCCCGGTCATGCGCTCGGTGTCCGGGATGCGGCCGGTGATCGCGACGTCCACCTTGTGCTCGAGGAGCCGCCGGAACACCACCTCGCGGTTGCCGACGTCGAGGCTGATCTCGAGCTCGGGGCGGCGCTCCCGGAACGCCTGGATCAGCTGCGGCACGATGTACTCGCCCGCCGTGGTCACGGCGCTGATCCGAAGGGAATGCGGCTCTTGGCCCGCCACCTCCCGGGCGGCGCGAGCGCCCTGGTCGAGCAACCCGATCACGTCGCCGGCGTAAACGGCGTACGCCTCGCCCGCGGCGGTCGGCCGCAGCGTGCGCCCGGCTCGCTCGGTGAGCGCGACGCCCAGCTCGCGCTCAAGGGCCGAGATCGCGGCGGAGACCGACGGCTGGGTCACCACCAGCTCCTCGGCCGCGGCGGTGACCGACCCGCGCCGCACGACGGTCAGGAACGCGACCAGCTGTGTGAGGGTTACGGCCATGAGCCAGAGCCAACCTATAGACCGAAGTCTACGTCGGCACAAGTACTGGCGTCAGCTGTGCAGCGCTGAATCCGACCCCGGCGCCCAGCGCGGCTCGGCCCGCGGCGGGGAGCCTCCGATCGCCAGCGCGGCCCGGGCCGTGACCACGTGGTACAGGATCAACAGCTGAACCAGGGCCAGCGAGTCCGAGCGCAGCAGGTCGGTGCCCACGGTGAACTCGCCCAGCCGCCGGATGCGCAGGTGCGAAGCGAAGCTCATGCGCTCCCAGACCGCCTCCTCGAGCTCCGCGGCATGCTCCGGGATCGAGGTCACCCGGAATGCGCAGCAGCCACTCCCGCTCGCGCTTGATCAGGGCCGGCCCCGGCGAGCTCCCGTCGAGCAGCGGGGAGAGGTCCGGGTGGGGCAGCGTGTCGCGCAGGATCACGTCGGCATCGAGGTGGGCCGGGTCCCCCGCGCGGCCGGGCCGGAAGGCCACGACGATGTCGGCGTGCTCGCGCTGCGGCTCGATGAAGGCCGCGGAGTCGGCGAGCCGCAGGTCGAGCTCGGTCAGCACCTCGTCGGTGGTGTAGCCGCGCCGGGTGCAGTCGCGCTTGACCTTCCAGGCGCGCCGCAGGCGCTCGGGCGGCGTGAGCATCACGCGCACGTCGTGCACGCTGCGAAGCGTCTCGGTGTGGAAGTTCAGAAGGCCCTCGACCACGAGGAAGTTCGCCGGCCGCGTGTAGACGGGCGGCTCGAACGAGCCATCGCGATGGCTGTAGACCGGCTTGAGCACCGGCTCGCCGCGGCGCAGGTGGATGAGGTGCTGGGTGAGGATGTCGAGGTGGTTCGAGTCGGGATGCAGCGGGGTGACCCCGAGCTCGGCGCGCCGGCGCCGGTCGTAGCGGTGGTAGTCGTCGGCGGACACGTGCGTGACGTGCTGGTCGCCGAGCACCCGCACGAGCCCGCGAGTGATCGTGGTCTTGCCGGCGCCGGAGTCGCCGACCACGCCGACGACGATCGAGCGCGCCATGCAGCGATTCTAGTCCGGCTGTGGGGCCGGGTTGTCCGTCCGGACGCTGCTGGGTTAGGGTGCCATGCACAAATTCGTCTGAAGGGAGTGTGATGGCCTCGACGGCGCTCAAGCGCAGTGCTTTCTACGACATGCAGGAGGGGCTGGGCGCGGCGTGGACCGACTGGGAAGGCTGGGCCTGGGCCGACCACTTCGGGGACGCCTTGGCCGAGCACAACGCCACCAGGAACGCCTCGAACATCTGGGACGAATCGCCACTGCGCAAATGGGACATGAAGGGCCCCGACGCGCTGGCGCTCGCCGACGCATTGTTCACCAACGACATGTCCGCGCTCGAGCTCGGCCAGGTGCGCTACGGCGCGATCTGCGACGAGAACGGCCTGATGGTGATGGACGGCACCATCTTCAAGCTCGCGGACGACCACTGCTTCTCGATCACGAGCTACGACTCCGACCTCGACTGGTTCCGCCAAGTGGCCTCCGATCGCGGCATGACCGTCGAGATCGAGGACGTGACCGACGACATGCCCCACCTGCAGGTGCAGGGCCCCAAGTCACGGGAGATCCTCGCGCCGATCACCGAAGGGATGGAACTCTCCGAGCTGCGCTACTTCCGCTTCGTGGAAGGCGCCACGGTCGGCGGCGTGACCTGCCTGGTCTCGCGCACCGGATACTCGGGCGAGCTCGGCTACGAGCTCTACTGCAAGCCCGCTGACGCCGGCGAGCTCTGGAACGCGGTGCTCGAGGCGGGACGGCCCCACGGCATGTTGCCGATCGGGCTGTCTGCAATCGAGACGATCCGAATCGAGTCTGGACTGCTGTTCCCCGACATCGACTACTTCCCGCACCAGACCGACCCCTACGAGGTGCGGCTCGACAAGATGGTGAAGCTGGACAAGCCGGGGGACTTCGTGGGCAAGGATGCGCTGCGCCGGATCGCCGAGGAGGGCACGCCCCGCCTGCTGACGACCCTCAGGATCGAGGGAGACACGACGCCCGAGTACGGGGCCGCCGTGACCCAGGACGGCCGTGACGTCGGGATCGTTCGCAGTCCCGCGGAGAGCCCCACGATCGGGGGCCAGATCGCGATGGCGGCGATCGACCGCGAACTCAACGGCGAGGGCACCCAGGTCGAGGTGGCGCTCGGCGAGGGGACCATCCCGGCCACGGTAGGCCCGTTCCCGATCTACGACACCGAGAAGACCCGGCCGCGTTCCTGAGGCGGAGGGCCTAGCGGGAAGACAGCCCATCCGCCCCCGGCGCGAGCCGGGGGCGGATAACGCTGTCGGGATCGTCTAGCGGTTGGCGGGCTCTCCGGCCTGCCTGATCAGGAACCTCCTCATGCCTCGAATCCCCTTGCGGGCTCTCTGCGTCCGTGCCGGCGCCCCACGCACCCTGCCGCGGAGCTTCGCCCGGTAGGCAGCGCGCGACTCGTTGGCCGCCGGTGTGTAGAACAACGACGCCGGGTTGCCCACCAGGAACGCATACGCCAGGTGGGTGGTCGGCACCGGTGGCCGCTGGTCGCTCGGCTGCTGCCAGGGAACAACCCGGCGAAGCGCATTCCAGGCCGCCGTCGGTGACACGCCGAAGCTCCGCTGCGGATCCTGAGCCTGCCGGACGTTCATCCAGTAGGTCGCGTTCAGGATGTCCTCCGCGACGAGATACATCGTGTTGTCCACCGCCAGCCGGGCCCGAGCCACCTTTATGCGGCCCTCGGCCTGGAGGTCCTCGACGTTCCTGACGATCGCGTTCCCCTGTGCCGGAACCGGGTTGGCGAGCGTCTGTATCTCCGCCATCAGGTCGGCGAGGTTGTAATCGTTCGCCCCCGGGGCGCCGTTGGCCAGCTCCGTCGGGCTGAGCACGTCACCCGGTGAGATCACCGTGAAGAACGTGTTCGAGAACCGCTGAACGCGCTGGACGATCGCCGTCCCCAGCTGGGCGACCGCAATCGTGAGCGCCTCAATCTGGTTGTCGACGTTGACCGCCTCCCAGTTCGCGTTCGACAGGATGTACCCGTGCTCGCAGCCCTCGCCCACGCAGTCCGCGTTGTTCGGGCCACCTTCCACGTAGTACTGCTCGAACCACGGCGTATCCAGCTCGGGCGAGTCCTCGGGTGACCAGCCGACGGCCACCACCGGATTGTGGTCCGACGAGTTCATCTGGACGAGCAGGTCACGCCTGAGCTCGTTCCAGGACTGACGCGCCGCTCCGGCACGCTGAGTGCTCGCCCGCAGGCTCTCGGGGTCCTGGATGATGCGCAGGGGCACTCCCGTGTCCGAGAGCTCGTCGAGCTCGAACAGGTAGCTGCCGCTGATCGCGTCGAGCGCTCGCGCCGCCGCGGCGTTCAGGAAGCGGAACGGCCGCGCCGCCTGAACCGGCTTGGCGAGCGGGGTGACGCTGCTGTTCATCCCGATCAGGTCCATGGCGTACACCAGATCCGCCCAGTTGAGCATGCGCCGGGTGTCGTGGACAAGCAATGCGGCCTGGCCCATCGTGTACGCATTGGTGCTCGCCAGGGCGCCGTCATCGGCCCCGAACGGCTCCAGCCGCTGTAGACCCGCCTGGGCGAGTGCCTGTGCCGCGGGCATCCTGACCCCGCGGTAGTACACCTCACCGAGCCCGATCATGGCGGCGGCGACCTGGTACATCTGCGGGAGATCGCCCTCGCCCGGCGAACCGCGCGAGTACACCACCGGCGTGATCCGATTGTTGAGGAAGGCCAGCAGCATCTCCGTGAGCTGCGGGCTCGCCGCCTCGTAGGTCATGGTGTTCGCGCGAACGGCCATCATCGCGCGCACGATCTCCTCGTCGCTGACCTCCGGACCGAGACCGAAACTCGTGCCAAAGCGGAAGGCTGCCCGCTGGTTGCGCGAGATCAGCTCCCGGTTCTCGGGAGTGAGCGGGTCACCCTCGAAGATCACCTCCTGGCGTCCCGCACCGGTACCTCGGTTGAAGTAATAGATCGGTACGTTCTCGCGCGCGCCCTCTAGGAGAAGGAGATACGCGTTCAGTGATCGCTGGCGTGCGCCCTGTGTGAGTCTTACCTTGGCACCGTAGCGCGCGATCGACACTAGCTGATCAATCGTCATGCGCTTGCCGGTCAGTGACACGGTCTTGCCCTCGTCCGTGGGGACTATCGGCTTGTAACCCACGGCGACGTAGCGTTGACGGCAAACACGAGCGTTATCAGAGTAACTACACCGATTATCGCTCGGATGCGACGTGGCAATAGCACGCTCCTAACTGTTACAGCTGTTTATTGGCAGTACTGGCGGAGTGTCACCAGCGGTATGCCAGGGGCGTCGCCGCCTCGTACACCATCGTGTTCGCCCGCACGACCATCATTGCGCGGACGATCTCCTCGTCCGCGACCTCGGGACCGCTGCCTTGCCTGGGCCCTCCCTTGAAGATGCGCAACTGACGGTCCAAGAGAAGCTGCCGGTTGTCCGGGCGCAATGGATCGCCGGAGAAGATCGGAGTCTCCCGGCCCGACCCGGTCCCACGGTTGAAGAAGTAGATCGGGATGTCCTGGCGAGCACCCTCGAGCAGCAGCTCGTAGGCGTCCTCCGAGCGCTGGCGGGCCCCCGCGGTCAGACGAACCTGCGCACCGTGTCGCGCGACGTCGACCACCTGCTCGATGGTCAGGTTCTTACCGGTTAGCGTGACCGTTTCACCGGACTTGGTGGGAACGATCGGGGTGTACGCGAAGCACTACTGCCGAGGCCAGCAGTGCACCCACCGTCGGCAAGAAACGCACAGACCATCCTCGCCCTCTTGGCGGTACCTAGTGCTCTCATCAAGGCTCCTCTTCGCTAAATAGGCGGACAACGCCGCGAGGAGCGCACTTCTGTCACACCATGAGGGGGGCCAGCACCACCGGTGAGAGTTCACTCTCGCGGCGGTTACTGTGAGGGTAAGAAGCAGGCGGCCGAGAAGCACGAGACCGCCACTCTCCCCTCTGGTCGAAGAAGGTCCGGATGACTGGAGGACGGGACGACAGGAAGCAGAACGGCGTCCTAGGCTGGGGGCGGTTTAGGCTTCGAACCAATAGGCACATTGGCACAATGCCGCGGCCCTCGTACCACAGCCCTGCCCGGCAGGTCAATCACTCTCATGACTCGACCCCGGCTATGCGCCGCTTGGAAACGAGAAGCTCCAGAAACCCTCTCAGGAGGCCCCGACGCCGGCCGGACTGGCGCCGGCCAACTCGCCCTTGCCGAGCGCCTCCTCGATCAGCTCGGTGAGCTCGCGCAACTCGATTCGCTCAGCGTTCTGAGAGGTCTTGATCGCGTCCTCGTACATGGTCACGTCCTTGGGGCAGCTGACCACGAAGTAGTCGAGGGCACCCAGGCCCACGGCCTCGTTGATGCGGTTCTCGGACGGCCGCTCCACCCCAGGCTCGTCGGGAATCCAGATTCGCCCTCCCCCGGCGCCGCAGCAGAAGGAGTTGTCGCGGTTGCGGGGCATCTCGACGAGCTCACAGCCCAGCGCCTCGAGGATCGCCCTCGGAGCGTCGTAGCCCCCGTTGTGGCGACCGAGGTAGCAAGGGTCGTGGTAGGTCACCCGGTAGTCGAGCCTGTCCCGAAGGGGCAGCCGCCCCGACTCGATCAGCTCCAGCAGGAGCGCGGTGTGGTGAGCCACGTTCCAGGACGCGCCCAGCTCGTCGGAGATCAGCTCCGGATACTCGTTGCGCAGCGTGTTGAGCGAGTGCGGATCGCTGGTGACGATGCGGTTGAAGTCGCACTCCTCGAGGGTGGCCACGTTCTGCTCGGCGAGAGCCTCGAAGAGACCCTCCTCGCCCGCCCGGCGCACGTCGTTGCCGGAGTTGCGTTCCCCGTCGTAGAGGATGCCGAAGTCCAGCTCGGCCGCAGAGAACAGCCGCGCCAGCGCCCGGGTCACCGTCTGGCTGCGCGGGTCGAACGACGCGTAGTCACCCACGAACCAGAGCACGTCGACCGCTTCCTTGCGCGCGTCCTTGATCTCGAAGTCCAGCTCTTCGGTCCAGCGGCCGCGCTTGCGGGCACGCTCGCCGAAGGAGTTGCCCGACTTGTGGATCGTCTGAAGCGCAGTCTGGAGGTTGGCGGGCAGGTCGCCCTCCTCGACCAGGCGCCGGCGAAGCTGGTTGATGATCGGCGCCTGCTCGATTCCCACCGGACAGGCCTCCACGCAGGCGTTGCACTGCATGCAGGACCAGACGGTGTCGGAGCGCACGCCGTCGTCGCGAACCACGGCTTGGCTGAAGGCGCCGTTGTCGGGCGCCTGCCCGCGCATCAGGACGCCGAGCACCCCGCCGATCCCCATCTCGCGCATCGCCGTGTTGGCCTGCTCGCGCAGCTCGAGCACCACGTCTCGCGGCGACAGGGGCCGGCCCGTGGCCAGCGCGGGGCAGGCCTCGTGGCACTTGCCGCACTTGGTGCAGGCGTCGAGCTGGAGCAGGTGCACCTCGCTGAAGTCCGCGAGCGCGCCATAGCCGGCCGGCTCGGACGCCAGCTCCTCCGGAATCGAGCGCAGGCGCTTGCCCGCCTGAGGGTCGCGCACGACCAGCGAGCCGAAGCTGGCGAGCATGTGGGACGCCTTGGTGTAGGGAATCGCCGATACGAACGCGAGCGCCAGCAGGCCGTGTGACCACCAGATCGCGTGCCGGGTGGCCGTCAGGAAGCCATCGCTCGGCGCCCGCCGCCTCGAAGCCCTGCGCGACCACCCAGCCGGCCGGCGAGAACTCGTTGTAGCCGGGCTGGTCCATTGCGATCCGGGCTCCCTCGAGCACGTAGCCGGACACGACAAGGATCAGCAGGATGCCGACGAACGACCAGTCCCCGATCCGATAGCCGCGTCGCACCCCGTCGTCGCCGTCGCGGTCGGGCCGCTCGTAGTCGAGCTTGCGCGGGCGCATCAGGCCGCGGCGCACCATCATCAGCACGAGCCCCACGAGCAGAGCCAGGCCGAGCACGTCGAGGACGATCGAGTAGCCGAGGTAGAAGTTGCCCTCGAAGAAGCGCCAGCCGAACACCGGCTCGGTGAAATCGGTGTTGATAGCGAGGATGACGGTGCCGATGAACAGCACCACGAAGCCATAGAAGATGCCGCGGTGCGCCCAGCCGGCGTAGGGGTCGCGACGCCCGATCGAGGCGTGGCTCAGGAGGATCCGAAGGCCGTCACGAAAGCGGCCCGGCAGCTCCGACAACGGCGGCCAGCCGCCGCCATGCCCGCGCCGGTACTTCGCGACCGGGCGTGCCACGCCATAGGCGAACACCAGCACCGAGAAGCCGGCGAGCACGTACCACAGCACCTCCAGCGCCGGCTCGAACTCCCAGAAGACCTCACGCGTCTTCTCGGCGGCCAGCGGCGCGAACCCGGCCATCTCTTAACCGGAGAACTGCTCGGCCAGCTCGTCGGCGACGTCGAACAGGTCGGCCACCGCTCCGTAGTGCGCCACCCGGAAGATCGGCGCCTCGGGGTCGGTGTTCACCGCGATGATCGTGTCCGCGTTCTGCATCCCGGCAAGATGCTGCACCGCGCCCGAGATCCCGAGCGCCAGGTAGACCTTGGGCGTGACCGTCTTGCCCGACTGGCCGACCTGCCGGGCGTTCGACGCCCAGCCGGCGTCCACCAGCGGACGCGACACGCTCAGGGTCGCGCCCATGCTCTCGGCCAGCTCCTCGAACTGCGGCAGCGCGTCCTTGTCCTCGATCCCGCGACCCACCGAGAGCAGGAACTCCGCCTTGGTGATGTCCACGTCGCCGGCCTCGACCTCGCGGAAACCCAGCTGCTCGGTGCGTGGCTCGGCGGCCACCTCCACCTCCCGCACCGGCGCGGCGCCTCCTCCCGACGCGGGCTCGAAGGCCCCGGCACGCAGCATCAAGAGCGTGGTGACCTTGCCGGGAAAGTCGAGCTCGGTCTCCACCTTGCCGCCGTACGCGCCTCTGGTGGCGACCGGGCCGTCCTCCCACGTGAGCGCGGTCACGTCGCTGGCGAAGCCCAGCCCGAGGCCGGCCGCCACCGCTGGGCCGAAGCTCAGCGAGTCGATCGTGTGGCCGACCAGCACGAGGCTGGGCGCCTCCTGCTGGATCAGCTCTGTCAGCACTTCGGCGTGGACGTGGGCTTCGCAGTTCTCCGGCGCCCGGGTGACGGTCAGCACCTCGTCGACGCCGGCGGCGGACAGCGCCCCGGCGTAGGTCTCGGCTCCGCTGCCGATCACCGCCACCGTGAGTCGACCCCCGGCATCGTCCTTCGCCTCGAGCCCCGCGCCGACCAGCTCGAGAGAGACGTCTCGCAGCCGGCCCTGCCGGCTCTCTGCCACGACCATGACGCCGCTCATCCGGTCATCTGCTCCTTGACGATCTCGGCGATGCGCTCGGCGACGGCCGCGGGCGAGCCGTTCAGCATCTCGGCGCCCCCACCCGTGTCGGGCGGCGCCATGCTGCGAACACGGGCACCGGACGCGTCCGCCACCGCCGACGCGTCGAGCCCGAGTCCGGACAGCTCCAGCACCTCCAGCGGCTTCTCCTTGGCCTGCTTGATCGCGCGCAGGTTCGCGTAGCGCGGCTCGTTGATGCCGGTCTGAATCGTGAGGAGCGCGGGCAGGCGCACCCGTAGCAGTTCGATCAACCCGCCCTCCAGCTCCCGCTCGACCGTCGCCGACCCGGCGCCGGCGTCGTATTCGAGCGCCTTGACCACGGCCACGCGCGGGAGGCCGAGGTGCGCGGCCAGCGCCACGCCCGTCGCGCTGTTCACGGCGTCGCTCGACTGCACCCCGCAGAGCACCAGGTCGGGCGACTCGCGCTCCACCACCGCGGCCAGCACTCGCGCCACCGCGAGCGCGTCGGAGCTCTCCAGCGCGTCGTCCCACACTCGCAGCGCGCGGTCCGCGCCCTTGGCCAGGCAGGCGCGCAGCCCCTCCTCGGCCTCCTCGTCTCCGACCGAGACGACCACGACCTCACCTTCACCCTGCGCCTCGCGCAACTGCAGAGCCGCCTCGAGCGAGAAGTCGTCCCATTCGTTGAGCTCCCACTCGAGGGCGTCGGGGTCCACGCCGGGCCCGTCCCCGAGCAGCTCGAACTCCTCGTCGAGCACCGCCACCTGCTTAACGGGAACGACGAGCTTCATCGAGCTACTTGGTCACACCCACCAGCGGCCCGATATCGGGCGTGTTGAGCAGCCTGCCGTCGTAGTCCTCGTTGCTCACCTGACCCCAGAGCCGGCGCTCGCGGATGAACGGCAGCGGCATCGCCGGGTTCGGGCTGTCGATCTCGCGGGCCAGCCGGTGGCCGTCGAAAATCGAGTCCGGGATCATCCTCGGGGCCGCGGCGTCACCGATCATGTAGACCGCCTCGATGCCCTCGCTCTCGAGCTTCTCCTTGTCGGAGCGGAGCTCGTGGTACAGCTCGTCGTTCGAGACGCGCTGGGTGCAGAGCACCACCGTGTCGACCTCGAACTGCTCCTTGTGTGCGGGCTTCCAAACGTTGTAGGCGTGGCACGTGCCCGGCTCGATCTTCTCGAGCATCGTGTAGGGGTGGATCTTCACGTTCAGGCGGTGCAGGTCCCGATGGAGCATGGGCGCCTCGAGCGTGAACTCCATGTAGTTGGCAACATCGCCGAGCTGGGTCAGGATCGTCACGTCCTTGCCCTCGCCCGCGAGCTTCTGGGCGATCGAGACGCCCATGTAGTAGCCCTCGTTCTCGAGCACGAGCACGCGCTGGCCGATCGGCTTGTCGCCCTTCACGACCTCGTCCGGCGTGAGCTGCCAGTCGAGCGAGGTGTCGGCGCCCTCGATCACGTCGTGCGTGGCCGGGTTGAGGCCGTTGGTGGCGAAGTGCGAGCCCGCCGCGATGATCACGATCTCCGCGCCGTACTCGAGCACGTCCGCGGCGGACAGCCTCGAGTTCAGGTGAACGTCGACGTTCTTGAGCTTGTCGAGCTGGATCTGGCGATAGTTGACGATTCGCTTCCACTCACCGAGGCCGCGGGCGGTGCCGCGGGCCAGGTTCTCCTTGCCGTCGGAGTGCCCGAGCTGGGAGATCCAGTTGACGCAGCCACCGATCTCCTTGTCGGCGTCGACGAGGTGAACGGCCGACATGTCGCGCTTGCCGAGCACCATCGCGCACTCCATGCCCGCGGGCCCCGCGCCCACCACGAGCACGCCCTTGTCGCGGTTGGCAGCCGGGTGGAACTTCTCGGGGTGCCAGCCGCGCCGGTACTCCTCTCCCGCCGTCGCGTTCTGGGTGCAGATCATCGGCGGCCCACCGATCTCCCAGCGGGAGATGCACTGGTTGCAGCCGATGCACTCGCGGATGTCGTCGGCACGGCCCTCCTCGATCTTCTTCGGGAGGAACGGGTCCGAGATCGAGGGTCGCGCGGCGCCGATGATGTCGAACTGGCCCGAGCTGATGATCGACACCATCGTGTCGGGGTTGGTGATGCGGCCCACCCCGACCACCGGCTTGTTCGTGTGGTCGCCGGCCTTGACCTGGCCGGTGTAGGGCTTCTCGTGGTTCTCCTCGAAGAAGCGCGACGGACCGGCGTTCTGACCCCATTCTGCGATGTCGCCGACCGTCAGGTCCCAGAGATCGACCAGGTCGTCCACGTACTCGACGAAGCGCACTCCGTCCTCGCCGATCTCGATCGCCGACGGTCCGTACAGCGTGTCCACCGCGAACCGCGAGGCGATCGCGCAGTCGTCGCCCACGGCCTCACGCACCTGCTCGAGGCATTCCTTCCAGAAGCGGGCGCGGTTCTCGAAGCTGCCGCCGTACTCGTCCGTGCGCTTGTTGTAGAAGGGCGAGAGGAACTGCAGCGGCAGGTAGGAGTGGGCGCCGTAGACGTAGACGATGTCGAAGCCGGCCTCGCGGGCACGCACCGCGGCGTCCACGTACATCTGCTGGACGAGCGCGATGTCGTCGGCGTCCATGTAGCGCGGATGGGTGTTGACCTCGAAGTCCGACGGGATCTGCGACGGACCGCGCGGGACGTGGCGTGACTCCATGCATGGCGCGTGCGGACCGCCGTACCAGAGCTCGATGCCGGCGAGCGCGTCGAACTCGTGCAGCCGGTCGCACATGACCGCGAGATTGCGAACGTCGTCGTCGTCCCAGATACGAGCCGAGACCCGCATGGTGTCGTCCGACTCCGGGTGGATCGAGCAGTACTCGGTGCACAGCGCGCCCCAGCCGCCCTCCGCCTTGACGCCCCGGTGGTAGGCCTGGAAGCCGGGCTTCTCCGAGCCCGCACCGATGCAGTGGGGCACCTGGTAGAAGCGGTTCTTGAGCGTCTTCGGCCCCAGCTGAATGGGCTCGAAGAGGATGTCGTACTTCGCGTCGCGCGCCATCTACTCCCCCAGGTTCCTTCGAACAAATATGTACAGCAGCCTTCTATCGCATTCGTGTTCGCGTGTCCATGCCGCCCGGGAAGCGGGTTCGACAGCACGTACACATTTGATCGGCGAATTTGGGACGAACGTCCGAATCGCTCGGCCCACCCACGGCGAATACTGGTCTCGTGAGCCCGCCTGACAAGCCGCGTAACACCTACCCGCGCTGGGTCAACCGTCCGGCGCGACCCACACGAGGCACTGCGCCTCGCGGCGCACCCTGCGGGCCGCCGAGCGAAAACGGCGACGGCTCGTCAGTCGCAGGTCGGGGCCGAACACGAGCAGCCCGGCGTCGCGTTCCCGCACCACCTCGAGGAGTGCGTTCACCGCGTGGCGCGTCCTGACGCGCAGTAGCTCGGTCTTGACCCCCAGCTCGGCCGCGCGGGCCGCTGTGGCGCGTACCTCGTCGAGGTCCTCCTCGTGGGGCAGCGTCGTGCCCTCGGGACCGAGCAGCACCAGCGTCGTGACGTAGAACGGCAGAGGGATCAGGTTCACGAGCACAAGCGGCACGCCCGCCTCGAGCGCGCTGTCGATGGCCATCCGCTCGGCGGTCGGATCCACGCGCACCGACAGCGTCGCGAGCACCACCGGCCGCGCCTTGGTGGGCTCGGCGATCGCGTCGCGTGATGTCGCTCGTGGCGGTCGCGGAGCTGTGTCATGGGGTCACGGGTGAATCGTAACCACCGGTTGACCCCGTCCGAGATGCGGTGATACAAAGGCGCCAGAGGCGCTGTGTACCAATTGGTACGACGCGCTTCTTTGGGGGTCGCTACCAGGGGAGAGGATGGTCGATGGCGTCAGCCGAGGTCGAGGAGAGGCAACTTCTCAAGGCGATGACGTGGTGGGACGGCTTCGTCGTCGCCCTCGCCAACCCCGGCTTCCTGATCGCCGCGCTGGGCGGCTCGATCGGCGCTCTCGGCACCACCGGTGCCTTCGTTCTGTGGTCGATTTCGATCACCCTCGGCGCCCTGCAGAACAACCTCCACGCCGAGCTGGCGGCGATGTTCCCGTCCAAGTCGGGAGGCATCGCGCTCTACGCCCACGAGGCATGGCGCAAGTACCTGACCATCATCGGGCCGCTGGCCTCGTTCGGCTACTGGATCGGCTGGTCCGTCGTCCTGTCGATCAACGGGCTCGTGGCCGGGACGCTGATCCAGGCCGAGTGGTTCTCGGACAGCACCTGGGCCGAGAACGTGGGCACCTTCGACTTCACGCTGCCGATCGTGATCGGCATCGGCCTGATCATCCTCGTCTGGGCCTTCAACGTCTTCGGCGTGCGTCCCGCGGTCTGGTTCGGCTACGCCACCGGCGCGCTCCTCATCATCCCCGCCTTCGTGCTGATGTTCCTCCCCTACATGACCGGCGAGTGGTCGAGCTCGAACATGACCTGGGAGATCGGCGCGAACGGTGGCCTGGCGCTGGCGCTCGTCTGGCTCTACTTCATGTGCTGGTCGTCCTACGGGATCGAGGTGGTGGCGACCTTCGCGCCCGAGTACGAGGACACCGAGCGCGACACGGCCAAGGCCCTGCGCGCCGCGGCGCTGTTCTCGGCGCCTCGTGTACGTCCTGCTGCCTCTGGGCGTGGGCGGCACGCTGGGCACGGCCGCGATCGCCGAGGACGCCACGCTCATCGCGTTCTACACGCAGGCCTTCGACGCGCTCGTGGGCTCGGGCTCTGGCCAACGTGATGATCTTCTGCGTCGTCGCCGGGCTGATCCTGTCGATGAACACGGCGACCATGGACGGCTCGCAGAGCCCTGTACGGGATCTCGCGGGACGGCATGACGATCAGGGAGTTCGGGGTGCTAAACCGGTACCACGTGCCCGGCCGGGCCATGACCCTCGACGCGATCCTGAACATCTTCCTGATCAGCGCGCTTCGCGGGCGTGCTCGAGATCCTCGCGGTGCTCGAACGTGGGCTACGTCTTCGCCACCTGCGCGGCGATCTCCGGCTTCCTGCTGCTGCGCAAGGACCGGCCCGACTGGCCGCGGCCGGTGCGGCTCGCCAACTACTGGGTGCCGATCGCTGCCGTCCTGTTGCTGTGCAACCTCACCTTCCTGATCGTCGGCGGCTTCCTCTACTCCGGGCGGCTTCCTCGGCATCGAGGGCTACGGCTACGGCTGGGACAAGACCCGCACCGGACTCCTGGTGCTGGTGGCCGCGGTGGTCCTCTACGTCTGGCGCCACGTGGTGCAGGACAAGCTGCCGATGAAGCTGCGCGAGCAGATTCCGCGCACGCCCGAGGAGGCGCGGGCGCACGCCGAGCTGAAGGCCGCGCCGACGTCGGCTTCGCGTGTAGGCAACGCCTACTCCGCCCGCAGCTCCCAGCGCGGCAGGCCGCCGATGGCCTGCCGGTAGCGCTTGCGGTGAAACGGGCCGGATGAAGACGAACCAGATCACCAGGGCCGTGGGCAGCAGGAAGAAGACCCCGGAGATGTTGCCCGGTGAGCGTGAAGACGATCGCCAGCAGCGCCACGCTGCAGCGCAAAGCCCACCGGCAGCGCGCGGTAGCGCAGGCTGAGCTTGCGGATCTCCTCGTACTGCTCGCGCGGGATGCGCGTGGTGTCGTAGGCGCGCCCGCAGCTCTCGCACTCCCAGCGCTCGCCGTAGGCCAGCTGCCGCTGCTCGCCGCACTCGCAGCTCACCGTGATCGGCGGGCCCTTGAGCACGCGCGCCCGGCGCCTCCCAGTCACGCGCCCGGCGTCGCCGCGGCTCCTCGGTGTCCCTGCGGACTCCTCTTCGACGCGCGCGCCGCCCCATCGCGGGCCGGAGTCTCTCAGCTCCAGGGGTACGGGCTGTTCGACACCGGGTGCAGGTCCCCGGTCGCGAAGCGCTCGTAGCGGAACGGGTGAAGCAGCGACGAGTGCTCGCCGTCGAGCACGCGGGCGATCTCCCTGCCCACCGCGATCATCTTGTAGCCGTGGTTGGAGTCCGCGGCCACGAACACGTTCGGGCGCATCTGGTCGAAGACCGGGAAGTTGTCGGCCGTGAAGGCCCCGACGCCGCCGGAGCGGACCCTCTTGTAGAGCGCGCGCTTGCCCTCGAAGCGGCTCATGCAGTGCGACAGGGCCGCGCACCAGAGATCCGGGAAGCCGGGCTCGGCGCTTCCGGTGGGGTAGGGATCGATCTGGAAGTCGTGGCCCTTCGGCAGGGGCGAAGCGCCGCCCTGGACGGAGTGCTTGTCCTGCTTGAAGTAGATGCCCCACTGCTCGTCGGTCACGAGCGCCGCCGTCGTCGGCGTGCAGCGGCGCGTTGGAGTCCACGTGGATCACCGGCGGGCAGCGATCCGTCGTTGGTCACGAACATCGACGGGTCCACGTCGATCTCGCCCTCCTGGAGGTACCAGTAGGTCCACATCTCGGTCTCGGTCCCGGCCACCTCGAGCCGGCGCGGCAGCTCGAGCATCTCCCACAGCCCGGCGACCCAGGGACCGACGGCCACCACCACCTGCTCCGCGGCGATCGGGCCGGCGCTCGTCTCCACCCGGGTGACGGCGCCGGAGTTGTCGAGCTCGAACCCGGTGACCTCCACCCCCTCCTCGATGGTCGCCCCCGCGGCGCGAGCCTTCGAGGCCAGCCCGTGGATCGAGTCGCGGTTGTAGGCGAATCCGCCCCGGTGCTCGTGCAGGCAGACGCTCAGGCCGGGGGCGCGCCAGTCGCCGAACAGCGAGCGCATGTGGGCGGCCACCTCGGCCTCCCCCGTGATCAGCTCGGATTCGTAGCCGATGCGCTGCTGGCGCTCGAAGACCGTGGCGAGGTCGTCCTCCTGCGCGCCGTCGCCGAGGGCGATGTAGCCGGAGCCGTGATAGGCGAAGGTCTCGGGATCGGACTCCCAGATCTCGACGCAGGCGGCCATCAGCTCGGACATCGCCGGCTGGAAGTAGTTGTTGCGCACCACTCCGCAGGCGATTCCGGACGCGCCGTCGGCGACACCCGACTTGTCCACCACGAGCACGTCGCGCTCGCCCTGCTCGGCGAGGTGCCAGGCGGTGGAGAGGCCGTGTACGCCGGCGCCTATGACGAGGTGCCGCACGGTGCGCATGTCAGTGGAGAGGCGGCTCCCAGCCTTCGAGCACCGGCGGGCGCCAGTCCGCGCCGACCGTCTTGGAGTCCTTCACCCACGGCCCCAGCTCGGGCTGGGGGAACTTGCAGTGCTTCTCCTTGAGGCGGATCCCGTACGAGTTGCCGGACTGCAGGTGGGCCATCAGGACCTTGCGGGCGATCTCGTTCTCGCGACCCTCGGGAATCGGGAAGTAGATCTTCAGGAACGAGTTCGAGTAGCGGTCGAAGACGGCGGGCATGCCCTCTTCCTCGAGCAGCTCGATGTCCTCGAGCCAGTTGATGTCCTGGCCGGGCGTGGAGGCCTGGAGATCGATCTCCTCGACCTCGCCGATGTCCTCCTGATAGGGAAAGCGCCGGCCGGAGAGGAACTCCGCGTCGATCGACTGGATCTTCTCGGGCTCGTGGCTCACTGCTCCACCCGCTGCGGCTCCGGCAGCTGATCGATCGGGTTCTCGAGATAGCGGTCGAGCATGGTCTTGATCTCGTCGAGCGCGCGCGACTCGCTCACCCCGGGATGTACTCCGTCCCGGCGAGCGGCACGCGGGCCATCGCGGCCGCCTCGGTGGTGAGCGCGGCCAGGTCCTCGGGCTCCAGCGAGTGGATGTTGGTCTTGCCGCACGCGCGGGCGAGCATCTGCACCTCGAGCGTGAGCGTGTGCAGGAAGTTGTAGACCCGGTGCGCCGCCTCCTCCACGTTCAGGCGCTTGCGCAGCTCGGGATCCTGCGTGGTGATGCCCACCGGGCAGCGGCCGGTGTGGCAGTGGTAGCACTGGCCGGCGGGCACGCCGATCGTGCCCTCGTAGTCGGTGACCCCGGGGATCTCCTTGTTGCAGTTGAGCGCCATCAGCGAGGAGTGGCCGATCGCCACGGCCGTGGCCCCCAGCGCGATGCACTTGGCGATGTCGCCGCCGTTGCGGATGCCGCCGGCCACGACAAGGTCGATGTCGTCGGCCAGCCCCACGTCCTCGAGCGCGCGGCGCGCCTCGGGGATCGCCGCCATCAGCGGGATGCCGGTCTCCTCGGAGGCCACGTGCGGCCCCGCGCCCTGTGCCGCCCTCGGCGCCGTCGAGGTAGATGATGTCCGGCCCGCACTTGGCGGCCATGCGCACGTCGTCGTACACGCGCGCGGCGCCCAGCTTGAGCTGGATCGGGATCTCGTAGTTGGTGGCCTCGCGCGTCTCCTGGACCTTCAGCGAGAGGTCATCCGGGCCGAGCCAGTCGGGGTGCCGGGCGGGCGAGCGCTGGTCGATGCCCGCGGGCAGCGAGCGCATCTCGGCCACCTGCTCGGTGACCTTCTGGCCCATCAGGTGGCCGCCGAGGCCGACCTTGCAGCCCTGCCCGATGAAGAACTCCACGGCGTCGGCCAGCATCAGGTGATGCGGGTTGAAGCCGTAGCGGCTCTGGATGATCTGGTAGTACCACTTGGTCGACAGATCGCGCTCGGGCGGGATCATCCCGCCCTCTCCCGAGCAGGTGGCCGTGCCCGCCATCGAGGCGCCCTTGGCCAGCGCCATCTTGGCCTCGATCGAGAGCGCGCCGAAGCTCATGCCGGTGATGTAGACCGGGATGTCGAGCTCGATCGGATTCTTCGCGAAGCGCGCGCCCAGCACCGTCTTGGTCACGCACTTCTCGCGGTAGCCCTCGATCACGAAGCGCGTGAGCGTGCCGGGCAGGAAGATCAGCTCGTCCCAGTGCGGGATCTTCTTGAACATCGAGAAGCCGCGCATCCGGTAGCGCCCGAGCTCGGCCTTCATGTGGATGTCGTCGATGACCTCCGGCGTGAAGATGTTGCTGCGGCCGAGGACCGACTTCTTCGAAGGAGCGTTCTCGTCGGTCATATGTCTCACCTAGAGGACGAGCTTTCGCTCGCTCGGCTCGAGGCTGTCGTAGTTGTAGAGCTTCTTCCCGCACACGAACTTCGTGAGCTCGGGAGGCGAGCCCAGCCCGTAGATCGAGAACTTGCGCTCGATCAGCTCGGTGTCGGCGTCGCGTCCACTCACCCTCGACGCAGTCGATGCCGAGCGAAGCCACCTTGCCGGCCACGTAGAGCGTGCCGTCGTACATCGAGTCGCCGAGGCCGTGGCCCACGTCGCCGAGGATGATCTGGCGCCCGCGCTGCATCATGAAGCCGGTCATCGAGCCCGGCGCTGCCCATCACGATGATGGTGCCGCCCTTCTGGTCGATGCCGGTGCGAGCGCCCGTGCGGCCCTTGATCACCAGGTCGCCGCCGCGCATGGCGGCGCCGGCGAGCGAGCCGGAGTTCGACTCCACCACCACCACGCCGGACATCATGTTCTCGGCCACCGACCAGCCCACGCGGCCGTTGATCTGCACCTCGCCGCCGTCCAAGCAGGCCCAGGCCGAAGTAGCCGAGGCTGCCGTCGAAGGTGATGCGGCAGCGGGTGAGGATCCCCACGCCCAGCGAGTGGCGCGAGCTCGGGTTGAGCACGGTCACGTCGGTCACGCCCTGCTCGTAGAGCAGCCAGCGCAGCTCGGCGTTGATCTTGCGCGTGGAGAGGTCGCGGGCGTCGAAGCGAGCCGTCTCGCCGTCGATCTCCGAGATCTTGGGGATCGAGCCGTCGAGCTCGACCAGACCGCGGGCATCGTAGGTGGCGCCGGCCACTTCTACCTGCTCCACACCAGCACCTCCCCCTCGTAGGGGTCGTAGGTCTCGATCTCGCGGTCGACGACCTTGCGGATGGCGATCTCCTCCGACGCCAGCGCGACGATGTCGTCGGACTCGTAGAGCACCAGCGGCTTGGCTCCGAGCTCGTCCTTGGCCACGCCGAGGGCGTCCTCGGTAACGCAGATGTACGTGAACGCGCCGTCGAGCTCGTCGAGGCTGCGCCGCATCGAGTCCTCCAGCGAGTCGCCCTGCGCCATCCGCTCGGCCAGGTAGACGGCGATGATCTCCGAGTCGCAGTCGGACTGGAAGCGGTGTCCGGCGCGCTCGAGCCGCCGGCGCCACCCGTGGTAGTTGGTCAGCTGCCCGTTGTGGACCACGGCCACGTCCGGGAACGGATAGGCCCAGTACGGGTGGGCGTTGGCGATGTCGACGTCGGACTCGGTGGCCATGCGCGCGTGGCCGATGGCGTGCGTGCCGATGAAGTCGCTCAACTCGTAGTCCGCAGCGACGGTCTCGGCGTCGCCCAGGTCCTTGATGATCTCGAGCGTGTGGCCCAGCGAGAGCACCTCGGTGTGGCGCACGTCCTCCACGTAGTCGGCCAGTTCCTTCAGGTCACCGTCGAAGTCGAAGGTCACGGTCATGGCGTGGTCGGAGGTGGAACGGACGTCCTCGACCCTCGCGCCCATCGAGCGCATGCGAGCCTCGACCTCGGTGCGCTGGCGGCGCAGCCGGGCGTCGAGGTCGAAGTCGGCGTGCCCGTTGGACTCGGCCAGCTTCACGTGGACCACGTAGTTCTGGGCGGCGGGGCGATACAGCGCGTACCCGGTGGAGTCGGGGCCGCGGTGCTTCATGGCCTGGAGCATCGCGGTCATGTCCGCGCCGACCCGGTGCTCACCGCCTCCGTTGCGGTAGATGATGCCTGCGATTCCGCACATGACGCGCCTCCTCTAGGGGAGGACCTCCAGGTACTCCTCGCGCTCCCAGTCGGTGACGGCGGCGAGGTAGCGCTCCCACTCGTCGCGCTTGTAGTGCTCGAACACCTTGTAGAGGCGGCCGGGCATGGCGCTCCTGATCACCTCGTCCTTGGCGAGCTCGTCCAGAGCGGCACCCAGCGAGTCGGGCACCTTCTCGATCTCCGCGCCCTCCTGGAGCAGGTCGTAGGTGTTGCCGGTCTGCGGGGGCCCAGGGTCGATCTTGTTGCGGATGCCGTCGAGGCCGGCGCGCAGCAGCGCGGCGACCGTGAGGTAGGGGTTGCACGAGGCGTCCACGCCGCGGTACTCGAAGCGCCCGCCGGAGGCCACGCGCACGGTGGTGGTGCGGTTCTGCCAGCCCCAGTTCTTGTAGATCGGCGCCCAGAAGCCCGTGTCCCACATGCGGCAGTAGGAGTTGACGGTCGGGTTGCCCACGCACATCAGCGCGTGGAAGTGCTCGAGCAGCCCGCCGAGGAAGTGCTGAGCGGTCTCGGAGAGCTGGCAGGGCCCGTCGGGATCGTGGAAGACGTTGGTGCCGTCGTCGTCGATCAGCGTGAAGTGGTGGTGGTGGCCGTTGGCCGACACGCCGGTGAACGGCTTGGGCATGAAGGTGCCGAGCAGACCGTGCTTGCGCCCCACCGCGGCGATTATCTGCCGGTAGGTGGTGATGTTGTCGGCGGTGCGTACCGGCCGGTCGAAGCGGAAGTTGAGCTCGAGCTGCCCGGGTGCGTCCTCGTGGTCGCCGTAGGACATGTCGAGGCCGAGCGCCTGGCCGTACTCGATCACGTCCATCAGCACCGGACGCAGTTCCTCGAACTGATGGATGTGGTAGCAGTACGGCTTGGTCACGCCCTCGGGGATCTCGCCGTCCTCCGGGCGCTTGAGCCACATCATCTCGGGCTCGATGCCGATCAGGAAGCTGAGGCCCAGCTCGTCCTCGAACTCCTTGACGATGTTCTTCAGGTTCTGCCGGCAGTCGGCGTCGAGCAGCTCGCCGGTCTCGGTGTCGTAGCAGTCGCAGTACACGCGCGCGACGCGGGGATCCCACGGCAGCACGGCGAACGTGTCGAGGTCGGCCACCGCGGCCAGCTCGGACTCGTGCGGGTCGAACCCGATGTAGTTGCCGAGGCGGTCGACGAACAGGTTGGCGGTGGCGCCGTAGACGAGCTGGTAGCCCTTCTCGGCCACCTGCGGGAAGAAGTCGGCCACCACGCCCTTGCCCATCACCCGGCCGGTGACGGAGACCTGCTGGAAGAAGACGTACTTGATGCCCTCGCTCTCGATCCGGCGGGCGATCTCCTCGATGCGCTCGCGCCGTCCGGGCTGGTTGCGAGCCTCCTCCAGCGTGGCCGGAGGCACCTGTGCCCTGGGCGTCTCGAGGACCGTCTCGACCGTGCCGCCGAACGTCGCGTGCCCGGCGCCATTCACGGTGACGCTCTCACTCATGCATCTTCCTCCGGTGGTCGCTGAGGCGCGGGCCAGGCCGCCCGTCGCGCGGCGACTATATCACCGCTTTGAGCAAATTTGTATAGAGCTAGGAGCCCGTGCGGACCGGCGCGCGACGGCCGATCGCCGGCACGGGCGGCACGTCCTCGAGCCAGCGCATCACGTGCAGATCGATGCTGTTGGGAAGGAATATGTCCACCGACTGCATGACCGGCGATCCCTCGGCGGTGGAGGTCACGTGGGCGATCTCGATCGCGGCCAAGGTCTCGCTCACGCCGATCGCCTTGCCCACGGGGTCGCGCTTGGTGAGCACCCGGGCGAGGATGTGCGCGCGCGTGTAGGCCACGGGGATGCCCTGGTCGAGCAGCACGTCCAGCACCATGTCGCCGCGACCGAGCATCTGGCTCATGCCGGGCCTTGGACGGAAGCTCGAAGTGGGGGTTGACCACGTCGCGCATCCAGGATCCGCGCTGCCGTCCATCAGGAGCACGCGGGTGATCGTGACCGCCTCGGCGTCGGGATCCAGGCCGAACAGCGGCCGAGCTCGGGGCCCAGGCGCCGGTCCTCGATCTCCAGCTCGCCGAGCTCGATGGTCACGCCTCGCTGCCGGGCCAGCTCGCTGTAGGAGATCAGCTTCTCGAGGCCCTCGTCCAGGCTGCTCGTGGGCGACCGGCCCACGTAGGTACCGCTGCCCTGGCGGCGCACGATCTCGCCGCTCTCCTCGAGACGCTGCAGCGCGGTGCGCAGCGTCCCGCGTGAGATGCCGAGGTGCGCGGACAGCTCCTGCTCGGGCGGCAGGCGCTCGCCCGGGCGGTGGCGGCCGGTGGCGAGCCAGGTGCGAAGGGCGTCCTCGGCTATGTCAACGAGCGAGGGCTTGGCCTCGGGTGCCACGCGGGTCGCGCCCTCGCTCGTCACTGGGAGATACTAACCCCGCCCCCGAGCCTCAGAACAGGCCGACCGTGCGCCCGTCGGCGTCGATGTCGACGTTCAGGGCCGCCGGCGCCTTGCCCAGTCCGGGCATCTGCTGGATGTCGCCGCACAGCGGCACGAGCCAGCCGGCGCCGGTGTAGGCCCGCACGTCGCGCACCGGCAGCTCGAAATCCTCGGGCGCGTTCAGCAGCGCCGGGTCGGCCGACAGCGACAGGTGCGTCTTGGCCATGCAGATCGGCAGCTTGTCGAGCCCGTCGTCGTGGTACTGGCGCATCTTGCGCTGAGCGTCCAGGTAGAACACCACGTCCTTGGCGCCGTAGACCTTCTGCGCGACCTTGCGGATCTTCTCCTCGATCGAGTCGTCGTCGTCGTAGGTGAACGTGAAGTCGTTGGGCTGCTCGGCGGCCTCGGCCACGGCTTCGGCCAGAGCTGCGGCACCCTCGCCGCCGCGCGCGAAGCCGTCGTTGATCTCCGCGCCGAAGGCGCCGGCCTCGAGGGCCATCGTGCGCACCAGCTCGACCTCGTCGTCGGTGTCACCCGGGCGGCGGTTCACGGCCACCACGCAGGGCAGCCCGAAGGTCTTGACGATGCCCAGGTGGCGGCGCAGGTTGGCGAACCCGTCCTCGAGCGCCTTGCGGGCGCTGGTGCCGTCCACACGGGGATCGTCCTCGATGCCGCCGTGGTGCTTGAGCGCGCGGACCGTCGCCACGAGCACCACCGCGCTCGGCGCGATCCCGCCCTTGCGGCAGACGATGTCGAAGAACTTCTCCATCCCCATGTCCGAGCCGAAGCCGGACTCGGTGATCACGTAGTCGCCGAGTTTCTGCCCGATCAGGTCGGCCACCAGCGACGAGTTGCCGTGCGCGATGTTCGCGAACGGGCCCGCGTGCATCAGGCAGGGCTGGCCCTCCAGCGTCTGGATCAGGTTCGGCTTGAGCGCGTCCTTCAGCAGCACGGTCATAGCCCCGGCTGCGCCCAGGTCCTCCGCGGTCACCGGCTTGCCGCCGTCGTAGGAGTGCGCGACGGTGATCGCCCCGAGGCGAGCGCGCAGGTCGTGCAGGTCGCGCGCCACGGCGAGGATCGCCATCACCTCGGAGGCCGCGGTGATGTCGAAGCCCGACTCGCGCGGATAGCCGTTGGCCCGGCCGCCCAGCCCCAGCGCCACCTGGCGCAGGGCGCGGTCGTTCATGTCCAGCGCGCGCCGCCAGCCGATCCGCAGGGCGTCGATCTTGTGCGGGTTGCCGTGGAGGATCGAGGCGTCGAGAAGCGCGGCGAGCAGGTTGTTGGCCGCGCCGATCGCGTGGATGTCGCCGGTGAAGTGGAGGTTCAGGTCCTCCATCGGCACCACCTGGGTCATGCCGCCGCCCGCGGCGCCGCCCTTGATGCCGAAGACCGGGCCGAGCGAAGGCTCGCGCAGGCACAGCAGCGGGTCCTTGCCGATGTGGCCGAGCCCCTGGGTGAGCCCGACCGCCGTGGTGGTCTTGCCCTCGCCCGCCTTGGTGGGGGTCACGCCCGCGACGCAGACGATCTTGCCGTCCGGCGCGTCGGCCATGCGCTCGATCACGTCCAGCGAGACCTTGGCCTTGTAGCGGCCGTAGGGCTCGAACTCGTCCGGGGTCAGGCCGGTGCGCTCGGCGATCGTCTCGATCGGGAGGAGCTCCGCCTCCTGCGCGATCTCGAGGCTGCTCTTCATTCCGTGGTCCTCCCTCTCGTCAGTGGCTCACCGCAGCCGCGGCGAGCTCCGATACCAGCTTGTCCTCGTAGAAGCGCTCCAGCGCGAACGGGCGCGATCAGCTCCGGAGTCCTGTTCGTGGCCGTGAGCTCGGCCAGCGTCTTGCCCACGATCGGCGCGGCCTTGAAGCCGTAGGTGCCCCAGCCCGAGCTCACGTGGAAGCCGTCCACCTCGGTCTTGCCGAGGATGGGGCTGTAGTCGGGGCTGAGGTCGCACAGCCCGGCCCAGCTGCGCAGGATCCGCGCCCGCTCCAGCTGCGGGAAGAGCTCGAGCGAATGGCGGCTGACCTCCTGCAGGAAATTGAGGGTGCCCTGCATCCGGTAGGTGGTCCAGGGCTCGATCTCGGCGCCCATCAGGAACTCGCCCCTGTCGGTCTGCGAGATGTAGACGTGCATCTGGGACGACACGATCACCACGTCGAGCAGCGGCTTGACCGGCTCGGTCACGCAGGCCTGAAGGATGTGCGTGGTGATCGGCATCTCCACCCCGGCCATGTCGGAGATCAGCGAGCTCCAGCCGGCGGTGCAGTTGAGCACCGTTCCGGCCTTGATCGTGCCGCGGTTGGTGGTCACGCCGGCCACGCGGCCGTTCTGGCGCTCGATGCCCGTGACCTCGGTGTAGGGATGGATCTCGGCCCCGCCGTGGTCGGCCCCGCGCGCCAGGCCCCAGACCACCGCGTCGTGGCGGATCACGCCGCCCGGCGGGTGGTAGAGCGCCCCCATGATCGGGTGCACGGCGTCGGGGTTGTCCACCTGCATCGCCGGGGCGAGCTTCTTGATCTCGTCCGGGATAGATCAGGCTCGAGTCGATCCCGTTGAGGCGGTTGACCTCAGCGCGGTTGGCCATCACGAACATCGCGCGGTCGGTATGGGCGAGCGTGAGGTGGCCGATCTGCGAGAAGAGCAGGTTGAAGTTGAGCTCCTGCGATAGGCCCTCGTAGAGCTTGACCGAGGCGTCGTAGAAGCGCGCGCCCTCCTCGGTCTTGTAGTTCGAGCGCAGGATGGTGGTGTTGCGGCCCGCGGCGCCCGAGCCGATGTAGCTCTTCTCGAGGATCGCCACGTCGGTCACGCCGTGGTCGCGGGCGAGGTAGTAGGCGGTGGCCAGCCCGTGCGAGCCGCCGCCGATGATCACCACGTCGTAGGAGTCCTTGAGCTCCAGGCCGCTTGCGCCACATGCGCCGGGTGCGGAAGAGGTCAAGCACCGGGGGACACCTCCGTCGTCGTGCGAGGGCGCGGGCTGGCCCGCGCCGGAGCGACGTCTCCGTCGACCGGCTCAGGGCATCCACGCCCACCGGCCCGCCGCCGAGGCTCTCCGCGGCGTCGGCCACCACGGTCCAGACGTACTGGCCCGAGCGCGAAGCCGAACGTCATCAGGAAGCGGTCGTCGCCCTCGCGCAGCACCGCGCCGGGCGTGCGGGCCACCGAGCCGGGCCGGAAGCCGTGGAGCGGCAGCGACTGCGGCCGCAGGTCGAGCGCGGTGAAGCGGGCGAAGGTCTCGCGGGCGAGCGGGCCCGCGATCGTGATCGCGCCGAACACACAGGTCACGTCGAGCACCGAGGCGTGGCCCGCCGCGCCGCGAGGCGGCTTCCTCGAGCGTCTCGCGCAGCGAGGCCGTGGCGGCCGGTGTCGCAGTAGACGATGGCGCGCTCGGGCGTGTAGGGGCACCACCAGGCGCCGGCCGTGCGCGTTGCGCGGCCCAGCTCGAGCGGGCCGGCGCCGCCGGCGGAGACGATCGCCTCGAGGTCCCCGGGCCGCGCCTGGATCTCGATCTTGCCCAGGTGGGTCACGTCGGTGAAGCCCACGTTGTGGCGGCGGCGCTCGAGCTCGGCGTCCTCGCCGTCGAAGCGCGCCGCCACGTTCCAGCCGTCGCGCAGTTCGAGCTGCGCGCCGGCGCGGAGCGCCTGGCGCTCCATCGGGCTGCGGGCGGTCGCGTGCACCCCGGGCGACAGGTATGTCGGGCTCACGAGCGCAGCACCTCGCCGTCCGGGTCGTAGAAGGGCTTGGTGACCACCTCGGCCGCGAGCTGCTTGCCGTTGTCCGAGATCGTCACGCTGGCGCCGTCCTCGGCCAGCGCGGCGGGCACCCAGGCCAGGCCGATCACCTTGTCGAGCTGGGGCGAGTAGCGCGCGCTCGTGACCTGGCCCATCGGGCTCTCGCCCTCCGGCATGATCGCCGCGCCCTCGGTGGGCACGTGGCCGTTGGCAAGCGTGAAGCCCACCAGCGCGGTCTCGAGCGGCTGCTCGGAGAAGTGCTCGAGCGCCCACTTGCCGATGAAGTCCTGGTCCTTGTCGAGCTTGACGATCCAGGGCATCGCCGCTGCGAACGGGTGCGACTCGGAGTCCGTGTCCTGGCCCACGAGGATGTGCATCTTCTGCAGGCGCAGCAGGCGCTGCGGCTCGAGCCCGAAGGGCCGGATCCCATGCTCCTTGCCGGCCTCGAGCAGAGCGTCCCAGAGGTGCTCGCCCTGGGCGGCGGGGAAGTGGATCTCGTAGCCCACCTCGCCGACGAACCCGATGCGCAGGATCAGGGAGGGCACGCCGGCCACGTCGGCGCGCTTGCCGTCGAGATAGGTGAACGCCTCCGCGGAACAGTCGAGGTCGGTGAGCTCGGCCATGATCTCCCGCGCGCGCGGTCCGGCGAGGTTGACGGCGCCCGAGGCCCTGGGTCACGTCGGTGAGGTGGACGTCGAGGCCCCAGTCGGCCAGCCACCAGGAGAACCACTCGTAGACGGCCCCGGCGCCGCTCGAGGTGGTGGTCACGTAGAACGAGTCGTCGTCCAGCCGGCAGACGGTCCCGTCGTCCATGATCCGGCCCGAGTCGCTGGCCATCACGCCGTAGCGGATTCGCCCCGGCTTGAGGTTCGAGAAGCGGTTGGGATAGAGGCGGTCGAGGAGCTCGCCCGCGTCCGGACCGCTCACGATCAGCTTGCCCAGGGTCGACACGTCGATCAGCCCGGCGGCCTCGTGCACGGCCACGGCCTCGCCGCGCGGATCGCCGTAGTCGTAGGCCCGGCGCCAGTCGCCCGCCCACATGATGTTGCCGCCCAGGTCGCGATGACGGGCGTGGATGGCCGAGCGCTTGGCCGGCTCGAACGGGCGTCCGGCAAGCGCGCCCATCGGCACCGTCACCCACGGCGGCCGGGCGGTGGTGGTGCCCACCTCTTCCAGGCTCTGACCGGTCTCGCGGGCCATCAGCCGCACCGCGGGCAGCTGGCACATGCGCCCCTGGCAGGGGCCCATCGTGGTGGTGGTGTAGCGCTTGGACAGCTCGATCGAGTCGTAGCCCTCCTCCACGCTCAGGTGAATGTCCTTGGTGGTCACGTCCTCGCACAGACAGGCAAAGCACTTGCCCTTGCGCTCGCTGTTCACCGGCGGGGGCACGGCCGTGGGCGTCGGCCAGGCCGGCCGGCGCTCGAGCGTCTCGCGGTCCGCGGCCGCCCGCTCGCGAGTGGCGGCGTCGCCGAAGCCGAGCGACAGCGCGGCCTCGGCGCCGGCAACCGAGCCGGACAGCTCGGCGCTCTCGAGCTCGCCCGCTCCGGCCACCTCGCCGGCGGCGTAGACCGCCGGCGGCAGTTCGGAGACGGCGAAGTGCCCGCGCTCGCCGTCGTAGGCGGTGCGGCCGCCGGCTTGGGTGATCAGCGAGCTGGCCGGCGCGTTGCCGCCCGAGACCACGAGCAGGTCGCAGCCGAGCGTGTGCTCGCTGTCGTCCGGGGCCGTCCGGCGGCCCCATGATCACGCTCTGAACGTGCCCGCGCCCGCGCGCCTCGAGGACGGTCGCGCCGCGCAGCACCTGCACGCCTTGCGCCGCTCGAGCTGGCCCGTCAACGGCGAGCCGCCGTTCGGTCGCAGGTCGGCCACGCAGGTGATCTCCACCCCGCCGTCCGCGAGCGCGAGCGCCGCCTGGAGGCCGCGGTCGTCCACCGTGGCCACCACGGCGCGCGTCCCCGGCCGGACCGCATAGAGCGCCATCAGGCGCAGCGCGCCGCCCGACAGCATGACCCCGGGTAGGTCGTTACCGCTGAACAGGAGCGGCTGTTCGATGGCTCCCGTGGCGTAGACCTGGGTACGGGCACGGATCTGGTGCAGCGTGTCGCCCTGCCACACCGGAATCAGGCCGTCGAACCCGCCCAGCGCCGGGGCGTTCTCGAGCACCTCCACCCCGGCCGCACGCGCGCGCTCCACCAGCTCGCGCGCGTAGTCGGCGCCGCCCTCGGCGAGCAGGCGCCCGCCGGGCTCTGGACCCTCGTCGGCCAGCACGGTGTCGGCCCCCAGCTCGGCCGCGGCGATGGCCGCCGTCAGGCCCGCCGCCCCGCCGCCCACCACGAGCACGTCGGCGTGGCGACGGCGGTACTCGGTGCGCCACTCCCTCTCGGCCTGCTTCTTGCGCAGCTTGCCGAGGCCGGCCGCGCTGCGCAGCACCTTCTCGTAGAGCGGCCACAGCCGGCGCGGACGGATGAAGGTCTTGTAGTAGAAGCCGGGCGGCGTGAACGGGCCGCCGAAGATGTCGGTGGCGCGCATCGCGTCCATCTCGAGCGACGGCGACGCGTTCATGTGGGTCACCTGCATGCCCTCGCGCACCGGCTCCGTGCAGGCGCGCACGCCGGGGGCGTCGCCCACCTGGACCAGGCAGTTGGGGCACTGGCCGGCGCAGCACATGAGGCCGCGCTTGCGGTGGTACTTGAAGCTGCGCGAGAAGGTCCGCTGCCCGGCGGCGAAGAGAGCCGATCCGATCGTGTCGCCCTCGTGGGCTGTCACGGGCTTGCCGTCGAACGTGAAGCTGACCTGGGTCGCTCGGTCGATCCGCTCGCCGCGCTGTTCGGGCAGCCGGCTCACAGGCCGGTGCCCGCGCCGTCCGCGCCGCTCGCGCCGGCGCCCGCGCCCTCAGCCGGGTCTCGCCCTTCGGCAACTCGGTGAACAGCACCTCGTTGGTGCGGGTGTCGCGCTCGGCGATGAACCAGGCCCCGCATCCCGACCGGTGGCACCACCATTCGCGCTGAACGCCGGCCACGTTGCGACGGAAGTAGTTGTAGCGGCCGAGCTCGCGCAGCGACGGCGCCGAGCGCGGACGCGGGTTCAGCTCGCCGCCGAAGCCGAAGTCGGTGACCTCGCGGGGACCGCAGTTGGGGCAGGTGAGGACATAGGACATGCGCGAGCTCCACTCCCGAGGAGCGCGGGGATCTTAAACAAATTGGTCCAAAGGATCAACCGCCGGGTGAGTCTGCCTCCGCAACCGCGCGCTCAGCCGCGGCGAACCCGACCTTGGAATGCGTCCCGTCGCAGAACGGCTTGGTCGTCGAGCCGCCGCAGCGGCAGAGCGCCACCGCCTCCCCCTTGTCCGACAGGTCGTACTCATTGCCGTCTGCGTCGATGATTCGCACCGGTCCGGTCACCTTGTAGGGCCCGTTCTCGCGGACCTTGATCACCACTTCGTCCATGAGCGTCATTGTTTCGCGCGATGCAGCGCGTGGCCAGGCTGGACCACCCGGAGGTTCACGAGATCGTGCCGTCCCATCACTGCGTGGTGCGTTTTCGCCAGCGCCGGCCGGTGCGCGAGCGCGGCGCCGATGTGGTGGCCGAGGCGCTCGTGGCCGCGCTCGAGGGGGCCGACGTGAGCCGCTGGCCACCGGCCTGGGCGATCGGCGACCGGCGCACGGAGCTGTGGGCGGTCAACGGCGAGCTGGCCTTTCCGCTGGAGCGCAGCGAGCGCCATGGGCGCTATGTGGCTGTGACGTGTCTGTCACGGCGCTAGGTGCCGCGCTCCGCTCGCGCCGGCGCGCCGGTCGGGCCGGCGCGCCGGGTCCTGTGGTGCTGACTCTCGTCAGCTTGCGGGGGGCCGGATGTTCTGGTTGACGCGGAAGAGGTTCTGCGGGTCGTAGATCTCCTTGATGCGCGCTAGCCGGTCGTAGTTTCCGCGGTAGCTCGCTCGGACTCTCTCCTCGCCCTCGTCCATCATCATGTTCACGTACGCGCCGCCGGCCGAGTGCGGGTGGAGCGCCTCGAAGTAGTCGATGCTCCAGCGGCTGATCGTGTCCGCGTTCGCCGGATCGGGGTCAACGCCCGCGAACACCGAGCCGTAGTTCGCGTCGCGGTAGCTCCACGCCGTGTCCGACGGCGACAGGTCGTGGGCGGCGCCGTCGATCGGGTACAGGTGCATCGTCGACTTCATCGTCGGCAGCTCCGCTCCGAAGCGAGCGTGGATCTCCACCGCCTCGTCGGAGATCTCGTTGACGAAATCGGCGCGCCAGTACCACTGGTCGCCGGGCGGGTAGAGCCCGTCGAACGCGCTCTGGAGGTCGGCGTGGGGCATCGGCTGCGGCCCGTGCATCAGCGGGTCGGGCAGCGCCTCGAGCAGCGGCGCCATCGCCGCGGCCGCGTCCTCCTCCGAGCCCACGTAGCACCAGACGACGCCGCAGATCTTGCGCCCGTGGAGCTCCTCGGGGAACGGCGGTGCCGGGGGCACGAAGCCGAACAGGAAGAACCCGTTGAGCTCGCGCGGCGCGTTCGGCAGGAAGTCGCGGTAGGCCGTGAGCACCTCGGCGCCCATCTCGACTGGCCAGAACGTCGGGCCGCCGATGATGGTGCCCACCTCGTGGAGCCTGAACGTGAACGAGGTGACCACGCCGAAGTTGCCGCCGCCGCCGCGGATCGCCCAGTAGAGGTCCGGGCGCTCGTCGGCGCTCGCGCGCACCTGCTCGCCGCTGGCCAGCACCACATCGGCCTCGAGCAGGTTGTCGATCGCGAGCCCGCACTTGCGGGTCAGGTGCCCGAGCCCGCCGCCCAGCGTGAGGCCGCCTACGCCGGTGGTGGCGATGATTCCGCTCGGTGTGGCGAGGCCGTGCTCGCCGGTGGCGCGGTCGACCTGGCCCCATGTCGCGCCGCCGCCGACTCGGACGGTGCGGGCCTGCGGATCGACCTGGATGTCGTCCATCGGCGAGAGGTCGAGTACCACGCCGCCGTCGCAGGTGCCGAGCCCGCCGCCGTTGTGACCGCCACCGCGGATCGCGAGGAGCAGATCCCGCTCGCGGGCGAAGTCGACGATCTTCGCCACGTCGGCCGGCGCTGGTGCAGCGGGCGATCAGCGCCGGCCGCTTGTCGATCATCGCGTTGTAGACAGCGCGGGCCTCGTCGTAGTTCCCCTCGTCGGGCCCGATCAGCTCTCCGGCGAACTCGGCGCCGAGGTCCTTGCGGGCGGCCTCGGCTGCGGTGGTCAGCGTGCTCATTCCATGCTCTCCTTCGGTCGAGTCCAAACGTCTCCGTCTGTGAGGCGTGAAGCCGGACGGAACAGTTGTGGCGCGTAAGCGCTGGTGGCTCTCAGCCGGTGAGGTGCTCGATCACCGTGCGGAACTCCTCGGTCGGCGAGAAGTCCACGTATTCCGAGTCCTCGAGCGCCTCGGGGGCGTGGCCGGGCGCCCAGTAGAAGGCCTGTCCCGCCTCGAAGTCCACGGCGCCGTCCGGCGTGTGCATCCGGACCTTGCCCTTGAGCATGTAGCCCCAGTGGGGGCATGGGCAGAGATCGCCGGGCAGACCCTTTGTGGCTGGGCGCAGATCGGCGCCACGCGGCAGGCGGACGTGCCCGACCGTCAGCCCGTCCTCGTCACGCAGGCGCACCTGCACGCCGCCGTTGTCGATGGCCAGCGGCAGGTCTTCGAGCGGAATGGGTTGCATGCCCTGAGGGCGTGAATCAGGGAGGAACAGTTGTGGCCCGTGGGCGTTACGTGACCCAGCGGGGCGGCGCCTCGCCCGGCGGCGCGTAGGAGCAGAAGCGGCCGGTGTTGATCGCGGCGTTGAGGTGGTCGGCCAGCGCCGGAGACTCCTTGTCGATCATCCTGATCGCCGTCCTGATCGCCTTGGTCACGCTCACGCGGGCCCGTTCGGCCGCCGAGGCCGACGGCCGGTCCCGGCCACCCAGGCCGGCCGCCCGGGAGAGCTCCTCCACCAGGGCGTCGATCTCGAGCTCGAGCCGCGCGGCGCGCTCGTCGTCGGCGAAGCGGCGCGCTTCCTCGAGGTCGGTGCGCAGTTCCTCCAGCCGGCCCCGGTACTCCTCCCGTGCCTGGGGGTCGAGCATGGGGCCGAGGTCCGCCGGTCGGGAGCCCCGGAGACCGTCGTCGGCCAGGCCGGCGGGGGCGCCGGCGCTGGGCAGCCCGTCGGCCCCCGCCACCAGCTCGAGCACGTGCAGCTCGGTGCCGGGCGAGGCCAGCATCAGCGCGAGGTAGCGGAGGCCCTTGACGTCGCGAAGACGCATGGTCGTGCCCGCGTAGGCAATGGTCCAATACTCGCCCTCACGGGCAAAGCGGGCCCCGTCGCGAGGGTCGCGCCGCACTGGGCCGGATGCCGCAGCCAAGCGCGGTCACCCGTCGTAGCAGTCCCGCCAGGCCCATCTCGTCACTGAGGCTCCTGGCCTCCTCCAGCAGCACGGCGGCGCGCTCGGGGTCGCCCTCCCGGGCGCGGGCCTGCAGCGCGCGTGCGTACTCGAGGAGCACCCTGGCGCGCACGGCGCGCGCGCCGAGACGCTCGCAGCGCGCAGAGCGCCGTCTCGAAATGGTCCTCCGCCTCGTCCCAGCGCTCGAGCAGAGTGGCGAGCAGGCCCAGCCGCAGCGCAACCGGGCCGAACGGCTGCTGCGTCAACGCCACCGCCTGGCGGTCCGCAAACGGGGCGAGGAGCTCGTACAACCGGCCCGCCGCCTGCTCGTCTCCGACGACCACGGCGGCCTCGGCGAGCGCGCACAGGCGCAGCAGCCAGAACCCGTCCCGCGGCATGTCATCGAACCCGTGGCTCGCGTGGCGGGCGAGCTCGAGCCGCGCAGCCGCCGAGATCGCCGCCCTCGGCGGCCGCGAGGGCGTCTCGCCAGCGCGGAATCCAGAGATAGCGCTCGCCGTGATCCTCGACCTCCGGCCAGTAGTCGGCGAGCGAGC
Source organism: uncultured Thermoleophilaceae bacterium (assembly GCA_963733655.1). Lineage (GTDB taxonomy): Bacteria > Actinomycetota > Thermoleophilia > Solirubrobacterales > Thermoleophilaceae > JACVRW01. Next base: position 490,791 of record CAVTEX010000016.1, read on the forward strand.
CCTGAGCCCAGCGGATGGCCACCACCTGCGCGTACGCGTAGACATAGGACGCGTACTCGCTGTGACGCAGCTGCGCGATACGCAGAGCCTCGCGAGCGAGCCGCTCGGCGTCGTCGAAACGGCCATCGAGCGCTGCGCGGATCACCTGGAGGCAGACCCCGTGCCAGCGGTAGAAGGGCTGGCGGATCAGCTCGATCAGATCGGCCATCGCCTGGATCTCGGCGTCGATGCCCGGCCCGTCGCAGAGCTCGAGCAGGCACAGGAAGCGCGAGTTGTGCGCGAGGAAGGCGAACTCCTGGTTGCCGAGCTCCAGCGCGGCGGCGAGCATCTCATCCGCGTTCTCGAGCCGCTCCGACACCATCTCCGGACCGCCAAGGGCCCAGTGGCGCGCGTGCAGGGCGGTCAGGTGGGCCATCGAGTCGTCGAGGCGCCGGGACATCGCGATGGCCTCGGTGCTCACCTCCAGGCGCCGCTCCACCTCGTTCGAGGAGTAGAGCTCCACGGCCAGGCGCGCGAGCACGTTGGCCCGCAGCGGGCTGTCCTCCTCGGGGAGCGCGGCGAGCGCCTCCTCGAGCAGGCCGATCCCGGTGGCCCCCGCCTCGAAGCGGGCGAACAGCAGGAAGCCGCCCAGCCCGATCACGTAGCCCAGCGCGGCTCGAGCGAGCATCTCGCCGTCGCCGAGGCGGCGGGCGAGCTCGGCCGCCTCCTCGAAGCTGGTTCGGGCGGCGCGCGTGTCCCCCGCGCGCCAGCGCGCATCGCCCACCCGCAGGAGCAGCTCGCAGCGGCGCTCGCGCGAGGCCTCCTCGGCCGCGCCCAGCAGGCCGAGCGCCCGCTCGTAGTGCAGCCCAGCCTCCTCGTAGGCGAACAGGCCCGCGGCCCGGTCGCCCGCGCGCACCAGATAGTCCACAGCCGTGGCGGGGTCACCCACGGGTGCGGCCAGCGCGAGGTGGTGGGCGATCTCCGAGAGGTGGGGATCCAGATCGTTGCGATAGAGCCGCTCGAGCACCGTCCCGATGGTGAGGTGCAGCTCGAGACGCCGCGCCGGAGCGAGGTCGTCGTAGAGCATCTCGCGAACCAGCTCGTGGACGAACGCGTAGCGCCTCGGCACGGCAGGGTCCTCGGCGATCACACCCGCGTCGCCCGCACGGTCCAGCGCGTCGAGGAGACGGCGCGACGTCGAGCTCGCTGGTGGCCTCCAGGACCCGAAAGTGGAACTCGCGGCCGACCACGGCCGCCACGTGGAGGGCGGCCACGGCATCATCGGGCAGGTCCGCAAGCCGGCGGCGCAGAAGAGTCCGCACCTCCTCCGGCAGCCGGCCAACCGGATCGGACAGACCGTTGCGTGCCGTCGTGGGCCACGAGGCGCACGGCCTCGCCGAGGAAGAACGGGTTGCCACCCGTGAGCACATGGAGCTGGGCCGTCACGGCGGGCGAGGGCTCCGCGCCGGTGACGCCGGCGAGGTAGGTCTCCACGTCGTCGACGCTCAACCCTCGAAGCGACAGCCGGGTGCCGAGCCGGGCGAGCTCCGCGAACGACTCGGAGTGCTCGTGCGTCGCGGATCTCGCGCTCGCGGTAGGAGCCCACCACCAGGATCGGGGAATCGGCGATCGCCTCGCTCACGAACCGCAGCAGCACGAGGGACGCGGCGTCGGCGGCGTGGAGATCGTCCAGCAGGACGATCAGCGGCCGCGAGTACGCGGCCTCCACGAGGAAGCGCGCGGCGGCGTCGAAGAGGCGGAACCTGAGCGTTTCGGGGCTGGCGGATTCGCGGGTGGCCGTGGCCAGGCTCTCGAGGTCACCGCCGAGCGACCGCACCGCCTGAATCCAGGGCCAGTAGGCCGGGGCTCCGCCCTCCTCCCAGCAGCGTCCCGCGGCCACCTGCCAGCCGCGCTCCGCGGCTTCGCGCGAGAGCTCCTGCATCAGGCGCGTCTTGCCGATGCCGGGCTCGCCGCTGAGCAGGATCAGGCCGCCGCGGCCCTCGCGTGTGCCGGCCAGCGCTACGCGGAGCTCATCGAGCTCCGTCGCTCGTCCCACGAACGGCTTTCCGGCAAGCCGCGTGGACGAGATCGTGGGGGCCAGTCTTTCAACCATCGGTCAGGACAGTCTCTGCCAACGCCCACGGCCTGTCCAGCACCCCTGAACGACAGAGGCCCCGCTTTCGCGGGGCCTCTGGTCAGGTCATTCCTCTGTCTTGTCCTCGGGCGGTGGCGGTGCGTCCGGCACGTCGGGCAGCACCTCCGGGTCCTCGGGGAGGTCCGGGGCGTTCTCACTCGACGGGTCCGTGGACGAGCCCTCCTCGCGGGCATCGCCCTTGGCGCCGACGCCGACCGTCTCGCGCTCGCGCTTCTTGGGCTTCGACACCGAGATCTTCATCTCGTCGGCGTCCTCCTCCGGCGCCGCGTCGACCTCGATGGTCGAGCCCGGCGGCATGGACTGGGACAGCACCTCGTCGGCCAGCGGATCCTCGATGTAGCGCTGGATGGCCCGGCGCAACGGGCGAGCGCCCATCGCGGGATCCCAGCCCTTCTCGACCAGGAAGTCCGCCGCCGCATCGGAGAGGTTGAGCGACAGCTCGCGCTCGGCCAGCGACTCCCGGATCCGCTTGAGCAGCAGCTCCACGATGGAGGTGATCTCCTCCTTCGTGAGCTTGTGGAAGACGATGACCTCGTCGATGCGGTTGATGAACTCGGGCCGGAAGACCTTCTTCAGCTCTCCCATGATCCGGTTCTTCATGTCGTCGTACGAGAGCCCCGTCTCGTCACCCACGGTGAAGCCGATGCCGGTGTTCTTGGCGATCTCCGAGGCGCCGACGTTCGAGGTCATGATCACGATCGCGTTGCGGAAGTCGACCGTGCGCCCCTGAGCGTCCGTGAGCCGTCCGTCCTCCAGGATCTGCAGGAGGATGTTGAACACGTCCGGGTGCGCCTTCTCGATCTCGTCGAGCAGGAGCACGCTGTACGGCTTGCGCCGCACGGCCTCGGTGAGCTGGCCGCCCTCGTCGTAGCCGATGTAGCCGGGGGGCGAGCCGACGAGCCGTGACACGGAGTGCTTCTCCATGTACTCCGACATGTCGATCCGCACCATCGCCTCTTCGTCGCCGAACAGGAACTCCGCGAGCGTGCGCGCCAGCTCGGTCTTCCCGACGCCCGAGGGGCCGAGGAAGATGAACGAGCCGGTGGGCCGCTTGGGGTCCTTGAGCCCGGCACGCGAGCGGCGGATGGCCTTCGAGACCGCCTCGATGGCGGCGTTCTGGCCGATCACCCGCTTGTGGAGCTCCTCCTCCATGCGCATGAGCTTCTGCGTCTCGGCCTCGGTGAGCTTGAACACCGGGATGCCGGTCCACATGGAGACGATGTCGGCGATCTCCTCCTCGCCGATCTCCGGGCGCTCGCCGGACTCGCCGGAACGCCACTGCTCCTCGAGCTCGCGCTTCTTGTTGGTGAGCTGACGCTCCTTGTCGCGCAGGTTCGCGGCCTTCTCGAACTCCTGCGCCTCGATCGCCGCCTCCTTGTCGCGCCGGGTGGTCTCGATGTCCTCCTCGAGATCCCGGTACACGGGCGGAGCGGTCATCGACTTGATCCGCGCACGTGACGCGGCCTCGTCGATGAGGTCGATCGCCTTGTCGGGCAGGAAGCGGTCGGAGATGTAGCGGTCGGCCAGCTCGGCCGCCGCCTCGAGCGCCTCGTCGGTGATGCCGACGCGGTGGTGCTGCTCGTAGCGGTCGCGCAGGCCCTTCAGGATCTGGACCGTGTCCTCCGTGGAGGGCTGGTCCACGCGGATCTGCTGGAAGCGCCGCTCGAGCGCCGAGTCGCGCTCCAGGTACTTGCGGTACTCGTCGAGCGTGGTGGCGCCGATCGTCTGCAGCTCGCCTCGCGCCAGTGCCGGCTTGAGGATCGAGGCCGCGTCGATCGCGCCCTCGGCGGCGCCGGCGCCGACGAGATTGTGGAGCTCGTCGATGAACAGGATGATGTCGCCGCGCTGGGTGATCTCCTTCATCACCTTCTTGAGGCGCTCCTCGAACTCGCCGCGGTACTTCGACCCTGCAACGAGCGCGGCCAGGTCGAGCGTGTAGATCTGCTTGTTCTTCAGCAGCTCCGGCACCTCGCCGTTGGTGATCAGCTGGGCGAGGCCCTCGACCACTGCGGTCTTGCCCACGCCCGGCTCGCCGATCAGCACCGGGTTGTTCTTCTGGCGGCGCGAGAGGATCTGCATGATCCGCTCGATCTCCGTCTCGCGGCCGACCACCGGATCCAGCTTGGACTCTGCGGCCAGCTTGGTGAGGTTGCGTCCGAACTGATCCAGGAGCTTCGAGGACTTCTTGCCCTCGCCCTGGGCGCCGGCGCCCGCGGCGGCACGGCCCTGGCGTCCGCCGGGACCGGACAGCATGCGGATGACCTCGTTGCGGATCTTCTCCGAGTCGGCGTCGAAGTCCAGGAGGATGCGGGCGGCCACGCCCTCGTTCTCCCGCACGAGGCCGAGCAGGATGTGCTCCGTTCCGATGTAGTTGTGTCCGAGCGACAGCGCTTCACGCAGCGCCAGCTCGAGCACCTTCTTCGCGCGCGGGGTGAAGGGGATCTGCCCCGAGGTCACCTCTTCGCCGGAGCCGACGATGCGGACGACCTGAGCGCGTACGCGCTCCACTGTGATGTCGAGCGACTCGAGCACGCGTGCAGCGAGTCCCTCCTCTTCGCGCAGCAATCCGAGAAGGATGTGCTCGGTACCGATGTAGTTGTGCTTGAGAATGCGGGCCTCTTCCTGGGCCAGAACGACCACCTGCCGGGCCCGCTCGGTGAAGCGCTCAAACACGGGGTCTCTCTATCTGTCGGGAACAACGGGGCGGAGTGGTTGCCCGTTCTATCCCACTGGATCGGCATCCTGGGCCGATCAAATGAGAGTCACCGGGTTCCACCGACCCGCTTCGTGCGAGTTTACCAACGGTCCTTGCCGCTCTTTTCGCCTTCACGAAGGCCTAAAACCCGCGTGTTCCGCGGGATTTGACGGTAGGCTGCCCGCTCCATGAACGGGATTCGCACCGCGATCCTCGCTTGGCTCACCGTCACCGTTTTGTTTGGCGCCGTTGCCTGTGGCGGCGACGATGACGCCGACGCCTTCAAGGAGGAGTACAACGCGGCGGTCAAGCCGCTGAGCGAGGCCAACTCCGAGGTCACGGGTGCGATCGAGGGCCAGGCGGACCAGTCGAATGCGGCGATCGCCGAGGAGTTCCAGGGCCTGGCCGCAGAAGACCCAGCAGACGCGCGACAACCTGACCGAACTCGAGCCGCCCGAGGACGCCAAGGAGGCCTACGACGAGCTGCTGGCCGCGCTCGAGCAGGGAACCGACGACCTGCGCGCCGTGGCCGAGGCGGCCAAGGACGCCGATCCGGCCGCCGCCCGAGAGGCGCGGGACTCGCTCCAGGAATCGGCCGAGGACATCCAGCAGGCGGAGACGAGGCTGCAGGACGCCGTCGACAACGGCTAGTCGCTGCGATCGCATCGCCGGGAAGAGGACGACCTCCCGGATCGAGCGCCGGCCGCTCATGAGCATCACCAGACGGTCGATGCCGATGCCGATCCCGCCGGTGGGCGGCATTCCGTGTTCGAGCGCCCGCACGTAGTCCTCGTCGTAGGGCTGGGTCTCCTCGGCGCCGGCCGCCTGGTCGTCACGCTGCTGCTCGAAGCGCGCGCGCTGCTCGTCGGGATCGTTCAGCTCGGTGAAGGCGTTGGCGAACTCCATCCCGCCCGCGAAGGCCTCGAAGCGCTCGGCCAGCCCCGGCTCCGAGCGGTGGTCCTTGGCGAACGGTGAGAGCTCCTTCGGGTAGTCCATGATGATCGTCGGGACTCTGGAGCTCGGGCTCCACCTGCTTTGAGAGCAGGTCGTCGACCCGTTCGGCCCGGGTGCCCTCGCCCGGCAGCTCGTCCTTGTCGATGTCGATCCCGGTCTTGTCGCGGATGGCCGCGCGCAGGGTCAGACGCTGCCACGGGGCGGAGAAGTCGATCGGCCCGTCGTACCCGACGTCCTCGGCCACGTAGGCGATCAGCTCCTCCAAGCGGTTGGCGATGTCCGCGTAGTCCGCGTAGGCCTCGTACCACTCGAGCATCGTGAACTCGGGGTTGTGCTTGTGGGAGATCCCCTCGTTGCGGAAGTCCTTGCCGATCTCGTAGACCCGCTCCAGGCCGCCGACGATCAGGCGCTTCAGGTAGAGCTCGTCGGCAATGCGAAGGAACAGGTCCCGGTCGAGCGCGTTGTGGTGGGTGACGAAGGGACGGGCCAGCGCACCGCCGTAGAGCGGCTGCAGCACGGGCGTCTCGACCTCCAGGAAGCCGCGCTCGTCGAGCCAGCGCCTGATGGCCCGGACGATCCGGCTGCGCAGGATGAACAGCTCGCGGCTCTCCTCGTTGGCGATCAGGTCGAGCTCGCGGTGGCGGTAGCGGGTCTCCACGTCCTCGAGCCCGTGGAACTTCTCGGGCGGCGCGCGCAGGGACTTGGCCAGCAGCGTCCAGCCGGTCGCGCGCACCGACAGCTCACCGCGCCTGGACTTGAAGACGGTTCCGTCCACGCCGATCACGTCACCCAAGTCGAGTGAGGTGAGGAGGTCGAACGACTCCTCGCCCAGCACGTCGCGCTTGGCGTGGACCTGGATCTTGCCGCTGCGATCGACCACGTCGATGAACGCTGCCCCGCCGTGGCCGCGCCTCGCGGTCATCCTGCCGGCGATCCGGTAGGCGGCGTCGGTCTCCTCGCCGTCGGCGAGCCCGTCGTACCCGGCGTGTATCTCCTCGATCGCAGTGACGCCCTCGAAGGCGTGCGGGAACGGGTCGATGCCCTGCTCGCGCAGGCGCTCGAGCTTTGCCCGCCGGTCGTCCACGGGCGCCGCGGCGCGGTCGCGCTCCCTGTCCACGAGGGCGGAGGCTACCGCTCGATCTTGGTGATCTTGAGCTTGCGAGCCGGCCCGCGCGGTACGGGGACCGTGACGGTCTCGCCGCGCTTGTGCCCGAGCAGGGCCTTGCCCACGGGCGACTCGTTGGAGAGCTTGTTGTTCGAGGGGTCCGCCTCGGCGGAGCCGACCAGCTTGAACTTGGTCGACTTCTCGGTCTTCTGGTCCTTGACGTGGACGGTGGTGCCGACGCCCGCGACGTCGGTGTCGACCGACTTGGCGTCGATCACCCGGGCGCTCGCGAGCCGCTCCTCGAGGTCGGCGATCTGCTTCTCGAGCATCGCCTGCTCGTTCTTCGCGTCGTCGTACTCGGAGTTCTCGGAGATGTCGCCGAACTCACGAGCCTCCTTGATCCGCTCCGCCACCTCACGCCGGCGCTCACCGCGCAGGTACTGGATGCGGTCCTTGAGCTCCTCGAGGCCCTCGGTTGTGAGAACTGTGTCGCGTGCGGCTGCCATAGAAAAACCCTCCGCTCGGACCCCGGAGGGATCGCGCAGTCTAGCAAGGGGTCCTACGCTCGCCCAGGGGACTCGGTTCAGGCTGCGAGCGGGGTTGCGGGGCCCGTGATTCGGGCCCAAACCTCACGCGCGTCGGCCGTGGTGGGCGGCGTGACAAGCGGCTCCCGCTCGCGCCTGGTGAGACCGAGCCGCTCGGCGTACCAGGGGTAGAACTTGCGCAAATAGCGGCCGGCGCGCTCGACCCCGAGGTGCTCCTCGGCGCACTCGATTACCCATTCGAGCTCCTCGGCTACCTCCCGGGGGGAAGGCTCCCCGCTGTAGGTGCCCAGCAGGCGAGCGAAACGCCACGGGTCGCCGAGCGAGCCGCGCGCCAGCATGACCGCGGCCGCGCCGCTCTCCTCGAAGGCGCGGAGCGCCTTGGCGTCACTGGAGAGACCGCCGGAGAGGATCAGCGGGACGTCGAGCGACTCGACGAGCTCGCGCGCGAGCGCGTAGTCGGGGGCGCCGCTGTGCTGCTGCGAGGCGTGCCGCGGGTGGAAGGCGATGCCGGCCACCCCCGCCTCTTCGGCCAGCCGCCGGGCGAGTGCCACGCCCTCGCGGTCGCCTGGCTTGAGGCCGGGACGCAGCTTGACCGTGACGGGAAGCCCGCTGCCCTCGTGTGCGGCCCGTGCCAACGCCACCGCCCGGTCCTGGTCCTCGAGCAGCGCGGACCCGGCGCCGGTCTTGACGACCTTGCGGACCGGACAGCCCATGTTCAGATCGATCAGCTCGGCGCCCGCGTCGGCCACCATCGCGGCGGCCTCGCGCATCACGTCAGGATCGTGGCCGAAGAGCTGCATCGAGACCGGGTGCTCATCGGGATGGATGCGCAGGAACTCGCGCACGGTGCGCTCGTTGCCGTGAGCGAGCCCGAAGCTGGAGACCATCTCGGACACCACCAGGCCGGCCCCGAAGCGCTTGGCCTGAAGGCGCACGAACCAGTTGCCGATACCCGCCAGGGGGGCGAGCACGACGCGGTTGGCGATGTGAATGCCGCCGAGGGTCCAGGGGTCGGTGAGCTGGGGCATTTCGTGCTCAACCGTAGCTCAGCAGGTCGGTAAGATCCGTCGCCAGTTGGCGGCGGCCCAACGTGAGCATCCGGTGGGTCACGCGGATGGTGCTCCAGCCGGCCAGCATCAGGCGACGGTCGCGTTCGCGATCAGCCTCGAACGCTTGGACGGCGTCATGGAACTGACGGCTGTCGAGTTCCACCACCAACCCCGCATCCCGCCAGAGGCAATCAGGTTCGAACACCCGCCCGTCCACGCTGAGAGTGCCGTTCACCTCCGGCCGCCGCAGGCCGAATTCGTCTACGAGCTCGATGAGCATCTCCTCGAGTTCGCTCTTGGTGACAGTGGCGCCGGCCCGCCGTCCTCGCAGCGCCTCGCGGACCGCGGCCGAGCCCGCTCGGTTGGGATAGCGGCCAAGGAGGTCGTCGAGCGAGAGCTGGTCCCACAGCTGCTGGACGTCCGCCTCGTTGATCATGCGCTCCACCTGTCTCACCGTCATGCTGGCCGCTTGGTCCAGAATGGTTCTTGGCACGGTGGTGGTGGGGATTCCGATGTGGACGGTGGTCTCGTCGGACGGCAGCGGCGAGCAATGAGGGGTGAGGCCCTTTCGCCGGCGGCGCCTTTGGGTTGCTGTGATCTCGATCGGTGACGTTTGGCCGGGGCGCAGGCCCCAGAGTTCCGCGGCGGAGCGGTGGCTCAGGACCGCGCCGGGACCGCCGGCAAGGACCGCCGCCATCCAGCGGCCCTCCTTTGACACCGCTCGGTGGCCTACGGCGTAGACGCCCCAGTGATACGGGACCAGGCGCCGGTGCTTGACCCGATGGTCGATAGCTCCCTTACCGAGGCCGAGAGCGCCGAGCTGACGACGATCGACCATCCCCTCTTGGCGGTCGGCAAGCGCTCCGATCGCCCTGTCGAAGTCAACCGTGTGACATCCACCATCTATTTCATGGTCGATGTCACATGGTCGGATTCCTTCATGGTCTCCAGCAAACCCGTCCACCTACCGATAAGAGCCGCATGACACTTTCACGCCGTGCTCTTCTCGCGGTCGGGCTCATGAGCGCCGGGCTCGTCCTGCTGCTCATCTCCGGCCTGGATGACGGTTGGACCACACTCAGCGTCATCGGCGTGGCCTGCCTCGCCGTGGCGATCGTCGCCGAGCTGGTGACCCTCGTCCGCTCCGGGCCGGCCGAGGGCCAGGCCTCCTAGCCGCGGTTTCTTTCCCAGATCAGCTTCAGGCCCCGCAGGGTCAGCAGGTCGTCGACCTCGTCGACCTGGTCGCAGAACGGTGTGATCGCCGCGGCGTACCCGCCCGTGGCGATCGCCGTGGCCTCTTCACCCAGCTCCTCGCGTAGGCGGCCCAGGATGCCGTCCACCTGGCCGGCGTAGCCGTAGACCACTCCGGACTGGATCGCCTCCTCGGTGCCCTTGCCGATGGCGTGCTTGGGGGGCTCGATGTCCACGCGAGGTAACCGCGCGGCCCGGGCCGCCAGGGCCTCCAGGGAGATCTCGATTCCGGGTGAGATAACGCCGCCCAGGTACTCCCCCGCTGACGAGACAACGTCGTAGTTGATCGCGGTGCCGAAGTCGACCGCGATGCAGGCTCCGCCCACGTGATCGTACGCGGCGATCGCGTTGGCGAGCCGGTCCGCTCCGAGCTCCTGCGGGCGGTCGATGCGGATTGCCATTCCGGTCTTGCAGTGAGGTTCCCACCAGCGCCCCGCGCCCGGACAGGTAGCGGGTGATCATCTCGTCGAACTCGTGGGCCAGAGTGGGCACGACCGACGAGACCATCGCCGCGTCCACGTCCGACAGGCGCAGGTCACGGAGGCCGAGCAGGCCGGCCAGCACGGTGGCCAGCTCGTCGGCGGTGGCGAAACGCGCGGTCGCGTAGCGCCAATGCTCCACGAGCTCGTCCTCGCGGAACATGCCCACGTGGGTCTGCGTGTTTCCGACGTCGATGGCGAGCAGCACAGCCGGGCGATTATCGCCCGTCACGAACTGCTCAGCGGAGCGCCCATCGCGTGGAAGCCGCCGTCCACGTGGAGGATCTCCCCGGAAACCGCCCGCGACCAGTCGGACAGCAAGAAGAGAACGGCATCCGCCACGGCCGAGGGATCACCGGTATCCCACCCCATGGGTGCCTGCTTCTCCCACAACGAGGCCAACTCGTCGAAGCCCGGAATTCCACCGGCCGCCGGCGTGTCCACGGGACCGGCGGAGACCAAGTTGACCCGCACTCCCGCCGACCCGAGGTCCCGAGCCAGATAGCGCGAGACCGACTCCAGAGCCGCCTTGGCCACACCCATCCAGTCGTAGACCGGCCAGGCGACGGTGGCGTCGAAGTCCATCCCCACGAGCGAGCCGCCGCCGTCCATCAGCGGCGCCACGGTCTCGGCCAGCGCCTTGAACGAGTAGGCGCTGGTGCGAAACGCGACCTCCGCGGACTCCGGCGGGGCGCTCATGAAGTTGCCGCCCAGGGCGTCACTGGGAGCGAAGGCGATCGCATGCAGAGCGCCGTCGAGCCCACCCCAGCGCGACTCGATCTCTCCCCCCAGCGCCGCAAAATCGTCGGCGTTGTTGACATCGAGCTCGAGCACGTCCGGCGGGTCGGGCAGACGCGCGGCCGCGCGCTCGGTCATGCGGCGGGTGCGCCCGAAGCCGGTGAGCAGGATCTCCGCTCCCGCCTGCTGCGCGCGCTCGGCAACGGAGTAGGCAATGCTGCCCTTGGTGAGCACCCCCGTGATCAGGAGGCGCTTGCCCTCGAGCATCAGATCAGGACGGGTTCAGTGTCTGCGCGCCGCTCTTCCACGAGCGGCATCGTGTCACGTCGCCACACCAGCTCGACGGTCGCGAGCGTCACAAGTCGCCCGCGCTGGTTGACGATCCGCCAGCGCGTCTGGACCAGCCCGTGGGCCGAGTCGAGCTCCTTCTTGCCGGTGATCTCGCCCTCCACGTGCAGCGTGTCGCCGATCTTCACCGGCTGCTTGAACACGGCGTCGTCCACCCGCCGCAACGCCACGATGCGGTCCGGGTCGAACGGCATCAGCCCCGAGGCGTAGGAGATCACCAGCAGCCCGTGTGCAATGCGCTCGCCGAAGCGGCTGCCCGCCGCCCACTCGGCGTCGGTGTGCTGTGGATGGGTGTCGCCGGTGAGGGTGGCGAAGGCGGTGATGTCGGCCTCGCCGATCGTGCGGCCGCGCGTGACGTAGCGCTCGCCGACCTCCAGCCCGTCGAAGTCCTTCTCGAACGTGGTCACGCCGACGGCACCTCCTTCGGCGCGACGACCTCCCTCGGCCCGCGCCTCCACTGACGCCCGCCCATCCGCTCGCGCAGCGCACGAAGGAACTCTCGCGCGGCACGCCGGTGACCCTCCTCGGAGGGATGGAAGCCGTCCTCCCCAAACGTCGAGCGCTCCTTGGCGGCCGGGTGGTCGAAGCCCTCGAGAAGCACCACGCCGTGGCTCAGGGCCACCTTCCGCGCCGCCGCGTTGAAGACCTCCATCCCCTTCTCGACGCGGGCCCGCGAGCGCGGGCGCAGGTCGAGGAAGCGCGAGATGTCCGGATAGGTCGCCGACATGATCTCGGCGTTGGGAGCCTCCCGGCGCAGCCGCCGGAACATGCCGGCCAGGCGCCGGGCGTACTCACCCGCGTCGGGCCGCGTGGACGCGAGCACGTCGTTGGCGCCGCACACCAGGGTGATCAGGTCGGGCTCGAGCTCGATGGCCCGGCCCAGCTGATCGCGCTCGACGTCCACGCTCGTGGCTCCCACCACGGCGAGGTTCTCGTAGCGCACGTCGGGCCCCAGCTCGCGGGCGATCACGTCCGGCCAGCGCGGTTTGCCGGGCTCGAGCCCCGCCGTGAAGCTGTCCCCCATGGCGACGTAGACGGTCACAACGGGATGTTCCCCCCGCCGTTCCCGTACTCGCGCCCGTGAGAGAGGGCCGCGAGCGCACCAGCCAGGCGCCGGCGGGTATCGGCCGGCTCGATCAGCTCGTCGATGTGACCCCCGCGAGCCGCCACCTCGGCGGTGACGTGGCCGGCGGCGTAGTCGGCGGCCAGGCGGTCGCGCTCGGCCTCCGGATCGTCCGCCGCGGCGATATCGCGCCGGTTGACGATCGTCACCGCCTGCTTGGGCCCCATGATCCCGATCTCCGCATCCGGCCAGGCCAGAGCGAGGTCGGCGCCGAGATCCTTTGAGTTCATGGTGATGTATGCGCCTCCATAGGCCTTTCGGAGCACCACCGTCACTTTCGGCACCACCGCCTCGGCAAAGGCGTGCAGCAGCTTGGCGCCCTGGCGGATCACGCCGAGGCCCTCCTGCTTGGTGCCCGGCAGGTAACCGGGTGTGTCCACCAGTACAACGAGCGGGAGGCCAAAGGAGTTGCAGATGCGAACGAACTTCGCTCCCTTCTGCGACGCGTCCGCGTCGATCACGCCTCCGAGATACCAGGGCTGATTGGCGATGACCCCGACCGGGCGGCCGTCGATGCGGCAGAACCCGGTCACGATGTTGCGCGCCCAGCGCTCCGACATCTCGAGCATCGCGCCGTCGTCCACCACGGCCCGGATCACGTCACGCACGTCGTAGACGGAGCGCTGGGACTCGGGCACGAACGTCGACGGGTCCACCGAGGGCACCATCGCGGGGCCGCCGTGCGGCGGGTCGTCGCCGGCCTGCGCCGGAAGGTGGGCGAGCAGGTCACGTGCCAGCCGCGCCGCATCCAGGTCGTCCTCGGCCACGAACTGACAGACGCCGTTCTTCGAATGGACGCGCGGACCGCCGAGCTCGACGGCGTCGACGTCCTCGCCCATCACCTCCTTGACCACGCCCGGACCGGTCAGGAACATCGCCGACTTCTCGGTCATGATCACGAAGTCCGTGAGGGCGGGCGAGTAGGCGCCGCCGCCCGCGGACACGCCGGTGATGATCGAGATCTGCGGCACCTTGCCGGACAGGCGCACGCTCTCGCGGAAGATCCGGCCGTAGCCGCCCAGGGCGGCGATGCCGTCGTCCATGCGTGCCCCGCCCGAGGCCACGAACCCGATCACGGGCGCGCCGGCGCGTCCCGCCAGCTCCATGACCCGCACAATCGTCTCGGCATGCGCCTCGCCGAGCGAGCCGCCCACGAACGTCTGGTCCTGGGCGTAGCAGTACACCGGCCGCCCCGCCACGGTCCCCGCGGCACCCACGACCCCGTCACCCGGCTGCTGACGCTTCGACTCGCGCTTCGGCAGCACGGTCGACCGGATCACGTGCAGGGAGCCCGGGTCGCAGAGCGCCTCGAGACGCTCGTACGCCGTCAGCGTGCGTGGCTCTTCGACTACGGCAGCGGCGTGGCGTCCGTTCCGCGACCGGCGACGTTCCATCGTCCTCTCGGCAAGTGCGCTCATGAAGCCTCCAGGCAGAGCACGGCGTTGTGGCCTCCGAATCCGAATGCGTTCGAGATGCCGATCGCGCGCACGTCTCCGTTCTGGAGCGGGCGCGCCTCGTTGGGCACGTAGTCCAGGTCGAGCCCCTCGTCGGGCTCCTCGTAGTTGAGAGTGGGCGGTGCGATCCGGTCGCGCAGCGCCAGCAGCGTGGCGATCGCCTCGACCGCGCCGGCCGCGCCGAGCAGGTGCCCGATCGTCGACTTGGTGGAGCTCACCGGCACCTTCGCCGCCAGCTCCTCGCCGAGCGCCGCCTTGATCGCGTTGGTCTCGGCGCGGTCGTTGAGCGGGGTCGAGGTGCCGTGGGCGTTCACGTAGATCACGTCCTCGGGCGCGATCCCCGCGTCCTTCAGCGCCAGCTCGATCGCCTTCGAGGCGCCACGGCCGTTGGGCTCCGGCGCCGTCAGGTGGTGGGCGTCCGAGGTCGAGGCGTAGCCGCGCAGGTAGCCGAGGATGCGGGCGCCGCGCTCCTTGGCGGCCTCCTCCTCCTCGAGCACGAGCACGCCCGCGCCCTCGCCCATCACGAAGCCGTCCCGGCGACGGTCGAACGGACGCGACACGCCGCTGTCGGACAGCGCGTCCATCCGGTCGAAGGCCGCCGTGGCGAGCGGAGTGATGGCCGCCTCGCTGCCCCCGGTGACAACCCGGTCGGCGTCGCCGTAGCGGATCAGCCGCTCGGCGGTGCCGATCGCGTGAGCCCCGGCCGCACAGGCCGAGACGGTCCCGTAGGACTGTCCGCGCAGGTCGTACTTCATGGCCACGACGCCGGAAGCGGCATTGGCCATCAACAGCGGGATCGACAGCGGCGAGATCTTCTGCGCGCCGTCGTCGCGCAGCACGATGTGCTGCGTCTCCAGGGTGCCGATGCCACCGATGCCCGTGCCGATCACGCAGGCGCTGCGGTCGGGGTCGCCCGGAGGCTCGCCCTCCCAGCCCGCGTCCTCGAGCGCCTCCTTGGCGGCGGCGAGTGCGAACTGGGTGAAGCGATCCGAGCGGCGCACCTCCTTAACCGAGAGGTGCTCCTTGGGCTCGAACTCCGTGGCACGGCCGAAGCCGTCCTCGATTCCGGACACCCCGGCGCTCCAGCGCTCGTGCAGGGTGCGGGCGCCGACGCCAAGAGGCGTGACCGCGCCGACTCCGGTTATGACGGCGGTGCGCGTCATCCGAGCTTCGACATCACCAGGTCGACGGCCTGCCGGACGGTCTTGACGCCCTCCATGTCCTCGCCCTTGAGCTGGACGCCGTAATCGTCTTCGACGATCTGGGCGAGCTCGACGAGGTCGAGGGAGTCCACGTCCAGGGCCTCGAACTCGGCATCGGGGCCGATCTGGTCCGGCTCGGCGCCGAACTCCTCGAGAGCCTGGAACACCCGGCTCTCGATCTCCTCACGTGTAGCTGTAGCTGCCATTGGTCTCCTTTTGGTCGGTCGTTGGACCCGCTCAGGCGGTCAGTCCTCCATCGACGGTGAGGCACACGCCGGTCACGTACGCGGCGCCGTCCGACGCCAGGAAGCGCACGCACTCGGCCACCTCATCCGGGGTGCCCGCCCGCCGGGCCGGCACATGTTCGAGCAAGTTCTCGCCGATTCCCTCGGTCATGTCGGTCTGGATCAGGCCGGGGGCCACGGCGTTCACGGTCACTCCGCGGCGCGCCACCTCGGCGGCGACGGTCTTGGTCATCGCCACCAGCCCGGCCTTGGAGGCCGCGTAGTTGGCCTGGCCCGGGTTGGCGCGCTGGCCGACGATCGAGGCGATGTTGACCACGCGGCCGTAGCGCGCCTTGAGCATCGGGCGCAGCGCGCGGCGCGTGAGCCGGAAGGCGGCGGAAAGGTTGGTGTCGATCACCTTGGCCCAGTCCTCGTCGTCGATCTGGGGCGACAGGCCGTCCGCGCGCACACCGGCGTTGTTGACGAGCACCAGCACCGGCCCGAACTCCTCCTCGAGCGCCTTGAACAGGGCGTCGGCCGTATCGGGGTCGGCGATGTCGCCCTGCAGCGCCGTCGCGCGCCCGCCGGCCTTGGTGATCTCGGCGACGACGGCCTCGGCCGCCTCGGCCGTCCGAGCGGTAGTTGACCCCCACGGGCCAACCCTCGGCCGCGAGCGACCTGGCGATTGCGGCGCCGATCCCGCGTGAGCCGCCGGTGACCAGTGCGCTTCCCTCTGGGCGTCCATTCATGCGCGCCCATTCGATCACCCCGGCGCCCCACGTGAAGCCCGCGCCGAAGGCGGCAAGCAGCACGTTGTCGCCGCGATCGAGCATGCCGCGCTCACGCGCGTCGCACATCGCGATGGGAAGCGTGGCCGACGAGCTGTTGCCGTAGCGGTCGATGCAGTCGATCACGCGCGACTCGTCGAGCTCGAGCTTCTCGGCCACGGCGCGCAGGATGCGGATGTTGGCCTGGTGATAGACGAACAGGTCGATCTCGTCGAGCGAGAGCCCGGCCGAGATCCACGGCCTCGAGCGTGGACTCCGACATCCGCTGCACGGCCGCCTTGAAGGTGTCGTGGCCCTGCATGCGGATCAGTTCCTCGTCGTGGGCGGCACGGATCGAGGGCCCGCCCAGACCGTCGCAGTGGAGCACGATGTCGCCGATGCGCCCGCCCGCGCCGTTGGCCGGCGCCACCACGGCCGCGCCCGCGCCGTCGGCGAAGATCGCGGAGGTGCCGCGGTCGGTGCGGTCGATGAAGCGGCTGAGCACGTCGGACGCCGATCACGAGCACGTTGTCGGCCCGGCCGCCCTCGACCTGGGCGGTGGCGAGGGAGAGCGCGGATAGGAAGCCGGTGCAGGCGGCGCCCACGTCCATCGCGCCTGCGCGGTGCGCACCGAGCTCGGTGGCCACGAGCGGCGCGGCGTTGGGCAGGATCTCGTCCGGCGACACCGTGGCCACCAGCACGAGGTCGAGGTCGGCGGCGTCGACCTCCGCGGATGCCAGCGCCTGGCGGCCGGCCTCGGTCGCGAGCGTCGCGACGTCTCGCCGTCTTCGACCCAGCGGCGCTCCTGCACGCCGGTGCGGTGCACGATCCACTGCTCGGTCACGCCGGCGCCCTCGGCGATCACGTCGTTGCCGACCACGCGATCGGGCACGACCATCTCGACCGAGGCCATCATGGCCGGGCGCAGGCTGCCGCTCGCGCGGAGCGGGGCGACGTGGCGAGCGGCCGACGCTGAAGCGACGCTCACGCATCCGGCGGCCTCCATGGCGAGCGGAGCCTCGGCCTCGACGCCGTCGAGCGACTTGCGGACGAGGTTCGTGAGCACGCGGCCGGGTCCGGTCTCGACGAAGCGGGCGGCGCCGCGGCTCTCGAGGGCGTGCATGACCTCGAGCCAGCGCACCGGGCTCGTGATCGCCTCGACGAGGCGGCCGCGGATGTCGTCGAAGGGCTCGGCGGTCACGCAGGAGAAGACGGGAACGCTCGGCTCGCGCACCTCGATGTCGTCCACGAGCGCGCGGAAGGGCTCGACCGCCGGCTCCATCAGCGGCGAATGGAAGGCGCCGGCCACCGGCAGGCGCTTGGCGCGCACCTTGCGCTCGCGCAAGTGCGGCCTCGGCCTCGTCGAGAGCCGAGGTGGCGCCGGAGAGCACGAGCTGGTCGGGTGCGTTGTCGTTGGCCACCGAGAGGCCGGTGGCCTCGGCCACCTCGTGGATCGGGGTGCGGTCGCCGCGGGCGCGCACGGCGATCATGCCGCCGTCGCCGGTCTGCTCGGCGGCATCCTGCATGAGGCGCCCGCGGGCGGTGACCAGGCGCACGCCGTCCTCGGCGGACAGGGCCCCGGCGGCGACCAGCGCGCCGATCTCGCCCAGCGAGTGGCCGGCCATCAGGTCGGGCTCGACTCGCTCGCGCAGCTGCTCCCAGCCGGCCAGCGCCGCGCAGAAGATCGCGGGCTGAGCCCAGCGGGTGCCGTCGGCGGCGCGCTCGAACAGGTCGGGGCCGGCCTCGCCCAGCACCTGCTCGAGCAGGTCGGGACGGTGGCGCTCGACCGTCTCGCGCATGTCGTCGGTCTGGCTGCCCTGCCCGGGGAAGAGCAGCGCAGTGAGTGGCGCGTGAGCCATATATGGAGAATTCTCGGTGCGGCCTGCTGAGTTACCTGCCCGTCCGGCAGTCCCCCCGGTCGGGGGGTCGGGCGCAGCGGGCCGGGGGGTGGAGCGGGTCCTAGGCGGTCAGGCCCAGCCGTTCCGCGCGCTGGACGGCCTCCGCGCGGTTGCGCACGCCGAGCTTGCGGTAGAGCGCGCTCGTGTGCTCCTTGACCGTGTGCGGCGACAGGAACAGCCGCTCGGCGATCTCCTTGTTGGTGGCTCCGCCGGCCATGTGCGAGAGCACCTCGCGCTCGCGCTCGGAAAGCGGCGCGGAGGGCTGCTCGGCACGCGGGGCGAAAACCGTCATTCCCTTGCCCACCATGCGCACGGCCATGGCCACGTCGTGAGCCGACCAGTCCTTGGAGACGAAGCCCGAGGCGCCGGCGGCCTTGGCCGCCTGCGGCGAGATCCAGCCCGCGCCGGAGATCAGCAGCACGCGCGTGCGCGGGGACTCCCGGCGGATCGCCTCACACAGTTCGGCCCCGGACTCCTCGCCGAGAAACAGGTCCACGAGCGCCACGTGAGGCTCGTAGCGGCGTGCCATCCCGAGCGCCTCCTCGACGCTCGAGGCGGTCAGGCAGCGCTCCACCCAGGGCTGCTCGGTGAGGAGCAGGCGGAAGCCCCAGTGGACGACGTCGTGGTCGTCCACCACGAGGACGCGCAGGTTGCGGTCCGGGCTCATTCCTCTTCCTCCTCCTCCTCGAGCGGAACCACCAGGCGAACACGCCACTCCGAGTCGCCCTCGGCGCCGAACTCCACCAGCGCGCCGCGCTGGAGCGCCTCGACGGCGGCCAGCCGCAGGCCCATGCCGGTGCCACGCGAGCTGGGCCTTAGGCCGTCGTTTCGGACCTCGAGCACGAAGGTGCCCTCGCGTACGCCGACGTTCACGCGGACGCTCGTGGGCTGGGCGTGCTTGTCGGCGTTGCGCAGCGCCTCGGCGAGAACCGACTGCGCCAGCGGCTCGACCTCGGCCGGCACCTCCACGCCCTCCTCCCAGTCGAGGTCCAGCGGCAGGTCCTTGTAGTGGCGACCGAGCCGGTCCAGCTCGTCGCGCAGCGTGGCGCCCGTGTCGAGGCTCGGCGGCGCCAGCGGGCGAGCGAGGGCTTCGCGCAGATCCACGAGCGCAGCCTGCATCTCGTCGGCGCAGCGCCGCCTGGCCTCCTCGGAGAGCCCGTGCTCGGATCCGAGCACCAGCGACACCCCGAACAGGCGCTGCAGCACGCGGTCGTGAATCTCACGCGCAAGGTCGATGCGGGCCTGGAGCAGGCGCGCGCGACCCTGCTGGTTGGTGGCGATCCTCACGCTGGCGGCCAGCGCAGCGGTCTTGCCGAGCGTCCAGAGCGCATGGCGCTCCTCGTCGGTCAGCTCGAAGCGGGTGCCGCCGCGGTCGGCGAAGATCACGCCAAGCCAGCGCCCGGCCGCGGCCACGGGGGTGCAGGTCAGGGTGTCCACGCCGTCGAAGCGCGCGTAGCGCCCGGGGATCCAGCGGTCGAGGTCGCCCGTGACCTCCACCACGCGGTCCTCGGAGAGCGCGACCTGGGCGATCGGCGTCTCCTCGAGGGTTCCGTAGACCTCCGTGAGAAGCCACTGCTCGATTCCGTGGCTCCCCACGGGCACCACCAGCTGGCGCACCTCGTCGTAGAGCAGCATCACCGCGCGCGTCATCGACGTCATGCGGCAGAGCGCCTGACACAGCCGGTCGTAGAACGCGACGCCGGCCGGGTCCTCCGTGCCGTCGAAGGCGCCCAGCAGCTCGACGATCACCTCGAGAGCGTCGGTGCGCGGCGAAAGGGTGGGACCCTCGGCCATGTCTGTCCCTAAAGCTACTGACGCGGCCGCGTCACGCCGGCTGGAGCGACAGCCGCAGGGCCTGCTCGGAGGTGAGCGACACCTCGCGCGTGTAACCACACGAGCGGCACCGGCACACGACCTCGCCCTCGAAGTCGTCGACGCTCAGGGACCACTCCACGTCACCCGAGAGGCACTGGCGGCAGGCGAGTGCAGCCGCCACGAGCGACGGGTCGTCGTCCCCGCGGAAGCTGGCCAGCTCTAGATCGTGCGCCACCATGTTTCTACCGTCCCGCGGCCGGCCCGGAGGCGGAACTCGAGCGCGAGTCAGGAACCCCCGCTTGGGGGGTCAGAGGGGACCGATCCTCTGGACGGATTGGTCGCTGACGGCCTGCAGGCGCTCGGCGAGGCGGGTGCCGTCGGGCAGCGCGAGGGACGGCTCGAGCTCGAGCAGCGGCTCCAGCACGAAGCGCCGGCTCGTGACCTCCGGGTGGGGCAGCGACAGGCGCTCGGAGCGGTACTCGATGTCGCCGAGCAGCAGGAGGTCCACGTCGATCGGGCGCGGGCCGTGGCGGGGCGCTCCCGGCCGGCGGCCGAGCTCTCGCTCCACCGCCTTGCAGGCGTCGAGCAGCTCCTCGGGTTCGAGCTCGGTGCGCACGCGCAGGCACGCGTTCAGGAAGTCGGGCTGGTCGAGCAGCTCGCCCTGGGGCGCGGTCTCGTAGACGGAGCTCGACTCGAGCACCTCGACCCCGTGAGCGGCGAGCGCATCGCGGGCGGCGCGGAGGTTGCCTTCCCGGTCCCCCACGTTCGACCCGAGGCCGAGAAAGCCGGTCCCTCAGACCTCTTTCCACACCTCGACCGACACCTCGTCCACCGGCAGGGGGATGGGAGGCTCGGGCTTTACGGCCTTGACCCGGACCGACTCGGCGCCGAAGCGGTCGATCAGCCGGTCGGCCACCGAGGAGCAGAGGCGCTCGAGCGTCTTGTAGGAGCGCTCCTGGGCGGCGAGCGCGACCTGCTCGCATACCTCGCCGTAGTCGATGGTGTCCTCGACCCGGTCGGTCACCGTGGCGTCGCAGTCGTCCAGGTCGAAGGAGATGTCGAAGACGAGCCGCTGGCCGAGCTCGCGCTCGGCGTCACTCACTCCGTGGCGGGTGTAGAGGGAGAGTCCGGTGATGTCGATCGACACCGCGGGGGAAGCCGGACCGCGGTCGTCGTCAAGACCGTCGTCATCGACGTCGTCGTCGTGCTCCCCGTCGTGCTCCTCCCGCTCCCAGGTCACCGAGCCACCGTAGCAGCGGCCACAGCGAGGGCATCGACCACCGGAGCCACGTCGTGAACGCGGAAAACGCTGGCTCCCCGCTCCAGCGCGAGCACGTTGGTGGCGATGGTGCCCGGGCAGCCGCTCGTCCTCGGCACGCCCGCCCGTGAGCCGCCCCAGGAAGCTCTTGCGCGAGGTGCCGATCACCACCGGCCGCCCTATCGCCGCGATCTCGTCCAGGCGCCGCAGCAACTCGAGGTTGTGCTCGACCGTCTTTCCGAATCCCACGCCCGGATCGAGCCAGACGCGCTCCTCGTCGACTCCCTCGGCCACCGCGAAGGCCAGCCGCTCCTCGAGGAAGGACTTGACGTCCGAGACCACGTCGTCGTAGCGGGGGTCCTCCTGCATCGTGCGCGGCTCGCCGAGCATGTGCATCAGGCAGCAGCCGGCGCCGCGCTCGGCCACCAGCCCCGCGATCTCGGGGGCGAAGCGCAGCGCGGAGACGTCGTTGACCAGCTCCGCGCCGGCATCGAGGGCGGCCCGGGCCACCTCGAGCTTGGTGGTGTCGATCGAGACCCGGTGTCCGCCCGCGGCAAGGCGCTCCACCACGGGTCGCACGCGGGCGATCTCGTCGGCGGCGCTCACCGGCTCGGCGCCCGGGCGGGTCGACTCGCCGCCCACGTCGAGGATCGATGCGCCCTCGGCCGCCAGCCGCTCACCGTGCTCGACCGCGGCGTCGGGGTCCAGGAAGAGGCCGCCGTCCGAGAACGAGTCGGGCGTGACGTTGACGATGCCCATCACGGCGTAGGGGCGCACCGGCGGAAGTATCGTCCCCCGCCGTGCCCGGCGCCCTTCGAAGCGGTGATATTCGACAACGACGGCCTCCTGCTCGACACCGAGACCGCGTGGACGCGCGCGGAGCAGGACCTGTTCGAGCGCTACGGCCACGAGTTCACGATGGAGCACAAGCGGGCCATGCTGGGCAACTCGATGGGCGTGGCGCAGGCGAAGCTCGAGTCGATGCTGGAGCTCCCCGGTCAGGGGCCGCGCCTGCTGGCCGAGCTGGAGGAGCTGGTCATGGAGGAGGCCCTGGCCGGGGTGCCGCCGCGGCCCGGCAGCCGCGAGCTGCTGGAGGCGCTGCTCGGTGCCGGCATCAAGGTCGGGCTGGCCTCGAACTCGTCGCGCGGCTTCGTGGAGCGCACGCTGTCGGTGTCGGGGATCCCGGCCTCGAGCTTCGCCGTGCTGGTCACCGCCGACGACGTGGAGCACCCCAAGCCCGCCCCCGACATCTACCTCGCGGCATGCGCCGCACTGGGCGCGGACCCGGCGCGCTCGGCGGCCCTCGAGGACTCGCAGCCCGGGATCAGCTCGGCCCGGGCCGCGGGGCTGTTCGTGATCGGCGTGCCCTACTTCGAGGACCAGACCCTCGAGGGGGCGTCGCTGATGGCCGGCTCGCTCGCCGATCCCCGGGTGGGCGAGGCGCTCGGCCTGGGGCCTGCACGCTGAGCACCTGGGCGCGGATGGCGCCACTCCGAGGCGTAGGCTCGGGTGCCATGACGACTGTCGTCGAGGACCTCGCTCCGGTTGTCGCCGCCGGCGCCGACCGCGGCGAGCAGGATCGTAAGCTCGATCCAGAGGTGGTGCGCGCGCTGCGCGGGGCGGACCTGTTCCGTTTCTGTGTGCCGGCCTCCCTGGGCGGCGCTGAGGCCTCGCCGCGGGAGCTGGTGGAGACCGTGGAGACACTCGCGCGGACCGACGCGAGCGTGGCCTGGATCCTGGCCGTGACCGCCACCAGCGGGCTGCTCGCCGCGTACCTCGACGAGGCGGCGGCCGCCGAGATCTACGGAAGCGCCGGGGTGGCGGTGGGTGGAGTGTTCGCACCCCGCGGCCGAGCCGCGCTCGACGGCGACGAGCTGACGGTGAGCGGCCGCTGGAGCTTCGGCAGCGGGTCCACGTTCTGCGACTGGCTGCTCGGCGGTTGCAGCGTCGACGACGGCGGACTGCGGCTGGTCCTGTTCCCGCGTGAGGATGTGGAGGTGCATGACACCTGGACCGTGTCCGGCCTGCGCGCCACGGGCAGCCACGACTTCAGCGTCGACGCCCTCCGTGTGCCCGCGGCCCGCTCCGCCGAGGTGATCGGCGCGCGTCCCCGCGACGACGCGCCTTTGTACGCGTTTCCCCTGTTCGGCCTGCTCGCGCTGGCGATCGCGGGCGTCTCGCTCGGCATCGCCCGGGCGGCGCTCGCCGACGTCGTGGAGCTCGCCGCCGTCAAGCGGCCGGAGGGCGGCCGGCGGCTGCTGGGCGAGCGCGGGACCGTCCAGGCGGCGATGGCGCGGGCCGAGGCGTCGCTTCGGGCGGCGCGGGCGCTGCTGATGGATGAGGTCGACAGGGCGTGGGAGATCGCCCGCGGGGACGGGGAGATCTCGGTCGAGACGCGTGTGTCGCTGCGGCTGGCGGCCACCCACGCCACCCGTACCGGACGCGACGTGGTGGACACGGCGTACGACCTTGCGGGCGGCTCCGCCCTCTACGAGAGCGGGCCGCTGGCCCGCCGCTTCCGTGACGCGCACGCCGCCAGCCAGCACATGCTGGTCGCGCCAACCACCTGGGAGCTCACCGGCCGGCTCCTGCTGGGTGCGCCCGCCGACGTGACGCAGCTGTAGGACCGCGCCTCAGGCCTGCTTCTTCACGCGGAAGCGCAGGTGCGTTGCGGCGGGAGTCTCGATCGTCTCGATCGGCTCGAGCTCGATGTGGTCGCTCGAGAGTGGCTCGAACAGCCGAGTGCCGCTCCCGAACAGCACGGGCACGAGATGGATCCCGATCTCGTCGACGAGCCCGGCTCCGATGTACTGCCGGGCGGTCTCGGCACCACCCCCCACCGCGACGGTCTTGTCGCCGGCGGCAGCCCGGGCCTGCTCGAGCGCGTCCTCGAGTCCGCCGGTCACGAACGTGTACACCCCTCCCTCGGGGCTCTCGGCCGGGGCGTGGTGGGTGAGCACGAACACCGGGCGCCGCGCCGAGCCGGTCGGCCCATCGGCTCCCCACCACGGCACCGACTGGTCATACGTGGTCCGCCCCACGATCACCGCCCCCAGCGCGGCCACCGCCTCCTCCAGGTATCTGCGGTTGCGCTCGTCCTCACCGTTCAGGGCCCAGTCGTGCAGCCGCTCGCCGCCGTCGCCCATGGGCTCATCCGGCCGCACGTTGGCGGCGGTGATGAACCCGTCGAGAGACATGCTGATGTCGAAGATGACCTTGCTCATCACAACCTCGCATTCGTACATTTCGTCCGTCACCTTGACGTCGCACGAGCAGCGCCGAACTCGACATGTCAGCCGGCGAAATCGCGCCCGGGCCACCCGAGCTCGGTCTGAACCCGCTTGGGGAGCCCGGCCACGATCAGGTCGTATGAGTCCTCTACGAGGTCGCTGACGAAGGCGTCATCGAGGGAGCCGTCGATGTCGATCGTGTTCCAGTGGCGTTTGTTCAGGTGATAGCCGGGCCGGACCGCCGGGTGGCTCGCACGCAGCTGCTCGGCGATCTCGGGCTCGCACTTCAGGCTCACCGTCAACGGCCGGGCCTTCAACGGCGTGATGGCGAAGATCTTGCCGCCGACCTTGAACACCGACGTCTCGACGCCGAAGGGAAACTCCTCGACCGCGCCGGGCAGGTCGAGGCAGCGGCGCCGGAGGCGAGCCGGGCTGAGCACGGAGCCGATGCTACGTAATGGTGCTCTCGCTCAGCTCGCCCGTCGCCGCCATCGCATGGGCGAGCCGCGCGAACGCCGTGGCCACGGGCCGCGGGGCCGGCGGGGCCACCAGCTGCAGGGCGAAGGTCGGGGGCCGTTCGAGACCCACCAGCCGGATCCCCCGGACGCTCGACACCGCCGCGCAGCGGGCCGTGAGGCCAACGGCGGCGCCCGAGCGCACGGCGGTCTCCCAGGCCATCGGTCCGCTGGGATCGCTGACGGTGAGGGGCTCGAACCCGGCCGCGCGGCAGAACTCGACCGCGGCGCGGTTGTAGCCCGGACCGTCGTGGGCGTCGACCATCGCGAACGTCTCGGAGCTCAGCTCGGGGAGCGCCACCGAGCGTCGCGACGCCAGAGGGTGGGAGTCCGCCACCGCCACCACGGCCGGCTCGTCGAGGAGGTGCTCGTGCACGAGTGGCTCCTCGGGGAGGGCGCAGAAGCCGACGGCGAGGTCGAGCTCACCGCGGGCCACGGCACGGCTGAGCGCTCCGGTCGAGTCCTGGCGCGCGCGCACGTGTACCGCCTCCCGCCGCCGCGCGTGCTCGGCCAGGAGCGCACGGGCCACGTAGTGCACTCCCGGGGAGACGCCGAGACGGAGCTCACCGCGGTCGCCCTGCGCGTGAGCGCGCGCCATCTCGTCCACCGCCTCCGCCGCGCCGACCGAGGTGCGCGCCGGCGCCAGCAGCTCCACGCCGACGCTCGTGAGCTCCACGTGGTTGCGCGAGCGCTCGAACAGGGTCACGCCAAGCTGGAGCTCAAGCCGCTTGATCTGTTGGCTCAGGGCGGGCTGAGCGATCCCGAGCCGCGCGGCGGCGCGCCCGAAGTGAAGCTCGTCCGCGAGCACGGTGAACGACCGCAGCAGCCGCGGATCGACCCTCATGCCCGCAGCTTATTAGGGAGGGCCCGGCCGTATTTCGCCCTCCAGGCTTGCCGCTCTACCCTGGCCCGCTCGATGCCCCGCCCGCTGATTCTCCTCGCCGCGATCCTCGCGCTGGCCGCCGGGTGCGGTGGCGATGACGACGGCCGCTCGCAGCCGGCCCGGGCTCCCGAGCCGAGCGAGCCGGCCTCCCCCGCGCCGCCGCCCGACGCGGGTACGCAAACCGGCCACGGCGCCGACCGCAGGGAGCGCACCGAGGTCCCCGAGTCCGACGCGAGCCCGCCGAAGGCGGCGATCGTGCTCGAATCGCCCGCGAGCCGGGCACCCGCACGCGCTTCCGAACCCGGAACCGGGGACGACGAGGTGATCCGGCTGAACGGGCCCAAGCTGCAGGGCGTCGCGGTGGGCGTCGACGAGAACGGTGGAGTCGCCCGCGTGCGGGTATCGGTGCGAGAGGAGATCCAGTGCGCGGCCGGATCGGAGCCTCGGCTTCGGACCCGCTACTTCCCGCCCCCGCAGGTCGAGCGGATTCGCTCGAACCCTGGAGCCGTGCTCCCCACCCGCAGGGTCCGCTCACTTCCGATCGACCTCAGCACGACGCGCTGCGATGGTCCGCCCGCCGAGATCCGCGGCGAGCTGTGGGGAGAGGCCATCAACGGGAGCGGCCTCGAGGCCGTGACCCCGCACCTGCGTTTCGTCTTCGAGCCCTAGGCGGGGACCTTCTCGGGCCGGCGCTCGGGGCTGCGCTCGGGCTTTGGCGGCGGCGCCGGGCGCGGGGGCGTGGCCGGCTCGCTCGGCTCACGCCGCGGCAGGGGGAAGGGCTCCCGTCGAGGCTCCACGATGATTGTCCGAGACGGCCCGTCGAGACCGCCGCGAGGCAGACCCGTCATGCATCTAAGGGTAGGGATTCACTTCCGTGGCTGCCCGGCCTCGTCCAAGCGGCGATGCAGGCGCGCGCGCAGCTCCTCGGGGTCGTAGTCGGCGTGGGTCCGGCGCCGGCGGGCGACCACCGCGCCGCCGGCTGCGACGCCGGCCAGCCCGGCCAGTCCGATCAGCTTCCAGGGGACGCGCACGACCCGTAGGTTAAGCCCGGTGCCACTGTCCCTCGACGATGCAGTCGCCGGCAGCGCGACCGGCGACATCTGGCTGTTTCGCGGCCGCTCCCTCGCAGACCTCGCGATCCGGGCGGCCACCAACAGCCCGGTGAACCATGTGGGCATGGCGGTCGCCCTCGACGACCTGCCCCCGCTGCTGTGGCACGCGGAGCTGGGCCGCTCTCTCCCGGACGTCTGGACAGGCCAATCCCACCGCGGCGTTCAGCTGCACCTGCTCAGTGACGCCGTTACGACCTGGCGCGAACGCTACGGCCAGCGCGCGTGGATGCGCCAGCTCCAGGGCACGATCGAACGCCGGCACGAGAACCGGCTCCTCGAGGTCATCGAGCGCTACGACGGCCGGCCGTTTCCCACCACGCCGGGCGTGGCACGGAACTGGCTCGTGTCCCGGATCCGCCGCCGGCCCTCGTCGCTCGAGACGGTCTATTGCGCCGAGCTGGTGGCGATCACCTACCAGCACATGGGCCTCCTGCCCGCCAGACGGCCGGCCAGCTGGTACGACCCGGGGCGTTTCTGGAGCGGCGACCGCATCGATCTCGTGCCGCCCTTCGAGCTGGGCGGCGAGATCGCCGTCGATTAGCCGTCGAAGGCCGTCTCACGCCCCAGCTTCTCCCAGCGAGACAGCTCGTCCCCCACCCGGCCGAGCCGGGCTCGCACCCCGCCGATGGCGTCGTCGCCGAGTACGAGCCGCAGGGGCGTCTCGCCGGAGTCGAGCGCTGTCGCGATCGCCGCGGCAGCCTTGCGTGGATCACCGGGCTGCTCACCGTCATTGGAACCGACGTACTCGCGCGTCGGCCCCACGGTCTCCGAGTACTCCGCCATCGGCTCCGACTCCACCGGAGCTCCCGATCCGAACAACCCGGTGCGGAACGCACCCGGCTCGACGATGAGGACCTTGATCCCGAACGGCGCGAGTTCGTCGGCCAGAGTCTCCGAGAGCCCCTCGAGCGCGAACTTGGTCGCGCAGTAGGTGCCGAAGCCAGGCGCCGTGACCTGTCCGCCGACGCTCGACATCTGGACGATCGCACCCCCGCCCTGCTCGCGCATGATGGGCAGCATGCCCGCGGTGAGCGCAGCGGGTCCGAAGAAATGCAGCTCGAACAATGCGCGCAGCTCGTCCTCGGTGGTCTCCTCAACCGCACCGACCTGCGTGCGGCCGGCGTTGTTGACCAGCACATCGATTCACCCGAAGCGCTCGACAGCGGCATCGAGCGCACTGCGGCGCTGACCGGGGTCGGTCACGTCGAGCGGCAGGAGCGCCACGCGGTCGCCGCCGCGTTGCGAGAGCTCCTCGACCGCTTCGGGGCGGCGCGCCGTTGCCACCACCCGTTCACCCCTTTCGAGCGCCTCCTCGGCGATCGACCGGCCGAAGCCGCTCGAGCTGCCCGTGATGAACCAGACCCGGGGTGCGTTCTCGTCGCTCATGCCCTGATTGAAGCGTTCTCGTACGCTGCGCGACGTGACCGACATACGCCTGATCGTCATGCCCTACGAGCTCGGCCGGCATCGAGAGGGCGTGGGGCGAGGCCCGGAGCGGCTGCTCGAGGCCGGAGCGGAGCAGGCGCTGGCCTCCCAGGGCGCCGACGTGCGCACGGAGGTGCTCGAGTTCGGGGGCACCTACAGCAGTGAGGTCAACACGGGCTTCGACCTGATTCGCCAGGTCTCGGAGCGGGTTCGCGCGGCCCTGGACGAGGATGACTTCCCGGTCCTCCTGTCCGGGAGCTGCTTCGCCGCCGTGGGCGTGGTCGCCGGGCTTGGGGAGCGGTCGCCAGGCGTCGTGTGGTTCGACGCACACGGTGACTTCGAGACACCCGAGTCCACCGTGTCCGGCTACTTCGACGGCATGGGCGTGACGATCTTGACGGGCGGGGCGTGGACCGGGATGCGCGCAGCCGTGCCCGGGGACGGTCCGGTTCCCGAGAGCTCCGTGGTCCTGGCCGGCGCCCGCGACTTCGACGTGGGCGAGGGAGAACGAGTGCGCGAATCGCAGATCACCCATGTGGCCGCCGAGCGCCTGGGCGAGCCCGACGCACTGGTCGAGGCCGCCGAGCGGCTCGGGGCGTCGGGGCTCTACCTGCACATCGACCTCGACGTGCTGGATCGCGACGAGGCGCCGGTGAACGTCTACAGCGCGCCCGGCGGCCCGACCGCGGCGCAGCTCGAAGCGCGCGTCGCCGAACTGCTCGACCGCTTCCCGGTCCGCGCCGTCTCGCTCACCGCCTACGACCCCGAATGCGATCCCGACGATCGGGTGCCGCCGATTGCGCTACGGCTGCTCGGGCTGATCGCCGATTGGAGGAACTCCCATGCGGGATAGTCGTGCCATGCCGGGAGCGATCGTGGTGGCCTTCGCGTTACTCGTAATCTGCGTAATGGTCGTCGTGCTTCTCAACGACGTCAGCCCCAATTCGCGCGGCGAGGTCGTGCTGGGAGCCTTCACCGCGATCACTGCACTGGTCTCGGCCTACGTCGGCTATCAGGTCGGCGACGCCGGGAAGGCCAGGGTGGAGCAGGAGAAGGACAACGCCAAGGACGACGTGGCACGGCTCGCCGGCGAGCTGGCCAGCGAGCGCCTCGAGGCGATCAGGCCGCACCTGAAGACGATGTGAGCTCCTCTGCCGCCCCCGGCCGCCGCGACCGCTTCGCGCTGGCCGCGGCGGGGCGAAGGGCCCGCTGAGTGGCCGGGCTCTCGATGCTTTAGTTCGGGTCGTGGGAGAGGAACCTCCACTCGGCGCAGAGGTCGACTGGACGCCGGTCGAGCGACCGTCGCGCGCGCCGCTACGTGGCGCTCACGTCCTGCTGAGGCCGGTCGACGCCGCCGCCGATGTCGACGCCCTCCACGCGGCCTCGCACCCTCCCGCCGGCGACCCGGCGATCTGGACCTACCTGCCGTACGGCCCATACGAGCGCCCCGCCGAGATGCGCGAGCTGCTCGACTGGGCGCAGATCTCGGAGGATCCGCTCTTCTTCGTGCTGGCACCCCTGCCGGACCAGAAGCCGGCAGGTCTGGCCTCATACCTGCGCATCGCGCCGGAGTTCGGCGTGATCGAGATCGGCCACATCTGGTTCGGGACGGCCCTCCAGCGCACGAGCGCGGCCACCGAGGCCATCTATCTACTGATCCGTCACGCGTTCGACGAGCTCGGCTACCGCCGGCTGGAATGGAAGTGCAACGCGTTGAACGCCGCCTCACGACGTGCGGCAGAGCGCTTCGGCTTCAGCTTCGAGGGCGTATTCCGCAACCACATGGTGGTCAAGGGCCGCAACCGTGACACCGCCTGGTACGCGATCACCGACGTCGACTGGCCGGCAATCCGAGCCGCCTACCAAGCGTGGCTCACGCCCGAGAACCTCGGATCCGACGGCCGGCAGAAGCGTTCGCTCGGGGACCTGATGGACGAGTCGCGCCGCTGACCCCGAGCTCATCGATCGGGAGGAGAGTTTGCCCGGGATGGGGCGTGCCCGGCACCCGCGGCGTGGTCCGACTACAGCTGGGGAAGGGGGGATGTTTGTTCACTTCACCCTCCATCCCTGGGTCAAGCGAGCACAAATGCCGCGTTCGCTTCCGTTGCGGCGAGCGACAGGAGCGCGCAGCGCGCGGGCTCTGCGGACGGGTGATGCCGCGCGCGCCCGCCGGACGGCCACCAGCCGAAGCTAGGTCGCAAACGGCCAGCGTCCACCCTCGTCGGCCTGGCCCTGATCGTGAGCGTGATCGGCCCGTGCGTGATGGTGATCTACCTGGCCCGAAGGCTGGCGCGGGCCCGCCAAACCCGAGACGCCGACGGCCGCTTCCACGCCCCGGCGTAGGCGGGCGTGCGCGGCACACCCGGCCGCAGAGCATGTCAGAGCGAGCCGCTTGCGGCGAACGAACGAGCGCCGCAGGCGCGAGGGCTCTGCGGGCGGTTGATGCCGCGCGCGCCCGCCCGACAGCACCAAACCGAAGCTAGGTCGTAAACGGCCAGCGCGCCGAGTCCGACGCCCGCATCTCCGCTGCCCCACCGGCCAACCCCGGCCGCGGCAGCTGCGCCGGGGCGCGTTCCGGCTTGCGCTCCGGCGCTTCGGGCGCCGGGGGCGGCGCCGCCGGCAGGGCGGGCTCGTCGGTGCCGAACACCTCGTCCTCGCTCTTGCCCTCGAGCAGCTCGATGAACTGCTCGCGCTCGATGGTCTCCCGCTTGAGGAGGATCTCGGAGGTCAGGTCGAGCGCCTCGCGGCGCTCCTCGAGCACCTGGCGCGCCATCTGGTGGGCCTCCTCGACGATGCGCCGGATCTCGTCGTCGATCTCGCGGGCGATCTCGTCCGAGTAGTCGGGCTCGGAGCTGAACTCGCGTCCCAGGAACGGCTGGCCGTGATCGTGGCCGAACACGCGCGGGCCGAGCTTCTCGGACATGCCGAAGCGCATGACCATCTGTTTCGCGGTGGCGGTGACCTTCTCGAGGTCGTTTGACGCGCCGGTGGTGACCTCACTGAACACGATCTCCTCGGCGGCCCGGCCGCCCAGGGTCATCGCCATCGTGTCGGAGAGCTCCGCGCGCGTGGTCAGGAACTTGTCCTCGGTGGGCAGCGAGATCGTGTAGCCGAGCGCCTGCCCGCGGGAGATGACGGAGATCTTGTGCACCGGGTCGGTGTTCTCCAGATAGTGGGCGACCAGCGCGTGGCCCATCTCGTGGAAGGCCGTCACGCGGCGCTCCTTCTCCGACATCACGCGGGTCTTCTTCTCCGGGCCTGCGATCACGCGCATGATCCCCTCCTCCAGCTGGAGGTGGTCGATCTCGCGCTTGCCTTGGCGGGCGGCCAAAAGGGCGGCCTCGTTGACGAGATTCTGGAGGTCGGCTCCAGTGAAGCCGGGGGTCTGGCCGGCGAGCACGTCGAGGTCGATCGCCTTGGCCAGAGGCTTGCCGCGGGTGTGCACCTCGAGGATCTTCGTGGCGGCCCTTGCGGTCCGGGCGGTCGACGACGATCTGGCGATCGAAGCGGCCCGGACGCAGAAGCGCCGGGTCGAGGATGTCGGGCCGGTTGGTGGCGGCGATGAGGATGATGTTGTCCTTCATCTCGAAGCCGTCCATCTCGACGAGCAGCTGGTTGAGCGTCTGCTCGCGCTCGTCGTGGCCTCCGCCCAGGCCGGCGCCGCGGTGGCGGCCGACGGCGTCGATCTCGTCCATGAAGATGATGCAGGGAGAGTTCTGCTTGGCCTGCTCGAACAGGTCACGCACGCGCGAGGCGCCCACGCCCACGAACATCTCGACGAAGTCCGATCCAGAGATCGAGAAGAACGGGACGCCCGCCTCGCCGGCCACGGCACGCGCCAGCAGCGTCTTGCCGGTGCCCGGCGGCCCGTAGAGCAGCACGCCCTTGGGAATGCGGGCGCCGAGCGCCTGGAACTTCTTCGGGTTCTCGAGGAACTCCTTGATCTCATGGAGCTCCTCCACGGCCTCGTCCACCCCCGCCACGTCGCGGAAGGTGATCTTGGGCGCGTCCACGGACATTCGCTTGGCGCGCGACTTTCCGAAGGACATGACCTTCGAGCCGCCGCCCTGCATCTGGTTGATGATGAACAGCCAGAACAGCAGGAAGATCACGAACGGCAGGATGTACGTGAGCGCTGTGAGCCAGCCCGACCCGCCCTTGGGCTTGACCGTGATCGGGACGTTCTCGGCCTTGAGCTGATTGACGAGGTTCTGCTCGGTGTTGTCCGGATAGGCGGTCTGGTACTTCTCGTCGCCACGCTTGAGCTCGACGTCGATCCGGTTGTTCTTGGTCGACAGCGTGACGTTCTTGACCTCGCCGCTCTCGACCTGGGTCAGGAACTGCGAATAGTTCGGAGTCTTCTCTTCATCGCCGGGGCTGATCAGCCGCTGAGCGAAGAACGCCAGGACGACGACAATTAGGATGGGGAAAGCGGCACTCTTGAAGAATCTGCTCACAACTAGACCAAACCTGCCTCCGAGGTGAAACGCAAGCGTAGCAAGGGGGTATTCGTCCCTTGGCCCGCTTTCGGATGCGTAATCGAACGCTCGCGCGCACCGCGCGCTCGCCATCCTGTTCGCGGGTTTCAGCCCTCGTTCAAGACGGCCACGTAGGGCAGGTTTCGATAGCGCTCCGCGTGGTCGAGGCCGTAGCCGATCGCGAACCGGTTCGGGATCTCGAAGCCCGTGTACTTGATCGGCAGATCGATCTCGCGCCGGTCCGGCTTGGTGAGCAGCGCGCACACCTCGAGCGAGGCCGGGTTGCGCGCTCTCAGCATGCGAAAGAGGTACGAGAGGGTGAGCCCCGAGTCGACGATGTCCTCGACGATCAGCACGTCCTTGCCCTCGATCGAGCCGTCGAGGTCCTTGAGGATGCGCACCACGCCTGACGAGTCGGTGGAGGCCCCGTAGGACGAGACCGCCATGAAGTCGAGCTCGCAGTCGATGTCGAGGTTGCGCATCAGGTCCGCCAGGAAGAAGACGGCGCCCTTGAGCACGCCAACCAGCAGCAGCTTGCGTCCCGCGTAGTCGCGCGACACCTCTTCGCCCAGTTCCTTGACCCGGTGGGCGAGGTCGTCGCGCTGGACCAGGATCTCTCCGAGAGCGGGATCGGCCATCGGCGCCGGAGGTTACCCGCGCTCGAACACGACGTCGCCTTCGACCCTCACCTCGGCGACACTCTCCTCCCGGGCGAGCGCGAACACCGCGCCCAGAACCTCCTCGGCGGAGTCCGAGTGGCGCAGGACGGCGGCGAGAGTCGACCCCTCCGGCGGAGAGATCAGCACGAGGTCGGCCGCCTTCCCGGTGCCGAGGTCGCCCACCTCGTCGCCGAGGCCCAGCGCGTGCGCTCCCGCGCTCGTGGCCAGGTGGAGGAGATGGGCCGGCGTCAGCCGCATGCCGTCGGGTCGGATCATCTGCATCTTGTAGGCCAGCAGGGCCTCCTTGAGGACGCTGAGGCCGGTACCGGCGCCCACGTCGGTGCCGATCGCCACGCGCACGCCGTGCTCGACGTGGCGTCCCAACGGGAAGGTGCCGCTGCCGAGGAAGGCGTTGCTGGCGGGGCAGTGAGCCACGGCGGCTCCTGCCGCGGCGAGCCGCCGAAGCTCGCCATCGGTGGAGTGGACGTTGTGGGCCAACACCGTCGAAGTGCCCACCAGCCCGAAGCGCTCGTAGGTGTGCAGATAGTCGCTCGACCAGCCGAACAGTCCCGCCACGAGCGCCACCTCGTCCGGATGCTCGTTCAGGTGGCTGGTCACGAATGCATGGTCGACGTCGGCGGCGAGCGCCCCGCACGCATCGAGCATCCCCTCGCTGCAGGAGAGCGCAAAGCGCGGGGTGACCGCGTACCGCAAGTGTCCGCGACCGTGCCAGCGGTCGGCCAGGGCGCGGCTCGCATCGTAGGCGGCCTGTGGTTCGACCTCGAGGCCTGGATGCAGCTCACGGTCCGAGACCACCAGGCCACTCGTTATCCGCAGGCCCGTGCGCTCCGCCTCGGCGAACAGCGCGTCCTGCGCTGCCGGAAAGTGGGCGCCGAACACCAGCGCCGTGGTCGTGCCGTTGGCGGCGAGGGCCTGGACGAAGTCGTGCGCGAGCGTCCGCGCGTGCTCGGTGTCGGCCATCCGGAGCTCGTGCGGGATTGCGCGCTCGCGCAGCCAGTCGAGCAGCGGGAGGCCCATGGCCCCGACGATCCCCAGCTGCGGAAAGTGCACGTGGGTGTCCACCAGCCCCGGGAGCAGGACCGACCTGCGGCGGTCGGCCACAGGTGCATCCGGATGGTCCGCCGCGACCGTTGCGAAGCTGCCGGTGGCCAGGATGCGGCCGTCCCCGCCGATCGCCACCGCTCCGTCGGAGAAGGCCTCGAGCGCCTCCCCACCTTCGACGAAGGGGTCGCGCGGCGTGTGGATCACCTGGGCGCGGATGATCAGCACGGCATCTAAGTGTCCGTGCGGTCGATCCACTTCGGCTGCATGGCAACGGGGTCGAACGCCCGCAGACGGGCGATCAGGCGCACGGGGTCGTCGTCGGTGAGCAGCATGTCGTGATTCTGCTCGCGCACGAAGCGCTCGGCCACCGTGTGCTCGAGGAAGGCGTTGAGGTCGCGGTAGTAGCCGTCCACGTCGAGCAGCGCGGAGGGCTTGCGGTGCCAGCCGAGCTGAGCCCAGGTCCAAACCTCGAACAGCTCGTCCAGTGTCCCGAGGCCTCCGGGGAGCGCGATGAAGGCGTCGGAGAGCTCGGCCATGAGGGCCTTGCGCTCGTGCATCGAGTCCACCACGCGCAGGTCGGACACGCCGGTGTGGGCGATCTCCTTGTCCACGAGCGCCTGTGGGATCACGCCGATCACCTCGCCGTTCTCCGCCAGCGCGGCATCCGCGAGCACCCCCATCAGGCCGACGTGCGCGCCGCCGTACACCACCCCGAGCCCCTCGGCCACGAGGGCGCGCGCGAGCCCGATCGTGGTCTCGGCGTAGGCGGGCCGGGCACCGGGGCTGGAACCGCAGAAGACACAGACTCTCTTCACCTCCTGAGAGTAATCACGCGAAGGGCCGGCCCGGCAGGTCCGGCGCCTCGCGCCCGCTGAGGCGGCGCAGCGCGGTGGCGCCCACGTCCGCGAGTGGGCCGTCGTGTCGACGGCCGTCCTGACCGGCGAAGGTGGCCAGCAGGGGCGAGTACTCGCGCGTGTGATCGGTGTGGGGCGCGTCCGGGTCCACGCCGTGGTCGGCGGTCAACACGAGCAGGTCGTCTTCGCGGAGGAGATCGAGCCAGCGCGCCACCGCGGTGTCGATCTCGCGCAGCGCTTGGTGAAAGCCCTCGACGTCGTGCCGGTGCCCGTAGATCTGGTCGGTCTCCACCAGGTTCACGAAGATGAGGCCCGAGTCGAGCTCGACCAGTAGCTCGGTGGTCGCCGCGATGCCCTTGGCGTTGGTGGCGCCCTCGTGCTTCGTGTCGATTCCGACGCCGGCGAACAGGTCGCGGACCTTGCCGACCGCGTGCACCTCCTGGCCGGCGTCCTGGATCTCCTCCAGATACGAGCGCCCGGGCGGCGGCGCGGCGTAGTCGCGCCGCCCCTCGCGGCGGCGAAGGTCGCCCGGCCGGCCCTCGAACGGGCGGGCGATCACCCGCCCCACCGCGTGCTCGCCGGTGAGGGCTGCCCGGGCCGCCTCACAGGCCGCGTACAGGTCGGGCTCGGAGAGCACGTCCACGTGGGCGGCGAGCTGAAGAACGGAATCGGCCGACGTGTAGAGGATCACCTCGCCGGTTTCGAGATGGTGCTCGCCGAAGTCCTCGATCACCTCCGTGCCGCTGTACGGGCGGTTGCAGCAGAACTCCAAACCGGTGACGCGCGCGAGCGTCTCCACCACCTCCGGGGGGAAGCCGTCGGGATAGGTGGGGAGCGCCTGCTGCGGCACCACGCCCATCATCTCCCAGTGGCCGGTGGTGGACTCCTTTCCGGGGCCGAGCGGATGGAGGCGGCCGTGCACCACCGGCGACGCCGCCGGTGCCACGCCCCGGATCGGCACGATTGAGCCGAGCCCGAGGCGCTCGAGCGTGGGCAGGTCGAGGCCGCCGACCCGCTCGGCCAGATGACCGAGGGTGTTCGAGCCCTCGTCGCCCTCGTAGTCCGCGGCGTCGGGCAGCGCGCCCACCCCGCAGGCATCGAGAACGATTACCGCCGCACGCGCCATTGCGTGGCGATTATGTCGCTGGGGCAACGCGCCATACTCAGGGGGTGATCCGCAGGCTTCCGCACGTCGACCGCGTGGGCATCGAGGAGCGCGCCGCCGCGCTCGGCAAGCGCTCCATCAAGACCACCGCCAAGCAGCAGGGAATCCGCCTTGCCGTGTCGATGACCGACCTCACGACGCTCGAGGGCGCCGACACCCCCGGCAAGGTGCGCAACCTGTGCGCCAAGGCCGTCTGCCCGGCGCCGTCGATGCCGGAGATCCCGTCCTGCGCCGCCGTCTGCGTGTACCCGGCGCTCGTGGGCGTGGTTCGCGAGGCGCTCGAGGGCACCGGCGTGAGCACGTGCTCGGTGGCCACCGCCTTCCCGAGCGGCCAGGCCTCGCTCGAGGTCAAGCTGCGCGACACCGAGGACGCCGTGGCCGCCGGGGCCGAGGAGGTGGACATGGTGATCTCGCGCCAGGCCTTCCTGGCCGGCGAGGACACCCGCGTGATGGAGGAGATCGTGCGCGTCAAGGAGACCTGCGGCGACGCCCACCTGAAGGTGATCCTCGAGACCGCCGAGCTCGGCTCGTACGAGCACGTACGTCACGCCTCGATGCTGGCGATGGAGGCGGGCGCGGACTTCATCAAGACGTCCACCGGCAAGGCGTCCAGCGGCGCCACTCCTGGCGTGACGCTGGTGATGCTCGAGGCGATCCGCGACTACGCCGAGCGCAGCGGGCGCGCGGTGGGGATGAAGGCGGCCGGCGGGGTCTCGAACAGCAAGGCCGCGCTCCATCGCCTCGTGCTGGTCAAGGAGACGCTCGGCGACGAGTGGCTCACGCCCGCACGTTTTCGCATCGGCGCCTCCTCGCTCCTGAACGACCTGCTGATGCAGTACGAGAAGACCGAGACCGGGCGCTACGCGCGGCCCGAGGATTTCTCCAGGGAATGACTACACAGGAATCCCGCACCCGCATCGTCTGGGACTACGCGCCCGCCCCGGAGTCGCCCGAGCACGTCCGCCTGCGCGACTCGTACGGGCTCTTCGTGGGCGGCGAGTTCCGCGACCCGGTCGACGGCAAGCGGGTGCCCTCGATCAACCCCGCCACCGAAGAGCCACTGGCCGAGGTGGCCTTCGCAGGCCCGGCCGACGTTCGCGCGGCGGTGGAGTCGGCCCGCGGAGCCCAGCCCGGCTGGGCGGCGCTGAGCGGTCTCGACCGAGGCAAGTACCTGTTCCGAATCGCGCGCCTCATCCAGGAGCGCGCCCGCGAGCTGGCGATCGTGGAGTCGCTCGACGGCGGCAAGCCGATCCGCGAGTCGCGCGACGTGGACGTTCCCCTGGCCGCGGCGCACTTCTTCCACTACGCCGGCTGGGCGGACAAGCTGTCCTACGGCGTGGGCGGCCGGACCGTTGAGCCGCTCGGCGTGGCCGCCCAGATCGTCCCCTGGAACTTCCCGCTGCTGATGGCGGCCTGGAAGCTGGCGCCGGCCCTGGCCTGCGGCAACACCGCGGTGCTCAAGCCCGCCGAGACCACGCCGCTCACCGCACTGCTGCTGGCCGAGATCATCCAGGAGGCGGAGCTGCCGCCGGGGGTCGTCTCGATCCTGCCAGGCGACGGCCCTACGGGTGCGGCGCTGGTGCGCGAGCCCGGCATCGACAAGGTCGCCTTCACCGGCTCGACCGCGGTGGGCAAGGACATCCAGGCCGCGCTCGCGGGCCGCGGCATCTCGCTCACGCTCGAGCTCGGCGGCAAGTCGGCCAACGTGGTCTTCGAGGACGCCGCGCTGGACCAGGCGGTCGAGGGCATCGTCAACGGGATCTTCTTCAACCAGGGACACGTTTGCTGCGCCGGCTCACGCCTACTGATCCAGGAGTCGGTGGCCGACGTGGTGATCGGCAAGCTCTGGGAGCGCATGGGCCGGCTGCGAGTGGGCGACCCGCTCGACAAGAACACCGACGTGGGCGCGATCAACTCCGCCGAGCAGCTGACCCGCATCGAGCAGCTGGTGGCCGAGGGAGAGCAGGAGGGGGCGGTGCGGCGCAGCATCGCGTGTGAGCTCCCGGCCCAGGGCTGGTGGTTCGCCCCCACGATCTTCACCGAGGTCGCTCCCGCCCACCGGATCGCGGTGGAGGAGATCTTCGGGCCGGTGGTGTCCGTGCTCACCTTCCGCACCCAGGCCGAGGCGATCGAGAAGGCCAACAACTCGGCCTACGGGTTGGCCGCCGGGATCTGGACCGACAAGGGAGCCAAGGCGTTCGAGGTGGCCCGGGCTCTCCAGGCCGGCGTGGTGTGGCAGAACACCTACAACCACTTCGACCCGACCGCGGCCTTCGGCGGCTACAAGGAGAGCGGCTTCGGCCGCGAGGGCGGCCCGGCCGGGCTGCGCCCCTACCTGCGAGTCCTCTCGTGACCCGGCTCGAGGTGCGCAAGACGTACAAGCTCTACGTGGGGGGCGCGTTCGTGCGCTCCGAATCGGGGCGCTACGACCGTGTGCGGGACCGCAACGTTCCGCGCGGCTCGCGCAAGGACGTGCGCGACGCGGTTCGCGCAGCCCGCGCGGCCGCCGGACCCTGGGCGGCGCGCACCGCCTACAACCGCGGGCAGATCCTGTACCGGGCGGCCGAGGCGCTGGAGTCGCGGGCCGCGCAGATCGGGGCGGAGCGCTCCGAGGTCGACGCGGCGATCGACGTGCTCGTCCACTACGCCGGCTGGACGGACAAGTTCCAGCCCGTGCTCGGCGGGATCAACCCGGTGGCGGCACCGTTCCTGTCCTTCTCCGTGCCCGAGCCCACCGGGGTGGTGGGCGTGGTGGCCCCGGACTCGCCCGCGCTCCTCGGACTGGTGGCCGAGCTGGCGCCGCCGCTGGCCGCGGGGAACACGGTGGTGGCGATCCTCTCCGAGCCCTCACCGCTGGCGGGACTCGATCTCGCTGAGGTGCTCGGGGTCTCCGATGTGCCGGGCGGCGTGGTCAACCTGCTGTCGGGGCGGCGAGGCGAGCTCGCGCCCGCCCTCGCCTCGCACCGAGATCTCAATGCACTGGTCGACGTCTCGGGGTCTGCGGAGCTCGGCGCCGAGATCGACCGTCTCGCGGCCGACTCCGTCACGCGGGTGAGGCACGCGGCGCCTACGACGGGCTATGAGGAAGGGGTTCGTGACGCTCTCGGGCGGATCGAGGCGGTGGTCGAGCTCAAGACCGCCTGGCATCCGGTAGGGGCATGAGGTCTCGGGCGCGCGCCGCTCTTGGAAGCCTCGTCTTCCTCTTGGTGGCGCCCGGCGTGACCGCCGGGCTGGTGCCCTGGCTTCTGACCGGCTGGGAGGTCGACGAGAACCTGGCCTGGCTTCCGCTCCAGATCCTGGGCGGGCTACTGATCGCCGGCGGCGTGGCCGTTCTCCTCAACGCCTTCGCCCGCTTCGTGGTCGAGGGCCTCGGCACCCCGGCGCCGGTCGCGCCTCCGTCCAAGCTCGTGGTGGGCGGCCTCTACCGCCACGTGCGCAACCCCATGTACGTGGCGGTGGCCTCGACGATCATCGGCCAGGCGCTGCTCCTCGGCCGCCCCGTCCTGCTGGCCTATGCCGCCCTCTTCATGGCCGCGGTGGCCGCGTTCGTGCACCTCTACGAGGAACCCACGCTGACCCGGCAGTTCGGCGACGACTACACGCGCTACCGCCGGGCCGTGCCGGCGTGGCGGCCGCGTCTGTCGCCGTGGCGCGAGACCTGAGCGCCGCTCAGTCCAGCGCGCCCTCCAGCCTCAGCACCCTCCGGGCTATCGCGAGCGACGAGGCGTACGTGGAATCCATCCCGTAGTAGGACAGGCCGCGGGCGCCCAGCGTGCGGGCCTGGGTGTAGGGAGTGTCGGAGGCGTAGTGGATGATCCCGAGGTCGAGCGGGAGCTTGGAGAAGTTCACCGCCTCGCCCACCGGGTGGCGGTCGGCGTCGGCGATCTCGTAGATCGCGTTGCAGTAGGGGCCGGCCTCCATCTCCACCACCGTGAAGGCCTCGCGGTAGTAGAAGTCGAGGTAGGCGCGGTTCTGCAGGAAGGTGCTCTTGACCGTCACCGCGCGCTGGTTGTCGAGGCCGGTGCCGAAGCGCAGGTCGGCCATCAGGTCCTCCACGCCGAAGGCGTTGTCGAGCCAGTAGGTGGAGGCGGAGTGCTCGTCGTGGACGACGCTCGACAGCATCACGTCGCCCACGTCCGCGTTGAGCGTGGCCGCCTTGCCCAGCACGTAGACGCCGCGCAGCGCCCCCGACGCCACCGCCACCTCGCGCAGGATGTTGTAGGCCGCGACTCCCAGCGGGTAGTCGATGTTCACGATCACCGCCTCGCTCGAGCGCAGCGCCTCCGCGTCGACCTCGCCGAGGCGGGGGTCGAGCCGGTCGGGATGGAGCCCGCTTCATCGGGATGATCTGCGCGGGCACCCGCAGCGCCGTCCGGCTCGGGATGTGACTGATGCCGCTCTCGGCCTCGGACTGCCGCCGCGCGGCGCGGCCCTCCTCCCCGTGCGAGTCGAAGTAGAGCCGCGCGACGAAGTAGAGGAAGTTCTCCCACGAGCCCTCGGCTCGCCCTTCGCGGAAGGCGGCCAGCTCCTCGCGGAGGATGTTCCCCTCCGGGAGGGTCTCCACGAACTCGATCAGCTTGTCCTCCCGCTGGCGAGCGGTGCCGCTCACGATGTTGACCAGGCTGTGAGTGTTGGAGCTGACGAAGTAGACCGGCACGTCCGCCAGGCCCTCGGCCGCCAGCTGGTTCTGCACCGGCAGCCACCAGCGCCGGGTCATGCGCGCGTAGCCGACCTGCGTGCCCCCGAGCATCCGCACCCGGAGGCCGAAGCTGCGGCCGGCGATCAGCTGCAGCCGCTCGTAGAAGCGCTCGCCCCAGGCCTCGCGCAGCCGCGCCCAGTCGTCGGCCGAGCCGCCGAGAGTCGCGGAGCTCTCCTCCGGCGATGGGTCCTCGTCCGGCGGCCAGCCGGCCGCCAGCATGCGCAGCCGGATCTTGTTCCACTCGATCTGAAACGCCACCAGGGTGGGAATCAGGTCGTCCACGTCGGAGGCGCTCGCCAGCAGCACGGCGTGCACTCCCCCGCCGCCGTCGTGCCAGCGCCGCCGGCGCGCCGGAGCGTCGGCCTCCTCCCACTCTTCGATCAGGATGCCGTTCTTCGCGAAGACCTCCGCCTCCTGGCCCATGATCACGAGCTCCGCGTCGACGATCCCGTCGGGCAGGCGCCGGATCGCGTAGATGAAGGCGCCGAGGTCGGGCTCGTCGGAGTCGGCCAGCGGATGCAGGCTGGAGCCCATCGCCCGGTGCGAAGACTCCAGCACGCGCAGGGCGGTCTCGCCGCTCGAGCGCAGCAGCGTGTTGTAGGTGCGCTGGTAGAGCTCGACCTCGTCGCTCAGGCGCCCCGCCCACTCATCGTGGGGACTGGCGAGCGCGAGTCTCGAAACGGTCACTGGCCTACTCCTTCACGTAAGGGATGCCGATCGATGCGGGCGGCCGCGAGCGGCCGATCACGCCCGCCACAACGACCAGCGTCAGAACGTAGGGCAGGGCCTGGAAGAGCACGGCGGTGGACTCCGAGAACTCGGGCAGCCGCTGGGCGAGCGCGCTCGAGAAGCCGAACAGCAGAGTTGCCGCCAGGGCGCCCAGCGGCCGCCAGTTGCCGAAGATCACCGCGGCCAGCGCGATGAAGCCGCGCCCGTCGGTCATGTTCTGGGAGAACGAGCCGAGCAGCGCGATCGACAGGTAGACGCCGCCGAGCCCGGCGAAGAATCCGGAGACGATCACGGCGACGTAGCGGGTGCGGAGCACCGGCACGCCCACGGTCTCGGCCGCGCGCGGCTTCTCGCCCACGGAGCGCAGGCGCAGCCCTCGCGGGCGTGCGGAACAGGACCAGCGCGAGCAGCGGGCACGAGTATCAGCGCCACCCAGGTGAGCACCGACGCGCTTCCGATCGCCTCGCCGAAGAACGGGATGTCTTCGATCAGCGGGAGGGTGAGGGTCGGCACGCGGGGCACCGAGCCGGGTGTCCCCTGATCGCCGTAGTGCGCGATGAACACGTAGCCGGTCACGCCGAGAGCGAGCAGGTTCACCCCGGTCCCGCTCACCACCTGATCGGCACGAAGGCCGACGCACAGGACTGCGTGGATCACGGCGAGCGCCCCGCCGGCGGCCATGCCCAGCAGCGCGCCGAGCATCCAGGAGCCGGTCAGGTCGGCGCCGAAGATGCCGAAGAAGGCGCCCATCAGCATCATGCCCTCGAGGCCGATGTTGATCACGCCGCTGCGCTCGCACACGATGCCGCCGAGCGCGGCGAGGATCAGCGGCGTGGCGAAGCGCAGCATGGCGGCGAACAGCGCCGACCAGACGAACACCGCCTCGAGGTTCTCCACTCCCGAGCGCGTGGCCACGACCGCTCCGATCCCGCCGATCACGCCGGCCGCCACCGCGCCGTAGCCCAGCCTCTTCTCGCCCTCGCGCGCGACGTAGACACCCACGCCCACCGCCACCAGCGCCAGCAGCAGCGACGGGATCGCGGAGCGGAGGAGGATCGGAGGCAGCGCGATGAACCAGGCCAGCACGCCGAGCGCGATGCCCAGCCAGCCGATCTCGCGGACGCCGATGCGGCTGGGAGCTGCCGCTTCAGCCAGCGCGCTCATCCGCCGCCTCCGGAGCGAGGCGGAGGCAACGGCGGGCCCGGCCGGCGGGGCGGACTCGACGGGGACGCTTGGCCGCGCAGCAGCGCCCTCCCTCGCCGCAGCAGACCGAGCACCAGCACGTCGGCGCTCACCACCAGCACCACCAGGCCCTGGATGATCAGCGTCAGGTTGAAGGCCAGCTAGGGCTCGAAGATCGTGGGGTCGAGGTTGCGCTGCGAGGTGCCGCTGATCAGCGCGCCGAACAGCAACGCCGCCGCCGCCGTGCCGACCGCCGTGTTGCGCCCGAGCAGCGCCACGGCGATGCCGAAGAAGCCCAGCGTGCTGAACTCGATGTCGTTCGTGGCCAGGCGGAACTGCCAGCCCCAGGATGTCGAGCGAGCCCGCCAGCCCGGCGAACGCGCCGCAGACCGCCATCACCAGCACGTAGTTGCGGCTCACGCTCATGCCGCCGTAGCGGGCCGCCTCCGGGTTGAGCCCCACCGCGCGGACCTCGTAGCCGCGGGTGGAGCGGTTGAGCAGCAGCCAGAACACCACGAGCGCCGCGAGCGCGATGAACAGCCCGACGTGCAGCCCCTGGAGGTCGGGGTCCCCCCAGAACACCGGCAGCTTCGCGCCGTCGTCGACGTCGTTCGACACCGGCAGGGACGCCTCCCGATCGTTCTGCAACGGGCCGCCCAGGCCGAACAGGTACAGCCCGATGTAGATCGCGGTGTAGTTGAGC
Source organism: uncultured Thermoleophilaceae bacterium (assembly GCA_963733655.1). GTDB lineage: Bacteria > Actinomycetota > Thermoleophilia > Solirubrobacterales > Thermoleophilaceae > JACVRW01. The sequence goes on from CAVTEX010000016.1 coordinate 534,529, forward strand.
ATGATCGAGGAGATCACCTCGTTTGCGCCCGTCGTCGCCTTGAGGAAGCCGACGATTCCTGCCCAGAACGCCCCCGCCGCCACAGCTGCGGCCGTCGCGAGGAGCACGTGCAGGACGGACGGGAGGCTCGTGAACTCAGAGCCCACCCACACGGCCGCGATCAGGCCCATCGTGTACTGGCCCTGGCCGCCGATGTTGAACAGACCGGCCCGGAAGGCGAACGCCACCGCCAGGCCCAGCAGGATGAGCGGGGTGGTGATGATCAGCGTCTGCTGCAGGTTGAGCGCCGCGATGGTGCGGTCGTCGCCCGTGACCCAGGGGAAGAACCACTGCAGCCCGCTGCCGCGGAAGATCGCCTCGTAGGTCGCGATCGGGTCCTTGCCGACGAGCAGCACCACCAGGCCGCCGATCACGAAGGCCAGCAACACGGTGAGCAGCGGCACGATCACGCCGCCGCCGCGGACATAGGCGGCCAGCCGCGAGGCGGGCGTCTGAGAACGAGCGTCGAGTGTGTCGAGGTCGACCGGAGCCGGTGCGTCGGGCTCCGGCTCGGGCTCGGGGCCCGGATCGCGCGGGTCTCGTCCCTCGGTCACGCGGGGGATCGGCCCCGGCCGCCGGTCATCGCTATCCCGAGCTCCTCCTCGGAGACGTCGGGACTGAACTCGCCCACGATCTTCCCCTCGTAGATCACGAGGATGCGGTCGGCCAGCGAGCGCACCTCCTCGAACTCGAGCGACACGAGCAGGATGCCCCGGCCCTGGTCGCGCTCGGACACGAGCCGGCGGTGGACGAACTCGATCGCCCCGACGTCGAGCCCACGCGTCGGCTGATGGGCGATCAGCAGCTTTGGATTCGACGCGATCTCGCGCGCGATGCAGACCTTCTGCTGGTTGCCACCCGAGAGCGACGACGCGGGCAGATCGGCGTCGCGGTTGCGAACGTCGTACTCGGCGAGCAGCTCGTTGGCGCGGGAGCGCATGGTGCGCACCGACAGCCAGCCGTGTCGCGACAGGGGCGGATGCCGGTACTCGCGCAGCGCGAGATTCTCGGCCAGCGTGAAGTCCAGCACCAGCCCGCGCTGCTGGCGGTCCTCGGCGATATGGGCCACGCCGGCGTCGCAGGTGGCCCGCACGCCGCGTCCGGTGACCTCCTCGCCGGCCACGAGGATGCGGCCGGATTCGGGGGCCCTCAGCCCGGCGATGGCATCCACCAGTTCCTGCTGCCCGTTCCCGTCCACCCCGGCGAGCGCCACCACCTCCCCCGCTCGAACCTCGAGTGACAGGTCGCGCACCGCCTCGAGCGCGCGATCGTCTCGCACGAGAAGGTCCTCCACCTCGAGCACCGGATCGCCCGGCTTGGCGGAGGGCTTGTCGACGCGCAGGAGCACCTCGCGGCCGACCATCAGGCGCGCGAGGCTCTGCTCGGTGGCTCCTTCGGCCGGGACGGTATCGATCTTGCGGCCTCGCCGAAGGACCGTCACACGGTCGGCCACGTCGAGCACCTCGTTCAGCTTGTGGCTGATGAACACGATCGAGACACCGTCGTCCGCCAGTGCGCGGAGCACCTCGAACAGGTCGGAGGCCTCCTGGGCGGTGAGCACGGCGGTGGGCTCGTCGAGTACGAGGATGCGCGCGCCTCGGTAGAGCGTCTTCAGGATCTCCACCCTTTGCTGGGCGCCCACCGTCACGTCCTCGATGACCGCATCCGGGTCAACCGCCAAGCCGTAGCGGTCCGACAGCTCCCTGACGCGCCGGCTCGCCTCCGCCACATCGAGGAGGCCGCTCCGGCGCGGCTCGGCGCCCAGCACTATGTTCTCGGCCACCGTCATCACCGGCACGAGCATGAAGTGCTGGTGCACCATGCCGATGCCGCGCTCGATCGCATCGGCCGGAGAGCTGATCTCCACGGTCTCGCCGTCGATGTCGATCTCGCCCTCGTCCGGGCTGTAGAGCCCGTACAGGATCGACATCAGGGTGGACTTGCCGGCCCCGTTCTCCCCGAGCAGGGCGTGAATCTCACCGCGACGCAAGTCGAAGTCGACCCGGTCGTTGGCGACGACCGGGCCGAACCTCTTGGTGATTCCGCGTAGCTCTAGGGCTGGTGCTTCGGTGGGCAACCCGGCCGGGAACTTAGCGCTACTTGACCTCGGTGGGGATGTCGGAGATCTCGCCCGCGGCGATCTGGTCCTCGATCTCCTTCACCTGGTCCGCGTACTGCTGGCCCGCGGCACTGATCTTGCCGAGCCCGACGCCACCGTTCTCCACGGTCGCGATCACGTCGGTGCCGCCCTTGAAGTTGCCGTTCTGGGCGCGCTCGATCGCGTCGTAGACGGCCACATCGACCTTCTTGAGGGCGCTCGTGAGCACGTGCTCGCCGAGATACGCCTGGTCGGCGTCGACGCCGATGCCCTGCACGCCCTCCTCCTTGGCGGCGTCGAGCGCGCCGAGGCCGCACTCCCCGGCCACCTGGAACACGACCTTCGAGCCCTTCGAGATCTGGTCGAGCGCGATCTCCTTGCACTTCGCCTGGTCGACGAAGTCCTGCGAGTAGCCGTTGAGGGTCTGGATGCCGGGATTCGCCTTCTTGGCGCCCGCCTGGAAGCCCGCGATGTAGGCGTCCACCGGCGGGATCTTCTGCCCGCCGACCGTGGACACCGCCTTCGCGTTGTTGTCCTTGGCCCACAGCCCGGCCAGGTAGCCGGCGAGATAGCCGGCCTCGTTCTCCTTGAACAAGAGGCCCTGCACGTTCTGCGGCTTGTCCTTGAGACCGCTCGCCGGGAAGTCCACGATCGCGAAGTTCGAGGTCGGGAGCTTGGTGGCCACGGTGTTGGTGGCGTCGGCCATCAGGAAGCCCACCGGGACGATCAGGTCGGTCTGCTGCTGGGCGAGCGTGGTGAGATTGGGGACGTAGTCGCCGTTCGACTTCGAGATCAGCACTCGTCCGTCAACGCCGAGCTGCGACTGCGCATCCTCGAGGCCCTTGTTGGCGAGGAAGTTGAAGGAGCGGTCGTTGAGCCCGCCGATGTCGGTGACGATGCCGGCCGAGATCGATTCCTGCTCGCCGCCGGAGCCTCCGTCTCCACCACCACCGTTGCCGCCGCCGTCGTCGTCGTCGTCGCCACAAGCCGCCAGCCCCAGCACGAGTGCGGCGACGATTGCGAGCATGAGCGCCCGAAGCTTCCTATCCACCCTGACATCCCTCCTGAGATAGAGGCGGGCCCGCAGACCCGCTGAGCGGGGATCACCCTACAGCGTTTGAGGGAGCCGTTTCATTAGGTCTGTCTTGAGCTTTTCGTCGCAGAATGCGGCTTGAAGAGCGGTTCGCGTAACCTCGACGAGCGCGCTCGTCCCCCCACCCGAGATGCTCGGCGCAGACGCGGTACTCGCCCCCGATGGATGCTCCGAACCAGGGCGGGTCGTCGGATCCGAGCGTGACACGGCACCCCGGCGGCGGCAGCTTGGGCAGCGGGTGCTCCTCGTAGGACGGGTAGAGGCCGAGCACGACGTTGCTCGTTGGACAGCACTCGAGCACGATCCCGCGGGCCGCCAGCTCCTCCACCAGCGCCGGGTCCTCGATCGAGCGAACGCCGTGCCCTATCCGGGTGACCGGCAGGGCGAGGGCCGCGCGCACGCTCTCCGGACCATCCCATTCGCCGGCATGGACGGTGCAACCGAGGCCGGCGGCGGCGGCCAGCTCGAACGCCTCCGCGAATTCGCCGGCGGGGAAATTCTCCTCGTCGCCGGCGAGGTTGAAGCCCACCACGTACGGGTGGGGGCGCTCGGCCGCGTGGACGGGCCACGCGCAGCGCGCGCTCCGGCCCGAGATTGCGGATAGCGGTGAAGACGATGCGCGCCTCGATGCCGTGCTCACGGCGCGCCTCGTCGATTCCCCTGACGATGCCGTCGAGGTGCTCCTCGTCGCTCAGCCCGACCAGCGCGGCGTGGTCGGGCGACGCGATCAGCTCCACGTAGACCGTTCCCTCCGAGGCGCAGGCCGCCAGGTACTCGCTAGGTCACGTCGCGGTAGTCCTCTCCGGTGCGGACCGCGCTCGCCGCGCTGTCGTAGGCGCGCAGGAAGTCGAGGAAGTCCGTGTAGGCGAAGCGGTCCGGCGACGCGAACAGGTCATCGGGCAGCCCGATCCCGTTGCGCTCGGCCAGGCGCCGGATCAGCGCCGGCGTGGCGGTGCCCTCGAGGTGGACGTGGAGCTCGGCCTTGGGGATCACCGCAGCACCTCCAGCACCGAGGGTGGCTCGGCGCTTGGGGCATCGCCGATGGTGTAGGCGTCCCGTAGCGCGGTTGCGGCCTGTTCGGCCGTCTCGCGATCGGCTGCGTGGACCACCGCGAGCGGCCGACCGCCGGGCGCGACCTGTTCGCCCGGCGCCGCCACCTCGGTCAGCCCGACCGAGTGGTCCACCGGATCGCTCTCGCGCGTGCGCCCGCCGCCCAGGGCCACCACGGCGAGGCCGACCTCACGGACGTTCACGCTCGTCACCACAGCCGCCTCGGCGGGCTCGGCCTCCACGGTCACCGGCGCGGCGGCCAGGTGACGCTCGGGCTGCTCGAGCAGGTCGGCCGGGCCGCCCAGCTCGGCCACCATCGCCGCGAAGCGCTCCGCCGCGGCGCCGCTGTCGAGCGCGCGCTCGGCGGCCGCGCGGCCGGCCTCCTCGTCCGGCTCGATTCCCCCCAGGCGCAGCAACTCGGCGCTGAGCGCAAGGGTCACCTCACGCAGGCGCTGGTCGCTCGCGGCGCCCGTGAGGTGATCGATCGATTCCCGCACCTCCACGGCATTCCCCGCACTGCGCCCGAGCACGCGGTCCATGTCGGTCAGGAGCGCCGAGGTCGGCAGGCCGTTGCCGCGCGCCACCTCCACGATCGACAACGCCAGCTCCGACGCCGCCGCCCGGCTGGGCAGGAAGGCGCCCGAGCCGACCTTCACGTCCATCACGAGGGCGCCCAACCCCGCGGCGAGCTTCTTGGAGAGGATCGACGCCACGATCAGCGGGATCGATTCCACCGTGCCGGTGGCGTCGCGGATCGCATAGAGACGGCGATCGGCGGGCGCCAGCTCGGCGGTCTGGCCCACGATCGCGCAGCCCGCGCCGGCCACGGCGGCGCGAAACTGCGCGGGGTCCGGCGTGGTGGCGTATCCCGGAATCGACTCGAGCTTGTCGAGCGTCCCGCCCGTGTGCCCCAGCCCCCGGCCCGAGATCATCGGCACGGCGCCCCCGCAGGCCGCGACCACAGGAGCCAGCAGGAGGCTGACCTTGTCCCCCACCCCGCCCGTGGAGTGCTTGTCGAGCACCGGCCCGGCCAGACCGGCGTCGGACCAGTCGAGCACCTCGCCGGAGTGGGTCATCGCACCCGTGAGCGCCACCCGCTCCGTCGCGGTCATTCCGCGCAGCACGATCGCCATGGCCAGCGCGCCCACCTGGGCGTCGGTGACCGAGCCGTCGGTGATGCCCTCCACGAGAAAGCCGATCTGCTCCTCGGAGAGCTCGCCCCCGTCGCGCTTCACGCGGATCAGCTCGGGCACGAGCATGGCTCAGCTCGCAGCCCGCTCGATGAAGCGCACGAGCAGCGGGGCCAGGTCCTCGGCCGCACGGGCGGCGTCGGCGAGCGTCTGCTCGTGGCTCGAGCGGCTGGTCGCCGATGCCCTCGGCCAGATTGGTGATCGCCGAGATCAGCCGCGACCCGCAGCCCGCAGTGGCGCGCCACCACGGTCTCGTGGACCGTGGACATGCCCACGGCGTCGGCGCCCAGGCGCTCGAAGGCGCGGATCTCGGCGGGCGTCTCGAAGCTCGGCCCCGCTACCGCGAGATAGACCCCCTCGGCGAGCTCTATTCCGAGCTCCGCGGCGGCGGAGTGCAGCTCGGTTGCGCAGCTCGCGGTCGTAGGCGTCGCGCAGGCCGGGGAAGCGCGGGCCCGAGCTCGTCGTCGTTGGGCCCGGCGAGGATGTTCGTGCCGCTCAGGTTGATGTGGTCGCTTATCGCCATCAGCCGGCCAGGGCCCACCTCGGAGCGCAGCGATCCCGCCGCATTGGTGAGCACCAGCAGCTCGGCCCCGGCGGCGTACGAGGGCGCGCACGGGTACCCGCAGCGCCTCGCGATCGCCGCCCTCGTAAAGGTGAGCTCGCCCCTGCAGCAGCGCCACCGGGACCCCGCCGATCTGGCCGAGCACGGCCCGGCCGCCGTGGCCCTCCACGCCCGGGCGCGGGAAGCCGGGCAGCTCGTCGTAGCCGATGACCATGGGGTCGTCGACGGAGTCCGCCACCGCGCCCAGGCCCGACCCCAGGACGACGCCCACGCGCGGCCGCAGCCCAGCGCGTCGCTCCATCACCTGCGCGGCCTCGCGCCAGCTCATGAAGGCTCCAGCTCGAACGCGAGCGGGAGCAGCTCTCCCAGCGTGGTCTCCCGTCGCGGGCCGCCGGGGCGCCCCAGATACACGGGCGTGTCGGCGCGGCCGAACTCCGACAGCCGCTGTCGGCAGCCTCCGCACGGCGGGCAGAAGTCCATCCGCTCGGCCACCACGGCCACGGCGCTGATCTCGGTGTCGCCCGCGCTGACCAGCGCGCCGATCGCCGAGGTCTCGGCGCACTGGCCCTGGGGATACGGCCGCGTTCTCGACGTTGGCGCCCGGCGTGAATCGAGCCCGCCGGCGAGCGCAGGGCGGCGCCGACCTTGAAGTTCGAGTAGGGCGCGTAGGCGTTCTGCATCGCCTCCTCCGCCGCCGACGAGCAGCCGCTCCGGCGAGTCGAGCAGGAGATCGGAGTAGCTCTCGCCGCAGGAGATCGTCCTCCCCGATCCGCAGCTCGTCGCGAAGGCGCGCCACCTTGTCGTGCTCGGCCGTGAGGTCTGACTCCGGCGGCGCCACCGCCTCCAGCTCCACGAAGCTGCCCAGCCCCTCGACCTCGTCGAGGTGGATACGCACGTTCTCCCACAGGAGCAGGCGCCGCCGCTTGTCTCGACCACGACCAGGGTGCCGTACGCGTCGTCCAGATGCCTCCTTCAGGCCCTCCGCGTCGCCCGCCGCGACGCGCCGGTAGGAGCTCGTGCGCGCATCGTCGGTGTCGGCGCGCCGGTACTGGATCAGCTCGCTCTCACCGGGCTCCTGCTCGCGCAGCTTGAGACGCCCGCGCGCACGCGTGAAGTAGGTGTCGCGCTGGACGATCTCGCCGCCGTCCTCGGCGCCGAGCGCCAGCGCCAGCTCGAGCGTGCGCCCGGGGTCCCGGTCGCGGGCCTTCAACTCGATGTTGCGCCGGGCTGCGGGCAAGCCGCCGTCGAGGCTATCGTCGCGCCATGGCGCAGCGTCTCGTCGTGGTCGACCATCCCGTGCTTGCCGATCGCATCACCGTGTTACGCGATCGCTCGACCCGGCACGGGGAGTTTCGCCAGGCGCTGTTCGAGGCCTCGGCGATCCTGGCGGTGGAGGCGGCGCGCGAGCTGCCGGTGGAGCAGGTGGACATCGAGACGCCGCTCGAAGCCACCACCGGCCACCGCCTGCCGCGCGAGATCGCTGTGGTGCCGGTGCTGCGCGCGGGGCTGGGCATGGTCGACGCCTTCCTGCGCCTCCTGCCCGACGCCCGCGTGGGCCACCTCGGCCTCTATCGCGACGAGGAGACCCACGAGCCCTTCGAGTACTACGAGCGCCTGCCCCCGCGTCTCGACGACGCGTTCGTCTTCGTCGTCGACCCGATGCTGGCCACCGGCGGAAGCGCTGTGCATGCGCTCGACCGGCTCAAGGCCAAGGGCGCCCGCCAGCTCTCGCTGGTGTGCCTGGTCGTGGCGCCCGAGGGCCTGGCCGCGGTGGACGAGCACCATCCCGAGGTGCCCGTCTGGACCGCGGCCCTGGACCGCGAGCTCGACGAGAACGCCTACATCCGGCCGGGGCTGGGCGACGCGGGGGATCGGGTTTTCGGGACGGACTGAGGGGCGGGGGTTCCGCTCTAGCGACCGCGACAGCCGTCGCGTGGTCCGATCGGCGGTAAGGGGAGGGGGGCTTGGTTCCTTTTACAGCTATTTGCTGTTCAACGACCAAGCCCGTATCAGATCCACAATCTCGCGGAGCCCGCGCACGGCGGCTAACCCGGCACGCTGGCCCTGAACCGGAAGGCGTCGCGGCCCTTCTCGACCTGAACGTCCTCGAACCCCGCCGCCTCGAGCCGCTGCGGCAACCCGGCCGGGTCGATCAGGACCCTCGTGTCGCCGACATGCAGCAGCGCGAACCCGATCCCGCGCCCCGTGCTGTCGGTGCCCACGAACGGCGCGCCCGGCGCCAGCACGCGGCGCGTCTCTGCGAACAGGCGATCCTGCGCCTCCGGCGACGGCACGTGGTGGAGCATCGTGAAGCAGGCGGCCGCACTGAAGCGGCCGTCCTCGAAGGGCATCGCGGTGCCGTCCCCCTCCACGACCTCCACCCGGCCGTTGAGCCGCTCGCGCAGCGGAGCGCGCCAGCACCGGGTCGATCTCGAGCGCCGTGAGCCGCTCGGTGCGGGCGGCCAGCACCTCCGTCGCGGGGCCGAAGCCGGGGCCCACCTCGAGCATGTCGGCGCCGAGGTCGACCCCGTCGGTCGCCGCCGGCACCAGCTCCTCGCGCACGTGGCGCTTCCACCCCTCCCGGCTGCAGTACCAGTGGTGAAGGCGATTCATCGTCCCGAGAGTAGCCCGGACCAGACGCGAACCATCGCGTCCAGCACCGCCTCGCGAGAGACGCGCGGGTTGTCGAGCCACCAGAGGACGAGCGACGCCATGCCCATGCTCATCAGCTCGGCCAGCGGCTCCAGCTCGCGACGCGGGATCGGCTCGTCGCTCAGCGAGCGGATGATCTCCGCCAGCACCACACGCGCCCGGGTCGTGCACCTCCTAGCGGAACTCCTCGACGTCGGGCGCCGCCTCCCGAGTCTCGGAACAGCATTCGCCAGGCGTAGGCGTGGGTCTCACGTAGGTCGAGCCAGACTCGAGAACCGCCCGGACCCGTTCCTCGGCGGACCCCTCGGGCGGGATGACATCGGCGAACGTGCTCGAGGTCGTCGCGGTGGCGCTCCAGCAGCGCCAGGTAGAGGGCCTTCTTGGAGTCGAAGTGGCTGATAGAGGATCGGCTTGGTCACACCGGCCGCGGCCGCAACGTCGTCCAGGCGCGTGCCGTCGTAGCCGTGCTGCCCGAACAGCCGGCCGGCCGACTCCACGATGAGCGCCCGGCGCTCGAGCGCCGGCATGCGCCGTCCTCTGTACGAGCTCGGTCATTTTGTTACTCTTGGGTAACTTACACCACTCAGGAGGTCCCCCCAGATGACCGAGCTGACCACCGAGAAGGTCCACGATCCCATCCACAAGGCGTCCTACTCATTCCGCCATGACGGCGACCGCCTCTGGGTGAGCTCGTGGCTGGACGACGGAGCGCACCTGCCCGAACACTTCCACCCGACGCTCGAGGAGCACTGGGAGGTCCTGGAGGGCAGCGGCCCGCCTCAAGCTCGACGGGGTGTGGCTCGAGCTCGGGCCCGAGGACGGACCGGTGCTGGTGGCGCCGGGCGCGCGACACGAGCTGCGCAACACGAGCGGCCGGCCGGCCGCGCTCCAGACCGAGGTCACGCCGCCGGGGCGTCTCGAGGAATTTCTCACCGAGAGCGCCCGCGCCGCGCGCGACGGCCTCTACAACGCATACAACCTGCCCGACCAGCCTCGAAGGAGCCCGCTGGCTGACCCGGTTCGCTCAGCGCTTCAGCGACGAGACGGTGATGTGCTCGCCGCCGCCCGCCGTCCAGCGCGTGATGCTGCCCGTGATGGGCCGGCTGATACGCGCGTGACCTTCGGCACGCCGGCCGCAGTCCGGGAGAGCCGGATCGAGAGCACGGAAACGTTGTTGCGGTAGGTGCGCTCGGCCAGGCTGCGGTCCGGATTGACCGTGTGCACCAGCCGGTAGCGGCCGGGAGCGACGTCGGTGATGTCGATCGACTGCCCCTCCAGCAGAGGCGCGTAGTCGTCGCCGTAGCCCACCGAGATCCCCTCCCGCAGCCGCGCCAGGTCCGGCCTGTTCTTGCCGCAGGCCGTGGTGAACGGCGGCCGAGCGGGCTCTCCGCGAAGCCTGCGAAGGGGCCGCGCGTCGTAGCGGTCGCCGAGACAGAAGCCGGTCTTGTGGTCGCGCCCGACACGGGCGCCGCGGGCCCCGGGGCGGCGCAGCTCGTAGCGCATGAAGGCCGGGTAGTGCCAGTGGCTGTGGTCGGCGGAGATCACGTAGGTGAGATGGGTATCGAGCGCCCGCCGCTCGGTCGAGCCGTCCACCCGGCGGACCACCTGCGTGGCGGCCAGCTCAAGCGGCCGGCGCAGGTCTCGCTCCGCGTCGACGATCAGCGGCCCGCGGCCGAGGTTGCTCGCGGCGGAGCGAAAGCCCAGCTCGTATCGCGGCCCGCCCCCACCGCTCACGGAGCGAACCACGAGCTTGGCGGGCTCCTCCGGAACGAGGTCGGGCAGCACGGCACGCGGGCCGGCGGCGGGAGTGCCCGTGGCGGCCGCCCAGAGCCCCACCACCCCGCAGGCGAGGGCGGCAACCACCAACCGTGCCCTCGTCACAGAAGCGGCCATGCGGCCAGCATAGGCTGCGCGCGATGAGCCACCGCCTCGACTGTGTGATCGTCGGCGCGGGCCAGGCCGGGCTGGCGACGAGCCGTGAGCTGAGCCGGGCCGGCGTCGAGCACGTGGTGCTGGAGAGGGGGCGCGTCGGGCAGAGCTGGCGCCAGCGCTGGAAGAGCTTCTGTCTCGTGACCCCCAGCTGGACCGTCCAGCTCCCGGGCGGCGCCTACGACGGCGACGAGCCGGACGGCTTCCTGCCCGCGCGACGAATTCGTGAGTCACCTCGAGCGCTACGCCGCCCGGATCCAAGCGCCGGTGCGTGAGGAGGTGGCCGTGACCTCGCTGCGCCGCAGCGGCAACGGAGCAGGCTTCGTCCTGGACACATCCGACGGCCCGCTCGAGGCGCGCGCCGTCGTGCTGGCCACCGGGGCTTACCAGCGCTCACACCGGCCGGCGGCCGCCGACAGCCTGCCGGCGGGTCTGCTCCAGATCGACGTGGGCGGCTACGACCGCCCGACCGGGTTGCCGGAGGGGCCGGTGTTGGTGGTGGGCAGCGGCCAGTCGGGAGCTCAGATCGCCGAGGAACTTCACCAGGCCGGACGCGACGTGTTCCTCGCCTGCGGGAGGGCGCCCTGGCTCCCACGCCGGATCGGCGACCGCGATCTGACCTGGTGGGCGGTTGAGACCGGCTTCCTGGAGCAGCCCGTGAGCGCTCTGCCCGAACCTGCGGCTCGACTCGAGGCCAACCTCCTGGCCTCGGGCCGAGACGGCGGCCACGACCTCCATCTGCGCACGCTCCAGCGGATGGGGGTCAACCTGGTCGGCCGCTTCCTCGGCTGCGAGGGCCGGCACGCCCGCTTTGCTCCAGACCTCGGCGCGAGCGTGGCCTGGGGCGACGAGCGCTACCGGCGCTTCATGGGGCTGGTGGACAAGCTCGTGGCGGAGCGCGAACTCGAGCCGCCCGGCATGCCGGAGCCCGAGACCGTTCACGGCCGACGCGCCCGGAATCCCTGGACCTCACGCGGCTTCGGAGCCGTGCTGTTCGCCGGGGGCTACCGGCCCGACTACGCGTCCTGGGTCGACTGCCCTGGCGCGTTCGACGAGCTCGGCTTTCCCGTCCACGACGGACTGCGAGAGCACGGCCGCGCCCGGCCTCTACTTCGTCGGTGTTCACTTCCTGCGCACGCGCAAGTCCGCGCTGCTCGTGGGTGTGGGCGAGGACGCCGCCGTGGTGGCGGCCGGGCGTCAGCGCGCGTCTTTGACCTACGGCGCCGGCACCGCCACCCGGTTGGCAGGCACCGTCTCGTGCGGAAGCGAGAACACGTCGCGGTCGCTCGGGTCCACCTCGACCTCCACCCAGTGCACGTCGTTGTTGCCGTTCTGGGCATTGTTGCCGGCGTCTCGAGCCGGGTGAAGTTCTCCAGGCGCCGGCCCTGGTCGTCCTGCAGCGGCTTGTCGATCCGGAAAAAGTGCGAGTCGCCGTGCACCAGCACCACCGGCTTGCGATAGGCGATCGTCTCCTCCCGCAGGGCGAGCATGAAGTTCGTGAACCCGTCCGGCTGGCCGCTCGGCGAAGCCAGCAGCGTGCGCGGATCGCGCAGCGGCGCGCGCGTCGGGTCGCTCAGGTCGAAGCCGGGGTTGGCCTGAATCACCAGCATCACGCCCGCCGCCCTGTGGCGCTTGGCCTCGTCGAAGGTCTCGCGCAGCCACTCGTTGGTCGCGGCGTCGCGGCCGGCCCACTCCTCCGGGTCGGGCGCGACGTCGCCGAGGTTGTTGTCCGAGCCCACCACGTGGAGCGTCGCGTACTGGACCTTCGCCGGTCCGCCAGCGCAGGTTCTCCACGTAGGGCGCGTCCTGCTGCGTCAGCCTGATGCGGCGCTGGCCGAAGGACCGGGGCTCTCGAAGAAGGTTCCCCGGATGTATTCCAGGCGCTCCTCGGAGTCGTACCGCCCGCCGGCGGGTCGGTCGCAGTCGGTCCACTCGTTGTCCCCCGGGCTGTAGATGGCCGGCGCCCTGAAGCTGTTGAGGAAGGCCTTGAACTGCTGGTAGACGGCGTCGTCGCAGCGCGAGCTCCCGGCCTTGATGTCGCCGTCGTGGACGGTGAACGCGAGGCGCCGGCGGTTGACGTCGGCGATCAGGTTGGGCACGCCCTCGGCCACCTGAACGTCCGAGTACGGCACGTCTCCCCAAAGCCCGATCGAGTACTCGCCGCCGCGTTTGTCGCCGCGCCGGTCGCGATCGCCACCCCCGGCGCTGGCGAGGGCAGCGAGCGCGGTGGCGACGATTGCAGCGGCGAGGAGGGGAACGAGGAGTCGGGTCATGCGCGGCAACGTACGACGCCGCGACGGCTCCCCTGTCACGAGGTCGTGAAGCGCCGGTAACGTGCCTTGGCGAGTCGTGTCAGACGTCAGGGATCCACTCGAGCGAGGCCGCGAAGCGTGTGCAGGGCGGGCCTGGAAAGACGCCTTCAAGTACCTGTCCGACAGCGACTCGAAGTCCGGGCTCGGGACGGAGGACCTCGAGCTGCTGGCGACGGCGGCCTACATGACCGGCCGCGACGACGCCTACCTGGACTCCCTCGCTCGCGCCCATCAGGCCCATGTCGACTCCGGCGAGAACCTTCGCGCCGCCCGCTGCGCATTCTGGGCCGGCCTGTGCCTCCTGTTCCGCGACGAGCCAGGCCGGGCGACCGGATGGTTCGGTCGCGCGCAGCGCCTGGTCGAGCGCGACGGCAGCGACTGCGTGGAGCGCGGGTATCTGCTGATCCCGGTGATCAGGCAGCACGAGGAGTGTGGCGACTTCGAGGCGCTGTACTCGACCGCTGCGAGCGCGGCCCAGGTCGCGGAGCGGCACCGGGACGGTGACCTGCACGCGATGGCCGTCCACGAGCAGGGCCGAGCGCTGGTCAGCCTGGGACGGGTCCCGGAGGGTCTGGGCCTGCTCGACGAGGTGATGGTGGCCGTCACGGCCGATGAGCTCTCGCCGATCGTCACCGGGCTGATGTACTGCAGCGTCATCGACGGCTGCCGGGAGGCGCACGCGCTGCGGCGCGCACGCGAATGGACCGCCGCGCTGTCGCGATGGTGCGAGGAGCAACCGGAGATGGTCTCCTTCACCGGCCGCTGCCTGGTCCATCGCGCCGAGATCATGCAGCTACGGGGCTCGTGGGCGGACGCGCTGGCGGAGACCGAGCGTGCCCGTGAGCGCTTCGCGCAGGGCGCGAACCCGGGCGCGGTCGCCGAGGCGCTGTACCGCCGGGGCGAGGTGCAGCGGGTGCTGGGCGAGCTCGTGGCCGCTGAGGAGTCCTACCGCGAGGCCAGCCGATGGGGCCGCGAGCCTCAGCCCGGCCTCGCGCTCCTGCGATTGGCCCAGGGAAAGCCCGACGTGGCAGCTGCGGCCACCCGTCGCCTCGCGGAGGAGGCCGGCCAGCCCCTTCAGCGCGCGGCGCTGCTGCCCGCACATATCGACGTGATGCTGGCCGTCGACTCCCTCGAAGAGGCACGCGAGGCGTGCCGCGAGCTCTCCACGATCGCGGCGAGCTTTGAGAGTGAGCTGCTGGCTGCGGTGGCGGCACGGGCTCGCGGGGCGGTCGCGCTGGCCGACGGCAACGCCCGTGCCGCCCTGGTCGCCCTGAGGGAGGCGCTCGACGCGATGCAGAAGCTGGACGTTCCGTACGAGACCGCAGGTGTGCGGGTGCTCGTCGGGCTGGCCTGCCGCGCGCTCGATGACGAGGACAGCGCAGTGTTCGAGTTGGAGGCCGCCCGCGACATCTTCGCGGGCCTGGGCGCCGTAGCGGACGTGGCCCGAGCGGAGACCCTCGCCCGAGGCGAGGGCGCGAGCGACACCCACGGGCTCACGGCTCGCGAACTGGATGTGCTGCGCCTGGTTGCCGCCGGCGAGACCAACAAGGCCATCGCTGCACGGCTGGTCATCAGCGAGCGGACGGTGGACCGCCACGTGAGCAACATCCTCGCGAAGGTCGGCGCGCCGTCGCGGGCGGCCGCGACGGCCTACGCGTACCAGCACCAGCTCGTCTGAGCCCGACTGGGTGAAACCACCCATCGGCGGGACGCCCGAACTTGGGTGGTTTCGCCGAAGCCAAGCCGGCCCCGGAGCGGCAGATTGGTCGTCATGGCGATCAACGAGGCAGAGCAGGCAAGGCAACCCGGCTTCGTCGAACGGACGGCGGGCGCAGACGGAAATGAGCTCGCCGGACTACGTCGACGCCTGCGCGGGCAGCTCCTACTCCCCGGCGATCCGGACTTCGAGGCGGCAACGCTGATCTGGAACGGCCTCATCGAGAGGCGACCGGTGCTCGTCGTGCGCCCGGCGGACAGCGCCGATGTCGCGGCCGCCGTGAATTTCGCCCGCGACCGCGGCCTTCCGCTCGGCGTGCGCGGCGGCGGTCACAACATAGGCGGCACCGCGCTCGCGGACGGGGGTCTGACCCTCGACATGTCGCTCCTGCGGGGCGTCCAGGTCGACCCCGGGGCCCGAACCGCGACGGTACAGCCCGGATGCCTGCTGAGCGACGTCGATCGCGAGACCCAGCAGCACGGCTTGGCGACACCGCTTGGGTTCATCTCCGAAGTCGGCGTCGCGGGTCTGACTCTGGGCGGAGGACTCGGCTACCTCACGCGCCGCTTCGGGTGGACCGTGGACAACCTGCTCGAGGTGGAGATCGTCACCGCCGACGGCGAGATCCGGCGCGCCGCCCCGGACGAAAACCAGGACCTGTTCTGGGCCGTCCGCGGAGCGGGCGCCAACCTCGGGGTGGCCACCTCGTTCACGTTCCGCCTGCACGAGGTGGGCCCCACCGTCTACGGCGGGCTGATCGCGTGGCCGTTCGACCGCGCCGAGGAGATCCTCGACGCCTACAGGACGCTCACAGCCGAGGCGCCGCGCGAGCTCGCCGTCTGGATGAACCTCCTGCGCGCGCCCGCCGCCCCGTTCGTACCGGAGCCCTGGCACGGGGAACGGGTCTGCGCAATGGTCGTCTGCTACAGCGGCGAGCTCGATCGGGTGGATGAGGTCATGGCGCCGATCCGGGCGCTCCGCGAGCCCGTGATCGACCTGCTGGCCGAGCAGCCCTACACGCAGGTTCAGTCCTACCTCGACCCCACCGAGCCGAAGGGCGACCACTACTACTGGAAGACCGGGTTCGCCCGCGAGCTCAGCGACGAACTTCTCGCAACCCACCGCGCGCTGGCGGCAGAGTGCCCAATTCCCGAGGCGCAGCTCGGTGTCCTGCACCTGGAAGGTGCGCTCAACGAGCGCTCCGGCGACGACGGCGCGGTGGGCAACCGGGACGTCCGCTACGTGGTCGGGGTGCTCGGGATGTGGGAGCCGGGCGACGCGCGGGGTGGCGAGTTCCAGGACTGGGTGCGCCAGGCCGGTGAGCGGCTACGCCCCTTCTCCACCGGCAACTACGTGAACTTCCAGACCGCCGATGAAGGTGAGGACCGCACCCGCGCCACCTACGGGTCGAACTTCGAGCGGCTCGTGGAGATCAAGCGGCGCTACGACCCCGGCAACCTGTTCCGCTCCAACCGCAACATCCGTCCCTAAGGGGAGCGCGCGAGCGAGCGCGCGCTTAACCCCACCGACGGCTGCTCCCCCGTCGCGGCGAAGCGCTCGTCCAGGGCCACGCCCGCCACCCAGACGATCTGGCCGCCCGCCTCGACGATCGGGAGCGTGCGGCGCAGCGCCCTGGGGATCTTGCGGTCGGTGAAGAGGTCCTGGAGGGTCTTGGTGCCGCCGAGGCCGACGGGGCGCATGCGGTCGCCCTCGCGCCATCCGCGCACGGTCGCGCCCTCGGCGAGTGAGCCGGCCGCAACGGAGACCTCGCCCGGCGCCGCGGTCGCAGCCTCCACCTCCCAGTCGCCGAAGCGCGCCCGGCCGGGAACCGGCAGGGCGACCGGCTCGGGGGCGGCTTCCTCGCTCTCGCGCGCGCGCGTGAAGCGGAGCGTCCCGTACTCGGCCACGGCGCGCAGGCCGTCGCCCAGGTCGAGCGACTTGGTCCCGCGCTCGTCCAGATCGGCGATCGAGTCGGGCACCGGCCGGTCGCCCGCCAGCCGCCTCAGCACGAGCCGGCGCACCGCCGGCGGGTGCTCACGCAGCGCGGCGAGCGACACCGCCGGGCCGCCACCGAGCTCCTCGAGCGCGTCGTCCACCGCGGCATCGAGCACGTCCGCCTCCTCACGCAGCTGGCGCGCGGTCTCGGCGAGCGTGCGCTCCGCCGCCGGCCCGATGCTGCGCAGCGCCCCGAGCAGGTCGTGGCGGACCCGGGTGCGCGCGAAACGGCGATCGGAGTTCGAGGGGTCCTCGCGCCACTGGAGACCGCGCGACCGGAGGTAGTCGCGCACCTCCTCGCGCGTGACGCCGAGGAACGGCCTAACGAGCCGGCCGCGCCGCGACGGCATGCCGTGCAGAGCACGCGACCCGGGTGACACCGCGAGCCGGTAGAGAACCGTCTCGGCTTGGTCGCTCGCGGTGTGAGCGGCGGCGTAATCGGCGGACGCCAGCCGCTCGGCCAGCGCGTAGCGGGCGTCCCGGGCCCGCTCCTGGAGGTTGCCGGTCTCGTCTCCGAGCGACACCCCCTCTACGTAAACCGGAACCCCGAGCCGCTCGGCCAGCTCACGCACGAGTGCCTCGTCGCCATCGGCCCCCTCGCGCAGCCCGTAGTTCACGTGCAGCGCGGATGCCTGCGCACCGAGGCGGACCGCCACGTCCAGCAGGGCCACCGAGTCGCCGCCCCCGGACACCAACACCAGCAGCGGCTCGCCCTCCCGGACGAGACCGCTCGCGCGGGCGCCCGCCAAGGGAGCGTCGCTCATGTGACCTCGCGCCGTGTCGCTCGGCAGAGCTGCCGCGGCTCGTCGAAGCCCTTGAGCTTGACCTGGCCGATGCCCTCGAACACCAGATGGGAGGAGCCGCTCACCGCGTCGACCACGGCGTCACTCACGAGTACCTCGGCCCCGCGCGCGCGGGCGACGACGCGCGAAGCCAGGTTGACCTCGCGGCCGTAGTAGTCGCCGTCGCGGTAGAGGGCGGTTCCGTAGTGGATCCCGATGCGGGGCTCAGGGCGCTCGTCGAACAGGCCGGCGAAGCCGACGGCCCAGTCCACCAACGCCTCCACGTCGTGGCCCACGACCATCACCTCGTCGCCGATGGTCTTGACCACGCGCGCGTCGTCGGGCAGCGTGTTAGACACGCCCTCCACGAAGCGCTCGACCGACGACAGCGCCTCCTCGTCGCCCTCCTCTTCGGTGAAGCGGGTGTAGCCGGCCAGGTCGGCGAACGCGAGCGCCACCCGGATGCGTCCGAGCGCGGGGTCCTCTCCGCCGAGCTCGGTTTCCATGTGGCCGACCACGTCCTGCTCGACGAAGTGCATGAGATAACGCTGGTGCACGTAGTCCATGAGCGGCGAGGCGAGCGGGAGCAGGTCGCGTGCCAGGCCCTGCATCTCCTCCGCCATCTCGAGGCCGGGCACGCCCTCGCGCATGAGCGGCTCGTGCACGTAGAGGTGGAAAAGGCGGACCTCGGCGTCCGCGATCTGCGCGAGCGACTGCCCGTAGACCCGCACGAGCTGGAGGAAAGCAACGAGCGGAAAGCCCGCCTCTACCACCGAGGCCACGTAGCGAAGCGCCTCGACGTCGTCGTCGGTGAGCTGGTCGAGCCCACTGGTTGGCAGCCCGAGATTCACCCAGAAGCGCTCGATCAGCTTCGGATCGAGGCCGGTCTCGCGCGAGGCCTCCTTGAGGGTGCGGCGCCGGTCGGGCCCGGCAAAGATCTCCTCGATGTAGCCGTACGCCAGCCGCCCCTGCTCGCCGGCCTCCCGGATCTCGGCCAGCCGGTGCCCGCGCTCGCGCAGCCGAGCCACGATCCGGGCATGGGCCACGGCCGCGCTGGTCCACTCGCCGCCGCCGTCCACCTCCGGGATCACGCCGGCCCGCGCCCAGCGGCGAAGGGTCGCCGGAGTGACGCCGACCCGCTCGGCGGCCTCCTTCAGTGACAGGGGCTGGTCCACGCTGATGATTGTGCCTGGAGGTGGACGCCGAGCGGGCGGTGCCCGCGAGCCTTGGGGGTTTAGGATCGCCCCACCAGCCTCACGGAGGGAGTGGAGGGACCCTTGAACTACTTCGTCACCGGCGCGACCGGCTTCATAGGCAGGCATCTCGTGGCCGAGCTGCTCGAGCGTGACGGCACGATCTACGTGCTCGTGCGCGAGGGCTCGCGCGGCAAGCTCGACGCGCTCGTACAGGGCCTCGGCGCCGCCGAGGGCCGCCTCGTGCCGGTGGCAGGCGACCTGTCGAAGCCGGGGCTCGGAGTGGAGGGCTTCGACGAGAAGATCGACCAGCTCTTCCATCTCGCGGCCGTCTACGACGTGGAGGCCGACGAGGAGGCTTCGGAGAAGGCGAACGTCGAGGGCACGAGGCACGTGATCGAGTTCGCCAACGCGCATGACGTGGGCCGCTTCCACCACGTCAGCTCGATCGCCGTGGCGGGCGACTACGCCGGCGTGTTCCAGGAGGACATGTTCGACGAGGGGCAGAGCCTGCCCCACCACTACCACCGCACGAAGTACGAGTCCGAGCGCCTGGTGCGGGAGGGCGTCGAGGCACCCACGATCGTGTTCCGGCCGGGGATCGTGGTCGGCCATTCGGAGACCGGCGAGATGGACAAGATCGACGGTCCCTACTACTTCTTCAAGCTCATCCAGCGGCTGCGCCACGCGTTGCCGGAGTGGTTCCCGCTCGCGGGGCCGCAGGGCGGCCAGACCAACATCGTCCCCGTGGACTTCGTGGCCCGCGCGATGGACCACATCGCCCACCTGTCCGACGAGGACCTGCCCAGCCGCACGTTCCATCTGGTCGACCCGGAGCCAAAGACAGTGGGCGAGGCGCTGAACGAGTTCGCCAAGGCCGCGCACGCGCCGCAGTTCGCCATGCGCCTGGACCAGAACGTGACCAACGCCGTCCCGCCGCCCGTCCGCGCGGGCCTGATGGCGCTGCCGACGGTCAAGCGAATCCGCGACCAGGTCTACCACGATCTCGGCATCCCGCCGGCCGCGATGGAGAACCGCGACTTCCAGGCGAAGTTCGACGCTCGCGACACCCAGCGGGCGCTCACGGGCACCGGCATCGCAGTGCCGCCACTGTCGACCTACGCCCCGCGGATCTGGGACTACTGGGAGCGCAACCTCGACCCCGACCTGTTCCGCGAGCGCTCGCTGGCGGGCACGATCAGCGGCAAGAAGATCCTCATCACCGGAGCCTCGAGCGGCATCGGTCTCGAGACCGCGCTGAAGGTGGGCGAGGCCGGCGGCGAGGTGCTGCTCGTCTCGCGCACGCGCGAGAAGCTGGAGGAGGTGGCCCGCCAGGTCGAGGAGGCCGGTGGCGTGGCGCACGTGCACCCGGCCGACCTATCCGATCTGGAGGACATCGACCGTCTGGCCGCCGAGGTCCTCTCAGAGCACGGCGGCATCGACGTGCTGATCAACAACGCCGGCCGCTCGATCCGCCGCTCGGTCGCGCGCTCATACGACCGCTTTCACGACTACGAGCGCACGATGCAGCTCAACTACTTCGGCGCGCTCAAGCTGATCCTGGCGTTCCTGCCGGGGATGAGGGAGCGCAAGTCGGGCCAGATCATCAACGTCAGCTCGATCGGAGTGCAGACGAACACGCCGCGCTTCTCCGCCTACGTCGCGTCGAAGGCGGCGCTCGACGCGTTCTCGCGCTGCGTGGCGCCCGAGTGCGTGAACGACAACGTGAAGTTCACGACCGTCTACATGCCGCTCGTGCGCACGCCGATGATCGCCCCCACCGACATCTACAAGGCGTTCCCCACGCTCACGCCGGACGAGGCGGCCAAGATGCTCACCGACGCGATGATCGACAAGCCCAAGCGCATGGCCTCGCGGCTGGGCACGTTCGGCGAGGTGCTCTACGCGGTGTCGCCCAAGACGGTGGACATCGTGCTCAACACCGCCTACAACCTCTTCCCCGACTCGACGGCGGCCAAGGGCAAGGGCAAGGCGGACGGCAAGCCCGTCCCCGCCGGCGAGAAGAAGGGCGACGGCGAGATGTCAACCGAGGCGGTGGCCATGGCCTACCTGCTGCGAGGCGTCCACTTCTAGTGGGCCGACGCACAACGTTTCCCCGGAAATGCGAGACCCAGGGGCCGCCAGGCAAGGACGCAGGAAGCCCGGGTAGCAGCGCTACCCGGGCGACCGAGGACGCCGCATGGCGGTTCTGGGGCCGCAGTTTCGGGAGAAACGTTGTGAGGAGGTCCACTTCTAGACCACCCGGAGCGGCACCCACTTCGGCCTCGAGCGGTTGCCCACGCGGTCGGTCGCCACGACCACCACGCGGTAGCTCCCCTTCGGCAGGCGCCGCCTTGTTCACGCGGCTGGAGAAGCGGAGGCTTCCCGGCCCGGGGCCGGCGCTGCGGGCGAGGCTCGCCACGGCGCGCCAGCGCGTGCAGCGCCGGGCGCCCTTCGGCGCCTTCCGGGGGCTCACACAACGGCCCCGCAGGCGGCGCCCGGGCAGCGCTCGGCGCAGGGCGACCGACACGCGGGCTCTCTCGGAGACCCGGAAGCGCAGGCGCACCACGCGGGCGATGCGAGGCGCGAGGGCCGAGGCACCGGAGGCCTTGGCCCAGCGCGACGATGCCCCGAGCCGTCGAGCCGAGGCGCTCAGGCGCCGGACCACCGGGCGGATGGCATCGACGGTGAGGGACGCCGTGGCGCGGGCGTCGCCGGTCGCACCGTGCGGATCGGTCACCCGCACGCGTGGAATCAGGGTCGTGCTGGACGGGTACGTCGTGGAGGTCCGCGGCTGGTTGCCGGTCCCGACCTCGAAGGAGCCGTTGCCGTCCAGGTCCCATTCGTAGCGAAGCGGCAGGCGTTCGGGATCGCTCGAGCCCGAGGCATCGAAGCTCACCTGCCGGCCGCCGGCGACTCTCCTCGGCCGGAAGCTGAGTGTTGCCACGGGTGGCCGGTTCACGACGATCGCCAGCCCGAGCGGGTTGTTGAAGAGCGCGCCCGCTACGCAGGATGCGCGCCTCACCGGTGGAGCGCACGACGCTCACCAGCCCGCCCTCCAGAGTGTTGAGCGCGTAGTCGGACACCACGAGGTTGCCGTCGGGGGCCAGCGCCACCCGCTGCGGCTGCTCGAAGCCGTCCGAGGGGCTGGAGTTCGGCGTGACCGTCTGCTGGACGCTCGTGACCGGGTTGACCGCGGTGACGGCCGCCGCCGCGCTGCGCTGGTTTGCAACCAGCACCGTGCCGTTCGGCTCCACGGCGAGACCGACCGGGCCGAGGAACGTGCTCCCGAAAGCGGCGCTGTTGAAGGACAGCCACTGCTGCTGGCCGCTCGACGGGTTGACCCGGATGACCCCGCCGCCGGTGGGGTCGCACGACGCCACCGTGACCCCGTTCTCGACGAGGTTGCCGAAGTCGCTCACGAGGATGCCGCCCTGGCGATCGACGGCGATGCCGAACGGGTAACACATCGGTGCGCCGCGGGCGAGCACGCTCTGAGCCCCGGTCCGCGGATTCACGCGGATGACGGCGGGACGTTGGGTTATCGGAGTCCGGGGATCGCCGCCCACGCCCACGTTCTCCACCACGAGGAGGGAGCCGTCGGGGGCAACCGCCACGCCCGCCGGGTCCACCAGCTCGCCACCCGTGGACACGGGCGTCTGCACGCCGGTGGCCGGATCGACGCGGATGATCCGGCCGTCCGCGGCAGGAGCCGAGCCCGAGGCGAACTCGCCCATGTCGGCCACGTAGAGGCTGCCCCCGCCAGGCGCGACGGCGATGTCGTAGGGGTGGCGAAAGAGGTTTCCCTGCGTGCCGTTGCGCGACACCTCGACGAGCGCTCCGGTGACGGGGTTGGCCCTCAGGATGACCGGGGCCGGCCGGCCCTCGCGGTTGACCACCGAGTTGGCGACATAGGCCACCCAGGGGTCACCGGGCGCGGCTTCAGCTGCGCCGGCCAGGGCCAGGAAGGCGACGGCGGTTGCGGTGGTGATGCGAGTACCGACGATGCCAGGTCACGGTAGGCACGGAACTGCGCTTTTGCAATAGCAGGGCGGGCCCCTGCAGCGCTACCTAGACGAAAGGGGGACCTCGGCGCACGAGATTCGCGTAGACCGCGTCCTGAATCGCCGTACGGACGCGTTCGGAGAGCTCGAGCACGAGCGGGCGGTCGGCGGCGCCGGCGGGGCCGTAGGCGGCGGTCGGGATCGGTTCGAGAAACTCGATTCGCCAGCGCGAGGGCAACGGGACGGCGCCGAGCGGCCCCAGCCAGGGGAAGGTGGGCGTGACCGGAAAGTACGGCGCGCCCAGGAGCCGGGCGACGCCGGGCAGGTCGCCGATCTTCGGGTAGATCTCCTCGCTGCCGACGATCGCGACCGGCACGATGGGCGCGCCCGTGCGCAGGGCGATCTCCACGAAGCCGCCGCGACCGAAGCGCTGGAGCCGGTAGCGCTCGGAGTAGGGCTTGCCCGTGCCCTTCACGCCCTCGGGGAAGACGGCCACCAGATGGTCCTGCTCGAGCAGGCGCATCGCGTTGTAGGGCGAGGCCACCACGCCGCCGACCCGGCGCATCGCGGTGGACACCCAGGGGAGGTCGAAGGCCCAGTTGAGAACGAGGAAGCGCGGATGGCGCGGGAGCGGATGCTCACGCAGGACCGCCATCGAGACCATGGTTGCGTCCCAGGGCAGGATCCCCGCGTGGTTGGCCGCCAGCAGCGCGCGGCCGTGAGAGGGGACGTTGTCCAGGCCCTCCGCACGGACCCGCCACCAGGTGTCGTAGAGAAAGCCGAAGAACGGCTCGATCAGGTCGGCGAACTCCTCGTCGAAGCCCCACTCGTCATCCTCGTAGTCACCGTCGACACGTTCGACCAGGCGCTCGACTGTCGCGCGCGCGTCGCGTGGCAGGGCAGCCGCGCCGCGTGCGAGCGCGTCGGGGAGATCGAGACCTGCCTCGAGACCCTCGCGGAGCCGGCGCATGAACGAGATGGCCTGTTCGGTCACGCCGCCGCCTGGCGTGAACGCCGCTTGACCCAGTCCTCAACCGCCGCCACCGTCGATACCTGCGGCTGGAAGCCGACCTCCTCCACCAGCCTCCGCGTGTCCACTCCGCGCCCGTAGCGCAGCAGCCTTCGGAAGTCGTCGGAGTATCCGGACAGGCCGATCCGGCGCCCCGCCGACGTGAGCGGCCCGAACAGCGGACCGGCCACCGGCAAGGCGGCGCGGCCGGCCAACCGGATCATGCGCCCGAGGCCGATCGTGCCGTCGCCGGCCACGTTGACCGGGCCCGGGACGGGGTTGCGCACCGCCGCGACCAGCGCGTCGAGGGCGTCGCTCTCGTGCACCAACTGGATGCGCGGGTCGAAGCCCAGGAAGGTCGGGCAGGCCGGCTGCGACAGGTAGCGGCTGATCTGGGTGACCAGGGACGGGCCGATGGCGGGCTGGTAGCGCAACATCGTGCAGGTCACGCGCTCGTGACGCCGGGCGAAGGTCTCGAAGTAGTTCTCGATCTCGGCCACGTCGCGCTGGAAGCGGGTGCGCAGCGGGAACAGGCGCGTCATCTCCTCGCCGAAGAACTGCGGGGCGTGGGGCTCGGCCCCATAGACACCGGCCGACCCGCGCACGACGATGGTGTCGAGCGTGCGGCTCTTCTCGCACGCGGCGAGCAGTTGCAGCGAGCCGATCACGTTGACGTCGTGCATTGCGCGCGAGGACATGCCGTGGCTGGGCTGGCGCACGATCTGCTCGTGGACCAGGGTGTCCACCTCGAGCCTGGGAATCACGCGCACGAGATCCGCATCCCGGATGTCAGCCTCGATCCACTCCGTCCGCTCGAGCCGCCTTCTGGGCCGGCGGGTGTCGAGTCCCGCCACGTACGCCACATCAGGGTCGGCCTCGAGGCGGGCGGCGAGCAGGGTGCCGATCTGACTGCCGACGCCGGTGATCAACACCCGCCGGCGGGGCACTATTTCTTGGTGGAAGCGCGCTTCGTGGACGTGCGCTTGGCGGGAGCGCGCTTGGCGGCCTTCTTGCCCGTGCTGCGCTTGGCCGGCAACCTCTCCTCGATTGCGTCGAGTCGGCGCCCTATCGCCCGCAGTTCGGACTTGACCTCACGCAGGTCGTCGACCGTTGCGGGGCGGCGGCCCTCGATCGCCCCCGCCATGCTGCGCCGCCCACGCGCCAGGCGGTTCTCCGCGCCGCGGCGCAACTCCTCGACTGACTGCACGACGTCGTCGAGTGCCCCTTGGGCGGCGTCGCGGCTGCGCTCCGCAGAGCCGAGGGTGGACTCGACCGTCCTCTCAACCGCCTCGCGAGAGATCGCGCGGGTTAGCGGGTCGCTTCGCCATTGGTGCCGAGCTTATCCCTACCTTTCTCTGCTTGGTGGCCCAACAGCCCGCAATCCGCCCGTTTCACCTCCGCCCGGCGACGGCGCTGGCGGAGCGCGTGCTGCTGCCCGGCGATCCCCACAGCGCACTCGCCGTCGCGCAGGCGCTGCTCGACGGGCCCAAGATGTTCAACCACGCCCGCGGGCTTTGGGGCTATACGGGCACCGCTTCGGACGGCGAGCCGCTCACCGTCCAGGCCACCGGCCTGGGCGGCCCGAGCGCCGCGATCGTGTGCGAAGAGCTGATCGGACTGGGTGCGCGTCGCCTGGTGAGCATCGGAACCGCCGATGCGCTGGGCGAGCACGTGCCCGCCGGGCAGCCTGCTGGCGGCCGAGACGGTCATCGCTCTGGACGGCGCGGGCACCGGTCTCGCCGGCGCCGACGCCCGCCTCGAGCCGGATCCGGTGCTGCTCGCCCGGCTCGTCGAGGCCGGGGCCACCCCGGCGACGATCGCCAGCACCGACCTGTTCTATGACGCCCCCGTCGACACCATCGGCGAGACGGGGGCCGAGCCGACCGCTGGCCTTCGACCTTCAGGCGGCGGCCATCCTGGGCGTCGCGGCCCGGCGCGGCGCGGCGGCCGCCTGTCTCGCCGGAGTCACGGGCATGGTTGGAGCCGACGGCGCCGGGCGCCCCGATGCGCAGGCACTCGAGGATCTCGCCGTGAGGCTGGGCGAGGCGGGCTACGCCGCGCTCAGGATTCCGTGACCGTCAGCCGCTCCTGGGCGCGCGGGACGGGCTCGTCGGCCGGCGTGACGGCCGCGCGCACGCCGGCCACGTCGCGGGCGATCTCGTCGAGGCGCTCCTCGATCGAGGCCAGCCGGTCGTCGGGCATGGAGCGCGAGGCGGCGCCCACGCGTTCCTCGAGCCGGTCGATCGCATCCTCGATGCCCTCCAGGCGCTGGGACAACGAGCGAAGCCGGCGGGTAACGCGCTCGATGTCCGCCGCTGACGGCAGGTTCAGCGCTCCCAGGGTCGCCTCCTGGGCCTGCAGGGCCTTCTCACGGGCGTCGAACGCCCGAGCGATCGCCCCGTTCACCACTGGATTCGCCACCAGCTCCTCGGCGATCCGGCCCAGGGCCTCCTCGCCCGTGCGCGAGAGACGGTCGACAAAGCTCTCATCCTGCTCCGGCTCGGCCATGGCGGGCAGAGTAGCCCACGGATCGCCTGAAGCCCGTGCGCCCTACGCGCCATCCGCGCCGAACAAGCCACACCCTCAGCTTCAACTTGAGCCTCAGACAAGGTTTCGTGCAGCGCCCCGATGGCGAAATGGAACAACTGGACGGAGAATCGGGTCAGGACAGGATGTCCAGGACACGGGATCGCCGCATTGAAGTTATGGGCGGGATGAGTCGATAACAAGGGACTGATCCTGCAGCGCCGCCCACGCGCAGACACTCACGACACCTCGCCGCCTTCAGCCCACCGAACCCGCATTGCACACCGGAAACTCACCCAGTAGCGTCTCCTCTGCCGCAGGCTCACCTGATAGCTTGCGCACTCCCGCGGCCGGCGCTGCGCGGGGACCCGAGGGAGGACCCGGAAGAGCACGGATGAAGAAGCGGCTTCTCACACTCCTGCTTGCCGCAGGGGTCCTCTTCATGGCCGCGTTCACCGCCTTCAGCATGCCCGCTCAGGCGCAGACGCAGACCGTCTACGTGCGGCTGCCGAGCGGCGAGATCGTCCCGGTCAAGGTCGACGTTCCGCCGGGCAAGACCATCAACGACGTGGCACTCCCCGGAACCCCGGTACCGCCGCCCACGGCCCAGACCAGCCCGACGGCGCCGACCACTCCCACGACGCCCACCACTCCCACCACGCCAACTACGCCGACCAACGCCCAAGCAGCAGAAGCCGCGCCCACAGCAGACGACCCCGTCTCCCGAGCCCAAGAAGGCGGACACCGGTCCGAGCGCGGGCGGGGGTTCGCCCCAGGGACAGACCAACTCGGGCCAGAAGGTCAAGCGCGATGAGGACGAGCCGAAGCAACTCGGTGGCAAGATCAAGTCTCGACCCCGGGATGAGAGTTCGCGCGGCGACGACAGGGACCGGAGCGGCCGTCGCTCGCCGCTGCGCAACGACGACGGGACGCCCACCGCAGAGCAACCCGGGCTTCGTGGATGCGCTGCCGGGTCCGTCGACGGCGACGGGGGTGCCGAACTTCATCATCCGCAAGTTCCGGGTGCCGCCGTTCCTGCTGCCGATCTATCAGGCGGCGGGAATCGAGTACGGGATCCGCTGGGAGATCCTCGCGGCGATCAACGAGATCGAGACCGACTACGGCCGCAACCTCAACGTGTCGTCGGCTGGCGCGCTGGGGTGGATGCAGTTCATGCCCCCCACCTGGGCGGCCTACGGCACCGACGCCAACAAGGACGGGCGCAAGGACCCCTATAACCCGGTCGACGCGATCTTCGCCGCCGCCCGCTATCTCAAGGCGGCCGGCTACGAGGACAACGTGCGCGACGCGATCTGGGCCTACAACCACGCCGACTGGTATGTCGACTCGGTGCTGCTGCGGGCCCGCCTGATCGCCGGCGTGCCCGCCGACCTGATCGGCTCGCTCACCGGGCTCACCGAAGGCCGCTTCCCCGTCTACGCACGCGCGCGCTACGCCGACGATCTGGCCGAGGCCGAGCTGCTCAAGCGGGTCAAGCGCGGCGAGAACGCGGCCCACGTGATCGAGTCGACCGACGACCGGCGCAGCATCGACATCTTCGCCGAGCGCGGCGCGCCCGTGGTGGCCGTCAACGATGGCGTGGTCAAGAAGATCGGCCGCTCGAAGAAGCTCGGCCGCTACCTGACCCTGCAGGACGTGTACGGCAACCGCTACACCTACGCGCACCTCGGAGAGGTCTCGAAGTACTACCCGGTGCCGAAGGCCGACGTCGACGCCGGCTCCGACCGCGCGGCAAAGGCAATCAAGGCCAACGGCGACGACAGCGCCGACCCCAAGCCCTCCCTCGCGGCCTCGGCCGGTCGCCAGACCGACGACTCCGACACCGCTCCGGAGCGCGACCCCGGCGCCGAGATCGAGTCCCACGACACGGCCCAGGCCTCCGCCCCGGTCAAGCAGCGCCTGTTCGCGCACCCCGACGATGGCGGGCGCGCGCGAGAACGGCGGCCTCGAGCAGCAGCTCGACACCCTCGCGCGCAAGGGCGGCAAGTTCGAGACCTACAAGAACTTCTTCTCGCGGCCCTTCGGGCTCGACCCGAGCAAGGTCAAGCTGCGGGCCCTGCGCAAGGGCTCGCGGGTGATCGGCGGAACGATCATCGGGCGTGTGGGCCAGACGGTCCCCGGCAGGGCCGCGCATCTCGACTTCTCCATCCAGCCCGCCGGCCGCGGCGCTCCGCGGATCGATCCCAAGCCGATTCTGGACGGCTGGAAGCTGCTGGAGGCCACGGCGATCTACCGGGCGTCGGGGCGCAACGTGCTGCACGGGCGCGACGAGGCCGGAGCGATGTCGATCGGCCAGATCCTGCTGCTGCCGAAGCCCCTGTTGGAGCAGCGGGTGCTGTCGGATGAGCGCATCGACATCTACGAGTGCGGGCGCGACGACATCCGCTCGGGCCAGATCGACCGCCGGGTGCTGGCCACGCTGGCCTATCTGGCCGAGTCCGGCCTCAAGCCGTCGGTGAGCTCGCTCAAGTGCGGCCACGGCTACTACACGAGCTCGGGCAACGTGTCGCATCACTCGTCGGGCAACGCCGTCGACATCTCCCTGATCAACGGCATCCCGATCCTGGGCCACCAGGACCCCGGCGGGATCACCGAGGTCTCGGTACGCAGGCTGATGGCTCTCCAGGGCACGATGGCGCCCGCCCAGATCATCTCCCTGTTCGACATCGGCGGGGCCACCATGTCGATGGCCGACCACGCCGACCACATCCACGTCGGCTTCCAACCGATGTTCGGAGAGAACCGCAAGCTCGGCAAGCAGGCGCTCGCGGTGCTCGAGCCGGGTCAATGGTCGGACCTGATCTCGCGGCTGCGGCGAGATCGAGAACCCGGTCGTGCCCACCAAGCCGTCCAAGTACGCGCTGCCCGTCGAGAAGAAGGACCGGCGCGCCAGCGACGCCCACGTAGGCGAGTAACGCCACGGCCGAGCCCCGCAGCGCACCGCCCTCGGATCTCTTCGGCTGCGTCCAGCTCGAGTTCGGCTTCCTGCTGGGGCCGCCTGACGGCCGTTACCTGGTGCGCGACGGCCCCGACGCGGCGGTCGAGGCAGTCCTGGTCCTGGGCACCCTCGCGGCGCCCGAGCGTCGCTGGCTGCGGGACCGGCGGCCGCGAAGCGTGGACGACGTGGCGCCCGAGCCCGTACCCACCGCCCGGGTGACGGTGGTGCGACCGGAGGCGTTCGCCGGCCAGCCGGAGGCCGAGGAGTGGCTCAACGAGCGGCGCCGCGACGCCGAGCTGCGTGAGTCGCGAGCTGACTGCGGCCGTGACGCATGCTCAACCGCGCGCTGCGCGCGCAGCGCGTGGCGGCGGCCGATCCGTACGTGGGCGAGCTGTCGGTGGACCGCGCGCTGTGCGCCCGGATCGGCTACGGCAACGGGAGCGCTGTGGCCGACGGGCGCTTCGCCGAGGCGCTCGAGCTGCCCAGCCCGGGCGGCCGCCGCGTCCGGCGGTCGATGGAAGCCCCCGAGGAGCGCTTCGCGGCGATCCTCGGGGGGCGCGAGACGGTGCTGGCCGCCGAGGAGCTCGTCCTCCGGGCACGCGCCGATCTGGACGCCGGCCGTCCGCGCGAGGCGGCCCTGCAGGCGCGCGTGGCGATCGAAGCGCTGTTGGCCGAGACCGGCGACCGCACGCTCGACGAGCACCGGGAGTCGGTGGTGAGCGCGGCTACGGCGGCGCTCGACGGCGAGCAGCCCGAAGGGCTCGAAGAGGCGGTGAGCGCCATGGAAGCCGTGCTTCGCCGGCGCCGCCTGCGCGGCTGAGGTCGGCTAACCGTCGAGGGCCGCCATCACGGCGCCCAGTTCCTCGACCACGTCGCCGTCCAGCTTGACCTCGGCGTCGCCGTCGTAGGGCGTCGGTCCCTGGGTCACGAGCACCAGCCGTCCGCCCCCACCATGTGTGATCGCCGGCAGCCCGGCCACCGGGTAGACCTCGAGCGAGGAACCCACGCAGAGCATCAGGTCGGCGTCCATCGCCAGCGCCTGGGCCTCGGCCAGCGCGCGCTCGGGCAGGAGCTCCCCGAACAGGACCACGTCGGGTTTGAGCGGCGCGACGCATGCCGGGCACTTCGGAGCGCCCTCGCCCCCGGCGAGCAGCTCCACCACCTGCTCGAGCGACTGCCTGCCCCGGCACTCGAGGCACAGGCTCCACTCGATCGAGCCGTGCACCTCCACCAGGCGCTCGCTGCCGGCCATGCGGTGCAGCCTGTCGATGTTCTGGGTGATCACGCCGCGCACCAGCCCGCGTCGCTCGAGCTCGGCCACGGCGGCGTGGGCGTCGTTGGGGCGCTTGTCGGTGAGCGACGCGAAGCGCTGCCCATAGAACGACCAGAAGCGGTCCGGATCGCGACGCCAGGCGTCGATGTGGGCCACCTCCATCGGATCGACGTTCTCCCAGAGGCCCGTACCCGGGCTGCGGAAGTCGGGTATCCCCGAGGGCACCGAGATGCCCGCACCGGTGAGCACCACGGCGCGCTCCGACTCGCGAAGCAGGTCGGCTACGCGCTCCGCGTTGGTGGATCTGGTGGTGGGCTCGCTCACAGGCGGGCCAGCCTAGCGACCGTCAGGACCCGCGCCGTCCCGTTCCTCGGTCAGGAACTCGCTCACCATGAGATTGCCGAGCTCGGGCCTGTCGTGGAACAGGCCGTGCCCCGCGCCGGGCACGACCGCGAGCTGTCCTGAGGCAGACCGTCTCGCAGGGCGAGAGCGTGCTCGATCGAAATCTCGTCCTCGTCGTCGCCGACCATGACCAACGCCGGCCCGGGTAGCCGGCGAGGTCGGCGACGGTCAGCGCCGGCTCCTCGGACTGCATGCGGTGCAGCTTCTCGTAGAGGGCCATGGAACGCCTCGGGCCCATCGGGTGACACCTCGCCGTGGTACTCGACGAAGAAGGCCAGGGTCTCGTCGTCGAGATCGATCGCTCCGGGCGCCCAGGCGTCGTGGTGGAACACGGCGGAGGCGAAGACGAGCCGGCGCACGAGATCGGGCCGCAGCAGCGCCGTGACGAGCGCGACGACCGCGCCGTCGCTGTGGCCGACCACGTGTGCGGGGCCACCCACGACCTGCTCGAGAAAGGCGATCGTGTCCTTGGCCATCAGCTCGTAGGTGATCGGCCCCGGCACGTCGGGTGTCCGCCCGTGGCCGCGACGGTCGGGACGGTAGACGTGGAAGTCCGAGCTCAGGCGCGCGAGATTGCTCTCGAACACGCGCGAGTCCGCACCCCCCGGATGGAGGACGACCAGGGGCTCGCCGGCGCCATCCTCCTCGTAGTAGGTGCGGACCTCACCGAGCTTTGCGTACGCGGACATATCGATCTGACCGCCGAAACGGCCCGCACTCATCGCGCGAACTGCTCTAGCGGCCCTGGAACTTGGGGCGGCGCTTGGACAGGAAGGCCGCGATGCCCTCGCGGGCGTCCTCGGACCCGAAGGCCCGCGCAAAACCCTCGCCCTCGCCGCGCAGGCCCTCGTCGAGGTCGGGGTGATGCGAGCGCTTCTTGATCTCCTCGACCGCGATCGGAGCCTGGCCCGCCAGCTTGTGCGCCCAGCCGAGCGCCGCGTCGAACAGCTCGTGATCGGGCACCACCTGATTGGCCAGGCCCACGCGGTGGGCCTCGAAGGCGTCGATCGGATCGCCGGTCAGGTTCATCTCGAGGGCCTTGGCCTCGCCCACCAGCCGCGGCAGCCGCTGCGTGCCGCCGAAGCCGGGGATGATGCCCAGGTTGATCTCGGGCTGCCCGAAGCTGGCCGACTCGGCGGCGATGCGGAAGTCGCAGGCCATGGCCAGCTCGCAGCCGCCGCCGAAGGCGATCGAGTTGACCGCGGCCACGGTCATCGTCGAGGACTGCTCCATGCCCCGCATGAAGCGGTGGGCGCCGGCCACCAGGTCGGCGCCCTCGGCGTCGGGCGTCATCTTCGTGAACTCCTTGATGTCCGCGCCGGCGCTGAAGGTGAAGATGTTGCGACGAGGCGATCACGAGCACCCGGACCTTGCCCTCGACCGCCTCCCACAGGTCGATCAGGTCGCGCACGGCCTGCGGCGAGAGCGGATTGGCCGGCGGCCGGTTGAGCCAGGCGATGGCGATGTGATCGCGGGTCTCGAGCAGCACGGTCTCGCGCTGGTCGCCGCGCATCCGGCTGCGGATAGGGGAAGAAGCCCTGGCCGGACTTCTTGCCCAGCCGCCCCTGAGCCACCAGCCGGCGCAGGATCGTGGGCGGCTCGAAGGCCTCGCCCCACTCGTTCTGGGCGCCCTCGAGCTGCTCGAGCACGACGTCGAGCCCGGCCTCGTCCGCGCGCGCGAACGGTCCGGGGAGGATGCCCGCGCCCATCATCATCCCGACCTCGATGTCCTTGGCCGAGGCCACGCCCTCCTCGAGCACCAGACAGGACTCGACCAGGGTCTTGAGACCCATGCGGTCGACGATCGACGTGACCGCGGAGTTGCCCGCCTCAGCCGTGCTCATAGAACCCTCTCCCGGTCTTCTGGCCGAGGTCGCCCGCGGCCACCAGCTCCTGCATGCGCTCGGCCACGTGGAAGCGCTCGCTGCCGTAGGAGTCGCGCAGGTGCTCGGCCACGTGCAGGACGGTGTCGAGGCCGAGCAGGTCGGTGAGGAAGTAGGGCCCCATCGGCGTGGCCCCCGAGTCCTTGATCACGCGGTCGACGTCCTCCACCGACAGGTCGCCCTCCTCCGTGGCCTTCCAGACCTCGGACATGGCCGAGGTGAGGATGCGGTTGACCACGAAGCCCGGCACCTCACCGCATCGCAGCGCGGTCTTGCGCATCGCCTGGGCGAAGTTGGCGGCGGTCTGGAGGGTCTCCTCGGACGTGTCGTCGCCCTCGATCACCTCGATCAGGCGCATCATCGAGGCGGGGTAGAAGAAGTGGAAGCCGCAGACCTTGTCGGGGCGAAGCGTGGCCTCGGCCATCTCGGTGACCGAGAGCGACGAGGTGTTGGAGGCGAGGATCGCGTGGCCGGGCGTGACCTGGTCGAGCTCGGCGAACACGGTCTGCTTGATCTCCATGCGCTCCGGCACGGCCTCGATCACGAAGTCGACGTCGCCGAAGCCCTCGTAGCCCGTGGCCCCGGTGATCCGGCCGAGCACCTCCTCGCGCTGGGAATCGGCCTGCTCCTGGGTGATCTTCTCCTTGCCGACCAGCACGGCCAGCTGGGCCTCGGTGACCTGATGGGCCTTCTCGAGCCCCGTGTCGACGAACTCCTGCTTGACGTCCTTGAGCACCACGGGGATGCCCGCGGCGGCCACCACCTGGGCGATCTCCCCGCCCATGGTGCCTGCGCCGACGACGGCTGCTTTGAACACGAACACGGCCGTGACCCTATCGAGCCCGGCCTCTTCCTCCGCCTCGACGGTGAAGCGGAAGAGGGTGCGGCGAAGGGCGTCGCGCAGTGCGCGCCGGATGAAGAGAGCGTCGGCCACGGCGCTCAGCGGCCCGTACTTCACGAGCCGGTACTCGAGGCTCAGCTCGACCTCGGCTCCATCGGGCGCCGGCACCGCGCGCACGGCCTGGCGGCCCATCAGGGCGTCCTCGAAGACCATCGTCGCGAAGTGGTCCGGGCTCGTGCTCCACGACCTTCTCCGTCACCCGCCCGCGCCCGCCGGGGATCGACTCCCAGACCACCCGTTCCTCCGGCGCGGGCCAACCCGGCGAGCACTCGACGACGCGGGCGAATCCCTCCACGAACGTCGCCCAGCGGCTCGTGTCGGTCCAGAGCGCGACGGCGGCCTCGGGCCCGAGCGGCACCGGGCCGCGCGCCTGCGCGGTCCTCACGAGCCGTAGACCTCGTTGACGATCTCGTCGATCGAGCTCTGGACCGAGTCGAGGAAGGGACGTACGTCCTCCACGAGGCGCGCGTACTCCTCGCTCCCCGCATCGGTGAGCGCGTAGTAGCGGCGCGAGCGGCGCTCGGGATGCTCCCAGCTGCCTTCGATCAACCCGCGTGCCTCGAGCTGGCGCAGGAGCGGATACATCGTGTTCGGGTTCACCGACAGGACACCGGCGGTCATCGCCCCGATCCGCTCCATCAGCTGGTTGCCGTAGCTCGGGCCCTGGCTGATCAGGTGAAGGACGAGCAGCGGAAGAACCGCGCGCCTGCGCAGCTCGGCGGTGAAGGGGTCGGCGCTGCGCTTGGGCGCGCCGACCGCCGCATCGACCCCACCGGCCTGGGCCACCGCGTCCCGCACGGCCTCCCGGCTGCGCTCACGCTTCGAACTGCTCACGGAAACCCATGCTGACAGGAGTGAGAGCTGTCTAGCTCGCCACGCCCAGGGCAGCCCGTAGCGCCGCGAGGTCGTCCGCGCCGAACACCACCCGATCTCGCGTGGCGACATATACGAGATCGAGGTTCACCCCGGCCCGAGCGATCTTGCGAGTGAGGTCCGCCAGCACGCCCGGGCGGTCCTCCACATCGACCACGACGACCTCGCGCTCGCGAGTGACGGCGACGTGCGATATCGCGAGCGCGTGCTTGGCGGCCTCGGCGTGCGGGACGAGGATGTGAAGCTCGGCCCGGTCACCCGAGCCGACACACGTGGCCGCCGCGATGTTCACGCCGGCATCACTGATCGCGGCCGCCGCCTGCGCCAGCGCTCCGGGCGAGTTCTCGATGTCGATAACGAGGTCGACGGCCATGGGCTGTGTGCGCGCCAGCCTAAGCGAACAGCCCCGCCCCGGCCTACTGGAGGGACATCGCGACCTTCAGGGCATGCTCGGGATCCACGAGGTGGTCGTGGCTGTCCGAGCCGATCTCGAGCTTTACCCACTTCACGTCGCCGGTGAAGCGCTCGCGAGTGTGTTCAATCGAGACGGGTGTGCCCGCTTCGTAGGCCACCTCGGTGGTCTCGTCGGCCGAGAATATGAACGGCTGCGTGGCCTCCACGCGACCCTCGCCGGCCTGCTCGCCGTCATAGAAGAGCGTCACGTCGCCGCCCTTGGCGAGTCCGCCGCCGTCATAGTCGAACTCCATCCGCACCTGGCGCGTGCCCGGTGGGATCGGCTGATCGGCCTCGGTCACGAACAGCTGCAGCCCGAGCACGTTGTATACGAACACCGCCCTGCCGCCCTTCGCGTAGAGGGCCCAGCCGCCGAAGCGACCGCCCTGCGCGACGATCGGCCCCTCGGCGCCGGCATCCGGCACCTCGAGCTCGGCCGTGACCGAAAACGACTTGTTCTTGATGTTCAGGACGCTGCTCTCGGAGAGCCGGCCCATGCCGCCGAACAACATCTGCGAGTTCCCGTGCACCAGCTGCGGCCGGCCGGCGATATCCGCGTTCAGTCGCTCCGCGGTGCGGTCGTCGAGCGGGAGCACGTTGTACTTCGTCGCCTCGATGATCCACAGGCGCTGCAGCTGGTGGAGCTTGTCCGGCATCTCCTTTGAGAGGTCATGCGCCTGGGTCCAGTCCTTCGAGCCGTCATAGAGCTCCCAGACGTCGTCGTCAAAGGCCGGGAGTGTGACCCCGCCCATGACCCACGGGGTGCGGTGCTTGGTGACTGCGCTCCAGCCCTTGTGGTAGATGCCCCGGTTGGCGAACATCTCGAAGTACTGGAGGTTGTGCCGCTCGGCGGCCTCGGCATCGTCGAAGCTGTAGGCCATCGACGTGCCCTCGATCGGGGCCTGCTGGACGCCGTTGACCATCACGGGGTGAGGTAATCCTGCCACCTCCAGCACCGTCGGGCACACGTCGATCACGTGGCAGAACTGATCGCGGACCTCGCCACCCGCCGCGATGCCTTTCGGCCACCGCACGATCGTGCCGTTGCGCGTCCCGCCCCAGTGCGACGCCACCTGCTTCGTCCATTGGTAGGGGGTGTTCAGGGCGTGGGCCCAACCCACCGAATAGTGGTTGTACCCCTCCGGCGAGCCGAGCTTGTCCATCGTCTCGACAAGGAAGGCGGGCGTCTCGAGCTCGGCCATGCCGTTGAAGTTGGCCATCTCGTTGAAGGCCCCGTTCAGCGTCCCCTCGGCCGAAGCGCCGTTGTCGCCGACGATCACGTAGACCAGCGTGTCGTCGAGCGCTCCAACCGCCTCGACGGCGTCGATGAGCCGGCCGACGTGGTGGTCGGTGTGTTCGAGGAAGCCCGCGTAGACCTCCATCTGGCGCGCGAGCACCGGCTTCAGCTCATCCGGCATGTCATCCCACGCCGTGATCTCCTCGTGCCGCGGCGTGAGCTCGGCGTCCTCGGGTATCACGCCGAGCTCCTTCTGGCGGCCGAAGATGCGCTCGCGCAGGCCGTCCCAGCCGTCGTCGAACCTTCCCTTGTACTTCTCGATCCACTCGCTCGGCACGTGGTGCGGCGCGTGGGTCGCTCCGGGCGCGAAGTACATGAAGAACGGCTTGTCGGGCATCAGCGCCTTCTGCTGGCCGACCCACGCGATCGCCCTGTCGGCGAGGTCCTCCGTCAGGTGGTACCCCTCCTGCGGGCCCTTCGCCGGCTCGACCGGCGTCGTGCCCTCGTACAGGGCCGGCTCCCACTGGTTGTCCTCGCCGCCGATGAAGCCGTAGAAGTACTCGAACCCGGAGCCTGTCGGCCACATGTCGAACGGGCCCATCGGGCTCGTCTGCCAGACCGGCACCTCGTGGCACTTGCCGAGCTGCGCCGTGGAGTACCCGTTCAGCCGCAGGATCTCCGCCATCGGGGCCTTCGTATTGGGGCGCAGCGAGCTGTTGCCCGGCGCGGAGGTGGCGACCTCGGTGATGCCGCCCATGCCGACCGAGTGGTGGTTGCGCCCGGTCAGGAGTGCGGCCCGGGTGGGGGCGCACAGGGCGGTCGTGTGGAAGCGGTTGTAGCGCAGACCGTCCGCCGCCAGCCGCTCGAAAGTGGGTGTGTTGCACGGCCCGCCGAACACGCTCGATGCGCCGAAGCCCACGTCGTCGAGCAGGACGATCAGGACGTTCGGAGCGCCATCGGGCGGCCTGACCGGCTCGATCGGCGGGAACGAGGTATCCGGATCCTTGGCGTCGTACGTGGTCAACCCGGCCGGCGGGATGTCCGGGTTCGGCAGAATGTCCCGCGAGATCTTGCGCTGATCGGTCATCGCCGGAATGTATGTCGAAGCGGCCGAGCTCACCTCGCCCATACGGGGTGAGGTGGGGAAACCGCCGCCGCCACGACTCTGCAACCTGGGCGCGAGTCGAGCGTTTAAGGGTTATCGCGCCCAGTGCGCTACAAGCAGGCAACCCTCGAGGAAAGGGGGGCGTGGTGGAAAGCGCCTTCGCCCGCCGTGGGGCCGCATTGGCGGTC
This sequence comes from uncultured Thermoleophilaceae bacterium, assembly GCA_963733655.1. Taxonomy (GTDB): domain Bacteria; phylum Actinomycetota; class Thermoleophilia; order Solirubrobacterales; family Thermoleophilaceae; genus JACVRW01. The sequence goes on from CAVTEX010000016.1 coordinate 571,954, forward strand.
TCGCTCGCCGCGGTGCTCACGGTCCCGGCAAACGCCGGGGCGGCTAGTTGACCCTCTGACTCTGGTTAGCGGACCGAGTCCGTTCGCCCCCGGGTGCGAGGGGGCGCCCCAAACCGGGACGGTCTATCGAAATGCCGAGGTCGAGCCGTGGGTCGACACGAACCTGACCGATGACAACAACCTCATCGGCAATTGGCAGCAGGATCGCTGGTCCAACGGTGGGGCGAGCGGCAACCTGAGCGCCTACTCGCTCGACGGAGGCACGAACTGGTCGATCCCGCCCATCAGCGCGGCGTCGGACACCGGACAGGCCAAGTTCAGCCGATGCACCGGTGGAACGACGGCGAACGGCGGCGGCTTCGAGCGCGCGACGGACCCGTGGGTGTCGTTCTCACCGAACGGCGTGGCACACCAGGTCGCCTTGGCCATCAATGACTCCAACGTGGCCAACGCCGTCCTCACATCGCGCTCCACTGACAAGGGAGCGAACTGGGAGGACCCCGTGGTGGTGAAGTTCGACGACCGCGCGAACTTCTTCAACGACAAGGAGACCCTCACGGCGGATCCGACAGACTCACGCTTCGTCTACGTGACTTGGCAGCGCATCGTGGCTCCCAACGAGAACGGCCAGCGCGCGGGCCGGTGAGCGGGCAGCGGCGTTCAGGTCGATCGCCTGGTTCGCCCGTTCCGATGACAACGGCGTCTCGTACGACCTGGTCGAGCCGGTACTCGATCCCGGCAACAAGGCACAGACGATCGGCAACCAGATCGTGGTGCTTCCGAACGGCGACCTGGTGATGCTGTTCAACCTGATCCGAAACGTGGGCGCGAACACCAACCGCGGCTTCACGGCGGCGGTGATGCGTTCGACCGACAAGGGCGAGACCTGGTCGGCCCCGATCGAGATCGATCGCATGATCACCGACGGCGTGACCGATCCGGCCGATGGCCACCCGGTTCGCACGGGTGACCTCATCCCGCAGATCGCTGTGGACGACGAGAGCGGTGCGCTCTACGTCGTCTGGCAGGACGATCGCTTCACCGGCGAGGAACAGATCGCCTTCTCGAGCTCCACCGACGGAGGACTCAGCTGGTCGGCCACGCGTCGCATCAGCACCGTGGGCGGGGTCAATCAGGCGTTCACCCCGACGGTTCGGGTGGCCGACGACGGAACGGTGGCCGTGCAGCACTACGACTTCCGTTTCGACGATCCGGACACCACGCCGCCACTGAGCACAGACGTCTGGCTGTTGCGCTCGGCTGACAATGGGGCGAGCTGGACCGAGGAACGGATCGGCAGCTCGTTCGACATGGCGACCGCGCCCGACGCCAACGGCTACTTCGTGGGTGACTACGCCGGCCTCGACTTCGCCGGCGGCGGCCTGAAGCCTGGCTTCAAGCCTTTCCACGTGCGGGCCAACAGCGGCAACCTGACCAACCGAACCGACGTGTTCTCCACGACCGCGTCCGTCAGCGGTCCGTAACACACAGCCGGCGCTCCGCCGCGCATGGCGGCGGAGCGCCCGGCTGTTTCCCCCCGATCAGGCCGGCCTACGAGTCCTCGGTCTTGGCCGACACACACTTGCCGAAGGCGTTGCGCTTGTTGGCGTTGGTCCCGTACTCGGCGGCGAAGGCCTCGTCGCCCATCGAGCGACGCTCGGCCGCGCACTTCTTGGCCGCGTTGCGGAACTCCGCTCGCCTCCTCGGCGTCATCTTCGTCCATCTCGTCCTTGAGCTCCTGGGTGCTTGCTGAGACGCATTTGCCGTAGGCGTTCTTCTTGTTCTTGTTGTCGCCGTACTTGTCGGCAAAGGCCTGGGGACCAAGCTCCAGTCGCTCCGCCCTGCACTGCTTGGAGGCGTTGCTCTTTGCCTCCTTGCGCTCGGTCTCCTCCTCGGCGGCGTTCTGACGTACGCAGCGACTCATGCTGCGGTACTTCGTCTTGAACGCTTCGCGGGTGGCGCGGGTCTTGCCACGCTCGGACTTGCACTGTTTGTGTGCGGCGCGCTGATCAGCGTCGCCGGGCTGCGCGGCTGCGCTCGCCGGGAGGGCGAGCGCGGCGATCAGCGCCATCGCTACGGTCATCTTCTTCATGCCGGCTGAAACGCATTGGGAAGGGCGAGGTTCGAGGGTTATGCCCGAACCTCGCGCGTCCGGGCGCGTTCTTCTGGGTGATGCTGGAACGGTCATCACATCTTCCCGCCCGGGACTTGACCCCTCCCTCAACGGGTAGAACCCTCTCGACATGCGTGCAGCATCGATCCCGGCCCGGCCACGGCTGGGCGGCTTCCGCTCGAAGCGCCTGCTCGCCCTGGCGGGCGACGAGCGGCTTGTGGAGGCGATTCGGCGCGGCAACGAGGCTGCTTTCGAGGTCGCTTTCGAGCGCCACGCGCCGGGCATCCTCAGCTTCTGTCGCCACATGCTGGGATCTGTCGAGGAGGCCGAGGACGCCGTCCAGCACAGTTTCGCGGCCGCCTTCCGAAGCCTGGAGCGCGACGGCGAGCGGGAGCTTGCGCTCAAACCCTGGTTGTACGCGATCGCGCGCAACCGCTGCGTGTCGGTGCTGCGTTCACGGCGCGACCACGTCTCGCTCGACACCGACATCGCGACGGCCACTCTCGCCGAGCACGTCGAGCGGCGCGCCGAGCTGCGTGAGCTGCTCGCTGACCTGGCCGAGCTGCCAGATGAGCAGCGGGCGGCGCTTCTCTTGGCCGAGCTCGGTGATTTCTCCCACACGCAGGTGGCCGCCGTGCTCGGCTGCCACCCGTCCAAGGTGAAGGCCCTGGTGTTCCGCGCGCGGGGCGCGTTGATCCAGCGCCGCGAGGCGCGCGATACGCCGTGCGACGAGATTCGTGAGCAGCTCGCAACCCTGCACGGGGGCTCGCTGCGCAGGAACGAGCTGCGCCACCATCTGCGCGCCTGTTTGGGCTGCCGGGACTACCGCGAGCGGGTCAAGCAGCAGCGCCGGTTGCTCGCCGCGGCTCTGCCCGTGGCCCCTTCGGCCGGGTTGAAGGCCAGCGTTCTCGCAGCCCTCGGCCTCGGAGCCGGCTCGACGGGCGGAGGGCTGGTGGGTCTCGGGGCGCTCGGCGGTGGGCTGTCCGCTGCGGGAGCGAGCGGTGCTGTGAAGCTGGCGGCGGTTGGCGTGCTCGCGGGCAGCGGGGCAGTGGCCGGCGACGCGCTCATCGATGACGCAAAGAAGTCGCCCCCGGCGGCCGGGCGGGTGCTGCAAGCTCCTTCGCCGCCACCCGCGGCTGAGCGATCGGCTGCGGTCGCCTCCGCCGGCTCATTCGTACGCCCTACGGCCGAACAGGAGGGCTCGCGCAGCCGCCTCACCCCGCGCGCTGACTCGATGACGCGCAAGCGGCCCGCAAGGCCTCCGGGCGCGGCGACCCGGACGGGCGTCGATCGGGCCGGCAAGATCGGGCACGCGCAAATGGCCAAGGCCGTTCCGGCCCCCAGACCCACCCGGGGCATGCATTGCGCCGGCCCAAACGACCGGCGGCGCCCTCACCTGCATCCCGTGGGCGTGGCCCGATCGCGGTGCCCCCGGCTAGCGCGCCCGTCAAGCGTGGGCCTCCGCAGCCCAAACCGCAGCACCACGCGCGTCCGGCGAGCAAGGGGACGGCCCAGGCCCCGGTTGCTGCCGGCTGGACCTCGGACGCCAAGGCGACCAACCACCCCAAGCCGAAGCCCGGCAAGAAGTAGCGCCGCGGCGGCGCGATTGGCTCAGGCCACCATCGACGGCAGGTGGCGCTTCAGCACCGGCGCGAGCATTTTCGGCTTGACCATGTGCGTCTGTCCCTCGAGAACCTCGCGCCTAGCGTTGGGCAGAACGGCGGCGAGGCTCTGCATCCCGTTCGCCATCCACTCGGGGCTCTTGCCGCCCACGAGGACGAGCGTGGGGACGCCGACCGCGCCCCAGTACTCGGCGTCGAGGGGCTTGCCGGACTGGGTGTCGCCCATTAAGGCCGCGTCGTAGGGCAGCGTGTGCGCCACGCCCTTCAGCTTCCTCCAGGCCGGGGAGAGCGGCATCAGGGCGATCAGGGCGCCCGGCATACCCACCAGCCGCATGAACCGCTTGACCGCCGCGCCCCGATCGCCTTCACCCAGGTGCCTGTTCAGGTCCGGCACGTAGCTCGCCGGCGCCGGAGGCCGGCTGTCGTCGACGATGAAAGGCGCTTCGTACACGGCGAGCGTGTCGATCGCCGCTCCGGCGAGCACCGCCTCCATCGCGAGCACGCCGCCCGAGGAGATGCCGAGCATGTGCGCCGGGCTGCCGGCCTCACCGATCAGCGCCTCCAGGTCCTCCACCTCCCGCTCAACCGAGTAGGGCGCGGCGTCGCCGCTCTCGCCCCGGCCGCGGCGATCGTATGTGATCACGGTGAACCGATCGGCCAGCTCCGCCGCCAGCTTTCGCGCCGGCCCGGACTCCCGCCAGCAGAGCGCGCCGTCGACGATGATCAGCGGGGGTCCGGAGCCGGTCCGATCGAACCCGATGGTCGTCCCGTCGCTCGATCGAACACTGCTCATGATGGGTCCGGTGCGGCCGCCGGCCTGTAGATCGCGTAGACGACGCCAGTGCCGAACGTCTTTGAGTCGGCCAGCTCGAGCGCGTGCTTGTCGCCATTTTCGAACAACCGCGCACCTTGGCCCACGACCAAGGGATGGACCATCAGGTGCAGCTCGTCGACCAGGCCCGCGCCCAGGAGCGAGCGGGCGAGCGTGGCGCTGCCGGACATCACGATGTTCTTGCCGGGCTCCTCCTTGAGGGCCGCAACCGCCGCACCGACGTCGCCCTCGAGCAGCTGCGAGTTGCTCCACTCCACCTCGTCGAGTGTCGTGGAGGCGACGTACTTGGGGGTGTCGTTCATGAACGGGGCGAAGTCCGTGTCGGAGCTCGGCCAATAGGCGGCCCACTCCTGATAGGTCACGCGACCGCAGAGCATCGCGTCGGCGGCGGCCATCTCCCCGCCGATCGTGGCGCCCATCTCTTGGTCGACGTACGGCATGTTCCAGTCCTGCGGCGACTCCACCACTCCGTCGAGCGAGATGAGGAACGTCGAGATCAGCTTCCTGGTCATTGGGTTTGCTCCTTTGCATGCGTCGGTGAATCGTTCTGACCTCTACTACCGGCGCCGTCGTGCAAACTCATCGCTACTCGTGTCGGACTAGTCTCGCCAAATGGCAGCCGACCGCGACGAGCAGGCCTTCGGCGAGCTCGTCGAGCCGCATCGGCGCGAGCTTCACGCCCACTGCTATCGCATGCTGGGCTCGCCCTACGACGCCGACGACGCGCTTCAGGAGGCGCTTCTGCGGGCCTGGCGCGGCCTGGGGGGATTCGACACGGGGCGGCCGTTGCGTCCGTGGCTCTATCGGATCGCGACGAACGTGTGCCTCGACCTGATCGCCAAACGCCCGAAGCGGGTCCTGCCGCTGGACTACGGGCCGCCGGCGGGTCCGGGCGAGGGGCCCGGGAAGCCGGTGGTGGAGCTGGTGTGGCTGGAGCCCTACCCGGACGAGACGCTCGGACTCGAGAGCGGGCTCGCCGCGCCCGAGGCGCGGTACGAGCAGCGCGAGAGCGTCGAGCTCGCCTTCGTCGCCGCTCTGCAGCACCTCCCGCCCAACCAACGCGCCGTCCTGATCCTGCGTGACGTGCTGGGCTTCTCGGCACGCGAGGTGGCGGAGTCCCTCGACACCAGCGTCGCCTCAGTCAACAGCGCGATGCAGCGGGCCCGCAGGACGGTCGACGAGCGCCTGCCCGCTCGCAGCCAGCAGGAGACGCTGCGGGAGCTGGGGGACAGCCGGTTGCGCGAACTGGTGGCCCGGTACGTCACGGCCTGGGAGAACCGCGACATCGACGCGATGGTGGCGATGCTCGTGGAGAGCGCGACCTTCGCGATGCCGCCACACCCCCACTGGTTCAGCGGTCGCGACGCGGTCATCGCCTTCCTCGCAGCCACCGGCGAGCCGGACCTGCGCCACGCGCTGGCGCGCGCAAACGGTCAGCCGGCCATCGGCTGGTACCTGTGGGATCCGCCCACGGAGCGCTATCAGCCCGCGTCGCTCGAGGTGCTGGCTCTCGAGGACGACGGCCGCGTGACCGAGATAACGGCCTTCACCGGCAGGATGTGCGCCACCAGCGACCTCGGGGCGTTGCCGGATCTGTTCCCGAGCTTCGGGCTGCCGCCGGAGCTGCCCCGGGGCTGAGCGGCGGCCCGGGCCCCGGTCCAAACTCCGGCGTCAAGGGCTCGCCGGCGCGCACCTGAGCAGGCGTGCCCGCCGAGCCCATGTCGTCGTAGCGCGGATAGACACCCGCGGTAGCCGCGGCGGCGTGCGATTGGCGTGAGCGCTCCGAACATCGCGCGCTGGACCAAACGGGGCGGCTTGCGAAGGACGAAGACGTCGGAGAACTCCGCCGATATCGCTGCGAGCTGCAGGATCCCGGGCATCCCCTTCGCGTTGGTGCGGCCATCGCAGGCGAGCCCCCAGAGCGTGCGGATCATCTGCTCGAAGCGATCTCCGGGCGTGACCGTCACCCGAACGACGGCCTCGCCCTCTCCCTCGTGCCACCAGTCATGCCAGCTGCCGGGGGAGATGTCGATCCGATCCCCTGCCCTTGCCGTTCCCTGGACGTCATCCAGCCGGTAACCCAGGTGGCCCTCGAGGACCTCGAAGGTCTCGTGGATCCCCGGGTGGAGGTGCTCGCCGACCACGGCAGCCCCAGGATCCAGGCGCAGCTCCGCGACCATGCTGCGGTCCCGCCTCTCCGCGGGCGCCTCGAGAACGATCGCGCGCTCTCCGGTAACCGGGTTGTGGAAGGTCTCGCTGGGCTGAGACTGTCTCGGCATCAGAACGGGAGTCGTGGCACGGCGATCCTACGCCCGGAGGGCAGCGGCGTGGCGCGACACATCGTCAGTATCCGTCGCCATGCCGGTATCACGAACGATCAGCATTGGCGACATCCGTGTAAACCGAATCGGGCTCGGCACCAACCGGCTGACGAACACCCCCGAGAACCGCGACTTTCTCGTGCGGGCCTTCGACGCCGGGGTCAACCTCATCGACACGGCCCATCTCTACACCGGCGGCGCCAGCGAGCAGAACGATCGGGGCCGCTCTGGCGCCGTTTCCGGACGACCTGCTGGTCGCGACCAAGGGCGGCTACGAACCGGGCAGCGGCCGGCCGGAGCGGCTGCGGGCTCAGCTCGAGGAGAGCTTTGAACGACTTCGTACCGACACCATCCCCCTCTACTACCTTCATCGCGTAGACCCGGAGGTGCCACTCGAGGAGTCGCTGGGCGTTCTCGGGGAGTACCGCGACGCGGGGCGCATCCGGCACATCGGCGTCTCCGAGGTAAGCGTGGACGAGATCGAGCGCGCGCGAGCCGTGGTCCCGATCGCCGCCGTGCAGAACCACTACAACCTTTCCGAGCGCAAGTACGAGGAGGAAGTGGACTTTTGTGAGAGGGCGGGCATCGCGTTCGTCCCCTTCTTTCCCTTGCGCGGCGATGGGGGTGCCACGCTCGACGAGATCGCGAGCCGCCACGGCGCGACCCGGAAGCAGATCATGCTGGCCTGGCTGCTCAAGCGCTCACCGATCATCGCCCCGATACCGGGAACTCTCTCGCTGGAGCATTTGACAGCCAACCTGGCCGCGCTCGAGATCGAGCTTGTCCGACGAGGATTTCGCCCGGCTCAGCAGCGCCTGACCGACTCCGTCCGGCGATCGCCGGCGAGCGGCTGCGCTAGCCTCGCTGTGGCGCCGCCACACCACACTTTCTCCGAATGAGCAGCGAGTACAACCTAACCCAGCTGCAGGCACTTCTCGCCGAGCAGGCGGCGTTGCGACGGGTCGCCACCATGGTGGCGGGCTGCACCTCCGGGCCATCGCTGTTCGGCCGGGTGTGCGAAGAGCTCGGGCAGCTCCTTGACGTGAAGAGCACCGACATGATCCGCTACGAGGAGGACCGCTTCGCGACGGTGGTCGGTACTTGGACGGGGAACGAAACGCCGTCGTTCCCGGTGGGCGAACGCGTCCCGGTAGAGGGCGAGTCCGTGACCGCGAGGCTCTACCGAAGCGGGCGGCCCGAGCGCGTGAACGACTACGACCAGGTGGAGGGCGAGCTCGCCGCCAGGCTGCGCGAGTTCGGGATCCGCTCGGTGGTAGGGGCGCCGATCTACGTGGCCGGGCGCCTCTGGGGCGCGCTGATGGCCACGAGCGAACAGGCGCACGCGTTCCCGGCGGAAACCGAGGCGAGGATCAGCAGCTTCGCGGAGCTGGTCACCGCGGCGCTCGCCAACGTGGACGCGCGTGAGCAGCTGGCCGCCTCGCGAGCGCGGATCGTCGAGGCCGCCGACGACGCACGGCGACGCATCGAGCGCGACCTCCACGACGGCGCTCAGCAGCGGCTCGTCTCGCTCGCGCTGAGCCTCCGGCTGCTCGAGTCGGGTCTCGAGCCGGACTCCGAGGCGTCGCGCCAGCTCACGGTGGCGCGCGCCGAGCTCGACTCCGCACTCGAGGAACTCCGCGAGCTTGCTCGTGGGATCCATCCGAGCATCCTCACCGATCGCGGCCTGGAGGCCGCGCTTGCAGCCCTGGCCGACCGCTCGACGGTGCCGGTCGAGCTGCACGTCGACAGCTGCGGGAAGCTCCAGTTGTCGGTCCAGACGACCGCGTACTTCGTCGTCGCCGAAGCGCTGACGAACGCCTCCAAGCACGCTCACTCCGATCGGATCGGGGTGCACGTTTCGCTGAGCGAAGGACACGCGATCGTCGAGGTCCGCGACGACGGCACGGGCGACGTTGACCCGCCCGAGGCTCGGGATTGAGCGGCCTCGCCGACCGTGTGAGCGCGCTCGGCGGCACGCTCGAAATCGAAAGCCCGGCCGGCGCGGGCACCACGATCCGCGCGCGGATCCCGGTGACGGCTTCGGGCAAGGCGAGCCGGGAGGCCGGCAGGGATATCCACTACGCGCGCGCGTGAACGCGGTGCGAGCACCGAGCCGGTTCACTCGGCGGCCGCGGCGCGGGCCTCGGCAAGCGCGTCCAGCGCCTGATCGCGCTCGAGTAGCTCCACGCGACACACGATGTGCCCGGGCACCAGGCTGTCGCCCCCGTTGCGGGCGCGCCGGCCTGGGCGTTACGCTCAACTGTCATGGCCTATCAGGAACTCAAGCAGCGTCAGAGCGTGGTGTGGGGCACCGGTCCCTACCAGCGCGTCACCGAAACAATCACTGACATCCACGAGTCGGGTGGTCGAGCGGCTCGCTCCGGGACCCGGCGTGCAGCTGGCTGGATCTGGCGTGCGGCACCGGTGCGATAGCCGAGCGCGCCGCGCGCTCGCGGCGCGTCCGTGACCGGCATCGATCTGGCGCCGGCGCTGATCGAAACCGCGCTGCAGCGCGCCGCCGACCAGGGCCTTGCGATCGACTACCGGGTCGGCGACTGCGAACAGCTCGAGCTCGAGGACGCGAAGCTTCGACGCGGTCTCATCGACCTGCGGGGTGATGTTCTCCCCCGACCACGAAGCGGTCGCTCGCGAGCTGGCGCGGGTGACCCGGCCGGGCGGCCGGATCGCGCTCGCGAACTGGACTCCGACCGGCGGGCTGGCCCGGATGTTCAAGGTGATGGCGCCCTTCATGCCCGCGCCGCCACCGAGCCAACCCGTTCGACTGGGGCGACCAGGACCACGTCCGCGCACTCCTCGGCGAATCGTTCGACCTCGAGCTCGAAGAGCACGTCTCGACACTGAAGATGCCGTCCGGAGAGGCGTACTGGGAGCTGTTCTCGACCAGCTACGGCCCTACCAAGGTGCTGGCCGACTCACTCGGCGACCGCCGCGAGGAACTACACCAAGCCTGGGTCGAGTTCTTCGAGACCGAGTACTCCGCGAACGGCCAGATCGAACACACCCGCGAATACCTGCTCGTCCTCGGCGAGCGCCGCTGACCGACGCCGAAACGCGCCTAGAAAGCCGCCAATGCTGGTCGCGCAAAGCGAGTGCGCGCGCTTCGGTTGCGTTGATTCCAGTGATGTCACGACCGCCGCTCACCGAGCTCGAGCGCGAGCTGTTGGAGTTGTGCAGCATGTCGGGCGAGACCACTACCACGCTTTACGAGGAAATGCTCGAGCACGAACATGATCGCTCGGCTGTCGAGGCCGCGCTGCGTGGCCTTGCGCACCGCGGGCTTGTGAGCACCCATCGCGGCGTCTACGCCGGCGTGCAACGCGCCCGCGATGACCCGAGCCGCACCTGGGATCGCCGGTATGAGGATGACTGGTGGCAAGTAACGGCAGAGGGACGGCGAGCGGTGCAGGAGAGCTAGGTTCGCTTCTGGCCGGCCGCGCGAGACCTCCGGACTACCGCGTCTCGCGCGCAAAGCGAAACTCTGATCGGCCGCGGCCGCGCGCCTGCGTACAGGCGATAGGAGCAGCGCGCGAGCGGCACCGCAACACGACAACGCGAGTGTCGAGTCGCATGCAAGGCGCACCCGATGTACGGTTGCGCGGTGCCGGACAAGGAGACGATCCGACAGAACGTTCGCGACGCCTTCGAGCGCTTTATGACCCGAGGTGAGGCCGAACTCGCGGAGCGGCTCTACCACCCGGACTACTTCAACCACGAGGCCGATCCGGAACGCAGCTCGGGCATCGAGGGCGCGAGGGCGACGGCGGAGTGGCTTCGCTCCTGTTTCGGGGACCTCTCCTACGAGGTCGAGCGGATCATCGTCGAGGACGACACGGCGGCCGCCTACGTGACGATGCGGGGTACGCACGAAGGCGGCCTGCCGCCGGGTATCCCCGCCACGCACGAGCCGTTCGCGGTGAAGCATGTCCACCTAATCCGGTTCGCCGATGACGGGCGCGCGCTCGAGCACTGGGCCGTGCGGGACGATCTCGGTCTTGCGACCCAGGCCGGCCTCCTCCCGGCTCCGCCCGGCACTGCGGACGGCGACGGCGCCTAGAACTCGACTGCTTAGTGGCGCACAGCAGCCGCGCCACTACGTCCCCGACTACGTGTAACCGCGCTGCCGCATTGAGGCACGTGCGACCGCGCGCCCTCCGTCAGGAGAGTGCTCCCTGTCGCGCGAAGCAGAAAGGCACGCTTTCCTTCGGCGCGCGGCTTCGACCCCCGACTTGGGTCCTGGTAGCAGCCATCCGCGGCGCACCCTAGGGCGCCGGGCCGTCCTCGCGGGCGATCTCCTCGCGGTACCGCGCGTCGTCTGCTTGATCGAGCGCGCCTCGGCCAGGGCACGGTCCAGGTCGCCTGGCGGGATCATGACCGCGCCAGAGGAGTCGGCGAACACGTACTGGCCCGATCAAGCGAAGCCGAAGAGCTCGGAAAGTAGGAGATGGTCACCGCGGGGCCGAACAGGACGCGACCCGGCGTCGGACTGACGAGATCGAGGATGTGGCAGCGGTGGCGATGCAGTCGACCCATCGCGTCGACGAGGTCCGCACACTTGAGGCCTGCTGCGGCCGACGCATGGTCCATCGTGATGAGTGCATTGGTTCGGCGGGTCCTCCGGGTGTGGCTTATCGAGGTCCGTACAGGATCTCGCGGGCGTCGCGCGCGTCCCGCGGGCTGACCACGATGCTGTAGGGCCCCACGGTTCCCAGGCCGTCACCTGCCCCGGCCCCGCGGTTGGTCAGCTGGGGCACGCACTCGATGCCGGCGCTACGCAGCAGCGAGCAGAGCAGCTCGGCCTCGGGCTCGCTACCGGCGACCTCAACTACGACCCAATCGTCGGGGCGAGTCATCGTCAATCCCCTGACAGCGGACCAGCGCCGCGATCCTCGGGCTGCACGCCCCGGATCGGTCGTAGACCTCGGTCGTTCGGTCCGGCCACCGGCTGCCGGGCACGCGACGGCGGACCTGGGCGAGGTTCTCCTGCGGGATGGTTGGTCACGAATGTCGCCATCGCCTACCCGAACGTGAACGCGTACGCCTCGGCGCCTGCCTCGAGGAACGTGATCTTCAGCGTTCGCTCGCGGACTGCGTCGTGCTCGCGCACGAGCTGGTACATGCGCCCCTCCCGAAGCACGCCGTTCCCCTCCTCGTCGACGTCCACGCCGTGCGACGTGCCCGGGACCTCGCCGTCGAGGAGCAGGCGGAAGGGAATGGGCTCTTGCGCTCCGGGAGCCAGCACGAGATGCGCGTCGCGCGCGTGGAAGCGGAAGGCGATGCTGCCGCCGGCCTGGTCGAGCACGATGTTCTCGGGCCCGGTCGTCCACTCCCCGGCGAGGGTCCAGTGGTTAGCGGGAGCTCCGGGGGCCCCAGGGACGCGGCCTGCGCCGCGCCCGTCGCCGAGATAGGTCTCGGGCGTGCCCAGCCGGTCCCAGTCCGCCGCCGCCTCGACACCGACCCCCTCGACAGGGACTGGCTCGCGCTCGACGCCGAGCAGCCCCTGGATGACGCGCTCCGACTCCTCGTAGCGTCCCTCTCCGAAGTGCTGGTCGCGGATGATGCCCTCCCTGTCGACGAAGTAGAGCGCCGGCCAGTAGCGGTTGGTGAACGCGCTCCAGATCGTGTAGTCGTTATCGGCCGCGACGGGGTAGTCGATGTCGCGCAACTCCACCGCCCGCCGCACGCCGTCGATGTCGTGCTCGAACGAGAACTCCGGCGTGTGGACCCCGATGCCGATCAGCCCGTCGTCTCGGTACGCCCGCGACCAGGCGCGGACGTACGGCTCCTGGCGCAGCCAGTTGATGCAGGTAAGCGTCCAGAAGTTCACCAGCACGACGTGCCCGCGCAGCTCGGCGGGGCCGAGCGGCTCGGAGTTGAGCCACCCGGTAGCCCCGTCGAGCGCGGGCATGTGCACACCTGCTGAAGACGCTCACCTAGCGAAGCCCCCGGAACGCCGCTCGGATCTCGGTGGAGAAGAGCTCGGGCTCCTCCCAGGCGGCGAAGTGGCCGCCCTTGTCGACCTCGTTGAAGTAGGCGAGCCCGGGGTAGACCGCCTCGGCCCAGCTGCGCGGGGTAGCCCAGATCTCGCCGGGGAACGTCGTGAAGCCGACCGGAACCGAGACCGCAGGGGGAGCCTGGCCGCTCGCAAGCGCTGCGGCCAGCGCTCGTCCGTCCTCCCAGTACGACCGGGCCGCCGCGGCGCCGGTGCCGGTCAGCCAGTACAGCGTGATGTTGTCGACGATGGTGTCCCGGGTGAGATTGCCCACGGGCTCGCCGTCCACGAACGCGCGGGAGATCTTGTAGTAGCTGTCCGTGTCGTGGTCGAGCAACCAGGCGGCCAGGGCGACCGGTGAATCCAGCAGGCCGTAGCCGATCGTCTGCGGCCGCGTTGCCATCTCGAGGAAGTAGCCGAAGCCGTCCTCCCTGAACGTGGCGACCGCCTCGGCCGCTGCGCGTTCCTGTTCGGATTCCTTGGGCAGTTGATCGCCGATTGCGAGCACCGCCGTGAGCAGGTTCAGGTGGTAGCCGACCAAACCCTCGACCGCCTGGCGGCCCATCAGGTCCGTGACGAGGGCACCCACGTCGCCGCCCTGGGCGACGTAGCGGGTGTAACCGAGGCGGCGCATCAGCTCCGCCCACGCGCGTGCGGTGCGGGCGGCGTCCCAGCCGAGCTCGGTCGGCTCGCCCGAGAAGCCGTAGCCGGGCAAGTGACGGCAGCACCAGGTGGAATGCGTCCTCGGCGGCGCCGCCGTGAGCAGTCGGGTCGGTCAGCGGGCCGACGGTCTCGAGCAGCTCAATCACCGAGCCGGGCCAGCCGTGCGTCATGATCAGCGGCAGGGCGTTCTGATGCGGCGACCGCACGTGGATGAAGTGGATGTCCACCCCGTCGATCTCGGTCATGGACTGCGGCAGCGCGTTCAGTCGCGCCTCGCACGCGCGCCAGTCGTAGTCCGTCGTCCAGTAGCGGGTGAGCGCCTGGATCGTCGCCAGCTGCACGCCCTGCGACCGATCGTCGACGAGCTCCCTGGAGGGCCAGCGCGTCGCTTCGACGCGGCGGCGCAGCTCATCGAGCTTCTCCTCCGGAACGTCGATCTGGAACGGGCGGATCGCTGTCGCTTCGGCCGTGACGGACATTAATGTCGCTCCTTGGTTCGCGGTTCGTTGACGACGTTCTTTTTCAAGGCCTCAGCGAGCGGAAGCCCGCGCGGAGCTCGGCGGAGAACAGCTCCGGCTGCTCCCAGGCGGCGAAGTGGCCGCCCTTGTCGACCTCGTTGAAATAGATGAGGTTGGGATAGGCGCGCTCGGCCCAGCTCCGCGGCGCCTGGTACTGCTCGCTGGGGAAGACCGTCACGGCAACCGGGATCTTCACCCCCTTGGCGTTGAAGAAGCCGCCCTTGTATTCCCAGTAGAGGCGAGACGCGGAGACCCCTGTGTTCGTCAGCCAGTAGAGCGTGATGTTGTCGAGGACCTCGTCTCGCGTCAGCTCGCCCGTCTCGCTCTCGGTCCGCTCCAGGGCGGAAGCCACCGCGGCGGCCGGCTGGGCGTCAGCGTCGTTGTGGTCGAGCAGCCACGCGGCCAGGCCGACGGGCGAATCCGCGATGCCGTAGAGGGTCTGCGGCCGCGCGGCCATCATGTGTGCGTACTCGACCTGGCCGTACGTTCTGATCAGCTGTTCGTACGCGCGCCGCTCCTCGGCTGAGAGGCCGGAGGGCGGCGGCTCGCCGGCCAGGGAGGCCTTGTCGACGTCGGCCGGAACCGTGGCCGGCATGTTGGTGTGGATGGCGAGCAGTCCCTCGGGTGCCTGCAGGCCCATCTGATCGACGACGAATGCCCCCCAATCGCCGCCCTGGGCGACGTAGCGGGAGTAGCCGAGGCGCTTCATTACTTCCGCCCAGGCGCGCCCCATGCGCTCCGGGCCCCAGCCCATGCCGGTGGGCTTGCCGGAGAACCCGTAGCCCGGCATCGACGGAATCACGACATGGAAGGCGTCGTCAGCGCTCGCGCCGTGTGCCGTCGGATCGGTTAGCCGATCGATGATCTTCAGCTGCTCGACGATTGAGCCGGGCCATCCGTGATTGATGACGAGCGGCAGCGCGTCGTCGTGCTGCGAGCGAACGTGGATGAAGTGGATGTCGAGGCCGTCGATCTCGGTGATGAACTGCGGCAGCGCGTTCAGCTCTGCCTCGCATTTGTGCCAGTCGTATTCGGTCGCCCAGTAGCGCGCGAGCTTCTGCATCGTCGCCAGTGGCACGCCCTGCGAGTCATCTGGGACCGTCTCCTTCTCGGGCCACTGCGTCGCCGCGATGCGCCGGCGCAGGTCGTCCAGCGCCTCGGCCGGAATGTCGATGTGGAATGACCGGATCGCTGTGGCGTCCGCTGACTTGTCCGTCAGGACAGCCATCTGGCTCCTAACGTTTGGTGGTTATGGCCCAGACCGTTTCAGGTCGGTACGCCCATGCACCGACCGAGTGTCGGAGCCGGCAAGAATCGCCCGCCCGAGGGTTGAGGCAAAGCGCACACTCATCCTACACCCGGCTCCAAACCCTCCGCTAAGGCCTCAAACCCGCTTCCGCTCTCGCGTGTGCAAGCACAAGCGTGGCCCCGTTCATGACTCATGTCGCCCCGGCCACCAAGTCCGCTCCACCGGCGGGTGGCCGGCAAAGCACACTTTCGTGCCCCGAGCGGAGCGAGGGTGTGCGAAAGGAAATTTGCCGGACAGGACCCGCGGCCTGGACGGCCCGGCCCTCAAAGCGTCAGGCAGCCGCCGTGGCCGGCTCCTCGACGCGGCGCGGCATCAGCACCTCGCGCGCGATCACCAGACGCTGGATCTGGGACGTGCCCTCGTAGAGCTGCATGATCTTCGCGTCGCGCATGAGCTTCTCCACCGGGTACTCCTTGATGAAGCCGTAGCCGCCGTAGACCTGCACGGCGTCGACGGTCACCTCCATCGCGGTGTCCGCGGCGAAGCGCTTGGCGTGCGACGAGACGAGCGTGTTGCGCTTGCCCTGGTCGAGCTCCACGCCTGACTTCCAGGTGAGCAGGCGGGCCGCCTCGATCTTGGTCGCCATGTCGGCGATCATGAACTGGATCGCCTGGTGCATGGCGATCGGCACGCCGAACTGGACGCGCTCCTTGGCGTAGTCGCGCGCGAACTCGAACGCGGCCTGCGCGATGCCCACGGCCATGGCGGACACGCCGGGGCGGGTGCGGTCGAGCGTCATCATGGCGAGCTTGAAGCCCTTGTTCTCCTCGCCGATCAGGTGGTCGGCGGGGATCTCGACGTCGTTGAAGGAGATCATCGCGGTGTCGGAGGCGCGCTGGCCGAGCTTGTCCTCCTTCTTGTCCACCACGACGCCGTCGGCGTCGCGGGGCACGATGAAGGCCGAGATGCCGCGGTGGCCGGCCTCCTTGTCGGTCTTGGCGTAGACCGTGTACCAGGCGGCATGGCTGCCGTTGGTGATGAAGCACTTGGTTCCGTTGATGACGTACTTGTCGCCCTTCTTGACGGCGGTGGTGCGCATCGCGGAGACATCGGAGCCGGCGTCCGGCTCGGTCAGGCAGAAGGAGGCGAGCTTGGGCTCCTCGGTGAGCATGCCCAGGTACTGCTTCTTGAGCTCGTCGGAGGCGCCGATACCGACCGGTGCGGAGGCGAGGCCGTTGCACATCAGCGACGTGCCGATGCCCGAGCAGCCCCAGCCGAGCTCCTCCTCGATGAGACAACCCGTCAGGTAGTCGAGCCCCGGACCGCCGTACTCCTCGGGGATGTGGGAGTTCATGAGGCCCAGCTCCCAGGCCTGCTGGATGATCTCGCTCGGGAAGGTGGAGTCCTTGTCGAGCTCCCACGCAACCGGCCGGATCTCCTTCTCGGCGAAGTCGTGCGCGAGCTGGCGGATGTCCTTCTGCTCGTCGGTGAGGGTGAAGTCGACCACTGCTCTGTGTCTCCTTGAGGAGGGAGCTCGGCGCTCCCGATTGATTCGTCAGTCAACCCTGCAGACACCAGGGTACAACAGCTTCGGCCCGAGGACGATGCCTGGCGCCGATAACCTCGCTGCGTGGACGCGTTCGGCACCATCGTGATCGTCCTCGCGGTCGTCGGCTTGGTGGTGGCGGCGGCCTCGTACTGGCGCAGCGGACAGGTCTACCGCGGCCTCGGCCGCGACGGCCTCACGCATGGATTCCGAGACGAGCAGGCCGGTGTCGGGGTCGCCCGCCTCGGCCGCCGAAGCGCAGGAGGAGATCCGCCAGATGCTCGAGGCCAAGTCGGCTCGCCGGGAGGCGCGCGGGCAGCCCGCGCTGGACGTGGACGCCGAGCTGGCCGCCCTCACCGGTGCTCCCGTCGACGTTGACGCCGGCCTGCGCGAGGAGGTGCGCCAGCTCGTGGTGGCACGCAACGAGCGCCGCGCGCGACAGGGCAAGGAACCGCTTGACGTGGAGGCCGAGGTGGAGCGACAGCTGCGCGATCTCGCCGAGTGACTTGGCAGGCAAAACGGGTATAGGGTGGCAGCGACCATGGCCGACGAACGCCGCTTCGAGCTCGACGACCTCCTCCTCCGGCCAGGCTGCTACCTGAACCCGCAGACCGAGGTGATGGTGGTGGTGGACGACTCGCCCGACATCGACGGCGAGATCTTCAACCTCGAGGAGTTCGAGGGAGCCGACTGGGTGCTGATCGCGGACGAGGTGCCCGTCGACGAGGCCCGGCGCGACGAGCTGCTCGAGAGCTTCCAGGCCACCTACCAAGGTGGCGACGGCCGTATGCGTGCCGTGCGCGAGGACCTCGACGTCGACGAGGACGTCGACGACGACGACGAGGACGAGGAAGACCTCGACGAGCGCTGACCGCGCGCTGCTCGACTGGCTCGCCACGCGGGCGATCCCCGGCGTTGAGCAGGTCGAGGACGAGACCTACCGACGCACTGCGCTGCTTAGTGATGGGCCAGGCGTAGTCGAGCTGCGCCGGGACGGGGCGCAGCCGCCGGAGGCCGACGCCGCGGCGAAGCGGGTGTTCGGGCTGGACGCCGATACGCCTGCGATCGAGTCGGTGCTCGGCGCCGACCCCGTGCTCGGCCCGCTCGTGGCGGCCCGCCCCGGGCTGCGCATCGCCGGCTGCTTCGACGGCTTCGAGCTGGCCGTCCGGGCGGTGCTCGGGCAGCAGGTCTCGGTGGCCGCGGGGCGCACCCTCGCCGCCCGCATCACCGCCGAGCACGGCGAGCCGCTGGCCGCGCCCGCAGCGGGCTTGACCCACCTCTTCCCCACCCCGGACGTCCTGGCGGGGGTGGATGTCGGCGGCATGCCCGTCGCGCGCGCCCGTGCGATCCGAGCGCTGTCGGAGGCCGTGGCCGGCGGGCTCGCGATCGAGCCCGGCGCCGATGTCCGGCACTCCCTGCTCGGCCTGCCGGGCATCGGGCCCTGGACGGTCGAATACGTGGCCATGCGGGCGCTGCGAGACCCGGACGCCCTGCCCGCCGGCGACCTCGTCCTGCGTAAGGCTCTGGGCGGGATCAGCGCGGCCGAGGTGAGCCGGAGGGCCGAGGCCTGGCGGCCATTTCGCGCCTATGCGGCGATGCACCTCTGGACTGCCGCGGGCGCCAGCCCGTAGCCCGCGAGCCTTCCCCTAATAGTCTTCCGCGCGCTGTGAGGCCCGTCTACTACCTGGGCGTCTTCATTCCGGTGGCCATCGCGCTGGAGCTGGCGCACGCCACCCCGTTGCTCGTGTTCGGCGCCGCGGCGCTCGGGGTGATCCCGTGCGCAGCCGTGATGGGCAGGCCACGGAGGCGATCGCCGCCAAGACCGGGCCCGGCATCGGCGGCCTGCTGAACGTGACCTTCGGCAACGCCCCCGAGTTGATCATCGCCTTCTTCGCCCTTGAGAAGGGGCTTCAGGAGGTCGTCAAGGCGTCCATCGTCGGCTCGATCATCGGGAACATCCTCCTGGTGATGGGTGCGGCGATGGTGGTGGGCGGCTGGAACCGCGACAAGCAGACCTTCAGCCGCACGGCGGCCAACGCCCAGTCGGCGATGCTGCTCCTGGCGATGGCGGCGCTGATCTTCCCCGCCATCTTCCAGCTGGTCCACGGCGGGGGCCTGCCCGGCGTGGGCGAGGAGCGAGTCGACTTCGGCTCGGACCTCGAGAAGCTCTCCTTCGGCGTGGCGATCGTGCTGATTCTGAGCTACGTCGCCGGCCTGTTCTTCTCGCTCAAGACGCACCGCGCGGTCTTCAACCCCTTCAGTGAGGAGGCCGAGGAGGAGCACGCCGACCACTGGCCGGTTCGGCGCGCTGGGATCTACCTGGCGCTGTCGGCGGTCGCCGTGGGCGTGATGGCCGAGATCCTCGTGGGCTCGATCACCGAGGCGTCCGAGGACATCGGGCTGTCCGAGTTCTTCGTGGGCGTCTTCGTGGTGGCGATCGTCGGCAACGCGGCCGAGCACTGGGTGGCGGTGCTGGTGGCGGCCAAGGACAAGATGGACCTGGCGATCAACATCGCCATCGGCTCGAGCGCCCAGATCGCCCTGTTCGTGGCGCCGCTGCTGGTGCTGCTCTCGTTCGTGGTGGGCCCGAACCCGATGGCGCTCGTCTTCAACGGCTACGAGCTGGGAGCCATGCTGTTCGCGGTGCTGATCGCCAACCTGGTGACCGCGGAGGGCGAGTCGAACTGGTTCGAGGGCGTGCAGCTGCTTGCGCTGTACGTGGTGCTCGGGCTGGTCTTCTACTTCGCGTAGGGCGGCCTTCGCCCGACCGCCGGCGCATAAGTCCCCACGCGCCAAAATTCGCCCCGGGGTCAGACCCCTGTTAGGGGTGCCTAATGCGTTTGGGCGCCGGGCGCTCGGGTCGGACGTGCGCGGGTCGGGGCGCCAGGAATGGCGTTTGACGACTTATGCACCTATAGGGGTGCCTTTCGCGTCAAGGTCCGTGCTCGTGCCCTTCCCCAGCCAATCGGACCAGCTCGGCCTGCCTCCTACGGCCGGGCCGCGCTTGCCGGGGGCCCGCTGCCCTCGTCCAGCAGCCCGTCGATCATCCAGCCGAGCGCCGCGTGGAAGTCCTCGTCCCCAGGCATCTGTGCGAGCTCGGTGGCGACCGCGCTCGAGCGTGCGAGGCCCGAGGTGCGGAAGCTCTCGACGCTCGTCGCCACGCGGCCGGGCCGGTCTGTATCGGCGGCTCGGGGCGCCTCGTAGGCGGCGTACCCGAGCGTGAAGATGAGGAGCGACCGCAGTGCCCTCACCGCGCGCTCACCCTCGATGCCGGCCGTCGCGAGCAGCTCTAGGCACTCCTCCCCAAGGCGCAGGGCGTTCGGGCCACGGGTGGGGCGGGTCAGGAACGCGTCGATCAGCCGCGGGTGCTCCACGAGCGCCCGTCGCGTGGAGTCGAGCAGCCCGGTGAGCGACGCCCGCCATTCGTCGCCGGCCGGCGCCGTGACCTCGGTGAGGATGTCGTCCAGCAGCGCGTCCAGCAGCTCGTCCTTGCTGCCGACGTGGCTGTAGAGGGCGTTGGGCTGCACTCCCAATCGGCCAGCGAGAGAACGCATCGAGAGCCGGTCGAGCCCGTCGCGGTCGGCGATTCCGCGTGCTGCCTCGATCACGGCGGCGCGGGTGAGCCCGGCGCGCTGACCCGGCGATCTGGCGATTGGCATGGTTGAACTGTACACCGTTCAGCTTATGCTGTACACTGTCCAATACGATTGAGACCTCAACAAAGAACGCCAATCCACTGGCTGCGCGGGGCGTCCACCGCCTCGGAACCGACTTCGTGAACTGGTACGCCGTAGAAGACGGCGGCCGCATCACGGTGATCGACACCGGTGCGCCGGCCTTTGCCAAGACCCTCGACGCCGACCTCGCGGCGGCCGGGTTCTCGCCCGCCGACGTCGAGGCGGTTGTGCTCACTCACTGGACTTCGACCACACCGGCGTCGTGCCTCAGCTTCAGGAGGCGGGCGCGCGGGTGCTCATCCATGCACACGACGAGGCAACCCTGCGCAACCCCGGCCCTAAGGGCGGCGAGGCCGGCCCCGGGCGGTTGCTTCGCGAGGCCTGGCGCCCAAGCTTCTGGCGAATGATGAGCAAGATGGTCCGCATCGGCGCCGCGCACCCGCCGAAGATCGAGGGAGCCGAGACCTACTCGGACGGCGACGTGCTCGACGTACCCGGCCGGCCCTCCGCGATCCACACGCCCGGTCACACGCCAGGCAACTGCGCGGTGAACTTCTCCGAGCGCAGCGTCCTGTTCGCCGGGGACACCATGTGCAACCTCAGCCCACTCACCCTCAAGCGCGGCCCGCAGCTGATGCCCCCACTCGTTCAGCGTGAGCAACCAGCAGGCGCGCGAGTCGCTGGCGCGCGTCGAGGACGTCGCGGCCGACGTCGTCCTGTTCGGGCACGGCGAGCCCTGGCACGACGGGCCGGCCGCGGCCGTGGCCCGGGCCCGAGCCGCGTCCTAGCCGGGCGAGCGCGACAGCTGCTCCACCGCCTCCGCGGCGGCACGAGCCATCTGCAGGAGCACCGCCCGATCCACGTTGCGCAGGGTGTCGCAGGCGCGGTGGTAGCAGGGGTCGCGCGGCCGCCCGCCGGGACCTTCCTCGGCGGAGCCCGTGTAGAGGCCGCCGATCGGGATGCCGGCGCGCTCGAAGGGCGCGTGGTCGGAGTTTGCGCCGAGGTCCTCGTCCGCGAGCTCGGTGCCGGCGGCGTCGCGCAGTGCGGCCTCGAGCTCGGGATCGGCGTCCGTGTAGACCGCCCTGACCGCGTTGGGCGAGCCCACCATGTCGAAGTTGAGGTACGCGGCGATCCGCCTGCGCTCGGCGTCGCTCAGCGTCCGGACATAGCGGCGCGAGCCGATCAGGCCCAGCTCCTCGGCCCCCCAGAACCCCAGCCGCACGCGGGCTCCCGGCGGCCGTGGGCCCACGGCCTCGGCCATCTCCAGGAGGGTGGCCACGCCGCTGCCGTTGTCGTTGAGACCGGGCCCGGCGCTCACGGAGTCGAGGTGGGCGCCCGCCATCACCACCCGGTCGGGGGAGCCGCCCGGCGTCTCGGCGATCACGTTCGAGGTGGTGCGGCGCTCGGAGATCGCGTTCACGCGGACGGCGGCCCGGACGCCCGGGCGGGCCCCGGCCGCGCTGCCCACGAGCACCACCGGTATCTCGATCCCGGGACCTCCGAGGGTCGTGGCCGGCGCGGCGCTCTCGTTCTCGGGGTCCACCACCAGCAGGGCCCGCGCGCCGGCCCGCTCGGCGTTGCGCGCCTTCGTGCGGAACGTGCAGCGCCCGCGCTCTGCCAGGGGGATGCTGCCCCGGGCCAAGCCGCGGAAGTCGGCGCGTTGGCACCCATCGCCCGCCGCGCGGAGCCCGCCGTCAGCCGCGCCGCCGCCCGAGTAGGTGATCACCCTGAACCCCTCCCCACGCGGCAAGGGGCGGCCGGCCACCCGGACGGCGGCCGAGCGCAGGCGGAAGTAGGGGAAGCGCACGGGCTGACGGCCTGACCCGCCAGCCGGCCTCGCGCAGCCGGGCCGTGACGTAGGCGACCGAGGCCCGGTCGCCGCCGCTGCCGGCTGCGCGGTTGCCGCCGTTGCGGTCGGCCGCACGCTGGAGCGCGCGCAGGTGCTCGACGAGGCCCCGGCGCGTGACCTCGGGCGCCGTCTCAGAGCCCGCCGGGACGGCCGGGGCAGTCTCTGCGGCCGCCCGGGCCGGCCGCTCCGGCTCGGGCTGAGGGGCGTCCGAGTTGCACGCCGCCGACAGCCGCCGCCACGACGAGGAGACAGAGGGACGATGCCGGGCGCAGCACCCGGCGAACCGTAGGGAACGCTCAGCCCACTCCGGCGGCGGCGAAGCCCGAGGGCGGGCGCCGCAGCTCACTCGCCTTCACGATCCGGTCGACCAGCCCGTACTCCACCGCCTCGTCCGCCCCGAAGAAGCGATCGCGCTCCATGTCCTCGTGGATCTCGTCAGCGGTGCTGCTCGGTGTGCTTCGAGTAGATCTCCTCGATCAGACGTCGCAGCTCGAGGATCTCGCGGGCGTGGATCTCGATGTCGGAGGACTGGCCCTGGAAGCCCGAGGAGGGCTGGTGGATCAGGATCCGCGCGTTCGGCAGGGTCAGGCGCTTGCCCTTGGTACCGCCGGTCAGGATCAGTGATCCCGCCGACATCGCCATCCCGTAACAGATGGTCTGAACGTCGGGGCGGATGTACTGCATCGTGTCGTAGATGGCGAGGCCGGCGTGCAGCGAGCCGCCGGGCGAGTTCACGTACACCGACACGTCCTTGTCCGGGTCCTCGGATTCGAGGTGGACGAGCTGGGCCACCACCAGGTTGGCGATCTCGTCGTCGATCGGGCGCCCGATGAACACGATGCGCTCGTTGAGCAGGCGCGAGTAGATGTCGAACGAGCGCTCGCCGCGGGCGGTCTGCTCGACGACCATGGGAACCAGTGATGCGGACACGCGACCGACCTGCATTTCGGCTTCTCCTCTCGATAAGCTGCAACCAGTAAGTTGCACGATAGCGCAACCGTGCGGTTGCACGATGCGATCGCCATTGGAGGTCTTCCATGGAGCACGCGGTGGAACGAGAGCTGCTGGTGCCCGAGACCGGCGGACACGGTGTGGGAGGCGCTGACCGAGCCGGACTGGCTGGGTGAGGACGCCTCGATCGACGTGCGTGAGGCGGGTGAGGTCCGCGTGGGCGAGCGAACCGGCTTCGTGGAGGAGGCCGAGCCGCCACGGCGCCTGGTGTTCTGGTGGCAGGGCCCTGACGAGGAGGAGGCCACCCGGGTCGAACTCGACCTCGAGGAAACCGACGAGGGCACGCGTGGTTCGCGTGACCGAGTCGCGGCCGCTGGCGGTGCTCGACGCGCGTGGGCGCGACCTCGCCGAGGTGCTCGGCGTGGGGGGCAACGGGCCGGTGGCGTTCGCCGGCGCGCGCGCTCGCCCTGCGCTGATGGCCGGCGGCGGATCCCGCCGACGCCGTTTTCTCCGCCCTCTCGGACGGCACGAGGCGCAACCTGTTCGCGCTGCTCGGAAAGGCAGGGGAGGCGAGCGCAACCGATCTGGCTCGCGACCTGCCGGTGTCGCGCCAGGCCGTCCAGAAGCATCTCGGCGCGCTCGCAGATGCCGGTCTCGTGGCCTCGCGCCGATCGGGACGCGAGGTGCTCTACCGCCCCACCCCCGCGCCGATGTCCGAGGCGCTCGAGTGGATGGCCGAGGTGGGCGCCTCGTGGGACGAGCGGCTGGCCGCCCTCGAGCGCCAGCTCAGCCGGGGGCGCGCGGCGAGCGCGTAGCCTCTCGCTCATGGGCTCGCTGCTGGTGGGCTTCGGCCTCGGACTGTTCGTGGGCGCCCAACCGGGGCCCGTGTCCCTGCTGTGCGTTCGCAGCGTGCTGCGCGGAGCGTTCACCACCGGCGTGGCGATCGGCGCCGGCGCCGCCTTCATCGATCTGCTCTACGCCACGCTCGGGCTGGCGGGAGCGGCCAGCTTGCTCGAAGCGGAGGAGCTCAGAGTGGCCTTCGGGCTGCTGGGAGCGGGCGTGCTCGCCTACATCGGGGCGCGGACCCTCTGGTCGGCCTTCCGGGTCCGGCTGGGCGCCGAGGCGACGGAGGAGGTGGCCACGCCCCGGCGGGCGTTCGCCACCGCGGTGGCGGCCACGGCCTCCAACCCCCTCACGATCGCCACCTGGGCCGCGATCTTCACCGCGGCGGGCGCCGCCGCCGTGGCCGACGCAGCGGCCTCGGTGTCGGGCGCCGCGCTGATGCTCGGCGGCGTGGCGCTCGGCACACTCACCGCATTCAGCGCCCTCTCGCTTGCTGGTGGCGCTGGTGCGCGGTCGCTTCGGCCCGCGCCTGCTCGCCACCGTCGACGTGGTCGCGGGGGCCGGCCTACTGGGCTTCGCGGGCGTGCTCGGCTGGCGCGCCGTCGACGACCGCTGAGTCGCCGTCGTCGTCGTCGTCGCCGTCGTCGCCGTCGGGCTCCGCCCCGTTTCCGCCCTGCTTCATCTGCTCCAGGCGCTCCTCGCGCTTGCGGTCCGAGTCGGGATCGCGGCGATCGGCTCGGATCGAGAGGAGGATGCCGATGGTGAAGGCCACCGCGATCACCGCGAGGCTGGCCACCGGACCGACCTCCACGATGTCCTCGATCAGGAGCTTCACGCCCACCAGGCCGAGCACGACGGCGATCGTCTCGTCGAGATAGCGGAAGCGGGCCACCAGGCTCTCCACCAGAACGAACAGGGCGCGCAGGCCGAGCAGCGCGAAGACGTTGCCCATCCAGATCAAGAGCGGATCGCGCGTGATGGCGAAGGCGGCGGGAATCGAGTCGATGGCGAAGGCGAGGTCGGCAAACACGATCGCCGCGAGGCACAGGAACAGCGGGGTGGCCCACAGCCTGCCCTCCCGCCTGACGAACCAATGGCCCCCGTGGAACTCGCCGGTGACCGGGAACACCTTGCGCACCGCTCGGACCATCAGGTTCTTGTCCGGGTCGACGTTCTCGCTCACACCCCGCCAGATCCGGTAGGCCAGCACGATCAGCGCGGCGCCCGAGCAGGTAGATCACCACGTGGAACTGCTCGATCAGCTCCGAGCCGGCCAGGATGAAGATGCCGCGCATGGCGAGCGCGGCGACGATGCCCCAGAACAACAGGCGCGGGCGGCGCTCGTAGGGGACGCCGAAATACGAGAACAGCAGGATGAAGACGAACAGGTTGTCGAGCGAGAGCGAGCGCTCGATCAGGTAGACCGTGGTGTAGACCACGGCGTCCTCGCTGCCCTCCAGGATCAGCACCGGGATCGCGGCGAGCAGCGACAGCGCCAGCCAGCCCACGGACCACCACACGGCCTCCTTGAAGCTCGGCTCGCGGCCGCGCGCGAAGAAGTGGAGGTCGAGCCACAGGAACACCGCGAGGGCAACGATCAGCCCCCCGAAGAGCGTTAGGTCGGCTCCGCTCATTTCCTTGAGCCTAGAGTGGGGGCATGCTCGGTCATGTGGCTGTTGGCACCTGGAGCGGCGGACGTTTCATGCGTTTTGGGGAGCCCATTTCGGATGAGCGTCTCGAGGCGCTCCTTCGCCCCACCGCGGAGATCAAGACGGTAGTGACCGCCGACGCCTACGGGGCGGGCGAGGCCGACGTTCTGCTCGGCCGGGCACTGGCGGGCGTTCCACGCTCGAGATACGCGCTGGCCGGCGCGGTGGGCCACGACTTCTACGAGGGCGAGCGCGACGGCGCCAAGGGCTACCCGCGCTTCACCGATCCGCGCCTGCGCGGGCCCGAGGACTACGCGGGCTACCTGCGCATGGCGGCCGAGCGCAGCCTCGAGCGCTGCGGCAGCGACCACTTCGATCTGCTCCTGCTCCACAACCCCGACCGGCGCGGCTTCGAGGCCCCGGAGGTCTGGGACGGGCTGCGCGCCCTGCGCGACGAGGGCCTGACGCGAGCGATCGGCCTCGCCCCCGGTCCCGCCAACGGCTTCACGCTCGACGTGATCGGCTGCTTCGAGCGCTACGGAGAGCTGATCGACTGGGCGATGCTCATCCTCAACCCGTTCGAGCCGTGGCCCGGTGAGCTCGCTCTCGATGCGGCTCAGCACCACGGCATCAAGGTGCTCACTCGGGTGGTCGACTACGGAGGGCTCTTCCACGACGACGTACTACCCGGGCACGGCTTCTCCGACCACGATCACCGCGGCTTTCGCCCCGAGGGCTGGGTGGAGGCGGGCCGGGAGAAGCTCGACCGCATCCGCCCGATCGCCGAACGCCACGGGCTGACCCCACTGCAGCTGGCGTGCGTGTGGAACCTCGCGCATCCCTCGGTGAAGTGCGTGGCCCCGACGCTGATCCAGGAACCGGGGCCGGACGCCAAGCCGATCGAGCGCAAGCGCGACGAGCTGGCCGCGAGTGCCCGCGGGGCCCGTTCTTAGCGACGCAGAGATCGCCGAGATCCGTGCGGTCGGGCGACAACCGCGGATCGATGCTGCTCAAGGGGGCCACGCCGGACCACGACGGCGAAGAGCGCCCCGACCGCTGGAGCGTCAGCCGCGAGCAGGCCGAGCTGGCGCGGCGCTTCGGAATCGACCCGGAGACCGATCTGCGCCGAACCGTCGCCGCCTGAACGATTAGGGCTGCTGAAGCAGGTCGGAGCAGCGCTGGAGTGCCTCGGTGTCCTCCGGGCGGGCGTCGTCGAGGCAGTCGGCGTAGTTCTCGAACGCCTGGCTGTCGGGGGCCGAGGCCCGTCGCCTCCGCCCGGTGACGGGCTTTCGGGAGCCGGCAGCGCCGGGCTCGGGCGTGCCGCCTGTCGCTCCCCGGCTCCGCCCAGGCCCTCGATGATGCTCCCACCGCCCAGTGAGCGCGTGAGCTCCGAGACCGGGCGAGCATTGGCGGGCGCCTCGACCTCCTGGTCGCCGTTGACATCCGAGAACTGCGACGGAGAACTTGATCGAGCCCGCCGTCGATTCCGCCCAGGCCCGCGCGGCTGGTCTTGGGGATCTCGAACTCGATCCGGGCCGAGACGCGCCGGATGATGCCGTCCTTCTTGCCGACGTAGACGTCGAAGCTCGGGTCCTCGACCGATTCGGAGATCGTGCTGATCTGGTTCGCGGACAGCGCGAGACGGCGTCTCGCCGGTGGCGTCACCCACGGCCGAGGCCGAGCGGCGCAGGAAGCTGTTGAGGTCGCGCAGGAGGCTGCGGACGTCGAGGCTGCCCGACACGTGCTGCGTCTCCACGCCGGCCACCTCGGCATCGCCCTCGTTGCTGCGCGCCGGAGCTCCAGTTGCGCGGGTTGAAGCCCAGTTCGGAGAGCGAGCTCTCGCGGCCGCGGCTCTCCCGGAGCAGACGACTGGCGCGCCGCACCTCGCGCGGCGGCTGCTCGTAATAGACGTCCTCGAACTTGATGAAGGCGCGGTCCCCGGTCGTGAGCAGCCCAGTGGAGACCGTCTGGCCGTTGCCCTCGCTGCCCACCTCGATGTCGATGTCGGTCGACGGAAGCTCGCCGTCGGCGGAGATGTAGGGGCCGCGCGCCTGCAGGATCACCGGGCGGCCGAACGCCGAGCTGCCCTTGAGCTCGAGCTCGGCCTCGATTTCCAGGTCGGCGCTGCGCATGCCCGTGGAGAAGCCACGGTCGAGGATCGTCTGGGCGTCCTCGGGGTCCTCACTCGACGCGCAGGAGACCAGCGCCACCGCAGCGAAGAGCACAAGAAGCAACGAGCGGCGCACGCCGGGCAGGGTAGCTGGAAAAGCGCAACTACCCGCCATGATCGTGTTGGAAAACCGGATGGGGTACTTCATACGAACAACCCTGGTCGCGATCGCGGCCGCGGTCGTCCTGGCCGGGCCGGCACAGGCGGCCGAGGTGATCGTGGTCACGGGCGACCGGGCCGAGCGAATCCAGGATCCGGCCGTGCCCACGAAGGCCGAGATCGCGCTGGGCATGCCGGTGGGAGACTCAGAGCCGCTCGGCCTGCGAGCCGGCGCCGCACGCACGGGGGCGGACCGGCGCGTGTCCGCTGCGCAGGCACGCGCCGCGCGGGCCTGGCGCGCCGCGCGCTCCTCGAGCCGGCGCGGACGCCGCGCGGTCTACGCGGCCCTCACGCGGGAGCTCGGCCGCGAGCGGATCGCGACCTCCTCGTACCGCCGCTGGCGGCGCTGGTACGTGCTGTCGCTGCGCGCGCTGCGCAAGCTGAGCGGCGCCCGCGACGCGCAGCTGCGCTACGTGGTCGACTCGGTGGAGGCGCTCGCGCTGGGCCGCCGTCTCACGCCCACGCGCATGCGGTCCTCGTTCCTCCAGCTCGAGCGCAACCGCCAGTACTGGCGCAAGCTGCCCTACCCCGCGTCGGGCGACCAGGTGAGCTTCCGCGGCAGCCAGATCCTGTTCCAGTACTACCCCGGGCGCGGCCTTCAGCTGCAGCCGCTCTCGACCTTCAAGAAGGCCAACGCCCTGCACGGCTTCTGCGAACGCGACGAGCCGGAATGCGACGAGGCCGCCCTGCGCCGCATCCTCGACGAGATGACCGCGCTGGCGGTCAAGCGCTCGCGCCGCTTCATCGCCTGGGAGTACCTCTTCTACTTCGGGGGCGGCTCGCCGCCCTGGATGAGCGGCATGGCCCAGGCCACCGGAATCCAGGCGCTGGGCCGCGCGTCGCGGCTGCTCGGCGAGCCCGCCTACCTGACCACGGCCAAGCGGGCGCTCGGCGCATTCGAGACCCCGCCTCCGCGCGGAGTCCGCACCACCGGCCCGGCCGGCGGCGTGCACTACCTGCAGTACTCCTTCGCCCCGCGGCTGTGGATCTTCAACGCGTTCCTCCAGTCGCTGATCGGCCTGCACGACTACGGCGAGATCGCCGCCGATCAGCGCGCGCTGACGCTCTACGACCAGGCCGAGCCCGAGGCCCGCAAGGAGGTGCCGCTCTCGGACGTGGGTGACTGGTCGCGCTACTCCTACGCCGGCGCTGAGTCCACGAGCGACTACCACGAGCTCCTGCGCGAGTTCCTCCAGAGCATGTGCACCCGCCGGCTGGGTGCCGTCTACTGCACCTACGCCAAGCGCTACCGCGGCTATCAGGTGGATCCGCCCACCCTCACCTTCGAGGGCCCGGACTTCGCCACCGCGAAGCGCCCGACGGCGATCCGCTTCACGGTCTCCAAGCTGTCCGCGGTCGAGCTGACCAGTCTCCCGCAACGACGGCGTGGTGTTCAGCCGGCTGGCCACGTTCAGGCGCGGCAGCGGCTCGTTCAGCTGGACGCCCAAGGGCCCGGCCCTGTTCGACGTGACGATCGCGGCCAAGGAGCTGCGCACGGGTCTGGGCAAGAAGGACCGCGTCAGCGCCCAGATCGACGTGGAGGCCGCGCCGGGCTAGCGCTCGCTGGATAGGATCGGGCGCTTCATGGCGCCACGGACGATCCTGTACACCGGAAAGGGCGGAGTCGGCAAGACGAGCGTCGCTGCCGCCACGGCCCGCCGCTGCGCGGCGGCGGGTCTGCGGACCGTGGTGCTCTCCACCGATCCCGCGCACAGCCTGTCCGACTCGCTCGAGGCCGAGCTCGGGGCCGAGCCCACGCAGGCCGGCGACAACCTGTTCGGCCAGGAGGTCCAGGCCCAGGAGGAGATGGAGCGCAACTGGACCGGGGTCCAGGAGTGGCTCGGGGACCTGCTGGCCGAGCGCGGGATCGACCGCATCTCGGCCGAGGAGCTGACCGTCCCTCCCGGGATGGACGAGCTGTTCTCCCTGCTCTGGATCAAGCGCCACCACGAGGAGGCCGAGTTCGACGCGCTGGTGGTGGACTGCGCGCCCACCGGCGAGACGCTGCGGCTGCTGTCGTTCCCCGACGTGGTGACCTGGTGGCTCGAGCGCATCCTGCCCTCGCAGCGCAAGCTCGCCCCGTTCGCGCGCACGCTGTTCGACGTGCCCCTGCCCGGCGAGGGCGTGTTCGAGGACGTGGAGCGTCTCGCGCGCAACCTGGTGGCGATGAACGGCATCCTGCGCGACCGCTCCGTCACGACCGTCCGGCTGGTGATGAGCCCCGACCGCATGGTGGTGAAGGAGGCGATGCGCACCTTCACCTATCTCAACCTCTACGGCTATCTCACCGACGCCGTGATCGTGAACCGGATCCTCCCTGCCGAGGGCTACTTCGCCGAATGGCGCGCGGCCCAGGAGGAGCAGCTCGGTCTCGTGACGTCGGCCTTCAGCCCCGTGCCCGTGCTCAGCGCGCCCTACTTCGAGCGCGAGGTGGTGGGCGCCGAGATGCTGGACCGGCTGGCGGACACAGTGTTCGGCGAGGCCGACGCCTCCGCCGTCCTACACGACCGCTGAGCCAGGAACTGGCCACCGACAACGGACGGGCCACGTTGCGCGTTGAGGTGCCGTTTGCCGAGCGCGGGGAGCTGAGCCTGAAGAAGATCGGCCTCGAGGTGATCGTGCGGGTGGGCGCCCAGAAGCGGACGATCATGCTGCCCCCGCCCCTGGCCGGCTATGCCACGCGAGGGGCGCGCTTCGAGGACGGCGCCCTGGAGATCGTGTTCGAGCGAGACGGTGATGCAGACCGAGCCCTCTGATCCGCCTGGACGACGAGCCGCGGGAGCGGACGGACCGCAAGCCCGAGCCCGAGCCGTTGGACCCCGCGGCGCTCTTCCTGCTGCTCGACGGCCTGCGCCGCGCCGCGCCGCGCGAGCTCGAGGGCCAGGTGACCAAGCTGATCCGCGAGTTCCTGCTCACGCTGCGCGCGCTGATCGACTGGTATCTCGAGCGCCTCGACGCCCCGCGCCGCGAGCCGGAGGTCGAGGACATCCCGATCGAATAGGTGAGCGCGCTTCAGGAGCAGCTGGCCTACCTCGAGGCGTCGAGTCCTTCTACCGGGAGCGGCTTCGCGGCGTCCGCGAGGGCGTGCGCACCGCCGCCGACCTCCCCAACCTGCCGTTCACCACCAAGGACGAGCTCCGCGAGGGCCAGCGAAGCGATCCGCCCTTCGGCCCGCAGCTCTGCGCCCCGCGGGAGCGGCTCGTGCGGATGCACGTGACCTCAGGCACCACGGGTGAGCCGGTGGCGGTCGGCTTCACCCAGGCAGATCACGAGGCAAACTCGGCGATCGGCGGCGAGAGCTTCCGGATCGCCGGCCTGCTAGCCCGGCGACATCGTCGCCCACTGCCTCAACTACGCGCTCTACGCGGGCGGGATCGCCGACCACATGGCGCTCGAGCGCAGCGGCGCCACGGTCGTGCCGGTCGGGACGGGCCAGTCGCAGAGGCTGCTCGAGCTGATCCCGCGGCTCGGGATCACCGCGCTCTTCGGAACCCTCTCCTTCCCGGCGTACCTCGCGGCGCGCGCCCGCGAGGCCGGCCTGGACCCCGAGACGATGGGACTGCGCCACATCGTCACCGCCGGCGAGGCGGGCGCGGGGCTCGCCGCCGTCCGGCGGGACATCGAGGAAGCCTGGGGCGCGACGGTGGCCGACACGTTCGGGATGAGTGACGTCTGGTCGACCATGGGTGGCGCCTGCGGTGAGGGCGAGGGCCTCCACCTGACGGTCGATGGGCGAGCTCTCCTCGAACTGGTCGACCCCGAGTCGGGCGCTTCCGTCGCGCTCGAGGACGGCGCCACGGGCGAGCTGGTCTGGACTCACCTCGGCCGCGAGGCCTCACCGCTCTTGCGCTACCGCTCCGGCGACCTCGGGCGCGTTTGGACCTCGCCGTGCGCGTGCGGGCGTACAACGCCCCGCATCTCGATCGACGGCCGCCGCGACGACATGCTGCGCGTGCAGGCGGTGAACGTCTACCCGCAGGCGATCGGCGCGATCATCGCGCGCGAACCGCGCCTGGGACGCCACTGCGTCGTGGCTCGGGGCGACCCGATCGCCCCGCCGGTCGAGGTGTACGTCGAAGCGCCCGCGGACCTTGACCTCGCGTCTGTGGAGGCCGAGCTTCGCGGCACGCTGCGCGCGCGCTTCACGGTCACGCGGCTCGAGCCCGGTGCGCTGGTCCCGGCCGAGCAGAAGACCAGACTCGTTCACCGGACCGCGCGCGGTGACCCGCTGCCCGCCGCCGTGGAGACCCTCAGGAGGGAGACCGCCTCATGACCGTGACCACCGCCGACCTCGGCGCCGCCCGCGTGATCAGCTGGGACCGCCAGGCCCGCCGCAACGCCTGGGACCTGGCCACGATGACCGCAATCGCCGACGCGATCGAGGCTGCCGGCACCGACCCGGGCGTGCGTGCAGTCGTGCTGCGCGGCGCCGGTGATCACTTTTCCGCGGGCGACGATCTGCACGCGGCGCTCGAGGCCGACAGCGAGGCCTGGGCGGCCACGATCGAGGGCTTCCAGCGCCTCACCCGGGTCGTGCTGGCCGCGCCGGTCCCGGCCATTGCCGTGGTGGACGGCGTGTGCGTGGGCGGCGCGCTCGAGTTCGCCGCGAGCTGCGACCTGCGGCTGTGCAGCAACCGGATCCGGCTGCTCACGCCGGAGGTCGGGATCGGGCTCGTGGCTTCGAACGCCTCCACCCTGCTGCTTCCGGAGCTGCTCGGCGAGACCGCCGCCCGCGAGCTGCTCCTGTCCGGCGAGCCGCGCGACGCCGCCTGGGCGCTCGAGCACGGGTTCGCCACCGAGCTGGTGTCACCCGGCGACCTGGACAAACGCGTCGAGCACTGGACCGAGGTCTTCGCGCGCAGCTCACGCGCCGCGGTGGCCGCCACCAAGGCGATGCTCAACGAGCGGCTCGGCGACCTGGTTGCCGCGGCGATGGAGCGTGAGACCCATCACTGCGTGCGGCTCTTCGACGAAGACGACGCACGGGCCGCGCTGCGCGCCTTCGCGGAGCGCGGAAGCCGCCGCTAGCCTCCCTCTCATGTGCCGCAACATCCGCACCCTCCACAACTTTGAGCCCCCCGCCACCGAGGACGAGGTCCGTGCGGCCGCGCTTCAGTACGTCCGCAAGATAAGCGGCTACAACAAGCCTTCGCAGGCGAACGCCGAGGCCTTCGACCGCGCCGTCGAGGCGGTCAGCGCCGTCTCGATCCGGCTGCTGGACGAGCTGGTCACCTCGGCGCCGCCCAAGGACCGCGAGGAGGAGGCCGCCAAGGCGCGCGCTCGCAGCGCGGCCCGCTACGCGGCGTAGCGCGGCCGGCCTAGCCGCCCCCGCCCGCGTTCGAGAAGCGCGGCAGGCCCTTCGGTCCGGCGTCGCGGAGGATCAGGTTCCAGAGCCGGCGCACCTGCTCGGGGTTACGCCGGGCGACGTTGCGAAGCTCGCCGCGGTCGGACTTGCGGTCGTACAGGCGCAGCTCCTGGCGGCGCGGTCCGGAGATGAGCAGCCAGCGGTCGTCGCCCGCGCTCACGTAGGTGTTGTACGAGGCGGTGCGGTAGCCGCGCTTCTTGGACGGCGCGCGGCCCTCCATCAGCGGGGAGAGATCGACACCGTTCATCCCCTCAACCCGGTCGACTCCCAGCATCGAGAGCACCGTCGGGCCGATGTCGTGGGTGGAGGCGTAGTAGTTGGTCGGCCTGGCCCTTGGCCTTGCCGGCGGGGTGGCGGATCACCATCGGCACATGGGTCAGCGCCTGGTGCATCTCCGAGTAGCGCTTGCCCACCCAGCCGTACTCGCCGAGCAGCACTCCGTGGTCCGAGACGAGCACGACGAGCGTGTTCTCCTCCATCCCCAGGTTCGCCAGCCGGTCGAGGAACTTGCCCAGCCAGGCGTCGACCAGCGTGACCTCGGCGGCGTAGAGCTGCCGCATGCGGCGCAGCAGGCCCTGCGAGAGGCCGAGCTCGCGCCACTGGCCGGACGGGCGTGGGGAAGGGCTGGATCGGCTCGACCCCGTCGGCGCGCGGCGGCCCGTAGAGATCGACCAGGCGGCGGGGGGCGTCCCAGGGCTCGTGCGCGTCGAAGGAGTCGATCACCAGCGCGAAGGGCTGCTGGGCGCGCGCCCACTCGATCCAGCCCATGCCCTTGCGGAAGACCTTGGCCGCGTTGAAGTCCTCCTCGCGCCGGTCGCGCGGGTTGACCGCGAGGTAGGCGGCCATGCGCGGCTCGGCGCGCCCGTCGCGCATCGACGGAGGCAGGTAGCGGTCGACCTGCTTCTGGGACACCTTGCGCTTGGGCTTGCGCCGCACCGGCACCTGGCCGTCCACCAGCTCGACGCGGTCGAACTTCCCGCGGAAGCGCTTGTGCACCGGCAGCAGCAGGTGCGGGTTGTCGGTGACGTAGCCGGTGGTCCAGCCGTTGCGGCGCAGCACCTCGGTCCACATCTCGCCGCCGCGACCGATCGGCTCCCAGCCGGGCTGGGGCGGCAGGTCGTCCCAGCGAGGCTTCCAGCCCCGGAACGGGAACGTGCGCTTGCCCTCCATGATCGCCCTGCGCGCCGGGATGGTGGGCATGCCCTCCGGATAGGCGTTCATGAAGCGCAGCCCCTGCTGGATGACCTTGTTCATCGAGTCGGTGCGCGCCCGGGGGCCGTAGACGTGGTCGGCGCGAAGGCTGTCCATGACCACCACCACGACGTTCATCGCGTTGGGCGGGGGCGCCGCGGTGGTGCGGGCCTGGGCCCCCGAGTCCTCGTCGTCGGAGCAGGCGCCGGCCCCCAGCAATGCGAGACCGGCCGCACCGGCTCCGCCGGCGCGAATCAGGTCGCGTCGGGTGAGATCCCCGGACATCGGTGCGCTACTTGCCTCGCCCGATGTCGATGGAGCGGATGGAGTGCTCGTCGGGGAGCTTGTCCAGCACCTCGCGGGTCAGCCGCTGCACCTCGTGCTCGTCATGACCGAAGTCGTCGAGGAACGACTTCAGGGCGGTCCAGGTGATCTTCAGCTGGGCCGCGGTCAGATCGAGCCGGTAGGCGGTCTCGTCCGGCGCGATCAGGTCGGGATCCGGGTCACTCATGGCGGGGAACACAGTACAAGGGGGCCGCCACTACTCTTCCCATCCGTGGCCAAGACCTGGGTTCTCACCGGCTCACTCGACAACTTCCGCGCCACCCGCGAGCACGGCTTCGCGGTGATCGGGGCCAAGGAAGGCAGGCGGGGAATGGCCGAGCAGATCGCACCCGGCGACCGCATCGTGTTCTACCTGACCGGGGTACAGGCCTTCGGGGCCATCGTGCGGGTTACGGGCGAGATGTACGAGGATCGCAAGAAGATCTGGCCCGGCAAGCCGGGCAAGGTCGATCCCTATCCATGGCGGTTCTCGACCGAGCCCGAGGTCGTGCTCGACGAGGACCAGTTCGTGCCCGCCGCGGAGCTGGCGCGGAGAGCTGGAGCATGTGCGCAAGTGGCCGCTGGAGCACTGGCAGCTGGCCTTCCAGGGCCAGCTCCGGACGGTTCCGGAGGCCGACGCCCAGCTGCTCGACAGCCGCATCCGCGAAGGGGCTCGCGCGGCGGCGTGAGCGGCGCGGGTGGCTGATCTGCCGCACCGCGCGCTGCAGGCTCTCCGGGCGCTGAACCTCGAGCAGAGGGTCGCGGCGGGCGCCGCGCTGCTGCTCATCGTCAGCACCTTCGGCCCGTTCTCGTTCGTCGAGGCCGCCGAGGTGCTGCTCGCCCTCGGGGTGCTGGCGCTGCTGTTCGCACGCGGCGAGGGCAGGCGCTTTCACCTGCCCTTCGGCGACGGCACGATCATCGCGGCCGCCGGAGTCTGGGCCGCGGCCCTGATCGTCGCGCGCCTGTTCGAGCGCTCCCTGGGCCAGAACCTGCTCGCGCTCGCCTGCGCGGCGCTGCTGTTCCTGGCCGGCGCGCGCGAGCGAGCCAAGCGGCCGCCCGACGATCTGCCGGACGTGGAGTGGGAGACGCCGGCGAAGCCGGGTGAGCGGCGGAGGCCGGGGCGCGAGCGAGCGGCGCGGCGCGTGGCCGCTGCGGCTGCGGCCGACGAGACCGAGACCGACCCGCTGCCGCCCCCGGAGTTCGAGCCCTACCGGCCGGAGGCGGGTGAGCAGCTGCGGCTGGGGCCCGA
The DNA here is from genome assembly GCA_963733655.1 of uncultured Thermoleophilaceae bacterium. GTDB lineage: Bacteria > Actinomycetota > Thermoleophilia > Solirubrobacterales > Thermoleophilaceae > JACVRW01. The sequence goes on from CAVTEX010000016.1 coordinate 608,255, forward strand.
GGATGACGAGGACGAGACGCGAGCCCCTCGCCACCCACCACAGAGGTCGAGCCCCAGAGCGCCGCCGGCCGGCGCGGGCGGCGGCGCCGGCCGCGTCCCTGAGACGCGCCACCCGCCCAGGCTGTATCCTCAACCGAACGGTTTATCAACCAAGCAGGTGAACACGCTGCCCATGGCGGTCGATCAACTCACGACGACGTTCCAGGCGCTCGCGGACCCCACCCGCCGGTCGATCCTGGCGCGGCTCTCCGAGGGCGAGGCCACGGTCGGCGAGCTGGCCGAGCCCTTCCCGATGACCCTCCAGGCCGTCTCCAAGCACCTCAAGGTGCTCGAGCGGGCGCGGCTGATCTCGCGCGGCCGCAGCGCCCAGCTGCGCCCCTCGCGACTCCAGGGCGAGGCGCTCAAGGAGGCCGCCGACTGGCTCGCGGAGTACCGGGGCTTCTGGGAGGACAGCTTCGACCGCCTGGAGGAGCACCTGCACGACATCCAGAAGGGACCGCGGCAATGACAGAGGCGGCCTCCGGCGCGGTTACCGCGCGAGAAATCACGATCACCCGCGTCTTCGAAGCCCCGCGCGAGCTCGTCTGGAAGGCATGGACTGAACCCGAGCGGCTGGCGCGCTGGTGGGGCAAGCGCGGCTGGAACGCGGTGCCCTCGTCCATAACGATGGACGTGAGGCCCGGCGGCGCCTTTCGGGTGACCACCGTTTCCGAGGAGGACGGCGCCGAGATGCCCACCGAGGGCGTCTACCGCGAGGTGCTCGCGCCGGAGCGGCTGGTGTTCGCCGAGGTGCCGCGCGAGGACTGCCACGAGGGCGCTGTCGGCACCGTGACTCTGACGGAGCGCCGCGACGGCACGACCGAGATGGTCTTCCAGACCACGATCTGGGCGACCGGCGAACACACCGACTCCACCGCCGGCGGGCTCGAGAGCGCGTTCGACCGGCTGGCCGAAACCCTGACCTGAGGAGAGCAGACCAGATGGACTACCGACTCGAAGTCGTCGTCGTTCCCGTCTCCGACGTGGATCGCGCGAAGACCTTCTATGCCGAGCAGATGGGGTTCCACGTGGACCACGACAGCAGTCCCGTCGAAGGGACTCGCATCGTCCAGCTCACGCCCCCGGGCTCGGCCTGCTCGATCGTGATCGGCACGGGCCTGGCGCCGATGGAGCCCGGTGCCGTGAAGGGCCTCCAGCTGGTGGTCACCGACATGGACACCGCCGTCGCGGACCTCTCGGGGCGCGGCGTGGAGGTGGGAGAGGTCCAGGAGCTCGGCCCGCCGGACTCGGGTGCGCTACAAGTTCCTCTTCTTCAACGATCCCGACGGGAACGGCTGGGCCGTCCAGGAGATCCGCCCGTGACCGCTCCGTCCCCGGTGGTCGAGGGCGTGGACTTCGTGACCGTCCCGGTCAAGGACTTCGACCGGGCGATCGAGTTCTACGGCACGGTGCTCGGCCTGCCCAACCCGGTCCGCTACGGGCGCATGCCGGGCGCCGAGTTCGAGACCGGCAACCTCACGCTCGCCGTCCTGGAGATCGAAGCCTTCGGCCGCGCCTTCGCCCCCAACACCAACGCGATCGCCCTGCGCGTCGACGACGTCGCGGCCCGCCGCGCCGAGCTCGAGGCGCCAGGGAGTGACGTTCAGCGGGGAGATCGTGGACAGCGGCGTCTGCCACCAGGCCTACTTCGAGGACCCGGACGGCAACGCGCTGATCCTGCACCACCGCTACGCGCCGCGGGAGTAGACTGGCGCCGTGGCGCTCGAGCAGCCTCGCGCCGCGCACCGCCCGCCCCGGCAGCCGCATCAACACCAGGCCCAGCACGGCGGCCCCGATCTGCGCGCAGGCCGCGACCACCATCGTCTCCGCGGATCCGAGGCTGGTCACCAGCGGGCCCGCAATGCGCGGCGCCCATCGCGAACGAGCCGACCTTGAGGCCGGCCGCGGTGGTGAACACCTGGCCGTAGAGCGACGGCGGCACCACCTGCTGGCGCACGGCGAACTGGGCCGCCAGGGCCGGGCCGTCGGCGCACGAGGCGAGCGCGATCAGCAGCAGGAGCACCGGCAGCGAGCCGGCGAGCGGCCACAGCAGCATGAGCGCGCCGAAGATCGCGTAGCCGGCGAGCACGATCCGCTCGGGCGGCACGCGGCGCTGAATCCGCACCAGGCTGAGCGCCCCGAGCGTGGAGCCCACCGCGAACGCGGCCCACATGTAGCCGGCGGCGCTGCGCTCGATGTCCAGGTGCTCCACGGCGAACAGGGGGAAGGCCAGCGTCATGAGGCCGAGCCCGCCGAGGCCGAGTGCGGCCGCGAAGGTGATGCCGCGCAGCTCAGGGACCGAGACGATCTGGCGCAGGCCGTCGGCCGCCACGCCGAGGAGGGTCCCGCGGCCGTCTCGCCGGGGACCGCTGTCGAGCCCCGGGATCCGCACGATCAGAGCCAGCGCGCACAGCGCCAGCGCGGCCTCCACCAGCAGCGGCGTCGCCGGGCCGAACGCCGCGGACAGGTCCGCCGGCGAGGGCCGGACCGATCACGAGTGCCGAGTTGAAGCTCGTGGTCTCGAGCGCATTGGCCGGGGCCAGCAGCTCGTCCGGCACGATCACCGGGATCAGGCTCGTGAAGCCGCCGAACGAGAGCGGGTAGGTCAGCCCCGCCGCGAGCACGACGAGGGGAATGGTCCAGTCCGGCGCGTTCCCGACCATGAGCACCACGGCCAGCAGGACCGCGGTGATCAGGAGCTGGTCGGCCACCATGAGGACGCGCCGGCGGCCGGTCAGGTCGAGCCAGGCGCCCAGCAGCGGCCCGGTGACGAGGCTGGGCAGGGTGATCGCCGCCACCGTGGCGCCCGCGAGCGCGGCGCTGCCGGTGCGGTCGAGCACGAGCAGCACCACGCCGACGGAGAACATCTCGTCCGAGACCCGGGCCAGGGTGGCCGCCGACACGAATCGCAGATACCCCGGCTGGGCGCGCAGCCGCCTGAGCGATTCACGGTCCACCGCCTGATGGTGGCAGGGAGTCGCCCGCCGGATCTACGGCGCGGGCGGGATCGCCTGCTTGAAGCGGAAGCGGAAGTCGGGGTCGACCTGCTTCTTGATCTGGCGCAGGCGGGGCAGGTTGCCCGCGTAGTAGGCGCGCTGCCAGCCCGCGAGCTGAGGATCGATGTAGTTCTGGTAGGCCTGCCCCGAGGCGAACGGCCGCAGCGCGCGCCAGACCCCGTTGATCCACGAGTTGGCGGCCGCGCCTCCCCCGCCGCTGAAGTAGGCGCCGTACTGGAGCGAGAACAGCATGTCCCGGTGCACGAAGGCGGTGGCGTCGGCGGCCGGGCGGTTGTAGGCGCCGCCGTAGGCGTCGAGGATCAGGGCGCCGGACCCGCGACCCGAGCGCTGACGGCGCTCGATCCAGTTGATCATCGTCGCCCGCGCACGGGCGGACAGCGGCTCGTCGAAGTAGTCGGACTTGGCGTAGAAGCTGGCGCGCGGCATCGTGCCGCCGGGGAAGGTGCCGACGGTGTGACAGGCGCGGAAGCTCATGTCCGCGCAACCCGCCCAGCGCAGCATCAGCGCGAGATAGCCGGCGCTGCCGACGCTCACCCGCGCACCGCTGATCCGCGCGAGCGGCCTGATCAGGTTGCGCAGCTTGGCGGGGGAGCCGAAGTACTGGCCGAGCGCCGTGACCTGGGGCGATCCCGAGCCGGTGCCGAGCGAGCAGATCGAGGTGAGTGTGGACGGGGCGTCGGGCGCGAAGCGCTGCCAGGCGGCGAGCACCGCACTCGCCTGGGACCAGGGGAAGGAGATGAAGAAGTAGGACGCGCGGCGCGCGCGATGGGTCTGGAGAGTCAGGCTCGTGGCGATCCCGAAGTTGCCGCCCCCGCCGCCCTGGGAGGCCCAGAACAGGTCCTCGTTCGAGTCCGCGTCCACCTGCCGGATGCGGCCGTCCGCGGTGACGATCGTCAGCGCGCGGAGGTTGTCGGTCATGAGGCCCCAGCGGCGGCCCGCGAGACCGTGACCCCCGCCGAGCGCCAGCCCGGCCACGCCCACGGACGGGCAGGAGCCGCCCGGCACCGTCAGGCCGCGCCGGGCCAGCGACGAGTACATGTCGATCAGCTGCGCGCCGGGGCCGATGACCGCGCGCCCGCCGCTCACGCGTACGCGGTTGAGCCGCGACAGGTCGACCACCACGCCGTTGCCGGTGGTCGAGTAGCCCGCGTAGCTGTGGCCGCCGGAGCGGGCCACCACGCTCACGTCGAAGCGGTTGGCCCACCTGACCACGGCGGCCACGTCCTGCGTCGACGCCGCCTGCACGACGGCGTCGGGACGGGCGCCGTCGTAGCGCAGGTTGTAGACGAGCCGGGCGCGGTTGTAGCCCGGCGTGCGCGGGAGGAACACCTTGCCCTTGACCGCCGAGCGCAGCGCCCGCGCGGCGCGGGGCGACAGCGAGGAGGGCTCGGCGATGACATCGGCCAGCCCCTGACCGGGCAGCGCCAGCGCGAACGCACCACCGGCGGCGCCGGCAAGGAACTCGCGGCGATCGAGCCCGTCCACGGAGCGACTCTAACCGCTCAGGCGCGTGACGGCCCGAGGTTCTCCAGGTTTCCCCGGCCCCAGTCGCAGGGCGACTGGCGTGAGCCCTCCTCGGTGGCGCCCACCAGCTGGCCCCCGGGGCAATCCTTGGCCGCCACTCGCCGGCGCGGGTTGACGATCCCGATCAGGCCGAGGATCCCGCCGAGAGCCACCAGCGCCGTGGCGATGGCGATCCCGATGCGGAAGGCGTCGACCGAGGCCTGTTCGGCGGCCGCGGACACCTCGCGCTGGACCTCCGGCGGCGCGCCGGGAACGGGGACGTCGGCCAGCGGCTGCTGCTCGGCCTCCTCCACCGCTGCGGCCACCTCGGGGCGGTTGAGCTGGCTGCCGAGCTCGTCCCTCAGCGTCGGAGCCGAACGCCGACGCCACCACGGCGCCCACCGCGGCGATCGCGACCAGGCTGGCCACCCTCGCGATCGCGTTGTTGACCCCCGAGGCGATGCCCGCGTTGGCCTCGTCGGCGTCGGCCAGCACCGTGGCCGTGAGCGGGGCGACCGTCATCGACAGGCCGACCGCGAACACGAGCAGGCCGGGCAGCAGGTCGGTCAGGTAGTCCACGTCGGCGTCGAGGCGCAGGAACCAGGCCAGGCCGAGCAGCGGCCACCAGCGGCCCGACCCCCATGAAGAAGCGCGGGCCGTACTTGTCGGCCATCGCTCCGAAGCGCATCGAGAACAGGAACATCACGATCGTGACCGGGATGCTGGCCGAGCCGGCCTCGAGGGCGTTGTAGCCCGGCCACCTGCTGGAGGAACAGAACGAGGAAGAAGAACAGCAGGCCCAGCCCGCCGTACATCGAGAAGGTCTCGAAGTTCCCCAGCGCGAAGTTGCGCCGCTTGAACAGACTCCAGCGGGAGCATCGGGTGCGAGGTGCGCGACTCCCAGACGAGGAACGAGATGAACAGCACGGCGCCGCCGACGAGCGTCCCGAACACCGCCGGGTCGCCCCAGCCGCGCAGCGGCTGCTCGATCAGGCCGAAGGTCATGCCGGCGAGCCCGAGCGCGCACAGCGTGGCGCCCACCACGTCGACCTTGGCCTCGGGGTCGCGCCCGCGGCCCTCGGGCACCGCGCGGAACACGAGGAACAGGGTGATCAGGACGATCGGGATGTTGATCGCGAAGATCCAGCGCCACGACGCGGCGTCCACGAGCTGACCGCCCACGACCGGGCCCAACACGGTCCCGATCCCCCCCAGGCGGTCCAGGCGCCCACGGCCTTGCCGCGCTCCTCGGGCGGGAAGGCGGCCACGATCACCGCGAGGGCCGCCGGCGTGAGCAGCGCGCCGGCCACGCCCTGCAGCGCCCGGCTGAGCACCAGCAACTCGATCGTCGGGGCCACGGCGCAGAACAGGGAGGTCACGCCGAACAGCGCCGTGCCCAGCGCGAACACGCGTCGCTCGCCGAACAGGTCGCCCAGCGAGCCGCCGATCAGGAGCAGCGAGCCGAGCGTGACCAGGTAGGCGTTGGACGTCCACTGCTGGCCCGCCAGGCCCCCGCCCAGGTCGTCGGCGATGGCCGGCAGGGCGATGTTGACCACCGTGGAGTCGACCGTGACCACGGTCGTGCCCAGGATCGCGGCGACCAGCACCAGCCGCTTTTGAGCGGCCGTCAGTGCCGGCTTCAGGCTGGCCCTGCGCCATTCACGGCGTCCGCTGACCGCGGCGTCAGGACCGACGTAGCGCGCGCTCGGCCGGATCAGCCGGCCCTCGCGCTTCTGCTCCATGATGTGCGCGGACCAGCCGGCCACGCGCGCGCACGAGAAGAGCGGGGTGAACAGGTCCGGCGGAACGTCGGCGAAGTCGAGCACCACGGCGGACCAGAACTCGACGTTCGTGGCGAGCACGCGGTCGGGCTTGCGCGCCTTGAGCTCGGCGAGGGCCGCCTCCTCCAGCCGCTCCGCCACCTCCAGCCGCGGCGCCCCGATCTCGCGGGCGGTGCGGCGCAGCACCCGCGCGCGCGGATCCTCGGCGCGGTAGACGCGGTGGCCGAAGCCCATGAGCCGGTCGCCGCGGTCGAGCGCGTCCTTGACCCAGCGCTCGGCGTCGCCGGTCTCCTCCACCCCGTCGAGCATCTGCAGCACGCGCGACGGCGCGCCGCCGTGCAGCGGGCCGGACAGCGCGCCCACGCCTGCCGACAGGGCGGCCGCCACGTCGGCCCCGGTCGAGGCCACCACGCGGGCGGTGAAGGTCGAGGCGTTCATGCCGTGCTCGGCCGCGGAGATCCAGTAGGCGTCGATCGCCTTGACGTGGCGCGGGTCGGCCTCGCCGCGCCAGCGAATGCAGGAAGCGCTCGGGGATCGACTGCGCCTGGTCGATCTCGAGCTGCGGACACCGGCGGACGCCCGACACCGCGTGCGGACTGGGCCACGAACGACAGCGCCATGACCGAGGTACGGGCCAGGTCCTCGCGCGCCTGCTCGTCGGAGATGTCGATCAGCTGCCGGAGGCCCCACTCCGGCGCGAGCATCGCGAGCGCGGCCTGCAGGTCCACGCGCGGGTCGCCGGTGCGCACCGCCAGCGGGTGCGGCTCGGCCGGCGGCAGGCCGGGCTCGTACTCGCCGTCCACGAGCAGGCCCCAGACCTTCTCGAACGGGCACGCGGCCGACGAGCTCCTCGATGTCGACACCGCGGTAACGGAGGGCGCCGCCCTCCTTGTCGGGCTCCGCGATCGTGGTGTCGAACGCGATTACTCCCTCGAGTCCCGAGGGTACCTCGATGAGCGCCATGGAAGCTCCTTCGGGCGACGGCAGAACGAGTTGCCTGAGCAGATACTTGCGGCTGCGTCATGATCCCGATCGCTCCGATGCCGCCATCGCCGCCATCCGACCGACGCCGAGCAGGTGGCGCGCCTCCTCATCGCGCTTCCGCAACTGGACGACGCGCTCAGAGCCCGGCGACGAGAGCTTCCGAGCGGGCGTCCGGCGGCTGCTCGCACGACCCGAACACGGAGTACCTGCTGGGCGGCGACCCGCCCGCGGGCGTGTGCTCAGCTGCGCTACCGCCACGGCCTCTGGTACCGACACCGACGACTGCCTGCTCGAGGACCTCTACGTGTCCGACGAGCCGCGCGCGGCACGGGGCTCGGCCGGGCGCTGGTGGAGGCGGCCCTCGAGCGCGCGCGCGAGCGCGGCTGCGCTCGCGTCGAGCTCGACGTCAACGAGGAGAACGAGCCCGCGCTGGCGCTCTACGAGTCGCTGGGCTTCGACAGCTGGGACGACCCCCCGGGAGGCCGAAACCTGTTCATGCGCCGGAAGCTGTGACCTCGTCGCCCACGGCGATGCGCCCGCCGCTCACGATGTCCGCGCGCAGGCCGCCGCGGTGCACCAGGCCGCGCAGCACGCCGTCGTAGGTGAGCCCCTGCAGGTGGTGCACAGGGCTCGCACAGCTCGACGCCCACGCACTCGACCTCGCCGACCGTGAAGCGCTTGCCGACCAGGTCGTTGAGACCGGATGCCGCGCGTGAGCACCTGGCGCCGCGACTCCTCGTCGGGTCAGCTCGATGCCGGCGTCCGGTCGGAGGCCCTCGAGCGCCTCGGCCTCGATCAGCGTCAGGTCGCCGCGCCTCGGCGTAGCGGTCGCCGGCCAGCCCCTCGCGCGCTCACCTCGACCGCGTCGACCGGCTCCGGCAGCGCGCTCTCCTCCGGCGCGATGTGCGATCGCTCGACCGATCCGGCCACGCGTCCAGGGTACATTGCGGGCGATGCGGATCCTCGACGAACGCGTGCAGCGCTACCTCCACGGGCTGCGGCCCGAGCGCTCCGAGGTCATGGCCGAGATGGAAGCCGTGGCCGAGCGCGACTCGGTGCCGATCGTGCACTGGGAGACCGGCCGCTTCCTCGCCGTGCTGTGCCGCGCGCTCGATCCGCGTGGTGCTCGAGGTGGGCACCGCGATCGGCTACTCGACGCTGCACATGGCCGAGCAGCTCGCGGCGGGCCGGGTGGTCACGCTCGAGCGCGACCCCGACCGCGCCGCGCAGGCGCGCGCTTCTTCGAGCGCGCCGGGGTGGCCGACCGGGTCGAGCTGGTCGAGGGCGACGCCCTCGAGACGATCCCGGCCCTCGAGGGCCCGTTCGACCTGCTCTTCGTCGACGCCGCCAAGGGCGAGTACCGCGCGCTACATCGAGCTGGCCGAGCCGAAGCTCGTCCGAGCGCTGCACCTGGTGGTCGACAACCTGCTGATGTCCGGCGAGGTGGCGCTGCCGAGCCGGCGCCGAGACCAGCTGGAACCCGGACTCGCTGGCCGCCGCCCGCGGGCTGAACGCCGAGCTGCTGCGCAGCGAGCGCTGGCTCGCCTGCGTGCTGCCGGTGGGCGACGGCGTCGGGCCTTCTGGCGGCCCTGCGCGCTAGATGAAGACGCTGCGCATGAGGCTCCTCCTGATCGTCTTCGCCGTCGTCCAGCTCGTGCTCGGCCTGCTGCTGTGGCTCACGCCCGGCTTCTTCTTCGACGAGATCGGGCCCTACGGCGTCGCGCAACGACCACTACATGGGCGACCTGGCCACCTGGTACCTGGCGCTCGGCGGCGTGGCGCTGCGTCGCGTGCAGCCGGTCTCGCTGGCGGGTGCCGGTGCTGGCGCTGGCCTTCGTCCAGAACGCGCTGCACTCGGTCAACCACCTGATCGACGTGGGCGAGGCCGATCCCGTCGTGGCTCGGCCCGGTCAACCTCGGTCTCGCTCGTGCTGGCGACCGTGCTGCTGGCCTGGATGCTGCAGACCGCGAGCGGCGAGGCGGCGCCGGCATGAGGGTCTTCGTGGCGGGCGCGAGCGGGGCGATCGGCCGGCCGCTCGTGCCGCGGCTGGTGGCCGCCGGGCACGAGGTCACCGGCATGACCCGCTCGGAGCGCAGCGCGGAGGCGATCCGCGCGGCGGGCGCACGCGCCGTCGGTCGTGGACGTCTTCGACCGCGACGCGCTCGAGCGAGGCGGTCGACCGAGGCCGCGCCCGAGGTCGTCGTCCACGAGCTGACCGCGCTGCCCGAGCGCTTCGACCCGCGCAAGAAGGATCTCTACGAGGCCACCAACCGGGTGCGCACGCGAGGGCACCCGCAACCTGCTCGACGCGGCCGAGGCCGCCGGCGCGCGGCGGTTGGTCTGCCAGAGCATCGCCTTCGCCTACGCGCCCGGCGGCGAGCCGCGGTGCATGGACGAGGACGCGCCGCTCTTCCTCGACGCGCCGGCGCCCTTCGGCGGCGGCCATGCAGGCGGTCGAGGAGATGGAGCGGCAGGTGCTCGAGGCCGACGGGCATGGAGGGCCTGGTGCTGCGCTACGGCTGGTTCTACGGCCCGGGCACCTACTACGCCGAGGACGGCTCGCACGGCCGCCGACGTGCGCCGGCGGCGCTTCCCGGTGGTGGGCAACGGCAGCGGCGCTGTTCTCGTTCGTCCACGTCGACGACGCGGCGGACGCCACGGTGGCGGCGCGTCGAGCGCGGCGCCCCGGGCGTCTACAACGTCGTCGACGACGAGCCGGCCGCGATGCGCGACTGGCTGCCGGTCTACGCCGAGGCGCTCGGGCGCCAAGCCGCCGCGCCGCGTGCCGGTCTGGCTGGCGCGGCTCGTCGCCGGACGCATGGTGGCCGAGATGGCGACCGTGCTCCCCGGCGCCTCCAACGCGAGGGCCAAGCGCGAGCTCGGCTGGCGGCCGGCGCACGCGAGCTGGCGCGCGGGCTTCCGCGAGTCGCTGCGCGCTAGCGCGCCAGCGTGTAGGCCAGCGGCAGGAACACCGTGCGCCGCGAACACCATCGCCACCCCGATCGCCACCAGCGTGCGCGACTTGATCACGTGGCCGAGCGTCCCGACCACGAAGCCGAGGACCAGCAGCACGATGAAGAAGGTGGGCGAGACGCGGAAGTCGCCGCCCGGATCCGGGCCGTCGCCCGGGTCGAGGAAGTCCGACATCGCGAGGAGGAGGGCGGCGAGCAAGGGCGGCGAAAGTATCCTTGGCCGCGGATGAGCGACGAGTTCGCGACGATCGAGGAGGCCCGCGAGCGGCTCGGCGAGGCGGGTTACCTCGCCGACGAGTCGGCCGCGCTGGTCTCGTTCCTGGCCGGCCGGCTCGGCAAGCCGGTGCTGGTGGAGGGCCCGGCCGGCGTGGGCAAGACCGAGCTGGCCAAGGCGCGTCTCGCGCGCCACCGAGCGCGCGCCTGATCCGGCTCCAGTGCTACGAGGGCCTCGACGAGGCCAAGGCGCTGTACGAGTGGAACTACCGCAAGCAGCTGCTGCGCATCCAGACCGAGGCGCCGGGCACCGGCTGGGAGCAGGTGCAGGAGGACATCTTCGGCGAGGAGTTCCTGCTCGCCCGGCCCGCTGCTCAACGCGATCTCGGCCGAGGAGCCGGTGGTGCTGCTGATCGACGAGATCGACAAGACCGACCAGGAGTTCGAGGCGATGCTGCTCGAGGTCCTGTCCGACTTCCAGATCTCGATCCCCGAGCTGGGCGTGGTCGAGGCGCGCACGCAGCCGCTGGTGGTGCTCACCTCGAACAACTCGCGCGAGCTGACCGAGGCGCTCAAGCGCCGCTGCCTGTACCTGTGGCTCGACTACCCGAGCGTCGAGCGCGAGCTCGAGATCGTGCAGCTGCACGCGCCCGAGCTCGACGAGGGGATCGCGCGCAAGCTGGTCGAGGTGATCCACATGGTGCGCGCGCTCGACCTGAAGAAGCCGCCGTCGATCGCCGAGTCGATCGACTGGGCGCGCGCGCTGCTCCTGCTCGGCGCCGAGGACGTGGACCGGGCCGTGCTCGAGAAGACGATGTCGATCATCGTCAAGCACCGCACCGACCTCGACCTGGTGGCCGAGCGGGTGGGGGTGAAGCTGGGCGATGGCCTCTTCGGGGCGCGCCAGGCGGGCTAACCCCGCGCTGTACGGCGGGATGCCGCGAGCGCCGGGCCCGGCCGGGCATGGCCCCGCGGCTGCTCGAGTTCGCCGACGAGCTGCGCAGCGAGGGCGTGGCGGTGGGCACCTCCGAGCTGCTCGACGCCTTCGAGGCGCTCGACGCGGTGAGCTGGACCTCGCAGGAGGACTTCCGCGAGGCGCTGGCCGCCACGCTCGCCAAGTCGCAGGAGGACCGCCACGTGCTCGACGTGCTCTTCGACCGCTTCTTCTTCCGCGCGGTCGAGCGCGAGGCGATCGAGCAGGGCCTGCGCGAGGAGCGCTTCGAGGGCGGCGCCGAGGAGCTCGACCTCGACGCGCTGCGCGAGCGCATCCGCGAGGCGATCCGCGCCGGCTCCGACGGCGAGATGCGCGACCTCGCGCGGCTGGCCATCGCCGCCTTCGGGCGCCAGGGCGAGGGCTCGGGCGTGATCGGCGTGGACGTGCAGCGGATCCGGCGCACGCTCGGGCCTGCGCGGAGAGCGGCCGGGCGCCGAGCTGCCCGACCCGGACGCGGTGCCGCGCGAGCGCCTGCAGGAGTTCGAGCGCCACGTCCGGCGCGAGCTCGAGCGCCAGATGATCGAGCGAACGCAGTCGCTGCCCCCGGCCAAGCCGCTGCGCGAGTTCGACCGCGCGCTGCCCTCGAACCCGGCCCAGGACCTGTCCCAGGTCCACCGCGTGGTGGCGCAGCTGAAGCGGCGCCTGGCCTCGCAGGGCCGCGAGCACCGCGGCCGGCGGCGCTCCTGGCAGGTCGACGTGCGCCGCACGATGCGCGCCTCGCTGCAGACCGGCGGGGTGCCGCTCGAGCTCAAGTACCGGCCCGCGGCGCCCGCGGCGGCCCGGAGCTGTACGTGCTCTGCGACGTGTCGACGAGCGTCACCAGCGCCAGCGTGTTCTTCCTCGTCGGTGCTCCACGCCCTGCACGACCAGTTCCGCAAGCTGCGCTCGTTCGTCTTCGTGGAGCGGATCTCCGAGGTCACCGACGTGTTCGAGCGCGAGCGCTCGTTCGAGGCGGTGTCGCGCCGGATCGCCACCGACGCCGGCGTGGCCGACGTGTCCGGCTACACCGACTACGGCCGCGTCTGGGTGGAGTTCCTCGACAAGGTGGTCGACGACCTCGATCCGCGCTCCACGGTGATCGTGCTCGGCGACGCCCGCACGAACGGCCGCGAGCCCCACGCCCAGGTGTTCGGCCACGTGGCCGAGCGCGCCGGGCACACGTTCTGGATCAACCCCGAGCCGCGCCTGTACTGGAACTACGGCGACTCGGTGATGTCCTCCTACGAGCCCTTCTGCGACGGCGTCTTCGAGTGCTGGACCACCAAGCAGCTGGAGGCGTTCGTGAACGCGATCGCCGAGCTGCGAACCGCTTGACTACACTCTGACGCGTCAAGTCAGGGGGGCTCGCGGGACAGCGGGCTGAGAGGGCGCTCTCGGTGGCGACACCGCCCGGCGCCGACCCTTCGAACCTGTGGGGTAATGCCCGCGGAGGGAGCAATGCACACCGAGGCCGAGGCTCCTGTCAGGGAGCCTCTTGTTGTTCAGGACGTGACCCGCCGCTACGGCGGGCTGACCGCGCTCGAGGGCATCGACCTGCGGCTGCGCCGCGACGAGCGTCACCGCCGTGGTCGGCCCATCGGGCTCAGGCAAGTCGACCCTGCTCGAGCTGGTCGCGGGTCTGCAGGAGCCCGACGAGGGCAGCCTGAGCGTTCTGGGGGCACACTCGGCCGCCGAGCGGCGCGGGGTCTGCGCGTACATGCCTCAGCGCGACCTGCTCCTCCCGTGGCGCGACGCGCTCGCCAACGCCGCCCTTGCCCTCGAGTGCGAGGGAGTGCGCCGCGCGCGAAGCCCGGCGGCGCGCCGAGCCGCTGTTCGAGCGCTTCGGGCTCGCCGAGTTCGAGCGTTCCCGTCCCGGAGAGCTGTCCGGGGGCATGCGCCAGCGTGTGGCCTTCCTGCGCACGCTGTTGCCCGGCCGGCCGGTGCTGCTGCTCGACGAACCCTTCGGCGCGCTCGACGCGCTCACCCGCGCGGACCTCCAGGAGTGGCTCGAGGCGGCGCTGGGCGACGAGCCGCGCACGGTGCTGCTCGTGACCCACGACGTGGAGGAGGCGGTCTTCCTCGCCGACCGCGTGCTGGTGCTCTCCCCCCGCCCGGGCCGGGTGATCGCCGACTTCGAGGTGGACCTGCCGCGGCCGCGTTCGATCACCGACCCGGCCCTGACGGCGCTGCGGGCCCGGGCGCTGGAGGCGCTGCGCGCGTGAGGTACCTGCTCAGCATCGCCCTGCTCGTCCTGTTCGTGGCCGCCTGGCAGGGCGTGGCCTCGCTCGACTCGGTGGACGACCTGACGCTGGCCTCGCCGGTGGAGACCTGGGATGCCCTTCGCAGCGACTGGACGCTCCTGCGCGAGAACGCCCTGGTCACGCTGTGGGAGGTGCTGCTCGGCCTCGGCATCGCCGACCGTGTGCGCGATCGGGCTCGCGGTCGCCATGCACCTGATACGCCCGCTGCGCGACGCGGCCTACCCCCTGCTCGTGGCCTCCCAGGCGATCCCGATCGTCGTGCTGGCGCCGATCTTCGTGCTGGCGTTCGACTACGGGATGGGCCCGATCCTCGCGATCGTCGCGCTGATCTGCTTCTTCCCGATCACCGTCAATCTGCTCGACGGACTGCGCTCGGTCGAGCCCGATCTGCTCAAGCTGATGCGCAGTCTCGGGGCCTCGCGCCTGCGCACCCTGCGCTCGGTGGAGCTGCCCAGCTCGCTGCCCTTCCTGTTCAGCGGGCTGAAGGTGGCCGCTACGGTGTCGGTCATCGGCGCCGTGTTCGGGGAGGCGGCCGGCGCCGACGAGGGCCTGGGACGACTCGTCCTGCTCGGCAACAACCAGCTCCAGACCCCGCGGGTGTACGCGGGGATCGTGCTCCTGACGCTGATGGCGGTGGCGCTGTTCGTGCTCGTCGCCCTGGTGGAGCGCATCGCCTGTCCGTGGAACCGAAAGGAAACAACCGCATGATCAAGCTCGCCCCCCTGATGGTGGGCCTGCTGCTGTTCGTCCTCGCCGGCTGCGGCGAGAAGGAGGACACGCTCGAGCCCTCGGGGTCCAAGCGCGTGGAGCTGATGCTCGACTACTTCCCGAATGCCGACCACGCCGGCATCTACGCGGCGCAGGCGGGCGGGCATTTCGAGCAGGCCGGGCTCGACGTGGAGATCCGGCAGCCGCCCGATCCCGGCCGCGCCCATCAAGCAGGTCGCCGCAGGGCGAGTGGACCTGGCCATCTCCTACGAGCCCGAGGTCTTCCGGGCGCGCGACCAGGGCCTGCGGGTGGTGAGCCTCGCGGCCATCGTCCAGGAACCGCTCACGTCGATCATGTCGCTGCCCAAGGCGAAGATCCGCCGGCCCGCCGGATCTGCGCGGCAAGAAGGTGGGCACCGCGGGCATCGACTACCAGACCGCCTACCTGCAGACGATCCTCAACGAGGCCGGCGTGCCGCCCGACTCCGTCACCGAGCGCAACGTCGGCTTCGGGCTCACTCCGGCCCTTCTCACCGGCAAGGTCGACGCCACCCTGGGCGCGTTCTGGAACTACGAGGGCACCGAGCTGCGCCTGGCCGGCAAGCGTCCTCAGATCATCCGCATCGAGGACGCCGGAGTGCCCAGCTACAACGAGCTGGTGCTGGTGGCCAACGAGGATGCGCTCGAGCGTGACGGCAGCAAGCTGCGCGCCTTCATCGGCGCCCTGTCGCGCGGCACCCGAGACCTGCGCAACGATCCCAACCAGGCGATCGAGGGCCTGCTCGAGGCGAATCCCGATCTCGATCCCGGAGCTCCAGCGGGCGGTGGTCAAGGTCACCCTGCCGCTGTTCTTCCCGCCCGAAGGCAAGCCGTACGGCTGGCAGGACCCGGACGCAGTGGGACGCCTTCTCCGCCTGGATGGCCGACAACGGCCTGCTCGAGCAGCCGCCCGATCCGAAGGCCGCCTACAACAACGAGTTGCTGCCGGGCGCCGGGCTGTAGCGAGGGAAGGGCCCGGTCGTGTAGCGGCGCCCCGAACGCGCGCGCCCCGTGCCGAGCGGAGCGAGGAGCGCTCCCGGGCGATGAGTTCGCTGTGCAGACGCCCGTCCTAGAGGTAGGCCGAGCACCATCGACCGACCCGCCCTTGACTCGTGTGCAAGAGTGTTATAGGTCGATCAATTAGGAGTAGATGACCGTGCTCACCGCACTTGCAGACCGAATCGGCGCCCATCCCCGGCGCACCCTTCTGATCGTGCTCGCCTTCGTGCTGGTCGCGGGCTTCCTCGGCGGCCCGGTTGCGGGTCAGCTCGAGGACGATGGCGGCTTCACCCCGGAGGACTCGGGCTCCGCGCGTGCCACCGAGCGGATCGAGGCCGCCACCGGCCGCGAGGAGACGGCGGGCGTGATCCTGCTGGCCGAGATTCCTCAGGGCTCGGAGTCGGCGGCGGGCCGCGAACGGATAGCCGAGCTGGAGGGGTCGCTCGCCGGCGATCCGGGCATCGCGTCCACCGCATCTGCCGTATCCACCCGCGACGACGCCTTCGTGAGCGAGGACGGGCAGTCCACCTTCGTCGCCGCCACGCTGCTCGCAGACGCCGACGAGGACCTCGTGATCGAGCGGCTCGAAGAGCGCTTCGGCGACGAGGCCGGTGTGACCCTGGGCGGTGGGCTGTTCGCCGGCAACCAGATCGGCGACACCGTCACCGAGGACCTCGGCCGCGCCGAGATGATCGCGTTCCCGATCCTCATCCTTCTGTCGCTCGTCTTCTTCAGGGGCCGGGCGGCGTGGCTGCCGCTGATCGTCGGCATCACCACGGTGCTCGGCACGTTCCTGGTGATGCTGCTGGTCAACCAGGTGTACGGCCTGTCGATCTTCGCCCTCAACCTGGTGATCGGCCTCGGGCTGGGTCTGGCCATCGACTACACGCTGTTCCTGGTCTCGCGCTACCGCGAGGAACTGGACAGCTCCGGTGCCGGCGCCGCCGCGATCCGGACGACCATGACAACCGCGGGCCGCACCGTGGCCTTCAGCGCGGCGACGGTGTCGGCGGCTCTGATCACGCTGACCCTCTTCCCACTCGGCTTCCTCCAGTCGATGGGCATCGCGGGCGCAGTGGTGGCCCTGGTAGCGGCGGCCGCGGCGCTCACGATCTCACCCGCGCTGTTCGCCATCTGGGGCCAGAAGCTCGCCAAGCGGCGCCGGCGTCCGGAGCGTCCCGAGAGCGAGGGCGCCTGGTACCGGCTTTCGCACGCGGTGATGCGGCGTCCCGGACTCGTGGCGGTCGTGACCGCCGCCGTGATGCTCGCGCTCGCCCTCCCTGCACTGAGGGCGGTCTGGACGCCGGTGGACGACACGGTGATCCCCAAGGACAAGAGCGCCCGCGTGGTGGCGGACAGCCTGCGCAGCGATTTCGCCGGCCAGAACACCAGCCCCTTGACGGTCACCATCGAGGCGCCGCGCTCCGACGCCGCGGAGGTCGGGCGCTACGCCGACGAGCTGACCCAGCTCGAGGGCGTGCGCGCCGTTCAGGAGCCGCGCGCGCTGGGACGGGATACCTGGCAGGTGGACGTGGAGGTGCAGGGCAGGGCCGACGGCGAGGTCGCACAGGGGCTCGTCGACGACATCCGCGACCGCGGCGCGGTCTTCCCCGTGCTCGTCGGCGGCGCCGCGGCCGAGTTCGTCGACCAGCAGGAGGCGATCGCCTCCCGGCTGCCCGCTGGCGGCGGCCATCCTCGCGCTGCTCACGTTCACGATCCTGTGGCTGATGACCGGATCGGTGGTGCTGCCGGTCAAGGCGATCGTCATGAACGCCCTGACCGTGGGCTCGGCGCTCGGGATCCTCACGTTCATCTATCAGGACGGCCGGCTCGAGGGTCTGCTCGGCTACACGTCCAACGGCGGCATCGAACCCACCGACTTCCTGGTGGCCGCCGCGCTCGTGTTCGCACTGTCCACCGACTACGGCGTGTTCCTGCTCGGCCGCATCAAGGAGGCCCGCGCCGCCGGCTACTCCGAACGCGAGGCGGTGGCGGTCGGCCTCGAGCGCACCGGTGCCGTGGTCACGGCGGCGGCGATCCTGCTGGCCGTGGCGATCGGCGTGTTCTCCACCTCGTCGATCTCCTTCATCCAGCAGATCGGCGTGGCCACCGCCTTCGGCGTGCTGATCGACGCCTTCGTCGTGCGGACGCTGCTGGTGCCCTCGCTGATGGCCCTGCTCGGCAAGTGGAACTGGTGGTCGCCGCCGGCCCTGCGCCGGCTGCACGACCGAATCGGCCTGAGCGAGGGGCCCGCGCCGGAGCGGGCCGGAGGCCCTACTCCGCCCCGTTCTCGTCCAGATCCAGCGCGACAGAGTTGATGCAGTAGCGCTGGCCGTCGGGCCCGGGACCGTCCGGGAAGACGTGGCCGAGGTGGCTTCCGCAACGCGCGCAGGTCACCTCGGTCCGGACCATGCCGAGCGAGTTGTCGGGGTGCAGCTCGACGGCCTCGGCCACGGCGGGCTCGGTGAAGCTGGGCCAGCCCGTGCCGGAGTCGAACTTGGAGTCCGAGCGAAACAGCTCGTTGCCGCAGGCCCCGCAGCGGTAGATGCCGTCGGCCTTGGAGTAGGTGTAGGCGCCGGTGAAAGGCGGCTCGGTGCCCTTCTCGCGAAGGATGTGAAAGCGCTCGGGCGACAGCTCCTCGCGCCACTCCTGGTCGGTCTTTTCTAGCTTTGTCATCGGGTGAACCTCCTGCCAAGAGCGTATAGACCGGCCAGTCCGGCCCATTCCTCGTAGGGAGCAAAGAAGGCGCGCACCTCATCCTCGGTCGCGCGGCGGCCCAGGCCCGCCGCCCGGCCCACGAGCTTGAGGTAGGCCACGTCGAGCGCAGGGATCTGGTCGTCGCGGCCCTGACCCTCGAAGGCGAGCATCTCGATCGTCCAGCGGCCGATGTTGGGAATCGCCAGCAGCCGCTGCCAGGACGGTTCGTGCGCGGCCCAGGTCGGCTCGGCCCGAGGCCACTTCGCGAGCGGCCTTGATGAGGGCGATCGAGCGCTTGGGCGCCAGCCCGCAGGCGTCGAGCTCCGCGGGCGAACGTCCGGCGAGAAAGGCCGCGGAGGGGGGTGCGAGGTAGCCGCCACAGGCGCTGCGCCGTCCGTGCCGGCGCACGATCCGGCGTTCGATCGCGCCGGCGCGCCGTGACTCGATCAGCTGCTCGCAGACCGCCCAGGCCAGCGCCTCGAAGGGCTCGGGGCGCCGTCGCGGGCGCACCCATGGCCGAGCACGGATCACCGGGCCCACCAGCGGATCGCGGCGAAAGCGAGCGTGGAACTCGGAGACGTCATGATCGGTGCCGAGCGCGAAGCGCATCCGCTCGATGCCCTCGAGGGCGGCCGGCGCGGCTCTGCGCCTGGGCGCGGAAGCGCACCCGGCCGGCGGCCGCCCAGGCGTGGACCACCACCTGCTCGTCGTCCACGTGCAAGAGCCGGGCCAGCGCGCCCCCGCGACTGACGAGCACACAATCACGGCCGGCCCCGGGAAGCCGATAGGGCCCCACCGGGGTGACCTCCGCTTCAACGGTGGCGGCTGACGTCACGGCGCAGCCGGCAACGCCGGCTGCTTCGCTCATCGGTCCTTCAGGAGATGCACGTCCACGAGAAACGAACGTGACGCCGCGATCTCCGATCGCCTGCCGCGGCCCCGACCGCGCCCCAGGCGCACGGCCACCGAGCTGCGCGGGCGGCGGAGGACCCGCACCAGCACGAAGGTGGCCACGCCGAGCAGGAAGCCCCCCGTGGCGGCAACGATGGCCGCGGGAAGTGGGACCTCTCTGGCGCGCTCGACGGTGCGCGGCTCGGCCAGCACCGGGAGTGGACGCACGTCGGCTTCGCGGTGCTCGGGCTCGGGCAGGGCGGCGTGATCGGGCATCGCGGCGAGTCTACCGGGAGACCGGGACCCCGAATCAGAGGCCGCGCTGATAGACGCGGAACTTCTTGACGATGGTCCCGCCCATGGCCTCCATGCCCCGGTTCATCGCCTTGTTGGTCTCGAGAATCCAGCCCATCTCGCCGCCCTTGATCCGCGTGACCTCGGCCATGTCAAAGTGCTCGGCGTACAGGCCGGCGGCCACGCCGGTGTGCTGGTAGGCCGGCCTCACGCCCAGGAATCCGACCCGGCATCGGTCCACGATCCGCCTGCGGTTGAGGTAGTGCCACCAGCCGAAGGGAAGGATCCGCCCGTTCATCCTGCTCAGCACCTGGTTGATGTCGGGCACGGTGATGGCGATGCCCACCGTCTTGCCCTCGGCGTCCTCGGCGACCATGAACCAGTCGCGGTCGTAGACGAGCTGGAGCTCCTGCGCGTAGGCGTCGAGATCGGCCTTGGAGTAGGGCACGAAGCCCCAGTTGCGCGACCAGGCCTCGTTGTAGATCTCCGCGAATGCGTCGAGCTCGCGGCGCAGCCGCCGGCGGCTCATCTTGCGAATCCGGATGCCGTGCTTGGGCTCGAGCTTCTCGGCCAGGTCCCAGATGATCGAGATCACGCGATCGCGGCCGGTGATGTGAAGCTCCCACATGAACAGGTCCATCGCCTTCTCGAGCCCCGCCTCCTCACAACGCTCGCGGTAGTAGGGCGGGTGCCAGGCCTGGCGCACCATCGGCGGACGCTCGTAGCCCTCGATCAGCACGCCGCTCTCGTCGTTCATGGTGAAGTCCATCGGGCCGACCATCACGTCGCGCCCGCGCTCGCGCAGCCAGCCCGCCGCGGCGTCGAGCAGGGCGGTCAGGACCTCGGGGTCGTCCTCGAACTCGAGGAAGCCGAACATGCCCCAGGCGTTGTCGTGGAACTCATTGAACGCGGTATCGATCTGCGCGCTCAGCCGCCCCACGACCCGGCCGTCGCGGCGGGCGACGAACAGCTGCGCCTCCCCGTGGCGGAAGTAGGCGTTGAACCTGCGGTTCAGGAACAGCCGGCGTTCGAGGCGAAGAGGGGGCACCCAGCAGTCCTCGTTAGAGTGCAGCCGGTACGGAAGCTCGATGAACTCGCGCAGGTCTCTGCGCGAGGCGACGGGCGAGACCTCCACGGACACGGCGCGGGACTGTATATGCCGACCGCTATCGATCTCTTCGAAAAGGCACGCCGCCACGAGCGGCTCGAGCAGCTTCAGGCCGCTCGCGATCACGACCTCATGCCCTACTTCCGGGTGCTCGAGGGCCCGGCCGGCCCGGTGGTCGAGATGGAGGGTCGCGAGCGCATCATGCTCGGCTCCAACAACTACCTGGGCCTCACCGGGGACGAGCGCGTCAAGGATGCCGCGCGGGCAGCGCTCGAGAAGTACGGCACCGGCCTGACGGGCTCGCGCTTCCTCAACGGGACGCTGGAGCTCCACCTCGAGCTCGAGCGGCAGCTGGCCGACTGGATGGGCGTCGAGGACGCTCTCGTGTTCACCACCGGCTACCTCGCCAACACCGGCGCGATCGGCACACTGCTGGGTCCGGGCGACACGGTGATCTGCGACAGCGGCGACCACGCCTCGATCCTCGACGCGGTGTCGCATGTCGCGGGCGCGGATCCGGCCCTACCGGCACAACCGGCTCGACAAGCTGGAGACGATGCTGCAGCGCGCCGAGTCCGACGGCGGCGGAGTGCTCGTGGTGGTGGACGGCGTGTTCTCGATGGAGGGCGACGTGGCGCCGCTGCCCGACATCACGGCGCTGTGCCGCAAGCACGGCGCGCGCCTGATGGTGGACGAGGCCCACGGCGTGGGCGTGCTCGGCGCCCGGGGCGCCGGAACCTCCGAGGCGATGGACTGCGAGGACGAGGTGGACCTGCGCATGGGCACCTTCTCGAAGTCGCTGGCATCCTGCGGCGGCTTCATCGCCGGGCCCGCCGACGTGATCGACTTCCTGCGCGTGCAGTCGCGCTCGTTCATGTTCACGGCTGCCGCGGTGCCCGCCGCGATCGGCGCGGCGATGGGGGCGCTCGAGATCATCCGCTCCGACGAGGGCCCGCAGCTGATGGAGCGGGTGCTCGACAACGCGCGCTACCTGCACGACGGCCTTGGCGACCTCGGCTACGAGGTGATGGAGCCCAACCGGATGCCCGACGGGAGCGACCTGATCACCCCGATCGTGCCCGTTCACGTCGGCGACGACTGGAAGGCCGTGATGCTCTGGAAGGCGCTCTACGACGCGGGCGTCTACGTGAACGTCGCGATCTACCCGGCCGTGCAGCGCGGCGGCGCGCTGCTGCGCACGAGCGTGATGGCCACCCACGAGCGCGAGCACCTCGACCGAGCCCTGTCCCTGTTCGAACAGGTCAAGGACGAGGTCGAACAGGCGGCTCCGCCGGTCTAGCGGCTAAGCCCGCAGCTCCTGCGGTCGCGGCCGTGCGGGCTGTTCGCGCCGCGCCCCGGTAAGGCCGCGTACCCGCTCGGCCAGCCCGGGGGGCAGCCGGCCGTCGGTGGAGAGCCACGATCCGGCGAGGATCAGGAGGAGGCCCACCACGGCCCCGGCGGTGACGCTCTCGCCGAGGATCGCCACGCCCAGCCCGAGGGCCACGACGGGGTTGATGTAGGTGATCACCGTCGCCCGGCCCGGACCGACCTCGGTGATCAGCCGGAAGAAGATCAGGAAGGCGATCGCGGTGCACACGAAGCCGAGCACCAGCATCGAGGCGATCACGTCGCCCGAGGGCGTCTCCGTGGGCAGCCCCGGCAGCGCTGCGGGCAGGAGCAGCAGCGTGGCGATGCCGAGCGCCCCGGCGATCGGCCCGATCGGGTCCGCCTTGGCGAACCGGTTCTTCACGATCATCGGGCCGGCGGCGTAGCCCATCGTCGCCACGAGGATCGCGCCCGCTCCGATCAGTTCCTCGGTGCTCCCCACCACGTCGATGCCCACGAGCAGCGGTCACGCCGCGTGAGCCCCACGAGCATCCCGACGAGCCGGGCCTTGGTGGGGCGCTCGGAATGGTCGAAGCGCAGGGCGAGGAAGGCCACCATCAGCGGCACCGCGGCGATCAGGATCGCGGTGAGCGACGACGACAGGGCCTCCTCGCCGAACGCGATCAGCGGAAACGGGACCGTGATCTCGACGAAGGCAAAGGCCACGAGCCAGCGCAGCGACAGGCCGCGCAGGGCACCGGTGCGCCAGGCGATCGGCAGCAGGATCGCCGCCGCCATCGCCACCCGCGACCACGCGACGAAGCCGGCCGACAGCTCGTCCACGGCGATCTTGATGAACATGTAGGGCACGCCCCAGATCACCGACATCGACGCGAACAGCAGCCAGCCCCGAGCGCTCATCCCACCAACCTAAGCAGGGCCGCGCTGGCGGCGGCCACGCCCACGACGACGATGATCGGCGCCCTGAGCGCGATCGCCACGGCCGCGGCCACCAGGCCGGCCCCGCGCTCGTCGAGCACGAGCTGGTCGTCGCTGGCGAAGGCCTGGGTGGCGACGAGGGCGGCGAGCAGCGCCGGGCCCACGAGCGCGACCATCCGGCCGACCCGCACGGGCATCTCACGCTCACCGGCCAGCACGGGCCCTCCGGCCTTGATCGCGACCGTGGCCACGCCCACCAGCAGCACCGCCGCCCAGGCGGAGCTCACGACGCCTCACCCCGGACAACGCGGGGGCTATCGGCCGGCCGCCGGCGAACGGCGCGCCCCTCGGGCGCTTCGTGTTTCTCGGAGCGGAGCCCACGCTCGGGGAGCAGGCCGAAGAGCACGGCCAGGGTCGCCGCGATCACGGGCACGCCGGCGGGGGTGAGCGGGGTCAGGAGCAACGCGATGCCCGCTCCGGCCACGGCGGCCGCGAGGGCGTTGCGCGACCTGATCAGCGGAACCATCAGCGCCAGGAACAGCGCGGGGAAGGCGGCGTCGAGGCCGAGCGTGGCTGGGTCGCCGAGGCCGGTCCCCACCGCGACGCCGAGCACCGTGCCGCCGAGCCAGCCGACGTACAGGACCATCCCGGCGCCGAGCATCCGGCGCCGGTCGAAACGACCGCCCTGCTGTGAGATGGCCCAGCTCTCGTCCACGAGCAGCTGCGACTCGAGCGTGCGTCGCAGCCAGCCGCCCGAGAAGGTGTGCGCCGCGGCAAGGCCCATCGGGCCGTAGCGCGCGTTGAGCAGGACCGCGGCCGCCACGGCCGCGAGGAGGGTGCCGCCGGCGCCGAGCACGGAGATCACCGCGAACTGCGCCGAGCCCGCGAACGTGGTGGCGCTCATGACGATCGCGGCGGCCGGGTCGAAGCCCGCCGACTGTGAGAGCACGCCGAAGGAGGCGCCGAAGAGCACCACCGCCGGCGACAACGGGAGCAGTGCCCGTGCGCCGGCGGCGTAGGCCGAGGAGGGTCTGGTTCGCGCGGCCCTGGTGCTCATCGGCCTCAAGACGCTACTCGCCGTATGGAGAAACAGCCCTCTCACCGTATATCGTTCTGTAGATGAATAGCCGTGCCGAACTTGATTCGATCGACCGTGCGCTGTTGCTCGAGCTCCAGAAGGATGCTCGCCAGACCAACAAGGCGCTTGCCGAGAAAGTCGGAGTGGCTCCCTCGACGTGTCTCGAGCGTGTGCGGGAGCTGCAGGCCCAGGGCGTGATCCGCGGGTTCCGGGCCGATGTCGACCCGGCCTCGGTGGGGCGTCCCATGGAGGCGATCCTCTCGATCCAGCAGCGGCCGGCCCACGGGCGGGACGCGATCGAGACGGTGCTCGCCCACATCCGCAAACTGCCGGAGACGCGCACGGTCATGGCGCTCACCGGCACCACCGACTTCATCGTCCACGTGGCCGTGCGGGACCCGGATCATCTGCGTGACCTGGTGTGGGCACTCACCGAACGGCGCGAGGTGGCGCGCCTGCAGAGCTCGCTGATCTTCGTGCACGAGGAGGGACCCGAGCTCATGCCGCTCGACTGACCGTCTTGATCTACGTGAGGCGGTAACCATCTAAGTGGTTATACCAGAATCAAGAACCGGCTAAACTCTTTCACCAGTTACCGATGCCGCCAGGCAACTCAACCCCCGAAAAGACTGCGCCCCAGCCGCTCGAGGTCGTCCAGCGCTTCGTCAACTCGATCGACCTCGAGAGCGGCGAGGACGAGCTCGACAGCCCCGACGCGCTACGTGCCTGGTTCTCGGAGCGCGGCCTGATGGACGCCGGCCAGCCGGTCGGGAACGCCGACCTGCGCCGAGCTCTCGACGTACGCGAGGGCCTGAGAGCGATGCTGCTCCAGAACAACGGCCTGCCGCTCCAGGGGGAGAAGGTCGAGCGGCTCGACCGCGCCGCCGGCCGGGCCGGGGTGCGCGTCCGCTTCCGCCCCGGCGCGGAACCGGAGCTGGTCCCCGAGGGCGAGGGCGCAGATGCCGCGCTGGGCC
Organism: uncultured Thermoleophilaceae bacterium; assembly: GCA_963733655.1. Lineage (GTDB taxonomy): Bacteria > Actinomycetota > Thermoleophilia > Solirubrobacterales > Thermoleophilaceae > JACVRW01. Next base: position 633,052 of record CAVTEX010000016.1, read on the forward strand.
GGCTGATGGCGATCGTGGCCGACTCCGTGGCCGATGGCAGCTGGGAGCGCCTGAAAGCGTGCCCACGCGAGGAGTGCGAGTGGGCCTTCTACGACCACTCCAAGAACCGCTCGGGCCGCTGGTGCAGGATGGAGGACTGCGGGAACCTCGCGAAGGCCAAGGCGTTCAGGGAGCGCCGGCGCGCGGGGCGGGGGTAGAGCGCGGCGCGCTCCGCCCTACTCCAACGTATGAACCTTGAACAGGTTCGTGCCCCCGGCCGACCCGGCCGGCAGGCCGGCCGTGATGCCGATCTTGTCGCCCTTCGCGGCAAAGCCTGCGTCGAGGGCCGCGTCGGCGCACGCCTCGAGCAGGCCGAGGGTGTCCATCGGCTCCTCATGCAGGCGCGGGTGCACGCCCCATAGGAGCCGGCAGCGCCGCACCACCTCCGGCCGCGGCGACAGGGCGAGCACCGGCGCCCGAGGACGGTATGCCGAGATCAGGCGCGCCGTCGTTCCGGTGTTGGTCGGCGACACGATGCACTTGAGGCCGAGCTGGTACACGCCGCCCACCGCGCCGAACGCGATCGCGTGGTACTGGTTGTTGGCCTGCGGCCCGCGCTCGGCCAGCCAGCGCCCATAGGGCAGCTCGCGCTCGGTCGTCTGCGCGATCGACGCCATCATCTCCACCGCGAGCACCGGGTGCTTCCCCACCGCCGTCTCCTGGGAGAGCATCACCGCGTCGGTGCCGTCGAAGATCGCGTTGGCCACGTCGGCCACCTCGGCGCGTGTGGGCCGGGTGGAGTGCACCATCGACTCGAGCATCTGGGTGGCCGTGATGGTCGGCTTGGCGCGCCGGCCGGAGAGCGCCAGAAGGCGCTTCTGCACGAGCGGCACCTCCTCGATCGGCAGCTCGATGCCGAGGTCGCCGCGGGCGATCATGATCGCGTCGGCCGAGTCGATGATCTCCTCGCCGTTGGCGGCCGCCTGGGGCTTCTCGATCTTGGCGATCAGCGGGACCTCCACCCCGCGCTCGCGCAGATGCTCGCGCACGGGCTCGAGGTCCTCGCGCCGGCGCACGAATGACAGGGCAAAGAAGTCCAGCTCCATGTCGATGCCGGCGTCGATCAGTGAGATGTCCTCGTCGCTGACCGCGGGCAGGGAGACGGTGACGTTGGGCAGGTTGAGGCCCTGGCGCGAGGCCACGCTCCCCCCCACCTCCACCCGCGTGAGCACGTCCGTGTCGTCCACGTCGTCCACCCGCAGGCGCACCGTGCCGTCGGCCAGGTAGCAGACGTCGCCGGGGTCCACCAGCTCCGAGAAGCCGGGCCACGCCACGGGCAGGCGGTTGGAGTCTCCCTCCACCGCGTCCGCCGTGAGCACGACACGCGAGTCGAGCGCGAGCTCCGCCACGCCGCCGGCCACCGGACCGATCCGCAGCTTCGGCCCCGGCAGGTCGCCCAGGATCGCGACCTCGCGGCCGACGTTCTCGCTCGCTGCCCGGATGGCCGCGGCGGTCTCCGCGTGACTCTCGCGCGTGCCGTGGGCGAAGTTGAGCCGCGCCATGTCCATGCCCGCGGCGATCATCTGCTCGAGCACCTCTCGGTCGGAGGACGCGGGGCCGATCGTGGCGACGATCTTGGTCGAGCGCACGGCCTCAACATACTCGTCGCCCGCGACGGGGCTCGGCCCGACCGTGAGACATTCCCTCGTTGAGAAAGCCACAAACGCCCGGGCTCACGAAAAGGCCGCTCTTAGCGGCACTCCACGACGGTTCCGTGTTGACGCTCACGCCGGGAGCGGCTTTGATGGGCCGCGGCCTAAGGGCTGCCGGGAAGGTGTGAAGGGAGAGGCGTCGACGGCGGGTCGGGTCCCCGACCGCGATCAGGTTCCCTCCCCTCAGAATCCCCTCGGAGACGCCTCACTCAAGGCCGCCGGGGAACTGCACCGCTGTATATCGCATCAATTGCGGGGGAGGTCTGATGGGCAAGTTGGCGACGATGGACGCTGGGCAGGAGCAGCACCTTCGGGCACTGGAGTACGCGAATCGCGTGCGGCTTGCGCGGGCTCGAATGAAGCGTTCCATCGCGGCGGGCGAGCTTTCCGCGGGGGAGGTGGTCCTGACTTGTCCCTGGCAGGCCCACAGCATGTCGATCTCGGACTTGCTGATGAGCCAGAAGCGCTGGGGCAGGACCCGCTGCAGGAGACTGCTCGTCTCTCTCGGAGTCCCCGAGAACAAGCAGGTGGGGACGCTGACCGAGCGGCAGCGCCAGGCGTTGGCCGAGGTGCTGGCCGCGAAGAACGCTCCGGCTGGAGAAGAGGCTGTCACGCCCGCCACCTCGGCGCCGCGTGAGACCCAAGCGCCCTCCGGGGCGCCGGTGGGTGCGCGCGAGCGCGCGTTGACGGCCGCCTAGCCCAGCCGGGGATCAACGGGTGGGGGCCTCCCCCTCACCCGTTGACAGCGACGGCGGCTGAGCCCCAGGGCTCGGCCGCCGGCGCTCAACCGGGTCAGACGGGTCGCCGCCCGAGCTCCTCGAGCGGCTCGTCGGCCGTGAGCCCCGGCCCCACGGTGGCGAGCTCGAGGATGTGGCCGTCGGGATCGCGCAGGTAGACCGACTTGAAGTAGGTGCGGTCCATGATCTCGGTGACCGGGATGCCCCTGCCGGCGAGGTACTCGCGCCAGCCGGCCAGCTCCTCCTCGGACCCCACCGAGAGCGCCAGGTGGTGTGTCGAGCCGCGGCCCACCGATCCCTCCTCGAGCTCCGGGTACTCGAGGCATGTGATGAGGGTGCCCGGCCGTCCCTCCTCGTCGCCGAAGAAGAGGTGGCGAGCGCCGCGATCGTCCTCGTTGACCGTCTGCTTGACGAGTCGCATACCCAGCAGGTTGCGGTAGAAGCCGACCGAGCGCTCGACGTCGGCGCAGATCAGGGTCACGTGATGGATCCCCGAGATGCGGAGCCGCTGGTCGTTCATCGCGGCCTCACGCTATCTGAACGACAGGCCGCCGGAGCGCCGCCGAAACAGCTCCCTCATCGCGTAGAAGGTCGCCGCGAAGACCGCCACGCCCAGGACGGTGAGAACCCACACCTTGACCGGGCCGAGCCCGAGCGCCACCACCGTGACCACCACGAACGCGGCCACCCCGGCCAGGAGGCTCGAGTGCGAGCGAAAGCCGGACAGGTGCTCGCGCAGCGCGAGTTCGCCGCCGCCGAGCGAGGCGATCACGAGCCCGGCCAGCAGCCGTTCCTCGCCGGCTTCCCCGCTGATCGCCCCCCACACGATCAGGCCGATCCCCAGCAGGATCACGAGCTCCGACAACGGGAAGCTGCCCCACGGAGGCCGCGGGCGCTCCGACGCCGGCGGTCGCCCGCCACGGCTGGGGCGGCTTGCGGGCGCGCGCTGCGCCGGCGCTTGCTCCTGGCGCTCCCGCCGAGCGGCATCGCGCTCCGCGCGCGTGGTCTCCCCTCCGCGCTTGCGGCTCCTGCGGCCCATTCAGGTGGCCAGGCCCGGATCCATCGGTCCTAGGCGTTTGCGCGCCGGACTGCCGTCGCCAGGCACCCCCGGCTCGCTCGCGAGGGTGGACCCTCGCTCCGCTCGCCGTGGCCACCTGGCTCGGCCTCCGGCGCGCAACGCTCGCCAGTCCCGATGGAGCCGGGCTAACGGACAGCCGGAGGAGATCACGACGCGCCACCAGTTCAGCAGCATCCCGATCAGCCCGTAACGCGGGCGGACGTGCCAGTGCCGGCAGCCCGGTTCGCCGATGTCCTCGCTGGAGACGTGAGCCCAGTGGTGCGCCTCCGGCTCCAGGGTCATCTCCTCGATGAGCGCGCGCTTCTGCTCCTCCACGTACGTCCGGTCGGACAGGGCGCGGCGCGCGTGCGAGGTGCGCTCGGCCAGGTCGTCGCGCAGTTCCTCGAGCTCGGCCAAGGAGAGCAGCCGCGGGCCGCCCCGCCCCGGCACGTCCCACTCGAAGTCCTTGCGCGGCCACGTGGAACAAAACAGGCCCGAGAGCTCCGTCTCGAGCCGTGCGATCTGGTCGAGCAGCGTCCGCCGTGCCGCGCGCTCGTCCGGAAGCGTGGGAACGAGCGGGCCAACTGGTCTGTCGACAACCCCTGGCACGGCTGGGGCCAGTCTAGCCCCTGTGACCCCTGCGCGGGCGATCCTGGCGCCTGCGGCGGGCGACGCTCAGCGACCCAGGCTGAGCACGTCGGCGGCCAGCCAGAGCGCCTCCTCGGAGGCGATTCGCGGCACGCCCTTGACCTGCAGGGCGCACAGGATCATCCAGGTGCAGTCGTCGGTCACGCCGGCGTCCTCGGCCACGTCGCTCATGACCACGGCAACCGGCCGCGAGTCGTCGGCCACCACGATCTGACGAGTCGAGAGCGGCCGCGTGGGTCCGAGCGTCTCGCCCGGCCTCGAGAGCCGCAGCCCAAGTTCTCCCTGCACCCGGTCGCCGTCGAGGGCGAACACCGGCACTCCGGTCTCCGCGATGGCGATAGTCAGGGCGTCGTCGACCAGGTTCTCGCTGCGCAGCCCTCCGTGGCGCAGACGCTCGACGGCGATCGCCTCCACCGGCGTACGGTCGGTGTCCGGATCGACTCCCACCTGGCGCGAGAACACGCGGTAGGCCCAGGGCACGGAGTCCTGGCGCATGTGGATGACCTTCCCGCCGGTGTAGCGGTCGGCCAGCGCGCGCATGCGCTCCTTCACCTCCGCCGGAGAGCGGCCCGGCCTGGCGTGTATCGCGGCGTGCACGAGGCGCAGCTCGGGGAACTCCTCGCGCAGCTCCTCGTCGACCCAGCCGTCGTGAAGATGCAGCTCGAGCTCGCTCACCCGCTCTCCCCGGCGGCCTTGATCCGGCGTGCCTTGGCCAGCAGCTGCTCCTCGGTGAGGTTGCCGAGGTCCACGGCGGCGACCTCACCCCCGGCGCGAGAGAAGATCGTCGTGGGGCAGCCTCCCACCCCGTACAGGTTGGCCACGGCGCCATCCTCGTCGATGGCCACCGGCTGCGTCCAGCCCCGCGCCTCGGCCAGGCGCCGCAGCTCGTCCCGCTCCTTGCGGCTGAAGAAGACGGTTGCGAACTCGACGCCGTCGACCCGGCGGCGGACCCTCTCGGTGCGGTCGACCTGGGGGTAGCAGTCGGCTCCGCGGTCGAACACGAATGTCAGGACCAGCGGCCGGCGGCGCAGGCTGCAGACGTTGACCACCGACTCCGAGTCGAGGGCGCAGGCGGGTGTCCTGCCGGCCTGTTCCGGGCAGGGCTCGGACTGGCACACGTTCGCGTCGCCCTCCAGGTTAGATCGCACCGAGGGGGCCGCGAAGTCCTTCAGCTGCGAGCCGCGCGCCGGCCCGAACAGGGCGTCCCCGCTGTTGGGCAGCGTCTGCACGAACAGCAGCACGCTCAGCACCATCACGAACAGGATTCCCACAGCCCAGGCGTACTTGTTGGTGGGCCGCGGCGTTGGGGGGCGCCGGACGGGCTCCGGGTGGGTGCGGTCGCGCTCGGCAAGCCGGTCGCCGATCGACTCGCTCTCCCCGGTGCGTTCCTCGCCGAGGTCGCCGAAACGATCGTCGCTCACGACGAGTCCGCCTGCGCCCGCCGCGGCCTCAGCCCGGCCAGGTCGCGCACGCGAAACGGCCCGTGCTGCTCGGCCCACACGAGCGCCGCGGGCAGGGCGATCATCACGCCGATCAGGGAGACACTCAGGTCGACCACGGTGACGATGCCGAAGTCACGGAGCATCCGGATGTCGGACGCGATGAGTGCGGCGAAGCCGGCTGTGGCCGTGGCGCCCGAGGCGAGCACCGCCGCCCCCGTGGATGCGTAGGCGAGCTCGATCGCCCGGGCGGGGCCTGCGCCGGCGTCGCGCTCCTGGCGGTAGCGCGCCGACAGCAGGATGCTGAACTCGGTGGAGATCGCCACCACCAGCGCCCCGAGGCCGACCGACATCGGGTTGAGCTCCACCTCGAGCGGGCCGGGGAGCAGCCCGAGCAGGAACACGATCAACGCGGACCAGCCGGTGGCCATCGCGATCGGGATCAGCGGGACCGCCGCCTCGCGGGCCGAGCGCCGCACCGCGAACAGGACGAAGAACACGCCGAGGAGGGCCGCCACCAGGGTGAGCGCGCGCCGCCACGGCGAGGACAGCGCGCCGTTGGCCTCCGCGGCCAGCACCGGCAGGCCCACCACGGAGGCCTCGACGCCGTCGGGCGGATCGAGGCGGCGTTTGATGTCGTCAACCACTTCCTTCTGGTCGGCGAGCGACATCAGGCGAATGCCGAAGGCCAGGTTGGCGGTGTCGCGGTCGGCGGTCACCACTCCCTGTGAGAAGTAGGCGGGCACGGTGTCGAGCAGCCGGCGGACCTGAGCCTGGTCGCTGCCGGCGGCGCTGAACAGGTCGGGCAGCGACAGGGCCGGGCAGAGCTCGGGCGGGTTGCGCTCCTGGCCGCAGCGCTTGCCGTCCCGGTAGCCGTGGGCGCGCAGCACCTGGTCCTGGAAGCGGGTCATCCAGGCGATCACCGAGGGATCGGTGATGTCCTCGGCGCGGATCGTCACGTCGATCTCGCCGGCCACGCCCGTTTCGTTCTGCAGCTCGGTCACGTCCTCGAGCGCCCGCAGGTCCCGCGGGACCAGCTCGCGGACGTCCGACACCACCTCGCTCTGCGTGTCGAGCGCCAAGCCGACCACTCGCCACGACCAGTCCCACCGCCAGCACTCGCCGGGGATGCGCGAGGGACATGCCGAGCGTGCGCCACGCCCGGTTGGCAAACCATTCGCCCAGCGCCGGAAAGCGCGGCTGCGCCGGGCGCGACGGACGCGAGGCCGGCGCGGGCCGTCCGCCGCGAAAGCGGGCAAGCGCGGCGAAGCCCGCGCAGAGCGCGCAGACCAGCGCCACCGCGATGCCGGCCACGAGCAGCGCTCCGAAACCGCGCACCATCGGCACCGGCGACAGCAGCAGCACGAGGAAACCCACCGCCGTGGCCACTCCAGCGGTGAGGATCGTCGGCCCACCCGCGGTCGCGGCGGCCACGGCCGGCTCGCGCTGTCCGCGGGCCTGTGCCTCATCGAAGCGGGCCTGGAACTGGATGGCGTAGTCCACCGCCAGGCCGATCAGCACGGGGAGCACGGCGATCGAGGCCATCGTCAGGTCGCCGCCCACGAGCGACAGGCCGCCGAAGGTCATCGCCGCGGCGGCGAGCGCGAGCGCCAGAGGGAGCAGCCGCAGCCGCGACCGGAACACGAGCGCCAGCGTGGCCGCCATCAGGAGCAGCGCCGCGACCAGCAGGATGAGGATCGAGCTGCGTACGGCGTCCGCCAGCCCCTCGGTGACCACCGGCACCCCGGTCACGATGTAGCGAGCGCCCTCCTGGGGCCGGAACCGCTTCTGCGCAGCGGCCTCCTCGACCAGCTCGATGGCCCGGGTGCGCTCGGCTTCGGACAGATCGGGGCGCATGCGGATCTGGATCAGCGCGGCGTTGCGGGACGGGAACAGGTAGGCGAAGCGCGACTTGGGCGTGCCCGCCTGGAGGGCGCCGGAGTCGAACACGAGCGTGGAGACGAAGTTCGGGTCGTTGATGCGCGGGATGTCGGTGAGCCCGTAGCGCAGGCCCAGCTGCAGCACCTGCTGCACGAAGCGCGCCTGGGCGGCCTCCGCGGGCCGCCCGCGCCAGGCGCCGCTGCTCGGCGGGAGAGTCGCCGCGCCGGGCCGAGAGCCTGCGGGCGGCCCGCGCGGCGCGGTCGGCCTGGGCCTGGCTGGCCCGCTGGCGAACCGTGAACTGATCGGCGATCTGCCCCGCCGCGGTGTTGATGAACGTGCCCGGCCCGTACACCGCCTTGGCGGGCTTGAGCTCGGCCAGCTCGCGGCAGACCGGCGGGAGGTCGCGCAGGCCCTTCTTCGGGACGTTGCCCGACAGGCAGCCTTCGAGGGCCAGCACACGCGACAGGTCCTCGGTGAGAATCGTGCGCGAGAGCTCGCCCTGCACCATCACGAGCACGGCCTCGTCGCCGAAGTCCTGCTTGAAGCGCTCAGTGGCCTCGTAGCTCTCGGAGCCGGGATCGACGAGCGTGCTGGTGGCCGCGGTCGGCTCGAGGCGCAGCGCCAGCGCCGCCCCGGCAAGCGCCAGCACGGCCGTGACCACGAGCACGGGCAGCGGGCGCCGCGTGACCGCGCGCACCACTCGCCCGAGCAGATCCCCCTTCACTCGCCTCAGCTTAGGGTGAGGGACAGCGGGTGGCGGTCCAGATGGGCACCTGCCCGCCCTGGCCACCCATATGGTGCACGGGTACAGAGCTAGGGCAGCGGCTGAAGCTGCGGGAACACGCCGGATTGGCCGACCAGGCCGCCGAGCGGCGCCTGCGGGTCACAGGGCGGGGCCTTGCCGTTGTTCAGCGGGCCGCCGAACACGAACTCCGCGATGCCCGCGGCCTCGACCGCGTTGAGGTACTGGTTGGCCGCCGGCGGGGCGGGCTGGGGATTCGAGGTGCACAGGTAGCTCGCGAAGGTTTCCAGGTGCCCCTCGGTGCGCAGCTTGTCGTAGCCGCCCGGCTCGGTGTACGGATTCGAGCGGTTGGTCCCGAGCCGGAACGGCCAGCCGGCCACCATCTCCGGGTTGACCGGGTTCGAGGTGCGCAGGTAGTGGATCCGCGCCGACCGGTCGCCGAGCGCCGGCCTCCCTGGCCTGAGTCGCCGCGGAGTCGTTGGCGAAGAAGGCGGCGATCTCGCGCTTGTACAGCCCGAGGTAGTCGACGATCGGCGTGAGCTGCTTTCAGGAACGGGTCGAGCCGGGCGAGCAGGGGCTCGGGTGTTGTCGAGCACCTGCTCGGTGGCCGGCAGGCCCTTGCGCGCCACCCTCACGTACGGGCCGAGGTCCTGGAACAGGCCCTTGAGGTCCGGGGCGAGCGCGTCGAGATCGACGAGGGTGGGCGACAGCGCCCGTGCCGCCGGCCGCAGCTGGGTGATCAGCGGATCGGTGTCCTCGGCGAAGCGCGTCAGCCGCTCGCGTGGTCGCGCGCCCCTCGCGCAGGAAGGTGGGAAGAACCCGGAAGGTGTCGGCCAGCTGGGCGTCGCGGGCGGCGACCGTCTCCCAGACGCGGTTCGAGTTCGAGATCAGGTCGCGCAGCTGGCCGTCGCGGGCGGTCAGGGCGTCGAACACCACGCCCGTGTCGCGGATGAAGCGGCGGGTGGCGCCGCTCTGCACGCGCAGCACCTCGAGGACGTCGTTGGTCTCCTCGGCGAACGGCGTGAGCAGGCCGAGCGCGTCGTTGAGCGCCTCGGCGTTGCCGAGCGCCGCCTGGCCCGCCTGGTCCAGCCAGGTGGAGAAGCGCTCACGCGTGGCCGGGTCGAACGTGCGCAGGATCTCGTCCAGCTCCACGGTCTCGGACACCTGTCCTGCCGGCAGCCGGCCGCCGTCGGGCACGCGGCCGGACGCGCGGTTGCCCGGGTGACAGCTCGACGTAGGTCTCGCCGAGAAGGGTCTTCTGCCGCAGGATCGCCCGCGTGTCCCTGGGAATCGGCGCATAACGGGCGTCGATCTCGATCTCGGTGTCGGTGAGCCCCGTCTCCTTGTTGGGCTCCTTCTTCTTGACCGATCCCACCGGAACGCCGGAGATACGCACGTCCGCCTCCTGCGCCAGCTGGGTGGCCTCGGGGAAGGCCACGGTCACCCGGTAGCCCTTGGGCTGCAGGGGCACGGAGCCGCCGAAGCTCAGCCACAGGAAGATCAGGATGCCGAAGCAGGACAGGGCGAACGCCACCATCGCGAAGATCCGGCCGAAGCTGGGGGTCTGCTTGATCACGGCGGGAGGTCGTTGGGCGGGTTGTTGGGACAGACCTGCTGCTCGGGCGGCAGGTTGAGTAGGCGGGTGAGGAGGCCGAGCTGCGGGCTGCCCTCGCATGATCGCTGCTCGAGCGTGGTGTAGGCGGTGCAGCCGACGAGCACGAGGCCGCGCCTGACGGGCCCGTGGGCGTCCTGCAGCGTGTAGAGCGTGGCTCCGTTGTGCGCCGTCCACGCGCTCCAGAAGCCGAACGAGTCGGAGGCTCCGGGCGGGTCGTAGGCCAGGATGTTGAAGAACTTGTTGAGGACCTTGAAGCTCTTGGTCAGGCGCGGCGTGACGACGCCCAGCTTGCTGGCCGCGCTGCGCAGGTCGCGCACCGTGGGCTGAACGTCGCGGGCGAAGGGACGGATCTGGTCGCGGATGATCGGCGTGGTCTCGCGGAAGAAGGGCTGGGTCTTCTCGAGCGCCGGGACCGAGGTTGCGGGCGAAGGGCCGCAGCCGCTCGAGCGCCGGGCCCGAGCTCGGACGCCAGCGCGCCGGTCTTCGTCAGCGTCGTCTCGGTCTGGTCGAGCGCGCCCGGGAACAGCTGCAGTGCCTCGCGCAGGGCGGTCTCCTCGGACGCGAAGGCCTCGAAGTTGGCGTTGGCCGAGTCGACCAGCGCGGCCAGCTGGCGGTCCCGTCCGGCGAGCGCCGTCGAGAACTCCTGGAAGTTGTGGATGACCCGGCGGATGTTCCCGCGCCGCCGGGCCAGCAGGCGGGTCAGCTTGTTGCCGAGCCGGGCGGTGGGCTCGAAGCGCTTGAACGCCTCGCGCAGGTCCTGCGCCGCCGTCTGACCGTACTGCTCCACGCCGCCGCTGGCCTCGTCGTCGAAGGCCGCGCCGCCGGCGTTGAGCAGCACGCGCAGGTAGGAGCGCGTGTCGTCGTCGAGCTGAGCCAGGATCTCGTCGGCGTTCACGTCCGGCAGCGTGTTGGCCACCGGAACGGTGCCGCCCTCGTCGATCTCGCCGGCGGACTTCGGTGCCGGGATCGAGCGCCAGGTACATGTCCTTGAGGCCGGTCTTCGGGCGCAGCAGGATCGTCGCGTCCTTGTAGATCGGCTTGTACTCGTCCCTGATGTTCATCTGGACGACCGCGCGGCCGTTCTCGAGCGGTCACGTCGCCGACGTCGCCGACCTTGACGCCGGCGATGTTCACGGTCTGGCCCTGGCCCGGCACGACCGCCTGGGCGGTCTGAAGCTCGGCGTTGACCTCGTAGAAGTCGGTGCCCACGAGCGGGAACCAGGCCGGCAGGTAGAAGCGCTGGTTGGTGAGGATGTAGCCGCCGACCCCGAGGGCGAGCACGAACAGCACCACGATCGAGATGAAGACCGGCGCCTGCTTCTTGATCTGCCGCATCATGGGCCGGCTCCGATGCGTGCGCTGCGACAGGTCGGGCACCGAGTTGCGGTGACAGGCGAAGTTGCCGCTTGTAGGGCGGCTTGCCGGTCTTGGCCGGCCGCGTGCCGAGCGGCGGCAGGGTGGCGTTGGCGAACAGCGGCGAGGTGCCCCGACCTGCGGGGTCTGAACCTGGTACGACGCCTCCGCCCGCCTGGAAGCGGACATAGCTCCCGTTGCCGTCGAAGTTCTGGGACTCGCCGGTGAGCGACACCAGCGACTGGAAGAACTCCTCGTAGTTGCGCAGCCCCGTCGCTGAGGTTGCCGTCCTGGATGCGCTGCTCCTGCGTGGGAAGGACGACCTCGAGCTGGCAGCGATTGAACAGGTTGAGCTGGGGCAGCAGGTCCACCTGGCCGTCGACGAACGTGGCGAAGTCGCTGACCGCCGGCTGCAGGATGTTCACCAGCCCCTGCAGCTCGGGCTTCGACAGCAGAGCGCGGGTCTGGCGGATCCAGGGGAAGCCGGCCTCGATCGTGGCCGGCGTCTCGCGTACGCCGGGGATGATCTCGAGCGCGAACGCGCGAGTGGGCGGGAAGGCGGCGTTGAGGTCGTCGAGCGCGGGGTTGGCCGCCTCGAGCACCTCGGGCAGCTCGGCGATCGTCTCGCGCAGGTTGCCCTCCTCGGATGCGAGCGCCCCCATGGTCGTGTTGAAGTTGGTGATGAGGCTCCTTGAGCTGGTTCTCGCGCGAGGCGAGCGCGGCGAAGATCTTCTGCTGGCTGCCGATCAGCTTCGACAGGTCGCGCGACCTCCGTGCCCAGCAGGGCCTGGTTGACGATCGCCGTGTCGCGCAGCGAGTCGGCCGAGTAGTCGAGCGACTTGTTCAGCGCCTCGGCCGCGGTGAGCCCCTGGACCTCAGCCACCTGGTCGTCGTCCTCGCCGGGCTGCGGCTCGCCGTTGATGGCCTCGCCGTAGCCGATCAGGAGCTTCTGCAGATCCTCGCGGGTGTTCGTCTGGAGCGTGCCGAGCACCTGGTCGATCTGAACCGGCGCCGAGGTCTGCGAGGCCGGGATCGTGTAGCCGTCCTCCGCCTCCGGCGAGTCGGGCGTGCCGGGCCGGACGTCCATGAACAGGTTGCCCTCGAAGAAGATGCGCGGGCGCACCTTGACCTCGGCGTTCTCGTGGATCGGGAGCGCCTCGTCGTCGAGCTTCATCGTCACCTCGACGGCCGGCGAGTCCCCGCCCAGCGCCTCGACCCCGGAGACCTTGCCCACGTCCACGCCGGCGATCCGCACCGCCTGGTTCTTCTGGATCGGAGGCGCGTTCTCGAAGACCGCCTTGAGCTCGTAGGGCTTGGTGAAGGGGATGTCCTTGGTGAAGGCGAGGAACACCCCGATCACGATCAGGACAGCCGCGATCAGCCCGACCTGGAAGGCGGTGAAGCGCTCCCGCCGCACGGCGCGCCTCACGGGGTGACCCCCGACGACACCGCGTTGATGCCCGTCTGTCCGCTGGTCCTGGTGCCCTGGTTGCCGCGGCGGGATTCAGCGGCACGTTGGTGAGATCCGTCTGGCCCAGCCTGTAGCTCTCGTTGCCGGCCTCGCACTCCCTCCGTCTGCCCCGGAGCGGCCGTGTTCGGGTAGGGGTTGTTGTGCAGGTGATTGATCTGGCCGGGCCCGTTGGCCGGAGCGCTCGAGGGGCCGCCCTCGTTGTTGGGGCCGAGCGTCAGGTCCGGCTCGGTCGGCGCCGAGATGATCTGGAAGCGCTGCCAGTTGCCGTTGACGTCGCCCTCCGAGAGCAGGCTCGCGGCGTTGCGGAACCAGAGCGTGGCGTAGTTGCACACGGTCTGCGCCGGCGTTAGGAAGTTGAGCGTCGGCTTGAGCGACGCGATACGCGCGTGAGCTGATCGACGCCCTGGCGCACGAGCGGGTCGTCCGAGAAGTCGGCGAGCGCCTCGAAGACGTCGGCGAGGTCCTCGTTGGTCTGGATCGTCTTGGGCAGGACCTCGGTGCCGGCCTCGAAGGCGTCGGCCAGCACCGGCGCCGCGCTCGGCAGCACCGCCACGCCCGGCCGGAGCTCCCTGAAGAAGGCCGTGTTGTTGCGGATGAACGGGCGCTGGCGCGGGAAGTCGCGGATGGCCACCGCCTCGGAGATCGGCGCCTCGCGAGATCGTCTCCTGCAGGTAGGGCCGGGCGATCGAGGCGAGCGCCGAGAAGCTCGTGTCGAGGTTCACGAACAGCGAGGCCTGCTCCTCGGCCACCGGCGCGACCTCGGCGGCCGCACGCCCGAGCGCGCGGAAGAAGCGGTCGAGGCCGGTGCGCGGGTCGGACAGGTTGCGCGCCACCGGCTCGAGGTTGCGCAGCAGCGGGACGAACTGCTCGATGGCCACGTTCAGGTCCTGGCCGCGGCCCGCGAAGCCACCGCCGAAGCCGTCCAGCGAGTTGCGCGACCCCAGGCGCGCCTTCTCGTCGAACATGCTGAACAGGTCGTCGAGCTCCACGACCTCGGGACGCGCCTGACGCAGCGGGATCGTCGCGCCGGGCTTGAGGCCCGGCCTCGCCCTCCCCGGGCGTGACCTCGATGTACTTGAGGCCGAGCGCGGAGCGCGGCCGCACGAGCAGCGTGGAGTCGGCGGGAAGCGGCTCGATGTCCTTGTCGAGCTTCATCGTCACCTGGGCGTAGGTGCTGCCGTCCTCCTGCTTCTTCGGCTCGATCGTCGGAGATGAAGCCGATGCGCGCGCCGCCGATGCGCACCTCGAAGCCCTCCACCAGCTGCGAGGCGTTCGGCAGGTTGGCCTTCAGGTCGTAGGTGGGGACGAACGGCAGCCCGGAGTTCGCGTTGTAGGAGAGGAAGACGGCGACGATCGTGACCAGCACGGTGACCGCGCCGACCAGCACCGGGCTGGCGGTCAGGGCGGCTCCGCCCGAGCGGCCCCTCATTCGCCCTCGCCTCCGAGCAGATAGTCCAGCGCGGGCTCATCCGCGCCGGCCAGCCCCGGGCGACGGCGTCCTGGCCCGTTCGCGCAGGATGCCGAGGTTCTGCTCGCGCTCGCGCGCCTGCGCCTCGGTGCCGCCCTGGCCGAGGAGCGCGCCGAGCACCGAGCCGGTGGGCGCCACGCTGCCGCCACCGCGGCCCTGCGACGGCGCCGGCGTTGCGGGCCGCAAGCGCCGGCCGCCGAGGGCCGAGCCGGCTCGTTCGAGGTGTTGAAGAAGTTGGCCGAGCAGGTGACCGACGCCTCCGCCGTGTAGGTCGAGCACAGGTTGGTCACGAGCCCGGCGCGCAGGTAGTGGCCGAGGCTGTCGAAGCCGTTGGTGGCCAGCGCCGGCGTAGTAGAGGAAGTCGTTGATGCGCTCGGGGCCGCCGGTCTCCTCGAGGCTCTCGGTGAGCTGGTCGAGGTCGACCGAGACGGGCGCCAGCTGCGTGCCGAGCTTGTTCAGGTCCTGGATCAGCGGCCGCGCCTCGATGAGCGCCGGCCGGCCGCGCTCGAGGGCGTCGCCGAGGCTCGGGAGGGCCACCCGCGAGGCGTCGGCGAGGGTCCCCTGCGCCTTGATCATCCGACCGAGCGCCGGGGCAGCCGCGTTCAGGTCGGTGAACAGCGGCGTGCCCTGGTCCGCGAAGCCCTCGAGGTCGGCCATCAGCGGTTCCAGCTCGGCGAGGAAGTCCGGCAGCAACTCGATCCCGCGCGCGATGTCGCCGCGCCGCTCGGCCGACGCCTCACCGGTCGCGTTGGCCTGCACGATGAAGTCGGCGAACGCCTCCTTCTCGCGCGCGAGCGGCGCCAGCACGGTGTCCGAGTTGCGCGCCAGGCGGGCGAGCTCGCGGTTCTGCTGAGAGAGGATCTCGAGCACCTCGTCGGTCTCGCGCAGCGCCGGGTTGGCGCGGTGGATGACCTCGTTGAGCTCGCTCCCCCGGCCGGCCAGCGCCGTGCCGAACTCGTTGAGCAGGATCGAGAAGCGCTCGCGGTACGGAAGCCGCAGCGTGTTGTTGATCAGGTCGAGGTCCACCGGCGAGGTCGTGTTGGCCACCGGCAGCAGCCGCTCCCCCTCGCCGTCGCCCTCCTTGATCTCCCGCAGGGGCTCGGCGTCGGGCGTGCCGGGCTCGCACTCCACGAACTTCTCGCCGATCAGGCCCTGCGAGCCGATGTCGCAGGAGGCGTCGGCCTTCCAGGGCGTGAAGTCGGTGTCGTCGATCCGCAGCGTGACCGCGGCCTTCTTGTCCTCGGTCACGTCGAGGTCCGAGATCGCGCCCACCGGCAACGCCGGCGATCTTCACGTCCTCGCCGGGCACGATCGTCGACGCGTTGTCGAAGATCGCGCGCACGTAGTAGGCGTCCTTCGTGTCGTCGTCGGTGGCCTCGCGCACGATTCCGATGACGATCCACGGCACGATCGCCACCAGCAGCCCTATCCAGACGATCCGCCTCATGGTCCGGGCGGGGTCGTGGTCGGGTTGCAGCCCATGAACTCCCAGGGCGCGCTGCCGTCGGGCGAGGGCTGGATGGAGCCGGCCGGGCAGCGGTTCTTCTGTCCCTTCTGGAAGCCGTCGAGGCGCTGGGCCGGCGGGACGCCGGTGAGCGTATAGGTCGCCGGGTCGAAGTTGGTGGGGCTGAACACCGGCATGCACGCGCGCGTAGTGCCCGTTGGCGTCGTAGGGCGCGGCCGCCTCGGCGAACTTGGTGATCCAACCCGCGAGGTCGGGCGTGTAGCCGCGGGCGTACTCGACCACCGGCTGCGCGCGGTCGAGAGTGCGGATCGCGCGCGGGAAGACGGTGGAGGTCAGCTGGGCCAGTCGCGGCTGCTTGGCGGTGAGGTCGGTGAGGTCGTTGTTCGGCCCCGGCAGCTGATGAGGTCACGCAGGTCGGCGACCGTCGGACGCGCCTCGGCCACCAGGGGCCGCAGCGCGCGGATGAACGGTGCCAGGTCCTTGGTGGCGGGCTTCGACTCCGCCACCAGGACGTCGAGGTCGTCGAGCGTGGCGCGCAGGTTCACGAACGTGGTGTTGGCCTTGCGCAGCGTGTCGGGCAGCAGCTCGAGGGCCTGCCCGAGCGCGACGTTCTCGTCGCCGATCGCCCGGAAGGTCGCGTTGGTGTTGCCCACCAGCGCCTCGAGGTCGTCACGGCGCTCGGCGATGGCCGACACGGTGGTGGCGCCGTCGCGCAGGAAGCGCTCGAGCACCTTCTGGTCGAGGGCCAGCTCGCTGCACCAGGCTCGTGGTGCTCGACAGGAAGGGCGCGAAGTACTTGATGCTCTCGCTCGGCCTGCTCGCCCTTGCCGTCGTACTGCGTGCCCGAGCCGCGCATGAAGTTGCGCAGCCCCTCGCGGGTCTCGGCGTCGAGCGCGTTGAACACCGTGTCGATGTCCACCGGCGCGTTGGTGTCGTCGGCGCCGATCTCGCCGCCGTCGTCGATCTCGTCCGCGTCGTTGGGGCCCGGCGCGCAGCGAGACGTAGCGGTTGGCGATGCCCGACAGGGAGGTCGCCCGGATGGTGGCCGTGGTGCCCTCGTGGAGCGGCGCGAGGTCGTCGTTGACCTCCATCGTGACCACGGCCTGCGAGCTGTCGGACAGCTCGATGTCGGAGATCGTGCCGACCGGCGCGCCGCCCACGCGCACCTCGTTCCCCCGTACGAGCTGGCCGGCGCTGTCGAAGACCGCCTTGACCTTGTAGGAGTCGCCGCCGCCGAAGAGGGCGAGCGCCACCAGCGCCACGGCGGCGATCAGCGCGGCGGCAACGATAACCCGGGCCAGCGTGGAGCCTCGCTCGCCTTGGAGCGGTTCGCGGGTCCTACCTTCTCCTGTTATCGAATCCAAGCGTGGTGAACCACAGCTCCGCAACCCGGCGGGAGCCCTTGACTACTCCATGCCGAGGGGCCCCTGCGCCTCCCCGGAGAGAAACTGCCTTACGAACTGGTTGTCACTGTTGAAGAGCTCGGCCGCGGGACCCGACTCGACGATCCTGCCCT
Organism: uncultured Thermoleophilaceae bacterium; assembly: GCA_963733655.1. Lineage (GTDB taxonomy): Bacteria > Actinomycetota > Thermoleophilia > Solirubrobacterales > Thermoleophilaceae > JACVRW01. Next base: position 650,135 of record CAVTEX010000016.1, read on the forward strand.
TCCAGAGGATCGCGATGTAATCGGCCACGCGGCGCGCCGACATGATGTCGTGGGTGATCACGCAGTACGCCCCGCCGTTCTCCTCGTGCACCTCCATGATCAGCTCGCAGAGCAGCGCGGTGCGGACCGGGTCGAGGCCCGAGTCGGGCTCGTCGAAGAGCACGATGTCGGGGTCGAGCACGAGCGCCCGCGCGAATCCGGCGCGCTTGCGCATCCCCCCGGAGAGCTCGTTGGGCATCTTGTCCAAAGCGCCGCCGAGGCCGACCTCGCCGAGGCGGCGCAGGACGATCTCCGAGATCTCTTCCTCGCCCTTGTCGGTGTGCTGGCGCAGCGGGAAGGCGGTGTTGTCGAACACGTTCATCGATCCGAACAGCGCCCCGTCCTGGAACAGCACCCCGAACTTCTTGCGCATCTCGAAGAGGTCGTCGTCGGCCATGCTGGGGACCGATTCGCCGTGCACGAGCACGTCGCCCTCATCCGGATAGAGGAGGCCGACCATGTGCTTGATGCACACCGACTTGCCCGTGCCCGACGGGCCCAGGATCATCGAGATCTGGCCGTCCGGGCAGGCCGAGGTTGAGCCCGTTGAGGATCGTGTTGCGGCCGAACGACTTCTTGACGTCGATGAACTCGACCGCGTCCTCGGCACCGTGCTCGCGGGTGCGGCCCGAGTGCCACTGGTAGGGCTGCTCGCCCTCGCGGGTCTGGTCGATGATGTTGTCGGGCACGTCTTCGTTGACGACACGCGTCGGCGCGGCCGCGGGCTCGTCGCCCGTCAGTTGCTGCTCCACCGAGGCGGGCGCCTCGTGCGGCTCCTGCTGGGCGTCTCCGCGGGTCTCTTCCCAGTCGCGAGGGTCGAGGGGCTCGTCGCCGTCGCCGTCCGGCGCCGGCGTGTGGCCCGTGTCGGGATCGTCTCTCCGCTCCTCGCTCACGCTCTCCCTCCTGCTCCCTCAGCCACCTATCGGCGCTCTCGGATTGGAACCCCAGAAGATCTGCGTCCCCACCATGCCGATCAGATGGACCATCACGGTGTTGAGCACCATCGATTTCGCCGTCGCCGTACCGACTCCCACCGGTCCGCCGCTGGCGTTATATCCGTAATAACACCCCACGAGGACGATCACGGTGGCCATCGCCATCCCCTTAATCAAGCTGTAAAACAGGTCGGGAGGGTTCTGGAACATCCAGAAGATCAGGAAGAAGCCGCCCGAGCTGACCTCGCCGATCTGCTGCACCACCGCCAGGTAGCTCGCGAAGAAGCCGGCCCCGACGGCCGCGATGTACATGAAGGGCAGAACCATCCAGGCGGCCAGCAGCCGGGTCGCGCACAGGAACACGAGCGAGTTGATGCCCATCACCTCGAGCGCGTCGATCTCGTCCGAGATCCGCATCGCGCCGATCTCCGCCACGAGGCCGGTACCGACCTTGGCCGACATCATGTACCCGAACGCGTAGGGCATGATCTCGCGCAGGTCACACCAGGCGCTGAACACACCGGCGTAGGCGGGGGCGCCAACGGAGCGGTTGAAGTACGCGCCCTCGATCCCGCACTGGAGGCCGAGGATGAAGGCGAGGCCCCAGATCACGAGCGCCGAGCCGAGGATCAGGATGCCGGCCTGCCGCAGCGCCTCGCCGAAGAAGTGGAAGACGCGGCCGCTCAGGACGTCGCCGACCACGCGCGCCATGAACTTGGCGATGTCGCCGAAGGACGCGATCCAGTCCTTGGGGACGGATAGCCAGGTGCGGCCCATCAGGCGCGGCCCTCAGCCACGTCGCCGTTAGCGAACAGCGGTGCATGTGAGCGTCCGTCACTTGATCACCGAGATCTCGGGATGGGTGGCCAGCAGCGTCTGCGTGAAGACGTAGTTGAACGCAAAGATCCCGAGGAACTCGATCACCACGCCCTGGTTCACGGCTCTGCCCACCCCTTCGGCGCCTCCGGACGCAGTCATCCCTTTGTAACAGGAGACGATCGCGATGATCGCGCCGAACAGGGTCGTCTTGACCACCGAGCCCCATAGGTCGGTGGTCGACGCGTTGGTGAGCAGCGTGGCGAAGAACGGTCCGAGGGGCGCGTCGAAGGTCAGCGAGGCGAGCACGCCGCCGAAGATCCCGAACAGGACCGCGTAGATGTTGAACAGCCCGGTCACGATCATCAGGGCGAGGAAGCGCGGCACCACGAGGTTCTTGATCGGGTCGACGCCGAGCACCTGCAGGGCGTCGAGCTCCTCACGGATCTTGCGGGCGCCGAGGTCGGCGGTGATGGCGGTGCCGCCCACGCCGGCGAGGATGATCGCGGTAACGAACGGTGCGAACTCGCGGATCGAGGCGAGCACGAAGAAGCCGCCGAGGCGGTCGATCGCGCCGAAGAGGACGAGGAAGTTCCCCGCCTGGAGGCCGGGCGCGCCGTAGCCGAAGGCGATCGTCGAGATCGTGAGCGGCAGCCAGCAGAGGCGCAGCATGAACAGGAACTGCTGGACGAACTCGGTGCCGTACGGGTAGGGCGGGCGCAGCGCCGAGACGAGCGTCTTGCCCGTCAGGATCATCATGTCGCCCACCTGTTCGAGCAGGTTCTTGGTCGGCAGGAAGACCCGGTCCGCTGCGGCTCTGACCACTTACAGAAACTCCTCCCCGGGGAACCAGCCTGCTTCCCCGCGAAAATCACGCCTCGTGGCCGAAGCCTATGGCATGCGTCACGCGGTCGCCATAGCGAACGGTGCCAGCCGCCAGGGCGCGATCGAATCGACGTCCGGGCGCCCGAAGGGGTGGTATGTTCGCCCGGCTTTGGGGGCGAGCAGGACAACCGCTGTCGGCCTGGTGGGACTCCTGCTCCTCGCTGGCTGCGGCGGTGAGCGCGGCGACGAGGACGAGCCGTCCGGCGACTTCCCGGTCGAGGTCGTGAAGGCCACCTTCCCCGAGCAGCAGAAGCTCGCTCAGAGCTCGAACCTCGTCATCACCCTGCGCAACGCCGGCGACGAGACGATCCCCAACCTGGGCGTGGGCGTCGAGGGCTTCGACTACGCGAAGGACGACGACCCCAGCCTGGCCGACCGCTCGCGCCCGGTGTTCGCGGCCAACGGCGAGCCGGTCCAGATCGGCGGCTTCCCCGAGGCCAAGGACGGCAGCCCGCGCGGCTGCGACTCGGCGTACGTGGACACGTGGGCCTGCGGGCCCGCTCGCTCCGGGCAGGGAGAAGACCTTCCGCTGGTCGGTCACCGCGGTCAGGGCGGGCGATTTCGACTTACGCTGGCGGGTCTTCGCCGGCCTACACGGCAAGGCCCGGGCGGTTCAGGCCGGCGGGGGCGACGAGCCACCCTCGGGCTCGTTCAGCGGCACGATCTCGCGCCGTGCGCCGCAGGCTCGTATCGCCGACGACGGCGAGACGGTGGTCACGGAGGACTGAGCTCGGCTCCGGGTGCGAAAAGTCGCGCCGGCACGACTTGACCACCCCGACGCTGGTCAACTCGAGCCGGCGTCGATCGTGCCAGGCGCCCGAGCGCTCGTAGCCCGGGCAGCGCTCGACGGGCAGGCGCGGGTACTTCGGGTAGCGGCTGTCGGTCTTGGACCGGCGGCAGAGCGAGAACGTGCTGCCTCGCCCGGTGCGCACGAGCTGCTGGTGCACGCAGGAGTCGCAGAGACCGGCCCTCACGGGCTAAGGCTCGCAGGCGCGCCGCGTAAGGGGTCTGTACAGACAAGTCGCTCCATCCGCCCGATGCTGGCGCGGGATTCCGAGCGGCAATCTCGCGGGTGTGACCTACGAGTGGGAAAATGGTCCCGTTATGGCGAACCGCATGACCAGCGCGCGCTTCGTGGGGCGTTCCGCCCAGCTCGCCGAGCTCGAGGCGGCCTTGCGCGATGCGGCGGAGCGCCGCCCGTCGCTGGCGATGATCGCCGGTGAGTCCGGCGTAGGCAAGTCGCGGCTCGCCGACGAGCTCGTCCAGCGGGCACGCGAGCAGGGCGCGCGTGTCCTGTGGGGCGACTCGGTGGAGCTGGGTGAGGGCGAGTTGCCGTACGCCCCGCTGCTGGGCGCGCTGCGGCCACTCGTGCGCGACCGGGATCCGGCTCTCGACGCGCTTGCCCGCCGCACATCGCGCGGGCCTCGACTCGCTGCTTCCCGGGCTCGGCGCCGGCAACGGCGGCGAGCGGGGTCACGCAGGCGCGCGTGTTCGAGGGCCTGCTGGCGTTGTTGGAGACGCTGGGTGAGGACGGGCCGGTGGTGCTCGTGATCGAGGACCTCCACTGGGCGGACAGTTCCACCCGCCACTTCCTCTACTTCCTGGCCCGCAGCTTCTGTGGCGCGCCGCTGCTGGTGGTGGGCACGTATCGCTCCGACGAGCTGCACCGCCGCCACCCGCTGCGGCCCCTGCTGGCCGAGCTGTCACGCGACCCGTCCGCGCTGATGCTCGACCTCCCGCCGTTCACGCGCGAGGAGATGAGCGAGCAGCTCGAGGGCATCCTGGCCGCCGCGCCCGATCCGGGGCTGGTGGAGCGGCTCTACACGCGCTCCGAGGGCAACGCGCTGTTCACCGAGGAGATCCTCGCGGCCGGCCTCGACGGCCGCGGCGCCCTGCCGCCCACGCTGCGCGACGCGCTGATGTTGCGCGTGGAGCGGCTGTCCGCGGTCGGCGCGGACCCTCCTGCGCTGGCTCGCCTGCCAGCCCTCGGCCGACCACGAGCTGCTGTCCGAGGTTGTGGACCTCGAGCCCTCCGAGCTGCTCGACGCCCTGCGCGAGGCCACGGCCAGCCAGATCGCGGTGATCCTGCCCCACGGCTCCTATGCCTTCCGCCACGCGCTGCTGCGCGAGGTCGTGCACGACGACCTGCTGCCGGGTGAGCGAACCGCGATGCACGCGGCGCTGGGCCGTGCGCTCGAGGCACGCATCGCCACCGGGGACGCGGGCGCGTACACCACCGCCCAGGCCGCCCACCACTGGCAGGCCGCGGGCGACCAGCCCGCCGCGCTGACAGCCTCGGTGCGCGCTGCCACGGCAGCCGAGCGGGTGAACGCCTTCCCCGAGGCGCACTCCCTGCTCGAGCGGGCCCTCGAGCTCTGGGAGCGCGTTCCCGACCCGGAGGCGCTGGCCGGAGCGCCGCGGGTCGCGCTGCTGGAACGTGCCGCGCGGGCCGCGGACTCGGCCGGCGTGCCGGCGCGCCAGGAGGCGCTGCTTCGGCACGCGCTCGCCCTGGTCGACGAGAACGACGAGCCGCGCCGGGCGGCACAGCTGCTCGACGCGCTCAGCCATTCACTCTGGAATCTTCATCGCCAGGACGAGGCGGTCGACGTGCTCGACCGCGCGCTCGCGCTGCTGCCCACCGACGAGCAGAGCGCCGCGCAGGCCAAGGTCCTCGCCACGAAGGCCAAGCGGCGGATGCTGCAGGCCCGTTTCGGCGAGGCCGAGGAGGCGGCGCGCCAGTCCCTGACCATCGCCCGGGCGGTGGGCGACCGCGAGTCGGAGAGCCGTGCTCTGAACGCCCTGGGCGTGAGCGTGGGAGGTCAGGGCGACGTGGACGCCGGGGTGGAGGCGCTCAGGCAGGCGCTCAAGATCGCGCAGGATGCCGGGCTGCCCGTGGAGGAGGGATCGGCGTGGATCAACCTCTCCGACCTCCTCAACCTCGCCGGCAACACCCGCGAGGCGGTCGCGGTCGCGCGCGACGGGCTGCGCTCGAGCCCGCCCAACCCGCATCGCACCGCGGATTGGTTCCGGCTCGCCGTGGCGGAGTTCAGCTTCCATCTCGGCGACTGGCGTGAGTCTGAGGCTCAGGTCCCCAGCCCGAGCCGCCGCCACGCCGGGCCCGACGCTGGCCTACTGGTTCGCCGTGCGCACGATGCTCGACCTCGGCCGCGGCGACCTCGATGCCGCCGCCTCCGACGTCGAGGGCCTGACCCGAGCCACGCGGGGGTCCACCGAGCCGCAGTTCATCGCGCCGGCCGGGATCTATTCCGCCGAGCTCGCGCGTCGCCGGGGCGACGTCGACCAGGCGCGAATCGAGATCGACAGGGCACTGGACCAGATCGAGTTCTGCTCGGATGACTTCATACGCATCACCGCCCTGGCCGCCGCGGGCGTGCGCGTGGAGGGCGATGCCGGTCAGCTGGCGCGCGATCACCGGGACCCGGAGGCGGAGCGTGTGGTGGCGGTCCGGGCGGAGAACCTGATCGAGCGCGTGAGGCTGGCGGCCGGCCTCGGCGGGCCCGTCGAGCAGGCCGAGCGCGCCACCGCCGAGGCGGAATACGCGCGCGCATCTGGGCGCCGGCGCGGACTGGAACGCCGCGGCGCGCGCCTGGGAAGAGGTCGAGCGGCCCTACCCCGCCACCTACGCCCGCTGGCGCGAGGCGGAGGCGCTGGCGGCCGCCCGGGACCGGCCGGACGCCGAGACCGTGGCCGCCGCGGCGCTCGAGACGGCCCGCGAGCTCGGGAGCGAGTGGCTGGCCGCCGAGCTCGAGTCGCTGGCCGCGCGCGCACGGCTGCGGCTCGTGGACGAGGACGCGCTCCCAGGCGGCGCGGACGGCGACGGAGCCCGAGGATCCTTTCGGCCTGACCGAGCGCGAACGCCAGGTGCTCGAGCTCGTCGCCGCGGGGGCGACCAACCGGGAGATCGGCGAGCGGCTGCACATGGCGGAGAAGACCGCCAGCGTGCATGTGTCGCGCATCCTCACGAAGCTTGACGTGCGCTCGCGGACGGAGGCGGCCGCGGTGGCCCACCGGCACGGGATGGCGCCGACGGTCTGATGCGCTGGTCTCAAGCGGCGGGTGATGCGTACACCCTGCGATGGAGCTGGACGGGGCACGCATATTGGTGGCTGGCGCGACGGGCGCACTCGGCGGAGCGCTTGCACGCGCGCTGGCCGAGGCCGGCTCCGAGCTCGCGCTGGCCGGGCGTGACGCCGCACGGCTGGATGCCATCGGGGACGAGCTGGGCGTCCCGACGGCTCGCTTCGACGTCACCGACGCCGAGGGCCGCCGCACGGCGGTCGACTCGCTGGCCGCCGCCCTCGGCGGCGGGCTCGACGGCGTTGCCGTGGCGGTCGGAGCTCCGGGCTTCGGTTCGGCGGGAGGCGCCGCCACGGAGGACGTGCGCCGGATCTTCGAGGTCAACGCACTCGGGCCGATCGGCCTGGTGGAGGCCGCACTGGGGCACATGGAAGAGCCCGGCGCCGTCGTCGGGGTCACCGCGATCGTCGCCGACCACCCCACGGCAGGCGTCTCTCACTACTCGGCGGCCAAGGCCGCCTTCTCCGCTTACCTGACGGCTCTGCGCCGTGAGCGCCGTCGCGACGGCCTGTCGGTCATCGACGTCCGCCCGCCGCACATGGACACGAGCTTCGGCGACCGGCCCGTCTTCGGCAGCGCCCCTGAGCTTCCCGAGCCGCTCCCGGTTCAGGTCGTGGTCGATGCGGTGATCGATGCGATCCGCGCGGATCGCCGCGAGATCGCCTGGGACCTCAAGGCGCGTTCGCTCGTCACGGCGTGACCCGCGTTCTCGTCACCGGAGCCACCGGCTTCATCGGAGGCCGGCTGGCGTCGAACCTCGCCGAGCGTGGCCTGGACGTGCGCTGCCTCGTGCGCAACCGCTCGCGCGCTCGAGCGCTCGAGGAGGCGGGCCTCGATCTGCACGAGGGCGATGTCCTCGATCCGGACAGCCTGCGCGGCGCCGGCGACGGCGTCGAAACCGCCTACTACCTCGTTCATTCGATGGGACGCGGAGGAGAGCGGGGCGGATTCGCCGACCGCGAGAAGGCGGCGGCGGCCAACTTCGCGCGCATGGCCAAGGAGGAGGGGATCGAGCGGGTGGTCTACCTGGGTGGCCTGGGTCAACCGCGCTCCGCCTCATCTGCGCAGCCGCGCCGAGACCGCGGCCGTGCTTGCACGCGAGGGCCCGCCGCTCACCTACTTCCGCGCGGCGATGGTGATCGGAGCCGGCAGCGAGTCCTATCGCGTGGTGCGCTATCTGGTCGCGCGGCTACCGGCCATGATCGCTCCCGCCTGGCTGCGCAACCGCACCCAGCCGATCGCCATCCAGGACGTGCTCGACTACCTCGCCGAGGCGGCCGTGCGGCCCGAGGCCGCCGGCCGCGAGGTCCAGATCGGCGGGCCCGACGTGATCACCTACGGCGAGGTTCTCTCGTTGATGGCCGACGTGCTCGGCCTGCGCCGCCGCCCGCAGCTGCCCGTGCCCTTCATCACCCCCTGGCTGTCCTCGCACTGGATCGGCCTGGTCACGCCGGTGGACGCCGGCGTGGCCAGGCCGCTGATCGAGTCGCTGGCCAGCGACACGGTGGTCACCGACCCTGCTCCCGCTTCCCTGTTCGACGTGCGCCCGATGGGCACCATGGAGGCGCTGCGGATCGCGCACGACGAGGAGACGCGGGTGCCGGTGGCGGCGCCATCCTGACCTACGAGGCGCAGTCCGCCGCACCGGCCACGCGGACCTGGGCGCTGATGGCAGAGCCGGCGCGCTGGAGCGAGTGGGCGCCACACGTGCGCGGCGGCTGGGGCCTGGGCGACCCTGAGGTGATCAGAGGAGCGCGCGGGTACGCCCGCCTGCTCGGTGTGCTGCCCGTCCCGGCCCGGATCACGGCCAAGCGCAGGGGCCGCTCCTGGACCTGGCGCGTGGCCGGGCTCACGCTCGTGCACCGCGTCGAGCCGCGCGAGGGCGGCTCGCTGGTGGCCATCGACATCGAGGCCCCTCGCGTCCTCGAGCCGGTGGTGCGGGCCACCTACGGGCCCGTGGTGAGCCTGCTTGTGCGACGGCTCGCCAGCGCAGCCGAGCGGGAGTAGTCACACTTGCGGGCTTCGTGGAGCTCCGCACCCGCACAGCCCAGCTCGCGCTGGCCGAGTCGTTCGGCATCGCGCGCGGCTCTCGCACCACACAGTCGGTGGTGCAGCTCGAGCTCGAGCACGACGGGCTCGTGGGCCGCGGCGAGGCCGCCCCGGTCTACTACCGCGGCGATTCGATCGAGTCGGCCGCCGAGTTCCTGACCGACGTCGCCCCGGCGCTGATCGGCGACGACGATCCCTTCGCGCTCGAGGAGATCGGCTCGCGGCTGGCGGACGTGGAGGGCGAGGGGGCGGGCAAGGCGGCCCTCGACGCGGCCCTGCACGACTGGATCGGCCGGCGCCTCGGCGTGCCGGTTTGGCGGCTGCTCGGGCTGTCGCCGACCGCGCCGCCCACCTCCTACACGATCGGCATCGACACGATCGAGGGCACGCGTGACCGCGCCCGACGGGCCCGGGCTTTCGGCTCGCTCAAGGTCAAGGTCGGCGGCACCGAGGACCTCGAGCGCCTCGAGGCCGTGCGTTCCGAGACCGACGTGCCGTTGCGCGTGGACGCCAACGAGGGCTGGACGCTCGACTCGGCGACGGAGCTGATGCCGGCGCTGGTGGAGCTCGGGGTCGAGTTCGTGGAGCAGCCGTTCCCCGCAGCCGACCTGGACTCGTTTCGCGCGCTGCGGGAAGCTGCGCCCCCGGCCGCCCGTGGTGGTCGACGAGGGCTGTCATGACCTCTCGGACGTGGCCCCCGTGGCCGCCTACGCCGAGGGCATCAACGTCAAGCTGGCGAAGTCGGGGGGCATCAGAGAGGCTGTGCGGATGATCCACGCCGCCCGCGCGCTCGGGCTGCACGTGATGCTCGGCTGCATGGTCGAGTCCCAGCTCGGGGTGGCGCCGGCGGCAGCGATCGCCTCGCTCGCCGACTGGGTCGACCTCGACGGTCACCTGCTGCTCGCCGACGAGCCCTATACCGGCCTGCGCCTCGACCGCGGCCGCGTGCTGCCCGGCGACGGTCCCGGGCTCGGCCTCACCCCTGCGGGCGTCGCCGCATGAGCGAGCGCCTGGCGATCTTCGCCGAGGGCCTGTTCGAGCAGCACTCCGGCAAGACGGCGCACGGCGTCATCCGCTACGGCACCCGAGAGGTGGTGGCGGTCGTGGACTCCACACAGGCGGGGCGCACCGCAGTCGAGGTGGAGCCCTTCTGCCTTCACCCGGTGCCGGTGGTGGCGAGCGTCCGGGAGGCGATCGACGCCGGCGCCACCACCCTGCTCATCGGCGTGGCGCCCACCGGGGGCAAGCTCGATCCGGCGTGGCGAGCGCCGCTGATCGAGGCCATTCGGGCGGGCCTCGACCTCGAGGCCGGACTCCACACCCAGCTCTCGGACGACCCCGAGCTGCGCGCGGCGGCCGATCAGGCGGGCGTGACGCTGCGGGACCTGCGCGCCGCGCCCGCCGACCTGACCGTGCCCGAGGGGCCCTACTCGCGACCCGGACTCCGTTCGCGTGGTCCACAGCGTCGGCTCGGACACGGTGATCGGGAAGAAGGTCGTGACCCTCGAGCTCGACCGCCTCGCTCGTGAGCGCGGCGAGCGCTCGGTGTACGTGCCGACGGGCCAGACCGGCGTGGCGATCGCCGGGTGGGGGATCGCCGTGGACCACGTGATCTCGGATTACGTGGCGGGGGCGGGCGAGCGGCTGGTCCGCGAGGGCGCCGAGCGCGGCGACCTGCTCTTCGTCGAGGGCCAGGGCGCGCTGTTTCATCCGGCCTATTCCGGCGTCACGCTGGGCCTGCTCCACGGCTCGGCCCCCGACCACCTGATCCTCGTGCACAAGGCGGGGGCGCGGTCGATCCGCAACTACCCCGACCTGCCGATTCCGCCGCTGACCGAGCTCATCGCCGCCTACGAGCTCGGCCACGTCCCATGTCCGGCCCGCCCGGCGTGGTCGCGATCGCGCTCAACACCAGCGACCTGGACGAATCCGCCGCCCGGGCGGCGGTGGGGGCCGCCCAGGAGCAGACCGGCCTGCCCGCCGACGACGTGGTGCGGTTCGGGCCCGAACGCGTCCTGGATGCCGTCCTGGCCGCTCTGTAGCGCCTGAGAGAACGGCGATTCGACACATTGGCCAACCGTCAGGGCCGATCTTTCGACAAACGTACGTGTACTTCGCGGGTGCCAAATGTCACGATTGCCGCATGACCCCCCGCAGGTACGCATTGGTGCCGGACGCCGAGACCGAGCGAAAGCCCCGCAGACCCGGCCAGATTCGCCGCTACTCGCTTGCCCGCGTGGCCCCGGCCTCCCGCTCTGCCCTGGGCGTGGACCGCCTGGAGCGGCTCGAAGAGATCGCGGCGCTGGACCGGGCCTTCGGCAACGGCCGGCCGTAGGGCCGTAGTGGTCGGCCTACCCGGCCCGCTTCGGAAGGAGCCGCTGCACCGAATCGACGGCACCGACCAGGTCACGGGGGTACATCCGGACCGGGTAGGTGTCGTTGGTCAGCCAGTCGCCGAGCAGGTTCTGCTCGAACCGGCTGCCGAGGTCCTCGCTGACCCCGCCGGGCAGGGAGTCCACCGATCGCCAGCGGTACCGGGTGGCCTGGGCCACGAACCGGCGGTTCGGCACCACCCGGACAGTGAACTCCGCCGGGGTGGCGGCCCTGACCGGATTGCCGGCCACGTCCGGGACGCCGGCCCCGCCGTCGACCGGGAGACCCGGGAGCCCGGGCAGCGGCGAGGTGCGCCGGTTGCCGAGCGACGGGATCGTGTACGGCGCGCCCAGCGGCGAGGTGAACGTGATCCGGTGCAGCTTGCCCCAGCGGTAGTCGCTCTGCCGCGTCGAGCCGCCGAACACCGGCGCGAAGTCCTCGCCGGCGGCAAGGTCGAGCGCGTCGGCGAGGCTCTTGAGCACGAGGAAGTCGCGCCGGTCGGCAGCGTCGGTGATGCCCGGCACGGCGAAGAAGTCGACGCCGGACCGGCCCACGCCCCGACGGGCGTCGAAGTCCACCAGCAGCTGGCGCAGGGCCTGGACCGTCTGACCCTCCCCGGGTACCGGCAGCTGCGGTGAGATCTGCTGCACGTGCTTGTCGAGCACGTTGACGGCGAACCGGCTGCGCCACAGCGCGTAGATCGTGGCTGCCACGCTGTCGTCGACCTCCCGCTGCGACGGCGTGCTGAGCCGGCCGTCGCGGTCGGCGGCGTCGTATCCCTCCGGGATGCCGGTCGGGTAGGTGTGGTTCCACCGGCCGAGCCGGCCGGCCGCCTCGACGACGCGCGGGTCCTTCGCCAGGGCCGCTAGCTGCGGCGTGGAGCTCCTACGGGCGCGGGACAACGCCGCCGTGATCACGGGCGTGAAGAACTGACCGTCGATGGCGGTCGTGTCCGCCTGCATGACCGCGACATCTCCCGCCGTGATCGGACCCTTGCGGATGGCCGCGCGGATCATGTCGGTGACACGGCCCGCCCGAAACCCGTCGCTGAAGAAGCCCAGGTAGAAGATGCCGCCTCCGGGGCGGACCTGGTTGAGGGCGTCGTTGTCGAACGTGTTCGCGGTGGGATCGTTGTTCGAGGACACGACGAACCCGGCCCGCGGATTGACCGTCCGCGGCATCTCGCGGAACGGCACGATCTCATACGGCACCGACTGGTGAGGCTGCCGGTTCTGGACCGGGAGCCACTCGTTTCCGCCGGTGCCGTCGCGCAGCAGGTACGGCGGGTTCCCGTCGACCTTGCCGGCCTGCAGGTCCTCGCGGATCGGCACCTCCGCGTTGGTGAAGTAGGCGATGTTCCCCTTGCGGTCGGCGTAGAGGAAGTTCTGGGCGCCGAGGTCGAAGTACTGGAGCGCTTCGCGGAAGTCGTCGACGTCGCGAGCGACGTTGATCCGCCGGAACGCGTCTTGCTCGGTGGTCGGCGAGAAACCCGTGTACTGCACCGACAGCGCCGTGCCCGCCGCCCGGTCGACCGTGAGCAGCGGCCCGTTGTTGCGGCGCGGGACGATGAGCGTCTGCGCAGGGATCGCGCCACCCGCAGGAACCACGTCGAGTGCGTTCTGCCGTCCCGGCGTGCGCGGGTTGACCCGGAAGGTCTCATCGATGGCCACGACCGGCTCGAGCCGGCCCTTGTACATCGTGGAGAGCCCGCTCGGAGACGCCGGATCGGCGCGGACCTGCTCGACGAACGTGTCGGTGACGTCCACGAAGTGCGTTGTCAGGCCGAACGAGATGTCCCGGTTCTGGCCGAGGATGACGTACGGCGAGCCCGCGATGCTGTCGCCCTGGATGTCGAAGCCGCCACCCTCGAGCTCGATCGGGGAGAGCAGCGCCGGACTGTCCAGGCTGAGATGCGGATCGCTGGCCAAGATCGGCCGCCCGTTCGCGGTGTGCCGCCCGTCGATGACCCACGAGTTCGACCCGCGATCGGCGCTGCGGTTGAGCGCCTCGGCGATCGCCGGTACCTGCTTGCCGCGCTTCAGGTAGCGGGCCGACATCCGGGCGACGGCCTCCGACACACCCGCCTCGCCGGCGCGGGCCGGCGACGTCCGCGCTCCCGGCTTGATCGGCCGCCGCTCGGCATCGATCACCGGCGAAGCCTGGCTGAACGGCGCGAACGGGGCGAGATCGCCGGAACACCGCCTTTTGCCCGTCGAGCCCGGCCGCGTCGTAGGCCTGCACGGCCGTCGTCCGGGCGATGTCGAGGTCGAAGGACAGGCTGAACGCCACCAGCTTGAGAGCCAGCACGCTGTCGACCACGCTCCACGGCTCGACCTTCGTCACCTGCACGCTCGCGTACTGACCCGGCAGCTCGTTGCGCGCGATCCAGGCGTTCACGCCGTCGGCGTACGCGCGCAGCTCGTCCTGGCTCTTCCGCGACAGCTCGGACATGGTGCGCTGCGCCGAACGACGCAGGCCGAGCGTCCGCATCTGGACGTCGCTCGGGATTGCGCCCGAGCCCAGCAGCTCGGCGAGCGTGCCCGACGCCCGCCGCCGGGTCACGTCCATCTGGAACAGCCGGTCCTCGGCGTGCTGCCAGCCCTGCAGGAAGAACAGATCGTGGGCGTTGCGCGCCTTGATGTGGGGCACGCCGTCGACGTCGCGGACCACCGACGCGGGAGCCCGCAGGCCGGGCATCCTCACCCCATCGCCGGCGTCCGCGTACCCCGGACTCGCCGAGAACATAGCGGTCGCTCCCGCGACGATGACGGCGGTCAACAACAGGGCGACGCGGGATCTGCGCATTAGCGATTCCTCAACTCGGGGGGCGGGTGACCGGGGCTATGTCGTCGCCAGCGCAAGCGGCAGCCGCCGCGTAGGCGGCGCCGGCGTGCTCGAGCAGGGCGCGAGTAGGTCCGGAGGGCAGACGGGATGGTGCAACGTCCAGGTCGCGCCCACATCGACCGATCGGCTGAACCCGCCTCATCCAGTTGGATGATTTTTCAGCGCGGCAGGCTCGGCGCGATGATCCGGTAGGCCTTCAGCCCCAGCCCGAGCCGCTCGCGGTCCTCGCTCTTGAGCGGATCGAGGCCGGTGAGCTCCTTCACCCGGTCGAGCCGGTACCCGACCGTGTGGCGGTGCGCGTGGATCTCCTGCGCCGTGGAGGCCATGTTGCAGTTGTTGCCGAGGTAGGCCGACAGCGTGCCGAGCAGGTCGGTTGAGTACTGCTCGTCGTAGCGCACCAGAGCAGCCACGGTGTCCTCGTAGAAGCTCCTGCACCTCCTGCGGGTGGCTCGCCAGCACGCGGAACAGCAGGCGGTAGGTGCCCTCGCCGATCTCCTCGCCGGGCGGCCCGCCGCCGGCGGCGGTCACGCCCAGCACCAGCTCGGCCTCCTCGAGCGCGCGCCTGACCTCCGCGCCGCCCGAGCGGTGAGAGGAGACGCCGACGGAGGCGTGGCGGCCCAGCCGCGCGGCGGCTCGCCGCGCCAGTTCGGGCTCGCCGGGCATCAAGGCATACACCTTGCCCTCCACACCCTGTGCCAGGGCGCCGGGGACCTCGGCGAGGATGGAGGCGGTGATCCGTCCAGGCCCCCGCCCGTTGGGATCGGCGCACAGGGCCACGTAGCCCTGTGACAGGTCGCAGCCGAGCCGCAGCGCCCGGCGGGCGACCTCGGCTCCGTCGAGCTCGGGCCGCGACAGCACCTCCTCGAGGAAGGAGCCGCGCAGCGACTGCTCGGTCTCGTCGCGTGCCTCGGCCACCGCGACCTCCGTGAGCGCGGCGATCGCGGCCATGTGGAGATATTCGCCGGCGTCGGCGCGGCCGGCACCCAGGAGCAACACCGCCCCGAGCTCGCGGCCCCCGGACGCGATCGGCACCTCGGCGGTCACCTCCGAGGGTCGCTGCGGCCGCCCGCCGGCGAGGCGGGCGGCCACGTAGCGCTCGTACCGCCCCCAGCCTTCGAGAGGCACCCCCAGGCGAGGGACGATCACCGCCACCGGCGCACCGTGTGCGCCGCGGCGATCTCCGCGACCCGCTCCAGGCCGTCGCCCGCCAGCACGGCGCCCACCATCTCCAGGTGGGCGCCGCGTGGGGTCACATCGGGCACGGCTCTCAGGCCTTCCGTAGCCAGGATTCGGTCCTCGTCGCTAGGAGCCGGCGCCGTTGACGCTGGCTTCCTCGCCCTCGTGGGCCTGGAGCACGGTCTCGCCCTCCTCGCCGGTCCGGATGCGCACGGCATCCTCGACCGGGATGATGAAGAGCTTGCCGTCCCCAACGGATCCGGTGCGCGCGTGGCGCAGGATCACCTCCTTTATGACGCCGACGTCCTTGGTCTCCACCACGCACTCCAGCTTGAGCTTCGGGCGCAGGTGCACCGCCAGCTCCGAGCCGCGGTAGTGCTCGGTGATCGCCTTCTGCCTGCCGGAGCCCTTGACCTCGCTGATCGTGAGGCTCGGGAAGCCGGCCTCGAGCAGATCCGCTCGAATCGGCTCGAAGGCCTCGTGCCGGATGTAGGCGACGACCATCTTCATGCCGTCGCCTCCTTCGTCACGCTCGCGGTCACTGGCTGGGCACGGGCGCGCCGGACGGGCACGGTCGTGCCCGACCCGATCTCCGACTGCGGGATGAACTGCTCGGGATAGCCGTACATGCCGTGCTCGACGATGTCGAGACCGGCCTCCTCGTCCTCATCGGAGACGCGCAGCCCGATCGTCGCCTTGATGGCGGCGAAGGTCAGGTAGCTCATTCCGAAGACGAAGGTGAAGGCCACCAGCACGCCGACACCCTGGGCGATCAGCTGGGTGAACGAGCCCGAGTAGACGAGGCCGCCCTCGGGATCGCCGAAGGCGTTGTACTGGGCCAGGCGCGGCGCGGTGAACAAGCCGCACGCGAGCGTGCCCCAGATACCGGCCAGGCCGTGCGCCGAGAGGGCGCCCACCGGATCGTCGATCTTCTTGTCGATCCAGATGATCCCGAACACCACGAGCAGGCCCGCGACGAAGCCGATGATCGGCCCCGCCCACACCTCGACGTAACCGGACGGCGCCGTGATGCCGACCAGGCCGGCGATGGCGCCGTTGGCGACCATGCCGATGTCGATCGTGCGCTGCTTGATCTGAGTGGCCACGAACGCGCCGAGCACGCCGCCGGCAGTGGCCAGCAGGGTGATGACGGCCACGTCGCCCATGCGGGTGTCCCCGATGCCGAGCGTCGAACCGGGGTTGAACCCGAACCAACCCACGAACAGGATCAGCACTCCCAGACCGGCCAGCGGCATCGAGTGGCCGGGAATGGCCCTCGGCTTGCCGTCGGGCCCGTACTTGCCCTTGCGCGGGCCGAGCAGGAGCAGTGCGGCCAGAGCGCCGGTGGCGCCGATCAGGTGGACGGCCGTGGAACCGGCGAAGTCCTGCATGCCGGTGGGCAGCAGCGGCGTGTCGCCGTTCTGCAGCCAGCCCCCGCCGAACACCCAGTGGGAGCCGATCGGGTAGATGATCGACGCGAAGACGACCGCGTAGATCACGTACGCGCCGTACTTGATGCGCTCGAGGGTGGTGCCCCACACGATCGCCAGCGACACCGCGCAGAACGCGAACTGGAACAGCCACTTGGCCTCGACGGTGGCGTCGGACAGGCCCATCACCGGGAACGCCTCCGAACCGTTGCCGGTGAACTGGAGGAAGAACCCGTTGGAGCCTATGAGCGAACTCGAGATCCCGAGCACGTCCTGACTACCAAAGGCGAAGGCGAAGCCGACCGCCCAGTAACAAATGGCCGCGATCGACATGTTGGTCAGGATCTTGGCCACGACGGTGCCGGCGTTCTTCATGCGCGAGAAGCCGATCTCGAGCATCGCGAAGCCCGCCTGCATGAACAGGACGAGAACGGCGGCGACCACCACCCAGAGGGTGTTGAGCGGAACCGTTTCAGGAAGACTGCCGTCGACAGCTCGGGCGAGATCGTCGGCGGTAGCGAGCAGGGTTGACATCGGGACTTACAGCCTCCTTCCGAGAGTTGTGGCCAAGGTACGAAGGGGCCTGCCGGAGGTCTTTAGACGTGTGTCGAAGATATGGCCAACGCGATTCGCCCGCGATGTCGAAGGCGCGCCGAAAAGCCCGCGCGCAGAGCGGAATCAGGCCGCCCGCTGAGCGCGGCCGCAGCTCCTCGCGCCACCGCCAGCAGCCGCTCCACGTGCTCGGCCTCGGTACGGAAGTTGACGATGCAGGCGCGCAGGCCGAAGCGCCCGTCGATCACCGCGTTGGAGCAGTACACCCGCCCGTCGTGCTGAATTGCCACCATGATCCGCTCGTTCAGGCGATCGAGTGCCTCGTCGTCGCCGCGCAGCTCGGCGGGCGCGTAGCGAAAGCAGCAGATCGAGAGCCCCACCGGGCACATCAGCTCGAAGTCGGGGTGCTCCTCCACCAGCTCACCGAGATAGCGGGCGAGCGCCGCGTCGTGCGAGATGCGACGCCCGTAGGCGGCGCGGCCGTGCGCCACGAGCGACAACCAGATCCGCAGCGCCGCGAAGCCTCGGCTGAAGTCCGGGCCGTGATGGACGTAGTCGACCCCGTGCTGGGCGCGAACCTCCTCGTCGAGCCAGATGTAGCTCGCATCCGCCGCGAAGGACGCGGGCAGCAGCGCCTCGTCGCGAACGAGCGCACAGCCCCCGAGCAGCGGCGTGTACAGCCACTTGTGGGCGTCGGCCGCGATCGAGTCGGCCCGCTCGATCCCTGCGAACAGCGGACGCAGGTCGTCGGCCAGGACGGCCGGACCGCCGTAGCAGGCGTCCACGTGGAAGTGCGACGTCGAAGCGCTCGCAGACGTCCGCGAGCGCCTCCAGGGGGTCGATCGCGCCGGTGGCGGTGGTGCCGGCGGTGCCGATCACCGCGGCCGGGCGCACACCCTGCCGCGACGGTCGCGCTCGATCGCCTCCTCCAGCGCATCCGGTCGCATGCGCAGCCCTTCGTCCACCGCAATCTCGCGGACGCGCGTCGCAGCCCCATGCCCGAGCATGTCGGCGGCCCGGCGCTGCACCACGTGCGACTCGCCCGACGCGTAGAAGGCCAGCGGCGGCCCGACCCGCCACGCCCCGGGCGCGGCCCTCCGGGCCCAGGACGCGGTCGCGCGCGACCTTGAGGCCCACGAAGTTCGCCATCGCGCCGCCGGCCACCACCTGCCCGCCGGCCTCCTGCGGCAGGCCGAAGCTGCGCGCCAGCCACGACACCAGCGCGGCCTCCACCTGGTTGGCGCCCGGGCTCAGCCGGAAGCCGCCGAGGTTCTGGTTGAGCGCCGAGGCGATCAGGTCGGCGGCGGCCCCGGGCACCGTGCCGGCGCCGGAGATGTAGGCGAAGAAGCCCGGGTGGCCCGGGTAGATCGACTGATCGAACACCAGCTGAGCGCAGGCGCGCGATCAGCTCGGCGTTGGACAGCCCCTCGTCGGGCACGTCCAGGTCGAGCTCCGCGCGCACCTTGTCGGCCGTGAAGTCGCGCCCAACCGGTAGATCGGGCAAGACGGGCGAGGAGCTCGGTCCAGAGCTCGACGACGTCGGCTCCCAGCTCGCTCGCGCGAGCCGGATCCCAGTCGAGGTCGGGAACGGGCTCGGGTCGCTCGGCCATCGCGACGCGACCCTAGCCCACAGACCTCAGTAGAACAGGTGCCCGAACTGCCTCACCGCCTCGTAGTAGACGTTGGCGGTGTTGCGGCACAGCCCGCGCTGATACCAGACGCGCGTGGCGCAGTGCGCGTACATGTCGTCCCGGAAGCGGTTGTCGCAGTACGCCTGTCCCAGCTGGGCGCCGTAACAGGCATCGTGGGCCGCGCACGCCGCGGTGAAGTTGAACCAGGGCCCCGAGTCGGGCACGAGCTGGTCCCCCACTCCCCCGGGCCACATGCGGTGGTGGCCTGCTGGGCCTCGGCCGCCGACGGTGCGAGGGCGGCAGGGCTCTGGGCGCTCGCCGCCGGCGCCGCGAGAGCCAGAACGGCGAGCAGCGAGACGAGCGTGAGGACGGTCCTTCGGTGCATGGGCGCTCCTCCTGTCGAGGCGCCTCCCGGGACCTACATATCCCGGAGCGAAGAATCTCAACCCTGAGGCTTCCCGATCAGGCCGGCACTTCGTCGGCCGACGGCAGCTCGCCGCCGCGCTCGGTGCCGGCGATCAGCTCGTCCGGCGCCTTGTCCTTGGGGATGAAGCCCGACTTCATGCCGAAGTAGACGGCCTGCGGGTGGTGAGCGATGATCGCCACCGTCGACTGCTCGGGCATCACCGCGAAGCCGTCGGAGAGGTACATGCCGATGTCCTCCAGCCCGAGCAGGCGCCACACCTTCTCGTGCTCGGACTGGTCCGGGCAGGCGGGATAGCCCCACGAGTAGCGGCGGCCCTGGTCGAGCTCGATGCCGAGCCCGCGACGCGCCTCGGAGTGCAGCCACTCGGCCAGGCCCTCCGCCGACTGGACGCCCAACCCGTGGGTGAAGAGCTGCTCCGCGAACTCGCCGTCGCGCTCGAGTTCGGCCATCAGGTCGGTGACCTCGGGGCCGACCGTCACGCCCTGCAGCGCCACCACGTCGCGCTCGCCCGACTCGATCGGCCGGAAGAAGTCCGCCAGGCAGATGCGGTCGTGCTTGGGCTGGCGCGGGAAGCCGAGCCGCTCGAGCTCCTGCGAGGGATCGGCGGGGTCGAAGACGACCAGCTCGTTGCCGTCGCTGTTGCACGGGAAGTAGCCGAGCTTCGCGCGCGGGCGCAGGTAGTCCTGCTCGGCCCACATGCGCTCGAGGCGCGGCTGCGAAGTTCGTCGCCGCACGAGGCGCTCCCACTCCTCGCCCTTCACGCCGCGCCCGCCCCAGTGGAGCTTGTAGAGCACGTGGCGGTCGAGGTAGGGGAAGACGTCGTCGAGGTTCACATCGAGCTCGCGCACGCCCCAGAAGGGCGGTTCGGGGATCGGGGTGTCGGTGCGGGCCGCCGAGCGGACCGAGCTGTCGGTCACGGCGGGCGAGTCGTCGACCACCACCGGCTTCTCGCGCAGCGCCTTGGCCTCCGAGCGCATGCGCTCGACCAGGCTCGTCGCGCGCCTCGCCGTCCACCAGCTGGTCGACCGTGGCCAGGCCGGCGAAGGCGTCCTTGCAGTAGAAGACGCCGGGCTCGTAGACCTCGTCCGACTCCTTGCCCTTCGGGTAGAGGATGCGCCGCCCGAAGTCGCGGTTGATCGCCGCCCCGCCGATCAGCACGGGGAACTCGTGGCCGCGCTCGTGCAGCTCCTGCACGCAGATCGGCATCTGCTTGGAGGTGGAGACGAGCAGGGCGGAGAGGCCGATCGCGTCGGCCTCGTGCTCCACCGCCGCGTTGATGATCGTCTCCACCGGCACCTGCTTGCCCAGGTCGATCACGGTGTAGCCGTTGTTGGTGAGGATGGTGTTGACCAGCGACTTGCCGATGTCGTGCACGTCGCCGAACACGGTGGCGATCACCACCTTGCCCTTGGTGTGGCCCTCCATCCGCTCGAGATAGTTCTCGAGCTGGGCCACCGCGCGCTTCATCACCTCGGCCGACTGCAGCACGAAGGGCAGGATCAGCTCGCCGGCGCCGAACTTGTCGCCCACCTCCTTCATGGCGGGCAGCAGCACCTGGTTGAGCGTGGGCACCGCGCCGATCTTCTCCACCGAGCGGTCGATCCAGTCCTCCACGCCCTCCTTCTTGCGGCGCAGGATGTGGAAGTGCAGCGCCTCCTCGGGCTCCATGCCCTCGGTCGGGTCGGCGCCGCCGGCGTCCGTCCTCGGTCCTCGCCCTTCTCCTCGAAGTGGCCGATGAAGCGCTCGAGGGCGTCCTCGCGGCGGTTGAAGACGAGGTCGTCGGTCAGCTCGCGCTCGTTCTCGGCGATCTCGTTGTAGGGCGTGATGTGGTTGGGGTTGACCATCGCCAGGTCGAGCCCCGCCTCCACGCAGTGGTGGAGGAAGACGGAGTTGAGCACCGCCCGGGCGCCGGGCGAGACGCCGAAGGAGACGTTGGAGACGCCCAGCGAGGTCTTGACCCCGTGCAGCTCGGACTTGATCAGCTTGATGCCCTCGATCGTCTCGACGGCCGAGGGGCGCCACTCCTCGTCGCCCGTGGTGAGGGTGAAGGTCAGCGCGTCGAAGATGAGCGCCTCGCGGTCGAGGCCGTGCTCGTCGCAGGCCAGCTCGACGATGCGCTTGGCCACCTCGAGCTTGCGCTCGGCGGTCTTGGCCATGCCGACCTCGTCGATGGTGAGCGCGATCAGCGCGGCGCCGTGTGACTTGGCCAGCGGCGCGACCACGTCGAGCTTGTCGCGGCCGGCCTCGAGGTTGACCGAGTTGACGATCGCCCGGCCGGGGATCGCCTCCAGCGCGGCCTGGATCACGTCGGGCTCGGTGGAGTCGACCTGGATCGGGGCCGGCTGGGTGAGCGAGATGCGCTTGACCACTTCGCGCATCTGGTCGTCCTCGTCCTGGCGCTCGGTGAGCGCGACGCAGACGTCGAGCACGTGGGCCCCGCCCTCCACCTGGTCCTCGGCCGACGCGGATGATGCCGTCGTAGTCGTTGGCGAGCAGCAGCTCCTTGGCCTTGCGCGAGCCCTGCGAGTTCACGCGCTCGCCCACGAGCGTCGGGCGCGGCTCCTGCACGAGCGGCGTGGCGGTCATCATCGACGGACACGAGCGCCGGGCGCGTGTCGGGCCTGGCCTTGGCGTCGCCGCCGCCGACGCGATCGACGATCGCGCGGATGTGGTCCGGCGTGGTGCCGCAGCAGCCGCCGACGATCGAGATGCCGTAGCGCTCCACGAACTCCTGGAGGGTCTCGGCCAGCGGGTCGGGCTCCTCGGGGAAGATCGTCTCGCCGTCCGGGCCCTGGAGCGGCAGCCCGGCGTTGGGGATGCAGTGCACCGGCACGGGGCTCATCTCGCCCAGGAAGCGGATCGCGTCGCGCATGTCCTCGGGGCCGGTCGAGCAGTTGAGCCCGATCACGTCCACGTCGAGCGCGGTGAGGGTCGTGAGGACGGCCTGGATGTCGGTGCCCAGCAGCATCTTGCCGCCGTTGGGCAGCAGCGAGACGCTCGTCTGGATCGGAAGGGTGCGACCGGTGAGCTTGAAGGCCTCGCGCGCGCCGAAGATCGCGGCCTTGACCTCGAGGATGTCCTGCGCGGTCTCGATGATGATCAGGTCCGCGCCGCCCTCCACGAGACCCCGGGCCTGCTCGGTGAAGACCTCCAGCAGCTCGCGGAACGTGATCTTGCCGAGGGTGGGATCGTCGGATGCAGGCAGATGGCCGGTCGGGCCGATCGAACCGGCCACGAAGCGCGCGTCGCCGGCAGCAGCACGGGCGATCTCGGCGGCCTTTCGGTTGATCTCGAGCGTGTGGTCCTCGAGCCCCCACTCCTCGAGCTTGAGTCGGCTGCCCTGGAAGGTGTCGGTCTCGAGCACCTCGGCGCCGGCGTCCAGCATCGACTCGTGCACGCCCTGGATCACGTCGGGCCGCTGCAGGATCAGCGCCTCGTGGCACTTGCCCGGCAACCCGCCGTAGTCCTCCTGGGTCAGCTCGAACTGCTCGAGCGTGGCCCCCATGCCGCCGTCGAAGACGACGACCCGGCTTCTGGTTGCCTCGATGTAGTCGCGCTCGGCCAAGAGGTCGATGGTACCAACCTTGACACGATCGTGTGAAGGTTTCTCGGCCGGGTAGTCTGCCGCTCGTGCCCGTCGCGCTCGTCACCGGAGCCAACCGCGGGATCGGCCGCGAGACCGCGCGGCAGCTGGCCGGGCGCGGCTACCACGTGATCGTCAGCGCGCGCGACCCGGACAAGGCTCGCGAAGCCGCGGAGGCGATCGGAGGCCGGCCACTCGAGCTCGATGTGTCCGATCCGGCCTCCATCGAACGCGCGGCGGCGCAGATGCGCGAGGACCCGGGGCACCTCGACGTGCTCGTGAACAACGCCGGCGTCGGCACCGACTGGGGGGTTGCCGGCGCCGAGCCGGACTTCGGCGCGATCCAGAGCGCCCTCGACACCAACTTCTTCGGCGCCTATCGCCTGACCGTCGCCCTGCTGCCACTGCTGCGCGAGTCCGAGCAGCCGCGGGTGGTCAACGTGTCGAGCGGCATGGGCGGAATCGCCGAGATGGGCGGCTGGTCGCCGGGCTACCGCGTGTCCAAGGCCGCACTCAACGCGATGACCCGCATCCTCTCCACAGAGCTCGAGGAGGCCGGCGTGAAGGTCAACTCAGCATGCCCGGGCTTCGTGAACACCGACATGGGCGGCCAGTTCGGTGCGAAGAAGCCGGTGGAGGACGGCGCGGCCGGAATCGTCTGGCTGGCCACGCTGCCCGACGACGGTCCCACCGGCGGGTTCTTCCGCGACGGCAAGCCCGTGGCGTTCTAGCCGCCGCCCCCTCGCTCGACCCACGCACCCCGCGCCGGATCCACGGCGAGCGCTCCGTCGGGTGCGGTCACTCCAGGGGGCAGCAGCGCGAGCACCGCGCCTCCGAAACCGCCACCCATGATGCGGGCGCCGGCGGCCCCCGCGGCCTTGAGCCGGGCCACGGTGTCCTCGACCTCACCGACAGACACCTCGTAGCGGTCGCGCAGGCTCGCGTGCGAGGCGTCGAGCAGCCTGCCCAGCCCCGGAAGATCGGCCAGGCGCAGCGCCTCCACCGCGGCGAGCACGCGTCCGTTCTCAGTGATCACGTGCAGCGCGCGGTCCTGCAACGGCTGTGGCAGGGAACGCGCCTTCTCCTGGTCTGCCTCTCGCAGGCTCGCCACGCCGAGCACGCGACAGGCCTCGGCGCACTCGCGGCGGCGATCGTTGTAGCCCGAGCCGGCGTGCTCGTGACGCGAGCCCGAATCGAGGACCGCGAGGCTCCACTCCCCCAGCGCGAGGGGCACCTGCTCGGTGCTCAGGTCACGGCAGTCGAGCAGCAGCGCATGGCCCTCCTCCCCGAGCAGCGAGGCCATCTGATCGAGCAGACCGGTCCATGCTCCCACCCAGCGGTTCTCGACCCGCTGAGCACAGGCGGGCGAGCTCGCGGCGGTCCGGGTCGACGTGGCCCGCCAGCCCCAGCAGGGCCAGGCCGAGCGCGGCTCCCAGGGCAGCCGAGGACGCGAGCCCCGCGCCCCGCGGGAGGTCGCCGGAGATCTCGAGCCGCGCACCCGGGAGATCGACACCGCTGGCGGAGAGCTCCGCCGCCGTCCCGCGCACGAACGCCCGCCAGCCGCTCGCCGGCTCGATCGCATCCAGCGCGAAGCGATCGCTCTCGTCCAGGTCGAGGGCCCACGCCTCGACCCACCCGGGCTCGGCTCGTGAGGCTCGGACCGTCAGGCCTCGGTCGAGCGCGAACGGGAGGCAGAGCCCACCGTTGTAGTCGGTGTGCTCGCCGATCAGGTTGACGCGGCCGGGGCCGCGCGCCGTGACCGTCGTTCTACGCCTCCGCCTCGGCGGTGTCGCCGCGGCGCCGGCCGGCACCACGCAGTTCCACGGGAGCGGCGTGCAGCGCGCGCAGCCGCAGGTCCTTCCAGGTCATGCCCTCGCGGACCAGCGCGGGCATGCCCATCGCGAGGGCGGTGGCGATCTCCACCGCCTGCAGGATGATCCCGTAGGCGAACGCGTCGGTCTTGCCCACGCCGTAGGCCGACAGCACCGCCACGCAGGCGGCCTGGAAGACGCCAAGGTTGGACGGGGTCACCGGCAGCGCGGCGGTCACGTTGACCGCGAACAGGACGGCCGCGGCGGCGCCGAGGCCCGCCTGCTCGTCAAGCCCGAGGGCGACCAGGAGCACGTAGCAGGTGAGCCACTGCACGGCCCAGGCGCTCAGCTGCGCGACGGCGGCCCAGCCACCCAGCTTCGGCTGGCGAAACACGTCGAGCCCGCGGCGCACCTGCACCATCGCGCGCCGAGTGGCGGCGGCCGCCTGCTGAACGCGCTGGAAGCGAGTGGGAGTGCCGCGGCGCAAGAGCCAGGGCGCGGAGAGCACCATCGCGAGCAGGACGACCGGGGCGATCGTGGCGATCACCAGGGCGTCCTCATTGCCCTGGAAGAGGCCCACGGTGGCGAACATCACCGATCCGAGGACCACCAGCGCGAGGATGTTCAGCAGGGTCTGGGAGATCATCGTGCCCAGGACCACCGGGAACCGGTCGCGCACGCGTCCGACCCTGCGCGACAGGATCAGTGCGCGCGACGGCTCGCCGAGACGCGCCGGCAGGGTGGCCGACATCAGCACGCCGATCATCGTGGCGCGAGCGGTGTCACGGCGCCGCACCCGCGTGCCGGGCAGGGCGGCCGTCAGGATCGCGTGCCAGGCCTCGGCGCGCATGAGCATCGAGGCGCACATCAGCGCGAAGCCGACGAGCACCCAGACCGGCGTCGCCGCCAGGAGCGCACGCCCGATCGACTCGATACCGAGCCGTTGCAGAGCAAGTGCTGTGAGGCCGACACCCGCCGCCGCTCCGGCGCCGACGAGAATGCGCCGCGCGGCGCGCGCCGCGCGGCGGCGCCCGGCGGCGGGCTCCTTGAGCTCGAGCGAGGGGAGGCGCTGCGGGGGAACTCTCGGCCCGGGCTCGGTGGGCATCACGCCCACCCGTTGTGCCAGGCGGGCGCGCCGGGTCTCGGGCTGCGGGGCCTCGAGCGCCTGCGCATAGACATCGGTGATCTCGCCGGCCACCCGCGGCCAGGCAAAGCGCTCGGCGCGCCGGCGCGCCGAGGCGGCCATCCGGCCACGGCGCTCAGGGTCAAGGGCCAGGGAGCGCATCAGCCTCGCCGAGCTCGACGGCATCGCCGACGGGGACCAGCAGGCCGTTGCTCTCGTGCTCGACCACATCGCGATAGCCCGCGATGTTCGAGGCGACCACCGGCGTGCCCGAGGCGAACGCCTCCGTGAGCACCATGCCGAAGCTCTCTCCGCCGAGCGAGGGAGCACACAGCAGGTCTGCCTCTCCCAGCAGGCGCCACTTCTCCTCGTCGTCGACGCGTCCGGCCACCTCCACGCCGTCCGGCTCGAGCAGCAGCGGCTCCACCTCTTCGCGGGTGGCGCCCGCGATCGTGAGCCGGGCGTCGACGCCGGCGCCGCGGAGCGCCTCGAAGGCGCGCAGCAGCACGGGCAGGCCCTTGCGCTCCTCCGCACGGCCCACGAACAGCAGCTTCAGCCGGCCGTTCGGGCGCGCGGGATCGGGTTGGGCTGCGGCCAGGTCCACCCCGTTGGGGATGATCCGGTAGCGGCCGCCGTAGAAGCGCTGAGCGGTCCAGCGGGCCGCCTCCGAGACCGCGATGCGGGAGCTCAGCTTCGCGTAGAGACGAGGTGCGCCACCGACTTTGGCGGCGATGTTGTTGGCCAAGAAGCTGGTCGAGTAAGTGTGGAACGTGGCCACCGTCGGCCGCGGCGCCATCTCCGCTGCAGCCCAGGACACCCACGGCGCGTTGGGCTCGTGCACGTGCACGATGTCGTAACCACCGGTGCGCAACTCGCGGCCCAGCCTGCCCACCGCGTCGGGGAACACCGAGAGGTTCGAGACCGCCCCGTTCATCGGCAGACCGATCGTGCGGCCGAGCGGGATCACGTAGTCGGGCAGCGCCCGCGGCTGCGGGCGAGCTCCGCGGTGGGTGACACGGGCCAGGCGGTCGTCGGGGTCGTACGGCGCCAGGAGCCTGACCTCGTGGCCCTGCTCCGAAAGCTCCTCTGCGAGAGCTTCCACGTGACGCCCGACGCCGCCCGGATACGTGTACGAGTAGGGCGACACTAGGGCTACGCGCACCCGGCCCATGGTATCGGCCACACTTGACACTGTGAGCGACGTTCGCAACTTCGTTAAATACACCTTCCTCAAGGTCGATCCGGCCTGGCGCCGGCGTCCGTCCGAGGAGCGCGCCACCGACAAGCGCGAATTCGCGGCGGCGTGCAGGGAATTCGCCGACCAGCACTACCTGCGCGCCTATTCGCTGGTGGGCACCCGCGGCGATTGCGACCTCATGGTCAGGACGATCTCAGCCACGCTGGAGCCGATCCACGAGCTGCACGTTCTCCTCAACCAGAGCGGCCTGATGCGCTGGGCGGAGATCCCCTACTCGTACCTGGCGATGACCAAGGAATCGCCCTACTCGGACGAGCCCGACCGCCCGCTCGAACCGCGGCCCGGCGCCGATTCCAAGTACCTGATCGTGTATCCGATGTGGAAGAAGCGTGAGTGGTACGGGCTCTCGCCCGAGGACCGCATGCGCGTGATGCGCGACCACATCGCCGTCGCGCGCCGCTTCACCGGTATCGAGACCAACACGGCGTATTCGTTCGGCCTCGACGATCAGGAGTTCGTGGTGGCCTTCGACGCGGACGACCCTTCCCAGTTCCTCGATCTGGTCCAGGAACTGCGCTCCACCGAGTCGAGCGCCTACACGGCCTCGGAGACCCCGATCTTCACCTGCATCACGAGTTCGGTCGAGCGGGCGCTCGATGCGCTGGACGGCGAATCCGTCAGGGCGCTCGCCTAGCCTGACCCGGTCCGCTGGCGTTCGCGGAAGGGCTGCACGCGCCCGGCATTGAGCAGGTCGACGGACTCCAGGAACTCGCCCTGGTCGTAGTGGTCGACGGCGATCAGGCTGACCGGCAGGCCGCGCTCCCGCCCGCACTGACGGGCGCGCCGGAGCAGCGTCTTCTCCGGTCTGGAAGGGCCGGTTGGCCTCCAGGCGCGGCGGGAACAGGTCGGCCCAGTGGTTGAGCATCAGGAACGGGCTCGACTCGTCCCCCGGGTCAGCTTGCAGCGAGAGCTGGTTGACCTTGGTGGCCCCGAGCGGCGTGTCCTGGACGAACGAGAAGCCGTCGAGGTACCAGGGCACGGTGCCGTCGGCGTCCTTCTCCGTCAGCACGATGGCCCGGCGGTTGCGCCGGACCAGCGTGGCCCAGCGTCGGCAGGGGCTCGTCGCGCTCGAGCGTCGTCACGTAGCGGTCCATCCCCGACTTCTTGAAGACCTTCTCGATCTCAGCCGGCGGCACGTAGGGCTCGATGAAGAGGATCACCACCTCGCCGCGGTTGTCGTCGAGGAACGTGCGGAAGACCTCGAGCGTGTCGACCATCGGCGTTGCGCCGAGCTCGCAGGTGGTGTGGCACAGCCAGACGTCGCGGTCCCCTGGCTCGGTGTCGCCGGCGCCGACGCGGCCGGCCAGGCGCTCCGCCGCCTTCAGCACCGGCGGCGGCAGCGCCGCGGCCACGCGGTTGCGGTCGCGGCCCTCGGCCTCGAAGTCGGTCCGCACCCTGCCGTTGCCGGCCTCCACGCCCCAGTGAGGATCGATCAGGAACAGGCGGATGCCGTCCTCGAGCTGGCGCCGGATCGTGTGGCGCTGGTTGGCGATGAACCAGCCGGGGCTGTCGGCGGCCGAGAACGAGTTGTGGGTGCCCGCGAACACCACCTCGTTGAGGGGCAGCTCGCACAGCGACACCGAGCCGTTGCACGCGCGGGTGGAGGTGACCTGCTGCGTGGCCCTCACCGGCTCGCCTCCCCGGGTGAGAACCAGGACCAGGCCCGATCAGCGGCCGCCACGCAGACCACGCCGGCTACGCCCGCCACGGCGAACGCCCGCCGGCGCGAGCTCACGTGCTGCTCGGCGCTGACCCCGCGGCGCTGGAGCAGCACGAGGAGCTCGCTGGTGCCGAAGAAGATCAGGTAGGCGCCGCCCAGGATCGCCGCCACCTGCAGCGTGAGCGTGGGGTTGAGCACCACGAACACGCCCAGCAGCAGCGCGCCGGCGCCGCGCAGCGCGAGTCCCCAGGTGGTCCGCGGGCGCCGCGCGAGGCGCTTGCGCAGCCGCTCGGTCGGCTGCTCCACGTCCTCCGGGTCGAGTGCCGCCGCGGCCGCGCCGACCACCAGGCCCTCCGAGGGCGAGCAGGAAGGCTCCGCTGATCAGGTCGCCGAGGAACGCGTCCAGCAGGCCTCCCACCGCATCGCGTACCTCGGCGTCGGTGAGCTCGTCCTCGCCGATCACCCCCGCGAGGATCCGGGCGCGCAGGACCAGCAGCGCGATGGCCAGCAGCGCTCCCGTGGCACCCACGGCCACTCCGGCGCGCAGGACCCCGAGGCGACGGTCCGGGGCCAGGGCGATGCCGCCGACGAAGGCCGCGAGCGCGAGCAGCGGCAGCACGATGCCGAGCACCCGCACCGAGTCGGCCACCGCGAGCGTCTGTCCCGCGAACTCGCGCCGCCGCAGGGTCAGGAGGGTGGCGTCGAGATCCTTCGGAACCTCCTTGGCGAGGTTCGGTGACACCGAGCGCAGGGCGAAGCGAACGAGCTCGGCCGAGTCCGAGATGTCGAACAGGGCGTTCTTCTTGTCGCGCACGAAGAAGACGCGGTTGGCCTGGATGGCGGCCTCGCGAAAGACGCGGCGAAACGGCGCGGACTGGAGGACCACGTCCACGACGGACTCGAGCAGCGGCCGGGCCGCGATCAGGTCGCTGGAGCCGCGGTCGATCAGGTTGACGACGATCTCGCGCCGCACGACCTTGCGCAGTCCGTCGTCCTCCAGGGCCACGAGCGCGCGGTCGGCGAACGCCTCCTGGTCGATCACCTCGGATGCGCACGTAGTAGGCGATCGTCCCGACGAACAGCAGGACCGCGCCGAGCACGATCAGCACGGCGCTGCACCAGCGAACGAGAGTTGCCCGTCACGGCGGCAGCGCCGTAGGGTAGGAACCACGATGGTGTCGCTGGCCCAGGTGATCCTCGAGCTCGAGGGCGGCGAGAGCTTTCTCTCGGAGGAGGGCACGCGCTCCGGGCTGATCATGCTCGCGGCGATGCTGCTGTCGTTCCTGGCCATCCGCACGAGCGCGCGACTGATGCGCAGCCCGAAGGTGCCCTGGTGGCCCGGCAGCGTCACGCCCGGCGGCCTTCACATGCACCATCTCGTCTTCGGGATCATCCTGATGCTGCTGGCCGGCTTCGTCATGGCGCTCCAGCCGGGCAGCCCGTGGTTCGAGATCATGGCCGGCGCGTTCGGCATCGGCGCCGGACTCACGCTCGACGAGTTCGCGCTGTGGCTCCACCTCGACGACGTCTACTGGGCCGAGGCCGGACGGCGCTCGGTGGACGCCGTGGTGGTCGCCGCGCTCGTGGGAGGGCTCGTGCTGCTCGGCTTCCTTCCCTTCAGCACGGACGACAGCGCTCCCGGGATCGTCCTCAGCATGCTGCTCAACCTCGGCGTTGCGGCCATCGCGATCATGAAGGGCAAGTTCTTCATGGGCGTCGCGGGCATTCTGTTCCCGCTGGTCAGCCTCATCGGTGCCATCCGGCTGGCCAAGCCGGAGTCCCCGTGGGCGAAGCGACGCTACCCGGCCGGAAGCCGCAAGCTGCGCCAAGTCGGAGGCGCGCTACGCGAAGCACACCGCGCGCTACCAGCGCTTCCAGGATCAGATCGCCGGCGCGCCCGAGGCCGATCACAGGGCCGACGTCGAGCAGCATGCCGGCTCCGGCCGCTGAGCGCACCGGCGCTTCGAGACTGGGCCACCTGCAGAAACTAACCGCCCCGGGCGCCCAGGTCACGCCTGTGGCGCAACTGCACTGGTTGCGGCTAGCGCGGCGCGGGTTCGCGCTGCGCTGCTTCGAGAAGCTCCTCGAAGGTGCACAGCTTCACGCGCGGCCGGCCGTGGGGCTCGCCGGCCGACTTCTCCGCCTCGTCGATCGCCAGCCAGCCGGCGTAGGAGACGGCGTCGGGACGGCGCTCGGCCACGAGCTCATCGAGGGCGTCCCGATCGGGGTCGGCGGGGTCGAGCAGGCGGCCCGCGTCCAGGTCCTCGAGCAGCAGCGTCACCGTCTCCTGGGCGTCGCGCTTGTTGGTGCCGATGATGCCCGTCGGGCCGCGCTTGATCCAGCCGACCACGTACTCGCCCACGACCGGCTCGTCGCCCATGCACGATCCGCCCGGCCTCGTTGGGAATGATCGCCCGGCGCTCGTCGAAGGGCAGGCCCTCCAGCGGCGTGCCGCGATAGCCGATCGAGCGGAACACCAACCCGCACTCGATCTCCTCCGACGTGTCCTTGGGCCGCGGCCGGATCTGGCCCGAGTCGTCGTGGGCCAGCTCGTTGTGGCCGATGCGGATCCCCTCCACCCGCTCCGACCCCGTGATCTCCAGCGGCGAGACCAGGAAGCGCAGCACGATGCGCCGGTGCTTGCCAACGGGTGGCCGCTGTGAGTACTCGTGCACGATCTTCACGTTCTTCTTGGCCGTGCCGTGCGCCGCGTCCGACTCGATGAACGCGCGCGACAGCGGATCGAGCTCCGCCTCGCCGGGGTCGACGTAGACGTCGGCGTGGGTCATGTCGCCCAGCTCGAGCAGCTCGGGGTTGGTGAAAGCGGCCTGCGCCGGACCGCGCCGGCCCAGCACCACGATCTCCCGGACGCGCGATTCGGCCAGAGCCTCGAGGGCGTGGTCGGCCACGTCGGTCGTCTTGAGCTCGTCCGGTGTCAGGGCGAGCATGCGGGCCACGTCGGCGGCCACGTTGCCGTTGCCCACCACCACGGCGCACTCTGCCGACAGGTCGAACTCGAGATCGCGGTAGTCGGGGTGGCCGTTGTACCAGGCCACAAACTCGGTGGCGGCCCAGCTTCCCGGCAGGTCTTCGCCGGGGATCCCCATGCGCCGGTCCGTCTGGGCGCCCACCGCGTAGATCACGGCGTGATAGCGACTGGTCAGGTCGTCGTGCGAGAGGTCGCGGCCCAGCTCGACGTTGCCGTAGAAACGAAAGCCCGGCTGCTTGGCGATCTTCTCGTAGACCCGCGAGACCGCCTTGATGTTGGGGTGGTCGGGCGCCACCCCGCCGCGCACCAGGCCCCAGGGCGTCGGAAGACGGTCGAAGATGTCCACCTCGACGCGCAGGTCGGGGTGTGACTTCGAGTTGAACAGCGCCCCGGCCGCGTAGAAGCCCGACGGCCCGGAGCCGACGATTGCCACTCGCAGCGGATTGTCAGGGGTGCCGATCGTTGCCATGAAGCTGCGCCAGGGCCCGCCGGGGGGCCGGGCCCGGCCAGCTTGGCGACTCTAGATGATTGATTTCGAATCCGGGTGCCCGCGTCGGGGCGCGCCAGACCAAGCTGGGCGCCGATCGCGGACGAAGCCGATAGTCGAAGCACTATCGGCGAGGACGAGGATGGCGATCCAGCGAAGGTATGGCGCGTCATCCGTGGGTGCCCGGGTTTGGAATCAGTCATCTACCGACCACTCGCTCGCGAAACCGGCATGATCCGCGCCGTGGAGCGGGTTGCGGTCATCGACATGGGCTCGAACTCCTGGCGCCTCGTGGTGTTCGGATACGAGCCCGACACGCCGTGGTGGAGCCTGGTCGACGAGATCCGCGAGCCGGTGCGCGTGAGCGCGGGAATGGGAGAGGAGGGACTGCCTGCGGCCCGAGCGGGTCGAGCTCGCATTGCACACGGCTGCGGTCTTCTCGGCGTTCTGCCGGGCACGCGGGATCGACCGGGTGGAGGCGGTGGCCACGAGCGCAATACGCGACGCCCGGAACGGACCCGAGTTGCTCGAGCGGATACGTGAGCAGACCGGCATCGAGGTTCGCACCATCGATGGTCTCGAGGAGGCTCGATACGGAAGTCTCGCCATCGCCAACTCCAGCACGATCGAGGACGGCTTCGGCCTCGACATGGGCGGCGGCAGCATCCAGACGATCCGGATCGAGCAGCGCCGGATGGCCGAGGCCGTCTCGCTCCCGCTCGGCTCGGTGCGGGTGAGCGAGCAGTTCCTCCCCGGCGAGAAGGCCCGGGCGAAGAGCATGAAGGCGCTGCGCAGCGCCGTGGGCGACGCGCTCGGCGAGCTGGGTTGGTGGGAGGGCGGCGGGCGGCTCGTCGGCATCGGCGGGACGATCCGCAACCTGGGTAACGCGGCCATGAAGCGGCTCGACCTCCCGGACATCGACGTCCAGGGCTTTCTCCTGTCCCGCGACGCCCTGGAAGAGCTGGTCGAGGAGCTGGCGGACCGGCCCGCCTCCAAGCGCGGCTCGGTGAGGGGCATCAAGCCCGACCGCGGCGACGTGATCCTCGGTGGCGCCCTGGTGCTGGCCGCGGCACTGGAGCACGGCGGCTTCGAGGCCATCGAGGTGACCAGGGCCGGCCTGCGCGAGGGAGTCTTCTTCGATCGGGTGCTCGGCGAGGGCAAGCTGTTCGAAGACGTTCGCGTCGAGTCGGTGGAGAACCTCGCCCATCGGTTCGAGGCCGATCCGCAGCACGTCCACCACGTCGCCGCGCTGTCGCTCGAGATCTTCGACGGCCTGGCCGCGGCGGACGTCCACGACCTCGGCACCCCCGAGCGGGAGCTCCTCTGGGCCGCCTGCATCCTGCACGACATCGGAACCGCGATCGACTACGAGGACCACCACCGTCATTCTCACTACCTGATCCTCAACGCCGGGCTGCCCGGCTTCACGCCCCGCGAGCTCGTTCTCGTCGGGCTGATCGCGCGCTACCACCGCAAGGGACGGCCGGACGCCTCGGAGCTCGGCGATCTCGCGGAGGCCGGCGACGCGCAGCGCCTGCAACTGCTGTGCGGCGTCATCCGCCTGGCCGAGCAGCTGGAGCGCAGCCGCGATCGCTCGATCGGGAGTGTTGAGGTGGCGAGCGCCAACGGATCGGTGGAGCTTCGCCCGACGGTCGAGCCCAACCGCGACCCGAGCGTCGCCATCTGGGCCGCGCGCGGCAACGCCGACCTTCTTTCCGGGGCGGTCGGGCGCCCTGTCGAGGTCGCCGACCCGGCCTGAGCTCTACGCGAGAGTCGTCCGCAGCTCGCCGAGTCGCGGCGAGCTGATCACCACCTCGTCACCCGCTGCCAGCCACACCCTCGGGTCGCGAAGGCTGCCCACACCCGCGGGCGTCCCTGTGGAGACCACGTCCCCGGGCTCGAGCGTCATCAGCATGGAGAGGTAGGCCACCAGCGCCGGGATCGAGTGGACGAGATCCGCGGTCGTTCCCTCCTGCATCCGCTCGCCGTTGAGCATGAGCTCGAACTCGATCGCATCGTGGGGGCCTGCCTCATCCGGGGTGACGAGTGCCGGTCCGCACGGTGCCGAGCCGTCGAACACCTTGCCCGGCATCCACTGCGGCGTCTTGAACTGGTAGTCGCGCGCCGACAGGTCGTTGAGCAGCATGTATCCGGCCACGTGGTCGAGTGCCTCGTCCTCGGAAACGTCCTTGGCGCGCTTGCCGATCACGAACGCCACCTCGGCCTCGTAGTCGACCCGGCTCCAGGGCGGGAGGGTCACCGTCGCGCCGCTGGGAACCAGGGCGTTGGCGAACTTGGCGAAGAAGGTCGGCAGCTTCGGCGCCTCCTTCCCCTGCTCCGCGGCGTGCGCGTGGTAGTTCTGGCCGATGCAGACGAGCTTGCCCGGCCGCGCCAGCGGGGGCAGGATCGTGGCCTCGCCGAGCGGCAGAGCTTCGCCCGTTTCCTTCGGGCTGCCGGTCAGCCCGGCCGCCACCAGCGAGTCGAGTGTCGGCGCTCCCTCAACCGGGTGCACGTGCCCGTCGCGCAGCACGGCCGCGGCCGGACCGGACGCTGTCTCGATGCTCATCAGTCTCATCGGGCCGCAAACCCTATGCGTACCCTCAAGGCGATGGCCAAGGATCTCCCCAAGAGCCGGGTGCGCAGGGCCGCGAAGGTCGGGCGCCTGGCCGGCGGCCAGGCTGCGCGCGGGTATGTGACCAAGGCGGCCAACCTCACGCGCGACGAGGAGGGGCGGCGCGCGGCGGCCGAGCGGCGCCAGATGGAGGCCGCGGAGCAGATCTTCGACGTGCTCGGCCAGATGAAGGGTGCGGCCATGAAGGTCGGGCAGGTGGCGTCCTTCATCGACACCGGCGCCTTCCCGCCGGAGTTCCAGGAGCGCGTCCAGGCCAAGCTGGCCGAGCTGCGCGATGCGGCGCCCAGGGTGGATTTCGACCGCATGAAGAAGGTCGTGGAGGACGACTTGGGCGAGAAGCTCGGCGACGTCTTCTCCGAGTTCGGCGAGGAGGCTGTGGCGGCCGCCTCGATCGGGCAGGTCTACCGGGCGCGCCTGCACGACGGCCGCGACGTGGCGGTGAAGGTCCAGTACCCGGGCGTGGGCCAGGCGGTGCGGGCCGACCTACAGAACCTGGGCCTGATCATGCGAGTGGCCAAGCGGATCGCGCCCGGGATGGACGCCAAGGCGATGACGGCGGAGATCCGTGAGCGGCTTACCGACGAGCTCGACTACGAGCACGAGGCCCAGCAGCACCGTGCCTTCGCCCGCAGCTGGCGCGGCCACCCGTACATCTTCGTGCCGCCGGTGGTCACCGAGCTGTGCACCGAGCACGTGCTGGTGACGGAGTGGGTCGAAGGGATCGGCTTCGAGGAGGTCAGGGAGCTCGACGATGAGACCCGCGACCGCTTCGGCGAGATCGTGTTCCGCTTCTTCTTCGGCTCGCTCTACCGCAACGGGCACTTCTCGGGCGACCCCCACCCGGGCAACTACCGCCTGATGGACGACGGCCGCGTGGCCTTCATCGACTTCGGCATGACCAAGCGCGTTGCCAGAGAGGACATCGACGCCGAGATCGATGCCCTGCGGCTGGCGATGGACGGTGACGTCGAGGGCCTTCACCACCGGCTGGGCTCGATGGGCTTCTTCGATCTCGACGATCCCGAGATCACCCCCGAGGCCGTGTTCGACCATTTCCACGACGTCACCGCCTGGTACATCGAGGACCGCGAGGTCACGATCGATCGCGAACTGGTGTCCCAGGTGCTGATCGACTTCGGCGACCCGCGCTCGCGCCACTGGCAGCTGATGAAGCGGGAGACGATGCCGCCACAGTCGATGCTGGCGCGGCGCATGGAGGCGCTCACGCTCGGCGTGCTCGGCCAGCTGCAGGCCACCGCCAACTGGCACCTGATCGCGCGTGAGTGGCTATTCGGCGAGGCGCCCTCCACTGAGCTGGGAGCGCTCGAGGAGCCCTTCCACGACAGGGCTGCCGCGTGAACACATCGTGCGCACTCGGCCGAGCCGAGTGCTTCGCCTAAGGCTCGAGCCGTGCCCAGACCCAGCGCCGGCTCGCGCACACAACCCATCCGCGCAACGCCGAAAGCACTCGCGACCCTGCGCGCCGACCCGGTGATGGCCGCGCTGATCGACGAGCACCAGAAGGCGGTGCGGCGCGACATCGCCGCCGAGCGTCCCGGCGACGCCTACGGCGCGCTCCTGCGCTCGATCGTGGGCCAGCAGCTGTCGACCAAAGCGGCGCGCACGATCTACGGCCGCCTCACCGAGATCTTCGACGGTCACGCGCCCTCCCCGAGCCAGCTGCTCGAGACCGAGCCCGAGCGCATCCGGGCGGCCGGGCTGTCCAACGCCAAGGTCGCCTACCTGCGCGACCTCGCCGTGCACGTCGAGGAGGGCACCCTCGAGCTAGACCGGCTGCCAGAGCTCGACGACGAGGAGGTGGCCGCTCAGCTCACCGCGATCAAGGGGCTCGGCCAGTGGACGGCGGACATGTTCCTGATGTTCCACCTGCAGCGGCCGGACATCCTGCCCGTGGGCGACCAGGGCATCCGCAACGCGGTCAAGATCCAGTACCGCCTGCGCAAGCTGCCCGACCCCAAGCGGCTGGAGAAGCTGGCGCGCCCGTGGCGTCCCCACCGCACGCTGGCGTGCCTGTTCCTGTGGACGTCGTTGGACAATGCGCCGGCGTAGCGCGCCGGGCGGCTAAACCGCGGTGCCGCAGCTCGGCTCTTCGTCCGCCACGCGGAAGGACGAGCCGCAGCCGCAGGAGGCCACCACGTTCGGGTTCGACACCTCGAAGCCCGAGCCCTGGAAGCTCTCCGTGAAGTCGACGGTCGAGCCGTCCACGTACTGAAGGCTCGCCGGATCGACCAGCACGTTGATGCCGGCGGCGACGAAGACATGGTCGTCGTCGTGCTTCTCGTCGAGGGCGAGCGCGTACTGGAAGCCCGAACAGCCGCCACCCCGCACGCCGACCCTCAGGCCGACGTCTCCCTCGGCGCCTTGGCCCTGCATGAAGTCGTTGACTTTCTGGGCCGCGATGTCCGTGAGCGTGACCATCGGACACCAATTGTATAGGCGAACCGTCGATACCCTGGGGAGCGGATGCCGACCGCAGCCGAGCTCAAGGAGCGGATACTCGAGGCCCTGCCGGGATCACAGGTGATGGTGCACGATCTCACCGGCGGCGGGGACCACTTTCGAGCCGAGGTGATCTCGGAGCGTTTCGAGGGCCTTTCGCGGATCGACCAGCACAAGCTGATCTATGAAGTGTTCGGAGACGAGGTCGGCGGTCCCATCCACGCACTGTCCATCAAGACCCAGACCCCCGGAGTTGGACGATGACGAACGACGAGATCCGCGCGTTCCTCGAGAACGCCATCAAGGAAAACAAGGTGATGCTCTTCATGAAGGGCACGCCCCAGCAGCCGTCCTGCGGCTTCTCGATGCGCGCCTCGGGGGCCCTGAACAGCCTCGGCGTCCAGTACGCGGCGCTGGACATCCTTCCGGACCCGCGTATCCGCGAGGAGCTCTCCGCCATCTCAGGCTGGCCGACGATCCCACAGCTGTTCGTCGACGGCGAGCTTGTGGGCGGCTCGGACATCGTGCTCGAGATGTTCGAGTCCGGCGAGCTGGCCGACATGCTCGGCGTGGAGCAGCCGGCGGAGACCGACGTTCCGGAGCCCGAGGTCGAGCCGCGCCAGGCACCGCTCGGACTCGAGAATCGCCTGAACTAGTTTCAGGACCGAACCTGACCTAAATACGCCGTAGCGTGCTCCCGAGAAGATCTCGGACGAAGAGGAGCACAGCATGCGCGAGCGAGACGGATACCCGGCAGGCGTCCCGTGCTGGGTCGACGTGGAGCAGCCCGATCCCGACGCCGCCGCGGAGTTCTACGGCGGCCTGTTCGGATGGCAGTTCGAGGATGTCATGCCCGAGGGCGCTCCGGGCCGCTATCTCGTCGGCCGTATCGACGGTTTCGACGTTGCGGCGATCGGATCGCAGACCGACGGCTCCGGTCCTGCGGCATGGAACACCTACGTGGCGGTCGACAGCGCCGACGACGCCGCCGAGAAGGTTCGGGCTGCCGGTGGAGCGATCCTGATGGGGCCGTTCGACGTTCAGGATGCCGGCCGCATGGCGGTGTTCGGGGACCCCTCCGGCGCAGCGTTCTCCGTGTGGGAGGCCAGGGAGTTCCGCGGAGCCCAGCTCGTCAACGAGCCCGGCACCTGGAACTTCAGCGAACTCAACAGCCCCGATCCGGAATCGGCCGCGGCCTTCTACGGCGAGGTGCTCGGGTGGGAGGTGACGAGCTTCGGCGACAACGGGGGCGGCGGATTCACGTGGTGGTCGATGCCGGGGTACGGTGACCACCTCGCCGCCAGGGACCCCGAGATCCGCGAGCGCCAGCAGGCGGACGGCGCACCGGCGGGCTTCGAGGACGCGGTCGCCTGGCTCGCCTCAACCGAGAATGGCGACGGTCAGGCTCCGCCACACTGGAGCATCACGTTCGCGGTCGACGACGCCGACGCCATCGCCGCTCGCGCAGCGGAGCTCGGCGGCAAGGTTGTCACGCCTCCGTTCGACGCGCCGTACGTGCGGATGACGGTGCTCGAGGACCCGGAGGGCGCGAGGTTCACCGCCAGCAAGTACGTGCCGGAGGGCTAGCGCCGAGCCGAGGCGGGTCTGGGCTGCGCGGGCGCCTCCATGCGCCGCGTCCATTCCTCTGACTGACGGGCATGGGCGGCTCGCATGGCGTTCCACAGGCGGCGTAGCCGGCGGCCCAGGTTCGTGCGTTGCATTGTCGTCCTTCCACAGCTCGGGGGGTGCCCATCAAGACCCCGAGCGGGGACGGGTTATTCCGAGGCGGGTTAGGAGCGGCCGCGCTTGCGGCGCTGATCCTCGATCACCTTGCGACCGCGTTGCGCGTACTCGCCGGCCTGGCGGCGGTAGCGCTCCTTCTGCTCGGGCGGCAGCGCCTGCCAGCGCTGCCACGCCATCAGGAAGTAGGGCCACAGACGGCGCGCGTTCTGCACCGCCTTCGCCCCGCGTCCACGCTCCCTGCTGCTGTGGCTTCTGCTTCGCCATCGGCTCAGTCCGAATTAGAGCAGGCGACGCACCAGGCCCACCGCTCCTTCGGCCGCTCCCACCGCCGCGCCGGCCATCCGGTACTGAATCTGCTGCGATCGGCGCGTCCGCGCGATGCGGTCGTGCTCGCGCTCGAGGTGCCAGGCCACGGTCGCCTCGAGCGTCTCCTCGTGCGGCCGCGAGCGCCAGCCGAGCTCGCGGCGAGCCTTGGTCGAGCGGTAGGTCCAGTGATTGGAGGCCGCCCTCACCTCGGCCGGCGTCAGGGGCCACGCGCCTGTCCGCGTGCCGAGCACTGCGGCCGCCATCGACGCCGCTCCGGCCGACAGCCGGATCGGAGGCTCGACGCCCGACAGCCGGCCGAGGTCGGCGAACAGGCGATCGAACGTGAAGTTCCGCGCGCCCGAGGAGGTAGCGCTCGCCCACCGACCCGCGCTCGTCCGCCAGCAGGTGTCCGCGCGCCACGTCACGCACGTCGACGATGTTCAGGGCACCGTCCGTGTACGCCGAGATCCGTCCGAGCAGGAAGCTGCGGGCGATCCGGGTGGAGCTCAGCAGATGGTCGCCGGGGCCGAAGCAGACGGCGGGGTTGACGCACACCAGCGGCAGGCCGTGCGCGGCCACCCGCATCGCCTCCACTTCGGCCTCGTGCACGGAGTTCACGTACGGGATCCCCAGTCGCGCGGCGGTGAACAGCTGCGTCTCGTCCGCCGTCTTGCCGCCCTGCGCCGGACCCACTGCGGCCGCACTCGACGTGAACACGACACGCTCGACCTCGGCGCGCAGACATTCGTCCATCAGCAGCTTCGTGCCGCCCACGTTCACGTCGAACAGCCGCTCGCTGTCCTCGGAGCGCACCGAGGTCACGCCCGCACAGTGGAAGACGCGGCCGGCGCCTTTCAGCGCTCGCCGGACCGAGCGGCGATCGCGTACCTCCAGCCGCACGCGCTCGCAGTCGAGCCCCTCGATGGCCGTCGCCGGAGATCCGTCCTCCACTCCGAGTCGCAGATCGTCTCCGCGCTCGTGGAGCAGGCGCGCGACGTGGGAGCCGATGAAGCCCGTCGCGCCGGTGACCAGGACCTTGGCCAAGCGGGCCGAGTGTAATCTGGCGCGCGCATGGCCGACGTCGCGGTGGTTACCGACAGCACGTCCTACCTCCCGCCCGACCTGCTCGAGCGGAACCAGATCCATGTCGTTCCGCTGTACGTGGTCTTCGGTGGCGACCGGACGGTCCGCGAAGTCGACATCACCGACTTTCCCGCCTTCTTCGAGGAGCTCCGGGCAGCCGAGGCGCTTCCCACCACCTCTCAGCCGTCGGTGGGGGACTTCACGTCGGTCTACGAGCCGCTCTTGGCCGAGGGCAGGGAGATCGTGTCGGTGCACATCTCGGGCGGCCTCTCGGGGACGCCCGAGGCGGCGCGTCAGGCCAAGGCCGCGCTGGAGCGCGACGGCAAGGGGGGCGAGCGCATCGAGGTGGTGGACTCCACCACCGCGGCGGGCGGGCTCGGGTTCATGGTGCTGGCCGCAGCGAAGGCCGCCCGCGACGGGCTAGGCGCGCCCGAGGTGGCCGCTCAGGTGGCCGAGGCGCGCAGTCAGCTCAAGATGTGGTTCGTGATCGACACCCTCGAGTTCCTCAAGCGCGGCGGGCGCATCGGGGCGGCCAGCGCCTGGATCGGCTCCACGCTGCGGGTCAAGCCGATCCTCACCGTGGAGAACGAGATGACTCCCGTGGAGCGGGTGCGCACGAGCGGCCGCGCGTTCGAGCGCATGGTCGACTACGCGCGCCAGCGCAAGGACTCCGGGGCGGACGCCTGGAGCGCTCAGCACATCAACGCGCCCGACCAGTGCGAGCGGCTCATCGAGCGCTGCAGCGAGGTGTTCGGCACGCCCCCGACGATCGTGAGCGAGATCGGCCCGGTGCTGTCGGCTCACACCGGGCCGGGGCTGCTCGGCATGGGGGCGCTCCCCAGCCGTTTCGTGCAGTAGATCGTGCACCTGTAGGAGGCCCCGGGGGCGGCGCGAATAGCGCCCTGATGCCCTCCGCCCGGTCCGTCGTGCGCATCGTGCTGATCGTGGTCAGCGTGGTGCTCGTGCTGTACCTGATCTATCTGATCCGCACCCCGCTGTCGTGGGTGCTGATCGCGATCTTCCTGGCGGTGGCGCTGTCGGGGCCGGTGAACTACCTGGCGCGGAGCATGCGCCGCGGCTTCGCGATCACGATCGTCTACCTCGGACTGCTCGCGATACCCATTCTCCTGATCGCACTGATCGTGCCGCCGCTGATCACCGAGGCCAACAATTTCGCCCGAGACGTTCCCTCCTACGCGAGCGACGTGACCGAATTCGTCGAGGACAACGAGACGCTGCGCAAGGTCAACCGCGACTACGACATCACCGGCCAGCTGGAGAAGGAGGCGGAAAAGATCCCCGACCGCCTCGGCGGAGCCGCCGGCACGCTGCGGGATGTGGGGTTCGGGATCGTCAACTCGATTTTCGCACTGATCACGATCCTCGTCTTGACGGCGTTCCTGCTCTCGAGCGGACGCGGCTGGGTCGACTGGCTCATCTCGACGCGTCCCCCCGAGCAACGCGACCGGCTCAGACGCTCCCTCGAGAACATGGCGGGCGCAGTTGCGGGCTATGTCGCGGGAGCACTGTCGATCGCGCTGATCGCGGGGGTGGCCACCTTCATCGTGCTCACGATCCTCGGCGTGCCGTTCGCGGCGCCATTGGCCGTGATCGCCGGCCTGTTCTCGCTCATACCGCTGGTGGGCGCCACGATCGCCGCGATCCTCATCGGGGTGGTCACGGTGTTCGAGGACTTCCCGACGGTGACGATCATCTGGGCGATCTGGGCGATCCTCTACCAGCAGTTCGAGAACCACGTGATCCAGCCGCAGATCCAGAAGCGGACGGTCAACGTGCACCCCTTCATCACGATCGTCGCCGTCCTGTTCGGGGCGACGCTGCTGGGCGTGCTCGGAGCACTGGTGGCAATCCCGGTGGCGGCCTCGATCCAGATCCTGGGGCGCGAGTACGTGGACCTGCGCACGCTCTCTATAAGGAAGGACGACCAGAACGGTGACGAGCCTCCCCCAGAGCCTCCCCCGATGGCCCCGCCCTCTCCCGACCCGTCTCCCGCGTAGCCTCTTTCACATGAAGCCGGCTGCGCTCGCCAAGCGCGGGATCCTTCTCGCGATCACCGGCGTGTCGCTCTACCTGCTCGCTCCGGCGCTGCTCGAGGTATTCGGAGCCTGGGACCGGCTCGATGACATCAGCCCGCTCTGGTTCGTCGCGATGATCGCGCTGCAGGCCGGGAGCTACGCCAGCATGTGGTGGGTCCAGAAGATCGCCGTGCGGGCCGAGCACATTCAGCCGG
Source organism: uncultured Thermoleophilaceae bacterium (assembly GCA_963733655.1). Taxonomy (GTDB): domain Bacteria; phylum Actinomycetota; class Thermoleophilia; order Solirubrobacterales; family Thermoleophilaceae; genus JACVRW01. The sequence continues at coordinate 692,776 of CAVTEX010000016.1, forward strand.
TGGTCACGTCTCAACTCGCGTCGAACGCTTTCGGTCGCGTGGTCCCCGGTGGCGTGGCCGCCGCCGGCGCGATGCAGTACGCGATGCTGGTGCGCGCCGGCGTACCGTCCGCAGCCGCCGCCTCGGGCATGACCGCCTCCTCGCTGCTCGTGTTCGGCACGCTGCTCGCGCTGCCCCTCCTCGCCGTGCCCGCGATCGCCACCGGGGTCGCGGTGGATCCCAGGCTGGCCCGCGCCGCCGAGGCCGGGGCGGTGATCTTCGTGGCGTTGTTCGCGCTGGGCGCGGCGTGCGTGGTCTGGGATCGCCCACTCGAGGTGATCGGGCGAGCCGCCCAGGCCGTGCGCAACAGGATCATGCGCCGCCGTGAGCCCTTGACCGGCCTGCCCCGGCGGCTCATACAAGAGCGCGATGTGGTCGTGAAGGTACTGGGCGCCCGCTGGTGGCAGGCGCTGCTGGGCGCGGCCGCGCGCTGGGTGCTCGACTATCTGACCCTGCTGGCCGCTCTCTACGCGTTGGGAGCCAACCCGCGGGCTTCGCTCGTGCTGCTGGCGTTCTTCACCGCCCAGCTGCTCGGCACGCTCCCGCTCACGCCCGGCGGGCTGGGGTTCGTGGAGGCGGGCCTGACCGGAACCCTTGCCCTCGCCGGGCGTGGGAGCCGGGGTCGCCGTGGTGGCGACCCTGGCCTACCGGCTCGCCTCGTTCTGGCTTCCCATCCCGGCGGGCGGCGTGGCGGCGATCATCCACAACCGCAAGTACGGAAGGGAATCCGTGGAAGAGCTCGAGGAGGGCCGGCGCGCGTACGGGACGGTCCCGGACGAAGAGGGCGAGGCTGCGCAGGTCCGGGAGCGTCGGTAGAAACTCCATATGGCGGAAGACGACGTGACCCGACGCACGCTGATGGCGAGCGAGCGGACCTATCTCGCGTGGTGGCGCACCGGGCTCACCGCCTTCGCCGTGAGCCTGGCGGCCGGGCAGATCGTCCCGGCGCTGACGGACGACGCTCCGCGCTGGCCCTACACGGTCATCGGCGCCGCCTTTGCCCTGCTCGGGATCGGCTTCACCTACCTCGCCTACGCGCGTGAGCGAGCTATCGGGCGCGCCCTTCGGGACGGCGGCTACGCCCCACTCGGCGACAGGCTGTTGTCGGGCCTGACGGCGAGCGGAGTGGTGCTGGGGATCGCGCTCCTGCTTGTGATCCTCACCGTCACCTGATGACCCGTCGCGCCGCGTCTGCCACCCGGCGCGTGCGCTGGCTCGGCCATTCGACCGTGCTCATGGAGCTGGCCGGCCTGCGGCTGCTCACCGATCCGGTGCTGCGCAGCCGGATCCTCCATATCCGGCGTGTGGCCCCGCCTGTGGATCCCGCCCATCACGCCGCACTCGATGCCGTCCTGATCTCCCACCTCCACCGCGACCACCTCGATGCGCCCTCGTTGCGCATCCTCGAGCGCGATCGGACCCGCCTCGTCGTGCCCGCCGGCACGGGCAAGCTGGCCACGCGGCAGGGCTTCGCGTCGGTCACGGAGCTCGCTCCGGACGATGAGCTCCGGATCGGCGAGGCCTTGATTCGGGCGGTCCCGGCCCTGCACCACGGCGGTCGCAACCCCCTCGGCACGAAGGTGGAGCCACTCGGCTACGTGGTGGAGGCCGCGGGGGCGCGCATCTACTTCGCGGGCGATACCGAGGTCTTCGACGGGATGGCCGCGCTGGGCGAGCTCGACCTTGCGTTGCTTCCCGTCTGGGGCTGGGGGCCGAGCCTCGGCAGCGGCCATCTCGACCCCGAGGGCGCCGCCCGCGCCCTGACCCTCCTGCGCACCCGCGTGGCCGTACCGATCCACTGGGGCACCCTCTTTCCACACCTGCGCCGCGACCGCAAGGCTCGCCTCACCGACCCACCGCAGGAGTTCGCCGGCGAGGCAGCCCGGGTTGCTCCCGGCGTGGAGATCCGGGTGCTTCGGCCCGGCGAGGCGACCGACCTCTGATGCTCACCGCGCTCGCATGGGGAGCCTTGGCCGCGGGCTCACTCGTGCTGGGCGCGGCGCTCGCCCTTGCACGCGACTGGTCCGACCGCATCGTCGGGCTGGTGCTGGCGTTCGGAGCCGGGGCCCTTATCAGCGCCGTGGCCTTCGAGCTCGCCCAGGAGGGGGTCGAGCTCGGCGGAGCGGCCCCGGTCGGAATCGGCTTCGCTGCCGGTGCGCTCACGTTCTTCGTGCTCGACGGCCTGCTGGACCGCCCCAGCGGCGGCTCCGACGGCGGCTCCGATCCTGCGAAGGCGCTGGCGCTGGGCGCGTTCCTCGACGGCATTCCGGAGCAGACGGTGCTAGGCCTGGGCCTGGCGGCCGGCGGAGGGGTAAGCGTGAGCCTGATCATGGCCATCTTCATCTCCAACCTGCCGGAGGCGATCGGCTCGGCGTCGGAGATGCGCGCCCATGGCCGCTCCGGCGCCACGATCCTGCGCCTCTGGGGCTTGGTGGCGGTGGTGTGCACGATCGCCACCCTCGTCGGCTACGGGATCGGGGACACCATCACGGGCGAGCTCGAAGGCGGGGTCAACGGCTTCGCCGCCGGAGCGTTGCTCGTGATGCTCTCCAACTCGATGATTCCCGACGCCAGCGGAGAAGGCCGGACGCCCGTCCGGCCTGGCCGTTGCGGTTGGCTTCGCTTTTGCCGCCGGGCTGTCCCAGCTGTCCTAAGCGGCGGTAGTTTCCCGGGCCCTGCTAAGAAAGGACTCGGATGTCGAACCTGGTGGCGATTGCCTATGAAGACGTCGACAAAGCCCAGGAGGTCATGGGCGCGATCGGCGGGATGGTGCGCGAGCACACCCTCACGCTCGAAGACGCGGTTGTCGTCGAGCACAGGCAGGACGGCAAGATCAAGCTGCACCAGCCTTCATTGGCCGGGATGGGAGCGGCGGGCGGCGCGCTCTGGGGCGGGCTGATCGGGCTGATCTTCTTCATGCCCCTGTTCGGGCTGGCCCTCGGGGCGGCGAGCGGCGCGGCGGTCGGCGCCCTGAGTGACACCGGAATCGATGACAAGTTCATGAAGGAGCTCGGCGACAAGCTCGACCCCGGAAGCGCGGCGGTATTCGTGCTCGTGAAGGAGGCGACGCGCGACAAGGTCGTGCCCGAGCTCGCCCAGTACGGCGGACAGGTGATCCAGAGCTCGCTCTCCAACGAGCAGGAGACGGCGCTCCAGGAGGCCCTCGACAAGGGCGCGGCGAGCGCCTAACTCAGCGCGGGAGCATCGCCGCGGCGCCCCGGACCAGCTCGGCATTGCCGCCTGGCTGGCGCCCGTTACGCAGGACCGTGGTGTCCTCGAGCCCGACCCGGGTCCCGTGGCCTCTCGCCAGCCCCCTCTCCATCACCTCCCAGGTGGCCACGCCGTCGCCGTGGTGTATCTGCTCGAGCGCCACTCCGGCGCCGGTCAGCACCTCCTCCATGGCGGCGGCGTGTCGAAGCGCATCGCCGGCTTCCGGATCGAGGGGTTCAAGCAGAACCCGCACGCAGGTGTCGGTGAGGCCGGACGTCGAGAACAGATGCGCGTCCTCGAGCTCGAGTAGGCCGGCCTCGATCCCGACGCCGCGCCCGATCAGGTGGCGGCATAGGTCGACGATGCCCGCCTCACCCTGGTTGGCAGTGACGAGCTCGGGCAGCTCGGTCCAGCTCGAGACGAGCTCGAGGCGGCGGCCCGGATCGGACTCGATCTCCGCCGAGGTGCTCAACGAGATAGGAATCCCGGGACACGCGCGCCGGACGGCTCGCAACGCCGCCGCGCACGGCTCGGCGGCCAGCGTCTCGGCACCGTCCTCATAGGGGTGCAGGTGCAACACCTGGGCCCCGGCAGCCACGGCGGCCCTCGCGTCGCGGGCCAGCTCCTCAGGCGTCCGCGGGATCGCCGGGTGCTCCTCGGGGGTGCGGCCGCCATTCAGGGCCGCCTCGAGCAGCGGAGCCACCGGAGTGACCCCTAGGCGGCGGGACGCACCGCGCTGCGCCGCTCCCGCGCCACTTCGCACGCCGCTCTCACGAACGCGTCGACGGCCACAGGATGGCCTCGATCGCTGCGCCAGCTGAGCGTGATCCGCCGGGGCGGGACCCAGTCGGCGAGCCGGACGATGGCGGTCCGCGGATCGTCGTGGTCGATGGACAGCTCCGTGAGCAGAGCAAAACCGCGGCCCTCGGCCACCATTCCCTGAATGATCGCGTTGTCGTCCGCCAGCGCGACCCGCGTCAGGTCGATGCCCAGCCCGCGCAGGTAGGACTCCACCCGCTGCTCGGTGCGGCAGTTGCGATAGCCGATCAGCGGCAGTGTGGCCAGCGTCTCGAGCGCGATGCTCCCATCGCGCTCCGGCCAGTCCGCGGGAACCAGCAACAGGAACTCGTCGTCGAACAGCTCGGCGGTGGCCAACGGACCCTCCGTGGGCGGCAGCGTGCTGAAGGCCACGTCGAGCTCCCCCTCGCGAACACGCTGGACCAGATCGAGGTCACAGGCGGCCTCGTGGATATCCACGCTCAGCTCGGGCTCGGTCGCCGCGAGGCGAACGGTCGCGGCCGGGAGAAAGCGGATGCCCACGCTCTGATAGGTGCCCACCCTCAGCGTGCCCGCGCTGCCGTCGAGCAGTGCATCGAGCTCTGACCGTGCCAGGCGCGCCCGGCCGAGGATGCCGCGGGCGTGACCCAGCAGGAGCTCTCCTGCCTGCGTCAGCCCCACCGGCCGACGGCCGCCGGGACGATCGATCAGCGGCTGACCTACCAGGCGCTCCAGGGCCGCGATCTGCTGGCTGATCGCCGACTGGGTGTAGCCGAGCGCGTCGGCGGCGCCACCGAAGGACCCTGTCGTGGAGATCGCCTCCAGCGCGGCGAGATATCTCAGCTCGAGGCGGAGCCAGCCGTTCGACCCCATCACCGCACGGTACCCGGACCGGGGCGCCCGCTGGCGCCCCGCCGGTTAAGCGCGTATTGCGATCGCTGCCAGAAGCAACCCGAGTTGTTGCCGCCTCCCTGCTCCTGAACGCTTGTAGCGAACGTAAGCCAGAGGAGGGCGAATGGAGCTTCAGAGGTTGCTGGCCGGCGGCACGTGCGGTCTGGTCCTGGCATTCGGAGTCGTGGCCTGCGGTGACGACGATGACGACGGCGGTGGGGGCGGCGACGGGTCGGGGGCCGGAGCGAGCACGGTCAACGTGTACTCCTCACTGCCGCTGCAGGGCGCGCAGCGACTCCAGACCACGGCGATGGTCGAGGGCATCAAGCTTGCTTTGGAGCAGGCTGGTGGTAAGGCTGGGGATACGACGGTGAAGTACACGTCGTTGGATGATTCGACGGCGCAGGCGGGTACGTGGACGCCGGAGGCGACGTCGGCGAATGCGCGCAAGGTGGCGCAGGACGATTCGGCGGTGGCTTATATCGGTGAGTTCAACTCGGGGGCGTCGGCGATTTCGATCCCGATCTTGAATGAGGCGCCGGTGGCTCAGGTTTCGCCTGCTAATACGGCGGTGGGTTTGACGTCGGATGAGCCGGGGGCGGATAAGGGCGAGCCGGATAAGTACTACCCGACGGGTTCGCGTCATTACATGCGGATCGTGCCGAAGGACACGATTCAGGGCGCGGCGTTGGCTTCGTTGATGAAGGAGGATGGTTGTAGCGCGGCTTACATCCTCAATGACAAGGAGGTCTACGGGGCTGGTCTGGCGCGCAATATCGAGAGCGCTGCTGGGGAGATCGGGCTGGAGGTCGCGGGTAACGAGGGGATCGACCCCAAGGCCCCCAACTTCCGCTCCCAGGCCGCCACGGTGGCCGACTCCGGAGCCGACTGCTTCGTCTTCTCCGGTGTGACCGCCAACGGGGCCGTGCAGCTCTATAAGGACATTTCGGCCGCGCTTCCGGAAGCCAGGCTCTACGGGCCGGACGGGGTCTCCAACCCGGAGTTCTTCGTCGCCGACGAGGGAGGCGTTCCGGTGGAGGTGGCCGACAAGACGAAGGTCACCGTGGCCACGTTGTCTCCCGACCAGTACCCGCCCGAGGGCCAGCGCTTCTTCGACCAGTACGAGAAGAAGTACGACGTGTCGAACGTGGACCCATACGCGATCTACGGCTACGAGGCGATGCGCCTGGTGCTCGACACCTGCGAGGAGCTCGGGGCCGACTGCTCCGACAGGCAGGCCATGATCGACGCGCTGTTTACGACCAAGGGCCGCGAGTCGGTGCTCGGCACCTACGACATCGACGAGAACGGCGACACCACGCTCACCGACTACGGCGTCTACACGATCAAGGACGGCGAGCTGATCTTCGACGAGACCATCAAGGCCGGCGGATAGAGCGCGCAAGCTCAAGCATCCGCTCGAGGCCAAGACCCGACTCGAGCCTGAGGAGCAGCGGGCCGCTTCGCCACAGCAGGGTGTTGGCGGCGAGGCGGCGCTCCTCGACTCGGACCTGTCCGTTCGTGTCGAGGTAGGCAAACGTGTGCGGTCCCTCGATCCAGAAGCCCGGGGCAGATCCCACCCGGACGCGGCGCGTTCCCGTGCCCGGGCCGATGAACTTCTGGATCAGTCCCGGGTCGAGGTCGGCTCGGAACTGGGTGAAGAGAAGCCCAATGGGTCCGGCTTCGATGCGCGGCAGGCCGGGCTTGGGCCGGTAGGCGAACGTCACTGCGGGTGGCCGTCCGCGCGAGTACACGGCGTCGGGAGGGCCGAGCTCCGGGTCACGCGGTACGGACAGCTCGAATGGCGCCCGCTCCTGCGCGTCCTCGAGGCTCACCGGGGTGCCCAGCTCGAGGCTGCCCGGTGCCGCGGGCAGCGTTGGAACGCGCTCGACGGTCGCGCCGCCGAGCCCGAACAGGTCGCGCACGGCCTCCCTGACCGGCGGAACGGCCGCCGCCGCGACCGCCAGCAGCGCCAAGCGCGGCCAGGGCCAGGGCGAGCGAGCGGCGCGCCGGGATCAGACGCCGGCGCCGCGCCGGCGGCCGTGCCAGCCGCGGCATCACGGCCGCCGCGAGATCGGGCGTGGGCGGGAACGCGAGCTCGGATCTGAGCGCCTCGAGCCGCTGTTCGGTGCGGTCAGGCATGGAGCGTCCGCACCCCCTCAGCGGCGCGCAGCCGGTCGAGCGCCCGCGACAGGCGCGACTTGACCGTGCCCCGCCGGCACCCCAGCGCTGCGGCGGTCTCGGCCTCGGACAGCTCGAGCAGGTAGCGGCAGGCGATCACCAGCCGGTCGCGCTCCTCGAGCGAGTCCAGCGCCGCCAGCAACGTGCTGCGCTCCTCCGCCGCGAGGAGAGCCCGCTCGGGAGGCGGGGCCGCGCTCTCCGAGGGGCCCTCCTGCGCGGCACGCAGCGCGAGCGCGGTACGACGTCCGCTCGAACGGCGCCGGTTGCGCGCCTCGTTGGCCACGATCTGCAACAGCCACGGCCGAAACGGCGCTCCGGGCCGGAACCGTCCCAGGGCCCTGTGCGCCTTGACGAAGCCGTCCTGCGCCGCCTCCTCCGCGTCGGCGGCCGAGCCTGAGATGAGATAGGCGGTGCGAAAGGCGATCTGGGCATGGCGACGCACGAGCTCCTCATAGGCGGCTGCGTCGCCCGCAGTCGCGCGCGAGACGAGCTCCGCATCTTCCAGTGGCCGGCCCACCACTGCTTGGTTCTACACCCCCGGGTCGCACCTGGTTCCGACAAGGGGTCAGACCCCGGGGCGAAATACCACGCGGTCGGCCCTTAACGGGGATTGCCCCGCCGACTCAGGGGTCTGACCCCGGGGCGAGGTGTTGGGGTGTTGGGACTTAGCCGGGGTTGCACCCGCGCCGACTGAGCCCTCACAAAGTCGGTCCGTGCGCAGGCCGGGAACCTCGTGGCGGTCGTGCTCGACGGCGGCGGCGGCGGAACCGAGGCGCGGTCGAGGTTGTAGACAGGGCAAGCGACCACGGAGAACCGATGCCGCGGATCCTGAGCGCCGTCCTGACCACGATCGTCCTGCTCAGCGCCGCGCCGGCCGCGAGCGCCAAGGTGATCACGGCGATGGAGGTGTGCGGGGCCGACCGATGCGTTCGCGTCGAACGGGCCGTGGCCCAGCGATATCACGAGAGCGGCTTCGGGGGGCCCGTGCTCAGTCGGGGTGTGGGCGCCACAACCCACTACCGCGTGACCACCTATGTCGGCGACGGCCAAGGCAATCCTGCCGCTCATCGTTTCGTGATGGCATATTCGCCTCGCCTCGAGGCGGTGCTGTCGCTCGACTTGCGACCGACCGGCCCTCCTTTCGAATGGATGGTGGTGTCGGGGGATGCAGAGCGCGGGATGTCTCGCATGACGCAAGGCATCGCGCCGTTCCCCGGTCGGCAACTGGCAGCCGGCCTCGCGGAGAGCGCCAACGATTCCCTGCCGCCCGAGACGTATCGGCCCGCCGTGGCCCCATCCTCGGAAAGCGACGGTGGCCTCCCCAAACCGCTGATCGCCGGCGCGCCCGTGGCGCTGCTTGTCGGCCTCGGGATCGCGGGCCGGCGGCGGCGGAGGTAGCCCTGGCAGACTCGGGCCCATGCGCAGGCCCTTCAGCGAGGTCGATGTCTTCGCCACGACGCCCTACTCCGGGAATCCCGTGGCTGTGGTGCTCGACGGCGAGGGCCTCAGCACGGACCAGATGCAGCGTTTCGCGCACTGGACGAACCTGTCCGAGACGACCTTCGTGCTGCCACCGACCGTCGCGGACGCCGACTACCGCGTCCGCATCTTCACGCCGGTGGCCGAACTGCCCTTCGCCGGCCACCCAACGCTGGGAACTTGCCACGCTTGGCTCTCGCGCAATGACGGCGCCGACGTGGTCGTCCAGGAATGCGATGCGGGCCTGGTGCCCGTGCGCCGCACGCCCGAGGGCCTCGCCTTCTCTGCGCCGCCGCTGCTGCGCTCGGGACCGGTGGAGGAGGAGCTCGTGCAGCGCATCGCGGACGTGCTCGACATCGAGCGTTCGGAGGTCGTGGACTCGCAGTGGGTCGACAACGGCCCGGGCTGGGTGGCCGTCCTGCTCCCGAGTGCCGAGCAGGTGCTCGAGCTTAGCCCCGGGTTCGCCGACCTCGACGTAGGCGTCGTCGGCCCGCATCGCGAGGGAGAGGAGGCCGCCTTCGAGGTGCGGGCGTTCTTCCCCAAGGACGGCACGATGGTCGAGGACCCGGTAACCGGGAGCCTCAACGCGTCGCTCGCCGAGTGGCTCCTGCGCAGTGGCCGCGCGAGCGTTCCCTATGTGGCCAGGCAGGGGACCGCGCTCGGACGTTCGGGACGCGTCGGCGTCTCCCGTGACGCGGACGGCACGATCTGGGTCGCAGGCAGGACGATCACATGCGTGACCGGCGAGGTGGAGCTCTAGCTACGCCGGGAGCTCGGCCGCAAGCCCGAAGTGCGGGAACAGCTCCGGCGTCCGGAAAGCGGTTACCGAAATGATCCGGTCGTCCCGCAGGGTCAGCACGTCGAGCGCGATCGCCACGAACGCCGTGCCGTCCGGCTGCAGCCGGTATGCGGCCACCGCCGGCTGGCCGTTTGCCTGCGCCGGCAGGTAGCGAAGATCGCTGAACGGCTCGCCGGGCATGAGCCACGAGCCGGCGATCGCCGCCCGCCCACGCGACCAGGCCGCATAGGGAGGCATGGCGAACGTCGCGTCCTCGGCGAGCATCGAGGTGATCGAATCCACGTCGCCCCGCTCGAACGCGTCGATGAAGCGCTCGACGAACTCTCGTACCTGCTCGTTGCCCAGGGACCTCAGCGTGGCCTGCTGACTGCGCTCGGGCAGCCGCGCGTCGACCGTGCTGCGCGCCCGCTGGAGGCTGCTGTTGACCGCCGCGACGGTCGTGTCCAGCGTGGCGGCCACCTCGCGCGCAGAGAAGCCGAGCACCTCGCGCAGGATCAGCACGGCGCGCTGCCGCGGCGGCAGGTGCTGGAGGGCCGCTATGAACGCAAGCTCCACGCCCTCGCGCTGCTCGTAGCGGGCCTCGGGTGCGGCGAAGCCGTCCTCGAGGCCGAGCTCACCATCCGGGTAGGGCTCCACCCATACGGAGTCGGCAAGTGGCTCGCCGGCATCGGTGTCTCCCGTCGCTGGACCGTAGTCGATGGGCAGCACGCGCTTGGGACGGCGACGAAGCACATCGAGGCAGACGTTGGTGGCAATCCGGTACAGCCAGGCCCGCAGCGCGCCTCGGTCCTCGAGCCGCTCGAGCGCACGCCAGGCGCGCAGGAACACATCCTGCATTGCGTCCTCCGCGTCGTGCAGCGACCCGAGCATGCGGTAGCAGTGGGCGTGCAGCTCGGACCGGAAGGGCTCCACGAGGCCGGCGTAGGCGGTCTCGTCCCCGGCGCGGGCCGCCGAGACCAGATCCTGCTCGCTGGCGCTCGGGCCTGTGGAGATCGAACGCATCGTCTTCAAGGTAGACGGAGTTTGGGCGCTCGATTCATCGCACCGCGATGAATTCCCCAGCATTGGCAAGTCACACGCAGAGAGGGGATGAGTCGACCGTATGCCAATCCCGTCGTCCACCTGGAGCTGAACACGGGCAACCTCCCGCGCGCCTGCGCCTTCTACACCCAGCTGTTCGGCTGGCGCGCGGAGATGATCCACCTCGGCTCCGGGTCCTATGTCGGTCTCGAGCTCGGCGCCAACCTGGAGGGCGGGGTGGCGGAGCGCGAGAGCGACACCTCACTGTGGCTTCCGTACGTCGAGGTCGCCGACGTGGCCGCCATGACGGAGCGCGCCCGCGCGCTCGGCGCATCGGTGCCACTCGAGGCCCGCGAGGGCCCCGCGGGCTGGCGCAGCGTGCTCGAGGCGCCCCACGGCGGCGAGATCGCCCTCTGGCAGCCGAAGGCGCAGAAGTAGGCGTTACTCCGAGCCCGCCTGCATCCGCTCCACGTCGCGCCGCCACAGCTCGCGCTGCAACCGCCAGCGGAGGAAGCCGATTGTGGAGTGAGCGAAGAAGAAGACCAGCGTGGGCCCGAGAATCGCGATCAGCACCGCCTCGCGCACGACGTTGCCCGAGTTGACCACGTCAGCCACCGTGTCCTTGACGTCCAGGCCGAACACGATCACCGCGATCAATGCGGCCCACACCCCCGTGGCGATCCGGCCCAGCAGCTCGAGCCAACGGTTCAGGCGGGCGACGGTGTCCCATTCCCAGCGCCGGACGGTCTGTCGCTCGAACCACGTGGCCCGCCGGGTTCGCTCGGGCGACAGGCGCGCCTTGAAGGTGTGCCCGACGTAGTCACGTAGTCGCGTCGAGCGCGAGCCTTGGTCGAGTGAGCTCATTGGGCGTCCGCCGCTGCCGCCGGCTCCGCGGGTGCCCCGCCGCCCCCACGCCGGTCGGCGGCCGTCCGCACCAGCCACGCCGCCACGGTCGCGAGCACCGCCGCCGGTATGGCGTCGGTTCCAGCAGTGCCCACCAGCAGCGTGGCCAGCACCAGCGAGGCGAACACGAGATGGGTGGCGGCGGTCACCCCGGCCGCCGCGCCCACCGCCACGGCGAGCGTGGGCGAGATGTCGGCCCACACCACCGCGAGCATCGCCACCGCCACGCCCAGGAATATTGCCGGGAACACCGGGCCGCCTCGGAAGCCACAGCCCAGGCTCACGCCGTAGGCCAGCGCCTTCGCCGCGATCAGCACGATGATCACCGAGGCCGAGCTCTCGGACACCAGCTCGGGTAGCGAGGCCTGGCCGGAGAAGAGGACGTCCTGCGAATCCGCACCGAGCCCGTCCGCCACGAGCGCAATCAGACCAACGGTCAGCCCTCCGGCCAACAGCAGGACCGGCATGCCCACTCCGCGCCCACGCAGAGAGTCGGTGGTCCCCCCGACCCGGCGTACGGCCACGATGACCAGGGCCGTGACGAGACCGATCGCCACCGCCACGAGCAGGTCGGGCACGCTGGTGCCGTCGTAGACCGGCAGGTCCGGCACCTGGAGAGTCGTGGTCTGGATGCCGGCGAAGTCGCCGAGGCCGATGAACACCACGTAACCGCACGCGGCCGCCACCAGACCGGGAAGAAGGGCGGGGATGAGGGCGGCTCCGAGTCCCACTCCGGCCTCGACCATGAGAATCCCGGCCACCAGCGGCCCGCCGAAGAGCGCCGAGATGGCCGAGAAGGAGCCGGCCGTGGCCAGCACGGCGGTCTCGCGCTGTCCGAGCTTGGCCATGCGCGCGGCGGCGACGCCCGCGACGGACCCGAGGGCGATCAGCGGCGCCTCGGGCCCCAGCACCGCGCCGAAGGACAACGTCCCCAGTGCCGCCAGGGCCACGCCCGGGCCGTACGCAAGGGGCGTGGGTGCCATGGAGAGGCCCTTCAGCGGCTCGTGTCCGCCGTCGCCAGGGAGCAGCGCCCGGGCCGCGATCACCAGCAGAGCGCCGGCCACGGGCAGGCCGATCACCAGAAACCAGGGCGGGCCCGAGTATCCGAGCGCGTCGGGGAGATCGGTCCACAGCAGGTTCTCGAGCTGCTTAACGAGCGCCAGGAAGCCGGCAGCCAGCAGCCCCGCAGGAATCCCGATGAGCGCTCCCAGCCCGATCAGCCGCAGGAAGGTGCGGGGTTGTATCGGCTCGTCGGCGCTCACGGAAACCGCATCCTCGACTACTTCCCCACCGGGAGGCAAGCCGCCTTGCGCCCCGCCCCGGCCGGCGTCGTTTGCCATATCGTCGGTTTCCCGATGATCGGAGGGTCATGAGCGAGGACCCGGCCCAGGGACGGAGCCCGGCCCGGAAACGCAGCCGCCGGGAGAGCGGCCGGTTGATTCTCGTGGCCGGGGTGAGCGCCCTGGCCGCGATCTTCGCCGTGCTGAACCTCGAGACGGTGGAGGTCAACTGGATCATCGGCACGTGGGAGACACCGCTGATCGTCGTGGTCGCGCTTTCGATGCTGGTGGGCGCACTGCTTGGCCTTCTGGTCGCTCGCCGCCGGTCTTCATCGAAATAGTGGAGGGCCTTCTGAAGGGGCGCTACGCCCTGGTGCTGGCCCTCATTGCCCTGTCGTTCGTCGTGCAGGAGGCGGCGCCTGACACCGATGGCATCCGGCTGCTGGTCACCTGGCTTCAAGCCGGCACGCTGGTCGCGGCGGTGCGGGCGGCGAACGCGCCCCACCGGTGGGTGAGGCTGGCCGCCCTCCTCGCCGCGCTCGCGGCGGTGGTGGCCACGGCGTCGTTTCTCTTCGGGGGATCGGTCAGGACGACCACGATCTCGATCGCCACTGCGCTGCTGGTGGGCGTCGCCCCGCTCGTCATCGCTGGAGGGTTGGTGCGTGACGTCCGGGCGACGTATGACCGTCTCGATACAGACCCTGTGCGGCGTCCTGGCGATCTACCTGCTGATGGGGATGTTCTTCTCGTTCGTGTATGGAGTGATCAGCGAGCTGAGCGACCAGCCCTTCTTCGCCGAGATCAGCGACCCCGACCGCTCGGACTTCCTCTACTTCAGCTACACAACGCTCACGACCACGGGCTTCGGCGACCTCACGGCGGCGCTTCCCGTCGGCCGCACGTTCGTGGTCATCGAGGCCCTGATCGGCGAGATCTACCTGGTCACGATCGTGGCCCTGATCGTGAGCAACCTTGGACCACGGCGACGCCGGCCCGAGCCCGAGGGCCCGACGGCGCCTCCGCAGTCCGGTAGTCCCTAGGCCGGAAGCGGCTCGAGGCCGAACTCGGTGCGGAACTCGTTGGTGTCGTGCAGGTGCGGGAACGGCTTGTCGGGCACCGGCACGCCGAGCTTCTCGCAGATCGGCTCCCAGCCGTCCACGCCCAGCTCCCAGACGATCAGGCGGTCGGGATCGACCGTGTTCTTGATCGTCTCGATCCGGTCGTAGTACATCTGGCGGACCCATTCCTTGTCCTCGAAGCGACCCTGGAAGTCGCCCTGCCAGATGAGCTTCTCGATGACGCCCCACAGCTCGGGCGAAGGGCCCTCGCGGTTGGCGTCCTGCTTGAGCTCGCCGGCCCGCGCGGCGAGCTTGACGGCGAGAATCGTGTTCTGACAGCTCTTGTAGAAGCCGTCGAAGTCACGGTAGTTGAGCAGCACGGGCACGTCCGGGAAGGCGTCCACCAGTTGCTCCCAGCGTGAGGCGCCAGGCCAGTCGACCGTCGCCTCCCAGGGCTCGAATACCTCGTCCCAGTCGACCGGCTCGTTGTCAGCGATCTTGATCCAGTACGGCAGGTCGCGGTCGCGGTTCTCGCCCATGATCAGATCGATCATGTGGAAGGTGGGCAGCCCGAGCTCCTCGAGCGCACCCTTCAGCGACATCGTGCCGCTGCGGCCGAATCCGACTCCGATCAGCTTCATGCGTGGTTCCCCCAATCTTCGACTGTAAGCGCGTAGCGCCGGTGATCTCGCCAGCGGCCCCCGATTCTTCAGGAAGTTCGGTGAGAACCCCTCGAACCGGAAGCCGCACCGCTCCACGAGTCTCAGCGAGCGCACGTTGGCGGGCTGCACATTAGCTTCAACCCGGTGCAGTTGCAGCGTCGTGAACACGTATCTCAGGGTCAGCTCGATCCCTTCCCTCATGTAGCCGTGGCCCGCGTACGGGGCGCCGGCCGCAAAGCCGAGATAGGCGTTCTGCAGTCCACCGCGGAAGATCTGGGAGAGGCTGAATGAGCCCGCGATCGCTCCATCCGCCTTGAGGCACGCGAGCAGCAATTCGTAGTCGTCGTGGCGCGAGCGGCGGATCAGGTCATTGAACGCGTTGGCGGTCTCTGCGCCGTAGTACCACGGCCGAAGGTGGTCCCTGCTGAGCCGCATCAGCGCGGTGTACTCGTCCGCGTCGTCCGGCCGCGCCGGGCGCAGGTCTACCCGGTAGCCGCCCGGCGCACTCAGCTCCGGCGGGTGATGATCGAGATGGTGGCCGCGACCCCGCCGCCGATGACGAACCCCGCGACGGCGGCGCCGATCAGCGCCGTGCGCTTGTTCTTCACCAGTTGCCGACGCCAGTCGGTGATCTCCGTGACCTTCGAGCGTAGGTCGTTGACCGAGAAGGCGAGCTCGCGGCGCGTCTCCTCGATCTCAGAACGGATCTGCTCCGGGCTCTGCGTGATCGCGTCGGCCATCAGGTCTTGACCTCCTCGCCCTTCTCGAGCGTCCGCGGTACCTGGTCGCGGTGGATCGTCTGAGCCTCGAGCTCCGCCCGAGTGAGCTTGGCCTGCTCGATGGCCATATCCGGCATGGGCGGTGAGCCCTTCTGGAAGAGCCGGTAGGCGA
Organism: uncultured Thermoleophilaceae bacterium; assembly: GCA_963733655.1. Taxonomy (GTDB): domain Bacteria; phylum Actinomycetota; class Thermoleophilia; order Solirubrobacterales; family Thermoleophilaceae; genus JACVRW01. The sequence goes on from CAVTEX010000016.1 coordinate 707,966, forward strand.
TGAAGGCGGCGATGGCTGCGAGCACGGTCAGGATTCCGAACGTGAGCAGGAACCCGGCCCACGGAGACCAGTCGAAGAGATCGGTGAAGAACCACGAGAGCGCGTGGAAGAACATCGTGATCGCGAACACGAGGAACACGCCGGCCGCGGCGGCGATCCCAGCTCCCTTGCCGAGCTTGGTGACCTTCTCCGTGACCTCGGCCTTGGCCAGTTCGATCTCGCCCCGGACGAGCGCCGTGGCCTTCTCCGACACGTCGGAGACGATGTCGCCGAGCGACTTGTCGGCGCTGTCCTGCGGGGGGATGCCGTTGCCTGGGGTCATGGGGCGAATCGTCTCAGGATCAGTGCCAGGACAAACCCGCCGGCGAACGCCCCGCCCACAAACGCTTCGGGACGCTTGCCGAACGGATCGTCCTCGCTCTCGACGCTCAGGGGCGATTCACCCATCGGGCGGTTGCCGGTGGCGCCCTGATTGACCTCGGGCGCGGGCCCGCGCCGCGGTGGCGGCTCCCGTGTCTTGGTGGTTCGGTTCGGTGGCCATCAGTCGGTCGGCGGATCCTCCTTGAAGACCCGCATCCAGATCTCAGTGGCCAGGCGGTGGGTGATGATCGAGACCAGCGCGCCCAGCCCCGCCAGCAGGCCGCTCCACATGAGTCGCTTGGAGAGGTCGTTGTTCACGATCGCCGGATTCAAGCAGACGTCGCGGCCCCGCCCGGCCCCGCCGTCTCCAGGCCGCCGCAGATCGCCTCGACAACGAGCCCCTTCGCGCGCTCGTACTCCTCGTCCGTGCGCGGCAGGACCTCGAAGATCCAGCCCGTGAGGAGCTGCTCGATCGCGCCGTAGAAGCACATGGCCGCGAACTCGGCCGGGATGTCCGACTTGAACGAGCCCTCCGCCCGGGCCGACTCCACGATGTCCGCTATGCCGGCGTAGGCCTCGCGGATCTTCTCGATGTGAAGCGCCCCGAACGAGTTGGCCGCGCGGGTGACCTCCACGATGATCACCTTCATCAGGTCCGGGTCGTGCCGGTACGAGTCGATGATGAAGCCCGCGACCGCCCGCAACTTCTCTCGGGCGTCGTCCTCGCTCGCGTCGATCTCGGCGATCGCGTCGAGCATGATCTGCCAGCGCTCGAGGAAGAGCGTGTTGAGGATCTCCTCCTTGGAGTTGAAGTAGTGGTAGACGAGCCCGTAGGCCACGCCGGCCTCGTCGGCCACGTCCGACACCCGGCAGTGGTGAAAGCCACGCCGGGCGAAGACGCGCACGCCGGCGTCCAGGATCATCCGGCGCTTGTCCACCCCGCCGTTGCTCTTGGAGGCTGTGGCCATCAGGCTCGGATTCCCTCAGGCCAGCGGTACGCGTGTTCCGCGCGGTTGGCAAGGCTCGGCAGCTTCTCGCGGATCTCGTCCTGGCGGGCGAGGTCGAGGTCGGCGGCCACGAACGAAGCGCCGGTGCCGGGCGCACGGGCCAGGATCTCGCCCCAGGGGTCGACGATCATCGAATTCCCGTAGCTGTCGCCCTCGGGCCCCGGCAGGTTGCCCTGACCCGGAGCGATCACGAACACCTGGTTCTCGATCGCGCGGGCGCGGAGCAGCACCTCCCAGTGCGCCTCGCCTGTCACACGCGTGAAGTTGGCCGGGATCGTGACGATGCGAGCTCCGCGCAGGGCCAGGATCCGGTAGAGCTCGGGGAAGCGCAGGTCGTAGCAGACCGACAGACCCAGCTCGACGCCGTCCGCGGTCTCCGAGACGACGATCTCGTCGGCCGGCTCCGAGTGCTCGGACTCGCGGTACTGAACGCCGCCGACCTCCACGTCGAACATGTGGATCTTGCGGTAGACGGCCTTTAGCTCACCATCCGGTCCCGCGTGGACCGAGGTGTTGGCCACCCGCTCGTGGCCCTCCCGGCGCTCCGCGACGGAGCCGGCAACCAGGTCGATGCCGAGCTCGCCGGCCAGCCGGCGAGCCCAGGTCACGGGGCGTCCGTCGAGGGGCTCCGCGCCGTCGAGGTAGTCGTTGGTCGCGCCCCTGATGTCGAGGCGCTCAGGGAGCACGACCAGCTCGGCGCCGTCCGCCGCGGCGACGTGCACCAGCCGCTCGGCGACCTCGAGATTGCGCTCCTTGTCCGGAGTCGATTGCAGTTGGACTGCTGCGGCCCTCATCGCTCCTGCCCTCATCATCCTACGACCATTGACTGACCAGTCAATCTGGAGTGTACTGCGCCGGGTGCCCTCGCAGCCCGGGACGCTGCCTCAACGCGGTGCGCACGCGCGCCTGCTCGGATTGCCGCTGCCGCCGGCGCGGATGCCCGCGTTTCGCGCGGCCCGCCCGCTCAAGCGCTGGCTCTACGCGGGCCTCTACACGCCGGAGGTAATGATCTGTGTCGGCGAGGCTCGCGTGGCCGGCGTGCCCCAGCGCTGGTGGGCGGTGGCTCTGCCCGACGGGCGGCTGTTCGAGCAGACGACACAGCGCCAAGGCGGGGTGCTGCTGTCTCCCGAGCGGGTGCGCGTGCATTCCGGTGACACCTCCGTGGAACTGGAGCTGGGCCACGCGCCGCCGGTGGAGATCGTCTCGCCGCACGGGCGCTCCTACATCTGGACCGCCAAGCAAGCGCCGGTCCATGTGCACGGGCACGTGCAGATCGCCGGTCAACGCTTCGAGATCGACGGGTTGCACGGGTTCATCGACCATTCGGCCGGCTACCACGCGCGGCACACCGCCTGGCGCTGGTCGGCCGGGGTGGGCCGGAGTGCCGAGGGACGGAGCGTGGCCTGGAATCTCGTCGACGGTGTTCACGATGCCGACGTGGGGAGCGAGCGGACGGTGTGGGTGGACGGGGTGGCTTCGGAGGTGCCGCCTCAGTTCTTTGCCGCCGACCTGTCGGGCGTGGGCGATCTCTCGTTTGCTCCGTGGGCGTCACGCGAGCACTCGGCCAACCGGTTGCTCCTCCGGAGCCGATACCGCCAGCCCTTCGGTGAGTTCAGAGGCCGGCTACCGGGGGGTGTGGAGCTGGCGGAGGGCTGGGGCGTGATGGAAGAGCATGAGGTGTGGTGGTGAGGAGGACGGTGCTCACCTTTGCTCTCGCCGCCCATGCCGCCATGATGCGCGTCGGCGTGTTACGCGTGTGCCAACAGCGTTACGGGAGTGAGACGGGATGATGAAGATCGGCCTCCTGGCCGTCGCTCTGGCCTTTGGGCAGGCGGAGCCGGTGGAGGAGCCGGTGCGGTTTCGGGTTGCCGCGAGCGGGGATTTCCTCATCCACACGCCCGTGGCGGCGCGGGCCCGGGTGTTGGGGGGCGGGTCGCGCTACGACTTCGCGCCGCTGTTCGATCCGATCAAGCAGCACATCGAGGGCGCCGATCTCGCGATCTGTCACGTCGAGACGCCGCTCGTGCCCGGCCCGCCGGCGGGCTACCCGGTCTTTCGGACGCCGGTCGGACTGGCAGGGTCGATCAAGAGGGTCGGCTGGGACGTGTGCAGCACCGCCTCCAACCACTCGCTCGACGTGGGCGAGTATGGGATCGGGACCACGCTCCGGGCCCTCGACCGCGCCGGCGTCCCGCATCACGGCACCGCGCGGTCCCCGGCGGAGCGGCGCCGCGCGCCGATCACCGACGTCAAGGGCGTGAAGGTGGCGGTTCTCGCCTACACCGCGATCTCCAACGGCCAGGTGGTGCCGAACCCGTGGAACCTCAACTGGGCCAGCGCCGGCCGGATCCTCGCCGACGCCAGGAGCGCCAAGCGCGCCGGAGCCGACGCCGTGATCCTCAACATGCACTGGGGCAACGAGTACCAGCACTCGATCTCCCCCGCTCAGCTGTCGTTGGCCCGCACGCTCACCCGCTCACCGGCCGTGACCGCGATCGTCGGCCAGCACGCCCACGTCGTCCAGCCGATCCGAAGGGTCAACGGCAAGCCGGTGGTGTTCGGCGAGGGCAACCTCGTGTCGAATCAGACCGCCGCGTGCTGCCCCGCCGCGTCGCAGGACGGGCTGATCGCCCTGATCGACTTCGTCGCCCGGTCCGGTGAGCCGGTCAAGGCCACCCGCGTCCGATACGTACCAACCTACGTGAGTCAGCCGAGCTACAGCGTGCAGCCGGCCGCCCCCGGGTCGGTGTCGTGGAACCGGACCGTGAGCGTGGCCGGGCGGCGGCCGGGCATCCGGCCGCTGCGCTGAGAGACGCGATGGCGCTCGACCAGGAGGCCCGGCTGCGCCGTCGCGAGGAGGCACGCGAGCGCCAGCGCAAACGGCGGCGCAACGGACTCATCGCCGCCCTTGCCGCCGCCGTAGGCGTGGCGGGCGTCGCGGCGGTCGCGGTGATCGCGGGCGGTGGCGGCGACGATGACCGGGAGGCGGCGAGCGAAGAGCGCCAGGCCGAGGCCCTCCCCGAAGAGCCCGTGAACCTCACGATCGCCGCGAGCGGCGACCTCCTCATCCACAGCCCGGTGTTCCTGCAGGCCCTCGCCAACGGCGGCGGCGAGCGCTACCAGTTCCGCCCCATGCTCGGCCAGGTCCGCGAGATCGTGCGCCAGGCCGATCTCGGGATCTGTCACCTCGAGGAGCCGCTCACGCCCGACGATCCCCACGGCGAGCCCACCTTCCGTGCACCGGCCGGCCTGGCCGGCGCAATTCGCTGGACCGGCTGGGACGCCTGCAGCACCGCCTCCAACCACGCGTTCGACAGCGGCCAGCCGGGCATCGACTTCACCGTCAAGCGGCTCGATCGCAACCGCATCGCACACTCGGGCACCAACGCCAAGCCGGGGACACCCCACCACGCGATGATCGAGGCCAAGGGCGTGAAGGTCGCGCTGCTCGCCTACACCACGCGCATCATCGGCATGCCCCTCCCGGACAACGACTGGGCGCTCAACATGGCCGAGCCGAAGCGCATGCTGGCCGACGCCCGTGCCGCCCGCGAAGCCGGCGCCGCCGTGGTGATCGTCTCGCTGCACTGGGGTGACGAGTACGTGCATCCACCCAGCAAGCTGCAGCGCCGGCTGGCCAAGCTCCTGACCAAGTCTCCCGACGTGACCGCCGTGATCGGCCAGCACGTCCACGTGGTGCAGCCGATCCGCAAAGTCAACGGAAAGCCGGTGGTGTACGGCGAAGGCAACCTGCTGTCCAATCAGACCGCCGCGTGTTGCCCGGTCGAGTCGCAGGACGGAATGGTCGTGCTGCTCGAGGTCACCGCCGGGCCCGAGGGGGCCGCCGTCGAGCGGGTCCGCTACGTGCCCACCTGGGTCCAGCACCCGGGCTTCGAGGTGATTCGCGCCGACGGGCGAGTCCCGCAGGCGGACGATCGGATACGCGGGCCGCGCTCCCTGGCTTCAGCCGGTCTCGGCCCGTTAGCCCGAGCGCGCCGCGCGCTGGCGCTGCAGCTCGGCCACCAGCGCCTTCTGGTGAAGCGCGGCGATCAGCTCGTTGAGCGGCTCGAGCCCGGCGGAGATCAGGTCGGTGGCGCGGTCGGGCTCGAGCTCGCCGGCGAGCCGGTCCATCAGCACCTGGACCTCCTCCTTGACGAGCTCCTCCAGCGCGCGCTTGTAGCGCAGCGTGTCGTAGACGGTGAAGCCGATCCGCTCGTCGTAGCCGCCCGCCCGGAAGCGGCTGATCGCCTCGACGATCTCCACGTCGCGCGGCCCGTAGCCGCGTGAGTTGGGCGTGACCACCTCGAGCTCGGCGAGCCGGTCGAGCACCTCCTGCGGGATCTCGTAGCGGCGCCGCACCTCGGCCGCGGACACGCGCGCCTGGTCGCCCGCCAGCGCCCGGTCGAGGATGCGGTCCTCGAGCTCGACCAGCGCCCGGGCGCGCTCGGGATCGTCGTCGAGAATCGACTTGATCACCTTGAGCGGCATGAAGCGCTCCTCCTGGAGCTGCTTGATCAGCTTGATGCGCTCGACGTACTCGGTGGGGTAGTAGGCCATGTTGCGCGAGGTCTTGACCACGTCGGCGCCGCCGCCGAGCAGGCCCTCGCGCAGGTAGTGCTTGATCGTCCCGGCGCTGACGCCGCTGGCCTCGGCCAGCTCCTTCATCTTGAGCAGGCCGTTCTGGCTCACGCCGGACCCGCCACCGCGCCGTCGGTTTCGAGGGAGTCGATCTCGCCGTCGGACAGTCCCAGCCCGGCCAGTACCTCACGAGTGTGCTCGCCGAGCGCCGGACCGGGGCCGGCGGGCGCGCCGGGCGTGCGCGAGAGCTTGACCGGGACGCCCAGCAGCCGCACGCCGTCGGTGCCCGGCTGGTCGACGTCCACCACCATCTCGCGCGCCCGCACGAGCTCCGAGTCGAGCACTTCGCCGAGATCCAGGACGGGCTCGAGGCAGCAGTCGTGTTGCTCGGCGAACTCGTGCCACTGCGCACGGGTGCGCTCTCGGAAGATGCGCTCGACCTCGGCGTGGGCATCAGAGCCGGGGCGCTCGAACTGGCGCTCGATCAGGTCCTCGCGCCCGACCCCGCGGCACCACGCCTGCCAGAACTTCGGCTCGAGCGCGCCGAGCGTGACCCAGCCGTCCGCGCACTCATAGGGGCGGTAACAGATCAGCCGTCCGCTGAGCTCGTTGTCGCCGCGCCCCGGCACCACGCCGTCGCAGAGGTACTTGGCCGCCACCATCGCCAGCCACGACAGCGAGCCGTCGAACATAGACACGTCCACGAGCTGGCCCTCGCCCGAAACTCTCGCGCTCGCGCAGAGCGGCCAGGATTCCGAAGGCCGCCATCAGCGCACCGCCGCCGAGGTCGGCGATCTGGCCGGCGGACTGCACCGGCGGCCCGCCGGCATCGCCGGTGAGGCCGAGCAGCCCGTTGAGCCCCAGGTAGTTCATGTCGTGTCCCGAGCGGGCCGTGTAGGGGCCGTCGCGCCCGTAGCCCGAGATCGCGCAGTAGACGAGCCGCGGGTTCTCCTCGCGCAGGCGCTCGTAGCCCACCCCCAGCCGCTCCATGACCCCGGGCCGAAACGACTCGAGCAGCACGTCGTACTCGCGCACCAGCCGCAGCAGGAGGTCGCGCCCGCGCTCCTCCTTGAGGTTGATCCTGATCGAGCGCTTGCCGCGGTTGAGCGACAGGAAGAGAGCCGACTTGGCCGAGTCGTCCGCGCCCTCGTGGTAGGGCGGCGACCAGCGCACGTAGTCGCCCATGCCGGTGTCCTCGACCTTGAGCACCTCGGCGCCGAAGTCGGCCAGCAGGAGCGAGCAGAATCCCCCCGGCAGCAGCCGCGACAGGTCGAGAACCCTGATGCCCTCGAGGGCGGCGCTCACGTGGTCACCGGCCGCGGCGTGCCGAGCATCGCGCGCGCCTCGTCGACCGTGGCGGCGCGCCGGCCCACGTCCTCCACGATCCGCCGGGCACGGGCGATCAGCTCGCCGTTGGAGGAGACCATCTCGCCGTCGGGCAGGTAGAAGTTGTCCTCCACCCCCACGCGCACGTTGCCTCCGAGCGCCGCGGCGCTCGCGATCAGCCGCCACTGGTCGCGGCTGATGCCGATCACGCCCCAGTTGTTGGGACCCTCGGCGCCGCCCGGGATCTGGTCGGCCATGTGCGCGAGGTTGCGCGGCGTGGGCCGCACTCCGCCGGTCACGCCCATCACGCAGGAGATCTGAAGCGGCTCGGAGACCAGGCCCATGTCGATCAGCGGGTCGAGGTTGGCCACGTGGCCGGTGTCGAAGCACTCGTGCTCGGGCCGGATGTCGAGCTCGTTCATCGCCGACAGGAACTCGGTGATGGTGTCGAACGAGTTCTCGAACACCGCCTTGAAGACGAAGTCCTTGCGGCTCTTCGAGTACTTCGCGTAGTTCATCGAGCTCATGTTCAGAGCGGCGACGTCGGGACGCAGCTCGCGCAGGTAGGCGATCCGCTTTTCGATCGGCACGCCGATGGCGCCGGTCGAGTAGTTGACGATCACGTCGTCGACGGCGCCGCGGATGGCCTCGGTGATCGCCCGGAAGTCCTCGATCTCGTAGCTCGGCACGCCCTCGGGCGTGCGCGCGTGGATGTGGATCATCGAGCAGCCCTCGTCGACCGCCCGCTTCGCCTCGGCGGCGTACTCCTCGGGTGTGTACGGGATCGCCGGGCACTGCTCGCGGTTGGCCACCGCCCCGCTGATCGAGCACGTGATGATGCAGGGGTCGGAGAAGCGGCTCATCAGCGCCTCAGCGGCTTGATGTCGAGACCCGCCGCGGAGTCCTCGATCAGCTGGGCGAGGCGGCGCTCACGCGTCTCCTCGCGCTTGGCGCTGGTGACCCAGTGGCTCGCGGTGCGGCGGTACCAGGGCGGCTTTCGGTCCCAGTACTCGGCCGCCGCGGCATTTCGCGCGCAGGCGCTCCTCGTACTCCGGCGAGAGCACGGCCTCCTGGCCCTCCTCGAACGAGTAGACCCCGGTCTTGGCTTCGGAGCGGCCCTCGAACGCGCGCCGGCCGGCCGCAGCCACGAGGCCCTCGGCCTCCAGCCGCGCCATCTTCTCGACGTTCACCTTGCTCCAGTTGCTGCCCGGCCTGCGCGGCGTGAAGCGCTGCACGTGGCGCTCATCGTCGATACGTCGCATGACCCCGTCGATCCAGCCGAAGCAGAGCGCCTGGTCCACGGCCTGCGACCACGTCATCGTCTGCTTGCCGGTGTGCTTCTTGTACATGCCGACGAGCACCTCGGGCGCGGTCTCGTGGTTGGCCTCCAGCCACTCGCGGAAGGCCTCCGGACCGTCGAAGAAGATCGCGTCTGACTCGCGCAGCTTCAGACCGGCATCACCCCGTGCTTCTTCCAGGGCCGCTCCACGCGCTTGGTCGCCGCCATCTCGAGCGCGCGGATCACGGTCGGCCGGGTCTCACGCGGATCGATCACGTCGTCGATCATCGCGTTGCCGGCCGCGATGTACGGGTCGATCGTCTGGCGGATGCCGTCGATCATCTGGGCGCGCGTGGCGTCGGGGTCCTCGCTCGCCTCGATCTGCTTGCGGAAGATGATGTTGACCGCTCCCTCCGGCCCCATCACCGAGATCTCGGCCGAGGGCCAGGCCACGATCAGATCGGGCTCGTAGGCCTTGCCGCACATCACGTAGTAGCCCGCGCCGTAGGCCTTGCGCACCACCACGGTCACCTTCGGCACGGTCGCGCGCGAGACCGCGTAGAGCATCTTGGCCCCGTGGCGGATGATCCCGGCCCGCTCGACCTTGGTGCCGACCATGAAGCCCGGCACGTCCATCAGGAACAGCAGCGGGATCCCGTAGGCGTCGCAGAGGTTGATGAAGCGCGCCGCCTTGTCAGCCGAGTCGTTCTCGAGGATGCCGCCGAGGTGGCGCGGCTGGTTGGCCACGATGCCCACCGGGCGGCCGCCCATGCGCGCCAGGCAGGTGATGATCGTGCGGGCGAAGCGGGGCTTTAGGTCGAACCACTCGCCGTCGTCCACGATGCGCCGGATCACGTCGTACATGTCGTACGGGTGACGCGGCGAGTCGGGAAGGATGTCGAGGAGGTCCTCGTCCATCCGGTCGACCGGGTCGGCGCTCTCGCGCAGCGGCGGCGGCTGCTCGCAGTTGGAGCGGGAAGAAGGAGAGGTAGGCGCGGACCGCCGTTATGCAGTCCTCGTCGGAGTCCACCTCGAGGTCGCCCACCCCGGAAACGCGCGTATGGATCTTCGAGCCGCCCAGCTCCTCCTGCGTCACGTCCTCGCCCGTGACCGCCTTGGTCAGGTGCGGGCCGGCCAGCGCCATCGAGCCGCGGCCCTTGACCATTGGGACGAAGTCGGCCAGCCCCGGGATGTACGCGGTGCCGGCGGCGCACGGGCCCATGAGCGCGGCCACCTGGGGCACCACCCCGCTCATCACGACCTCCTCGCGGAACAGGTGCCCCGAGCCGGCGAACAGCGAGCCCGCGGCCTCCTGGATGCGAGCGCCGGCGGAGTCGAGCAGCCAGATCATCGGGATGCGCTTGCGAGAGCGCCAGCTCGCGCAGGCGGGTGACCTTGAGCTCGCCGGTCATCCCCATCGAGCCGGCCATGACCGTGAAGTCGTAGGCCGCCACCGCCACCAGGCGGCCGTCGACCTTGCCGTAGCCGGTGATCACGCCGTCGGCCGGCGCCTCGCGGCCCTCCATGGCGCGCTGGGAGAAGTGGGGCCGGCCGTGGATGCCGAGCTCGGTGAACGTGCCGTCGTCGATCAGCAGCGCGAGCCGCTCGCGCGCGGTCAGCTTGTCGCGCTCGTGCTGCTGGGCGATCTTCTCCTCGCCGCCGCCCAGCCGCGCCTTCTCGCGGCGCTCGTGGAGGTCGTCCACCAGCGAGCGGAGCGAGGGTCGGGCGATGAGTGTGTCTGCGGCTGCGCGGTCCGTGGTCGCCATGAGCGGTACGAAGTAGAAAGTTCTACTGTCTACTTTTACTGATCGGCGCCGAGCCGGTCAAGCAGTGGCTCGAGCACGTGCATCGCCGTCGCGATGGCCGCGTCCCGCTCCTCCCCCGCCTCCGGAAGCTCGATCGCCGTGACCTCGATGCCCACCAGCTCGGAGTCCTCGAGCACCGAGTCGAGCAGGTCGTAGAGGCGGTCGGGATGCAGCCCGCCGGGCGCCGGCACGGCCGCGGGGAAGTGCTCCGGGATCGATCACGTCGAGGTCGAGATGGATGAACACAGGCGCGCCGTCGAGAGCGTTCTTGACCGCCACGAGCGTCTCGATCGTGCTCGACCCGATCACGGTGGCGGGACCGCCCTCGAGCAGTTCGCGCTCGCCCGGGTCGAGGTCGCGGATGCCCGCCAGCACCACCCGCTCGGGCGCCACGCGTGTCCCCGAGGCCGGCATCCCAGACCCCGCAGGCGCCCGGCCAGGCACATTCCGCCCAGGTAGCCGCTGCCCGGTGGTGTCCGGGGTGTTGTAGTCGCCGTGCGCGTCGAGCCACAGCACGCGCGCGTCCGGGCCGGTTGCGAAGCGCCGCGGGCAGCGTGGTGAGCGCGACCGAGCAGTCGGCGGCCAGCATCACCGGCGTGTTGCCGCCGGTCAGGGCATCGTCGATCTGGCCGCCCGGCCTCGAGCAGGCAGCCGCGCGATTCGCGCAGGTCGTCCTCGAAGCGGGTCTCCTTGACCTCGGCGCCGTCGCCGATCGATCGCGGCTCCACCCCGAGCGCCTGGCCCACCAGCGGAGCGAGCGCCTCCACACCGCGGGGAGCGCCCGGGAAGCGGTCGGCCGTCCGGCAGCGCATGGCGATCAGCGAAGCCGCCATCGCTCAGCGCCCCGTCCAGTCGGGGCTCGCGCTTCTCGAAGAACGCCTTGCACGCCCTCCTGGATGTCCTCGGTGGTGAACGCGATCGACAGCTGCGAGCGCAGGTGGTCGAGGGCGTCCTCGAAGGGCATGTCGAGCTGGCGGTACATCGCGTCCTTGCCCAGCTTCATCAGCACCGGCGACTTGCCGGCCAGCTTGACCGCCCACTCGTCCACCGCGGCGTCGAACTCGTCCGGCGCCGCCACGCGGTTGACCAGGCCGATCCGCTCGGCCTCGTGGGCGTCGATGCGCTCGCCCAGCAGGAGCAGCTCGTTCGTCTTCTTGCGCGGAACGTTCCGGTAGATCAGGGCCATGATCATGAACGGGAACACGCCCACGTTGATCTCGGGCGTGCCGAAGGTGGCCCCCTCGCGCGCCACGATCAGGTCGCACGCCAGCGCCACGCCCAGCGCCCCCGCCAGCACGTGCCCGTTGGCGGCGCAGATGCTGGGCTTGCCGAGCTGCATGATCGTCTTGAACAGGCGCGGGAAGCGCTCGGTGCCGAAGTGCTTGTGCACCAGCGGGACGTCGGCCGCGAACTGATCGAGGCTGCCTCCGGCCGAGAACACCTTGTCGTGCGTGGACGTCAGGACGACACAGCGCACGCCGTCGTCGTCGCGCTGCGGCTTCGAACGCCGCGATCAGGTCCGTGAGCAGCGGTTGGAGAGGGCGTTGCGCGTGTCGGGCTGATCGAGAGCGATCGTGGCCACGCCGTCGCCGCGCACCTCGTACTGGACGGTGTCGTAGGGCACGCGCGCGATTTCTACTACGGAAGACCCGGGCGTCAGGCTCTGCCCTCGAAGAACTCCCGGCTTCCCCTCTCGCCGAACAGGATGTAGAGCACCGCCAGCGCGACGAGGATGGTCCACAGAGCCTGGCCCCGGGTCACACCGTCGAACGCGATCAGCGAGTAGATCCCGCCGGCGAGGTTGAGCATGGCCACCAGTCCCGCCACCCAACGTGCGAAGTTGCTGCCGCCCCCGATCGCCCAGGCCACCGCTGCGGTGATCACGCCCACGATCACGGCGAACCAGCCAAGCGCGGCCAGGGTCCCCGAGGACTCGCCGATGTGATCGATCAGGTCGGCGTCGTTCTGCTCGATGATAAGGAAGATCCCGCCGAGGATCCCGAACACCGCCTGGATCCAGAGCAGCACGACCAGGACGGTCACACCGACCGGGCGTGTATTCGCGTTCACGATGAAGCCTCCTCCTTGAGGTTTGGGCCAGCCACCAGATATTCGACGCCGCCGCACGGTCACCCTGCAAGCCGGGTATGGTCGGTCGGACCGTTTCGTAGGAGGCCAGGATGTACAAGACCATCGTCGTCGGCACAGACGGCTCCGACACCGCGGCGATCGCCGTGGAGCGCGCCGGCGAGATCGCGCGCCTGACGGGCGCTCGCCTGCACGTGGTGAGCTCGTATCACCCCGCGCGGCCGCAGGTCGCCGGCCGTGCGCCCGCCGGAGAGTTCAACATCCCACCCGACTTCAAGGCCGACGCCGTGCTCGGGGACGCCGCGGGCAGGCTGCGCACCGAGGGCGTGGACGTGGAAGAGCACGGGCCCAAGGGCGAGCCGGCCGACGCACTCGTGGAGATCGCCCGTCGCGAGGGGGCCGACCTGATCGTGCTGGGCAGCGTCGGCATGCAGGGGGTGCGCCGGGTGCTGGGCAGCGTCCCGAACAAGGTCTCTCACAACGCGCCCTGCGACGTCCTGATCGTGCAGACGACCTAGCGGCGCCCGGGCGGCGGCATCCAGGCCGCCCGCATGTCCACCCGCTCGCCTCTGAAGGGCACACCCTCGCGCTCGAGCAGCCGGCGCTGACGCTCCCCCTGGGCCAGCGAGCCGTCGGCGCGCACCACGCGCTGCCAGGGCACCGCGGCGTCGTGGCAGGCGCGCCAGCACCGTGCCGGCGAAGCGCGGAGCGCCGGGCGAGAGGTCGCCGTAGGTGGTGACGAAGCCTTCGGGGATCGAGCGGACGCGCTCGAGAACCGCGCGCCGCGCGCGCCTCGTTCACCGCGACAGGCCGGCCACTGCCTCCTCGATCGGGGTGTCGCCCTCGAGCAGGTCGAAGGTCACACCGATCGTGTTGTCGGCGACCGAGCACCGCAGCGAGCGTGGCGGCCACGTCGTCGCGCGTGACCGAGCCGGCGCCGATGTCGGTGCCCACGCTTGACTGCGGCCGGTGCCCGGGTCGTCGGTCAGGCGACCCGGGCGGGCGATCGTGTAGTCGAGGCCGCTGGCCTGCAGCGGCCTCGTCGGCCTCGCCCTTGGCCTCGTAGTAGGGCCGCATCGCCGCCGAGGCTCGCTCCGGATGGTCCGCGTTCAGCGCGCTGACCATCACGTAGCGGTGGATGCCCAGGCGTCTTGGCGGCGGCGATCAGCTTGAGCGCCGCGCCGAGATCGACGGTCTTCTTGCGCTCCGGCCCGCTCCCGGGCCCGGCGCCCGCGGCGAAGACCAGGGCGTCGGCTCCCTCCACGAACGGGCCGAGGTCGTCCTCGGCCTCCATGTCGCAGACCACCGGCCTCGGCGCCCGCGGCCTCGAGGTCCGCTGCGTGACTCGGGGTTGCGGATCAGTCCGCGCGCGCGGTCACCGCGCTCGGCCAGCAGCCGCAGCAGCCTGAGCCCGATCTGCCCGTGCCCTCCTGCCACCACCACGTCCATGAGGCGATGGAGCTTACGCCTCGTAGCAGGGCCCGGCGATCCCGAGAGCCTCGAGCAGGTAGAGCCAGACCTCGCTGCGCGTCGGGAACGGCGGCACCGCGTGGAAGAGGCGTCTGGAGGGGCACCTCGCCGACCACGGCGACCGTCGCTGCCTGAACGAACTCGGCCACCTCGGGCCCGGTGAAGGTCGCCCCGACGATGATCTGGCGATCCTCGTCCACCACCAGCCGGGTCGTGCCCGCGCGAGCTGTCGCGCCCGTAGAAGCTCGCGCCGGCGTTGCCCTGGGTCGGGACGTCGACCGCGCGGACGTTCATGACCCGCCTCCTCGGCCGCCGCGAGCGTGTAGCCCACCGCGGACACCTGGGGATCGGTGAAGATCACGCGCGGCGAGCGCTGCCCCGTCGACGAGCAGGCAGGACGCCTCCTCGCCCGAGGATCACGTCGGCGGCCACGCGCGCCTGGTACTTGCCCATGTGGGTGAGCAGGGCGCGGCCGTTGGCGTCGCCGATCGCGTAGAGCCAATCGTTCGGCGCGCATCGAGTCGTCCACCTCCACCGGCTTGCCCGGCTCGAGGCCCACGGACTCGAGACCGATGTCGTCGGTGTTGAGCTTGCGCCCGGTGGCCACCAGCAGCTCGTCGGCGGTGATCGAGTCGCCGCCCTCCAGCTCCAGGGTGACCTCGCCGTTCGCGGCCCGCACGCGCGCTCGCCTTGGTGTCCAGGCGAACGTCCACGCCGGCCTCGCGCAGCGCCTCGGCCACCTGCTCGCCGGCGAAGCTCTCCTCGCGGGCGATCAGGCGCGGCCCGCCCTCGACAGCGTGACCTGAGAGCCAAGGCTGCTCCAGGCCTGGGCCATCTCGACCCCCACCACTCCGCCGCCGAGGATGGCCAGGCGGCCGGGCACCTCCTTGGACGTCGTGGCCTCACGGTTGGTCCACGGGCTCCGCCTCGCGCAGACCGTCGATCGGAGGTATGAACGGGCTGCTGCCGGTGGCGATCACCACGGCGCGGCTCGCCACGAGCACGTCGTCGCCCACCACCACCCGGCGCTCGCCGTCGAGCCGGCCCGATGCCGCGGACCACGGTGCAGTTGCGCGTCCTCGAGCCAGGGCACCATGCCCGAGTCGTCGAGGTCGTGGATGATCTCGTCGCGGCGACGCAGCACGGCCTGGGCGTCGAGGTCGCCCGTCACCGCCTCGGCCACGCCCGGGATGCGACGCACCTCGGCGAGCAGCTCGCCCGGCCGCAGCAGCGCCTTGGAGGGCATGCAGGCGTAGAAGGAGCATTCGCCGCCGATCAGGTGCCCCTCGACCACGGCCACGCTCAGCCCCGTCTCGCCCAGCCGGCCGGCACAGACCTCGCCCGCCGGGCCGGCGCCCAGGACGACCACGTCGAATTCACGCTCGCTCATGCGAGTCAACGTATCGGGAGACCAGTCCGGGCGCCCGCCGCCCGCGCTCCGGCCGCGGCGGAAAGTAGGAAGTGCCACTGTTTACTTTTCCGGCGCGCCGCGCTAGCTTGCGCTCATGGCCTCCGCTGACACGCTGCTCAAGCCCGACCACGGCGCCCGGCGCAAGCACTTCATCTTCACCGAGGAGCACGACCAGCTCCGCGAGTCGATCCGCTCCTTCGTCGTCAAGGAGCTCGCTCCCCACGCGGCCGAGTGGGAGGAGACCACCTTCCCCGACTCGGTATTCCGGCGAATGGGCGAGCTGGGCTTCCTCGGCCTGTCCTACCCGAGTGAGTACGGCGGCCAGGGCGGCGACTACTTCGCCAACCTCGTGCTCGCCGAGGAGATGTCGCACGCCGGGTCGGGCGGTCTGGCCATGGGCGTCGCGGTGCACACCGACATGGCCACCCCCCCGGTGTTCCTGTTCGGCTCCGAGGAGCAGAAGCAGGAGTGGCTGGTGCCCGCGATTCGCGGCGAGAAGATCGCCTGCCTGGGGATCACCGAGCCCGACGCGGGCTCCGACGTCTCCGGCATCAAGACGCACGCGGTGCGCGATGGTGACGACTGGGTCATCAACGGCTCGAAGACCTACATCACCAACGGCCACCGCGCCGACTTCATCGTGCTGGTCACAAAGACCGATCCGGACGCCGGCTACGACGGCTTCTCGCTCTTCCTCGTCCCCATGGACACGCCGGGCGTGATCCGCGAGAAGAAGCTCGAGAAGCTCGGCATGCACGCGAGCGACACCGCGCTGCTGGCCTTCCAGGACGTGCGCGTGCCTGCGGAGGCGATCCTGGGCCAGGAGGGCAAGGGCTTCTACCACATCATGTGGGAGCTCCAGGGTGAGCGGCTGATCGGCGCGGCGGGCTGCGTGGCGGGCGCTCAGCGCTGCTTCGACAAGACCCTGCAGTACGCCACCGAGCGCACCGCGTTCGGGCGCCCGATCGGCAAGTTCCAGGCCATCCGCCACAAGTTCGCCGACATGGCGACCAAGATCGAGGCCGGCCGCCAGATGGTCTACACCACGGCCTGGCGCTTCGAGAACGGCGAGTACCCGGTGCGGGAGATCTCAATGGCCAAGCTCTACACCGCGCGCATGGCCTGCGAGGTGGTGGACGAGTGCCTGCAGATCCACGGCGGCGCCGGCTACATGAAGGAGTACGGCATCGAGCGCGCCTGGCGCGACATGCGTCTCAACCGGATCGGCGCCGGCACCGACGAGGTGATGCTGGACGTGATCGGCCGCTCGTACGGGCTCTAGTGCTCTAGCGCGCCTGAGACGGAAGTTCGGACTTCAGCTTCCCGAGTGGCTGGGCGAGGCTGGCGCCGCAGACGGGATGAGGCGATGCGCGAAGCATCGCTGCGATGGGTCCCGTGGGTGGACGCCAGGCGCGTCCCATTGACACCGGGAAGGTGCGCGACGAAATTACGACTGCACGGCACGAGGCGCCGGCCTGCCTCGGGCCGTCGCCGCGGCGCAGCTCGTCCAGACACGCAGCAAGCTGCGCGCGTGTTCGCCTGGATGCCGTGGCGAATGTCGATCAGCTGCTCGCGCCCTTCCCTCATGTCGAGCAGCATCTCTCGCGTGACCTCGCGATCGTCGGCGATCGCCGTCTCGTGCGCTGACGTGGCCCGCCGCCGCGACCGCACGGCTCGCCCGAAGCTCTGCGAGCTGCCGTTGACGAGTGCCCTCGAGGTCGGCGCGGGCCTCGGCGCTCCCCGCCGCGAGCTCCTCGAGTATCTGGTCTCTGATCTCGCGGAAGCGCTTGAGGAGCGGATCTTCAGCCGCATTGTCCATCGGGTTCATTGTGCCAGGGCGACCCGCGCGAAACAGGGCACTTGCGCGACAGTTCTGCGACGAATGAGCACCAGGATCGAGATCGACCGGTCGAAGCGCCTCGACCACGGCGCCGCCAACGGCCACAACCGCTGGCACCCGGAGCTGCCCGCCGGTCGCGTCCATCGAGCCCGGCGAGGAGGTCACGTTCGAGATCCGCGACTCGCGCGACCGCGTGATCGGTCGCGACTCCACGCACGACGACCTGCTCGACGTGCCTCCGCTCGCGCACCCGCTGACCGGGCCGCTGGAGGTGCGCGGCGCCGCGCCGGGCGACGTCCTCGAGATCGAGGTGCTCGGCTACGAGACCGACGACTTCGGCTGGACGGCGATCTGGCCGGGCTCGGGCTTTCTCGGCGACCGCTTCGAGCGGCCCTTCCTCGCGCGCTGGGAGATCGACGGCGGGGTGGCCCGCTCCGGCGAGCTGCCCGGCGTGGCCGTGCCCGCCTGCGTTCACGCCGGCGTGATCGGCGTGGCGCCATCGCGCGAGCTGTTCGCAGCGCGCCCTGGCCCGCGAGCAGGCACTGGTCGAGCGCGGCGGCCACGCGCCCCTCCCCGACCCGCGGCACGCCTGGCCGCCGGAGGCCGCCGACGGCCTGCGCACCTACCCGCCGCGCGAGAACGGCGGCAACATCGACATCCGCGACCTCGGGCCCGGCGCCCGGCTGTGGCTGCCCGTCCACGTGCCCGGGGCTCTGCTGTCGGTGGGCGACCTCCACTTCGCCCAGGGCGACGGCGAGGTGTGCATCGCCGCGATCGAGACCGGCGGCAGCGCCACGCTGCGCGTCGAGCCTGCGGAAGGAGCCGCGCTGGCGCCCGACCTTCCCCGCCTACGAGGCGCCGCCGCGGCCGCCGCGGGCGATGTTCGCCACCACCGGGATCCCGCTCTCCGACGACGGCGAGCAGGGCGACCTCGACCTCAACCTCGCCACGCCGGCGGGCCCTGCTGGAGCTGCTCGGCTGGCTGGAGCGCAGAGCACGGGCTCGCGCCCGAGGCCGGCCTACGTGCTGATGAGCGTGGCGGCCGAGCTGAGGGTGTCGGAGCTCGTGGACGCGCCCAACGCCCTCGTGTCGGCCGCCATGCCGCTCGACGTATTCGAGTAAGCGGCACGATCTTCAGTACCTGCTTCATGTTCTTGGCCTCATCGAAGGCCGCAGGCGCGAAGCTCTCGCCCGCCAGCGACCGCAAGTGGGCAGCGTGCCGCGCCTCGTCCGAGTTGATAGAGAGCGCTGCCTCGACCACCGGCTCCTGGAACAGTCGCGGCTCTGGCCCGCGTAGGCGGCGACACCGGTGTCCTCGAGCGCGACTGCGGTCTGCAGGAACATGTTCGCGTCGCCGGTGGTGTTCTTGAAGTCGAACCTCGGCTTCTTCACCGGCGCCGACCCGAGCGCCTTCTTGAGCAACTTGACGTGGGCGTCCTCGTGGTCGCGCACGATGCGCGCGGCCAGACCCGGCATGCCGGAGAGCAGCACGCCGCCTCCGATCAGGGCCCCGCCCCCGAGTGCGGCCTTGCGAAAGAACGCGGCGCGCGTGTCGCCTTCGACACCGCCCTCGGCCTCGCGAATGGCTCCGTCGACATCGAGCGAGCCGAGGTCCAAGGCCTCGACGGTGATCCGGTTGGACATCCCGCTGTCCCTCCCTTTTGGGTCGTGTGTGGGCAGGCACGTACCAGCCTGCCCGGGCACTCATTCCGCGCGCGTGCCGATTCCGGATCAGTCGCTGTCAGAAGCTGGCGCGAACGGGCAGGACGGTACGATCGCGCGCCGATGGCCGACTTCGCGACGACGATCACCGAGGCCTACAGGGCCGAAGGGGCGGCGATCGACCTCGGCCGGGGAGTGCACGAGGGCAACCTGCATGGCGACGCCGTGGTCCAGGTGCCCCTGCGCATGATGAATCGCCACGGCCTGGTGGCGGGCGCCACCGGCACCGGGCAAGACGATCACCCTCCAGGTGCTCTCCGAGCAGCTCTCGGCCGCGGGCGTCTCGGTGTTCGCCGCCGACGTCAAGGGCGACGTGTCGGGCGTGAGCCTCCCGGGCAAGCCCGGCGGGCCCGCTGAGAAACGCATGGGCGAGCTCGGGCTGCCGTTCGCGCCTGCGGGCTTCCCGGTGGAGTACCTGTCGCTCGGCGGGATCGGCCCGGGTGTTCCGGTGCGCGCAACGGTCTCCGACTTCGGCCCGCAGCTGCTGGCCAAGGTGCTCGAGTCCAACGAGACCCAGGAACAGAGCCTGGCTCTCGTGTTCCACTACGCCGACCAGAAGGGCCTGCCGCTGCTCGATCTCTCCGATCTGCGCGCGCTCCTCGCCTTCCTCGAGTCGGACGACGGCAAGCAGGAGCTCGAGGGGATCGGTGGCCTGGCCTCCTCGACGGTCGGCGTGCTCCTGCGCAGCCTCGTCGGGCTCGAGACCGGCGGAGGCACCGAGTTCTTCGGTGAGCCGCAGCTCGACATCGCCGATCTGTTGCGCACCGCCCCTGACGGCCGCGGGATCATCTCCTGCCTCGAGCTGCCGGCCGTGCAGGACCGGCCACGGCTCTTCTCCACGGCGCTCATGTGGCTGCTGGCCGAGCTCTTCGAGCAGCTACCCGAGGCGGGCGACCTCGACAAGCCGAAGCTCGTGTTCTTCTTCGACGAGGCGCACCTGCTGTTCAACGGGGCCACCAAGGCCTTCCTCGAGTCGGTCACCCAGACCGTTCGCCTGATCCGCTCCAAGGGCGTCGGCGTCTTCTTCGTGACCCAGGTTCCCGACGACGTGCCCTCCTCGGTCCTCGGCCAACTCGGCAACCGGGTGCAGCACGCGCTGCGCGCCTTCACGCCCGACGACGCCAAGCACCTCAAGGCCGCCGCGTCCACCTACCCGACCTCCGAGTTCTACGACGTCGAGGAGCTGCTGACCCAGATGGGAATCGGCGAGGCCGCGGTGACGCTCCTGTCCGAGGACGGCGTGCCGACCCCGGTCGTGCACACTCGCCTGCGCGCCCCGGCCTCTCGAATGGGCCCTGCCGACGACGTGGACGGCGCGGCCAAGGCCTCGCCCCTGTTCGCCAAGTACGGCACGCGCGAGGAGGCCGAGAGCGCGCGAGAGAAGCTCGCCGCGCGGATAGACGAGGCGACGGCCGAGCCGGACGCGCCCGCACCGGCGCGCAAGAAGCCGCGCGCCGGCAAGAGGCCGAAAGAGCCCGCGACGGCCACCGGCGGCGGCGCGGACGCGCTGGGCGAGTTCCTGAACTCGCGCGAGGGCAAGGCGCTCCAGAAGAAGGTCATGCGCGGGGTTTTCGGGATGCTGCGCAAGAGCCTGTGAGCGCTCCGCCGCGCCCCGCCCCTCCCTTCACGGAACAGCACGAGCCGCTCCGGACCGAGATCCGCCGCTTCGTCGCCGAGGAGCTGCGCCCGCACGCGGCCGAGTGGGAGGAGGCGCGCTGGTTCCCCGACTCGGTGTTCACCCGCATGGCCGAGCTGGGACTGCTCGGGCTCAAGTACCCCAAGCGATACGGAGGCCGGGGTGGCGGCTACGTCGAGGACGCCGTGCTCACCCAGGAGCTGTCACGCTGCGGGTCGGGTGGGCTGGCGGCGGGAATCGGGGCGCACATCGGGATCGCCACCCCGCCGATCTGGAAGTTCGGCACCGAGGACCAGAAGGAGCGCTTCCTGGCGCCCGCTATCCGCGGTGAGCGCATCGCGGCGCTGGGGATCACCGAGCCGGGCGCCGGCTCCGACGTGGCGGGAATCCGCACCAGCGCGCGCCGGGTCGACGGGCGGCTACGTCGTCAACGGCTCGAAGACCTTCATCACCAACGGCGTGCGCGCGGACTTCGTGGTCACGGCGGTCAAGACGACCGAGGAGGGCGGCCACCACGGCATCTCGTTCCTGCTGATCGAGCAGGACATGGAGGGCTTCTCGGTGGCGGGGAAGCTCGAGAAGCTCGGCTGGCACGCGTCGGACACCGGCGAGCTGGCCTTCGACGACGTGTTCGTGCCCGAGGAGAACCTGCTCGGCGAGGAGAACCGCGGCTTCTACCTGATCATGGCCAACTTCCAGTGGGAGCGGCTGCTGATGGCGCTCGGCGCGGTCGGCTCGATGGAGGCCGTGCTGGAGCGGGTGGTGGACGCGGCGCAGCGGCGCACGCGAGTTCCGGCAGACGGTGGCCGAGCTGGCGGTGAAGCTGGAGGCCTCGAGGGCCCTGACCGGGTACGCGCTCTACCTGTTCGCCGCGGGGCACGACGCGATCCGCGAGGTCACCGAGGCCAAGCTGCTCTCCCAGCGTTCGGCGCTGGAGGTGGCCGAGGCAGCCTTTCGGATCATCGACGGCGATCTCGAGATCGGCCGCGCGCTGCGCGACACGCGGCTGGGGCCGATCGGCGGCGGCACCGACGAGGTGATGAAGGAGATCCTCGGAAAGCTGATCGGGCTCTAGCGGCTCGCCCGCGGGCGCCGCCGACTCCGGCTCGTCCGGCCAGCGCCCGTGCTCGTCGAAGAAGCGGCGGGCGTCCTCTTCGCGGTCGCGGGACTTGTCGCCCTCGGCGCCGATCCGGTAGAGGACGTTCAGCAGCAGCACCGCGGTCGCGGCGCTGATGAACATCGCGCCGGCCGTGAGCCCGATCCGCCCCGAGGTCGCCGCCACCACCATGCCGGCCACGAACAGCACCAGCGGAATTCCATACCGCACGAAGTTGAGGCCCACCCCTCGAAGGTAGCGCCGCAGAGCGGAGGCCGATCGTCATGATGCCTCCCTCTCGAAAGCGAAACGCCCCCAGAGGAGACCGAAACAGTGGGAGTACTTGATGGAAAGGCGGCGATCGTCACCGGGCTCGGCCCGGGGCATCGGCCGCGCCACCGCCGAGCTGCTGGCCCAGCAGGGCGCGCGGGTCCTGATCAACGACCTCGATGCCGACGTGGCCGAGCAGGCCTCGTCCGAGATCGAGGGAGAGACCGCGGTGTTCGGCGGCGATCTGACCAAGGAGGGTGTGCCCGACCAGCTCGTCCAGAAGGCGGTCGACGAGTTCGGACAGCTCGACATCATCGTCAACAACGCGGGCTACACCCGCGACGGCGTCGCGCACAAGATGACCGACGACCAGTTCCAGGCGATGCTCGACATCCACACCGTCGTGCCCTTCCGCGTGATCCGGGCAGCGGCGCCCCACCTGCGCGACCCCGCCAAGCAGGAGCGCGAGGAGGGCCGCGAGGTCTTCCGCAAGATCGTGAACGTGTCGTCGATCTCCGGCACGATGGGCAACGCCGGCCAGGTCAACTACTCGGCGGGCAAGGCAGCCGTCGTGGGCCTCACCAAGACGCTCGCCAAGGAGTGGGGCCAGTTCAAGATCAACGTGAACGCCGTGGCCTTCGGCTTCGTGGAGACGCGCCTCACGGCCGCCAAGGAGTCCGGCAACACGATGGTCAAGGACGGCGAGGAGATCCAGCTCGGCATCCCCGAGCAGATGCGCCAGATGGCGGCGATGATCATCCCGCTGGGCCGCCCGGCCACGCCCGAGGAGGCGGCGGGCCCGGTGTTCTTCCTGTGCAGTCCCTGGGCCGACTACGTGCACGGCCAGGTGCTGAACGTGACCGGCGGTCAGTTCGGCGGGATGTACATCTAGACGGGCGCGGAATAGATCGCGGGCGGCGTGGTCCTCCATGGGGAGCCAACCCATTGGAGGACCACGTGACCGCGATCATCGACACACCCGAGAAGACCGACCAGCTCAAGGGGCTGGCCCTGCGCTCCATCCGCATCATGGAGGACGGAACCCGCGAGGACTTCGACGAGGTGCTGCACCCCGACTTCCTCAACCACGAGGCCAAGGACGAGCCGCCCGCCTCACGGCGAGCGCGGCCCTGCGGGCGCCTACGCCACCGCCCTGTGGCTGCGCGACGCCTTCGCCGAGCTGCGCTGGGAGATCCACGAGATGGTGGCGGAGGGCGACCTCGTGGCGGTCCACTGCACGATGTCCGGCCGCCACGTGCGGACCTTCATCGGCTACGAGGAGGACGCTCGGGTCAAGGAGGCGTTCCCGCCCACCGGCAAGACCTTCGCCACGACCCAGACCCACTGGCTGCGCATCGCCGACGGCAAGGTGATCGAGCACTGGGCCAACCGCGACGACCTCGGCACGGCGCTTCCAGCTCGGCTGGGTGCCGCCGACGCCGCTGTACCTGCTGCGCTCGGCGCTGGCGAAGCGCGGGCGCGGCGCGAGGCCGAGCGCACTGCCTAGCGGTGCGAACGACGAGGGGCCGGCGTGATGCCGGCCCCTCGTCGGTGCTCGCCTGGCGGAGGCGAAGCCTTCCTTGGCTGTGCCGGCCTAGCGCTGGTTCAGCGGCACCGCGATGCCGGTGACCACATTGCGCGACGAGAACGAGCCGCGCGAGTCCGCCCGACCCTGCAGCAGGTTGACCCAGTAGAAGCCGCTCTTGCCGTTGACGGTCAGGGACGCGAAGCCCTCGACGCGAACGGTGGTGCCGCCACGGATCGTGCTGTAGATGTCCGACCCAACCGACGCGCCCGTGTCCACACCGAGCTTGCCCGTGGGGACCAGCACGCCGGACCCGGCCGGCGACTGGATCACGGTCTGGTCGAGCGTCGAGTCGATGTCGAACAGAGTCGTGGCCGTGTTCGGATCGGCGTCGTTGTTGGTGTAGGCGGCGCCGGTCACACCGAGAGCCGTGGCCGGGGGCGGACCCGGGTTGGACAGCGTGGTGTTGGTGACGGTGTCGCCGTTGGCGTCGACGTTGTCGGCCAGGTTCTGGCCCGTGTCCGAGATGATGCGCAGCCGGTCGACGGTGGGGTTGAAGTCCACGCCGAACGAGGTGCCGCTCAGCGGGACGTTGACGCGCGACTGGAGCTCTGCCCGGCCGCTGTCGTCGTCGATGACGTACACGCCGCCCATGTTGCCGAGACCGTAGAGGTCACCGGTGGCGGGCCGGTAGTCGATGCCGACGAGCTTGGCGTCACCGTCGAGTCCCTTGACGCGGCCGATCGTGCGAGCGTCGCGAGGGTCGTTCTCCGAGAAGCAGATCAGCTTGCCGCTGTCGGTCAGTCCGACCACGTCGAGCGAGCGCTTATTGCGCTCACCACAGTCGTCGTCGCGCTTGTGCTTGCCACCGTACGAAGCGTTTACCACGGGCACGGCGGCCACTACGAGCAGGGCCGCGGCCAGCAACGCCATCAGGATCCTTCGGGGCATGGAGTCCTCCTGGGAGGGAGTCGGGGTACTTGTGCCCCTGTCTTCGCAAGCCCGGCCCCGGACGGTTCACCAAAAGCTCGCCATCCCGGGCTTGGCGCCGATGCACTCAGCCCGTGAATTCTCGACCTGGCGATTCGTTGATGAGCATGCCCCGTCTACGCGTCGGTCGCCCGTCTCCCGCCCTCGTGATCGCCTGTCTGGCCCTGTTCGTGGCCCTGGGCGGCACCGGCTACGCGGCCCTCAAGCTGCCCAAGAACAGCGTGAAGGCCAAGCAGCTGGCGCCGAAGTCGGTGGGTAGCTCCGAGGCCTACAACCTGACCGCGAAGGACTTCAAGACGAGCGCGCGGGCCGCGCTGCGTGGGCCCACGGGGCCGCGCGGACCTGCTGGTGCTGCTGGTCCACCCGGAGCCGGCGTGAGCGCTGGTGCACTGCGCCTCGTTGCCCCACCCTCCGGCTCGGACGGAGCCTGCGACGACAACAATCCGCCCCCCACGGGCGAGTTCTGCATCGGCGAGAACCAGAGCCGCTGGGTAAACACCGGCAACGGGTACGCGCCGGCGGCGTTCTCGAGGGATGGCTCGGGACTCGTGCGCCTGCAGGGAAGCGTCACCAGCAATAACGGCCTCGACTTCCCCCAGGAGGCCGTGTTCTACCTCCCTGTCGGCTACCGGCCGACGCAGAACCGGCGCTTCGCGGCGAGCGTGGCCGGCGGCGCCGGCTATGTGGACGTCCTCACGAACGGCGCGGTGGTCTCGTCGTCACAGGTGACAGCCATCGTGCTCTCCCTGGACGGAATCACCTTCCGGCCCTAGCGGGCCGGCGCGACTTCCCGGTCCGGCTTCCACGCGAGCGCGTAGTCCGGCTGGTTCATCTCCGCCCACAGCGACGACAGCTTCAGCGCGAGTCGTCGCCGGCTCCCGTAATTCCCCTGGGTCCCAGCGGTTGGGTGAGCAACCGACCGTTGGAGGAGACACGCCATGCGCACCCGTCAGCTCATCACCACCGTCCCCGTGATCGCCCTGGCTCTGACGGCCACGGCCATGGCCGGGCCACCACCGCCTCCCGGCGACACCCCTGTGCCATTGCTGTGCGGAGGCCTCACGCCCACCATCGCGGGCACAGGCGGCCCCGACACGCTGGTGGGCACCGCCGGTCCGGACGTGATCGCCGGCGCAGCGGGCGGCGACACGATCGAAGGCCGCGGCGGCGGCGACATCATCTGCGGCGGGAACGGCGACGACAAGCTCCGCGGTGAAGGCCTCGACGCCAGCAACTCACTCCTGAACGACGCAGACACGATCTACGGCGATGCCGGCGATGACTTCCTCTACGGCAACTGGGACGGCGACATGCTGCGCGGTGGGAGCGGCGAGGACTACGTCGAGGGCGAGGACGGCGACGACGACCTCTACGGCGGCGTCGCGGACGACTTCCTCGACAGCGGCGAGGACGAGGATCGCGCCTGGGGCGAGTCGGGCAACGACTCGCTGGTGGGTAGCTCCGGCGACGACCTGATGTCCGGCGGCTCGGGGGAGGACTACCTCTACGGCAATCAGAACGAGGACTCCCTCCGGGGCGGCGACGACCCCGACTACGTCTACGGGGGCCCGGGCGACGACCATCTGAACGGAGACGAGGGCAACGACGACGTCTACGGAGGGGACGGCGACGACGTGGTCTGGGCCGGCGCGGGCGACGACCTCCTCAAGGGCGACAACGACGACGACGTGCTCCGCGGCGAGGAGGACGACGACGTGCTGGCCGGCGGCGCCGGGCAGGACAAGCTCCTCGGCGGCCCGGGCGTCAACTCGTGCACCAACGCCGACGGCGCGCCGTACTTCACCTGCTCGAGCCCGTGACCGCGGGCTCGGGGGCTCAGGCCGACGGCCCGGTGACCACGCTCTCGGACTCGGGCTTCGCGCCGTCCACTGATGCCGGCTCGGGGCTCCGGTCCGGGTTCCAGGAGAGCGCGTACTCGGGCTGGTCGATCTCGGCCCAGAGGCTCGACAGCTTCAGCGGCCGGAAGGTGTCCCACATCACCGCGAGCTCGTCGGTTGACTTCTTGCCCAGCGCCTTCTCCACCGCTCCCGGCTGCGGCCCGTGCGGCAGGCCGGAGGGGTGCAGCGTGATCGAGCCGACGCCGACGCCCTTGCGCGCGGCGTAGTCGCCCGGCCGCGTAGAACATGACCTCCTCGGACTGGATGTTCGAGTGGTGGTAGGGCAGCGTGACCGCCTGGGGATCCCAGTCGAGCATCCGCGGAGCGAAGGTGCAGATCACGAAGTTCGGGCCCTGGAAGGTCTGGTGCGCGGGCGGCGGTAGATGGAAGCGGCCGGCGCGCGGCTCGAAGTCGTCCGCGTTGAAGGTGTACGGGAAGACGTAGCCGTCCCAGCCCACGACGTCGAACGGGTGGCGGTCGAGCAGGTAGTCCTGGTGGCCGTCGCGCACGCGGACGGTGACCGGGAACTCGCCGGCCTCGTCAAAGGTCTCGAGCTCGGCCGGGGGATGGAAGTCGCGCTGCGAGAAGGGCGCGTGCTCGAGCAGCTGGCCGTAGCGGTTGCGGTAGCGGTTGGGTGTCTCGATCTCGCCCGGGGTGTGGAAGCAGAGCCAGAACTGCTCCTCGCCCTCGGGCAGCTCGAACGAGTGCGTGGTCCCACGGGGGATCACCAGGTAGTCGCGCTCGCGGAATGGCACCCGCCCGAACACCGATCGCAGCACGCCCGAGCCGCGGTGGATGTAGATGACCTCGTCGCCCTCGCCGTTTCGGTAGAAGCCGTCGAGCTCGCGCGGTGGGCTTGGCCAGCGACACCTCGATGTCGCCGTTCCACATGAGCAGGCGCCGGCTCGAGACCGGGTCGCCCGCTGCGTCGACGGGGTTGGCGTCGGCGAGCCGGTGCACGTGTGTGTCCGGCACCCACTCGTCGCGCTCGATGCCGCGAAACTCGCCCACGCTGTCGAGCCGGCAGGGCGACTGGAGGTGCAGCAGGATCGACTCGTTGCCCGAGAAGCCCTCGTAGCCCATCACCTCCTCGACCAGCAGGGGCGAGGAGGCCCCGTTCTGGCGCACCTGCACGTGGCGCTTGGCGGGGACGTCTCCTAGTCGGGCGTAGCGCATGGCTAGAGGTTTCCTCTCCGGTCCTGCTCGCGCTCGATGGCCTCGAACAGAGCCTTGAAGTTGCCCTCACCGAACCCGCGGGCGCCGTGGCGCTCGATGATCTCGAAGAACACCGTGGGCCGGTCACCCGTCGGCTTGGTGAAGATCTGCAGCAGGTAGCCCTCGTCGTCGCGGTCCACGAGGATGCCGAGCCGGCGCAGATCCTCCACGTCCTCTTCGATCTCGCCCGATGCGACCCGGGACGTCCTCGTAGTACGACTCGGGAATGGCCAGGAACTCGACCCCGCGCCCGCGCAGCTCGGTGACGCAGCGAACGATGTCGCGCGTGGCGACCGCGATGTGCTGGGCGCCGGCGCCGTTGTAGAAGTCGATGTACTCCTCGATCTGCGACTTGCGCTTGCCCTCGGCGGGCTCGTTGATCGGGAACTTCACGCGGCCGTCGCCCGACGTGACCACCTTCGACATCAGGGCCGAGTACTCGGTGGAGATGGCCTCGTCGGAGAAGTGCAGCATCTCGGTCATGCCGAAGACGCGCTCGTAGTAGGCGACCCACTCCTCCATGTGCCCGAGCTCGACGTTGCCGACGATGTGGTCGATGCCCATGAGGAGCATGTCGTCGGGGTTCCGAGGCGCCTCGGCGCGCCGCTCGTAGCCCGGCAGGAACGCCCCCTTGTAGTCCTCGCGATGGACGAAGAGGTGGAGGGTGTCGCCGTAGGTCTCGATGGCGGAGAACTGGACGCGTCCGTGCTCGTCCTCCTCCCAGTGCGGCGTGACGACGCCGCGGGCCCCGTGGGCAACCGCATGCTCGTAGGCCGCCGCGGCGTCGGGCACGCTCAGGGCGATCTTGTGCACGCCATCGCCGTGGTGGGTGTGATGCTCGGCGATCTCGTCGCCACCAGTGAGCGTGCCCGTGAGTACCAGCCGGATTCGGCCC
Organism: uncultured Thermoleophilaceae bacterium; assembly: GCA_963733655.1. Lineage (GTDB taxonomy): Bacteria > Actinomycetota > Thermoleophilia > Solirubrobacterales > Thermoleophilaceae > JACVRW01. Next base: position 736,377 of record CAVTEX010000016.1, read on the forward strand.
TGCTCGAGCACGTGTGACACGCGGTCGCGGCTGCCGGTCTCGAGGCCGCGGTAGGCCGTCTCCGTGAAGCCGAAGGCGTGCGTGAAGTAGTAGGCGGCCTGGGCGGCGTTGCCCACGTAGAACTCGACGTGGTCGATGCCATGAAGGGGCATCGCGTCGTGCTCGGGCACAGGGGGTGAGACCGTGCCGGGCTGCTGGGCAAGCTGCTCGGTCGCCATCGCTCTCCTCGTTTCCTCAGTTTCGTCGGCTTCGGTAAATGATTCCTTCAAATCTGTCCACAAACAACGCCGATCTGTTGCAAGAGTGCGACAATTCACGGCGAAATGGACGACACTGACCGCAGAATCGTTGCACTGCTGCGCGAGAACGCCCGTCGCTCGTTCCAGGACATAGGACAGCACGTTCACCTGTCGGCCCCCGCGGTCAAGCGCCGGGTCGACCGGCTGGAGCACGACGGGGTCATCCGCGGCTACACCGCCGAGGTGGACGCGGGCGCGTACGGCTGGCAGGCCGAGGCGTTCGTCGACCTCTACTGCGAGGGCCGCATGCCCGCCGAGTCCATCAAGCGGGCCGTTGAAGGCGAGGCCGGCGTGGTGTCGGCCCACACCGTCGCGGGCGAGGCCAGTGCGCTCCTGCACGTCATGGCTCGCGACACGCAGGATCTGGAGCTCTGCCTGGAGCGCATCCGCGCCACCGACGGGATCAGCCGGACGGTGACCGAGGTGGTGCTGTCGACGCTGTTCGAGCGTCAGGCGCGTAGCGCCGAGCTAGCGGTCGGCCGCCAGCCGCCCGGGCCGGCGCCGGGGTCGTCCGGGCCCTCGCGCCGGATCCTCGACGACCTCGGTCACGTCCTCTTCATCGGGCTCGCCGTACACCGCCGTCGAGCGATCGGACTCCTCCTCCGGGGTGAACGCGTCGGTGGACGGGTCGTGGCGGTTCTCGCCGTGGCTGGCCGCGTCGATCAGCTCGCGCTCGGCCTCCTCGAAGCCCTCGGCCACTCCGCCGCCGCCCTCCTCGACCGCGCGGTCCGCCTCGTCACCCTCGTAGTCGGGGCGGTCGCCTCCGATCCCGGCGGCCTCGGCCGCGGCCAGCTCCTCCTCGTGGTCGACGAAACGCTCGTCGCTGTGGCGGCCCTTGTCGCCGCCCCGGGGTGTGGTGTCTTCGTGTCTCAGGCATTGATCTCCGATCTACCCGTCCGGCGCCCCTGCGAACCGATCAGGCGCGAAGGGGCAGGTCAGTCCCGTACACCAGCAGCTCATGGCCGCGCAGATGCGAACGGCCCTCGATGGTCTCGCCGAGCTTCTCGGCGACTCGGCGCGAGCGCAGGTTGTCCTCGCTGATCAGGCTGATCACGTGCCGGGCGCCGAGCTCGGCCTCGGCCCAGACCACCGCCGCGCGCGCCGCCTCGCCCGCCAGGCCCTCACCCCAGCGCCCCCGCTCGATCGTCCAGCCCACCTCCAGGTCGGGCCAGTCGGGCGGGCGCAGCAGCCCGGCGCGTCCGACCAGCTCACCGGTCGCGCGATCCTCGAGCGCCCAGTGGCCGAAGCCCTTGAGCGCCCAGTGGCCGGCCAGCATGGCCATATCGCGCCAGGCGTCGGCCGGTGCGAGCGCGCCGTCTCGCCCGAGCCGAGCGCATGACCTCGTCGTCCGAGCACACCCGCGACCAGGACTCGAGGTCCTCGTCGCGCCAGCCCCGCATCAGCAGGCGCTCGGTGCGTGAGCTCGGGGACGCCGGTCACGCCTCAGGCTTGCGCTCCTCCGCCAGCGGCTTGCCGCCGTCTCCGGTCATCCCCCCCGGCGGCCAGGCGCCGAACCAGTTGTCGCGCGCGCCGTCGATCGTGAGGATCGCGCCCGAGAAGTAGTCACCGGCCGGGGAGGCCAGGTAGGCCACCAGCCAGGCGAACTCCTCCTCGGTGCCCAGCCGGCCCGAGCGGCACGGTGCCGGCCACGCCTTCCACCACCGCCTTCGGGTACTTGGTCCGAAGCGTCTCCGTGGCGAAGTGCCCGGCAGCCAGCGCGGTGAGGGTGATGCCGAAGCGCGCCCACTCGATCGAGAGCACCCGCGTGAGGTTCTCCACCGCCGCCCGGGCTGCCGACGAGTGGGCCATGCCGGGCAGGCCGTGGTGGGGCGACAGCGTGACGTTGATGATCTTGCCCCCCGGCAGGCGAGCCGTCGCGCTCGGGGATCATCGCGCTTGGTCGCCACCGCGTGGCTCATCAGCCAGGTGCCCTCGACGTTCAGCCGGATCACCGTCCGAAAGCCCTTGGGCGTGATGTCCTCCGCCGGTGTCAGGAACTGGCCGCCGGCGTTGTTGACGAGCACGTCGATGCGACCGTGGCGTTCGAGCACCGTCTCGACGAGCGCGTCGACCTGATCCTCCTCGCGGATGTCGCAGGCCAGCGCCTCGCAGCGCCCGCCATCGGCAGCGGCGGCGGTCTCGTCGAGGGGCTCGATGACGCCGTCCGCAGACCACCACCTGGGCGCCGAGCGCCGCCAGCTCGAGCGCCGAAGCCCGGCCGAGGCCCGGAGCCGCCGCCCGACACCAGGGCCACCTGTCCGTCGAGCAGGCCCGGCTTGAAGAGCTTCGAGGGCATGGGGGCGGCAGAGTAGCCCGCGCATCGACTTAGGGAGCCCTAAGACGGCGTGGTAGGCTGCGCGGGCCGTGCCACTGAAGTGCTGCCGCTCGACCCCTCGTTGCCGCGACTGTCCCGCGCGCCGGACCGGACGATGACCTGTTGCGCGCGCTCGGGATCGCAGCCTCCGCCGCGCCTGCCGCCCCACCTTCAGGGGGTGCCGCGCAGCCTGCACAAGTACGAGCCGCTGTTCAAGCGCTCGTTCGCCGAGCGAGCCGTCGAGCGCGAGCGGGCCGGCGCGCTAGCCTCGTCGTCCCCGCCGAGCGACTTGCTGTCGCGGGCCAGGAACTCCTCGAGCATCATCGGGAACTCGCGTACCCGCTCGGCCACCTGGAGAAGGGCGTCCATCGTGGCCTCCTCCTCCACCTGCTCGTCCACGAACCACTGCATGAAGCTCTCGCTCGCGTAGTCGTCGGTCTCGCGGGCGATCTCGTAGAGCTTCGAGATCGCCACGGTCACCTTCTTCTCGTACTCGAGCGCCAGCGAGATCGGCTCCACGTGGTCGCTGAAGTCGTCCTTGGGCGCCTTGATCTCGCCCAGCTTCAGCCGCGAACTGGTGTCGCGCAGGTAGCCGACCATCTTCATCGCATGCCCGCGCTCCTCCTCGGCCTGGTCGTAGAAGAAGCTCGCCAGCCGCGGGAAGGTCTCGCGGTCGTACCAGGCCCCCACCGCGGTGTACTGATGCGCCGCGTTCAACTCGCGGCCTATCTGGGCGTTCAGCTCGTCGACGAAGCGCTCGGAGGGCATGAACGAAGCGTATCCGGGCGCGAGGCCGGACGGCGGCGACGTCCTGCCCAGGGGCCGAAAACGCAGACGCCCCAGCCCATGATGGGCCAGATCGGCCAGAAGTATCCGGCGCCGGCCAGCGCCCAGATCGCCACCATCAGGACGGCCGCCGCGACGAATGCCTGGCGCTCGGGCGTGAGGCGCACCGGTGGTCCGCCGGGGGCCCGGCGCGACTCGCGCGGGAGGTCCGCCACCAGCGCGGCGAGCTGCGAGTGGTCTCGGGCGCCGAACGCCGTCTCGAGCCGCTCCTCCAGCTCGTCGGCGCTCAGGCGGCCGGCCGCGGCGGCGTCGCGCAGCGCGGTGGCGGCTCGCTCGCGATCGGCATCCGACGCGCGCAGGCCGATCTCCTCGCTCACGACTGCTCACCTCTCAGGTACTCGCCGTGGAAGCCGAACGGGATGTGGTGGGGAGCCTCGGCGCGGGCCAGCTCGTCGAACGAGCCGGCGTCGAGCACGAGCAGGAACGAGCGGCCGCTCCCCGAGTCGAGCACGACCGACAGGACCACGCCGCCGTCCTCCTCGTCGCGGCCCGGCTCGCGCACGAAGATCGGCTCGCCGGGATAGCAGCCGGGCGAGCTCCACTCGCTGCGCGTGCCCTCGCGCACGTCGAGCTTGACCAGCCGGTCGATCCAGCCGCCCCCGTCCCAGCCGGCGAAGTAGGCGCAGGCGTAGTCGCGCGTGTTGCGGCGGCCGTAGTCGATGCGCGGCAGCTCGACGTTCTCCCCGCCGGGCAGGCGCCTCCCAGCGCACCGCGCCGGCGTCGAGATCGATCGTGTAGCGGCGCAGCTCGGTGGACGGCAGCGTGTCGCGGGTGCCGAGCCGGTCGAGGTAGAGCGAGTCGATCACCTGCGGGTCGTCGTAGGCGATCAGGTCGATCACGAGCTCGGAGCCGCGCTCGAAAGCGTTGCACGTGGTGGAAGCAGAAGAAGGCCTCGGTCTCGTAGCTGCCGCGCAGCGCGCCGGTCTCACGGTCCACGACCTGGAAGCGCGTGCCCTGCTCCGGCCGCCACTCGTAGTTCTCGATGAACGGCTTGCCCGACAGCGCGAGCTTGAGCGGGTTCGCGCGCAGCGGGTACTCGGCCAGGATCAGGTGGCGGCCGCTCATGCCGAAGGCGTGCATGTAGGCCGGCCTGTCCACCGGGAGGCGGGCGATCACCCGGCGCGACGACGATCCCGCCGGCAGGCCGTAGAGCACGTACTCGCTCTTGCGCGAGAAGCGAGCGAAGTAGTTGACGAGCTCGCCGCGCTCGGGGTCGTGGTGCGGATGCGCGGTGGTCACGTGCGCCTTGAGCGAGTCGGCGTAGCGAAGGTGGCCGGCCGTGGCGAGGGTCTCGGGGTCGAACTCGATCGGCAGCGGAGTCTCGGTCATGGCGATGTGGCGTTCGCCGATCCGGGCCAGGTTCACGTTGGCGTTGTCGGTGAAGCCAGGCGAGAACAGCGACTGCACGCGCTGGAAGATCGAGCGGCACGGGTCGGTGGCGAAGCCGCTGAACGACAACTCCCCGGCACGGGCGTCGCGGTAGGCGCGGCTGTCGAGGAAGCGGTTGCGATACGACACCTCGCCTCCGGCGAAGCCGAAGCGGTTGAGCATGGCCAGGCCGTCGAACCAGTGGGCCACGCGGCGATCGCCCACCTCGAACAGGGCAGGGGTCACCCGCACGAGCGCACCCGTCAGCCAGGCCGGCACCTCACCCGAGACCGGCAGCCGCTCGACAGCGGTCTCCTCGTCGAGGCTCTGGAAGCCGAGCCGGTGGTCCGTCGCCGCGGTCTGCGAGAGTGAGGTCGCCATGGTCAGCAATGTACCGTCTATTTTGGACTATTGCAAGTGTCCCTGCGCCTGACCCCCACCTCGTACATCGTTATCGGCCTGATCGAACAGGTGGGCGAGGCCACCCCCTATCGAGCTCAAGCGCCTGGTGGGAGTGAGCGTCGGCTACTTCTGGTCGCTCCAGCATGCCCAGCTCTACAGCGAGCCAGAGCGCCTGGCCGAGGCGGGCTACCTGGACGGTCGAGCGCGAGGAGAGCGGGCGCAGGCGAAAGCGCTACTCGATCACCGCAGAAGGGTCGGCGAGGCGCTCGCTGCCTGGCGCGCCGAGCCGGCGACCCAGCCGGCGGAGATGCGCGAGCCGGCCCTGCTGAAGCTCTTCTTCGGCGCCGACCCGCACGCGCTCGCCCGCGCGCAGCTGCCCGCACATCGCGAGCGCCTGGCCGAGTACCAGCGCATCCGCGAGCACATGCCGGACGCGGCCACCGACGGCGAACCGGCTGGCCCTCGACGCCGGGATTCGCCACGAGCGCGAATGGATCCGCTACTGGGAGGACCTGTCCGAGGGCACATGACCGACACGCTCATCCCGCCCGAACGTCTCGAGCGCTGGGTCACCGCCCTGCTCGAAACGCACGGGACGCCCCCAGCGGGCGCCGGGCTGGTGGCCCATTCTCTGGTCGACGCCGACCGCTGCGGGCACCGCTCCCACGGCGTGCGCCAGCTGCCCTACTACGTCGAGCTGATCGAGAGCGGCGAGCTGATCCCGGCCGCCGAGGCTCGTGGTGACCGAGGAGCGCGGCGGCCTGGTGCGCCTCGACGGGCAGCGCGGCTTCGGCCAGCTCGCGGGCGAACGCGCCACCGACATCGCGCTTACAGGCGCGGATCGCCACGGCGTGGCGGCCGTCTGCGGCCGCGACGCCGGCCACCTGGGCCGGCTCGGGGCGTACACCGAGCGGATCGCCGGCGACGGCATGGTGGGGATCCTGTTGGTGAACAACCAGGGCGGCGACCAGCAGATCAGCGCCCTTCGGGTCTGCTGAGCGGCGGCTGACCAACAATCCCATCTCGATCGGCGTGCCCGGGGCGATGCTGGACATTGCGCTCAGCGTGGCCGCCGAGGGACGGGTCTACCGGGCCCACGAGCGCCGCGAGGCCGTGCCCGCCGGCTGGATCCTCGACTCGCGGGCGCGCCGAGCACGGACCCGCAGGCCTATCTCGACGGCGGGTCGCTGCTACCCGTCGGGGGAGCGGCGGGCGCCCACAAGGGCTACGGGCTGATCGTGCTCGTGGAGCTGCTCGTCGGCCTGCTCACCTCGGGGGGCATGTGCCGCCCGGGCGAGCCGACCTTCTCCAACGCCTTCGTCCTCATCTGCATCGATCCCGGCTCGGAGGCGCGCGACGCCTACCTCGCCGAGCTGCCCGGCTTCGTCGCGTGGGTCAAGAGCGCGGCGCCGCTTGAAGGTGCAGAGGAGATCCTCATTCCGGGCGAGCCCGAGACGCGCCGGCGGGCGGCGACCGATGAGATTGCGCTGGACGAGCCCACGATGCGTGCCCTGGCTGAGCTCGGTCGCGCGCGTGGGCTGGCCCCGCCCTAGCCGGGTCAACCGCCCGGCCGGTTAGGGTCTCGCCCGATGGCCACCGCCGCGGAGCCACTGCCGGCCGAGCTGCCGCTGCCGGGCGGGCGTCAGGGCGCCGCGGTCACGGCTTCACCCGCTGCTCACCGGGCGCATGACCGGCCCCCCGGCCTGGTTCCTGCGCGAGGAGGGGCGTCTGGCCTGGCGGCGCGCGATCGGCGGCGGCGTCCCCAAACGCGACTGGCTCGACGTGCCCGTGCCGGCCTTCCTGGTCGAGCACCCGAGCGTGGGCCCGATCCTGATCGACACCGGCTTTCACCCCTCGGTGGCGGTCAATCCGCGTGAGAACCTCGGGCGGGTCACGCTGTTTGTCTTCAAGGACCTCAAGATGGAGCCGGACCAGGCGGTGGTCGCCCAGCTGCGCGAGAAGGGCATCGAGCCGCGCGACGTGAAGGTGGTGGTCATGACCCACCTGCACCCGGATCACGCAAGCGCCATCTCCGAGTTCCCGGACGCGACGTTCGTGGTGTCCAAGCCGGAGTGGGAGGCGGCCACCACGCAGGGCGTGCGCCAGGGCTACGTCAAGCGCCAGTTCGATCACGGCTTCGACTACCGGCTGCTCGACTTCGAGGACCCGAGCGCGTCCTCGTTCGCGGGCTTCGGGCGCTCGTTCGACCTGTTCGGCGACGGCAGCGTGCGCACGGTGTTCACGCCCGGCCACACCGAGGGACACATGTCGGTGGTGGTGCGCCTGCCCGACCGCGAGGCGCTCGTCGCCGCGGACGCGATCTACCTGCGCCGGACGCTCGACGATCAGCACCTCCCCTACCGCATGGCCGACGAGCACCTGTTTCGCCGCTCGCTGCGCGAGATTCGCCAGTACCAGAAGGAGACTCCGGACGCGCTCATCATCCCGGGCCACGACTGGGAGGCCTGGCACGAGCTCGACCCGGTGTACGGCGCGCGGGAATAGATCCGCGCGCCGGCCTCGTCTAGCGTGGGTGGACGACCAATCAGGAAGGACGCCACCCCGATGGCCACCGACGTTCTGCAGTCAGTCGTGCGCAGCCCCTGGGCTCCGCCGCAGGTGCCGGACACCGACTTCACCGCCTACGTGCTCCGGCGCGCCCCGCAGCTCGACCGAAAGCCCGCCATGGTCGACGCGCCCAGCGGGCGGACGCTCACCTACGCCGAGCTGACCGAGAACGTGCGCCGCGCCGCCGCGGGCCTGGCGGCCCGCGGCTTCAGGCCAGGGCGACGTGCTCGCCATCCACATGCCGAACGTCCCGGAGTACGCCGTGGCCGCGCACGCGGCGATGAGCCTCGGCGGCGTGGTCACCACGGCCAACCCGCTCTACACCCCCTCCGAGCTGGCCCACCAGCTGCGGGACTCGCGGGCGCGGACTCTGGTCACCGTGCCCGCCCTTCCTGGCGGCCGCGCGCGAGGCTGCGGACGAGGCCGGCTGCGATGACGTGCTGGTGCTCGGCGAGGGCGAGGGTGCGACGCCCGTTCGCCGCTCTGCTCGAGCACGGCGAAGACCCGCCCGAGGTGACGATCGAGCCCGACAGCACCGCCGCGCTCGCTCTACTCGAGCGGCACCACCGGCCTGCCCAAGGGCGTGGAGCTGAGCCACCGGGCGCTCATCGCCAACGTCATGCAGACCGACACCGTCATGCGGCTCGACTCGAGCGACGTGATGCTCGCGGTGGCGCCCTTCTTCCACGTGCTCGGCTTCGTGATCCTGATGAACCTGCCGCTGGCCTCCGGCGCCACTGTCGTGTCGATGCCGCGCTTCGAGCTCGAGGGCTTCCTGTCGGCGATCCAGGACCACCGCGTGACCGGGACCGTCGTGGTCCCGCCCATCGCGCTCGGGCTGGCCCGCCACCCGGCGGTGGAGCGTTACGACCTCTCGTCGCTGCGCTTCGTGGGCTGCGGCGCCGCGCCGCTCGGACGGGAGTCACAGCGCGCGTGCGCGGACCGGCTCGGCTGCCTGGTCGAACAGGGCTACGGGATGACCGAGACCACCGCGGGGATCGCGATCTCCAGCATGGTCGAGCCCGAGCGCAACGCCCCGGGCCAGGTGGGCATCCTGTTGCCCGGCACCGAGGCGCGGGTGATCGATCCGGAGTCCGGGCAGGATCTCGGCGCCGGCGCAACCGGCGAGATCATCGTCCGCGGCCCTCAGCTCATGACCGGCTACCTGGGGCGCCCCGACGCGACGGAGGCAACGATCGACAGCGACGGCTGGCTGCACACCGGCGACATCGGGACGGTCGACGAGCAAGGCCGGGTCTACATCACCGACCGGCTCAAGGAGCTCATCAAGTACAAGGGCTACCAGGTGGCCCCCGCGGAGCTCGAGGCGCTGCTGGCCGGACACCCGCAGATCACGGCGGCCGCGGTGGTCGGCGCGCCCGACGAGGAGGCCGGCGAGCTGCCGACCGCCTTCGTCGTCGCCGGCGAGGGACTCGACGACGCCGCGCTCATGGAGTGGGTGGCCGAGCGCGTGGCGCCCCACAAGCGCATCCGGCGTGTGGAGCGGGTGGACGAGATTCCCTGCTCGCCGTCGGGCAAGATCCTGCGGCGAGAGCTGCGGGCGCGGCTCTAGCGCCGTCCGCCAAGAGCCGCCGTGCCTCGCTCGAAGCGGTGATGTGAATCGCCCCGGGCTCGCGCACCCAGGCGATCAGGTTGAGTGACTGGAGGCGGTCGAGCAGGTACTGGAACGCGCGGGCCTGGCGCTCCGAGCGGTAGCGGCGACGTATGTCGAAGGCGAAGCCGGTGGTGTGGAGCGAGTAGGCGCGCGTGGCCTCGGGATTGCGGCGCGCGAGCGCGTCCTGGTAGGTCTGGTCGCGGACCGTGCTGGTCACGATCAGCGGCGCACGCGTGCCGGCCAGCTCACGCACCTGCTGCCCGATGTAGACGCGCTGCGGCCAGCGCCTCGGGGCGCAGCCCGCGATAGAGCTCGACGTCCTGGTCGAGCCGCCTCGCCAGCTCGCCCATTCGCCTGTCCCGGCGCAGCCCGTAGCGGCCGGGATCGTTCGGGAAGGGGCGCAGCGCAGCGGAGTCGTAGGCCGCGTCCAGGTCGCCCGGCTCCTCGAACACCGTGGTCTCGGTGCGGGGGTGAAGCACCTCCTCGGCCGAGGCCTTGGCGGCGTGCAGGCCGTCGAGGCGCTCGAGCTCGGCCCGGTCGTTTCGGTAGAGGTCCATGACGCGCTGCGACGCCAGCACCCGCCACAGGTAGGTCTTCGAGTCGTCGCCGAGCCCGCTCAGCAGTTCGTACGTGCGCGGGTGACGGTTCGGGGTGGAGTCGAAGTACACGCGGGCGTAGCTCGCATCCTCGTCTCCGTAGGTGGAGAGGACCTCTTGGAGGTTCCCGATCCCCATGTGGTACGAGACCACGGCCAGGTCCTCGCGCCCGAGGCTGTCGAGCGCCGTGGTCAGGTAGCGGCCGGTGCCCTCGAGCGCCTTCTCCGGGTCGAAGCGCTCGTCAACCACGCGCCGGCGCGCGCGGAGGCGGTTCGAACGCTCGGCCTGGCCGCGGCGCTCGGCGCGCCGAATCGCGCGCGTGAGCCGCTTGCTCTCGTCGAGGTCCACCCTCATCCCGAGCAGCTCGGTGGCGGTGCCCGCCAGGATCTGCGTGAGGCCGACCGCTCCCTCGATGTCGTCCGTGGCGGTGACCTCCGGTAGGCCGGCGCTCTCCAGGAAGACCATCGCCTCGACGAGATCGGGATCGACCCCGGCCTCCTCCGCCACCTCCTCGATCTTCGGCCGGTAGCGCTCGACGCGCTCGGCCGTGGCGAACACTCCTCCCGGGCTCTTCTCGTAGATCACATGGCTGTGGCCGGCGGCGGCCCGCTCGGTCAGCTGCGTCTCGCGCTCCGGGGTGTACGCGAACGGGCCGCTGTCGACCTCGACCGGCTCGAAGCTCGGGCCGTCGCCGTCGCCTCGGAGCAGCAGAAAACCGGCCGCGACCGCGGCCACGACCAGCAACCCGGCAATCAGGGCGAGGCGAGGCACGCCCCTCAGCGTGGCAAGGCGTCACGCAGACACGTCGACGATCTCGACCAGATCTGTAGCGGCCCTCGCCAGAGAGCCGTCGGCGGTAAGCAGGGTTGCATCGAGCGTTTCGGCCAGGGCGACGTAGGTCGCGTCGTACGCGGAAAACGCGTCTCGCAGCGACCAAATGCGGCGTCGCAGGGGGAAATGGGGGTGGTAAGCGAGCCTGAGTTCCCCCAGGAGGTCGAGCCCCAACTCGATCCGCTCCCTCTCGGCCCAGCCCCGCGCAAGCCAGCGCCGCAACACTTGGAGAGTCTCTGTTTCGGCCAGATGCGGGACATGAGCCACCCGCTCTTCACGCAGCATGTCGCGCGTCCGGAGCGAGCCGGGGCGGGAAAGGAGTAGGTCGACCAGCGCCGACGCGTCTAGGACGACCAGCGCTCAGCCCGTCCGGCACCAACCGCGTCCGCGGCTGTCTCGGGCGCGGCCACCGGATCGAGCGCGGCAAGCCGATCCATCATCTCGGCGAGAGTTGGACGCGACGCCGCCTCGACCAGCTCGTCCCGGACCAGCTCAGACAGGGTGCGCCCCTCCTGAACGGCTCGCAGCTTCAAGCGCTTGTGGACCTCGTCCGGCACGTCGCGGACCTGGATGATCTTGCTCATGCAAGTCGCACTCTAGCATGCAACGTGCATGAACTAGTCGACGCCGAGCGGCTGCCGCGCCCGCGGCCTCGGCGTGCTCGCCGGCCGCCCGGCGCGCCTCGCGCGCGGCCCTGATCGCGCTCCGGCGGCCCTCGGTGCGCAGCCGCGAATGCAGCCCCTTCACCCGGTCGAACACCAGTTCCGACGCCGCCTGCGCCTCGTCCCGGGTGGGTTCGTCGACCTGTTCGAAGCGCAGCGGCTCCGTGAACTGGACAGTCACCTTCGGGAACTGCAGGCGCTTCCAGTTGCGCACGCGCTCGGTGCCCGCGATCGCCGTGGGGACCACCGGCACGCCCGACTCCAGCGCGAGCCGTCCCAAGCCGTGGCGCGGCTTGCCCAGCTCACCGCTGCGCGAGCGACCGGCCTCGGCGTACATCACCACGATCCCTCCGCGATCGAGGATCGCGTGGGCGGTCTTGAAGGCTTCCTCGTCGTGATGACCGCGCCGCACCGGGAACACGCCCCCGTTGTTGAAGACGATCTCGAGCGGCAGCGTGAACAGCTGTGACTTGGCCATGAACTGCACCTTGCGGCGCAGGTAGACGGCCACGAAGAAGTGGTCGAGGAACGAGAAGTGGTTGGGGGCGATGATCGCCGGGCCGTCCGCCGGGATGTTGTGCGAGTCGATGCAGCGGGCCCGGTAGAAGAGAACGATGTAAGGCGTGAGCACCAGGCGCACGAGCTCGTACATCCAGTTCGGCGGCTTGCTGCGGGTGCGGCGGTGGAAGCGATCGAAATGCTCGGCCGGCCGCGGGTCCTTGTAGACCTGCTCCTTCACTCAGCCGGTTCTACAACGCAGTGCCGGTTTCGTTACCCGGCCCGAGCTCTCAGTATCTTGCGTCCACTCGCGGCACCCATCCAGGAGGAACCGACTTGCCCGACGTGGAGGCGCACATCACCGGAACGGTCTGGAAGGTCGAATGCCAGATCGGCCAGGAGGTCGAGGAGGGCGACACCCTCGTGATCCTGGAGTCCATGAAGATGGAGATGCCCGTCGAGGCCGAGGATCCGGGCAAGGTGAAGGAAATCGTCTGCCAGGAAGGGCAGTCGGTATCGGAGGGCGACACGCTCGTCGTCCTGGAGTGACGGAAAAACTCCTCTTCGACGAGCCCGCCGAGGGAGTCGCCCGGCTCACGATCGTGAACCCGGAGCGGCGCGGCGCGCTCGACCACGAGATCCTCGACTCCCTCGCAAGTCACGCGGGCACACTCGACGCCCGCTGCCTGGTGATTCGCGGCTCCGGCGACGTCTTCTCCGCCGGCTACGACATCGGCAACCTCGAGGGCCAGTCCTTCGAGGAGAGCGCCGAGCGGCTGGTGGCGCACCCGTTCCAGGAAGCGCTCGACGCGCTCGACGCCTACGCCTACCCGGTGGTGGCCGAGCTCAACGGGCACGCCATCGGCGGTGGTCTCGAGCTGGCGCTCACGTGCGACATCCGCGTGGCGGCGCGGGGCATCAAGGTCGGGATGCCGCCGGCTCGCCTCGGGCTGATCTACTCGCACACGGGGCTGCGGCGCTTCATCGAGGTCTGCGGGCCCGCCAACGCGGCCGAGCTGTTCTACGTGGGCCGCAACGTCGACTCCGAGCGCGCCGAGCGCATGGGCCTCGTGAACGAGGTGGTGGAGCCCGACGAGCTCGACGGGCAGGTGCTCGGGCTGGCAGCGGAGATCGCCTCCAACGCGCCCCTGTCGCTGGCCGGGAACAAGCGGGTCCTGCGCGCCCTGCGCTCACAGCCGCTGCCCGAGGAGGTCGAGCGCGAGCTGATCGAGCTGCGCGAGTCCTGTTTTCGCTCCGAGGACTTCCGCGAGGGCGTGCGGGCGTTCGCGGAGAAACGCCGGCCCGTGTGGCGGGGCCGCTGACCTAATGCCGCGGGCTGCGCCCCAGTGGCAGCGCACCGTGCACTGCGTCGGCGATCTTCACGCGGGGGCCATCACCGACCTTCGCCGCGAGCTGGTCGCGAGCGATCTACGGCGTCTCAGGGCGCCGGCCCTCCACCTCCAGATGGGCGATGCCACAGAGCAGGGCCTCCCCGCGGAGGACGAGCTCGCGCTCGGGTTCCTCAACCGCCTGCCGGGGCCGTGGGCGGCGGTGCTAGGCAACCACGACATCATGCGCGGCGGGCGCAGCGTCGCTGCGTGGGCCCGCGCCTTCGGGCAACCGGGGCCGAACTTCACGGTCGAGCTCGACTTCGTCCGCCTGATCGTCATCGGCCCCAAGCGCAACGAGCCGGGCAACCGTTCAGGCCGGCTGCCCCCGGCGACGCTTTCGTTCTTGGAGGACGAGCTCGGGCGGAATGACCGCGACTGCTGGATCGCCTGCCACTGGCCGCTGTTCAAGACGGTCATGGGAAACCCGAAGCGGCACTTCACCTCCGCGATGGCGGCCTTCCACGCTAAGCCCGACGAGCGCATCCGGGCCGTGCTGGCGCGCCACCCGAACGCCAAGCTCTGGCTGTCGGGACACACCCACTCTCCGCTCAGCGCCCCGGGCTTCATCAAGCGGGCGAAGTTGGCGCCGAGGCGCTCGATCGTGACCGTCAACGCCTCGGCGCTTGTGGGAGTCGGGAAGCGGCGCCAGGCACGCGATCCACTCTGCTCGGTTTACGTGACCCACAGGCGCGGACGCATCGAGGTGCGCTTCCGCGACCACCGCGCCGGGCGCTGGCGTGAGCTCGGCGGCCGCCGCGTGGTTACCGTCGACGTCTGAGCTGCCAGGGCGCTCCGTCCGGCGCTGGGCCTACCTTGGCGCCCAGTGCCGCCCCTCATCTCCCGTGACGAGGCGCTCCGGCTCGGCGAGATCGAAGATCGCGCCGAGATCGAGGCGCTCATCGACCGCGCCTGGCGTGTGCGGCTCGAGCGCTTCGGCGACTCCACCGACATGTGCTCGCTCGTTAACGCAAAGTCCGGCGGCTGCGCCGAGGACTGCGGCTTCTGCTCCCAGTCGCGCTTCGCGGAGGCCGACACGCCCATGCACGCGATGATGAGCCCCGAGCAGATCCTCGAGCACGCGCACGCCGCCGAGGCCGCAGGCGCCCACCGCTTCTGCATGGTCACCCAGGGACAGGGACTGTCCAAGCGTGACTTCGAGAACATCGTCGAGGGCGCGCGGCTGGTGTCCGAGCACACCAACCTCAAGCGCTGCGTCTCGATCGGGCACATGTCGGCCGCGCGCGCCCAGGCGCTGAAGGAGGCCGGGGTCCAGCGGGTCCACCACAACGTCGAGACCGCCGAGAGCTACTACCCCGAGGTGTCCACCACCGTGCGCTACGAGGGCCGCCTGCGCACGATCGACGCGGTGCGCGAAGCCGGGCTCGAGACCTGTGTCGGGGGCATCCTCAATCTCGGCGAATCGCGCGAGCAGCGCGTGGAGATGGCGTTCCAGCTGGCCAAGGTCAACCCCACCTCGGTGCCGATCAACATTCTCAACCCGCGCCCCGGCACCAAGTTCGGCGACCGCGAGCTCATGGACCCGTGGGAGGCCATCCAGTGGGTCGCGATCTTCCGCCTGATCCTGCCCGACGCGCTGTTCCGCCTTTGCGGCGGGCGCAACGAGAACCTCGGTGTGGGCGACCTTCAACAGCTGGCGGTCAAGGCCGGGCTGAACGGCGTGATGATGGGCAACTTCCTGACGACGCTCGGATCCGAGCCCGAGTCAGACCGTCAGATGTTCGAGGAACTCGGTCTCAACGTCGCGCGCCAGGACGACAACGGCGCCAACCCGCGCCCGGACAACCGCTCGGGCTGGCTTGAAGGCGACTCGCCCCGGACTCCGGTCGACGAACTCGTCGACTCACAGGAAGAAGCCAACTTCTGGGATCCGTCCACTCAGCTGCGCCACCGCCGCAAGTCGTCGGTGCCGCCGCGACCGGACGGCTCCCCAAACACCTACCCGGACATCGTTCACGTGGAGGGAAGAGCGGCTTGAGCAGCGACATTCAGGACCGGCTGGCCGAGATCCGCAACCGGGGGCTTTACCGGCGCATGCGCTGCGTCTCGGGGCCGCAGGGGCCGCGGGTGCTTCTCGACGGCAAGCCGGTACTCCTCCTGTGCTCCAACAACTACCTCGGCCTGGCCGATCACCCGCGCGTGCGCGAGGCGGCGGCGGAGGCGGCCATGCGCTACGGCGCCGGCTCCGGAGCCTCGCGTCTGGTGTCGGGCAACATGACGATCCACCGCCGGCTGGAGGAGCAGCTCGCGAGCTTCAAGCGCTCCGAGACGTGCCTCCTGTTCGGCTCGGGTTACCTGGCGAACGCCGGCGTGGTCTCCGCGCTGGCCCGTGAGGGCGACGTGGTCTTCTCCGACGAGCTCAACCACGCGTCGATCATCGACGGCTGCCGCCTGACGCGCGCCGAGACCTTCGTCTACGACCACTGCGACACCGATCACCTCGAGTGGGGGCTTCGCCAGGCGGAGGGACGCGGCGCGTTGATCGTCACCGACGGCGTGTTCTCGATGGACGGCGACGTCGCGCCCCTCGAACAGCTGGTCGAACTGGGGCAGCGCTACGACGCCCGTGTGATGGTCGACGACGCCCACGGCACTGGGGCGATCGGCCCGGACGGGCGCGGCTCGGTGGCGGCCGCCGGCCTGGAGGACGAGGTGGACCTGGTGGTGGGCACGCTCGGCAAGGCGCTCGGCTCGTACGGGGCTTTCGTTTGCTGCGACCAGTCGATGGCGAAGTACCTGATCAACAGCGCCCGCACGCTGATCTTCTCGACCGCCCTGCCGCCGCCCTCCGTGGCGGCAGCCATGGCGGCGCTCGGCCTGCTGCGAGAGCAGCCGAGGCGGGTGGAGAAGCTGCAGCGCAACGCCGGCGTGCTGCGCGCGGCGCTCGTCGAGCAGGGCATAGCGATGCCCGACGGCGGCACTCAGATCCTTCCGCTGGTCGTCGGCGACGCCCAGGAGACCGTGCGCGCCAGCGAGCGGGCCCTCGAACAGGGCATCTTCGCGCAGGCGATCCGCCCGCCCACGGTGCCGGCCGGCACCTCGCGGCTGCGACTGGCCGTCATGGCCGCCCACACCAAGTCGGAGCTACGCGAGGCGGCCGGGGTGCTGGCGGCGTGCGTGCCTTCCTCAGCGCGCGGGCTCACCGCGGCGCTGGGAGCGCGCGAGCCCGTTTCGTCGGAGATCGATCGCGGCCGCGTGTTCGACGGTCTGCGCGACGCCGCCTGACGTGCGCAGCGGCCAGTTCGTGATCCGCCGGGCCCCCGTGGGCCGGCGGGTTGCCACGCACCGGGAACGGGGCGGCCGACGCGCCTGCTGGGCGGTGCGGCGTTGGCGAATCTCCTTGCTGCGGGCCTAACGCCCGATGCGCGGGCTGTTCGTCACGGGCACCGGCACCGAGGTGGGCAAGTCGGTGCTCGCCGCGGCGATCTGCGCGGCCCTGGTGGCACAGGGGCGGAGCGTGGCCGCCTTCAAGCCCGTGGTCACGGGCCTGGACGATCCGCCGGGTCCGTTCGGGCACGATCACGAGCTGCTGGCGCGCGCGGCGGGCGGCGGGCGGACGCCCGAGGAGGTGGCGCCCTACCGGTTCGGGCCGCCGGTCTCGCCCCACCTGGCCGCCGAGTCGGTGGGCGTCACGATCGAGCCGGCGCGTCTCGTTTCGCTCGCGCGTGCGGCGGCCGGCTGCCGCCGACCTGCTGGTTGCCGAGGGTGTGGGCGGCCTGCTGGTGCCGCTGACGCCCGGCTACCTCGTCCGGGACCTGGTGATCGATCTCGCCCTGCCCGTGGTCGTGGCCGCTCGCACGGGGCTGGGCACGATCAACCACACGCTGCTGACCGTCGAGGCAGCACGTGCCGGCGGCCTCACGGTGGCTGGGGTGGTGATGACGCCCTGGCCGGACGAGCCCAGCGCGATCGAGCGCTCGAATCGCTCCACCGTCGAGCAACTGGGCGCCGTCGCGGTACACGGGCTGGCGCGGACCGGTCCCGAAGGGCTTGCGGCGGCCGCTGCCTCGCTCCCACTCGCAGAGTGGCTGTAGGCCCCGCTCTATCCTGGCCCGATGGCCACCGGTGAAGCCAAGGACGCCGCCGACGACACGCCCGAGCTGCTGATAAAGCTGCGCGAGCGCAAGGAGCGTCACAAGCAGCGTCACCCCATCCAGCGGGCGGGAGTGGTGGTGCTGGGCTTCCTCATCGTGCTGGCCGGAATCGTGATGTCAGGCCCAGGCATCCCGGGGCCCGGCATCGCGACGATCATCGTCGGCCTCGCGTTCCTCGCGCTCGAGTTCGACCGCGCGGAGCGGATGCTCGAGAAGGTGATCATCTGGGCCGACGACGTCAAGGACGCGGCTGAGGAAACCTCGACCACCCAGAGGATCATCATCAGCCTGGTGGCCGCGGTCGCACTCGCAGCGTTCGTGGTCGCCGCCGTGCTGTGGGACATCCCGCTGGTGCCGGTGCTTTAGCCGGGCGGCCCGGGCCTAGGTCTTCGCTTCGGCCTGCTTGCGCTCGCGCTCCTGCTCGCGCAGCTCCACCCGGCGGATCTTGCCGGTGAGCGTCTTCGGCAGGTCGTCGACGAACTCGATCTCGCGCGGGTACGCGTAGGCCGAGTGGCGCTCCCGCACGTGGGTCTTGATCTCGCTAGCCAGGTCGTCGGAGGCGTCGTGACCGCCGGCCAGGACGATGAAGGCCTTGACGATGTCGCCGCGGCGCGGGTCGGGCGAGGCCACCGCGGCGGCCTCCTTCACGGCCGGGTGCTCGACGCAGGCCGACTCCACCTCGAACGGCCCGATCCGGTAGCCGGCCGAGATGATCACGTCGTCGGCACGGCCGGCGTACCAGACGTAGCCGTCCTCGTCGGCCGTGGCGGCGTCCTTGGTGTGAAACCAGTCGCCGCCGAACTCGGCCTCAGTGTCCTCGGGCCGGTTCCAGTAGCCGAGTGGGTAGTGCGGGTTCGAGCGGGCGCGCAGGCAGATCTCACCGCGCTCGCCGGGCGGCAGGGGCTGCTCGTCCTCGTCGAGGATCTGCACGTCCCAGCCCGGCACGGGCTTGCCCATCGACCCCTCGCGCACCTCCACCGTGGGGAAGTTGCCGCACAGCGGATAGCTCTCGGTGAGCCCGTAGTAGTCGAGCACGGTGATGCCGAACTGCTCGCGAAACCAGCGGATCACCTCCGGGTTGAGCGGCTCGCCCGCCGAGCAGGTCACCCGCAGCTTGTCGAGCGGATAGCGCTTTCCCGCGTCCTCCACGCCGGTCATCGCGCGCAGAGCGGTGGGCGTGGTGAACAGGTTCTCCACCCCGTGCTTGGACAGGAAGCGCAGGTGCTCCTCCGGGTCGTAGCCGGCCTTGCGGGCCTGCACGAGCGCGACCGCTCCGTAGCGCCAGGGCCCGAGCAGCGGGCAGATCCCGGCGGCCCAGGCCCACTCGCCCGAACCGTGGAAGAGCTCGCCGTCGCGCACGTCGTGGCAGTACTCGAACTCCTCGTGCGCGAGCAGGTAGCGGTGGGCGTGCAGGATGCCCTTTGCCATGCCGGTGGTGCCGGACGAGTAGTAGAGCTGGGCGGGGTCGTCGGAAGACGTGTCGACCGTGTCGAACTCCGGCGACGCCTCCGCCATCTCGTCGAGCAGGCCGTCGTCGAGCACCAGGACGGTCTCGGCCAGTCCGTCGGGGATGCGGTCGCGGTTTGCCGCGTTGGTCACGACCACCTTCGCCTGGGAGTCGCGCAGCCGGTGCTCGATGCCCTCATCGCCGTAGAGGACCGAGAGCGACAGCAGGATCGCGCCGGCCCGGTACGTGCCGATGAAGGCGGCGGCCGTCTCCGGCAGCGACGGGAGGAGCGTGGCCACGCGGTCCTCGCGCTCGACACCGTGCGCTCGCAGGACGTTCGCGAAGCGGTTCGACAGGTCCTGGAGTTCGCCGAACTTGACCCTGCGCTCCTCACCCTGCCAGTCCTCCCACACCATCGCCAGGCGCTCCCGGTCGTGCTTGTCGCACACGTCCTGCGCGATGTTGTAGCGCTCGGGCACGTCCCAGCTGTGCGCCCGGACCATCTCGTCGTAGCTGCCCAGCTCGTACTTGCGAAAGCTCACCGCACCCTCCCTCTGGCTCTGCTGAGACGCTACCCGAGTCTCGTCAGACGGACCGCGCCACGCCCAGCGGCGCTGGAATGTCGCCCGCCCGCAGCATGGCGTCGGCGACCATGCGGGCGCTCCCCGCCCCGGTCGAGATGCCCCAGGGGCCATGGCCGGCCGCACACCAGAGGCCCTCCACGCCTGGGAAGGCGCCGAGGAGGGGGCGCCCGTCGAGCGATTGGGGCCGGGCGCAGGCGCGCACCGCCGTGCCGCCCGTGGTCCCGTTCAACTCGGGTAGGAAGGCGGTGGCGCCGGCCAGCAGCGTCGGCGCCCAGGCACTGGGATCGGGCTCCTCGAGCAGGAACGTCGAGCCCACCGACGTGATTCCTTCGGCCGTGACCGCGCTGAACACCGGGGCGGGCGCCGCGACCCCCACGGCCTCCACGCCCACCTGCTCCACCACATGAACCGGAGGGCGCACGAGCTTTGCCTCCACCACCACTCCCCATACGGGGCCGATCGGGCGCCAGTCGCGCGTCGGGTCGATCACCTCGGGCGTCCACGGCCCCGCCGCCACCAGCAGCATGTCCGCGTGGCGGCGCCTGCCCTCGGCGAGCACGCCCCGGACGCGGTCGGCCGTGATCCAGGGCCAGGCCGTGGCGCCCTCGTGGAGGCGCGCTCCGAGGCGGCGGGCGCGCTCGGCGAAGCCGAGCGTGATCGCCGCCGGGCGCAGCGGATGCCCGGTCTCGAGCCGGCAGGCCCAGAGCCGGCCCGCCAGCGCCGGCTCGAGCTCGCGCAGCGCAGCCGGATCGAGGAGCTCGGCCCGTAACTCGGGGCAGTCATGCCGGATGTCGCCGACCAGCGGCTCGACCTCGTGTCGGTGACGGCCGAGCATGAGCAGCCCCGCAGGCTCGTCGGGGAGGTCGAGTCCGTCGAGCGCCCGGACGTGGCCCAGCGTCTCCTCGTAGAGCGGCGCGAGCACCGGGTCAAAGGGATGCTGGAGAACTCCGGAGTTCCGCCCCGAGGCCGCCCCGGCCAGCTCGCCCCGCTCGAACAGCTCCACGCGCGCGCCCGCCTCGGCGAGGAACGCTGCCGCGGCGCAGCCGATGATCCCCCCGCCGATGATCGCGACGTCGGGCTCCGTGCTCAGTCCTCGCCCCCGCTCGCGTAGTCCACGATCGACTTGTCGATCAGCCATTCCACCGGCGCCTTGTCGTCGGTGTAGACCTCGCCACCCCGCAGCGGCGCCTCCAGACGACCGGCCGCCGCCAGCGCGGTGCTCCGCAGCCCGACGGGCAGATCGGGGACGGCGTCCCGCAGGCGATCAGCCGACAGCGGGCGCTCGGAGGCCACGATCAGCGTGTTCGTGTCCTCGATCGGGTCGCGCAGCACGTTCGGGAAGACCTCGCCGATGGTGGCTGTGAGCACCTTCTCGAGGTCGTCCTGACCCTCGGGATGGCCCGCGTTCACGATCAGCACCCCGCCCGGGTTCAGGCGGTCGCGCACGGTCTCGAAGAACTCCTCGGTGGTCAGGTAGAAGGGGATATAGGGCTGGCGGTACGCGTCCACCGAGATCACGTCGTAGCGGGCCTCGGTCTGACGCAGGAACGGCCGGGCGTCCTCGTGGTACAAGTGCAGCCGCGGATTGTTCATGTCGAAGTACTCGCGCCCGATGTCGGACAGCTCGGCGTCGATCTCCACGCCGTCCACGCGCGTGCCAGGGAAGAACTCCTCGTAGGCCCGGGCGGTGGTGCCCGCGGCGTTGCCGAGGATCGCGACCCGCTCCGGCGCGTCCTCGCGCGCCGCGAACTGGAGCACGAGGTGACCGTCCCACACGTCGCCGGTCAGCACCGAGCTCGGCCTGGTCGGTCCGTTCGGCCCCGGTTCGCATTCCGCCTCGCATATCGAGTGCTGGGCCTGGCCCTCGTTGAGCTCCAGGCTGCGGCTGCCGTCGTCGTACTCGACGACTCGCGCGTACTGGTACTCGGTCTCCGCCTCGTGGATCACCACGCCGCTGCCCTCGGTGTCCGCCTTCAGGGTGCCCACCGGCAGCGCGATCAGCGCCGCGATGACGGCCGGTGCGAGCGCCCAGCGCCGCACCGGGCGCAGCCCCGCGACCGCCACGAGGGCAATCGCCAGCGCGAAGATCAAGAAGGTCCGCCGGGTGCCGACCAGGGGGATCAGCAGCAGCGCCGAGAGCAGCGTGCCCACCAGCGAGCCGGCGGTCGACAGCGCGTAGAGGCGGCCGGCCACCGTGCCCGCCTCCTCGACCGACGACACGGCCAGCCGGATCGCGTAAGGAGACACCGCGCCGAGCAGCAGCACCGGTACCGCCACGAGCACCAGAACGCCGAGCAGGGAGCCCACGAACGCGCCCGCCGAGATCTCGTCGAGCGCATCGACGGCGATGTCGAGCATCGGGTCGGCCACGAACGGAACGACCGCGAGCAATCCGGCGGCGATCAGGGCGAGCAGGCACAGGCCCCGCATCGTCGGGTTGCGGTCGGCCATCCGACCGCCGAGCCAATAACCAATCGACAGGGCGACGAGCACGATTCCGATCGTGTTGGCCCACACGATCGTCGACGCGCCGAAGTAGGGAGCGAGCAGCCGCACGGCGGCGATCTCCGCGCCGAGCGAACCCGTCCCCACCACGAACACGAGGAAGGGCAAAGGCGGCATTGCGCCGCTCAGACTAGCTGGCGGCTGCTTGGGCTAAGGCGCCCCGGTCCAGCCTCGGGCGTAGCACGGCTTTGTCCCGCAAACCTCCACGATCCGGCCGCCGATCTTGAGGAACTCGGACTTCTGGACGCGGGCGCTCACCTCGCTGCGCGGCGCGCCGTGCGGATCCTCGCCCTCACGCGGCGGGATGTTGGTCAGCGGCGGCTTGCCCGTGCCCGCCACCTCGGTGCCCACCGTCCGCACCGGGCCGACGTCCCACCAGACCACCCCGGACCCGCTCGACGGCAGCGACAGCCGCTTGAGCCCCCACCACGGGTTCGAGAACGGAGACCGTCCGGGGTCGAGCGCAGGCTGGCGGATCCGTGCGCCGAACGTGCGGGCCATGATCGAGGTGGTGAAGTCGGCCACCTGGTGGTCGCCATACGCCACGTGCATCAGGACGGTGTGCTTGGGCGTGTTGGGGAGGGGCTTCGTGGTGATGTGCTGGGCGTAGCCGTTGGACTCGCCGCGATCCCAGAGCAGCTGGATCTGAGCGAGCCAGAGCTGGCGCTCGACCTCGTTCGGATAGCCCCCGTAGAGGATTGGCGCGTACTGATCGAAGTCAACGCTGCGCTGCAGCAGCGTCGAGTAGTTCATGCCGGGAACGCCCAGCACCGCCCGGTCGTAGTCGGGCGCGAGCGCCGTCAACGCGCCGCCCATGATGCCCCCCTGCGAGTTCCCGTCGAAGAACAGGCGGCGCGTGTCGATCACGCTCTGGCCGTTCTTCTGGAAGGCGGGGTGCGACGAGAGGCCCTGTGGGTGGATCAGCGCCCGCCCGAGGAAGAGCTGCTGGAGGAAGCCCTGCTGCATGCGGTCGGCCACGGTGTTGAACTTCGATAGGTCGCTCAGCACCGAGATGATGTTGGCCAGGTCCTCCGAGGCGAAGCCCGGCCCAGGCGGTGGCGCAGAAGACGAAGTTGTGCTCGTTGCCCATCGACTTGACGTTGCCGGCGTCGAACTCCGTCGGGTTGCCGAGCAGGCCGTGGCCGTACAGCGACGGACGAGCCTTGGGCGGGGCGGCGGGGTCGAGCGCCGAGCGCGGGATGTTGCAGAACCAGCGGTAGGTGGTGGTGCCCTGCTGCCGTGGGCAGCCCTCGCCCGTCGAACGAGAACTGGCCTCCGGGAGCGCAGCCGTTGGTGAGGAAGCAGGGAACGGTGATCGTGCCCTCGATACGGCGCGCCACGCGGTCGTCCTGGGTGAGTGTGCGGTCCTGAACCAGGTCGACGGTGAACGCCGGTGAGCGTCCCTCCACCTTCAGGTCGCGCAGGTTGCGGTCCCCCAGCGCCCGGAACGCGCGGTCGCGGATGTGCAGGGCACGACCCGGCCAGGCTCTCCTCGCTCGGCCACCGTGAAGTCCCAGGTCAGGTACAGATTGCCCCGCCTGACACCGGCCTTGCGCAGGCTGGCGAACAGCTCCTCGAAGTGCTCGCGCCGGCGCTCCACCAGCCGCCGGCCGCCGGGGAGCCGGTCGCGATAGATGCGGAAGTTGCGGTGGGCCGGAATCGTCTGGCCGCCGGCGTTCTTCAGGTTGCGCAGCGCCACGATGTAGCGCGCGCCCTCCTTGAAGTTCTTGCCAGGGCGGATGATCAGCACGCGGTCGCCCGGGCTCTCCGGGTTCGAGTCGATCTCGGCCCAGACCGGGTGGCGCTTGCCGCTGCGCGCGTTGATCACCACCACCGGAGACCGCTTGGCGAGACTGCTCGAGAGGTCGCCGATCGGCGGGAGCTTGCTCTTCGCCGCTGCCTCGACGGTCTCGAGGCCCGGCACCTTCGTGATCAGCATCGAGCCGGGGCTGAAGCCGTCGGCGCGGTTCATGTCGCGCGGGTTGATCGGCTTGCCGTCCTTGTTCTTCGGCATCGAGGCGAGCTTCAGGTTGAGGCGCCGGCCCGTGTCCGAGGAGCGGTCGGGCCTGGTGAACAGGTCGTTCGGCCACGGGTAGAGGCACACCGCGGGGTCGGTGAAGTCGCAGCGCTTGGACGGCTTCGAGCCCTGTGCGCTCGCGGTGGTCGGCAGGGCCAGGGCAGCGAGCGTGACCGCGGCGACGGCGGCGCAGAATCCTCTCCTCATAGGCGGGCCATCCTAATCACACCTTTCGCTCCCGCGCCAGCGGATCGTTCCGACCTTCGGCGGGCGTACGCTCGCCCGTCATGGACCTCGTCGCCGCCGATCGCGCTCACCTCTGGCACCCGTTCACCCAGCAGCGAGGCTGGGCCGACGAGCAGCCGGTGATCGTCGAGCGCGGCGAGGGCACCGACCTGATCGACGTCGACGGGCGGCGCTACATCGACGGCGTGTCGTCGCTGTGGTGCACCGTCCACGGGCACGGGCACCCCCGCATCGACGCGGCGCTGCGCGAACAGCTCGACCGGGTGGCCCACAGCACGATGCTCGGCCTCAGCCACCGGCCGGCGATCGAGCTGGCGCGGCGGCTGGTCGAGATCGCCCCGCCGGGCCTCACGCGCGTCTTCTACTCGGACTCGGGCTCCACGGCCACCGAGATCGCGCTCAAGATGGCCTTCCAGTACTGGCGCCAGCGCGGCGAGCAGCGCAACCGCTTCGTGGCGCTCAAGATGGCCTACCACGGCGACACTGTCGGCTCGGTGTCGGTGGGCGGCATCGACCTCTTCCACTCGATGTACCGGCCGCTGCTCTTCGACACGCTCAAGGCCGAGCCCGGCGACCTCGCGGCCATGGAGGCGCTGCTGCGCGATCACGCGCGGCGAGGTGGCGGCGGTGATCATGGAGCCGCTCGTGCAGGGGGCCGCCGGGATGCTCGTCCATCCCGAGGGCTACCTGCGCGGCGTCCGCGAGCTCTGCGACCGGTACGGCGTGCTGCTGATCCTCGACGAGGTGGCCACCGGCTTCGGGCGCAGCGGGCGGATGTTCGCCTGCGAGCACGAGGACGTGTCGCCGGACCTGCTCTGCCTAGCGAAGGGGATCACCGGCGGCTACCTGCCGCTGGCGGCGACCCTCGCCACGGACGAGATCTACGAGGGCTTCCTGGGCGAGTTCGAGGAGTTCCGCACCTTCTTCCACGGCCACACCTACACGGGCAACCCACTCGCGTGCGCGGCGGCGCTCGCCAGCCTGGACGTCTTCTCCGAGGAGCGCACGCTCGAGGCGCTCGCCCCCAAGATCGAGCTACTGGCCTCGCTGCTCCAGCCGCTGGCCGGCCATCCCGCCGTGCGGGAGGTGCGGCGCGTGGGCTTCATGGTCGGGATCGAGCTCGAGGAGTACCCGCTCCCCGTCCGCATGGGCCACCGCGTGACGCTGGAGGCACGCCGCCGGGGCGCGATCATCCGGCCGCTGGGCGACGTGGTCGTGCTGATGCCCCCGCTGGCGATCTCGGCCGACGACCTAGCGCGGCTGGTGTCGATCACGGCCGCCGCGATCGACTCGGCCACGTCCGGGGGCCTCCACCTGGAGGCGGCGGCCTAACCCTCGTACAGCTCGAAGTCGCGCTTGCGCGCGCCGCACACCGGACAGAACCAGTCGTCCGGGATGTCGTCGAACGCCGTTCCCGCCGGAATGCCTCCGTCGGGATCCCCCTCGGCGGGGTCGTAGATGAAGCCGCACGACGTGCAGATCCACTGCTGTGTGGTCACGGTCTCACTCAAGGAGTCGGGAAGCCTAGCGGCTCATCGATGTAGGCTGGCGCCGTGCGTGTGGACCGCTCGCCGGCGGGCGAGGAGCTCAATCCAGGTGAGATCTCTGAGGCTCGCCAAGCCGCGTCGCTGATCCTCCTGCGCGACGGTTCCGAGGGCCCCGAGGTGCTGTTGGTCGAGCGCAATCCCGAGCAGCGCTTCATGGGCGGCGCCTGGGTCTTCCCGGGCGGCGCGAAGCACGCCGAGGACGCAGACCACGCTGCGGCGGCGCGGCGGGAGCTGTCAGAGGAGGCCGGCGTGGACCTGCCGGCCGAGGCCGAGCTGATCCCGTTCTCGCGCTGGATCACGCCGGCCGAGGTGAAGGTCCGCTTCGACACGTGGTTCTTCGCCGCGCAGGCGCCCGCCGGCACCGTTGCGCACGCCGACGGCCAGGAGTGCGTTGACGCTCGCTGGCTGCGTCCGTCGGACGCCCTCGCCGCCCACGAGCGCGACGAGCTAATGCTGGTCTTTCCCACGATCAAGCACCTGGAGCAGCTGGCCGAATCGACTTCGGTCGATCAGACACTGTCTGCCGCACGGGAGCGCGCCGTCGAGCCGATCCTGCCCAAGGTTGTGGTGCGCGAGGGCGCAGCCGAGGTGCTACTGCCGGGAGAGGCCGGCTACGACGAGGCCTAAGCACCGCAACCGGCGACGGGCACGATTGTTCTCAAGACCATGAGGCGCAGCGCTTCCATCCTGGCGGTCACGGCCGCCGTACTCGGCCTGCTGGGCGCGGTGGCCCTCGCCGGCACCCTGGTCGGGCAGCGAAGGCGACGATCAGTTGCCAGGCACCTCCGAGCCGGATCAGATCTACGGTGAGGCCGGCAACGACACCCTTCTCGGTGAGGGCGCCGGGGACTATCTGGAGGCCGGGCCCGGCGACGACGAGATCAGCGGGGGCGACGGGGTCGATCTGGTGATCGGAGGCACGGGCGACGACCGCATCGACGCCGGCGCAGGCAACGACGTGGCCTACGCGGGAGCCGGCGAGGACGTGGTGCTGGGCGGTCAGGGCTACGACACGCTCTTCGGGCAGGCCGATCCGGACCGGCTCTTCGGCGGCTCAGGGCGCGATCGCATCTACGCCACCCTGGGCGGGGACTTCGTGGACGCCGGTTCGGGTGCGGACCGCATCAGCGCCGAGGGCGGCGAGACCACCGTGCTTGCCGGCGGAGGCGACGACGTTGTCAGCCGCTACGGATGGCTCGGTCGAGGTGCAGGGCGGCGGCGGCGTCGATCGCATTCGCACCGGAGAGGGCGCCGACCGCATAACGGGCGGCCGCGGCACCGACGCAATCGACGCAGGCGCAGGCGACGACGAGGTGGACGCGGTGGACGGACGCCGCGACCGCGTGAACTGCGGCGAGGGGAATGACGTGGCCGACGTGGATCCCGTCGACCTGGTCACCGGCTGCGAGACCACCCGCCGAATCAGGTAGAAACCTCACATGCCGGCAAGCGGGCTGAGCGTGGTGGTGACCGGCCCCACGGGCGACCTCGGTATCGCCATCGTCAATGCCCTCGAGCGATCGCGCTCGGTCAAGACGCATCGTCGGCATGGCGCGCCGTCCCTTCGACCCGGCCGAGCGCGGCTGGAAGAAGACCGAGTACCGCCAGGGCGACGTGACCGACCAGGCGAGCGTGCGCGACCTGGTCAAGGGCGCCGACGTGGTGGTTCACCTCGCCTTCGCGATCCTGACGCGCGAGCGACGCCACGCGCGAGCTGAACGTCGACGGCTCACGCCTGGTCTTCGAGCAGGCGGCGAAGGCCGGGGCCGAGCGCATCTGTTACGCGTCGAGCGTGGCGGCCTACGGCTTCCACGACGACAACCCCGATTGGCTGACCGAGGACGTGCCGGTCCGGGGCTCTGAGGAGCATCCCTACTCGCAGCAGAAGGCCGAGGTCGAGCGAGTGCTGGCCGACGTGCTGTTGCGGCGGCGAAAGACGGTGGCGTACGCGTTCCGGCCCTCGATCGTGGCCGGTCCGGAGGCGCGCACGATGGTGCAGGAGATCCCGTACTACCGCCTCAAGCGAGGCGATGCCGCCGGCCGTTCGCCGTCTGCTCGGCGCGATGCCTGTGCTGCGGCCGGTCATCCCCGACCCGGGCACTCCCTTCCAGCTCGTGCACGAGGACGACGTGGCGAGCGCCTTCGTCGCCGGCGTGCGCGGCCTGGGCGAGCCCGGCCCCTACAACCTCGCGGGCGGCGGCACGCTCACCCTGGCCGACGTGGCCGACGCCCTCGGCTGGTACTCGGTCCCCGTGCCCCGGCAGCTGGTGGGCGCCACCGCGGAGGTGGTCACGCGCCTTCCGCTGGCTCCCGACTCGGTGGCCTGGATCCACTCGGTGCGCAAGCCGGTGCTGATGAGGACGGCGCGCGCCAAGAAGCAGCTGCGCTGGCGTCCCAAGCACACGGCACGAGCCACGCTGCGCGAGATGGTCGAGGCCGACCGCGCGGCGCTTTCGGCGCGCTGACTACAGCGCGCGCCGGTACAGCTCCGCGTAGTCCTCCTCGCCCGCCTCACGCGGGTTGAGGAGCGTGGTGCCGTCGCCCATCGCGCCCTCCACCAGCGCCGGGATGCCCGACTCGGGGACGCCCACCTGCGGACAGGCGCGTGGGCAGCCCGAGCCGAGCCGTGAGCTCGCTGACGTGGGTCGCGAGGGCGTCGCCGGCCTCTTCGTCGCTGCCGCCGGTCTCGAGCCCCAACAGCTCGCCGATGTCGCGGTAGCGGTCGGCGATGTCGGAGCCGCCCGCGGCGTTGAAGCGGATCACGTGCGGGAGGTGAATCGCGTTGGCCACGCCGTGCGGGACGCCGAAATGCGCTCCGGCCGGGTGCGACATCGCGTGCACCGAGCCCAGCGCGAGCGTGATCGCGAGGTTGGCGGCGATGAGCATGTTGCCGCGCGCCTCCTCGTCGGCCTCGCCGCGTTCCACGGCTCGCTCGAGGTTGTCGCGGATCATCCGCAGGGCCTGCAGCGAGCGGGCGTCCTGGTGCGGGCTCCAGTCCTGTGAGACGTAGCCCTCGATCGCGTGGGTCATGGCGTCCATGCCGGTGGCCGCCGCCACCGCGGGCGGGAGCGTGCGCGTGCTCTCGGGATCGAGGATGGCGAGGCGAGGGAAGAGCGGGAAGTCCGCGATCTCGAGCTTGACCTTCTCCACCGGCTCCTTGATCACGGCGGCCATCGAGACCTCGCTCCCGGTGCCGGCCGTGGTGGGGATGCAGGCGAGCGGCGCCACGTCGAGCGGCCGCCCCATCCCGTCCTCTTCACGCGGCATGAGGAAGAAGCCCTCCTGCTCGCGCGCGCGTGCCGCCGTGGGTGAAGATCGCGTCCACGACCTTCGCGGTGTCCATCACCGAGCCGCCGCCCACGGCGAGGAACGAGTCCGCGCCGGCCTCCTTGGCGGCGGCGGCGCAGCGGTCGCAGACCTCGGTCGACGAGTCCTGAGGCACCTCGTCGAACACGCCCGCCAGCTCGAGGCCGCCGTCGGCGATGCCGGCCTCGACCTTGTCCACCAGGCCGGTGCCGCGGATCACCGCGTCGGTGACCAGGAAGACGCGCCGGGCGCCCTCCTTCTTGAACTCGAACCCGGTGGACTCGAGCAGGTTGCGCCCCGAGATCACCCGGGTGGTCGAGGC
Source organism: uncultured Thermoleophilaceae bacterium (assembly GCA_963733655.1). Lineage (GTDB taxonomy): Bacteria > Actinomycetota > Thermoleophilia > Solirubrobacterales > Thermoleophilaceae > JACVRW01. The sequence goes on from CAVTEX010000016.1 coordinate 765,853, forward strand.
GTACTGGTAGAAGTCCTTGAAGCCCTTGAGCGGGATGGCGTCGAAGGCAGAGCCCTCGCTGCTCACGCGGCCTCCAGCAGGTCCTTCCGGTCCGCCTCCTCCAGAATCGCGCGGTAGCGCGGGAACACCGGCTTGACCAGCGGCACCAGCTTGAGGATCTTGGCCACCGGGCCCTGGGCCTTCATCTGGCCGCGCGCGAGCGCGACGGTCACGTTGACCTTGCCCAGCCAGAAGCGGTGGGCGGTGTCGGCGTCCATGGTCATGATCACCTCGGGCTCCATGGTGGTGTCGCCGCAGTCGACCTGGCCGTCCTCGCCCTCCAACATTCGGACCGTGATCTGCGACTCCGGTTCGCGGTACTGGTACTGCACGATCGTGTTGGCCTTGCGGAACTTGGGGGCCAGTTCGTCGTCATCGGCGAGCTGCTCGAACAACCTGCCGATGTACGCGTAGACCTCGTCCGCGTCCTTGAAATACGCCACGTTTCAGATTCTCCTCGTTCTCAGATGCGACGGGAGAGTCTACGTGCGGGGAGCCGTGCGGCTGCTAGCGCGGCCGCACGAGCAGCGTTTGAGCCGCCCGGCCGATGCGGCCGCCCTCATCCCACAGTGCGGTGTCGGCGAGGCCAAGGCCGTCGACGTGGGTGACGGCATCCAGGCATACCCACTCGCCCCTCGGCTCGCGCAGCAGATGAACGCTGAGGTCGGTGTTGATGAAGATGTAGCGGTGCCAGTCCAGAGCGGCGCTCACTCCGTTGCCGGAGTCCGCCGCCACCAGCACGCGCTGGAGCGGGGTCGGCTCCTCGCCCTCCACCAGCGGGACGCGCATGCGCATCCAGACGGTGGCCGGCCCCGGCTTGAGGAAGCCACCGCTGATGAAGCGGTACTCCATCGCCGTGTGGTAGCCCACCGGCTCACCGGTGGGAAAGAACTCGCTCTCCTCCCCCGCGTCCGGGCCGGGCGGCGGCTCGCCACCGGCCTCGTCGAGGCGAAGCTCGCCGGGCACGAGCCGCCACGCCCGCGCCCGCATCAGTTCGCCGTCGGGTCCGGACAGGGTGGCCTCCAGAAGCTCGACGCTGCGCCCGGGCCGCACCACCCGTGCCGACACCTCGAGCGGCGCCAGCGGCACCGGCCGCAGGATCTCGAAGGTCACGCGGCCGACGCGCATGCCTTCGCGCGGCTCGCAGCGCTCCAGCGCCCTGCCGATGAGAGCCGAGGGCGGTCCCGCGTGCTGGGCCTGCGGGTCCCACGGCCCGCGCGTGTGCTCCGCACCGACGAAGCGCTCTCCGTCCTGGGCGTAGAAGGCTTCCGCCACCGGGCGCGGGATCAGGCGCCGATGGAGAACATGGCCTCGATGTCGTGCTGGGAGTACATCGCGAAGGCGACCATCGTGTACGTGTCGCGAATGCCGGGCACGGCCGCGAGCCGCTCGGTCACCAGCACCGCGAGATCCTCCGGTGCCTTCACGCGCAGCATCGCCACGAAGTCCCACTCGCCGGTCACGGAGTACACCTCGGACACTCCCTCGACATCGGCCATCGCGCTCCCCAGCGAGGCCATCTGCTCGCGGTCGGCCTTGATCAGCACGACGGCGTTCGTCATGAGCCCGACCCTATAGCGTGCGCGCCGATGCAGGCTGTGACCTTCCAGGCGCCCGGCGAGGTCCGGGTGGAGGACCGTCCCGAGCCCGAGCTGCTTGCCCGCGACGACGCCATCGTCCGGGTGGAGGCCACGGGAGTGTGCGGATCCGACCTGCACATCTACCACGGGCGAATCGCGATCGAGCCGGGCTTCACGCTCGGTCACGAGTTCGTCGGAACCGTGCTCGCGGCGGGCGACGGTGTGAAGGGGATGGCGCCCGGCGACCGCGTGCTCGGCTGCTATTGCTCGGCGTGCGGCGATTGCTTCTTCTGCCGCCGCGGCGACTTCCACAAGTGCGACGAGGGTCGCGTGTTCGGTCACGGCAAGACGCTCGGCTCGCTCCAGGGCGCGCAGGCCGAGCAGGTGCTGGTGCCGCACGCCAACCTGACCCTCAGGCGGGTACCGGACGGCATGTCGGACGACGTGGCGCTGTTCGCGGGCGACGTGATGGGCACCGGCTGGCACGGCGTCGACCAGGCCGGCACCCGCCCAGGTGACAGCGTCGCGGTGCTGGGGCTGGGCCCGGTGGGGCTGTGCGCGGTGCAGGCGGCGCGCGCGGCCGGCGCGGCGCGCGTGATCGCGATCGACAGCGTGGCCGAGCGCCTCTCGCTCGCGCGGTCGTTCGGCGCGGACCCCGTCCACCTCACCGAGGACGACCCTCGCGCCGAGGTGAAGCGGGCCACCGGCGGGCGGGGCGTGGACGCGGCGATCGACGCCGTGGGCCACCCCGACGCCCTCGAGCTGGCCTGCCGCGTCACCCGGAAGGCCGGGACGGTCTCGGCCATCGGGGTCTACGCCGAGCGCATCCAGGTGCACATGGGCATCGTCTGGATCAAGGCGTTGACGCTTCGCACCGGCCACGCCAACGTGATCGGTCACGTGGACCGGGTTCTGGCAATGCTGGACGCAGGCGTCCTCGACCCCACGCCGCTCGTCACACACCACATGAAGCTCGAGGACGCTGCCGAGGCCTACGCGGTCTACGACCGCCGCGAGGCTCTGAAGATCGTGATGGCGCCGTGAGCGTCGAGCGCGGCACGAGCGCCCTGCTCCTGCGTCACAGGGAGATCGTCGCCCAGGGAGCGCAGCCGATCGGCTGGAAGATCGGCTTCAACATCCCGGCGATTCAGGAGAAGCTCGGCATCGACGCCCCGCTGGCCGGTTTCCTGACCGGCGAACGGCCTGCTCGAGGACGGCGCCGAGTTATCGCTGTCCGACGGGCCGGTGGTGGTGGAGTCGGAGGTCGCCGTGGAGCTGGGCGAGGACGCTCACTCGATCGTGGCGCTCCTGCCGGCCCTCGAGCTGGCCGATCCGCCGGATCTCTCGCAGGACGTGGAGACGATCCTCGCCGGGAACATCTTCCACCGCGCGGTGGCGTTCGGCCCACGGGTCGAGACCGGCGAGCCGGGCGCGGGGCCGCATCCTCGTCAACGGCGAGGTCGTGCACGAGTTCAGCGGCGAACACGCCGGTGGGTCGCTGGCCGCGATGGTCGACGCGGTGGCCGCGCGGCTGGAGGCGGCGGGTGAGCAGCTGCGGCCCGGCGAGCGCATCATCACCGGCGTGCTGGCTGCGCCCCACCCGGCCGAGCCGGGCGACCGTGTGCGGCTCGAGCTCGACTCGCTGGGTGCGGTCGAGCTGAGCTTCACCGAGTGAGCCGCCGCGCGCCCGTGAACACCGAGCTGAGGGCGACCAACAGGAAGCCGGCGGCGGCGACCACCGGGGCGGCCAGGGCAAGCACGACCGTGACACCGTAGAAGCCGAGGTTCGGCGTCAGGCGGCTGCGTTGTCGGGCCGGGAGGTCGCGTAGCGGCACATGCCGGCCATGACCAGGGAGATCGCGAACAGCAGGGCACCGTAGAAGAGCACCGCGGTCCGCTCGGCTCCGGTGGTGTCGATGGCCTCGGCCATGAGCGAGGTCGGGAACGGCAGGAACGAGACCAGCGCCAGCAGCAGCAGGTTGAGCCGCATGAGCGTGCCGTCGGCGAAGTCCAGACGGCGATAGAGACCGTGATGGGCGGTCCAGAGGCCACCGATGGTGAAGAAGCTGGTCAGGTAGCCCAGATATGACGGCCATTGGTCGAGGATGCCGCCCCAGAGATCGTCCAAGCGATCGGCCGGAACCGAGATGTCGAGGACCAGAAGGGTGATCGCGATCGCGAAGACTCCGTCGCTGAACGCCTCGAGCCGACCGCTGTCGAAGGTCTCGGCCATGGCTCCAAAGTTCGCCCTGCCACGCGCCCCTCCTCGCCCGCGCCCTAGATTTCCGGCCATGACCACCTCCGCCGCCCTGCCCGACGTCCTCTCCGAGCCCGCCCGCGCCTTCGCCGGCGGACCGCACCGGTTCGTTGTGGGCGGCGAGCGGCCCGAGGCCGCCGACGGTCGTACCTTCGAGACCATCGACCCCTCGACCGGCCGGGTGATCGCGGAGGTGGCACACGCGGGTGCCGAGGACGTGGACCGCGCCGTCCGGGCTGCGCGCGAGGCGTTCGATGACGGCCGCTGGACCGGGTTGGTGGCCGCGCGGCGCTCGGTCGCGCTGCTGGCGCTCGCTGATGCGATCGATACGCACGCCGACGAGCTGGCCGAGCTCGAGTCGCTCGACAACGGCAAACCGGTCAAGCTCGCCAAGCGCGTGGACGTGCGCCTGGCGGCCGAGCACCTGCGCTACTTCGCGGGCTGGCCGCAGCGGATCGCGGGCGAGGTGCTGCCTGTCGCGACGCCGAACATGCACTGCTACACGCGCAAGGAACCGGTGGGAGTGGCCGCGCAGATCATCCCCTGGAACTTCCCGCTCCTGATGGCGGCCTGGAAGCTGGGCCCGGCGCTGGCGGCGGGCTGCACGGTGGTGCTCAAGCCGGCGGAGCAGACCCCGCTCACAGCCCTGCGGCTGGGCGAGTTGGCGCTCGAGGCAGGGCTGCCCGAGGGAGTGCTCAACGTGATCACCGGCGACGGTGAAACCGGCGCGGCGCTGGTGGATCACCAGGACGTCGACAAGATCGCCTTCACCGGCTCCACGGTGGTCGGCCGCGAGATCGGCGCCAAGGCGGGGCGCGCGCTCAAGCGGGTCACGCTCGAGCTCGGTGGCAAGTCGCCCAACATCATCCTTCCCGACGCCGACCTCGGCCAGGCGGTGAAGGGGGCCTACCAGGCGATCTACTACAACGCAGGCCAGGCCTGCAACGCCGGCTCGCGCCTGTTCGTGCACTCGGATCAGTACGACGAGGTGATGGACGGGCTGGTCGAGGCGGCCGGCAAGGCCCGGATCGGGCCGGGGCTCGACCCCTCGACCCAGCTCGGTCCGTTGATCTCGGCCGAGCAGGAGGAGCGGGTGCGGGGCTATATCGAGACGGGCCGGTCCGAGGGGGCGGAGCTGGTCACCGGCGGCGGCAGTCCGGACTCGGCGGGCGACGGGTTCTTCGTCGAGCCGACGCTGTTCAGCGCCACCCGGGACGACCTGACGATCGCCCGCGAGGAGATCTTCGGCCCGGTGCTGGTGGCTCTGCCCTACGACTCGATCGAGGAGGTGGCGCGCCGGGCCAACGACACGCCCTACGGCCTCGCCGCCGGGGTGTGGACGCGCGATCTGAAGAAAGCCCATCAGCTTGCCGCGCTGCTGAAGGCCGGGGATGTCTGGGTCAACACCTGGAGCGCGGGCGATCCCTCCGCCCCGTTCGGCGGCTTCAAGGCGTCGGGGGTGGGCCGAGAACACGGCCGCGAGGGCCTCGACGCCTACCTCGAGAACAAGACGGTCTGGGTCAACCTGGCCTGAGGGAGTCGTGCCCCCGCCTCGGCCGGAACTACCCCCTCCCGTCACTGCGCTCGCCGCCCGTCTCGCAGAGGTGCCGGGGGCCGTCGCGGTGGTGCTCGGCGGGTCGCGGGCGACCGGGACGCACCGCCCCGACAGCGATTGGGACCTGGGTTTGTACTTCCGCGGCTCGAGCCATGCTCTCGATCCTGCGGACATCCGCGGGCTCGGCTATCCCGGCTATGTGTCCGAGCTGGGCGAGTGGGGCCCGATCGTCAACGGAGGCGCGTGGCTGACCATCGACTCCGTGCCGGTGGACGTTCTCTTTCGGGACCTCGACACGGTGGAGCGCTGGCTGGCGCAAGCGCGGGAGGGGCGCTTCGAGGTTCTGTCCCAGAACGGCCACATCGTGGGCGCGCCCACCTATCTGCCGGCGGGTGAGCTCGCGCCTGTGCCGGCCGCTCTCGGGCGAGCTGCCACGCCCGGACTTCCCTGACGCGCTGGCGGAGTCAGCGAGCCGTCGCTGGGAGAGTCGCGCGCAGGTCGCACTGATGTTCGCGGCCGGCCACGCCAAGATCGCCGACACGGTCTGCTGCACGGGCATGCTGGCCGGCGCGGTCCTCTGCAAGGCGCACGCCCTGCTGGCCGAGCGCCGCGAATGGGTGCTCAACGAAAAACGCCTGGTCGAGCGCGCCGGCCTCGACGAAGCCCAGGCGCTGCTCGCTGAGCCCGGTCAGACCGCAGCCGAGCTCACCGCCACGGTCACGAAACTCAGCACCACCCTCCAGATCGAGCCGCTGGCAACCCGCTGACGGCTCAAGGAGGGCCCAAGGGCTAAGGCTCGGCAACCCAGAAACTCACCCCGGGGTCAGACCCCTCCGTCCTGGGGGCCTAAGGGCTAAGGGTCATCAGCCGAGAATCTCACCCCGGGGTCAGACCCCTTCGGGCTGAGGGCCAAGGGTTAAGGCCCGGCAGCCCAGAAATTCACCCCGGGGTCTGACCCCTTTGGCCTTTCGCGAAGCGGTCGGGGTCGAAGGGGGTTAGGTCGATGTCCGGCTCGTCGCCTCGGATCGCCTGGGCGATCAGGCGGCCGGTGAGCGGGCCGTGGGCCACGCCCGCGCCCTCGTGGCCCGTGGCCACCCAGAGGCCTTCGGCGGCGGCGCTCGGGCCGATCGCCGGCAGGCCGCCGGGAAGCCAGGGCCGCAGGCCGGCCCAGGCCGAGTGCACTCGCAGGGCGCGCACCCCCGGGGCGATCTGGGCCGCGGCATCCAGCAGGGCGGCGCTGACCTCGGGATCCACCTCCACGTCGAAGCCCCGGCGCTCGCGGCTCGAGCCCACGAGCACGTGACCGTCGAGCGTGGTCTCGACGACCGTGCTCAGCTTCAGCCCGGAATCCCGGCTCGACACGGAGGCCATGTAGCTGCCGTCGATCACCTTGTGCTGCAGGAAGCCGGGCCGCCGCTCGAGCTGGACGAGTTGGCCCTTGCGCGGCTCCAGCGGGAGCTCGAGCCCCGCGCCGGCCGCGAGGGAAGCGCTCCAAGCCCCGGCGGCCAGCACGACGTGGTCCGCCCCCACGCGTTCACCCCCGGCCACCAGCACGCCCTCCACCCGGTCGCCCGCGACCGCGATCTCCGAGACCTCCACCCCGGTGCGCACAGCCGCGCCGAGCGCCTCCGCCTCGCGGGCTAGACCGCGCGCGATCGCCCGCGGGGCGCATTGCAGGTCTCGGGGAAACCAGGATCCGCCGAGCAGACCCTCCCCGCGCAGCTCGGGCTCGGCGGCGGCCAGCTCCCCCGGATCGAGCATCGAGCACTCGACGCCGGCCGCGTAGAGCTCGTCCACCCGCCCCGGCTCGCGCTCCCAACCCGCCCGCTCCGAGTGCACGACAAGCGCCCCCTTTCGCCGGATGCCCGCCCGGTCACCCAGCAGCTCCTCCAGCTCGTCGAAGAGAGCCAGCGCCGGCCGGGCCAGATCGAGCTCGGGGCCGGGCTCCTTGTCGCAGCAGAGCACGTTGCCCTCCCCCAACCCCGTGGTCCCCGAGGCCACCTCGCCGCGCTCGAGCAGGCACACCGACACCCCCCGGCGCGCGAGCTCCCACGCGGTCGCGCAGCCGACCATGCCGGCCCCCACCACCGCCACCTCGAACGGCCGATCGCTCAGAGCGCGAAGCCCGCCGGGAACGGATCCTCGGGATCGAGCAAGTACTGGCCCATGCCGGTGATCCAGGCCCGGCCGGTGATCTCGGGCACGACAGCCGGCACGCCCGCCACCTCGGTCTCCTCGACGATCCGCGCCCCGAAGCGGGTGCCGATCACGGAGCGGTTGACGAACTCGTCGCCCACCGCCAGCTCGCCCCGGGCGTGCAGCTGGGCCAGCTTCGCCGAGGTGCCGGTGCCGCAGGGCGAGCGATCGAGCCAGCCCGGATGAATCGAGGTGGCGCTGCGCTGCGAGCGCGGGCCGTCCTCGCCCGGAGCGGTGAACACCACGTGCCGGCAGCCGGCGATGCGCTCGTCGGCCGGGATGCACCGGGCGCTCGGGGCTCGCGTTGATCGCGCCCATCAGCTCGAGCCCCGCCTTGATCAGCTCGTCGGAGCGCGCCGGGTCTACCGCCAGCCCGGCAGACTCGGCCGGCAGCAGCGCGTAGAAGTTGCCGCCGAACGCCATGTCGTAGTCGAGCGTGCGCCCGTTGACCTGCACGCTGCTGCCCGAGCGAAGCAGGAACGAGGGGACGTTGCGCAACCTCACCGAGCGCGCGCGGCCGTCCTCGACCTCCACGCGGGCCTCCACCACGCCCGGCGGGAGTGTCGAGCCGGACGAGCGTCTCGGGCTCGGTGACCTCCACCATGCCGGTCTCCACGAGCACCGTGGCCACGCCGATCGTCCCGTGCCCGCACATGGGCAGGCAGCCCGAGACCTCTATGAACAGCACGCCCCAGTCCGCACCCTCGGCCAAAGGCGGCTGCAGAATGGCCCCCGACATCGCGCCGTGCCCTCGGGGCTCGCGCATCAGCAGCAGGCGCAGGTCGTCGAGGTGCTCCTCGAAGTGGAGCTTGCGCTCGAGCATCGAGTCACCCGGAATCGGGCCCACCCCGCCGGTGACCACCCGGGTGGGCATGCCCTCGGTGTGCGAGTCGACGGCCGAGAAGACCCGGCTTGCTCTCACCCGGCCACCCTGGCGCCCAGCGCCGCCACCGCCTCCTCGACCTCCTGGCGCTCCGACTCGGTCAGCTCGAGGCGCGGCGGCCGGCAGGGACCGCCGTCGCGCCCCAGCAGGTCCATCGCCGCCTTGAAGAACTGCACGAGCTTGGAACGCATGTCCAGCCGGGCGAGGGGAAGCAGCCGGGCATACACCTCCTGCGCCTCCTCGAGCCGCCCCTCGGAGCACAGGCGCTGGAGCTCGACGCACTCGCGTGGAGCCATGTTGGCCACCCCGGAGACCCAACCGACGGCACCGGCGCAGAAACCCTCGAGCGCCCAGTCGTCGCCGCCCACGAGCACCTCGAAGTCCTCGGTCGCGTTGATGATCTCCGAGATGCGGCGGGCGTCGCCCGAGCACTCCTTGACGGCAACCACGCCGTCGATCTCGGCAAGCCGTGCGACCAGTGCCGGGCGGCATGTCGGTCCCGCTGGCCTTGGGGTTGTTGTAGGCCATGATCGGCAGATCGGTGGACTCCGCCACCGCGCGGTAGAACGCCTCGATCTCGCGCGCGTCCCCCTCGTACCCCAGAGGCGGAAGGAGCATCAGACCGCCGGCGCCCGCCGCGGCGGCGTCGGCAGCGTGGCCGATCGAGGTGGCGGGGCTCTCGCTGGAGATCCCGGCCGTAATCGTCCCGCGGCCGGCGGCGGTCTCCACGAGCGTCTCCAGCACCAGCCGCCGCTCAGCCGGGCTGAGGCTCGGGGCTTCGCCCATCGTGCCGTTGCCCACGAGGCCGGCGGCGCCCTGGTCGAGCACCCACTCGGTGTTGCGGCGAAGCGCGGCGGTGTCCACGGCGCCGCTCTCGTCGAACGGCGTCAACGCGGCGGGGGTCACCCCTTCGAAGTACATGCACGGACTCCTCGCTCGGGAATCCGCAGTGTTGCACGCCGCTCAGCGCACGCCGAGGCGGTAGACGGGCCCGTTGAGCGAGATCGCGTAGACCCGCCCCTGGCCGTCCTCCCCGAAGGAGACGAGTCCGGGTACGCGCAGGCGCGTTCCGCGATTGGGGGCGCTGCCGCTCCTCAGCCTCGCCAGGCGGATCACCGGGTTGCAGTAGTCGCCGTACACGTAGCGGCCGGTCCAGCCGCGCCCGAGCGAGCGGTCGCGGATCACGTAGCCGCCGATGATCGAGCAGAAGCCGCCGTCCTGGGAGTGGGCGATCACGGGGCGCACATGACCGGGCGCGCTGCCGTCCTCGTAGCGGTCGCGGCCCTCCCAGACGTCCCAGCCGAAGTTGTCGCCGGCCCGCGGCGCCCGGTCGCTGCCCCGACCAGGCGTGTAGTCGATCTCCTCGACCGCGTCCTGGCCCACGTCGCCGATCGTAAGCGCGCCCGTGCGGCGGTCGAACGAGAAGCGGTACGGGTTCCTGAGGCCGTACGCGAATATCTCCGGGCGCGCACCGGAGCGCCCACGGAACGGGTTGCTGCGCGGGACCGAGTAACCGCCACCCGGTCTCGGCTCGATACGGACGAGCTTGCCGAGCATCCGCGAGAGGTCCTGGGCGTTCTCGTCGGGGTCGCCGCCCCCGCCGCCGTCGCCGAACGCCGCGTAGAGCCGGCCGTCGGGCCCGAACTGGATCTGACCGCCCTTGTGGTTGAAGCGGTTGTGGGGCACGCGCATCACGGTCCTGCGGCTGGCGGCGTCGGCGCGATCCGGGTTGCCCTCCTGGCGCCGGAACTGGGCAATGGTGATGTAGCCCTGCTGGTCGGTGTAGTAGACGTAGAAGCGGCCGGAGTCGGAGTAGTCGGGGGCGAAGGCCATCGACAGCAAGCCGCTCTCCCCGCCGGTGCTGACGAGGTCGGAGATGTCGAGGAACGGCTCGTCGAGCGTCCGGCCGCCCTTGACGAGCACGATCCGGCCGCCCCGCTCGACCACGAAGCGGCGCCGGTCGCCGCGCGGGGCGGTCAGGTAGGTCGGCTCCGAGAAGCTCCCCAGGCGCAGCAGGCGCACGGGACGGCCACCCGAATCCTCGGCCGGCGAGCCGTCCGCCGAGCCACCACCCTGGGTGCTGGTGGCGGCAGGCGCGACCGCCGACCCGTTGTCGTCATCCGAGTTGCAGCCTGCGATGAGAGCCGCCGCGAACAGCGCCACGGCGATTCCGTACCGGCGCGACCTCACGCGGCCTGAGTATGGCAATCGGCATCCCGGGCCACGCCAGGCGAGCGCGCCAGGTCGCGCTAGTGTGTGGCCCTCGGGCTGTGGCGCAGCCTGGTAGCGCGCTCCGTTCGGGTCGGAGAGGTCGCTGGTTCAAATCCAGTCAGCCCGACTTCCGGGAACCGCCCGTACCGCTCCGCATGGCCCCGTAAACCGCATACGTGAGCGGGGTATGCGGGGCAGTACGGGGGGCAAGCGGGATGCAGATCGGGACGCAGGGTTCGCGCGTGCGTCCCGTGAGCGCGGGTGCGCTACCGTCGCCCGCGAAATGCTCCTCAGCAGCCTGATGCGCACCGCCGCGATCACGGGACGCACCGACGCCGTCGATCCCCGCCGCGTCAACGCCTTCTTCGGTGGCCGTCAGGGCGGGCGCTGGGCCCAGCAGACGGTTGCTGGGGCCTTCCCGACGGCAGCGCCTCACGCCGCCCAGGGGTCCGCGCCCGCCGCCCGCGAGCCATCCCCCGCGAACCCCGCCGAGACGCTCCGGCAACTGACGGAACTGCACCAGCGCGGCGTTGTCACCGACGCCGAATTCGAGAAGCTCCGCGCCCAGCTGCCCATGTGAGCCGAATCCGCCGCTCATCCACGCCTGCGACAGGCGTGTCCGGCGGGAGGGCTGGTGGCCGCGGTCCATCGTCCGGACGGGAGCTCTGGAGGATCCGACGACGATGGCGTGCGGTCGATTCCTCAGTGCTGCACGCGAACCCTCCGGCTTCGCCCCAAGAGGGATGATGTCGCGCTGAGGACGTGGACGATCGGCGACGTGCCGGAGGGTGGGTCGCCGGACGCTCAGGAGTCGCGTTGACGAATGGAGGTCATGCTCGTGTTGCGCCAGTTGACGGACATGCCGGTCGGGACGATCGGATTTGAGGCGGTCGGCGAGGTCGAGGACGATGACTGGGAGGATGCGGTCGAACCGGTGCTTCGCGAGGAGATCGCCGCGGGCCGCAAAGTGCGCCTGCTCTACGTGCTGGGCCCGGGGACGCGCGAGGTCGAGGGCGATGCCGTGAAGGCCGACACGGGCTTCCGCGCACGACACGCCTCGTCGTTTGATCGCGTCGCCGTGGTCAGCGACGAGGACTGGATGCGTCCGGCGCTGCGCGCGCTGTCCTTCCTGCTTCCCGGCAAGGCCAAGGGCTTCCGGGTCCGCGATCTCGCCGAGGCGAAGGCCTGGCTGGCCGCCGATTCGGACTGAAGCAGGGGCGGGATGAGCCCCGGTGAGTCAGCCGTCGACGACGGCACGGAGTGATGCGGCCAGCCCGATTGCCTCTGACTCAACCTGCAGGAACCGGCTAACCGGTCACGGCCGGTGCCCTGCGCTGCTGGGCCGCGCGGACTCGGGTGTCGGCCCGGTCGTTCACCAGCTGGGCGTTGACGGCGGTTGCCAATACCAGGTTGCGCTTCCAGCCCGGGGTCCCGGCCTTGATCCGCACACTTCCGCGGACCGTGCGCTTCGCTCCCGGGGCAAGACTCCCGAGGCGCCAGATGGCCTGTCCGCGGGTCACACGCGCGCTCGCTGCTGGCTTTGAGTCCGCCAGCGCGACGGCCGCCGGCGGGAGGTCGGCCATTCGCACCTTCCTCGCTGTCACCGACCCGACGTTCGTCACGGTCAGCCTGAACGGGATCCGCTGGCCGACCCGCGCAACGCGAGGCGTCTTCTTCACGACTCGGAGCTGGGTGGACGGTGGAGGTGTGGGAGGTGGCGTCGGCGGGCTGGGCGGCGGAGGCGGGCCCGGCGGGTTGGGCGCCGGCAGCGGCGGCTCCGGTGTCGGCTCCGGCGCCGGCGGATCGATCCTCAGGTCGTTGAAGGTGCAGGTGACGGCACCTTCGGCAGCGAGCGTGATCGCGACCCCTGTCCCAGTGTCAGTGGAGGTGGCGGCACCTTCGGGGATGCAGGTGACGCCCGTGAGCTCCCAGTCGTCGGGGACGAGCTCGCTGACCGTGTAGGTCCCGGGCGCCGGCTCGGGGAAGGTGCGCGACACGGTCTCGTTCTTGCGGTTATCCACGAGCATGAAGGGACCGAGCGATCCTGTGAAATCGAATGCCTGCGAGCCCTGCGGCGTCGCGTCCTTCTGGATCGTGATCGTCCCCGGGTTGATCTTGTTGTACACCTCGCAGGTAACGAACGAGCCCGGTTGCACAACGATGTCGCTCAATATGGGGTCCGAGGTCGTCTGGATCGTGCGCCTGCGGCTTCGACGGACCGCTTTGACCTGGCAGGTGGCCTTCATCTGGGTGTACCCAGGGACCGTTCTCTCGTCAACGACCTCGACGGTGCTCGCGTCGGTGAGCTCGGTTGGCCTCCACAGGAATTTGGCTATGCCGTTGTCGTCCGTATTTGCTGTGGCTGAGTCGTCGGTCGCGTCCGAAGGCCGGATCCAGCTGAAGCCGCCGGGCACTGACACCCTCACGGTGAAACCCCATCCGCGATCCGCCACGTATTTCCCGTCGCCCTTGTCGACGTACTTCGTGACGGTGACCCCCGCCCCGCAGAGTTCGGCGACGATCTCGCGGAGCGCCTGCCCCAGATTGTCGAAGTCCTGGACCAGCGTGTAGTCGGCGTCCCTGAACGGCTTGGCGGGGTACTTGTTGAAGCCCGAGATCGCCGTCAGCCGCCGCGCGCTCGTCGGCTTTGTCACCGCCTGGCCGACGCCCAAGGCAAACACGCGCGAGCCCTGGCCCTTGACCACGTCAGCCTCCGCCGCCGCGCGCCGCAGCGCCTCGGCTTCGCCCTCGACGACTCCGGTCTTTTCTCCGGTCGCGGGGGGATCCAGGTTCCGTGCCGTCGGATCGCCGTCGGTCATGAAGACCACCAGGTCCGCGACCGGATCTTCCGGAGCCGGAAGGGCCGGATCGTCGGCGTTCGCAAATGCCACTTGCTTGAAGGCGTCCTCCCAGTTGGTCCACCCGCCTGGTTTGTAGTTGTTCTTGAGGTACGGCTCGAAGTAGTCCTTGATCGTGCCCGACGGGTTGCTGCCGTCGGCACCCACCGACCCGGTTACCACGTGGTATCCGACTGGCCATGCCGCGGTCGTGCTGAAGTCGATGATCGCAACCCTGCATCCGGTCCCCGATAGCGAGTTGAGGAACGCGCGGGTGGCGCGGCGCACCTTCTCGGTTGCCCCCGACGATTCGATCGAGCCCGACTCGTCGAGTACCAGCATCACGTTGATCCCGCACTGCTGTGGGAGGTCAGGGTTCGCGGCGGGCGTTGTGACCCTGAGGGCGTCCGTCAACACCTCCTCGTTGCTCTGCACACCGCCGCAGCCGGCCCCCTCTGTGGCGGTGAAACCGGCGTCGTACGTGCCGGGGTCCTCTGGCGCGGTGACGTTGAATCCGACCGCATTGTCTGGGCCGGCCCGGGTGGGCTCGCACTCCCCGTGGTTGCCGAAGCGGTGCCGGGTCCCTTGCCACGCGCTACTCCCGATAGCGGTCACCCTCGCCCGAAACACACTCCCGGGCGGCGAGGCCGGGACGCTCGACACGCCGTTGAGGTTGGCCTCGGTCACCGTCAGCTGGGCAGACGCGGCGCCTGGCCACGCCGCGAGCGCGAGAAGGGAACCTCCGAGGAGGAGGGTGACGCGGGCCCGGCGGAGGCGGGAGGCCATCGCGACCGCAAACGTACATGAAAGCGGGGGCGTTGTCACCCTGTGCAGGTTTCCATCCCCGGCTGGGGACCCACCGGCGCCGGCGCACGCGCCGCCGGGCTCCGCCCTGCCTAACGCACGCGCACCGGAATACCGGGCAGCCCGCCGACCCCACCTTGCGGACGAGCCAATCGATAGCCCCGTTCGCCAGGCGGATGCAGCCGTGGCTGCGGGCCGCTCCGAGCGGGTCGAACAGGCTCGAGCCGCCGCGTCCGTGGATGCCCACGCGGCCGTCGCCGCCGCCGAACTCCTGCAGCACATTGCTGTGGGCGGTGAGCGGCAGGATGTACGAGCCGAGGAAGTCGGCCGGGTTCCAGCGCCAGACTCCCACGATCGAGAAGAGCCCATGGGGCGTTGGAGTGGGTGACGCTCCGATCACGACGCGGAAACGGCGAAGCCGGTCACCGTTGCGGTAGACCGCGAGCACTCGGGCGGCACGGGATACGACGATGCGCCAGCCGGTGGGCCGCAGGATCACGTTGCGGGCGTTGACCCATGCGGCGGCATCGTTCGGGCGCGATGGCAGCCGCACCCGCAGCCAGCAGCGACCCTTGCGATCGCGCGCCGCGCGCAGCACCAGCAGCCAGGGCGCCTGGCCGGGCACGACCGAGCCACGGCTCTGGGCCCCCCGCTTCGGCGGCGAGCGCCAAAGGCGGGTGCGAGCCACGAGCCCGGCCCGCCACGCGACCTGCGCGGCCGGGCTGCCGACGTCGGCGGCAGTGGCCCGCCCCGCGCCGCAGTCCGGGGCGGCCAGCGCGGGCGTCGCCGCCCAGGAAAGCACGGCCCAACAGGCGCACAGGGCGCCAAGCGGTAGAGCGATCCGATGCGTGGCATGGGCTACGCACGCGGCGCCCATTGTCTCAGCCCGCCGTGGCACCATGCGGGTTTGGGAGTGGGAGATGTCGAACCTAACCGGGCGATGAGCGAGGGTGCCGACGAGTTCGTGCTCGCCGCCACGGACCAGAACCGCACCCGCGCCGAGTCCCTGCTCGCCCGCGATCGGCAAATCGAGACAGACCCGTGGGCGCGGCTCGTACTCGGGCGCGGCTGGGACGGCGATCCCAACGAGCCGGGCGGGCCGCGCGGGTGGGCGCCGCTTCTCTACGTATGCCATTCGTGCTTCGCCTCGGCGCGACTCGGCGGCGACCTGCTTCGGCGCGGCGCCGATCCCAACGTCACCTTCGAGAACGAGTACGGGGACATGTCGGCGCTCTACGGCGCCGCCGGAGTGGCTCACGACCGGGAGCTCACGCGCGCGCTGCTCGAGGCGGGAGCCGAACCCAATGACGGCGAGTCGCTCTACCACGCCACCGAGGCCGAGGATCCCGCGTGCCTCGCGCTGCTGCTGAGCCACGGCGCGCAGCCGAGCGGGACGAACGCCCTCGCCCACGCCCTCGACGACGACCGCCTGGAGCACGTTCGCCTGCTCCTGGACGCCGGCGCCGATCCCAACGAGGGGGCGCTCCTCGCCCACGCCGTACGTCGCGGCCGTGGCCCCGACGTCCTGCGACTGCTCGCTGGAAGGGGGGCCGAGCTCGACCGCCCGGGAGGCGAGACCTGGCGCGGCGACGTGCCGCTGCGCACCGCCTACCAGCATGCGCTGCTGCGCAACCGCACCGACGAGGCCCAGCTGCTTGCGGACCTCGGCGCGTCGACCGACGTGGCAGAGGAGGATCTGGCCGTGGCCGCCGTGGCTCGCGGCGCAGCGCCGCAGCGCCCCCTACCCACAGACCTCGACCCCGATCCCCAGGAGGTGCTGATACTGGCCGCCCTGCGTGGACAGCTCGATGCGGTCGTCGATGCCGTCGGCCCGCACTTCGCCGGCGTGGTGGGCGGCTCACCCGCGGGCACGCTCCTGCACCACGCCGCCTGGGTCGGCAACTCCGGACGTCGTCGAGCGGCTGCTGGCGCGAGGAGCCGAGCCCGAACCCGCCCGCCGCCTCCGGCTCACCGCTCGCATGGGCGGCCCACGGCTCGGCCGCGCACGCGCTGCCGGGGCGCGACTACGTGGCCGTCGCGGAAGCGCTCACGCAGGCCGGCAACCGAATCGAACGCGAACTTCTCGCGGACGCTCACGGACCGCTGTACGCGTGGCTCGAGGAGCGCAGCGCCTGAAGCGCTACGCGGCGTCTTCCGACGAGACTGCCTCGGAGCACACCTTCGCCTCGGCGCCCGGGCACAGCTCCAGCGAGTCGGCGAGACGGCGGAGCATGTCCCACAGCAGCTCGCGCTCCGACTCGTCGAGCGTCTCCATCAGGGCGTTCTCGCCGGAGCCGATCGCGTTGTCCGCGTCGCGCAGCAGGCGCTCCCCGTCGTCGGTCAGCTCGATGACGTAGCGGCGCCGATCCGATTCGTCGCGGGCGCGCTCGATCAGCCCGCGCTCGTACAGCTCGGAGGTGGTCGCCGGCGAGGTTGCTGTAGTCGATCCCGAGCCCGTCGGCAACGGCCGCCTGTGACGCGCTGCCCATCATCTCGAGCTGCTTGAGCACGATGAACTGCTGGGCGCTCAGGTTGAGCGGCCGAAGGGCTCGCCGAAAGCGGGCGGTCGACTCCTGGCCGAGGCGCGCGAGGAGCAACCCGTAAGGCATTCGGTTCCCGCTCTCGGTGGAGATCGGAGAGGGGACTTGCGCCATGTCGTCGAGGTTAACGTCGATGCACATCGGGTTCCTGATTCCTGGTAGTGTACCATTGTGGTTATTAACCACTATGGGAGGTTGTTCCTGATGGCAACTGCAGTCCAGCCCTTCACGGGCACGTACGTATCCGATCCAATCCACTCCTCGTTCGGGTTCGCCGTCCGCTACTCGGGCCTGTCCGACTACCGCGGCACCCTGAGCGACGTCCAGGCCACGCTCGAGGCCGGAGACGCCGGCCTCGCGCTCGAGGGCACCGCCCAGGTGGAGTCGATCTCGATCCAGAACCCGCCTCAGTTCCGAGAGCACGTGCTGGGTCCCGATTTCTTCGACATCCGCAACCACCCCACGGTCTCGTTTCGCTCGACCAAGGTCGAGCTCGCCGATGACGGGAGCGCCACGGTGGAGGGCGAGCTGACGATCCGGGGCACCACTCGCCCGGTGGTGGCCACCGGCAACTGGTTCGAGCTGCAGGCCGGTCCCGGGCGGCACCAAGGCCGGACTCGAGCTCGAAACCACATTCGACCGGCGCGACTTCGGCTTCGATTGGCAGATGGAGCTCCCGGGCGGCGGGATCGCCCTGGACTACGAAGTCACGCTGAGCGCCAACCTGCCGCTCGTCCCCGCGGACGACGCGCAGGGCTAGCGTCATGCGCATCCTGGGCATCTCGGGATCGCTCAGGCGCGACTCGTACAACACTCGCCTGCTCCGGGCGGCGGCACAGTCGCTGCCGCCCGGGGCGGAGCTCGAGGTCTACAACGACCTGGCTCTGATCCCGCCCTTCAATGAAGACCAGGAGAACGACCCGCCGGCGACCGCGCGGCACCTGCACGAGCGGATCGCCGGGGCGGACGCACTCCTCTTCAGCACACCCGAGTACAACGCATCCATCCCGGGGCTGCTGAAGAACGCGGTCGACTGGGCCTCGCGGCCCTTTCCTGACAACGTGCTGCGGGATCGTCCCGCCGCCGTGATCGGCACGAGCACCGGGCTGTTCGGCGCGGTCTGGGCGCAGGCCGAGCTGCGAAAGGTCCTGCGTTACGCGGGCGCCCACGTCCTGGACGAGGAGCTGCCGGTACCCACCGCCGACATCGCCTTCAATCCCGACGACACACTCGTTGTCCCCGAGCTCGGCGAGCGGCTGCACGAACTGCTCGAAGCCCTGGCCCGTGAGGTGGAGAATCCTCTGCAGCCGGCTAGGCGAGGGCAGCCGCCGCTAGCCGCCGCCCCAGCAGGGGCCCGAATTTGAACAGGTTGTCGCCGGCGATCGCGAGCACCGAGCCGTTCTCCCACACGCGGCAGGTGTCGTCGCCCTCCGGGAGCATCGTCGTCAGACAGAGGCGCACCTCGGCCGGCTCTGGATCCAGGCCGGGCAGGGCCTCCTCGACGTAGGTGACGATCCGGCTCACCAACGCCTCCACACCGGCCTCGCGGTCGGCGTCCAGCGGGACTTCGCCGTCGTCGCCGACGAGCCCCACGGCGTAGAGAGGCGCACCGGGCACCGGCGACGCGTAGACGATCTCGGAGTGGTCGCCGCTCTGCTCTTGGAGGCAGGGAAGCGTGCCCGCGAGCGACGGGTCGCGCAGCGGGAAGCTCGCGCGCGCGTGGCAGCCCACCGACACCGGGATGTCGAAGCCCGCGGGCCTCGCCAGCTCCGCCGTGCCGACGCCCGCACAGATCACCACCCGCCGGGCGTGCCAGATCCCCTCCGAGGTCTCGACGACGGCCGGCACACCGGGCTCGACCCGGAACACCTGACCGCCGATCAGGCGGTTCTCCACCGCCGCGGACAGCGCGCCGATGGCTGCGCGAACGTCGGCGGGCCCGGCCAGCTCGTCGAACACGGCGGGTGCGTCCACCGACCGCATCACGGGCAGCGCGCTCGGCTGGTCCGCCGGGTCGACGGCGCGCGCGGGCAGGCCCTCGGCGTCGAGCAGCGACAGCAGCTCGGGTGCGTGAGAACCCGTTACCAGCAGGCCCTGACGCCCCAGCAGCTGCACGCCGAGTCGGCTCTGCCACTGCTCCCAGATCTCCCGGGACTCGGCGGCCCGGCGCACCAGCTCGGCGCTCCGGTGCGCGTGCCGGAAGATGCGGGTGCGACCCGCGGATTGGCCCGCGCCGGGCCGGGCGCCCTCGAACAGCCGGAAGTCCACGCCGCTCTCGGCCAGCGCGTAGGCGGTGGACAGACCGACGATCCCCGCCCCGACCACGATGACCTCGGCCGCACCGGTCGCCCCAGCGGGCACCTCAGGCCGCGACGGCGTTGTAGTAGCGCACCGCGAGGCCGGTGAGCAGCGTCTCGAAGCAGGCCTCGAGGGTCATGTCATGAGCCTCGGCGTAGTTGGCGAGTCCCGCCTCCTCGATCGCCTCACTCTGGGTGATCACCTCGTCGACGAGATCGGGGTGCTGATCGGAGAAGAAGGCCCCCATGGAATAGAGGCTCGTGTCCATGAGCGTCTCGAGGAACTCATCGCCCTCGGACGCCTGGCTGCGCTTCGCCGCCATCGCTGGGGCAGGTTACCTGCGCCCGGCGCGACGCCGTCGATCAGGGACCGAGCAGACCGTTGACCGTGTCGCGGACCCCTTCCACGGTGTCGTTGAGCACCGGTGGAAGCGGCTCTGGCACAGTCACAGGCGGGAGCGTCTCGCCCGGTCCGGGGGCGCCCACCTGCGGGAGCGGGAGCTGGGGCGCCTGCACGGATGGCAGCCCCGTGCGGGGAGCCGCCTGGGCCGGCGCCGAGCCGCGTGAGGGCGCCCGGCCCTGCGCCGGGCCTGCGGAGGGCGGCGCCGTGGAACCCGTTGTGCCGCTGTCGCGAAGCCGGGGCTCGGCCGCGTTGGGGGTCGCACCCGGAGCACCGCGAGGGCGCCGTTCGGCTTTACGACGCTGGGCCCCTCGCCGGTTGGGTCGCGCCGTCGAAGAGATGTCGCGAGGAATGCTCGTGCCGGGCTGCCCGGCGCCGCGCTGAACCGGGGCTCCCGAGCCCGCCGCGCGGCTCTCGGCGGCGCGGCGCTCGCCGTCCCCGCCGCCGTCGCGGCTGACCTCGAGCGCGGCTCCACCCGCACCCGCGATGGCCACGGCGGCCACCAGTGCCGCCGCGCGCTCCGATGCCAGGCCGCCCAGCGCGCCCGCGCCTCCGCCGCCGGACGAGAAGGCCCAGGGGAGCGGCAGCAGCGCGGCGAGCTTCTGGCGCAGCGTGGTGTGCGCCAGCGGCTCGACTCCGCCTTCGCGCGCGAGCCGCCGGCAGGCGCTGCAGCGCTTGGCGTGGCGGGCGAGCCGGTACTCGTCGCCGCGCGCGCCCTGACCGTCCGCAAGCCGCGTCGATCGCGGCGCGCATCGAGACGCAGCGGCGGCCCTCCGACAGCTGCTCGTACTCGCTCTCCAGGCGCTGCCGCGCGCCCACAAGTGTCTGCTCCACGACGCTGCGGCCCATGTCGAGCCGCTCACCGATCTCACGGTAGGAGAGTCCGTCGACATCGCGCATCACGAGCACGCGCGCCTGCGCCTCGGGCAGCTCATCGAAGGCTCCGCGCAGGTGATCGAGGCGCTCCTTGGCGATCAGCGTCGCCTCGGGTTGCGGGCTCCCCTCCACGCGACGCTGATCGGACTGCCGCAGGCCGGTCTCGGCGTCCATCGAGACCTCCACCGCGCGCGACGAGCGCCGGTGGGAGTCGATGGCCGCGTTCTGGGCGATCCGATAGATCCAGGGCTTGAACGTCGAGCTCGCCGTCGGTCTCCCGCATCCGCCGCAGAGCGGAGAGGAACGCCTCCTGGGTCGCGTCCTCCGCGCGCGCCTCGTCGCGAAGCCTCCCGCGCACGTACGCGGCGATCTGCGGCCGGTAGCGCCGGTAGAGCTCGTCGAAGGCAGCATCGTTCCCGTCGCGAACGGCGGCGACGAGGTCGCGGTCTGAGACTTCCAAGCGCGTTACCGTCATCTCTCGGTGCACTGCTTACTGCCGGTGATCGGCAAGGTACCCCGAAAACTTCAATTTGAACACCGGTTACCGCCGATCGGTGACAGGCCCACAAAAGGGGCGTACTAGGGTCCTTTCGGTGGCGGAGCGCGATCGGATCATCGAATTTCTGGATGAGCTTCTCGAGATCGATGGCTTCGCCGACTACGGCCCGAACGGGCTTCAGGTGCCCGGCGCGGCCGATGTCGAGCTCGTCGTAACGGGTGTCTCAGCCCAGCGCGAGCTGTTCTCGCGGGCGGCTGCCGAAGGCGCCCAGCTGGTGATCGCACACCACGGGCTCCTTTGGGACTTCCACCCCCGCACGATCTCGCCCGCGATGCGCGAGCGCCTGCGCATCCTGTTCGACGCCGACATCTCACTCGCCGGATACCACCTGCCGCTCGACGCCCACCCCGAGGTCGGAAACAACGCCCTGATCTGCGCCGCCCTCGGGCTTGAGCCCGGCGAGGCCTTCGGCGAGCACGGGGGACGCAAGATCGGCCTCGTCGGCCACTCGCGCGAGGGAATTGCCTTCGCCGAGCTGCGCGAGCGCTGCGAGCGCACCTTCGGCCAGGCGCCGTTCGTGTGGGACGCCGGCCCCGAAACGGTGCACACCCTGGGCGTCCTGTCGGGCTGCGCCGCATCGAGCTTCGCGGACGCGATCGCGCTCGGACTCGACGGCTTTCTAACCGGTGAGCCGGCCGAGCACGTGATGGCCGACGCCCGTGAGAACCGCGTGCATTTCATCGCCGGAGGGCACTACGCCACCGAGACTTTCGGCGTGCGCCGGCTGGGCGATCTGGTGGCCGAGCGCTTCGGAATCGAGCACCGTTTCGTCGACCTCCCGAATCCCATCTGAGCCCTGGCCGAAAGACCCAGGATCGTGCGCGAATTCTGCTTGCGCCGACCGACTCACCCGATACTCTCCTTAACACGAAGACAAAGCGACGAGGAGGAAGCAGTACATGGCGATCCACCTGACGCCCACCGAGCTCGGCCGAGAGGCGGGAATGCACCGTCGCGAGGTCATCTCGAAGTGCATGGAAATGGGCGTCCCGATCTTCCAAGGTCGGATCGACAAGACTCTCTTCACCAACAGCCTGAAGTACGCGCAGCAGAGGAAGGAACCGGCGAAGGCGTAGCCGCTGCGCGCCTGGCGGCTGCGCCGTCGGCGGGGCCCCGATGGCCCGCACTCTCCCCATAGACTGCGACGTGCTGCGGCCTGGCTCCGCGGCCAAGTTCGCATCGGAGAGAGGAAGAGGAATGGAAGCAGCGACCGCCGGGGCCACGGCGCAGGGTACGGGCTCCAAGACCATCGCCGACCTGCTGCCGCTGGCGGCCAAGAAGTACGCGGACAAGCCCGCCCAGCGCCATAAGGTCGGCGACGAGTGGGTCGACATCTCGTACGCGGAGCTCGGCAGGGCGGTCCGCGAGGTCGCGCTCGGACTGGTCGATCTCGGCGTTCAGCCGGGCGAGAAGGTCTCGATCCTGGCTCACACCCGTCCCGAGTGGACCGACGCCTGCTTCGGCATCCTCACCGCCGGCGCCACGCTGGTCACGATCTACCAGACCAACTCGCCGGAGGAATGCCAGTACGTGCTTCATCACTCCGACTCGCGGGCGATCTTCGTGGAGGACGCCGAGCAGCTGGCCAAGGTGCGCGAGGTGCGGGACCAGTGCCCCGAGCTGCAGCACATCGTCGTGATCGACCCGTCCGGCGCGGACCTGCGCGACGACGCGATCTCGATGCAGGCGCTGCGCGAGCGCGGCGCTGCCCGCGACGAGTCCGAGTGGGAGGCGCGCTACAGCGCCGTGACCCCCGACGACATCTGCCTCTACATCTACACCTCCGGCACCACCGGCCCGCCCAAGGGCTGCCTGCTCTCCCACAGCAACTATCGGGCCATCACCGACGCGGTGGTGTCCCAGAGCGTGCTCGAGGAGGGCGACTCGAGCTACCTCTTCCTGCCGCTGGCCCACGCCTTCGCGATCCTGATCCAGTTCGCGTCCTTCGAGCTGGGCGTGACGCTGGCCTACTGGTCGCGCGACCCGAAGATGATCATCGCCGACATCGCGCAGGTCAGCCCGAGCTACTTCCCCTCGGTGCCGCGTATGTTCGAGAAGATCTACACCCTCGCCACGAGCGCCGTGGAGGATCCCGAGCAGCTGCGGCAGGCCGTGCAGGTGGGAGTGAAGGTGCGCATGATGCGCGAGGCCGGCCAGGAGGTCCCCGCTGAGCTTCAGGCGGGCTTCGACCAGGCCGAGGAGAAGCTGTTCAAGAACGTACGCGGGCTGTTCGGCCAGAACATCCGCGAGTGCGTGACCGGCGCGGCGCCGATCGCGCCCGAGATCCTCGAGTTCTTCTACGCGTGCGGCGTGCCGGTGATGGAGGGCTACGGCATGACCGAGACGGCCACCAGCGCCACGGTCAACCGGCCCGACGGCAACGAGTTCCGCTTCGGCTCGGTGGGCAAGCCGATGACCGGCGTGGAGGTCAAGATCGCCGACGACGGCGAGGTGCTCATCAAGGGCCCGAACATCTTCCAGGGCTACTACAAGAACGAGAGCGCCACCGCCGAGACCCTCGAGGACGGCTGGCTGCACACCGGCGACCTGGGCCGTCTCGACGACGACGGCTTCCTCTACATCACCGGGCGCAAGAAGGACATCATCATCACGGCCGGCGGCAAGAACATCACGCCGGCCAACCTCGAGAACGGGCTCAAGCAGAACCGCTGGATCTCTCAGGCCGTGGTGGTGGGCGACCGCCGCCCGTACCTGATCGCGCTGGTCACGCTCGATCCCGAGGAAGCACCCGCCCTGGCCCAGTCGCTCGAGCTCGAGGACGACTCGATCGAGACGCTTCGCAACGACGAGCGTGTGCAGGCCGAGGTGCAGAAGGTGCTCGACGAGGTCAACTCGCACGTCGGCCCGGTGGAGCAGGTCAAGCGCTTCGAGATCCTCGATCACGACCTGTCGCAGGAGACCGGCGAGCTCACGCCGACGCTGAAGGTCAAGCGCAACGTGGTCCACGAGAAGTTCGCCGGCGTGATCGACGACGTCTACGCGCGCGCTCGCTGACCCTCGGCGCCCACTACCCTCAGGACTCTGGCCAGCAACGACCCCACCGACACGGGCGGCCTGTTCGTCGGACGCCGTCCCGGCACGGCGCCGGTGCGCTTCCGCGACGATGTGGAGCCCTCCTCCGAGCGGCGCCGCCGCTTCGACGAGTTCCTGGCCGCCGGGTTGCTGGCCCTGGAGGTCCTGCTGTGCCTGTCGCTGCTCGGGCCGCAACCGCTGGCCTGGCTGTGGATCGGCTCGCAGGTGGACTACCTCACCGGCTATGTCACCGCGGGGATCGCGACGATCATGCTCGGCTGCCTGGCCTCGCTCATGCTCACCATGGCCGCGGCCAAGCGGGTTGATCACGCCTGGAAGCTGGTGCGCCGCGCCGCGGGCTATCGCCAGGAGCGCGGAGCGCTCGAGCGCATCTTCGCCGCGTGCGTTGGCGTGGCGCTGCTGGTCTTCGCGATCTGGTTCCTGATCATCCAGGGTCCGGGGCCGAGTCTCGCGCCCACCGGCTGAGAGGGCCCGGATGGGCTTTCGCGACTACTACCGGCAGTTCGAGGACCTCGATCCCGACGAGCTCAACCGCGTTATGCGCGAGCGGCGCCACGAGGAGCGTCGGCGGGCCCTCGAGCGCGTCCCGGACCTGGACCTGTCGGGCACCGAATGGCCCGACCTGCCCCACTCGGAGATCGTGAACGCCGCGATCGCCCGCGCGCGAGGCCGGGTCAACGGCTATCCCGACCGCTACGCGTCGGGTGCCCGCCGGCTTCTCGCCGAGCGTCACGGCGTTGCCCCCGAGCAGATCGCCCTGGGCAACGGCGCCGCCGAGCTGCTGCAGTCGGCGGCCATGGCGCTGCTCAACAGCGGCGATGAGCTGCTGATGCCGTGGCCCTCGTATCCGCTCTACCCGCTGATGGCGGCGCACGCCTACGCGCGGCCCGTGGCCGTGGATCGCGCCGCGCTGCTCGACTCGGTCAGCGAGCGGACCCGGGCGGTGGTGATCTGCAACCCCAACGACCCGACCGGCGAGCACGTTACGAGCGCCCAGCTCGGGGAGCTGATCACGGCTCTGCCCGACGACGTGCACGTCCTCCTCGACGAGGCGCTCGTCCACTTCCAGGACGCGGAGCCGGTCGACGCCTGCCTGCGCCTTGTGGACGCCTTCCCGCGGCTGCTGGTGGTGCGCACCTTCTCGAAGGTCTACGGCCTGTCCGGCCTGCGGGTGGGCTATGCGGTCTCGTCGGACTCCAAGCTGCTGGCGGCCATCGCCCCGGTCCTCGGCGTGAACGCATTGAGCCAGGCCGCGGTCGAGCACGCACTGCGCACCGGCGACGCGGAGGTCGAGCGGCGCCGTGTCGGCGGTCGCCCGCGAGCGCGCGCGCCTGCTGGACGGCCTGGGCGGGACGGCGATCGACGCGGCTCCGTCGCAGGCGAACTTCGTCTGGCTCGCGGCCGACGGGATCAGCGGCTCATTGCTGTCGCAGAGGCTGCGCGACCAGGGCGTGATCGTCGCGGCCGGAGGCCCGCTGGGAGCCGACGACCACGTTCGCGCCACCGTGCGCGACGGCGCCGCCACCGATCGCCTGCTGCGCGCGCTCGAGATCGCCGCGGGCTAGGCGTCCCAGTCGCGGATCTCCCAGCCCTTGATCACGCCGTTCAGGACGAACGGATCACCGGCCACGAACTCCTCCGCCGCCTCGCGGTTCGTGAAGATCGACATCGAGCCCTGCTCCTGAGGGTCCCCGAAGGTGCCGACCATCAGGAGGTCGCCCCGGTCTTCGAACTCCTTCAGGCGGGCGCTGTGGGCCTCGAAGTGGGCGGGCGCCTTGGAGAGCACGTCGTCGGCCGACTCGTAGAAGAGCACGTACTTCACCGGGCCTCCTCCGTGCGCGGCGCGGCGGCGTGCTCGGCCAGCCAGCCGAGGATCTCCTGCCAGCCGGACTCGTAGCCGCCGCTCGTAGCCACCGCCTCGTCGCCGAGCGGCTCGAACCCTGAATGCGAGAGCCGGACCCGTGTGCCCTCCGGATCCGGCTCGAAGGTCAGCTCGAGCTCCGTCTCGAGATCGTCGGGCCAGCCCACCTGCGTCCAGGTGAGCGCCAGGAGGCCGGGCGGCTCCCAGCGAGTCACCCGGCCGACCTCCATGCCCTCGCCGGTGTCCGCGTCGTAGACCTCGATCCAGCGGCCGCCGACTCCCGGCTCGATCGTCAGGAACAGCCCCCGCTCGGGATCGTTCCAGTAGTGCGTGTTGCGCCGCCACCAGAGCGAGATCTCGTCGGTGAACAGATGAAAGGCGTCCTCGGGCGTGGCCTTGACCACAATCTCGGCCCGCGCCACCACCGGCACGGTCATAGCGATTGTCCTTTCGTCGTCGTCGTCGCGCGCAGCGCGACGTGATCCTTGAACGATTCGAGCTGGGACTGCCAGCTCCCGGCCAGGCCGTCGAGCCAGCGGGCGAGCTCGCCCAGCGGCTCGGGCCGCAGTCCGTACAGCCGAACGCGCCCGTCGTCCGGCGTGCGGCGCTCCTCCACCAGGCCCGCCTCGCGCAGCACGCGCAGGTGACGGCTCACCGCCGGCCCGGCGATCGGGAACTGCCGGTGCAGCTCCGTGGCCGTGCGCGATCCCTGGGCAAGCAGGGAGACGATGCGGCGGCGGGTGGGATCACTCAGCGCGTTGAGCGCGTCCCCGTACTGCTTATCGGTAGCGATACTTATCACGATCGATAGATAGTACCAGCCAAATCCTCCCAGAATCCTGACTTGACCCCCGTATGAGGGGTGAATCCAGGATCCTTGCGCCGCCGCCGGGGTCGCCGGGCCGCCGGGTGCCGCTGGGGCGGCGCTAGGCCTGGCCGGTCTGCCGCAGCAGGGCGCCGGTGGTCTGCTCGAGGATGCGCCGCCAGCCCGCCGAGCGCTCCTTCTCCTTGGCGAACTTGCGTACCACCTTGTTGACCCGCGTGGCGGAGATCTCGATGCCGTGCTTGGCGCACACGGCCTTGATGTCGTCGTACTCCGACGCCAGCCGGAGGGTGACCGACTCGAAGCCGTGACGGGCGATCTCCACGCGGCGGGTGAAGTTGAGGATGTTCGTCTCGAACATCAGCTCGTCGTTGGGATCGGGCTCGATCAGGATGATGTCCACGCCCGGGTAGCGCTCCTTCCAGCGCGCGACCGCCTCGTGCAGGCGCTGGTGGGCGATCAGCTTGAAGGCCTGATAGCCGATCTGCGGGAAGCCCATGTCCCGCACCCGCCGCACCCGGCTGCCGAGCATGGTGGGGATCACCTTCTGGAAGTCGTTCACGTAGGGCACGAGCGGGTTGACCACGATCACGAACTTGGCCCCCGCCTCCACCGCCACGTCGACGTTGGTCGTCGAGCGCAGGCCGCCGTCCACCAGGTGCCGGCCCTTGATCTCCACCGGCTTGTAGACCATCGGCAGCGCCGTGGAAGCGGCGACCGCGTGGGAGATCGGGACGTCGTCCCAGTCGTCCCCGCCCAGCACGATGCGCTCGCAGGTGTCGAGGTCAGTGGCGGGGAGGAAGAGCTCGTTTTCGAGAAGGCGGAAGTCGTTGACACGGTCGGGATCGGAGAGGACCGCCTCGAGGTACTCCTGAATGCCGCTGCTGTCGTAGAGGCCCGACGGCATCGACTCCGCGAGCCCGACTGCCAGGTCGATCAGCGACGTGCTGCTCAGCTGAGTCACGAAATTGCGGGCCAGCCCCAGCGCCCGCAGCGGCAAGAGCGCGGCGCTCTGGGCGAACTCGCGGGCATTCGGGCGCATCAGCGTGCCGCGGTCGACATCCCGGAACGGAGTGGGCACCTGCTGGTTGACCACCCGCATCATCTCCTCGGGGGTCACGCCGTTGGCCACGAGTGAGGCCACGAACGAGCCCGCGCTCGTGCCCACGTAGACGTCGAACTGGTTGACCGTCCGGTTCACCGCCAGCAGGTCGAGGGCGCGCAGGGCGCCGATCTCGTAGACGCCGCCGGTGAAGCCGCCGCCGCCCAGCACGAGTGCCGTGCGGGACCGCCGCGGCCGGCGCGCACGGGGCTTCGGCCGACCCGATTTGGCTTTGGCACCGGGCTTCTGGAGTTTGACGACCTCGCCCATTCGAGCATCAAGTATGGCCGAGGTGGTGGCGGACCGCTCCGCAAGGGCCGCTAGCGTGTTCCGGGCTCCATGCGCCGGATCGCTCTTCTCAGCGCCCTCATACTCGCCGTTGCGCCCGCTTCCGCGGCCGCCGACGAGGCCCTGGTCAAGCGCCTGACGCGCTACATGGGCGGCGCCGGCGCCAGCTCGGGTGCCCACGTGGTCAACCTCACCAGCGGCGAGGTGCTCTTCCGCGTAAACCAGAACCGCGCCCGGATCCTCGCCTCCAACACCAAGCTGTTCACGACCGCCGCGGCCCTGGCCCGCTACGGAACCGAGGGGACGCTCGGCACGGACGTGCGCGGCGACGGCGAGCTCGACGGGGACGGCGTGTGGCGGGGCAGCCTGTACCTGCGCGGCGGCGGCGACCCCACGTTCGGCACGAGAACCTTCGCGAAGCGCAGCTAC
This sequence comes from uncultured Thermoleophilaceae bacterium, assembly GCA_963733655.1. Taxonomy (GTDB): domain Bacteria; phylum Actinomycetota; class Thermoleophilia; order Solirubrobacterales; family Thermoleophilaceae; genus JACVRW01. Next base: position 794,444 of record CAVTEX010000016.1, read on the forward strand.
GGCGGTGGAGCGAGCGTGGAGCGGCTGGCCGGCCTGCTCGCGGAGGCGGGAATCGAGCGTGTCAGCGGGCGCATCTACGGCGACGAGTCGCAGTTCGACTCGCTGCGCGGCGGCCCGGACTCGCGCTACGGCACGTCGGTCTGGGTCGGTCCGCTGAGCGCTCTCGCTTTCAACCGCGGCCTCGGGAACCCGTCGGGGAGCTCGTTCCAGGTCAATCCACCGGCCTTCGCGGCGCTGCAGCTGGACGCGGCGCTCGAGCGCCGCGGGATCAGCGTGCGGCTGCGACCTCGCTCCGGACCGGCGCCGGCGGAGGCAGAGATCCTGGCCAGCGTCGACTCGCCGCCGATGGAGCGCCTGATCGAGCTGACCAACAAGCCCTCGGACAACTTCTTTGCGGAGATGCTGCTGAAGGACCTGGCCCTCCAGGCCGACGGCCGGGGCACCACCCGAGGCGGCGCGCGGCTGGCGGCCGGCTACGCGCGCGGGCTCGGGTCGAGGGCGCGGCTGGTCGACGGCTCGGGGCTGTCGCGGGGCAACCGGGCCTCGCCGCGCCAGGTGGTCAACCTGCTGGCCGCGATGGAGGATCTCGACGAGCAGGAGTACGGCGACGAGTACAGAGACTCGCTCGCCGTCGCGGGCCGCGACGGCACGCTTGCCGGCCGGATGCGCGGCGGCCCGGCCCGTAGCAACTGCGTCGGCAAGACGGGCACGCTCTCAAACGTGAGCGCGCTGTCCGGCTACTGCGGGACCAGCTCGGGCGAGCTGATCGCCTTCTCGATCCTGATGAACAACGTGTATCCGGGGAGCGCCAGGAGCCTGCAGGACTCGATGGTGCAGGCCATCGCCGCAATCAGGTGAGCTCGAGCAGCCGGGCCTCGTCGATGATCTCCGTCCCCAGCTCCTGCGCCTTGGCGTACTTGCTGCCGGCCTCCTCGCCGGCCAGCAGGTAGTCGGTGTTCTTCGACACCGAGCCGGTGACCTTGCCCCCGGCGCTCTCGATTCGACTGGTGGCCTCGTCGCGCGAGAGGCTGGGCAGAGTGCCGGTGATCACCAGTGTCTTGCCCACGAGGGGGCCCTCGGCCGGCGGTGCCGCCCCCTCCTCCTCCATCCTCAGGCCGTGCTCGCGCAGCTTGCCGATCAGGTCGCGAACGCGGTCCTCGGCCAGCGTTTCGTGCACGGTGGAGGCCATGCACCGGTCCGATACCCTCGACCTCGGTGAGCTGCTCGGGCGTGGCCTCGAGCAGAGCGTCCATCGAGCGCAGCCGGCGGGCGAGGTTACGCGCGTTGACGTAGCCGATGCCGGGCACACCCAGCCCGTAGAGCACGCGCTCGAAGGGCTGGCGGCGGGAGGCGTCGATGGCGTTGACGAGGTTGCTGGCCGAGGTCTCGGCGAAGCGGTCGAGCTGCGTGAGGCGCTCGACGCTCAGGTCGTAGAGGTCGGCGAAGTTCTCGATCAGGCCCTCGTCGAGGAAGCGGCGGATGTTCTCCTCGCCGAGACCGTCGATGTCCATCGCGCCGACGAAGTGCTTGACCGCCTGGAACACCTGGCCCGGGCACGACGCGCGGTTGGGGCAGATCGTCCAGACGCCGCCCTCGGGCTTGACGGTGGGCGTGTCGCAGGCCGGACAGCGCTCGGGCGGCTCCGGCTGGGGGCTGCGGTTCTTTCGCTTCTGCGCCTTCGCGGTGGGTGACACCACCTGCGGGATCACGTCCCCGGCCCGCATGACGATCACCTCGTCGCCGTCGCGCACGTCCTTGCGCTTCAGATCCTCCTCGTTGTGCAGCGTGGCCATCCCGACGGTCACGCCGGACACCCCAACGGGCTCGAGCTCGGCGAAGGGCACCATGTGGCCGGTGCGCCCGACGTTCCACGACACGCGCCGCAACGTGGTGGTGGCGGTCGTGGGGGCGAACTTCCAGGCGATCGCGCCGCGCGGCTCCCGCCCCACCACGCCGAGCTGACGCTGCAGGTCCAGGTCGTCGACCTTGACCACCACGCCGTCGATCTCGAAGTCGAGCGTGTGGCGCCGCTCCTCCCAGGCACGGCAGGCGGCCACCACCTCGTCAACCGTGTCGTGCACCGCGGTGTCCGTGTTGACGCGGAAGCCGTGGTCGCGCAGCCACTCCATCGACTCGTGGTGGGACTCGAACTCCAGGCCGTCCGTCGCGCCGATCCCGTACGACCACATCGCCAGCGGCCGTGAGGCGGCGAGCTGGGGGTCGAGCTGGCGGATCGAGCCGGCCGCGGTGTTGCGCGGGTTGGCGTAGGTCGGCTCACCGGCGGCGGCGCGCTGCTCGTTGAGAGCGGCGAAGGCCGCAAGCGGTAGGTAGATCTCGCCGCGCACCTCGAGCAGCGGCGGCGCGTCGTCCACGCGCAGCGGAATCGAGCCGATGGTGCGCAGGTTCTGGGTCACGTCCTCGCCCACCTCGCCGTTGCCGCGCGTGGCCCCGCGCACCAGCACCCCGTCCTCGTAGACGAGTGAGATCGCGAGCCCGTCGATCTTGGGCTCGGTGACGAAGCGGACCTCGCCCATCTCCACGCCCTGCCGGGCCAGATAGCGCTCGCTGCGCAAAACCCAGGCGGCGAGCTCCTCCTCGTTGCGGGCGTTGGCCAGCGACAGCATCGGCTGAAGGTGGGGGACCTCGTCGAACTTGTCGAGCGGCTGGCCGCCGATCCGCTGCGTGGGCGAGTCCGGGGTGAGCAGCTCGGGATGCTCGGCCTCCAGGTCGCGGAGCTCGTTGAGGAGCTTGTCGTACTCGACGTCCGAGATCTCCGGATCGTCCAGAACGTAGTAGCGGTACCCGTGGTGCTCGAGCTGCTTGCGCAGCTCCGCGGCGCGCTTCTGTTCGCTCACGCCCGGGGAGCGGCCGGCCGCAGCAGCCCCTCGAGGTCGAAGCCGGCGAGCTGTTCGATGCCCGCTTGGTCGGTCAGGTCGAAGTGGAGCGGGGTGACCGCGATCAGGCGCTTCGCTATGGCGGCGAAGTCCGTGCCCTCCTCTTGGTGGTAGCTCGGGTCCTCGCTGTAGATGCGATAACGGCGCCGGCCGCCGTCCTCCTCGGTCAGCTCCATCTGGTCGCGGTAGTCGCGCTTGCCCAGGCGGCAGGCGCAGACGCCCTGCCGGCGGGCCGGCCGGAGCGTTCACATTGAGCAGGGTGCCCTCGGGGATGGGGACGTTCTGAAGCTCCTCGACGAGCCGGGCCACGAACGCGGCCACGGGCTCGAAGTCCTCACGCTCCCAGCGGCTGCCGGCGCGGAAGTCCATCTCCCCGTGGTCGGCCTGCTGGGAGACGGCGATGGCGGGCACGCCCAGCACCACGCCCTCCAGGGCGGCGGCGACGGTGCCGGAGTAGGTGATGTCGTCGCCCAGGTTGGCCCCGTGGTTGATGCCGGAGACGATCAGCTCGGGAACGAACTCGATCAGCCCGAGGGCGGCGAAGCGCACGCAATCCACCGGCGTGCCATCGGTGGCGAAGCCCGTGGTGCCGTCGCCGAACTCCACCTCCTCCACCCAGAGCGGGTGGCGGATCGTGATGCTGCGCGCGGTGGCGCTGCGATTCGAGTCCGGGGCGATCACCGCGAGCTCCACTCCCGATACCTCGAGGAGGGCCTGGCGCATGACGTTCAGGCCGGTGGCGGTGATGCCGTCGTCGTTTACGAGAAGGACTTTCACGGGCGGTTTTGAGGGTACTCAGGACGGCGAGCGCGCGGTGCGCGCAAGCCTTCTCAGTCGTACTTGACCGACTCCAGGTAAAGGCCGTGTGCCGGAGCCGTCTCCCCCGCCTCGCTGCGGGGCGCTCCTTTCAACAGTCGCCCGAAGTCGTCGGGTCTGACGCCGTCCAGCATGGTCCCGACGATCACGCGGACCATGTGGCGCATGAACGTGTCGGCCTCGATCCAGAACGCGAGCAGGCCGTCTTCCTCGTCGCGCCACTCGGCGCGGAGCACGTCGCGCTCGAAGCGCACGTGGTCGGTGTCGGTCGGAGTGAAGGCGGTGAAGTCGTGCGTGCCTGCGAGCGCGGCCGCGCACTCGTCGAGCGCCGCGCGGTCGAGCGGCCGCGGCCACCACAGCGAACGCCCTCGTTCGAACGGGCTGCGCGCCGTCCGCGTGAGGATGCGATAGCGATAGGTGCGGCTGCGCGCGTCGCGCCGTGCGTCGAACCCGTCGCGGACCGCCTCGCTCTCCAGCACGGCCACGTCATCCGGCAGCAGCGCATTGAGGTTGCGGCGCGGCGCGGGCTCACCGGCGTGGCTGGCCACCTGGCCGCGAGCGTGAACGCCGCGGTCCGTCCGGCCCGCCACCGTGAGCGTCACCGGGTCGGGGCAGCAGGGTGGCAAGTGCTTCCTCGAGCACTCCCTGGACGGTGCGGCGGCCGGGCTGGTGTGCCCAGCCCTGCGAAGTCGGTGCCGTCGTACTCGAGGAGAAGCCGAGCGGTCAGAGCGCGTGACCGGCCTGGATCCTAACCGCCGCGGCGGGCCACGATCAGCGCGTACTCGTGCTCGATCGACACCGCCTGATCGCCGCCCCACTGCCGTACGAGCTCCAGGAGCTCGGCGCGCATCGCCTCGTAGCGGTCGGGCGCCATGTTGCGCCGCGCCAGCGCCCAGTTGGGCGCGACAGCCTCGATCTCGGCGGCGAGCGCCTCGGCCGAATCCGCACTCCATGTGAACGTGCGCTTCTCGAAGTCGACGCTCGCGGCCAGGCCCTCGAAGCGGCTGCGAGCCGTCTCCTCCACGGCCCACTCCTCCGGAATCGGGACGCCGTTCTGGGGCGGCTGGTAGCGGCGCCCGAGCATGAACAGCTCCGACGAGAAGCTGCCCGGCGTCCAGGCCGTCATTCCCACCGTGTTGCCCGGGCGCACGACCCGGAACAGCTCGCGGGCCACGACCTCGGGCCGCGGAGCGATCATCGCGCCGAACACCGAGCCCACGCAGTCGAAGCGCTCGGCCGCGAACGGCAGCGCCTCGGCGTCGCCGAGCACCCATTCCACCGAGTAGCCCTCGGCCTCGGAGCGCGCGCGGCCGAGCTCCACCATCTCCGGGGAGAAGTCGGCGGCCACCACGCTCGCGCCCTCGGCGGCGCATGCGAGCGCGAAGTTGCCGTCGCCGGCTCCCACGTCGAGCACCTCCTGCCCTGCCGAGACAGCGCACGCATCGCACAGCGCGAGCGCCGCGGGGCGCAGGATCTCCGACAGCTTCGAGTAGTCGCCCAGCGCCCACATCCCGCGCTGGCGTTCCTTGATCTCGTCGACTTCCATGTGGGCGGATCCTAGGGACTGGTAACAATGCAGACGCGAGTGCGCGTCTCGGCGAAAACCGACTACGGGGTCCGAGCCCTGCTCGAGCTGGCGGTGGCCGACGACGGTCCGGTCAAGGGCGAGCGGCTGGCCCAGTCCCAGGACATCCCGCTCAAGTTCCTCGAGAACATCCTCACCGACCTGCGCCACGCCGGAATCGTGCGCGCCCAGCGCGGCGCCGAGGGCGGCTACTGGCTGGCCCGCCCCGCGGAGGAGGTCACGCTCGGCCAGGTGATCCGTGCCGTCGACGGACCGCTCGCCAGCGTGCGCGGCGAGGCGCCCGAGGAGGTCGAGTACGCGGGGGCCGCCGAGAACCTGCAGGTGGTCTGGATCGCCCTGCGGGCGAGCATGCGCTCCGTGGTGGACGAGATCACGCTGGCGGACGTCGTGGCCGGCCGGATGCCGGCCCGGGTCAAGCGCCTGACCGAGTCGCCGGACGCGTGGTCGAGGCGCTGAGGGCGCGGGCCCGAGCGGAGCGCCGGGCCCTCAGGCCGCCACCGGCGAGTCCGCCGGCCGCAGCCAGACGATCGCGCCCTCGGCGAGCTCGAGCTCCTCGACGCGGCCGCGGGTGGTCTGCACCCAGGTGGATTCGCCGCCGCTCAGCGTCAGCTCCACGCGGACCTCGAAGCCGAGGTGCAGCACGCGATCGACCTTCGCCTCGGCGGCGCCGTCGGCCGGCTCGAGCAGGATCTCCACGTCGTGGGGGCGGATCCAGCGCTCGGAGAGCGCGGTGACCGGGCCGACGAAGCTCATCACGAACTCGTTGGCGGGCTGCTCGTAGAGGTCGCGGGGCGAGCCGACCTGCTCGATCCGGCCCTTGTTGAGCACCACGATCTGCTCGGCCACCTCCATGGCCTCCTCCTGGTCGTGGGTGACGAAGACGGTGGTCACGTGGACCTCGTCATGGAGGCGGCGCAGCCAGGCGCGCAGCTCCTTGCGCACCGTGGCGTCGAGCGCGCCGAAGGGCTCGTCCAGCAGGAGCACGCGCGGCTGGACCGCGAGCGCCCGGGCGAGCGCCATGCGCTGGCGCTGCCCGCCCGACAGCTGCGAGGGATAGCGGTGGGCGAAGCCGTCGAGGTGGACGAGCTTGAGCAGCTCGTCGACGCGGGCCTCGATCTCCTCCTTCGGCTTCTTGCGGATCGTGAGCCCGAAGGCCACGTTCTTGGCCACCGTCATGTGCTTGAAGGCGGCGTAGTGCTGGAAGACGAAGCCGACGTTGCGGCGCTGGGGCGGCGTGTGGGTCGAGTCCTCGCCGGCGATCGACGACCTTGCCGCTGTCGGGCGTCTCGAGGCCGGCGATCACGCGCAGCAGGGTCGACTTGCCGCCGCCGCTCGGTCCCAGCAGGGCCGTGAGCGAGCCGTCGCGCACGTTCGAGCGACACGTCGTCCAGCGCCACGAAGTCGCCGAAGCGCTTGGACACCGAGTCGACGACGATGCTCATGCCTTGGCCTCCTGGGCTTCCTTGGGCTTGATCACGTTCATGGCAAGCAGCGTGACCAGCGCGAGCAGGGCGAGCACCACCGCCACAGCATACGCACCGGTCTCGTCGAAACGCTGGTAGACGGTTCTCCACGTGCAGCGTGGCGGTCTCGGTCTGGCCCGACAGCTTGCCCGACACCACGGCCACCGCGCCGAACTCGCCGAGGGCCCGCGCCGTGGTCAGGACCACCCCGTAGGCCACGCCCCAGCGAATCGCGGGCAGCGTCACGCGGAAGAAGGTCTGCAGCGGGCCGGCGCCCAGCGTGGCGGCCGCCTGCTCCTGCTCGGTGCCGATCTCGCGCAGCACGGGGATCGTCTCGCGCACCACGAAGGGCAGCGACACGAACATCGTGGCCAGGATCATGCCCGGCACCGAGAAGATGATCTGGATGCCCTGTTCGGCGAACCACTGGCCCACCCAGCCGTCTACGCGCCCGTAGACGAGCAGCAGCGCCAGGCCCACCACCACCGGCGAGACCGCGAAGGGCAGGTCCACCATCGCGTTGAGCAGGGCGCGCCCCCGGAAGCGCTGGCGCACGATGGCCAGCGCGCACAGGATGCCGAAGATCGTGTTCAGCGGCACGGCCACCGCCACCATCACCCCCGTCAGATAGAAGGCGTGCTGGGCCTCCGGGGTGCTCACCGCGTCCCAGGCGGCGCCCACGCCGTCCTGGAAGGCGTTGAAGAACACCAGCGCCACCGGGATCCCCAGCAGCAGGAGCAGGTAGCCCAGCGCGACAAAGCGCAGCGCGTACTTACTCTTCATGGCGCAGCGCCTTCTTGGACAGCCAGCCGAAGAACAGCAGCACGACGAGCGCGGCCACCAGGAGTACCACCGACACGGCGGAGGCGCCGACCGGGTTGTCGCTCTCGACCTGGGAGAAGATGAACACCGAGGCGGCCTGCGGTCTTGAACGGGAGGTTGCCGGTGATGAGCACGAGCGAGCCGAACTCGCCCACGGCCCGGGCGAAGGCCAGCCCGCCGCCGGCGATGATGGCCGGCGCGAGGTTGGGCAGGATGATGCGCCGGAACACCGTGGCGCGGCTCGCGCCCAGCGACTCCGCGGCCTGCTCCATCTCCCGGTCGAGCTCGAGCAGCACCGGCTGCACGGCCCGCACCACGAAGGGAAGCGTCACGAACAGCAGCGCCAGCACCACGGCCACCCGGGTGTAGGCGATGTCGATGCCCACCGGGCTGTCCGGCCCGTAGAAGGCGAGCAGCGTGAGGCCGGCCACGATCGTGGGCAGCGCGAAGGGCAGGTCGATCAGCGAGTTGACGATGCCCTTGCCGGGGAACTCGTCGCGCACGAGCACCCAGGCGATCAGCGTTCCGAACAGCGCGTTGACCAGCACCACGATCACCGAGGCGATCAGCGTCAGCCGCAGCGCGGCCACGGCCTGCGGGCTGCTGATCGAGTTCCAGAACGTGTCCCAGCCGCCGTCGAACGACTTGAACACCACCGCGGCCAGCGGGATCAGCGCGATGATGCTCAGGTAGGCCACGGCGATGCCGCGGCCCAGGACGTCCCCCGGAATCAGGGACGCCCTCGGGCCGCGGCTCACCGGCGCCGCGGGCGGCGCCGGAGCCGGCGCCGCCGTGGCTGAACTAGTCGGAGGCAGTGCTCTTCCCCTGCGACTGGAAGATGTCGGCCACGACGCTGCCCTCCGGATCGAAGAACTCGTCGTTGACCTTGCCCCAGCCGCCGAACTTGCGTGATCTCGAACAGCTTCGAGGGAGTCGGGAACTCGTCCGCGCCCTGCACGCCCTCGACCACCGGCCGGTAGCCCTTCGAGGCGAAGATCTCCTGCGCCTCGGGCGTGTAGAGGAAGTCCACGAACTGCTGAGCCAGCTCCGGATTGTCGGACTCGTTGACGACCGCGATCGGGTTCTCGATCAGGATCGTCTCGTCCGGGATCACGTAGTCGACCTCCTCGCCCTGCCTGCTGGGCGAGGATGGCCTCGTTCTCGTAGCCGAGCAGGACGTCGCCCTTGCCGCTCGAGAAGGTCTGCAGCGCCTCGCGGGCGCTCTTGTCGAGCACGGGCACGTTCTCGAACAGCTTGGCCAGGTACTCCTTGGCCTGCTCGGGCGTCTTGCCCTGCTCGAGCTGCGCGCCGTACGCCGCCATGATGTTCCACTTGGCGCCGCCCGAGGTGAACGGGTTCGGCTCGATGACCTCGACGTCGCCGGTCACGAGGTCGTCCCAGGTCTGGATGTTCTTCGGGTTCCCCTTGCGGACGATGAAGACCACCACCGAATCGGTGACCATGCCCTTGTACTCGTTCTTGTTCCAGTCCGCGTCCACCAGACCGGCGTCCACGAGCCGCGTGATGTCCGGCTCGAGCGAGAACTCCACCACGTCGGCCGGCAGGCCGCCCTCGACGGCGCGCGACTGCTCGCCGGACGAGGCGTAGGACTGGTCGAAGCTGACGCCCTCGCCCTCCGGAGTCTTGTTGAACGCCGGGATGAGCTCCTTGTAGGCCTCCTCGGGAGTCGAGTAGGCCACGAGCGTCAGCTTGCCGCCGCCGCCCTCGCCGTCCCCGCTCGCCTCGCTGTCCGATGACGACCCACCGCAGCCGGCGCCGACCAGCGCAGCGACGAGCGCCACGACAGCCAGGGCGAGGAGCGGCAGGCGAGTCTTGATCCGATCCATTCTCCACCTTGCTTATCGACTTTGCAGGCGAAGCAAGCTAGCACAAAGCCCACCGGAAATATGGGGATTTAGGCGGTGCCCCGTGCTCCCACTGGCAACTGGCGCGCGCCATAGGATGCGCCGGCATGGTCGATGTCGACGCTGGCTCCTTCCTCGTCATCGTCACCGTCGCGGCTGTCGCTGCGCTGATCGCGGGCGTGGTCCAGCCGCGGCTGGCGATACCCGTCGTGGTGATCGAGCTGGTCCTGGGCATCATCGTCGGCCCCGAGGTGCTGGAGCTCGCCGAGCCCGACGAGTTCATCGAGTTCTTCTCGAGCCTCGGGCTGGGCATGCTGTTCTTCTTCGCGGGCTACGAGATCGACTTCGACCGCATCCGCGGGATGCCGCTGCGCCTCGCCATCGTCGGCTGGGTGTGTCGCTTGCTCTTGGCCTACGCGATCGGCGGCGTGCTGGCGCTCACCGGGCTGGTCCTGTCGCTGCTCTACACGGGCTCGGCGATGGCCACCACTGCCATCGGCACGCTCATCCCGATCCTCAGCGACGCCGGTGAGCTGCGCACGCGCTTCGGAACGTTCCTGCTCGCCGCGGGTGCCCTCGGCGAGTTCGGGCCCATTCTGCTCATCACGCTGGTCTTCTCGACCCAGGGCGCGTTGTCGAGCAGCCTGATCCTGGTGCTGTTCGTGGGCATTGCGGTGGCCACTGCGCTGGTCGCCGTACGGGGCGCCACGGTGGGTTGGCCGCTGCTCGAGCGCTCGCTCGAGACCAGCGGTCAGTTCGCGATCCGCCTCGCGGTGGTGATGGTGTTCGCACTTGCCGCACTCGCATCCGAGCTCGGCCTCGACCTGCTGCTGGGCGGGTTCGTGGCGGGCATCATCGTCCGCCAAGCGCTCAAGGGCCGGGAGGTGGAGCGCCTCGAGTCGAAGCTCACGGCCGTGGGCTACGGCTTCCTGATCCCGTTCTTCTTCGTCACGAGCGGACTCAAGTTCGAGATGAGCGCGCTCACCGAGGATCCGATCCGGTTCCTCGAACTGCCCCTGTTCCTGGTGCTGTTCCTCGCTGTGCGCGGGATTCCGGCGCTGGTCCTGTACCGCAACGTCCTCGATGGGCGCGACCGGCGCGCGCTCGCGTTCTTCTCCTCCACCCAGCTGCCGCTGGTGGTGGCCATCACCACAATCGCCATCGAACAGGGGCACATGCGCGCCTCCACCGCCGCCTCGCTGGTGGGCGCCGCGATCCTCTCCACCGCCCTGTTCCCGCTGATCGGGCTCAAGCTGCGCGAGGGGCAGGCCGGCGTGGAGCCGTCGCGGCCCTAGAGGCCGGGCGGGTGACGCATCACGAAGCCCGAGGGCGAGCGGTTCGTGTTCGTCCAGCGCGAACCCGTTTCCGAGCGGGCGGTGGTATCGAATCGTCGTCCGTTCACCGACATGAAGACGTGGCTTCGGTTCGCATAGATCGTTATGTAGCGGCCGCGGCCGGGAGCGCCGTAGGACATGAAGGCGCTCGAGTCGAGCGGTGAGCGCAGCAGTCCGGCTCCGTGGAGCGCGTACGAGACCGACCCGGAGCAGTCGTAGCCGCTGTCGCGGAAGGACCGGTGACCGCCGCCGTACTTGTAGGGCGTGGTCGCGATGCGGTTGGCGGCGCGGATCACCTGTTGAACGGTCGAGAGGCCGCCGCCTCCGCCTCCCCCTCCGGAGCCTCTGCGCTTGAGCACTCGGCCCGGGCCCATCCCGAGCGCCCGACGCGTGTTGGGGCCCGCGACTCCGTCGGGCGTCAGGCCGTGGGCGCTCTGCCAGCGCTTGAGGGCCGCCTCGGTACCCGGTCCGAAGACACCGTCGGCCGGCACCCCGATACGGCGCTGCAGAGAGCGCACCCCGCCACCGCCCTGAGCCGCGCGGCGCCCGCTCGAACGGCGCGCTCGTGTTCCGCTCCCAGCGGCGCCTCGCTTGCGCTTGAGCACGGGACCGGCACCGAGGCCGAGCGCCGCGCGCGTGTTGGGACCGGCGATGCCGTCGGCGGTGAGCCCGCGGGCGCGCTGCCAGCGCTTGAGAGCGCGCTCGGTCGCCGGGCCGAACACGCCGTCGGCGCTGACGCCGATCGCGCGCTGAAGCTGCCGGACATCACCGCCGCGCGACTTGACCACCACGGCCTCCGCGCTGTCGGGCGCCCCCGCCTCGATCAGCGTGACGCCGCCCGCGGCACCCGCGGTGAGGACCACCGCGGCGGCCATCGAGACGCGACGGGTGGGAAAGGCGGGCCGCCCACTCGCGGCGGCGGCCGCCTCGCGGCGTGCGCGCGATCGCGCGAGCGACTGCGCCCATAGTTCGTCGCGGGACAGATCCCTCTGCTGCACTCTGGTTTGACCTCGTTGTCGGGGTGACGCCTACGAGGTCAGCTGACGGGCTCGCGCACACACGCGCTACTACAGACGCGGCACCACGTGCCGCCCGGTAGATTCGCCCCTGCGGACGGAATCCGCATCGGGTCCCCCGCTCGCCGGACCAGGGGTCGCGGCGACTCGGCGTCGAACGAGCGTCGTTCTATCAGGGAAAAGTCCTGCAAGCTGCAAGATTTCTTGCAGAACGGGTGGGCGCAAGGCGCGACCCGGCTTTGGACACGACCAGAGACACTCGTCCGCTAACTGATCAGTCGACACACGAGTTTCTCTGGTGGGCGATACGGCCGAGGGCCACGGGAACAACGCGGAACGCAGCGGCCGGCTTGAGCGCGGCGCCCCGTCAGACCAGCTCGAGAAAGACCATCTCCGTCGAGTCGGACTTGCGCGGACCCAACTTGAGGATGCGCGTATAGCCGCCCTCACGCTCCGCGTACCGGGGCGCGATCTCCTCGAACAGCTTGTAGACCACGAACTTGTCCTGCCCGAGCCGGGCCATGGCCAGGCGACGGGAGTGCCCGTCGCCCTTCTTGGCCAGGGTTATCAGCCGCTCGAGCTCGGGCTTGACCGCCTTGGCCTTGGCCTCGGTGGTCTGGATGCGCTCGTGGTCGATCACCTCGCGGCAGAGGTTCATGAACAGCGCCTTGCGGTGCGCTGAGTCGCGCGACAGCTTGCCCTTCTGCTTGCGATGGCGCATGAGCCCGGTACTCCGTCCCGCTCTAGCCGGTGCGCAGCCCGAGGCCGCGCGCGTCGAGGGTCTCCTTGACCTCCTCGATCGACTTGCGGCCGAAGTTCGGGATCGCTGCCAGCTCGGACTCCGACTTCTGCACCAGGTCGCCGACGGTCTGGATGCCGGCGCGCTTGAGGCAGTTGTAGGAGCGGACACCGAGCTCGAGCTCCTCGATCAGGATGTCGTCCATCCCGCCGGCGCCCGGCGCACCCGCGCCATCGCCGCTCAGCCCTTCCGCACCGGCGACGAGCGCCGCGCCCTGATCGCGCAGGGCCTCGACGCGGTCGGCGTCGGTGAAGATGGCCAGGTACTTGATGAGGATCTCCGCCGCCTCGCGCAGGGCTGCCTGCGGGTCGAGCGAGCCGTCGGTCTCGATATCGAGAGTGAGCTTGTCGTAGTCGGTCTTCTGACCCACGCGGGCGGCGTCGACCGAGTAGGCCACGCGCTTGACGGGGGAGAAGATCGAGTCGATCGGGATGACGCCGATCGGCTGATCGGGGGTCTTGTTGTCCTCAGCCGGCGAGTAGCCGCGGCCGTGGCCGATCGTCAGGTACATCTCGAGCTTGGTCTTCTTCTCGAGCGTGGCGATGTGGGCGTCCGGGTTGAGGATCTCGACGCCGGAGGGCAGGTCGATGTCGCCCGCAGTGATGTCACCGGGACCGGTGACCACCAGCGGGGCCTCGATCTCTGCCGCATCCGAATGCATGCGGCAGACGACCTCCTTGAGGTTGAGGACGATGTCTGTCACGTCCTCCTTGATGCCGTTGATGGTCGAGAACTCGTGCGCCACACCCTCGATGCGGACGCTCGTGACGGCGGCACCGGCCAGCGACGACAGCAGCACTCGCCGAAGCGAGTTGCCGAACGTGTAGCCGAAGCCGCGATCGAGCGGCTCGATCGTGAATGTTCCGCGGTTGTCTTCGACGCTCTCGGCGGATATCTGGGGAGTCTGAAACTCGATCATGGAGAGGGTGATTCCTTCGGTTGTGAGCGGCCGCCCGGCAATGGCGGCTCGCGTTCTGGTGCTACTTCGAGTAAAGCTCGACGATCAGCTGCTCCTGCACCGGCGTGGTGATCTCCCCACGGTCCGGGAGGCGCAGCACCTTCGCGGTGAGGCCGTCATGATCGGCCTGTAGCCAGGCCGGCACGGCACTCGTGAGCTCGGTGGCATCGCGTACCACGGGCTCCACGGGGGCGCTGGGCTTCATGGTGATCACATCGTCGGTGCGCAGCTGGTAAGAGGGGATGTCGACACGGCGGCCGTTCACGTACCAGTGCCCGTGGCGGATCATCTGCCGGGCCTGGCGGCGCGAGGCGGCGAAGCCGAGGCGCACGAGCACGTTGTCGAAACGCGACTCGAGCAGCCGGAGCAGGTTCTCGCCGGTCACACCCTCCTGGCGGCTCGCCTTGTCGTAGTAGTTGCGGAACTGCTTTTCGAGCACGCCGTAGTAGCGGCGCGCCTTCTGCTTCTCGCGCAGCTGCACTCGGTACTCCGACTGGCGCATGCGGCCGCGGCCGTGATCCCCGGGCGGGTAGTTGCGCCGCTCGACACCGCACTTGTCGGTGAGGCAGCGCTCCCCCTTGAGGAACAGCTTCATGCCCTCGCGACGGCACTGCTTGCACTGAGCTCCGGTGTCGCGAGCCATGCTCAGACCCTCCTGCGCTTGCGCGGGCGGCAGCCGTTGTGGGCCTGCGGTGTGACGTCCCTGATCCCGGTGATCTCGAGGCCCGCGGCCTGGAGCGAGCGGATCGCGGTCTCGCGACCGGAGCCCGGTCCCTTGACGTAGACCTCCACCTTCTGGAGACCGTGCTCCATGCCCTTGCGGGCCGCGGCATCGGCGGTGACCTGTGCGGCGAACGGGGTCGACTTGCGCGAGCCCTTGAAGCCGGCTCCGCCGGCGGACTCCCACGCGATCACGTTGCCGTCCTTGTCGGTGAGGGACACGATGGTGTTGTTGAAGCTTGTCTTGATGTGGGCCTGCCCGAACGGCACGTTCTTACGTACGCGCCGGCGGCCACGGGGACGTCGAGCTTGGGGCATTAGCTAGTGCTTCCTGATCTTCTTCTTGCCGCCGCCCGCAGAGGAACCGCGCTTGGGTCCCTTGCGCGTGCGCGCGTTCGTCTTGGTCCGCTGCCCGTTGGTGGGCAGCCCGCGCCGGTGGCGCAGGCCCTTGTAGGACCCGATCTCCATCAGCCGCTTGACGTTCTGGGAGCGCTCCCGGCGGAGGTCTCCCTCCACAAGCAGATCCTCGACACCGTCGCGCAGCTTGCGCACCTCGTCGTCGGTCAGGTCCTTGACGTAGGTGTCCGGCTCTACTCCGGCTTCCTTCAGGACCTCGTTCGACTGCGAGCGGCCGATCCCGTACACGTACGTGAGGCCGATCTCGACCCTCTTGTTGAGGGGGATGTTTATTCCTGCGATACGCGCCATTTAGCCCTGTCGCTGCTTGTGCCGGGGGTTCTGACAGATCACGAGAACCGCACCGCCACGGCGGATGATCTTGCACTTCTCACACATGGGCTTGACTGATGCGCGGACCTTCATAGCTCCGTTGGGTGGGACGTATCGAACGAGGATCAGCGCAGAGCCCAGGAATCGGCTCCGCGCCGGCAGAAAAGATTAGCAGCAGTGCTCAAGCACTAACGGCCCGCGAGGCGGGCTCAGCGGACTCAGGAATGAGCTCGTGCCAGGGGGTGAGAATACGGGGCCCTTCGGCCGTAATCGCGACGGTGTGCTCGAAATGCGCCGCCAGCGAACCGTCCTGCGAGTAGACGGCCCAGTTGTCGGAGCCCATGCGCACATGATGGGTGCCGACGTTGACCATCGGCTCGACCGCGAGCACCATTCCCTCCTCCAGTTCCGGACCGGTGCCGGGCTCGCCGTAGTTGGGGATCTGCGGGTCCTCGTGCATGTCGCGACCGATCCCGTGTCCCACCAGGGAGCGGATGACGGCGAAGCCGTCTGCCTCGACTCGCGCCTGGACGGCAGCCGACACGTCGCCGAGGCGGTTGCCCGGACGGCACTGCTCGACGGCGTCGAACAGCGACGCGCGCGTCGTGGCCAGCAGGCGTCGCGCCACCGGCGTCACGTTGCCGATCGGATGCGTCATGGCGCCGTCGGCGACCCAGCCGTCGAGGATCACGCCGATGTCGATGGAGAGGATGTCGCCGCGCTTAAGCGCGTAGCGCCCCGGGATGCCGTGCACGACCATCGAGTTCGGCGATACGCAGATCGAGCCTGGGAAGCCGCGATATCCCTTGAACGCCGGCTCAGCGTCCTGGGAGCGGATGAAGCGCTCCGCGGCCTCGTCCAGCTCGGCGGTGGTCACCCCCGGACGTGCCTTCTTTCGCAGCAGCTCGTGGCAGCGGGCCAGGATGCGGCCCGCCGCAGCCATCTGGTCGAGTTCCTCGGGTGTCTTGCTTGATGATCATCGCTAGAGCTCAGCTTCGAGACGCAGTGTGGCCAGCGACGCCCGGATGAGGCCGTGAACCTCGTCCGGCGTGCGCCCGCCGTTGAAGCGGCGCAGCAGGCCCTTGTCCTCATACCAGTCGATCAGCGGAGAGGTCTGGTCGTGGTAGACCGCCAAGCGCTCGTTGATCACCTCAGTCTTGTCGTCGTCGCGCTGTACCAGCCGCGAACCGTCCTGGTCGCAGACCCCCTCGTTCTTCGGCGGATCGAACTCCACGTGATACACGTGCCCGTTCTTGACGCAGGTACGCCTGCCGGAGAGACGGCGGATGACCTCCTCGTCCGACGCGTCGAGCAGGAGCACGGCGGTGAGGTCGCGTCCGCGGCGGTCGAGCGCGGCGTCGAGCATCTCTGCTTGTCCGATCGTGCGCGGGAAGCCGTCGAGCAGGAAGCCATCGTCGGCCTCGCCCGAGTCGAGCCGCTCCTCGATGAGGCCGGTGACGAGCTCGTCGGGCACCAGCTTGCCCTCGTCCATGATCGGCTTGGCCTGCTTGCCGAGCGGCGTGTCGTTCTCCACGGCCTCGCGCAGGATGTTCCCGGTCGAGTAGTAGGGCAGCCCGAAGTCCGCGACCAGGCGCTCGGCCTGGGTGCCCTTGCCGGCGCCGGGCGGACCCAGTAGGACCAGGTTGAGCTCGCTCACTTCAGGAAGCCCTCGTAGTTGCGCATCATGAGCTGCGCCTCGAGCTGCTTCATCGTGTCGAGCGCCACGCCCACGACGATGAGTATCGACGTACCGCCGAAGAAGAAGTTGGCACTGGTCTGGTTGATGAGGATCGTGGGCAGGGCAGCCACGGCCGCCAGGTACAGGGCGCCCGGGAAGGTCAACCGCGCGAGGATGCGGTCGAGATATTCAGCCGTGGGTCTTCCAGGCCTCACCCCAGGGATGAAGCCGCCGTACTTCTTCAGGTTGTCCGCCTGCTCCACCGGGTTGAAGGTGACCGCGGTGTAGAAGTAGGTGAAGACGATGATGAGGATCGATTCGCCCACCAGGTAGGCCGCCCCGTTGGGGCTGAAGAAGGTAGAGAAGTCCTGGGCCCAGCTCGCCTGGCTGAGCTCGCCCACCGTGGGCGGGAAGGCCATCAGCGAGGCGGCGAAGATCACCGGGATCACGCCGGCCATGTTCACGCGCAGCGGCAGGTAGGTGGAGCCTCCGCCGGCCATGCGCCGGCCCACCACGCGCTTGGCGTACTGGATCGGGATGCGGCGCTGGCCCTCCTGCATGAAGACGATGCCGACGATGATGGCGAGCGCCAGGAAGGGCATCATCACCACGAAGATCTGGTCCGGGTTGGTCCACCAGGCCTGGATCCCGTTCGGCAGCCCGGCCACGATCGAGGCGAAGATCATCAGCGAGATCCCGTTTCCGATGCCGCGCTGGGTGATCAGCTCGCCGAGCCACATCAGAAGCACGCAGCCGGCGGTGAGCGTCATCACGATCACGAAAACGCGGCCGAAGGTGAAGCTGTCCA
Organism: uncultured Thermoleophilaceae bacterium; assembly: GCA_963733655.1. Lineage (GTDB taxonomy): Bacteria > Actinomycetota > Thermoleophilia > Solirubrobacterales > Thermoleophilaceae > JACVRW01. Next base: position 811,931 of record CAVTEX010000016.1, read on the forward strand.
CCACCTCCTGGCCCTCGCTGCCCGCGAACGTGCGGAACAGGAACACGTAGCCAATCGACTGGCCGAAGGCGAGCGCGACGGTGAGGTAGCGCGTGTACTGGGTGATCTTCTGCTGGCCGACCTCGCCCTCCTTGCGGAGCTTGTCGAGCGAGGGCAGCACCACCGTCAGCAGCTGCAGCATGATCGACGCGGTGATGTAGGGCATGATCCCGAGCGCGAAGATCGCGAAGCGCTGCAGGGAGCCGCCGGAGAAGAGGTTGAGGAAGCCGAGCACGTTCGACTGGCCCTCGAAGTTCGAGGCCAGGTCCTCGACGACGTCGACGTTGATGCCCGGCGCCGGGATGTAGGCGCCCAGGCGGTAGAGGGCGAGCATCGCGGCGGTGAACGCGAGCTTCTTCCGGATCTCCGGGACCCGGAACGCGTTCAGGAAGGTCCGGAGCACCCGGTTACTCCTCGATTACTTGGCAGGTGCCGCCTGCGGCCTCGATCTTCTCCCGGGCGGACTTCGAGAAGCCGTGCGCGTGCACCGTGAGCGCCTTGGAGATCTCGCCGCGGCCCAGGATCTTGACGGGCACGTCGCGGCGGGTGGCCAGGTTGCGGCCCTTGAGCGAGTCGGGCGTGACCTCGTCGCCGGCGTCGAAGCGGGCCTCGAGATCGGAGAGGTTGACCGGCTGCGTGGCGGTCCGGAACTGCTCGAAGGGCATGGACTTCTTCATGTGCGGACCGCGCAGCTTGCGCATCCGCATGTGGATCGGCGTCTGTCCGCCCTCGAAGCGCACCCGGCGCTTGCTGCCCGAGCGTGCGCCCGCGCCCTTGTGGCCGCGACCGGACGTCTTGCCGGTGCCCGAGCCCTCGCCACGGCCCACGCGCTTGCGCTCCTTGCGGGAGCCGGGCGCCGGGCCGAGCGAGTGCAGGCCAATGCGCTCTTCAGCCATCTCGCACCTCCACGAGGTGCTGCACAGCGCTCACCGCTCCGCGCACGGTCGGGTCGTCCTCGCGCTCGGTTGAGCGGCCGATCTTGCCGAGCCCCAGCGACTTGAGCGTCGCTTGCTGCTTGCGGGACGACCCGTTGGCGGATCGCACCTGAGTGATCAGGAGGGTCGCCATCAAGCGGGCGTCTCCTCGGCCACCGGCTCGGCCTCGGCCTCGGGCTTCTCGAGGCCGAGCACCTCGCGCACCGACAGCCCCCGCAGCGCGGCCACGTCCTCGGGCCGGCGCAGGCCCTCGAGCGCGGCCACGGTGGCCTTGACGAGGTTGATCGGGTTCTGGCTGCCGAGCGACTTGGACAGCACGTCCTTGATGCCCGCCAGCTCGAGCACCGCGCGCACGCCGCCGCCGGCGATCACGCCGGTACCGGGCGAGGCCGGCTTGAGGAGCACCCGCGAAGCGGAGTGCACGCCGATGGTCTGATGAGTGATGGTCGAGCCGTGCATCGGCACGTTGAAAAGGCTCTTGCGGGCGCGCTCGACGCCCTTCTGGATGGCCACCGGGACCTCGTTGGCCTTGCCGTAGCCAACGCCGACCTGCGACTTCTCGTCGCCCACCACCACGAGCGCGGTGAACGAGAAGCGCCGGCCGCCCTTGACGACCTTGGCGACACGGTTGATCTCAACGACCCGCTCCTGCAGGTCGGAGCCGCCGTCGCGCCCTCCGCGTGTTCTGTCCCGACTAGCCATGCGAACCACTCACCGTAGCGATCATCAGAACTTGAGCCCCTTCTCCCGCGCGCCGTCGGCAAGCGCTTTCACGCGGCCGTGGTAGCGGTATCCGCCGCGGTCGAAGATCGCGGACTCCACACCGGCCTCGCGGGCGCGCTCGGCCAGGAGCTCGCCGGCCTTCGTGGCCTGCTCCATCGAGCCGAGCGACTTGAGATCGCCCTCGGTCCAGTTGACGGCGGCCAGCGTGTGGCCGCTCACGTCGTCGATCAGCTGCGCGCCGATGCCCCGGTTGGAGCGGAACACCGACAGCCGCGGCCGCTCGGCCGTGCCGCGCACCTTGGCGCGTACCCGGCGCCTGCGGCGCAGGCGTGCTGTCGATTTCGTTTTGACGGTCATGCGCGCTTCCCGACCTTCCTCATCACGTACTCGCCCTCATAGCGGATGCCCTTGCCCTTGTAGGGCTCAGGCGGGCGCTGCTTGCGGATGTTGGCGGCAACCTCGCCCACGACCTGCTTGGAGATGCCGCGAACGACCACGCGCGTGGGCTGCGGTACCTCGAAGTCGATGCCGTTGGGCGCGTCCATCTCCACGGGATGGGAGTAGCCGAGAGCCAGCACCAGCTTGTTGCCCTGGAGCTGCGCGCGGTAGCCCACGCCCTGGATCTCGAGGCGCTTCTCGAAGCCGTTGGTCACGCCCTCGACCATGTTGGCGATCAGGCTGCGGGTGAGGCCGTGCAGGGCACGGTGCTCGCCACGGTCGGTCGGCCGGGTCACGACGACCTCGCCGTTCTCTTGGCGCACCTCGATCTCGCGGCTCTTGCGCTCCGACAGCTCTCCCTTGGGGCCCTTGACCTTGACGAGCTCCGGCTCGATCGAGACCTCCACGCCGTCCGGAACGGCGATCGGCTGCTTTCCGATGCGGCTCATACGACGATCCTCACCACACCTGCGCCACGAGCTCGCCGCCGACGCCCGCGCGACGGGCCTCATGGCCGGTCATCACGCCACGGGAGGTGGACACGATCGTCGTGCCCATGCCGCCCTGGACCTTGGGCACGCCACCGGCCTGCACGTAGGTGCGGCGGCCGGGGCGGGACACACGCTGGAGGCCCTGGATCACGGGCTTGCGGTCCTCGGTGTACTTGAGGCGCACGCGCAGCACGCGGCCGACCTTGCCGGCCTCCACGGAGTACTCCTCGATGTAGCCCTGCTCGCGCAGGATGCGGGCGATCTCCGTCTTGAAGGTTGAAGCGGGCATCTCGACATCGTCGCGATCGGCATGCAGGCCGTTGCGGATGCGGGTCAGGAAATCGGCGATGGGGTCGGTGAACGACATGCGCCTACCAGCTCGACTTCGTGAGGCCGGGGATCATGCCCTCGTGCGCGACCTCGCGCAAGCAGATGCGGCAGAGCCCGAACTTGCGCAGATACGCGCGTGGGCGGCCGCACCGCTTGCAGCGGTTGTAGTTGCGTGTCTGGTACTTCGATCCGCGCTGCTGGCGGACCCTCTGTGACGTCTTGGCCATTACTCCTCTGTCCGTTCGGCCGCCTGGCCGCCTTCTTCGTCTGACTCGCCCTCATCGGAGGCGGCGGGCGTCTCGTATGCCTCCGGGTTCTCTTCCTTGAGCTCCTCGTACGCGGCGGCCTCGGCCTCGGCCTTGAGGCGCGCCTCCTCGCGACGCTCCGCCTCCGCGGCGTCCTCCTCCGGCTCCTGGTCGGTGCCCGGCGCGCCCTCGGGCGCGAACGGCATCCCAAGCTCCCGCAGCAGCACGTAGGCCTCTTCGTCGGTCTTCGCCGACGTGGTGATGGTCACGTCGAGGCCGCGGACCTGGTCGATCGAGTCGTAGTCGATCTCGGGGAAGATGATCTGCTCGCGGACGCCCATCGAGTAGTTGCCACGGCCGTCGAACGAGCGCGCGTTGAGGCCGCGGAAGTCGCGGATACGCGGGATCGCGATCGACGTGAGCCGGTCGAGGAACTCCCACATGCGCGCGCGGCGCAGCGTCACGCTCAGGCCGACGGGCATGCCGTCGCGCAGCTTGAAGTTGGCGATCGACTTGCGCGCCCGTCGCACGTTGGCGTGCTGGCCGGCGATCGTGGCCAGCTGCTCCTGGGCCGCATCGAGCATGTTCGAGTCCTGCTTGGCCTCGCCCACGCCCATGTTGAGCGTGATCTTCTCGAGCCGCGGCACCTCCATCATGGAGTCGTAGCCGAAGCGCTCCTGGAGGCTGGCGCGGATCTCCGACTCGTAGCGCTCCTTGAGGCGCGGCGGGATGTTTGCCTGCTGCGTGGCGGCTTCCATCAGTCGATCTCCTTGCCGGAGCGCTTGGCCACGCGCACGCGCCGGCCGCCGTCGCGCTTGACGCCCACGCGCGTCGGCTCGCCGCTGTCGGGGTCGATCAGCATCACGTTGGACACGTGGATCGGCCCCTCCTTCTCGATGATGCCGCCGAGCTCCTGGGCGCGCTGGGTGTCGCGCAACGTGCGCGGGCGCATGTGGCGCTTGACGATGTTCGCGCCCTCCACGTAGACCCTGTCCTTGCGCGGGTCCGTCCTGAGCACGCGGCCGGTCTTGCCCCGGTCCTTGCCGGCGATGATGCGCACCGTGTCGTCGCGCCGAATCTTGAGGGCCATGGTCAGAGCACCTCCGGCGCGAGCGAGACGATCTTCATGAAGTTGCGGTCGCGCAGCTCGCGGGCCACGGGCCCGAAGATTCGGGTGCCGCGCGGGTTGTTGGTCGCGTCGATCAGCACCGCCGCGTTCTCGTCGAAGGCGATGTAGGTGCCGTCGTCGCGCCCGAACTCCTTCTTGGTGCGCACGATCACGGCGGTCACGACCTCGCCCTTCTTGACGGAGCCGTGTGGGATCGCCTGCTTGACCGTGCCGACGATGATGTCGCCCACGCCGGCGTAGCGGCGGTGCGAGCCGCCGCGCACGCGGATGCACAGGAGCTCGCGCGCCCCCGTGTTGTCCGCCACCTTGAGCCTGGACTCCTGCTGGATCATCTGCGAGCCCTCTCCAGCACCTCGACCAGGCGCCAGCGCTTGGTCTTCGACAGCGGACGGCTCTCGATCACCCGGACGGTGTCGCCGGCGTGTGCCTCGTTGCCCTCGTCGTGGGCGTGCAGCGTGGAGGACGTGCGGACGATCTTCTTGTACATGCGATGCCGGCGCGCGGTGTCGATGCGCACCGTGATCGTCTTGTCGGCCTTGTCCGAGACCACGATGCCCTGGCGGACCTTGAGCACGCCGTCCCCGGTGTCCTCGGGCACGGGGTTGTCGCGGCGCGGCGCGGCGGCGCGGCGCTCGCGGCTGCGCTGGCGGTAGGCGCGGCGGTGGCGGGCCTTGCGCTCACGGGTGGCAGCGCGCTCGGCGGCGCGCTCCTCGATGGAGCGCTCCGGGCGTGCCTCACCCTCGTGCAGCGAGCGGGCGCGCTTGCGGCTCTCCTTGGGAGAGAGCTCCTCCTCGGGCTCGGCCGCAGGGGCCTGCGCGGCGGTCTCTTGCGCCTCGGGCTCGGGGGCCGTGGTCTCTTCGCCTGTCACGTTCTCTTCGTTCTCGAAAGTCATGCTGTCTGCTTCTGCCTGCGGATCTCCGCGTCTATGTCTATTCCGCGCTCGCGCGCTTCGGTCAGCGCACGGGCGAGGTCGGTCTTGGCCTGCCTGAGCCGTGCGGTGTTCTCGAGCTGACCCGTCGCGTGCTGGAAGCGCAGGTTGAAGAGCTCCTGCCGCGCGGTGTCCGCGAACTCCACGAGCTGCGGATCCTCGAGGTTATGCACTTCCGTGGCTTTCATCTACTGACCCGATCCCTCGCGCATCACGAACTTCGTCTTGACCGGCAGCTTGTGGCCGGCCAGGCGCATCGCCTCGCGGGCCAGATCCTCCGGTACGCCCGACAACTCGAACATCACGCGCCCGGGCTTGACCACGGCCACCCAGCCCTCGGGTGAGCCCTTGCCCGAGCCCATGCGGGTCTCGGCGGGCTTCTTCGTGTAGGGCTTGTCCGGGAAGATGTTGATCCAGACCTTGCCGCCGCGCTTGATCTTGCGGGTCATCGCGATACGGGCAGCCTCGATCTGGCGGTTGGTGACCCAGCCGCGCTCGAGGGCCTTCAGCCCGTACTCGCCGAACTCCACGTTCGTGCCGCCCTTGGCGTACCCGCGGCGACGGCCGCGGTGCTCCTTGCGCCACTTGACTCGCTTGGGCTGAAGCATCAGAGACGTCCTCTGGGCTGAGACGGACCGTCGCTGCGACCGCCACGTCCGCCGCCACGGCCACCGGGACCGCCGCCACGGCCGCCCGGGCCACGCCCGCCGCCGGGGCCGCGCCCGCCGGGTCCGCCGGCGCCTCGACCGCCGCCCGGTCCAACCGTCTGCGGCGCCTCGAGCTCGGTGAGGTCCTGCTGGAAGCCCTTGGGCATGATCTCGCCCTTGTTGATCCACACCTTCACGCCGATGCGGCCGAAGGTGGTGCGGGCCTCGTAGAAGCCGTAGTCGATGTCCGCGCGCAGCGTGTGCAGCGGCACGCGCCCGTCCGAGTAACCCTCGGTCCGCGCCATCTCGGCGCCACCCAGCCGGCCGGACACCTGGATCTTCACGCCCTTCGCGCCCGAGCGCATCGCGCTGGTGAGCGCGCGCTTCATCGCGCGCCGGAAGGCCACGCGGTTCTGCAGCTGCTCGGCGATCGACTGGGCCACCAGCCGCGCGTCGAGCTCCGGCCGCTTGATCTCGAGGATGTTCACCTTCACGGCCTTGTTGGTCATCTTGTGGAGCTCCTTGCGCAGAGCGTCCACCTCGGAACCGGACTTGCCGATCACGATGCCGGGCCGGGCCGTATGGATGTTGACCTCGACCTCGTTCTTGTTCTTCTTGATGGTGATCGTGGACAGGCCCGCGTGAGCGAGCTTGTTCTCGATGTGATCGCGGATCGCGAGGTCCTCCATCAGGTAGTCGGAGAACTCGCGCTCGTTGAACCAGGTCGACTTCCAGTCATGGATGTAGCCGACGCGTAGCGACTCGGGGTGGACCTTCTGCCCCATGGCTACCTCCCGTTTCCTTCGGTCGTCAATTCGATGGTCATGTGGCTCGTGCGCTTGTTGATGCGCGTGGCGCGCCCCAGCGCCCGCGGCCGGTAACGCTTGATGGTCGGGCCCTCGTCGACGAAGGCCCGCCTGACCCGCAGCTCGTCCGGCCCGAGCTCGTAGGCGGACTCGGCGTTGGCCACAGCCGAGTTGAGCAGCTTGAGAATGTCGGTCGAGACGGCCCGCGGTGCGTGCTGAAGGATGGCCTGGGCGTGTTCCACGCGCTTGCCGCGGATGTGGTCCATCACGAGCCGCGCCTTGCGCGGGGCGCTGCGCACGTAGCGGGCCCGCGCGGCCACCACGAGGGCGCCGTCCTCGTCGCGGGGAGCGCGCTTGCGTTCGGTCGTGACGGCGGTCTCGGCGGAGCCGCGCGGGCGCGCGGCGGGCGCCTCTTCTTCGGCCTCGTCCGCGTCGGCCTCCTCGGAGGCCTCGTCCTCGGACGCCTCCACGACCTCCTCGGCCTCCAGCTCCTCGGCGGGCGCGCTGGCCTCCTGGGCGACCTCGTCGTCCTCGAGGCGCGCGATCAGCTCGGCCTTCTTGCCGCTCTTGGGCAGCCCGCGGCGCTCGAGCTCGTCCTTGAGCTCGTCGACCTTCAGCGACGCCCAGCCCTCCTCGGGCGGACCGGATACCTGATCCGGGGTCAACGCACCCTCACTCTGTCGCTGCCCGCGTGCCCGCGGAACATGCGCGTGGGGGCGAACTCGCCCAGCTTGTGGCCCACCATCGACTCCGACACGAACACCGGCACGTGCTTGCGCCCGTCATGGACCGCGATGGTGTGGCCCACCATCTCGGGGAAGACCGTGGACGCGCGCGACCAGGTCTTGACCATGGTCTTGTTCCCGGACTCGTTCATCGCCTCGATGCGCTTCATCAGGCGCTCCTCGGCCCAAGGGCCCTTCTTTGAAGAACGAGACATGGGCTACCTCCGCCCCTTCTTGCCGCGCCGGCGGCCACGGACGATGAACTGGTCGGACTGCTTGCGCTTCTTGCGGGTGCGGTAGCCGAGGGTCGGCACGCCCCAGGGGGAGACCGGGTGGCCTCCGGGAGTCTTGTGGGCCTCGCCACCGCCGTGGGGGTGGTCGACGGGGTTCATGGCCACGCCACGGGTCTGCGGGCGCTTGCCCTTGTGGCGTGAGCGACCGGCCTTGCCCAGCTCGACCAGCTCGTGCTCGGCGTTGCCGAGGGCGCCGATGGTCGCGCGGCAATCCACCAGCACCATGCGCATCTCGCCCGAGGGCAGGCGCAGGGTCGCGTAGCGCCCCTCCTTGGCCACCAGCTGAATGGCGGTGCCCGCGGAGCGGCCCATCTGGCCGCCGCGGCCCGGAGTCAGCTCGACGTTGTGGACCGTGGCGCCGGTGGGGATGTTTGCCAGCGGCAGCGTGTTGCCGGGCGTGATGTCGGCGTCGGGGCCGGAGCTGACCGTGTCGCCGACCCTGATCCGCGCCGGCGCGAGGATGTAGCGCTTCTCGCCGTCGGCGTAGTGGAGCAGCGCGATGTGCGCCGACCGGTTCGGGTCGTACTCGATCGCGGCGACCTTCGCCGGCACGCCGTCCTTCATGCGCTTGAAGTCGATCCGCCGGTACTTGCGCTTGGCCCCGCCGCCGCGGTGACGCGAGGTCACGCGACCGTGCGCGTTGCGCCCGCCGGACTTGGTGAGCCCCTCGGTCAGCGACTTCTCGGGCTCGCTCTTGGTGACCGCGTCGTGCTGGAGCCAGGTGGCGAAGCGCCGCCCCGGCGAAGTTGGCTTGTGCTTCTTGATCGCCATGGGTTACTCCACCCCCTGCCCCTCGAAGAGCTCGATCGAATCGTCTGCGTGCAGGGTCACGACCGCCTTCTTCCAGCGGCGGCGCGTGCCCGAGTAGAGACCGCGGCGCTTGGGCTTGGGCTTGACCCAGGCCGTGCGCACGCCGATGACCCGGACGCCGAAGATCTCCTCGATCGCCTTACGGACCTGGGTCTTGTTGGCCCGTTCGTGGACGCGGAAGGTGTATTTGTTGGCCGCGAGCAGCGCGTAGCTCTTCTCCGAGATGACCGGCCGGATGATCAGCTGACGTGCGTCGGTCATCGCGCGGCCGCCTTCTCGGTCAAGCGCGTGAGCGCGGCTTCGGAGACGACGATGCGAGCGGCGCCGACCACGTCGGCCACGCCAACGGCATCGACCGGCAGTACCGACACACCGGCGAGGTTGCGGAACGACTTGGCAGCGATCTCCTCGCCCTCGGCGAGCACGAGCAGCACGGTCCCCTCGCCGTCGAGCGTGCGTCAGGGCCGCGGCCGCCGGCCTTGGTCGACGGGGTGTCGAAGCTCGACGGGTCGAGAGCCGCGATCGAGCCGCGCTCGGCGTGGAGGGTCAGCGCGGCGCGCAGCGCGCGCCGGCGCGCCTTGCGGTTGACCTTGACGGTGTAGTGGCGCGGCTTGGGACCGAAGGCCACACCGCCGCCGGTGCGTTGCGGCGACGAGAGCGCGCCCACGCGCGCCCGGCCGGTGCCCTTCTGGCGCCACGCCTTGGCGCCGGTCATCGCGACCTCGGCACGGGTCTTGGTCGAGTGGGAGCCCTGGCGACGCGCCGCCAGCTCCGAGCGCACGGCCTCGTGCACGAGCGGACCGTGGAAGGCCTCGCCGAACACGGCGTCGTCCAGGTCGAGCCCGCCGGAGCCGCCGCCGATGTACTGGGCCTGAGCCGCCATCGTCAGCCGTCCCTCCGGATCTCGACCACGGAGCCCTTGGGACCGGGCACCGAGCCGCGCACGAGCAGCAGGTTCTGGTCCGGCCGGACGTCCACGACCTCGAGGCCGCGCTGGGTCGCTCGCTTGTGGCCCATCTGGCCGGGGCCGCGGATGCCCTTGAACACGCGCGCGGGGTCGGCCGAAGCGCCGATCGAGCCGGGCGCGCGGACGTTGTGGGAGCCGTGGCTCACCGGCCCGCGGTGGAAGTTGTGTCGCTTGATCGTGCCCGCGAAGCCCTTGCCCTTGGAGACGCCCGAGACCTTGACGGTCTGGCCCTTCTCGAACACGGAGTCGACCTTGACCTCGGTGCCCAGCTCGACCTCGCCCGGCTCGCCACGGAACTCGGCCAGGTGCTTCATCGGCCCGACATCGGCCTTCTTCAGGTGTCCCTGGCGCGCTTTCTGCAGGTGCTTCTCGGTGGTCTCGCCAAAGGCCAGCTGCAGGGCGTCATAGCCGTCACGCTCCGCTCGCCGGATGGCGGTGACGAAGCAGGGGCCGGCCTCGATCACGGTCACACGCTCGACGTGGCCGTCCTCAGAGTCGAAGACCTGCGTCATGCCGAGTTTTCTTCCGAGTAGCCCAGCCATGCGATCAGATGAGCTGGATCTGGATGTCCACGCCCGCCGGCAGGTGATCGAGGCGCTGCAGCGAGTCCACCGTCTTGGGGGTGGGCTGCAGGATGTCGATCAGGCGCTTGTGGGTGCGGATCTCGAAGTGCTCGCGGGAGTCCTTGTCCTTGAACGGCCCGCGGATCACGCAGTAGACGTTCTTCTCGGTGGGCAGCGGCACGGGTCCGGACACCGAGGCGCCCGTGCGCACAGCGGTGTCCACGATCTCCTTGGCCGCCGTCTCGATCGCCGAGTGGTCGTAGGCCTTGAGCCGAATGCGGATTTTGTTCTGCGTGAGTGTTGCCATGGGCTTGCGGACAGATTCGGGGCGGGCTCAGAAAGTGCAGCCCGCCCCTGAGAATCGTCTGTCGGAGGGCGCCTTACTCGACGACCTCTGTCACCACCCCCGAGCCGACGGTGCGTCCGCCCTCGCGGATGGCGAAGCGAAGTCCCTCGTCCATCGCGATCGGCTGGATCATCTCCACCGTCATCTCGACGTTGTCACCCGGCATGACCATCTCCGTGCCCTCGGGCAGGTTGGCTACGCCGGTCACGTCGGTGGTGCGGAAGTAGAACTGCGGCCGGTAGCCGTTGAAGAACGGGGTGTGACGGCCACCCTCCTCCTTCTTCAGGCAGTACACCTGGGCCTTGAACTTGGTGTGCGGGGTGATCGAGCCCGGCTTGCAGAGCACCTGCCCGCGCTCGATCTCCTCACGGCCGACGCCGCGGAGCAGGCAGCCGACGTTGTCGCCGGCCTGACCCTCGTCGAGGATCTTGCGGAACATCTCGACCCCGGTCACCACCGTGGAGTTCGTCTCCGGGTGGATGCCCACGATCTCGACGGTCTCGCCCGTCTTCACGATGCCCTGCTCGATGCGGCCGGTGGCCACCGTCCCGCGGCCGGTGATCGAGAACACGTCCTCGACCGGCATCAGGAACGGGCGGTCCAGCGGGCGCTCGGGCTCCGGGATGTAGGAGTCGAGGGCCGCGGCCAGCTCGACGATCTTCTCGACCTGCTCGGCGTCGCCCTCGAGCGCCTTCAGCGCCGAGCCCTGGATGACCGGCACGTCGTCACCCGGGAAGTCGTACTCGGAGAGCAGCTCGCGTACCTCGACCTCGACGAGCTCGAGGAGCTCGTCGTCGTCGACCATGTCCGTCTTGTTCATGAAGACGATCACGTAGGGCACGTTGACCTGACGGGCGAGCAGGATGTGCTCACGGGTCTGGGGCATCGGGCCGTCGGCCGCGGACACCACGAGGATCGCCCCGTCCATCTGGGCGGCGCCCGTGATCATGTTCTTGACGTAGTCGGCGTGCCCCGGACAATCCACGTGGGCGTAGTGACGGTTCTCCGTCTCGTACTCCACGTGGGAGGTCGCGATCGTGATGCCGCGCTCCTTCTCCTCCGGAGCGTTGTCGATCTCCTCGAAGCTCATCGACTGGCCGCCGTACTTCTCCGACAGCACCTTGGTGATGGCGGCGGTAAGCGTCGTCTTGCCGTGGTCGATGTGGCCGATTGTGCCGACGTTGACGTGCGGCTTGTTGCGCTCGAACTTCTCCTTCGCCACCTCGAACTACCCCTTTCTCAAACTCTTCTCGGGTTCGGACCCGAACTTGCGAAACATACTCGGTCTTGACATCAAGCCGAAGCCCCGACGGGTTCTCCGGTGCGATGCTCGACGATCTCCTCCGCGATGCTCGGAGGGACCTCGTCGTAGCGGTCGAACTGCATCGTGTAGGTCGCCCGTCCCTGAGTGGACGAGCGCAGGTCGGTTGCGTAACCGAACATCTCGGACAGCGGCACGCTGGCCTTGACAGCCACCGCGTTGCCGCGCGGCTCCTGGCCCTCGACGTGGCCGCGGCGCCGCGACAGGTCGCCGATCACGTCGCCGATGAACTCCTGCGGCGTCACGACCTCAACGGCCATGACGGGCTCGAGCAGCACGGGCCGGGCGCGCCTCGCGGCTTCCTTGAGCGCGAGCGAGCCGGCGATCTTGAATGCGATCTCCGAGGAGTCGGTGTCGTGATACTTGCCGTCCACGAGCGTGGCGCGCACGTCCACCATCGGGTAGCCGGCCTTCACGCCGGACTCGAGCGCCTCCTCGATCCCCTTCTCCACGGCGGGGATGAACTCCGACGGCACCGAGCCGCCCTTGATCTTGTTGATGAAGTCGAAGCCCTCGCCCGGCGCAGGCTCGAGGTCGATGTAGACCACGCCGTACTGGCCCGAACCGCCGGTCTGGCGGATGAACTTGCCCTCGACCTTCTGAACGTCGCTGCGCACCGTCTCGCGGTAGGCCACCTGCGGCCGGCCGACGGCGGCTTCAACCTTGAACTCGCGCTTGAGGCGATCGACGATCACCTCGAGGTGAAGCTCACCCATTCCGGAGATCACCGTCTGGCCGGTCTCCTCGTCGGAGCGCACCTGGAAGGTCGGGTCCTCCTCGCCGAGGCGCTGCAGCGCCACCGACAGCTTCTCCTGGTCGACCTTGGTGCGCGGCTCGATCGAGAGGTGCACCACCGGGTCGTCGAAGGTGATCGCCTCGAGGATCACCGGGGCGTCGGGCGCGGAGAGCGTGTCGCCGGTTGAGGTCTGCTTGAGACCGACGCCGGCGGCGATGTCGCCCGCGTACACCTCGTCGATCTCCTCGCGCGAGTTGGCGTGCATCATCAGGATGCGCCCGACGCGCTCGGTGCGGCCCGTGACCGAGTTGAGCACGCGGCCGCCGGCCTGCAGCTTGCCGGAGTAGACGCGGAAGTAGGTGAGCTTGCCGACGTATGGGTCGGCCATGACCTTGAAGGCGATGGCGGAGAGGGGCTCGTCGTCGGAGGCGTGACGGACGAGCGGATTGCCGTCCGAATCGATGCCCTCGACCGCCGGCACGTCGAGCGGGCTCGGCAGGTAGCCGATGACCGCGTCGAGCAGCGGCTGGACGCCCTTGTTCTTGAAGGCCGAGCCACACAGGACCGGGGTCATGGAGATGTCGAGCGTCGCCTTGCGGACGTCGGCGATCAGCCGGTCGGCCTCGATCGGCTTGTCCTCGAGGTAGTCCTCCATCAGCTTGTCGTCGTACTCGGCGACCGCCTCGATCAGCTCCGTGCGCGCCTGGTGGGCTGCGCCCTGGAGCTCCTCGGGGATGTCGGTGACCTCCCACTCCTGGCCGAGGTCGTCCTTGTAGATGATCGCCTGCATGTTCACGAGGTCGACGACCCCGGTGAACTCGGCCTCCGCGCCGATCGGCAGCTGGACCGGCACCGGATGGGCGCCGAGCCGGTCGATCATGGTCTGCACCGAGCCGGCGAAGTCGGCGCCGATTCGGTCCATCTTGTTGATGAACGCGATCCGCGGCACGCGGTACTTGTCGGCCTGGCGCCAGACGGTCTCGGACTGCGGCTCGACTCCGGCGACGGAGTCGAACACGGCGACGGCGCCGTCCAGCACGCGCAGCGAGCGCTCGACCTCGACCGTGAAGTCCACGTGGCCGGGGGTGTCGATGATGTTGATGCGGTGATCGCTCCAGAAGGCGGTGGTGGCGGCCGACGTGATCGTGATGCCGCGCTCCTGCTCCTGCTCCATCCAGTCCATCACGGCAGCGCCCTCGTGAACCTCACCCATCTTGTGGGTGCGGCCCGTGTAAAACAGGATGCGCTCGGTCGTCGTCGTCTTGCCGGCGTCGATGTGCGCCATGATCCCGATGTTGCGCGTCTTCTCGAGTGAAACCTTGCGTGCCATGTTCCCTTGTTGCTTTCCGTCTCGGAGCAGAAAAAAGGCCCTCTCCGGGCCCAGTGCTACGTGCGGTATCACCAACCCGGGCGTTCTCTATGTGTAATAGGACTCCATCGGTGTGAGCTACCGCCTGCCCTCGCGTGGCTGAGCGAGGCCGTGGGCGGCTGGGAGAAGTCGCCCGCGAAGCGACCCGTGATGGTAGCAGGCGATCGGCGACCAAATCCGGGCTGAAAGCGGTGCCGCGCGCCATCACGGCTGTTGGGATCGTGGCCGCTCTCCTGCTGGTGGCGACCGAGTTCACGGCGGTGGCGTCGGTGGACGTCGCGAGCGGTAGCTGCGAGGTGATCCAGGACACCGATCCGGCGCTCGCGGACCGCTGTGAGCTCAGTGGTCTGGAGCGAAACGGGGGGTCCTTTCTGCTTTTGGCGCTGCTTTGCGGCGTCATGGCGTGGGGCGCCGGAGTGGGCGGCTCGCGGCCGGCCGCATTCGCCCTGGTGGCCGTGGGGGTGCTCGTGCTGGGCTGGACCCTGCTCGTCGACCTGCCGGTGACCAACGAGACGGGCGCGCTCGGGCGCAACTTCGAGGGCGCCTCGGCCTCCGCCGGACCCGGCTTCACGCTGGAGCTCGTGGCGGGCGTGCTGGCGCTGGCAGCCGGCGTTGCGGGCCTTGTGCGCCCTCAGCCGTCCGCAGCGTGACACCATCCCGGGTGTTGTCGGGATCGATGAGGTCGTTCGCCGCGTTGCCCGCCGTGCTGGCCGGGGCCCTGGCTCTGGCTTCGCCGAGTGCGGGCGTGGCCCAGGTGCCCGCGGTTCCGCACGTGAACGTCGGCATCTCCGATCAGAGCTTCGGCCTGTTCGACGACGAGCGCTTCCGGGCCACCGGCATGCGCCACGCGCGGCTGATCGTCCCCTTCGACCTCGTGCGAGCAGGGGGTGAGCGGCTGGCCCTCGCCGATGCCTGGCTCGCCGCGGCCCGCCGGGCCGGCATCGAGCCGCTCGTGACCTTCAGCCACTCGGCCCGCCGCAAGCGTCAGCACAAGCTGCCCAAGGTGGCGCAGTACATCGCGCGGGTCCGCGAGTTCCGGGCTCGCTACCCCTGGGTGCGCGAGCTGTCCACCTGGAACGAGGCCAACCTCGCGGGCGTCCAGCCAACGGCTCGCAACCCGTATCGCACGGCGCTCTTCTACCGGGCGCTGCGGCGCGAGTGCCAACTCACCGGCTGCCGAGTGATCGCCGTGGAGGTGCAGCTCGCGGGGTCGTACAAGACGTGGCGCTGGGTCAAGCGCTTCCGCCGGAACGCGGGCCGGGGGCCGCACCTCTGGGGGGTGCACAACTACCCGGACGTGACGCGGCTCAGCCGGCGCAACACCGGGATCTTCCTGCGGCGCGTGCGCCGCGACGAGGTCTGGATCACCGAGACCGGCGGAATCGTCCGCTTCGCGAAGTCCTGGCCCTTCGACGAGCGGCGAGCCGCCCGCTCCGTGCGCCACAGCTTCCGGCTCGCGGCCACGTCGCGGCGAATCACGCGCATGTATCTCTACAACTGGCGCGCGGACGCGATCAATCGCCGCTGGGACTCGGGCATCATCGCCGCCGACGGGATCGAGCGGCGCGCCTACAGCGAGCTGCTCGACGGGCTGGCGCTGGACCGCTTCCGGCCGCCGCCGCCGCCGGTCAAGCCGCTGACCGAGGCGGACGGCCCGGTCTCGGAAGCCGACTCGGACGACTGAGCCCCCGGGTCGGCCTCGGCCGCCTCTTCCCCATCGGCGGCCTCCCCCGCCTCGGCCCCATCGGCGGCCTCCCCCGCCTCGGCGCGGGCAGCGGCGTGGTTGAAGTGGCCGTGCCAGCTGGCGATGAGCTCGTCCCGAATCGAGCACAGCAGCCCCAGCTGCGACTCGAAGCGCAGCCCGCTCTCGCCTCCCTCGACCCGGAAGGTGGTCAGGGCGAGCACGTGGTCACCGGCCTCGGTCACCTCGAGCGGGTGAATCCGAGCCCGACTCCAGCTCTCCTCGACGTCGGCGAGCCACTTGCGCACCCCGGCGTGGCCCTGGTAAGCCCGGCCCGAGAGCGCCATCACCGGTGGACGAAGGTCGACGTCCGGGGTCATGAGCAGCGCGAGCTGATCGGAGTCGCGGCGGTTGTAAGCGTCGATGGCCGCCAGGACCAGCTCCACGCGGGCGGAGGGCATGGCGGGATTGTGCCGCGCTGCGTCCGGGCGTGCGCCCCGGGTGCGGCGGGTCGCTGACCATGAGCGGCGGCACAGGGGTCAGACCCCGGGGCGAGTTGTTGGGCCGTCCGGGCTTAGCCGGGATTGGGCCGCCGCAGTCGGGGTCTGACCCCGGGGCGAGTTGTTGGGCCGTCCGGGCTTAGCCGGGGTTCGGCCGCCGCTGGTAGCCGGGCGGCGAGAGCCGAGCAGAGCAAGGACTCAGGCCGCGACGCGTGCTCTGCACGCGAGTCGGCCGAGGACGCCGCTATGCGACGGCTATCGCCGCCCTGCTACCAGCGGTAGTGGGCGAAGGCCTTGTTCGCCTGAGCCATGCGGAAGATGTCGTCCTTGCGCTTGTAGGCCCCGCCCTGCTGGGACTGGGCGTCGGCCAGCTCGCCGGCCAAGCGCTCCGACATCGACTTCTCGCGCCGGTTGCGCGCGAACTCCACGAGCCAGCGCACCGCGAGCGTGCGGGCGCGGCGCTGGGGTACCTCGACGGGCACCTGGTAGGTGGCGCCGCCCACCCGGCGGGAACGCACCTCGAGGACGGGCGTCAGGGCCTTGATCGAGTCCTCGAGCGCGGGCACCGGATCGTTGCTGGTGCGGCGGGCGAGGATGTCGAGGGCGTCATAGACGGTCTTCTCGGCCACCGACTTCTTGCCGTCGGTCATGACCTTGTTGATCACCTGCTGCACGAGCCTGGACCCGTACATCGGATCGGCCTCGATCGGGCGAACCCCTGGCGGCGAACGGCGCGGCATCGCTAGCGGGCCTTCGCTCCGTACTGAGAGCGGGCCTTCTTGCGCTCGGAGACGCCGGCGGCGTCGAGCGTGCCGCGCACGACCTTGTAGCGCACGCCCGGCAGATCCTTGACACGACCGCCGCGCACCAGCACGACCGAGTGCTCCTGCAGGTTGTGGCCCTCACCGGGGATGTAGGCGGTGACCTCCATCTGGTTGGTG
Organism: uncultured Thermoleophilaceae bacterium; assembly: GCA_963733655.1. Classification (GTDB taxonomy): domain Bacteria; phylum Actinomycetota; class Thermoleophilia; order Solirubrobacterales; family Thermoleophilaceae; genus JACVRW01. The sequence goes on from CAVTEX010000016.1 coordinate 828,894, forward strand.
AGGCGCACGCGCGCGACCTTGCGCAGGGCCGAGTTCGGCTTCTTCGGCGTGGTCGTATACACGCGCGTGCAGACGCCGCGGCGCTGCGGCGCCGCGATCCGCTTCTTGCGGCCCTGGCCGGACTTGAGGCCCGGCGTGGAGACCTTCTTCTTGGGCTTCGTGCGGCCCTTGCGGACGAGCTGGTTGATGCTTGGCATGCGGCGCGTGATGGTAGCAGCGGCCGCCTGTCCCGCTGATCGAGCCGAGGTGGTCCATGCGGGGATCGCAGGGTTCGCTCGTCCTTACTCCTTGCCCGTGACGAAGTGGGTGTAGGTGCCTTCGGTCGTGAAGGGTCTGATCTCCACATCCGCTCCGGCCTCGAGCGCGTCCTCGAGCGTCTCGGCGATCACGGACAGGAGGTTGGAGCCGCTCGCGGTGAGAAAGCAGTCCGCAAGCGACTGCGCCCCGGGGGGCACCGGCCATGGGGTCGGCCGCTCCGGGTCCTCGTAGGCAAAGATCCGCTCATCAGGGGGACGCTGCGCCAGTTCGGCCCGTACGGCCTCCAGCTCGCGCTGCGCGTCCGGGACGCGGTCGAGCTGAAGGCGCCCGTTGTAGAGCTCCCTCGTCAGAGCCGGAAAGCGCGACCCCCAGCCGTCCGGCTCGAGCCGGTAGGCGATGGTGCTGAAGAACGAATGGAGGAACCAGTCCTCGCCGACGGTCCACATCGTGTTCTGGACGTACAGATCAACCCTTGCCATCGCCTAGCCCCTTATGAAGGTGACGTCCTCCGGCCCGATGGCGCCGCCCGAGTTGTCGGCGATCTGCTGGGCGAGCGCCGTGCGCTCCGCGGGTGACAGCTGCTGCCCGCGGATGTCGAGGAACACCCGCTGCCTGGTGCCGGCGGGGAGGTTGTCCGCCCGCGCCTGAATCTGCGCGCCCAGGACTCGTACGACGCGCGAACGGCCGGTGGCGGTCTGAACGTTGTAGTTCTTCACCTCCACCGCCTCGCCGTTGCCGTACCAGTCCGGTCGCACGCTGCTCGGCGTCCCGGATGAAACGGGACGGCCGCCCAGGAAGGACAGCTGCTCCTCGTATCCCGGGCCGAGATCGCGACCCACGTCGAGCTCGGACTGCCGCCAGCTCGGCCTCGCGGGCATGTCGGGCACGACGGGCGCGGTGGGGACGTTGTCGGAGGCATCGGCCGCCCGGTCCGCGTCTCGCGCGGCGTCGGCGGCATCGGCGGCGCGGTCGGCATCGCGCGCGGTCTCGGCTACGTCGGACACAGCGTCGGCGGAGCGCACGGTGCGCGTGGTCACGGTGATGGCCGTACCCGTCCCGGCTGTGGCCACCGCGACGACCGCGTCCGGGCCGAGGTTCCCCAGCCACTCGCCGTAGCGACCCTCCTCGATGTCGTCCCAGTTGATCACCGCCTGGCCGAACTCGCCCGGGTTCTCCCACGCGAACTCGGCCGCGTCGCCCATGTTCGACCACTCTTCGCGCCAGGAGTCGTTGTCGATGATCGCGTTCGTGGGCGAGAGGCGGTACAGCATCAGGCCGCCCTCACCGATCCCCTGGACACCCTCCACGAAGCCACTGCCGAGCCCCACGGTCTGCTCGCCGGTCCAGCTGAGCACATCCTGCCACGCCGGCCTGTCGGCTTCCTCCTCGCCACCCCAGCTGCCGCCGCCGCCACCACCTCCGCCGGACCCGACGCCGGCGGCCGGCTCGGGCTCGGGCTCCGGCTCCGGTTCCGGCGGCGGAGCAACCAGCACGGCGGGGATCTCACGACCGTCGGGGAACGCGCAGGGCCGGTCGTCCTCGTTGAGATAGGGGCCCTGCAGCGGGATGCACGGGTGCGCTTCCTCGGGCTGGCTGCCGATCTGGCCGGTCGGGATCTGCGTCCCGTCGGAGAACGCACAGGGCCGGTCGGCCTCGCTGGGATACGGGCCCTGGACCGGGACGCAGCCGGGCCCCGGGTCGAGCGGCTGCTCACGCTCCCAGTCCTCGCGGATCCGAGCCTGATCTCCCTCGGGCATCGAGTAGTACGTGTCGCGGTCGACGCCATAGACCAACGGGTCGAGCGGCTCCTCCTCATCAGAGTCGAGCCAGTGCTCGGCGGCGTCGGGCGACATGCCCCGGACATCAGGTGGGGGCGGCTCGGGGTCCGCCTCGGACTCGAGCCGCCGCTCGGCGGCGTCCGGCGACATCCCGCGGATATCCGGGGTCGGCGTCGTAGCGGGCGGGGGCCTGATCCGCGACCGGCGGCCCCGCCGGCTCGACCGGCTCGACCGGCTCAGTCTCCTCATCGGACTGCAGCCGGCGCTCGGCGGCGTCCGCCGACATCCCGCCGACATCCTGGGTCCGGGCGCTCGGGCGGGGCGTGGTGCGTCGCGGCTCGCCGCGACGCGAGCGTGGCGCCGGCTGCACCGGCGGCGCCGGCTCGGGCTCCGCGTCGGACTCGAGCCGGCGCTCGGCCGCATCGGGCGACATCCCGCGGACATCCGGGGTCGGCGGTTCGGGCTCCGGCTCGGGCCGCGGCTCCGGCGCGGGCGGCGGATCCGGAGGTGGTGGCGGTTCGGCCGCCTCCACCGGCGGGTCCGGTCGTTCAGGCGCCGGGGGCGGCGTGGCAGGCGAATGCGCCGGCGGCGCCGGCGCGGACTCCGCCGCGGAGTCGATCCAGCGCTGGGCCGCGTCAGGCGACATTCCGCGTACATCAGGGGTAGGCGGGTCGGGCGCGGCGGCCGGCGCCCCACCGCACGCACAGATCGGCGCCGCCCAGGCCGCGGAGGCGGCGAACGGAACCGTGAGCGCGGTGCCGAACACCGCGGCTCCCACCACGCGCGGCCGCGAACGTGCCCGCGCGACGACCAACTCCGTCATCTCAACCTTGCTCACCACGTTCGCTCACCCAAACTGAGACCGACCTGCCCGCCTGCGCGAGAAGCAAAACATCGCCATGTTCCAGGCTCCTGGCGGCCTTTCAGACGAGGTTCCCCATGCAGGCATCGTAGGGTTCGCTCATGGAGCTCGACCTTCACCGCGGCGGGTCCGGGGAGCCGCTCGTCCTCGTTCACGGCATCGGCCACACCTGGCGCGGCTGGCGACCGATGCTGCCGCTGCTCGAGCCGCTCTTCGACGTTCTCGCGGTCGACCTGCCTGGCTTCGGGCATTCGGCCCCGTTCAGCAACGGCGTCGCGCCCACACCCGAGGCCCTTGCCGACTCCGTGGCCGACGCCATGGACGCAGCCGGCTTCGAGACGGCCCACCTGGCCGGCAACTCACTCGGCGGCTGGGTCTCGCTCGAGCTCGCCCGCCGCGGGCGGGCCCGTACCTGCACGGCCATCTCCCCGGCCGGCCTGGCCCACGGCCGCGAAGCGGACCTGGCGCGCTCGGTCCTGCTCGGCATGCGCTGGGCGGCCCGCAACTCGCCCGCGCCAGAGCCGCTGTTGCGCAACCCCGTGACCCGCACTCTGTTCGCCGGCCCAAGCGCCTGTAAGCCCTGGCGAGCCGATCCGGACGACCTCATCGAGCAGACCCGGCTGTTCGCCGAGGCCCCGGGCTTCGACGCGACCCTGGAACAGGTGCTCGATCGCCAGGTGGCCGGTCTCCCGGAGATCGCCTGCCCGGTGCTGGTGCTGTGGGGCACCATGGACGTGATCCTCGTCCCGAGACAGGGCCGTCGCTTCGAGCGGCTCATCCCGGGCTGCGAGCTGCGCTACCTCAAGGGCCTGGGCCACGTGCCGATGTCGGACGACCCGGAACTGTTGTCCGACGCGATCGCGGAGTTCGCGCTTAGGACTAGGCAGTCGTCGTCCGCGCGGCCCGCAGCGGCGCCGGCGTAAGCGTGGCGGCCACGATCACCAGGACAAAGGCGAAGCTCTGGAGGACGATGCCGACGGTGGTGCCCGGCATCGGATCGCCGAACACGAGGATGCCGCCGCTGATCGCCGTGACGTTCGCCGCGGCGCTGGTGAGCGTGATCACCGGCACCGCCTCGCCCTTCTGCAGCCCGCGCGCGGACGCGTAGAAAGCGATCACCGAGGCGAGCACGCAGGTGAGCAGCCACGGCGAGAGCATTCCGAGCACGCCCACGTCGCCGACCGACGTGGTGAGCGCCTTGATCGCGACGTCGGAGACGCCGAAGAGGATGCCCGCCGCGGTGCCGAGCATCACGCCGTGATGCTCGTGAGAGCCGAGCTTCTTCGACAGGACCAGGAAGGTGCCGAGCGCAAGCAGCGCGGACTCGAAGGCGATCATGCCGGCCAGCGAGTAGCCGGAGTGGCCGGCGCCGCTGGTGGGCAGGGTCACGGCGAGAAGCACCAGGCCGAGCGCCGTCAGCCCGACTCCCGCCCACTGGCGGGTGCCCACCGAGCAGCCGAAGAAGCGCTCGGCGAGGACCGTGAGGAACACGAGCCCTCCGGCGATCACGGCCTGGACGATCGACAGCGGCGCCATCGCCAGCGCCCCCACGTGGAAGATCCACGCGACGAGCGCGACCAGCATTCCGACGGCGAACCACTTCGAGCGGAAGAGGCCCACCGCGCTGGCCACGGGGTGCTTGAGCGAGACGTCGGGCGCCGCGCAGGCGCCGCGATGCTTCAGTAGAAAGCCGACGTTGGTGGCGAATGCACACAGCAACGCCAGCACGATTCCAAGTTGGAGCACTGGTTACCTAATGAGAGTGTCTGGATCAGTTGTTCGGGGATTGGCGGAATCCCCTACCCGATAGTTCGTCCTATCGGCCCCCACGCCTCCCGCTTGAACGAGACGGCGTCCGTGTCGTCAACCTATTGGCTGCCCACACACAGCAAAACGAAACTTTGCAACAAAACACGCAACGGCAACGACCAATCCTGTTCCTGGACGTAGACGGGGTGATCAGCCTCTTCGGGTTCTCACCCGGAAAGGACACCCTGCCTGGTCCCCTGCACTGGATCGACGGTGTCGCCCACTGCATCCCCGACGAGGTCGGAGCAAGGCTGGTCAGGCTAGCTGAACGATTCGAGCTTGTCTGGGCGACCGGCTGGGAGGAACGCGCCAATGATCATCTGCCCTACCTCCTGAACCTGCCGTTCCGCAATCTTCCCTGCCTCCATTTCGACGGCCGCGCGGTCTTCGGGTCGGCCCACTGGAAGGTCGACGCGATCGACGAGTACGCGGCGGATCGCCCCGCGGCCTGGATCGACGACAACATCGACGAGACGTGCACGGCCTGGGCCGAGAACCGCCGGGCCTCGACCCTGATCGTTGAGACCCTGCCGGCCGTGGGACTGACGGACGAGCACGTGGAGCAGCTGCTGGCCTGGGCGCAGCGACTGGAAGACGACCGCGAAGCGGGTGCCTAGAGCACCAGCGGCGCGCTCGTAAGCTCGCCCGGCTCGCGGCCCGCGCGAGCAACGGCGACACCGTCTGGCGACCAGATCCCTGAGCGTCCCGCCGCAGGGTCGAAGCCGCCGCCCGTCGAGCCGGCGAAGCTGGCCAGCACCACCCAGACACCGTGATCGCGGGTGACCCGCGCGGCACGCTCGTCCAGGTGGGCGGCGGCCTCGTCGTGCTCGCACACGCCCGCCACATAGGCGTCAATCCCCAAGGCGGCGGTGTCGGACGAGTGCTGCGCGACACCCGTGTCCTTGCACACGGCGAGCCCGAGCCGCCAGCCGTCGACCTCGACAACGGCCGGCTCCGGCCCCGGGCTGAAGCGCTCGGTCTCGGCCTCGCCGAGCCACATCTTGCGATAAGCGACGCTGACTCCGCCGTCGTCTATCGCCAGCATCGCGATGTGCGCGCCCCCGCCCTCTTCCTCCACGGGGGCCCCGACGAGCGCCAGCGACCCGCCGGCGGCGCAGGCGTCCACGATCGGCTCGAGCCGCGGGTCCTCGACGCCAACCGCCGGCGCATCGAGTTCGTAGCCGGTCAGCGAGAGCTCAGGAAACACCACCACCCGGGCGTCCACCATCCCCACGGCGGCCGCGTGCGCGACCGCGTTCGCCGCCACGTCGTACGCCACGCAGGGCGGCTGAGCGGCGGCTATCCAAAGCGGCTCAGGGGCGGGCGCACTCACGCTGGAGTACGCCCGCCGCTGAGCGCGCAGTCGCTTAGGAGTCCGAGGAGCCGTCCTTGCCGTCGGCCGGCAGGTCGGCGAGGTCGCCAAAGGCGTCCGCGCCGTCGTCGCCGTTGCCGAAGCCGAAGCCCTCGATCTCACCCGACTCGGAGAGCCCGAGCAGCTCGGACTCCTCCAGCATGGTGAGCTCCTCCGGCGTGTGCCGGCGGATCGGCTCGGTGGGCTCGATCTCGAGCCGGCGGTAGCGCCGAAGGCCCGTGGCCGCCGGGATCAGCTTCCCGATGATCACGTTCTCCTTCAGGCCCACCAGCCGGTCGGTCTTGCCTTCCAGGGCAGCGTCGGTGAGCACCTTCGTGGTCTCCTGGAAGGAGGCCGCACTCAAGAACGAATCCGTAGCCAGCGAGGCCTTGGTGATCCCGAGGATGATCTCCTCGTACTCGGCCTGCTCCTTCTTGGCCTTCTTCAGCGCGGCGTTCGTGTCGAGGATCTCGTTGCGATCCACGAACTGCCCCGGCAGATAGTTGGTGTCGCCCTTCTGGTCGACCCTGACCTTCTTCATCATCTGCCGGACGATGACCTCGATGTGCTTGTCGTTGATGTCCACGCCCTGTGAGCGGTAGACCTTCTGGACTTCCTTGACGAGGTACACCTCGGTGGCCGTCCGCCGCTCGGGCTGGTTCTCGCCGCCGTAGGCGAGCAGGTCGTGCGGGTAGATCGAGCCCTCGTTGAGCTGATCGCCCTCCTTGACCTTCTGGCCCTCCTCGACGAGCAGGTGCGTCCGGCGCCCGAACGAGTAGGCATGCTCTTCGCCCGCGTCGTCGGTGATGATCACCTTGCGGCCCTTCTCGGTGTCCTCGATGTGCGCCGTGCCGGGCTCCTTCACGAGCTCGGCCTGGCCCTTCGGCTTGCGTGCCTCGAACAGCTCCACCACGCGCGGGAGACCGTGCGTGATGTCTGCGCCCGCCACACCGCCGGTGTGGAAGGTCCGCAGCGTGAGCTGCGTGCCGGGCTCGCCAATCGACTGGGCGGCGATGATGCCCACCGCGTCGCCGATGGCGACCACCTTGCCGGTGGCGGGAGCCTCGCCGTAGCACTGCTGGCATAGGCCGTCGGCCAGGCACTTGAGGACCGAGCGCACCGGCACGGCCGCGCCCTCCTCCTCACCGTAGGCCTCGACGATGGTCTCGACATGGGCCTGGGTGATCTCCTCGCCCTTCTTGACGAGCTCCCGACCGCGCTTGGTCTTGAAGTCCTGCGCGGCGAAACGGCCCTCGAGCTGCGTGTTCGCCCGGCCGTCCTCGCCGAGCACCGGCATCTCGATGAACCCCTTGGTGCCGCAGTCGTCCTCGCGCACGATCACGTCCTGCGCCACGTCCACGAGCCGCCGGGTCAGGTAGCCCGAGTCCGCGGTGCGCAGCGCGGTGTCCGCGAGGCCCTTGCGGGCGCCGTGGGTCGAGATGAAGTACTCGAGCACGGTCAGGCCTTCCATGAAGTTGGCCTTGATCGGACGCTCGATGATCTCGCCCTTCGGGTTGGCCATGAGGCCACGCATGCCGGCGAGCTGACGGATCTGCTTGAACGAACCGCGGGCGCCCGAGTTGGCCATCATGAAGATGGGGTTCAGGCGGTCGAGGTTGTCCTGCATCGCCTCACCGACCTCGTCGGTGGCCGCGGTCCACTTCTCGATGACCGCGTCCTTGCGCTCCTCCTGGGTGATCAGGCCCATGTCGTACTGGTCCTGGATCTCCGCGACCTCGGCCTCGTAGCGCTCGAGGATCTCCTCCTTGGACGGCGGGATCACCACGTCGTTCTTCGAGATGGTGATGCCGGCCTGGGTGGCGAAATGGAACCCGAGGTCCTTGAACGCGTCGAGCACCAGAGCGGTCGCGTAGGGCCCGTGGAGGTCCACGAGGTCCTCGATCACCTTGTTCATGTCGCGCTTGCGCAACGGGGTGTTGACGAACTCGTAGGTCTCCGGGTCGTACTCGTCGCCCAGGGCATCCTCCAACGCGCGCTCGATGCGCTCGTTGAAGATGATCCGCCCGACCGTCGTCAGCGTGTGCTCGGTGTGGTGACGGCGCCGGTACTCGGCCAGGTCGTGCAGCGACACCGCCTTCGACTCATAGGAGAGAACGGCCTCTTGAGCCGAGCGGAACACATGCGGCCGCTTACCGTGCTTCTTGTCGTCCCACTTGCCTTCCTTCTCCAGCTCCTGCAGCTCGGCGAGCTCGTTCTCGTCCGGGCCGTAGGTCAGGTAGTAGGAGCCCAGCACCATGTCCTGGGTCGGCGTGGCGAGCGGAGCGCCGTGCGCCGGCGACAGGATGTTGTTCGCCGACAGCATGAGCAGCCGCGCCTCGGCCTGAGCCTCGGCGGACAGCGGCACGTGCACGGCCATCTGGTCGCCGTCGAAGTCGGCGTTGAACGCGTGACACACCATCGGATGCACCTGGATGGCCTTGCCCTCCACGAGCACCGGCTCGAACGCCTGGAGACCCAGGCGGTGGAGCGTCGGCGCGCGGTTGAGCAGGACCGGGTGCTCCTGGATGACCTCCTCGAGGACGTCCCAGACCTCCGGGATCATCGAGTCGACCATCTTCTTGGCGGCCTTGATGTTCTGCACCGACTTGCGCTCGACGAGCCGGGCCATGATGAACGGCTTGAACAGCTCGAGCGCCATCAGCTTGGGCAGGCCGCACTGATGGATGCGCAGCTCGGGGCCGGCCACGATGACCGAACGGCCCGAGTAGTCCACGCGCTTTCCGAGCAGGTTCTGGCGGAAGCGGCCCTGCTTGCCCTTGAGCATGTCGCTCAGTGACTTGAGCGGGCGGTTGCCCGGACCGGTCACGGGGCGGCCGCGGCGGCCGTTGTCGAACAGCGCGTCGACGGCCTCCTGCAGCATCCGCTTCTCGTTGTTCACGATGATCTCGGGCGCGCCGAGGTCGAGCAGCCGCTTGAGCCGGTTGTTCCGGTTGATCACGCGGCGGTAGAGGTCGTTCAGGTCGGACGTGGCGAAGCGGCCGCCGTCGAGCTGCACCATCGGGCGCAGCTCCGGCGGGATCACCGGGATCGCCTCGAGGATCATGTCCTCGGGCTTGTTGTCGGAGTTGATGAAGGCCGACACGACCTTCAGCCGCTTGACCGCCCGGGACTGCTTCTGGCCCTTGGCCGTCTTGACCTGGTCCTCGAGCTCCTCGCGCTCGGCGTCGAGGTCCACCTGCTGGAGCAGGTCGCGCACCGACTCGGCACCCATGCCGCCTCGGAAGTACTCGCCCCAGCCGAACGGGGACCCGAAGCGGTCCTTGAGCTCGCGGAAGAGCGTCTCGTCCGCCACCACGTCCTTCGGGCCCATCGTCTGGAACAGCTCCCAGGTCTGGCGGATCCGCTCGATGCCGTCCTCGTAGTACGCCTCGGTGTCGGAGATGTCGGCCTCGAACTGCTTGTTGAGGTCCTTCTCCATCTTCTGGCGCTCGTCGTCGGACAGCTTCTTGAGGTTCACCTCGAGCGTGTCCGCCCAGAGGAGGTCGTCGTCGGCGAAGCCCTTCTGGTCGCCCGTCGAGAGGTAGTTGATGCGCCGCTCGAGCGACTCGCGCAGCTCCAGCACGCGCTCCTCGCGCTCGGCCTCGTAGCTCTGGATCGTCTTCTCGATCTCCTTCTCGAGCCGACCGAGGTCCTTCTGGCGGGCCTCGTCGTCCACCCACGTCACGATCGACGCGGCGAAGTAGAGGACCTTCTCGAGCTCCTTCGGAGCCATGTCGAGCAGGTAGCCGATCCGGCTCGGCACACCCTTGAAGAACCAGATGTGCGAGACGGGGGCCGCCAGGTCGACGTGGCCCATGCGCTCACGGCGGACCTTCGAGCGCGTGACCTCCACGCCACAGCGCTCGCAGACGATGCCCTTGTACCGGACACGCTTGTACTTGCCGCAGTAGCACTCCCAGTCCTTGGTGGGACCGAAGATGCGCTCGCAGAAGAGCCCGTCCTTCTCGGGCTTGAGCGTCCGGTAGTTGATGGTCTCCGGCTTGGTTACCTCTCCCGAGGACCAGGACCGGATCTGCTTGGACGACGCCAGGCCGATGCTGATGGCGTCGAAGTTGTTGATGTCGATCATTCGGTCCCTTACTCCTCAATCATTTCTGCGTCCTGGGCGGCGGGCGTTTCCTCGGTCTGCCCGCCTTCGCCTTCTGCCTCGACCTTCTCTTCGCCCTCGTCGGCGGCGTCACCGTCGGTGGCTCTGACCCCCGACAGGTCGATGCCCAGCTCCTCGGCGGCGCGCAGGAGATCGTCGTCCTCGTCGCGCATCTCGACGCCGGCGCCCTCCTCGGAGCGCACGTCCACGTCGAGAGCCAGCGACTGCATCTCCTTCAACAGCACCTTGAACGACTCCGGGATGGAGGGCTCGGCGATGTTCTCGCCCTTGACGATCGCCTCGTAGGCCTTCACGCGCCCGACGGTGTCGTCGGACTTGATCGTGAGCATCTCCTGGAGGGTGTACGCCGCGCCGTAGGCCTCGAGCGCCCACACCTCCATCTCGCCGAAGCGCTGGCCGCCGAACTGCGCCTTGCCGCCCAGCGGCTGCTGGGTGACGAGCGAGTAGGGGCCGGTGCTGCGCGCGTGGATCTTGTCGTCCACGAGGTGCAGCAGCTTCAGGATGTACATGTAGCCGACGGTCACCGTCGCCTCGTAAGGCTCGCCGGTGCGGCCGTTGTAGAGCTGCACCTTGCCCGAGCAGCGCATGCCCTCGCGCCTCGACTTGTCGACGTGGAAGTTGATCCCGCGCGGGACCCCCTTCTCCTCCGACCAGCGCACGAGCGCCTCGTCGACGTCCTCGACGGTGGCGCCGTCGAACACCGGCGTGGCCACGTTGACGCGCGCGCCGTTCTTGGACGCTTCCTTGTAGGCCTCCGAGCCGTCGTCATACCAGCCGTTGCCGGCCACCCACCCGAGGTGGGTCTCCAGGATCTGGCCCAGGTTCATGCGGCTCGGCACGCCGAGCGGGTTGAGGATCACGTCGACCGGGGTGCCGTCCTCGAGGTGCGGCATGTCGGCCTCGGGCACGATCTTCGAGATCACGCCCTTGTTGCCGTGGCGGCCGGCGAGCTTGTCGCCCTCGGCGATCTTGCGCTTCTTGGCCACATACACGCGCACGAGGTCGTTGACCCCGGGCGGCAGGTCGTCGTCGTTGTCGCGGCTGAAGGTCTTGACGTCGATCACGACGCCGCCCTCACCGTGGGGCACCTTGAGCGAGGTGTCGCGGACCTCGCGCGCCTTCTCCTTGAAGATCGCGCGGATCAGCTTCTCCTCGGCGGTCAGCTCGGTCTCGCCCTTCGGCGTGACCTTGCCGACGAGCAGGTCGCCCGAGCCGACCTCGGCGCCGATGCGGACGATGCCGCGGTCGTCGAGGTTGCGCAGCGACTCCTCCGAGCGGTTCGGAATGTCGCGGGTGATCTCCTCGTCGCCGAGCTTCGTCGTGCGGGCGTCGATCTCGTACTCCTCGATGTGGATCGAGGTGAGCTCGTCGTCCTTGACGAGGCGCTCGGAGATGATGATCGCGTCCTCGAAGTTGTAGCCCTCCCAGGACATGAAGGCCACCAGGCAGTTCTTGCCGAGCGCCAGCTCGCCCTTGTCGGTCGAGGACCCATCGGCCAGCACCTGGCCCTTCTTCACCTTCTCGCCCGCGGCGACCAGGGGCTTCTGGTGGATCAGCGTGCCCTGGTTGGAGCGCGTGTACTTCTCGAGCTCGTGCTCCTCCTTGCCGTCGGCCGAGTCGAGCACGATGCGCTCGGCGTCGACGTAGGAGACGGTGCCGGCACTGTCGGCGAGCACCACGTCACCGCTGTCGACGGCGGCACGGACCTCCATGCCGGTGCCGATCAGCGGCGACTCGGTCTTGAGCAGCGGCACGGCCTGGCGCTGCATGTTCGAGCCCATCAGCGCGCGGTTGGCGTCGTCGTGCTCGAGGAACGGGATCAGCGCCGTGGCGACGGACCAGATCTGGACCGGCGACACGTCCATCAGGTCGACGGACTTGGGCGGAGCGAGGACGCTCTCCTCCTCGCGCGTGCGGCACTCGACCGCCGGGCCCTTGAGCTTGTTCGTCTTCTCGTCGATCCCCGCATTGGCCTGCGCGATGACCTTGTCCTCTTCCTGGGTGGCGTCCAGGTGGACGATCTCATTGGTCACGAGGCCGTCCTTCACCACGCGGTAGGGCGTCGTCACGAAGCCGAACTCGGAGACCTCGGCGAAGCTCGACAGCGAGCCGATCAGGCCGATGTTCGGCCCCTCCGGCGTCTCGATCGGGCACATGCGGCCGTAGTGGGTGGGGTGCACGTCGCGCACCTCGATGGGTGCGCGCTCGCGGGTGAGCCCGCCGGCGCCGAGCGCCGACAGGCGGCGCCGGTGCGTCAGGCCGTCCAGCGAGTTCGTCTGGGACATGAACTGGCTCAGCTGCGAGGACCCGAAGAACTCCTTCTGGGCCGCCACGACCGGGCGGATGTTGATGATGGTCTGCGGCGTGATCGTGTCCGCGTCCTCGGTGGTGAGGCGCTCGCGGACCACGCGCTCCATGCGGTAGAGCCCGATCCGGAAGGCCTCCTGGATCAGCTCGCCCACGGTGCGCAGGCGCCGATTGCCGAAGTGCTCGTACTCGTCGAGGCGGTCGGCCACGGGCTCGCGCGGCAGCGAGAGGGCCTCGGCCGCGAAGTCCTTGATCGGGTCCTCGCCGTCCTCCGACTCGTACATCCCCGACTCGGGAATGCCGAGCTCACGCGGGAGCGCGATCAGCTCCTTGATCAGCTCGATCATGTCGCGCGGGGTGAGCGTGCGGGTGTCGAGCGGCTCGTCGATGTGAAGCCGGCTGTTGAGCTTGTAGCGGCCGACGCGCGTGAGGTCGTAGCGCTTGGGGTCGAAGAACAGCTGGTTCAGCAGGTTCTTGGCCGCATCGATCGAGGGCGGCTCGCCCGGGCGCTGCTTCTTGAACAGCTCGATGAGGGCGCCGTCCTCGGACTTGGTGACCTCGGTGTCCGCGTCGAGGGTGAGGCGGACATAGAGGCTGTCGTCGAAGAGCGACAGGATCTCCTCGTCGGTGCCCGTCCAGCCCTCGGGGACGTAGCCGCCCTCGCGCAGCGTCTCGCCCATCGCGCGCAGCAGGACGGTGACCGGCAGCTTGCGCTTGCGGTCGATGCGGACGTAGACGCGGCCCTTCTTGTCGATCTCGAGCTCGAGCCACGAGCCGCGGGCCGGCATCAGGTTGGCGATGAAGACCTGCTTCTCGCGGTCCTTGGGCTCCATGACATAGGCGCCCGGCGAACGGACCAGCTGCGTCACGACGACGCGCTCGGTGCCGTTGATGATGAAGGTGCCCCAGTCGGTCATCCATGGGAAGTCGCCCATGAAGACGGACTGCTCGCGGATCTCGCCGGTCTCGCGGTTCTGGAACGCGACCTTCACGGTCAGCGGGCGGGCGTAGGTCAGGTCCTTCTCACGACACTCGGAGATCGGAGCGACGGGGTCGTCGAAATGAATGTCCTCGAAGACCACGGCGAGGTTGCCGGTGTAGTCCTCGATCGGCGAGACATCATCGATGGTCTCGCGCAGACCACCCTTCTCGGTGTCCACGAGCCACTCGAACGAGCGGCGCTGGATGTCAATCAGGTTGGGAACTTCAAGGGTGTTCTCCAGCCGGGAGAACGAGCGGCGGGTACGAGCAGCGTCAACGCGTGCCAAGACGGCAACTCCTTCGAGTCAGTTGAGACAACGGCGGGCGAGGGCGAAACGGGCGCAAAGCGCGACCGACCAGAATAGCAGACCGAAGCCCGCCCCCACAAGGGGCGGTTGCGCGCCCGCCGAAGCGGGCTCGCACGGCCATCACGGACCCCGTCCCGAGGCGCCGAGAATATGTGTCGGCGCGGCTCCCGAGGGACGGCTACGGCTATAGGCCGAGGGTCAGGGTAGCGCGTCTTTTCGCTATTTGCCCGCCTCGACGGCCTTTCCCGCGCGGTCCCGGGCAGGCTGCCCGGACCGCCAGCGCCGTGAGCGCCAACCGATACAGGGAGTACGGCACGCGCAGGCTCCGCGGGTAGAGCGGCCACAGCAGCGCCACCCCCGTGCCCACGGCCAGGTCGCGGGCGAAGTGGGCGAGTCCGCCGGCGGCCGCGCCCAGCGCGTAGTCGCGCAGCGGCCCCCGTGGAGCGGCCACGCCGACGAGCGCGGGCGGCGCCAAGGCAAGCAGGCAATGCGTGACCGGCCTCGGGTCGTCGAGCTGCGGAAGCGCGCGCGAGAACAGCAACGGGACGTGGTCCACGTCGGGCAGCACCGAGCCGGCCATGAAGCCGGCGGCGAATTCGGGTGAGCGCTCCGGGAGGTTCAGATAGACAAGGGCGCCGGTGGCCACGTGCGCGGGCTCGTCGAGCACACCCACCAGGAGCCAGGGCGGGCGCACACGCCGGATCGTCCAGTCCGCGGCGAGCACCGTGACGAGCGACCCGAGCGCGATCGCCCGGCGGCTCACCGGTGGCCGTACGAGATGAGCTCGAGCAGGCTGCCGTCGGGGTCGCGGAAGTAGACGCTCGTCCCCTTGTCGCTGCCGCCATAGCGGGTGACCGGTCCAAGCTCGACCTCGACTCCGTGCGCCTCCAGATGGCGGCGCGCCGTCTCGATCGGGCCGTCCCAGACGAAGCAGAGGTCGGCGCCGCCCGGAGCGGCCGGCCGTTGCGCCACCGGGTGGGGGTCCATGCCCGGCCCATGTGCGTTCAGCTGCTGGTCACCGAAGCGGTAGTGGCGGGACGGGCTCCCGTCGTCCTTCTCGATCAGCTCGGCCCCGAGCACATCGCGATAGAAGGCGTTCGAGCGCTCCCAGTCGGAGACGTGGATGACCACGTGGTCGAGGCGGAGGTTGGGCACGGCTGTTCGAAGACTACGGCCGCACGGTGGCCGCGCTGCCACCGCCGCGGCGTGTGGGCTCGGCCGCCGCGAGGACCCTCCCGCGCCGCCCGAATTCGAGCGCCGTGACCGCGCCGATCTCGGTCATCGGCGTGCCGTACGTGTGCCCGTACTCGTTGGCGAGCCGCTGACCCTCGGCCGAGGCGATGAAGGCGGGCTCCGCCGTGGCGCCCGAGGCGTTGTTGCGCTCGGCCACTCGCGGCCGCTGGATCGCCCCCGGCAGGCTCGCTCCCAGGTCGAGGCGCTCGAGCAGCACCTGCAGGACCGTGGTGGGGATCGTCGAGCCGCCCGGCGAGCCGACCGCGATGAACGGCTTGCCGTCGCGCGTGATGATCGTCGGGCTCATCGAGCTGCGCGGCCGCTTGGCGCCATCGGCGCGGTTGGGGTGCGTGGTCGAGTCGATGTTGAAGTCGGTCAGCTCGTTGTTGAGCAGGAAGCCGTAGCCGGGCACGACGAGGCCGTTGCCGCCGGTGGACTCGATCGTGAACGTGTAGGACACGACCGTTCCGCTGCGATCCGACACCACGAGGTGCGTGGTCGACTGGTGCGGGTGGGAGACGGTTGCCGACGGCTCGCCCCGGTTGTCGTACGGGTCGCCGGGATCGACAGGGCTCGTTGCCGCTTGAGCCGGGTCGATCAACTCGCGGCGCTCCGCCGCGAAGCTGTCGGAGAGAAGGCCCGAGAGCGGCACGTCGAAGAACTCGGGGTCGGCGAGGTAGGCGTTTCGGTCCGCGTAGGCGAGACGCTCGGACTCGAGCAGCAGGTGTAGGGCGCGCGTGCGGTCGGCCGCGAGGTCGCTGTAGCCCTCGAGGATGTTGAGGACCTCCCCCACGGTGGTCGCCCCGCTCGACGGCGGGCCCATGCCCCATACGTCGAGGCCGCGGTAGCCGACGCGGGCAGCGTCGCGCTCGATCGCCTCGTAGCTCCGAAGATCGGAGCGCTCGAGCAGACCCTGGCGCCAGACGTGATCGGCGTCCGCTGCGACCGGGGGGTTCTGGGCGGCGTCGACGATGGCCCGCGCGAGGTCGCCGCGGTAGAAGGCGCGGGCGCCTTGGTCGGCGATCAGTTTGTACGTGCGCGCGAGATCGCGGTTGCGGAGGCGGTGGCCGACGTCGCGCGGAGTGCCGTCCTCGTCGAGGAAGATGTCGGCGGTGGACGGGACGTCGTCGAACCACGGCACGGCCGGCTCGGTCTGAGCGACGAAGGTCTCATCGACGCTGAATCCCCTGCGCGCGGTTTGGATGCCCGGCTTCAGCACCTTCTCGAGCGACCAGGTCCCGTACTGCTCGAGCGCCCGTTCCCAGCCGGCCACCGTACCGGGCACGCCCGCCGACAGCCCACTCCAGCGCGCCGGCTCAAAGGCCAGCGCCGCCCCGTTCTCGAAGAAGGAGTCGGGCTGCATGGCGGCGGGCGACTCCTCGCGTGAGTCGATCGTGGTGACCTCGCCATCGGGAGTCCGGATGACCATGAACCCACCGCCGCCGATCCCGCACGAGTAGGGCTCAGTCACGCCGAGAACGCCTGCGGCGGCCACGGCGGCGTCGACGGCGTTCCCGCCCTTGCGAAGCGTCTCGATGGCGGCCCTCGTGCCGAGTGTGTCGACGGTGGCGGCGGCGCCGTCGCGGCCGACGGCTGTGGGCTGCTTGTCGGCCTGCCCGGCCAACGCGGCCTGCGGGTCGAACAGAACGACGGCGATGAGGGCGGCGAGTACGAGGCGGAGGATCATTGGCCTTCGGCTACCCGGGCCTGGCTCGAGCTATGCCCCGGGCGTACACCGCCTCGTGCGCCCCGCCCGGCTGATGCGCGTCGCCCCGTGTTATCTACCTGCCATTCAAAAAACTCGTTTGCTCACTGATCAGTCGGCAAACGAGTTTCTTGACCGATGACGACGTGGACGGGTCGAGCTGGAGGCCGGAACACCTTGGAACGACGAGGGGCCGCCTCGCGGGCGGCCCCTCGCGAAGCGATGCGGGTGTGACGGCTACTTCAGCTCGACGCTGGCTCCGGCCTCCTCGAGCTCGCCCTTGAGCTTGTCGCCCTCCTCGCGATCGACGCCCTCGCGCACCGGCTTGGGGGCCTCGTCGACGAGAGCCTTGGCCTCCTTGAGGCCGAGGCCGGTCGCGGCGCGCACGACCTTGATGACCTGGATCTTCTTCTCGCCGGCGCCGGTGAGGACGACATCCACGGTCGAGGACTCCTCCTCGGCCTCTGCGCCGTCACCGGCCGCGGCTGCGCCGGCGGGCGCGGCCGCCGCGACAGCGGTCGCGGAAACGCCGAACTCCTCCTCGAGCGCCTTGATCAGCTCAGACAGCTCGAGGACGGACATCTTCTTGATTTCTTCGATCAGTTCAGTTGCAGTGGCCATGGGCCCTCCTTACTCCTTCTCTTCGCCCTCGGAGGGCGTGTCAGTTGCATCGGGTTCGTCGCCTTCGGAGGCGTCCCCGGCGGGGGCCTCGTCGGCGGAAGTCTCTGCCTCGGCTTCGGCCTCGGGTTCCGCGGCGGCCTCCGGCTCTGGCTCGGCGGCAGCCTCCGGCTCCGGTTCGGCGGCCTCCGGCTCCGCCTCCGCCTCGGCAGGCTCCGCAGCCTCGGCAGGAGCCCCGCCCACCGGCACCATCCCCTCGTCGGCGATCTGCTTCAGCTGGATCGCCAGCCCGGAGATCAGCGCGTTCAGGCCTCGGACGAGGCCGGTGATCGGCGACGCGATCACGCCTACGAGCTGGCCGTGCAGCACCTCGCGCGCGGGCAGCCTCGACAGTGCGGTGAGCTGCTCGACCGTCAGCGGCTCGCCACCCATGACGCCGCCCTTGAACGCGAGCATGTCGTTCTCGCGGTTGAACTGGGCGAGCGCCTTGGCGGCCAGGGCCACGTCGCCGCCATCGACGGCCACGAACGTGAAGGCCGTGGGTCCCTCGAGGAGCTCCTTCAGGGTGTCGGCGCCGGCCTGATCGGCCGCGCGCTGGGTCAGCGTGTTCTTGACCACCCGGAAGCGCGCGCCGGCGTCGTTCAGCCGGGTGCGCAGCTCGGCCGCCTGGGGCACCGAGATGCCGCGGTAGTCGACGGCGAAGACCGCTTCCGACTCCGTGATCTGGGCGGCCACCTCCTCGATGACCGCTGCCTTTTGGTCTTTGTTCATTCCGTTCCGTTCCGTTGAATCAAAATGAGCCCGCACGCAGGCGGGCTCACGTCACAACGGACCACAACGGTCCGGCTTCGCTCGCTCCACCTGCCCCGGTCTTATGGACGCCGGGGGTCTCGGGCAGAAAGCTTTGAGCCCCTCAGGCTACCGCGGCGGGCTCCTCCACGATTCCGCGCGTGCGCGAGGGGTCGATCTTGACGCCCGGATTCGCGCTGGTGGTGATCGTCACCGTCTGCAGGTAACGGCCCTTGGCGGAGGCGGGCTTGGCCCGAAGGATCTCCTCGAGCAGCGCGGCGTAGTTCTCGAGCAGCACCTGGCCGTCGAAGCTGAGCTTCCCGATCGGCAGATGCACGATCGCGTGGCGGTCGGTCCGGTACTCGACCTTGCCGGCCTTGGACTCGGACACCGCCTTGGAGACGTCCATCGTGACCGTGCCCACCTTCGGGTTGGGCATCTTGCCCTGCGGCCCGAGGATGCGGCCGAGCTTGCCCACCACCGGCATCATGTCCGGCGTCGCGATTGCGACGTCGAAGTCGGTGTAGCCGCCCTCCACGCGCTCGGCGAGGTCCTCGGCGCCGACCACGTCAGCGCCGGCCTCCTCGGCCTCGCGCGCCTTGTCGCCCCGCGCGAACACGGCCACCGTCATCTCCTTGCCGAGCCCGTGCGGGAGCGAAATCGTCCCGCGCAGCTGCTGGTCGGCGTGGCGCACGTTCAGACCGGTGCGGATATGAACCTCCACGGTCTCGTCGTACTTGGCCGGCTCGAAGCCCTTGATGATCTCAACCGCCTCGCCGGGCGCGTAGAGATGCTCGCGGTCGACCGTCTCGAGGTTCGTGCGGTAGCGCTTGCCGTGCTTGGGCATGATCAGCGAACCTCCACGCCCATCGAGCGCGCCGTGCCCTCGATGATCTTCGCCGCCTGATCGATGTCGTGCGCGTTCAGGTCGGGCATCTTCTGCTCGGCGATCTGCCGGACCTGGGCCTGGCTGATGGTGCCGACCTTGTTGCGGTTGGGCTCGCCGGAGCCCTTGTCCAGCCCGATCGCCTGCTTGATGAGCACGGCGGCCGGCGGGGTCTTCGTGATGAACGTGAACGAGCGGTCCTCGTAGACCGTGATCTCGACCGGAATGATGGTGCCGGTGTCCTGCTGGGTCTGCGCGTTGAACGCCTTGCAGAACTCCATGATGTTCACGCCGTGCTGACCCAGGGCGGGACCGACCGGCGGAGCCGGGTTGGCCTGGCCACCGGGGACCTGGAGCTTGATGAGAGTGAGGACTTTGCGTGCCATGAGCGGGCGCTAGATCTTCTTGACCTGGTCGAACCCGACCTCCACCGGCGTCTCCCGGCCGAAGATCGAGACGAGGACCTTGAGCTTAGCTGCGTCCTCGTTGATCTCTGAGATCTCCCCGGAGAAGTCCGACAGCGGCCCGGAGACCACCTTCACGGACTCGCCGATCGAGAATTGGGCGCGGGTGCGGGGGCGCTCGGCGGTCTCGCGATGGAGCAGGCGGTCGACCTCGCCCTGGTTGAGCGGCACCGGGTTGTTGGACGCGCCCACGAAGCCGGTTACGCCTGGCGTGTTCTTGACGAGCGACCACGAGTCGTCGGTGAGGTTCATGTTCACGAGCAGGTACCCGGGCATGGTCCGCTGCTCCTTGGTCAGCTTCTGGCCGTCCTTCATCTCCTGCACCTGCTCGGTGGGGATGACGATCTGGCGAATGGCGTTCTCCTGGCCGAGCGAGATGCGTCGGTGCTCAAGGTTCTGCTTGACCTTGTTCTCGTGACCGGAGTATGTGTTGACTGCGTACCAGCGAAACATCAGAGGATTGCCTTGATCAGTTCGGAGAAAATGGCGTCCAGCAGCCCCAGGTAGCCGCCGGCGATGAGGACGAAGCCGAGCACAACACCGGTGAGCGTTATGAGGGCCTGGCGATTCGGCCACTGCACCCTCTGGAGCTCGGCCCAGACTGCAATCAGGAACTGTATTACGCGCGGGCGGTGCTTGTGGCGCTCGGCCTCGTCGCGACCGCGCCGGCCGGCGACCGCGTAGCCGCCCTCACCCTCACCGGCGAGCTCGCGCTCGGCCTCGAGCTCGTCCGCGATCTCCTCCTCGGTCAGGTGGTCGTCGGCGTCGACCTCCCAGTCCTCGATCTCGCGCAGCGCCTCGTCCTCGGTCTGCGGAGTCTTAGGCGAAGCATCCGGCTCGGATGTCCGGGTCTCGCGGTCGAGCAGGCCGTGCTCGCCTTCGAGCACGGCGTCGGAACGCCCCTCGTTCTCGGGCGGCGCGCCCACCGAGAGGCCGGGGTTGACCCCGGGCACGTCGAAGATGCGATCGTCCGACGGACCCTCGTCGATGGGTGCGTCGGGCTCGTCCGTGCGCGGCTCGGGAGAATGCTCCCGCTCAGCGGCCAACCGCCGAGCGCGACGCTCGGCCTGGCGCTGCTTAGCGCGCTGACGATCCTTCGCCACTGCTCTAGCGAGTTTCCTTGTGCGGCGTGTGCTTGCCGCACCAACGGCAGTACTTGCGGAACTCGATCCGGTCCGGGCTGTTCCGCTTTGACTTCTCGGTTTGATAGTTGCGCCGCTTGCATTCCTCGCAGGCGAGGGTTACGGCGATTCGTACGTCTCCGCGAGCCATGGCTCCTAGGAAAAGGTAGGTGTTTCAGGCGGCCGGTGGCACACGAGCGTTCGCGGCCGGCCGCGAGGTCAATCGCCCAGTCTAGCGCCGAAGGTGAGACACTCGCCAAGGATGGACTCGCCGAACGTCCTGGCCATCAGGGACGCGTGGCAGACCTTCGAGACCGGCGGCCCGCTCGCGACAATGGAGAAGCTTCTCGAACTCTCCCACGCAACAGTTGAGGCACGCCCCTACTCGGCGCAGGGCAGGGTGCTTCGTGGGGCGGATGGGATCCGGGCGTTCTTCGCGCAGTCGGTGGAGGACGGAACCGAGCTGATCGCCCATGCCCAGGAGTACGAGGAGCGCGGCGACACTGTGTTCGTTCACGGCTCGATCAGGGTGGTGCACGCGGACGGTTCGTTCGCGGAGACGCACGTGACCTGGTACTTCCACTTCCGCGACGGCCTGATCGATGCGCTGGGCTGGGAGCCGAGGGCGAGCGGGTGAATCGCTAACCCGGCAGCCGCAACTCCGCGACCACGCCCGCGTGATCGGCCGGCCATAGGCCGCGCCGGCGATCGCTGCGGCGCTTCCCGACGATCGACATGTCCAGGACCCGCAGCCGCGGCTTGGTCCAGATCAGGTCGATGCGAGCGCTGAAGCCGGCCGCCGTGCGGTTGCTGAGGTCCGAGTCGAAGCCGAAGGTGAGGCCTGGAGCGTTCGGGTGGGCGCGAGGCCAGACGTCGCTGAACCCCGCCCCCTCGATCAGGTCGTAGGCGCCGGCCGCGTTCCCCGCCCCGACCCTCGGGGTCGGAGTTGAAGTCGCCGACGAGGATCACCGGCCGCCGCGCCCGGAGCGGACCGCTGGGGCCGACTAGCTCGGTGGCCTGGGCGACACGGATGCTGTCGAGGGCGGACTCGAGGTGGGTGTTCACAAAGCGGAAGCGGCTTCCCGACAGAGTCGCGTCGACCGCCGTCCAGCCACGTGTGCTGGTCAGGGGCCCGGCCGCCGTCGGGACGCTGATGTCCGCGTCGTAGTTGGCGCTCGAGGTGTTCCTGACGCGAAGGCCCGGACGCCTGCGCACGAGGATCACGTCGTGCATCGTCAGACGCACGTCGTAGCCGGCATCGATCGGCGCCTCGATGTCCGCCTCGCGCTGCTTGACGGCGACCCGGTAGTTGAGCCCCAGTCGCCGCAGCTCACGGCGAAGGATGGCCAAGAAGTCGTAGACCACGCGGCGGGCCGGGGTGGTGGCGCCGTCCTTCAACCCCTGAGGCCCGCGGCGCCACAGCGCTACCTCCTGAAGGCCGATCAGATCGGGCTGCTCGCGCTGCACCTCGCGGGCGAGGAGCTTGGAACGGAAGGGAAAGTTGGTCTGCCGGACCTCTTGCCAGAGAAGACCGGCCTGGCGCTCGAACTCGGCCAGGTTCGGGGCGCCGATCGGCCTGAAGATGTCGCCGCCGAGGTAGATGTTGCGCGACATCACGGTCACGTCGGACGGCGGTCCTCCGTTGGCGGACGCTGTGGAGGGAATGAGAGCGAGCAGGGCGAGAGCGGCGGCGATGGCCGCACGGCGAGTCCAGGTCATGCCGGATCAACGTAACGAAGATGTGAAAGTTGCGGCGCGCTGCCGCTAGCGCCGCTCGCGCTGCGAAGGCCCGACATGCTTGGCCAGCCAGCGCACGAGCGGCGTGGCGCTCTCCAGCTCCGAGCGGACGCGCTTGTCCGCGGAGCGCTTGTGCAGCCACGGCTCGAGCTCGTGCCGCTTGTAGAGGGCGAGCTCCTTCATCCGCAGCCGCTCGATCCGCGGGTGGTCGACCGGATAGCCCTTGGGCGCCCGCTTGAGCTCGGGCGGGGCGGGCTCCAGACCGGCGGCCGCCGCGGTTTTCAGCGCCCGCTCGAACGACGCCGCGCGCCGCCCGTCGTCGATGGCCGCACGGAAGCGCTCGAGCTGATCGGAGGCCGGCGCGTGGAGCCCGGCGGCGACAAGCAGGCCGTCAAGCGACAGCTCCACGTAGTAGCCGCCTCCGCCCCCGTGGCCGATCGCGACCCCGAGCTGCTCCTTGATCGGCGGCCGCATATGAAAGCGGGTGTCGTTGTAGGGCCGGAACAGGTGCGTCTCGCCGAAATGACGAAGCTGCTCCCCCAGCTCGACCGCCGGCTCGACGAGGTAGGTGTCATAGCGGGAGCGATTGGCCTTGAACCAGTCGCGGTCGTTGTTGGCCTCCAGTTCGCGGAGGAACTCGATTGCCTCGGGCGGCCACACGGTCAGGGCACTCGCGGCGTGAACGACACGCGCTCGTCCTCACCCGGCTGCACCACCAGCGCCGAGCCGGGTGCGATCTCGTGCCAGATGCCGGGAAGATCGCCCAGCGGCTCCGAGACGACCGCACGCGCCTCGTCGGCGAACTGCTGGAAGCGCTCGTCCTCCGGGTAGAGCTCCCGAATGGCGGTGGCGTCCGCGGTCACGAACAGCGAGTTGACCACCGGCCCGCTGGCGTAGCGCGCAGCGTAGATGCGCTCGCCGTCGCTCAACCCGATCGTCATCTGAAGCGGTTCCTCGACGTCGTGACGACGCCCGGTCGCCTCGACGAACCCCGCCATCCGCTCCAGGGCGGCCAGCGGTTCGTCCTCGAGCCCGAACGTGAGGGCAAGATGAAACATGAGCTCGGAGTCCGTCGTGCCCTCGATACCCGGGAAGAGTTCGGGATCGACCTCGAGCAGAAGCTCGCGCCGGACGCGCGCGTAGTCGGCAATGAAGCCGTTGTGTACGAACAGCCAGCGTCCGTGACGGAAGGGATGGCAGTTCGTCTGCTCGATCGGCGTTCCCGTCGCGGCCC
This sequence comes from uncultured Thermoleophilaceae bacterium, assembly GCA_963733655.1. GTDB lineage: Bacteria > Actinomycetota > Thermoleophilia > Solirubrobacterales > Thermoleophilaceae > JACVRW01. Next base: position 852,464 of record CAVTEX010000016.1, read on the forward strand.
GCACGTGGGCCAGGAAGAGCGGCGCGCTGATCTGGTTCGCCAGCTCGCGCAGGTTCCTGTCGCCCCAGGCCGGCGCGACGCTGCGGTACAGCCCCGGAAGCTCCCGGTCCCCGTACCAGCCCAGGCCGAAGCCGTCCGCGTTGGGCAGGTTCCCGGCCAGCCTGCCCTGGCGGCTCTGCTCGACGAGCGAGTACTTGGTGTCGTACAGGAGCGTCTCGGGGCGGATCTCGTTCCCGGAGTAGGCGAGCCAGCGGCACACGGGGCGGAAAGTAGCTCCTTCGGCGGACCTTCGGGTGAAGGACTAGCGCAGTCCTTCGAACGCGATGTCCAGAGCGGCGTCGATCTGCTCGGGCTCGAGCGGCCGCGTGTGCAAGAGCAGCCGGTAGTAGATCGCCCCGTAGAGCAGGTCGATCAGCGCTTGGCGGTCGGCGTCCGCGCGCATCTCGCCGCGTTCCTGCGCGCGCGCGAGCCGCTCACGGCACGCAACGGCGGCCGGCTCGATGACCTGCTCGAGGTGCGCGCGCGAGAGGGCGGGGTCGGACTGCGCCGCTGCGATCAGTCCTTGGTAGACGCGACCGACCTCAGTTGAGCCGAGCGACTGTGTGACGCCGTGCATCTGGGTGCGTAGGTCCTCGACGATGTCGCCGGTGTCCGGGAAGTCGACGACCGGCGCGAGGCTGTCGTCCAGCGCTTCGAGCACAACGGCGCCCTTCGACGGCCACCAGCGGTAGATCGTCTGCTTGCCGACGCCGGCGCGCTTGGCAATCGCCTCGATCGAGACGTGCTCGTAGCCGAGCTCGCCGATCAGGGCGATGGTGGCGGCGAGGATGGCGCGGCGCGAGCGCTCGTTGCGCCGGGCGGGATCGGGCTTGGACGAGGCCATTCCCGCCATCTGGCGCTGTCCGGCGGCGAGACCCGCCGCGTCGATCTCGCCCTCACGTTGATGGGCAGCCCGGAGCTGGTGATCCTCGACGAGCCCACCACCGGCCTGGACCCCGAGAGCCGGCGTGACGTGTGGCGGCTTGTGTCCGACCTGCGCGACAGGGGCGCCACGGTGCTCATCACGACGCACTACCTCGAGGAGGCCGAGGCGCTCGCCGAGCGGCTGGAGATCATGCATGCCGGCCGCATCGTCCGATCGGGGACGCCCACCGAGATCGCGGCGGGGCACCCGTCGACGATCAGCTTCGCGAACGTCCCCGACATACCCGACGACCTCGCCGGCATCCGCCGCGTCGTCCGCGAGCACGAGCGCACGACCCTGGAGACCGACGCGCTCCAGAGCTCGCTGTCCGACCTGCTGGCCTGGGCCGCGCTCAACCAGGTCGAATTCGACGATCTCGACGCCAGCAGCCCGAGCCTCGAGAGCGTGTTCCTCTCGATCGCGGACGGTGGCGACCCGACTAACGAGGAAGGAGCCCTCCGATGACCCCCCTTGCCGATAGCTTCTCGCTCCGGCGGACCGCCAGCCTGACGCGCTGGAACACGGTCCTGCTCTCGCGCAACCGCCTCGCCTTCGTCTACGCAGCAGTGCTGCCGCTGCTTCCGCTCGCGCTGCTGGTCACCGGCGAGCGCGGCGACGAATCCGTGGGCGCGGGCGCCATCGTCACCATGCTCATCGTCACCGCACTTTTCCCGGTCTACTACAACGTGCTCGCCCAGTTCGCGAACCGCCGCGACGAGCTCGTCCTCAAGCGCATGCGCACCGGCGAGACCCGCGACGCCGAGCTGCTCGTCAGCATCGCGCTGCCGGGGGCGCTGAGCGCCCTGATCCTGAGCGCGGTCGCCATCCCGATCGCCGCTGCCCTCGGCCAGCCGCTGCCGGTGAACCTGGCGCTCTACGCGGCGCTGGCGGTGATGGTGGTCACCATGTTCACCGCGTTCGCCTACTGGACCGCGGCATGGACCCGAAGCGCCGAGGCCGCTCAGCTGACCAGCCTGCCGCTCATCCTCCTGGCCTCGGTCGGCCCAATGACCAACACGATCCCCGACATGCCGGACCGGCTTCGCGACATCCTCTCGCTCACCCCCGGAGCGGCGATCTCGGACCTGGTGAGGATCGGCTGGTTCGGCCTCGACGGCCCTGACGCGACGCAGGCGACGCTCACGTTCGCCGAGACCTGGGGCCAGGCGGCCGAACCGCTCCTCGTGATCGCGGCCTGGACGGTCCTCGCCGTCGCCCTCGCCCGGCGTTCGATGCGGTGGGAGCCGCGCACCTGACTAAGGTGAGCGTCCAGCGACGCGCACCTACGCAGGAGGACCGACTCCGTACCGGGGTCGGTCCCATTTGCAGCAACTTCCGCTCCGCGGCGGGAAGCCGACGAGGGGACTCGAACCCCTGACCCCCTCCTTACCATGGAGGTGCTCTACCAGCTGAGCTACGTCGGCGAGTCGTGCAGTGGGGGGAGCAGGATTCGAACCTGCGTAGGCTGAGCCAATGCGTTTACAGCGCATCTCCTTTAACCACTCGGACATCCCCCCGGAGCGCGGGAACGACGATTGTAGTCGGGCTGTCGCCAGCCGAAGGAGGCTGGATCGGATCGCCTCGCTCGACCTCGAAATCCGCGTACTTCGGTCCGCCGAGGCTCAGGCTGCAACCACCCTCGATCCGGACAGCGGGAATGAACCAGCGACGACCATCCCCGGTCAGGACGAACAGGTAGTCGAAGCGAGAGGGATCAAGGCGCTTGACGAGTCCGTTCCAGCTCCGGTTGCCACCGCGAGTACACAGGGTCACGGACCACCGGCCGTTGACGAAGCAAGTGCTCGTCTTGACCTGAATCCGAACCAATCGCCCCGCCATCTCAGCGATCAGATCCCAGTGGCGGCTGTTGCCCACGGGGATCGCGACCGCCGCGCCCTGATACGCGAGCCAGTACATCGCTGACCTCTCCCCGATGTCACCCTGCTCCCGTGGTGTCAGCATGAGGGGAACATACGTTCGCATGCGGACGGAATGATTGAGGTCCGGGAGATCGGGCGTGCAGAACACGCCGCAGCCGCTCGCGTCATCACCGACGCCCTCCTCGACGATCCCGGCTGGCTGGCCGTCGGGCCCGATCACCGAGCCCATCGCCGCCTCGTCACGCTGCGCTACCACCGTGCCGCGATCGCCGTTATGCACCGCTACGGGGGACCGATCTACGGCGCGTTTAACGCCAACAACGAGCTCACCGGAGTCGCCGCCACCTTCGCTGCCGGCCTTTACCCGCCGCCCGCCTGGACGTTCGCCAAGTTCGTGCCGGGCTTCGCGCTGGCCGGCCCGGGCCCGATCGTTCGCGGTCTCCGCTTCTCGTCAACGCAGGACCAGGGCCACCCCACGGAGCACCACGTGTTCCTGTGGTTCCTCGCGGTCGACCCAACCCGTCAGCGCCAGGGCATCGGCCGCGCTCTCCTCGCGCGTGTATTCGAGGAAGCCCAGGCGCCGGTGTACCTCGACACCTCCAACCCCGCCAACGTGCCCTACTACGCGAGCTTCGGCTTCGAGGAAACCGGGCGCGCCCCGCTCCCGCGCGGGGCCACCCTCTGGTTCATGAGGCGTCCCTGAGGCGCTGGGCCTCCGGCAACCCCTCCAGCTTCTTCAACGTGTTGTTCTCGATCTGCCGGATGCGCTCGCGCGTGACTCCGAAGGCGCGGCCCACCTCCTCGAGCGTGCGCGCCTTGCCGCCGGCGAGCCCGTAGCGCATCTCGATCACCTCGCGCTCGCGCGGGGGCAGCGCGCCGAGGGCGCGTCGCACGTCCTCGCGGCGCAGGTTCTCGCTGGCGAGCTCGAAGGGCGACTCGGCGGTGTCGTCCTCCACGAAGTCGCCCAGCTCGGAGTCCTCCTCCTCGCCGATCGGCTTCTCGAGCGATACCGGCAGCTGCGCTATGCGCAGGATGTCCTTGACCTCGCGCGCGGTCCACTGGAGCTCGAGAGCGATCTCCTCAGGGGTGGGCTCCCGCCCGAACTCCTGCACCAGCTGGCGCTCGATGTGCACGACCTTGTTCAGCTTCTCGACCATGTGGACCGGGATGCGGATCGTGCGGGCCTTGTCGGCGATGGCGCGGGTGACCGCCTGGCGGATCCACCACGTCGCGTAGGTGGAGAACTTGTAGCCGCGCCGGTAATCGAACTTCTCGACCGCCCGGATCAGGCCCAGCGAGCCCTCCTGGATCAGATCGAGGAAGGACAGCCCACGGCCCAGGTAGCCCTTGGCAATCGAGACCACGAGCCGCAGGTTGGCCTCGATCATCTGCTGTTTGGCCACCATGTCGCCGCGCTCGATGCGACGCGCGAGCGACACCTCCTCGCCGGCGGTGAGCAGGTCGACCCGCCCGATCGAGCGCAGGTAGAGCCGCAACGAGTCGAGGCTGGGCTCGATCGTCAGGTCGATCTCGGGCTTCTTCGCGGCCGTTGCCGGCTGCGCGCCGTCGCCGCCGCCGGGCACCGCGGCGAGCCCTGGGGGCGGGCGGCTGCTGTCGGCCGCCACGATCTCCACACCGGAGTCGAGCAGGTGCGCCCGAAACTCCACGACCTGCTCCTTGGTTACCTCGACCTCCTCGAGGCATGCCGCAATTTGTTCGAACGTCAGGTATCCGCGCTCGCGTCCCTCGGTCGCGAGTCCGCGCAGTTCCTCGATGTCGAGAACCCGTGCTTCGGCCGGCTCTTCGAGCAGCGCTACGCCCTGATGCTTCTCGGTCAACCCTCGCTCCTTCGACATCGTCTGCCCCCTGAGGGGCCTGTCTCAATGTCAGGTTGTGGTTCGCGGCGTTCACCGCGAGGGGCTGAGCTCAATGGGCCAGGTCCAAGGCGTGCAGCCGCGGCCAGTCTACAACGGTTTGTGCGATTCGCCTCGCGCCCTGTGGCGCGGTTCCCCTGAGCCCCGGCCGCTTCTCCTGCGTAAGTAGAGTTGATCATGGCCATGACAGAGCGAATCGTCCTGCTCGGAAGCGACGTCCAGGCTCGCCGTCCTTCCACCCACGTCAGCCTCTCGCGCGTGGGCGTGACGGGTGTCGAGAAGGTCATTCGCATCCGCCTCAACGGACACGAGCAGCTCTACTACGCCGAGCTCGAGTGCTTCGTTGATCTCGGGCCGAAGCAGAAGGGCGCGCACATGTCGCGCTTCGAGGAGGTCGTGAACGAAGCGATCGACGAAGTGATCCTCGGCGAAGCCTTCAAGGCCGAGACGCTCGCCGCCCACATCGCCGAGCGCGTTCGCGACCGCCAGGACGCGCGCCGAGCCGAGGTCACGATCGCCGCTCGCTACCCGGAGAACAAGCCGGCCCCTGCCTCGGGCGTGCCCACCCAGGAGATCTACACCCTGTTCGGCGCCGCCGTGGCGTCGGCGTCGGGCACGCGCCGGATGGTGGGAGTCGAGGCACAGGGGATGACGGCATGCCCCTGCGCTCAGGAGATGGTGATGGAGCGTTCCCAGGAGCGCCTCCAGGACGCCGGCTTCACGGATGACGAGATCACGCGCGTGTTCGAGTCGGTGCCGGTGGCGACGCACAACCAGCGCGGGATCGGGACGCTCTACATCGGCTGCCCGGAGGGCTGCACCGACGCCATCGAGGCCGCCACTCTGCTCGAGATCGTCGAGGCCTCGATGAGCTCCGAGATCTACGAGCTGATGAAGCGCTCCGACGAGGTCGAGGTGGTCGAGAAGGCCCACATGCACCCGCGCTTCGTGGAGGACTGCGTGCGCGAGATGGTGCGGATGGCCAGCGAGCGCTTCGGCGTGCTGGGCGACGACGCCTTCATCTCCGCGCGTCAGGAGAACCTCGAGACGATCCACAAGCACAACGTCGTCGCCGAGCGCCACGGCCTGCTCGGCGAGCTGCGCCACGAGCTCGACGAAGGCGAGGCAGCCGCTCACCACGTGTCGATGGAGGAGTGGCTGCAGGCCGGGGGTTCGAACCCGCCGTAATCTTCGCGGGCACGCGCCGTTGGAACGGCACATGGCCCGCCACCCACACACCCTAGCCCTCGCCGCGCTCGCGCTCGCATGCGCGGCTCCAACCTCCGCCCAGGCCGGTTTCGTGCCCGGTCCGGGCTCGCCCTACGCCACCGGGAGCGACAACGGCAGCGACATCGCCGCCGGCGACCTCGACAAGGACGGCGCCCAGGACCTGGTGATCGCCAACAGCTCCGATCCGGGCGAGGTCGGGATCTGGCACGGCAACGGCGCCGGCGGCTTCACCCAAGGAGCGGGCTCGCCCGAGGCCACCGTCAAGTTCCCGAGCGCCGTGCGGCTGGCCGACTTCAACGCGGACGGCTTCCTCGACGCCGTGACCGCTCACAACATCTTCGACGCCCTGCCCAACGCCGGCGGGCGGCTGGTCCTCCACAAGGGCGATCCGGCGGCGGCCGCCCCGCTCACGGGGATCGTCAACACCTTCACCCAGGGCGATGCGCCGCAGGCTCTCGACGTGGCGGACGTGAACGGTGACTCGAAGCCCGACGTTGTCGTCGCCAACTCCACCTCGCCAGGCAGCCTGGCGGTTCATCTGAAGAACGCCGGAGCGGGCTTCTTCCCCGCCGATTCCGTGCCGCTCGGCGCGGTGAGCCCGCGCTCGGTGGTGGCGCGCGACTTCGACGAGGACGGCCGAATCGACCTGGCGGCCGGCAACGAGAACGGGACGCTCTCCGTGATGATCCAGCAGCCCGACGGCACGTTCTCCGAGGCCACCGGCTCACCCTTCGCCGTGGGCACCACCAGCCTGCGCGCGATGGTGGCCGCCGACTTCACCGGTGACGGCAACCTCGACCTGGCGATCGCGAGCCGAGTGAGCCCGGGCAAGGTCGCCCTGATGGCGGGCGACGGCGACGGCCACTTCTCCCCCGCGCCGAGCTCACCCTTCGACACCGGCGCCAACAACCCCCGCGGTCTCGGCACGGCCGACCTCAACGCCGACGGCAAGCTCGACCTCGCCGTGACGAACGCGCAGCTTCCGGGCAGGATCAGCGTGCTGGCGGGCAACGGCGCCGGCAGCTTCAGCCCCGTGGCAGGCTCGCCCTTCGCAGCGGGAGCCGAGGGCCCCGGCGCCGTGGCCATCGCCGACTTCGACGGCGACGCCCAGCCCGACCTCGCCACCTCCCATCTCGAGAACGCGGCGCGCCTGACCGTGCTGCTGAACGCCGACGACGCGGCGGTGTCGGTGCCGTCGGGGCTCGAGTTCGGCACGCGCGCGGTGCACAAGCCGCGCGAGCTGGAGCTGAGCGTGCGCAACACCGGCGCCGGCAGGCTGCGCGTGGATGGCGTGACGATCGGCGGTCGCGACGCCGCGCGTTTCGAGCGCGTCGGCGGCGACTGCACCGGGCGTCAGGTGCTCGCGGGCGGGACCTGCTCGCTGCGGCTGCGCTACACCCCCGGATCGCTAGGCGCACACGAGGCATCTCTGAAGCTCGTCTCGAACGTGCCGGGCGGCGGGCCTGCAGTGACGCTGGCCGGCAAGGGCCGCCGCCCGAAGGTCAGCTCGCTGCGCGTGACGCCCAAGCGCTTCCAGGTGGGGCGCAGGGCGAAGATCCGTTTCCGCCTGGCCGAGGCCGGAAAGGTCACGCTGCGCATCGAGAAGCGTGTGCGCACGCGGCGAGGAGCGCTGCGCTGGCGCACCACGAAGGTCAAGCTGCGGCGCAACGGCAAGGCCGGCGCCAACCGCGTGCGCTTCAGCGGCCAGACCAAGCGCCGCCGCCTCGATCCCGGGTTGCACCGGGTGCGCGTGGTGTCGCGCGACCCCGCCGGCAACCCCTCCCGCGCGCGCCACGCTCGCTTCCACGTCCTTTAGCGCGCGCGAGCGAACATCGAATGAATGTCCACGAAAGGTTTTGTCTGTCAAGGTGACGGGGAAGCCCCGTCGATGGGCACATGGCGCAAACCCACCACGGAGGCGTTTTGACGGAGAACAGGCACATACCCCTTTCGCAGGACACGGCGCTCGTGGTGGCCCTGGCCGGCACCGCGCTGCCCTTCGCCCACTCGGCCCAGGACGAGGCCGAGCGCTGGCTGCGGGCGCTGCGTCTGCACGGCGAGGTGGGTGCCGCGCTGCAGGGGCTCGGCGTGGGCGAGGCGCCGCTGGTGGGAGGCGACGAGGCGGGCCGCTCCGAAGACGCTGACCGGCCGCCGCTCGGACCGGACGTGCTCGAGGACGTGACCCGGCGTGCCGGCGACTATGCCGCGTCGCGCGAAGCGGACACGGTGAGCACGGCCGACCTCACTTTCGCGGTGCTCGACGTGTACGGCGACCTCTTCGAGCGCGTCCTCTACCAGCGCGGCACGAGCCGTGAGGAGCTCACCGAGCGGCTCACCGCGGCTGGCGCGGCCGGCGCGGCTCCGAAGCCCTAGGCCGTCTCGCCAGGTACTCGAGCCCCGCGGTGCTCCCCACCGGGCCGAGCGGCGACACCGTCGCGGCCAGCAGCGGCCACGGGAAGGTCCCGCGCTTGCACCCGTAGGCCACGAGCAGGCAGAGGATGATCCAGCCCACGCCGTGGGTCCAGCCCAGGACCTGCTCGGCCGACTCACCGAGCCCGCCGATCGCCACCACGAGCAGGGTGGCGAAGATGCACACCTCGACGAACGAGTAGATCCTCACGGCCTGGAAGTAGGACACCGGTTTCTGAGGCTACGCGGGGCGGGCGCGCCGGCCCGCCACGATCTCGCGGCGCACGAAGAGGGCGCCGGCGATGCCGAGGGCCACGAGCAGAGCCACCGCGACGATCGCCTCCGGCGAGGTGAGGTTGCCGAGGCTGCCGCCCAGCGCCACATAGGCGAACACCTTGGGGGCGCCGCCCACGATCGTTCCGATCCCGAGCTGGGGGAAGCGCAGGCGGGTGAGCCCGGCGCTGTAGTTGACGAGCCCCCACGGAAGGAGCGGGACAATGCGCGACTCCATCACCGCCACGGCGCCGTGTTGGGTGAGGAAGTCCTCCAGCACCTTGGTGCGCTCGGGCAGCAGCCCGCCGAAGTGCTCGCCCGCAAGCCGCCGTGCGATGAACATCTGCACCAGCGAGGCGACCGTGACCCCCGCCAGCGCGAGCGGGAAACCCGCGACCGTGCCGAACAGCAGGCCGGTCGCGCCGGCCAGAACGGGCCATGTGATGAAGAAGTTGGCCAGGACGAACAGCGGGATGTACGCGACGAGCGCCCAGGCCCCGAGGCTCTCGCCGAAGTCGCGCGCCTCGTCCGGCGTGGGTACCGAGCCGGTCACGAGAACCAGGAGGAAGAGCGTGCCGGCCACCGCGCCGAAGGTGGCGATGCGCGTGATCGCCGCGCGGCGGGAGTCCATGCAAATCAGGGTAGTGCGTGATCTGGCTCTCAGGTCGCTCTCAGCTTGCTGAGACCATCATGAGAGCGTGAAGGTCCTGATCGTCGAGGACGACGTGCCCCTGGCGTCCGCGCTGCGCCGCGGCCTGCGCGGCGAGGGCATCGTCGCCGACGTGGCCGTGCGCGGCGAGGATGCGCTGTGGATGATCGCCGCCGGCGAGTTCGACGCCGTGGTGCTCGACGTGATGCTCCCCGGCATCGACGGCTTCGAGACCTGCCGGCGCCTGCGCAGCGACGGAGTCTGGACGCCGATCATCATGCTCACCGCGCGCGACGGGGTCGACGACCGCGTGCGCGGCCTCGACGCGGGCGCCGACGACTACTTGGTGAAGCCCTTTTCGTTGGCAGAGCTGCTGGCGCGGCTGCGGGCGCTGGCGCGACGCGGGACCGGTGGAGCGGCCGGTGGTGCTGGAGGTGGGCTCGCTGCGACTCGATCCGGCCACGCACGAGGTCTGGCGCGGTGGCGACGAGATCTCGCTCTCGTCGAAGGAGTTCGCGCTCCTCGAGGCGTTCATGCGCCGTCCGGGCGAGGTGCTCTCCCAGCTCACGCTGCTCGAGCACGCCTGGGACTACGACTACGAGAACCGCTCGAACGTGGTGGAGGTCTACGTCCGCTACCTGCGCGAGAAGATCGACCGGCCCTTCGGGCTGCGGTCCCTGGAAACCGTGCGCGGCGCGGGCTACCGGCTGCGGCGCGACGGGGGCGTGGCCGTGTGAGCCGGCTGCCGATCCGCTGGCGGCTGACCGCGGCCTTTGCCCTCGCGATGGTGATCGTGCTGGCGGCGGCGGCGGTGTTCGTGTACCTGCGGCTGGAGGAGGACCTCAACGACTCGATCGACTCGGGGCTGGAGGCCGGCGCGGCCGCGGTGGCGGCGTCGGGCGACCCGGCGGCGGGTGCGGCCGAGGATCCCGAGGAGGGCTTCGCTCGCGTGGTGGGTCCGGGAGAGCAGGATCCCGCTCTCTCGTCGGGCGAACTCTCGCGCGCGCGTGAGGAGTCGATCACGGTGGAGCGCTCGGTTCCGGGAGTCGAGAGCGAGGCGCGGGTGCTGGCTCGGCCGCTGTCCGACGGGAGCGTCGTGGTGGTGGCCCGCTCGGTGGAGGACCGCGACGAGACCCTGTCCGGAGTGCTCGCCTCCTTCGCGGTGGGAGGTCCGCTGGCCGTGCTGGCCGCGTCGCTGCTCGGCTACCTGCTCGCGGGTGCGGGGCTGCGGCCGGTCGAGGCGATGCGCCGGCGGGCGGCTGACATCTCGTTCGGGGGAGCCGATGAGCGTCTTCCCCTGCCGGCAGCCGATGACGAGGTGCGGCGCCTGGGCGAGACGCTCAACGAGATGCTCGACCGGCTGCGCGGGTCCTACGAGCGCGAGCGGCGCTTCGTGGCCGACGCGAGCCACGAGCTGCGCACGCCGCTGTCGGTGCTGAAGACCGAGCTCGAGACGACGCTGCGCTCGCCTTCGTCTGGAGCCGGGCGCCCGCGAGTCGCTCGGCGCGGCGCTGGGCGAGACCGACCAGCTCGCCCAGCTCGCCGACGACCTGCTGCTGATCGCGCGCTCCGGCGACGGCGGGCTGGCGCTCAGCCGCGAGGAGGTGGACGTGCGCGAGCTGCTCGAGCAGACGGGGCGGCGCTTCGAGGAGCGGGCCCGCTCCTCCGGCCGCGTGATTGCCGTGGACGCGCCTGAGGGCCTCTCGGCGTCGCTCGATCCGCTGCGGATGCGGCAGGCTTTGGGCAACCTGGTGGACAACGCGCTTCGCCACGGGTCGGGGGCGATCTCCCTCTCCGCTCGCGATGTCGACCGTTCGCTCCAGATCACGGTCAGCGACGAGGGCACCGGCTTCTCGGATGAGCTCGCCGCCCAGGCCTTCGAGCGCTTCACCCGCGGCGATGCGGCTCGCACCCGCGGCGGTGCCGGGCTCGGTTTGGCCATCGTCAAGGCGATCGCCGAGGCGCATGGAGGGAGCGCGTCGATCGACGGCCGGGCCGCGGTGCGCGTGATCGTCCCTGTCTACGATTGATGACGTGCACACGCTGCTCGTCTACGGGCCGACCGACCGAGCGGACGCCACCCTGCGAGCCGCCGCCCTGCGCGCCGACACGCTCACGGTGGTGTCCCTGGTGCGCGAGGAGCCCACCGGCGCGCCCCGCTGCTGCAGCATCCAGTCGGGTCTCTGGAACCAGATCTGCAACGAACTCGCCAGACGCGACCTGACCCGAGCCTGGATGACGCTCGACGGCGACGACAGCGTCCGTCTCGACACGATCGCCTCGGCCGGCTGGCACCCCGCCGACACCCTCACCGCCGAGGCGCTCGCACGCGGCGCCGACGAGATCGTGCTCGCCGACCCGGGCGCCTGCGGCCTCGGCCGGCTCGAGCGGCGGCGGCTCAGGCGGCGCAGCCCGCTGCCGGTCAGCGGCTGCTGAGTATTCCCCGGCGGATCGTGCCGGTGCGCATGCGCTGCGGGTGGTCGCCCACCTTGATGCGAGCCACCTCGCGCGCCTTCTTCCAGGAGATCACCGAGACGCGGTCGTCGCCGGCCACCGAGACGAAGCAGTAGCGCCCGTCCTCGCTCGAGGTCGACCAGTACGGCGTCTTGCCGACGTTGATGATGCGCTCCGGCTCGAGCGTGCGACGGGTGACCACCGCCGCGTAGTCGGACATCGAACCGGCCACGCAGAACTTCGTTCCGCGCGGGTTGATCGTCAGGCCGTGGTGGGCGGAGTCGAGCAGGTATTCGGTGCGCGGCAGGTTCCTCGACCGCTTGCTCTTCGGCAGCACGGCGAGACGCGTCGGCCGGTCCCGCTTGAGGTCGTACTCGACAAAGCCGTGGAAAAAGGAGAGCTGGAAGTAGATGAAGCGCTCGCCGGGCGCGATCGCCATCGGCCGCACCGCCGAGCTGAGGCCCGACGCGCCGAAGTCGGCGAGCTTCTGACCCATGTCGATCTTGCGCTTGACTCGCAGCGTGCGGGCGTCGATCACCTCGAAGACACGCTCGCCCTTGCCGGCGCTCTCAGAGGGGTCGTCGGTGTCGGTGAAGACGGTGCCGATGCTGGCGTGGAAGATCGTCCGCCCATCCTCGGAGTAGTTGACCTCGTGGGGCTGGTCGCCGGAGGGAATGCGGCCGACGATGCGCCCGTTGCGCGTGTCGATCACGTTGACGTTGCGGGCGGTGGAGGCGGAGACCAGGAGCCGCCGGCCGTCGGGCGAGAGCGCCATGTGGTCGGCGCGCGCACCGTCGACCTTGGTGCGCCAGGCGATCTCCCGAGTGCGGAGGTTGATCGAGACGACGTCGGCGAAGCTCGGGCGCGAGAAGTACACGAAGCGACCGTCCTCCGACACGAACCCGTCGTCCACGTACTGGTTGTTGCCCTCGCCGATGTTCTCGCGGATCAGGTCGAAGATGGCCTTTCGCCCGGGTCGGCGTTGATCTCGGCGAGACGCTGCGCCTCGTCCGGGATCACGTTGATGCGGGCGAGCCGCTTGAAGCCCTTGATGGCGACGATGTCCGCGGTGCCCGCCCAGTTGTTGGAGACCACCAGGACGTCCTGGGTGGGCTTGCCCTCGGCCTTGGCCTTGGCGCCCGCGGACGCGCTTGCCGGCAGCG
>CAVTEX010000017.1:0-213924 GCA_963733655.1 uncultured Thermoleophilaceae bacterium
TGTCACCGGGATGGGTGAGGAGGGCGTGCCGCATCAGGGGCATGCCGCTGGACCGGTAGTTCGCGTCGGCGCCGCGGAAATAGGGGTAGAGCTGGGTGTGCAGCTTCGTGTAGCGGCGCCATCACCGGCAGGACTCGGGTCGAACACCTGCGGGCGCGTCGTAGCTCGGGAAGGCGAGCCCGGAGCGCTTGGTGCGCATCACGGCCGACACGGAGCCGAACTGGATCCAGCGAAGCAGCAGCTCACGGCGTGAGCCGCTCGGACGGGCTAAAGGTGTTGTACCGCCGATGTCGGTGCCGAAGCGGCTACGCCGCGACATGCCATCGCCGAGCGCCTGCTTGACCCCTGACCGCAGGCCGTCGTAGCCGCACACGGTGGTGGGTTCGCCTCCCCAGACGTTCACGGCGCAGCGCGCCGCCCCCGTCCAGCCCGAGCGCTGGTGGCGGGCCACGGGCGGTCGAGCCGCGCTCGATGCGCTGGACGGTGCAGTGGAAGTCACGCGGGTAGCGGTTGTGGAGCGCGCTGTCGGTGGAGCCGTCGTCAGCCGTGGCATGAGGCGGCGTCCCCTCGCCGAAGTCCTGCATCCAGCCGTCCTGGCCATCGTCCAACGCCTCGCGCAGGAGCCGCTCGTAGAAGGCCTCGGTGCGGCGGGCCACCCCATCCCGGGAAGCGGGTAGCCGAGCCGGCGCCGGAAGCGCGGCACGTGCTCGAGCCTGCCGGCGATGTGCCGCCGCAGGCGCGCGAGCGAGGGCCGCGGCCGGCCGGGAGCCAACTTGAACACCGCGCTCCAGGCCACGTGCATGTGCGCATTGGCGGTCTCCACACGCAGGAAGGAGCCATCCATCACTGACAGGCGCTCGGGCATCGCCTCACAGCATCCGTGATCGGCTGCGGAATTCCATCCGACCGCTGTCGAAGATTCGGGCTGCCGGCTTCGACAGGAGGTACAGCCAGGCCGTCTCAACGGGCCAGCGCGGCGAGCAGTTCGTCGCGGCCCGACACGTCGAGCTTGCGGTAGGCGCCCGTGAGGTGCATCTCGACCGTACGGCGTGTGAGAAAGAGGGCCTCGGCGATCTCGCGATTGCTCAAGCCCTCGCTGGCCATCCCAGCAATCCGGCGTTCCTGGGGAGAGAGGGCGGCGACGCCGCTAACGACCGGGCGGCGCGGTCGCGCGCCGGTGGCCCGCAGCTCGTCGAGCGCCCTGTCGGTCTCGACCACGGACCCGCACCGGTTGGCGAGATCGAGTCCTTCGCGGAGCGGCTCGCGGGCGTCACGGCGATGCCCTCGGCGTCGCAGCGCGGAACCGAGGTCTATCAACGCCCGTGCGTGCGCCACCCGCAGCTCGGAGCCGGCGAGCACGTCCGCCGCCTCGCGCGCCAACTCGGCCATCTCGTCGGCCGGCGCCAGCAGTGCCCGCACCCGAAGAGCCTCGCCGATGGGCTCCGGAGCCCCGAACCGTTGCGCGATCTCGAGCTCCTCATCGACGAGCTCGCGGGCGCGCTCGGGCTCGCCCAGGCGCGCCGAGGCGAGCGCCGCGTAGCTGCGCCACATCAGCGCGCAGGGGTTTACGTAGGCGATGGCCAGCGATCGGCGCCCGGCGTCCTCGAGATCGCTCAGGGCCGCGCTTGGGTCGCCCATTCGGAGCGCCAGCCGTCCCCGGGAGGCGAGCGCCTGGCTGATGCTCAGCGAGAGCGGCAGCTCGCCGGTCGGCCAGCCCGTCTCCAGGAGCGTCCGGGCCTTGGCGTACTCCCCGTACTCCATGTACACGTCCGCCAGCGCGGACAGCGCGGCCGGGCGCACGATCGGGTCGCGGGCGGGCAGCAACTCGAGGGCCGCAAGGGCATCAGTCTCGGCATCGGCGAGGTGGCCGCACCAGGACCGCCCGGAAGCACGCAGGCCGAGCGAGTTCGAGTAGAGGAGCATCGAGCTTCGCGCGCGGCCCTCGTCGACGCCGGCGCTCCAGACCTCGATTGCCCTGAGTCAACCTGCCCGTGAGCGCGAGCGCAATGGTCGCGGCCGTCAGCGCGATCGTGGTCGCCGGCGCCGCGAGCGCGGAGTGCTCGGCGCGAACTTCCTCGAGCAGCCGGCCGTTTCCCCACGCCGCCTCGGCCAGCGCCGCAACCTCCGTCGCGCCTCGGGCGGTGGTGCCCGCGAAGACGATCGCCATCATCGCGAGCAGGCTGCGCTCCGCCGCCGTCTCACCCCGGCTCACCTCGCGCTCACGCGACAGCAGTCGCTCCATGGTCTCCGCGCTGGGGAGCCCGCCGACGAGCCGAGTGGCAGCGGCCTGGAACTCGAGCGCCAGGTGGAGCTCCCGGTCGAGATCACCCGGGGCATCGAGCACCTCCTCGCACGCGGCCACCGCTTCGGGCAGCTCGGCACCCAGGAAGCGCACCATCGAGAGGCCCAGCGCCGCCCGTGCGCGCTCGGCGGGAGTGCTCGAGAGGTCGCGCGCCTCCTCCATGCGGCCGGCGGCCTCGGGCCTGCGGGCGGCCGACTCGGCCGCACCGAGATCGAGGAGGAGCAATCGGCGCTGCGCCCTGGGGGCCTCCTCGACCAGCGCCCGGCGCAGGAAACGCACCGCCTGATCGGCCGAGCCGCGGTCAGCGGCCCGCCGGGCCGCCGCAGTGAGCACCTGGAACGCCCACTGCCCATCCGCCGAGCCGGCGGAACTCGCGACGAGCAGGTGGGCCGCGGCGCGCTCGCAGCGATCCGGGTCACGCGCCAGCTCGCGGGCGGCGGCCATGTGCAGTTGCGTGAGCTCGGCCGGCGGCACGGATTCGTGGAGCGCTTGCTGGATGATCGGGTGCACGAACGCCGGTGGAAGACCCGGGTGCAGCAGTTCCGCCTCAATCAGTGCATCCACCGCTTCGGCCGCCGTGCCGCGGTCGACCCCTGCCACCTTCGCGGTGTCCGCCAGTGAGGCGTCGTCGCCGAGAACCGCCAGCGCCTGCGCGACTGTCTCCACCGCCGGCGGCCGGGTTCGCAGCTGGGCGGCCACGAAACGAGCCACGGATGGCGGGCCGATGGCGGCGATCGTCTCCGCGTCGAGGCGCATGGGCGAGGGGCCCCGCTCCTCCAACGCGACGACCAGCTGGCGCGCCAGCAGCGGATTCCCACGCGTCGTCCGGGCACACGCGAGGCACGCCTCGTCGGCCGTCTCAGTACCGAGCCGGCTACGCACCAGCTCGGTGATCGCATCCGAGCTGAGCGGCTGCGGCCGTACGATCGCCTGTGGCTCACTTTCGATCAGCTGGGTCAAGGCATCGGGAGCGGCCCCGACCTCCCCCGGGCGAAGGGCGACGATCAGGCACGCCGGAATCTCCTCGATCCTCGCCTGCAGGTATGCGAGGAAACTGAGCGACTGCTCGTCGGCCCAATGGGCGTCGTCCACGAACAGGGCGAGTGGCCGCTCCTCCGCCAGCCGCACGCACAGCCAGTGCAGCCCGTGTAAACGCGCGAACAGGCGGTCTTCGGCGGCGGCGCGGTCGGGAACCTCCTCGAACAGCGGCCGCGCCAGCCCGGCGGCACCGGCGAAAGCCCGTTCACGCTGTCGGTCTGTGAGCTGCTCGATGCTGGGCGAGAGCAACTGCACCAGGACACCGAGCGCGAACTCTCGCTCCATCACGCCCCCGCGGGCGCGCAGGACGGCCATCCCCTTTCCCTCGGCCAGAGCGGCAGCCTCCGCCAGGAGCGAGGTCTTGCCGATTCCGGGCGCACCTTGAACGATCACGACGCCCCCCGACCCGGTCGCCGCCGAGACAAGGGCGGCGGCGATCTGCTCCAGCTCGGTCTCGCGCTCGAGAAGCTGGGTGCGCCTGGGCACGTCCATCCGGCCAGGTGCGGGCGGGGTTATCCGGACCATCGACTAAACCTGCGGTGCCTCCACGTAGCGAAGCGCGGCAGGTGGACCGTAGCGTGGCGGCACGATGACCAACGGACCGCTGCTCGCGACCATGGCCGCCCGTGCGCTCGACCGCAGCGGGGCCGCCCAGCCGCGCAACCTTTTCCGGCAGCTGTTCGAGAACGTGGCGCACCGACTCGAGAGGCCGGTCGCCCGCCCAGCGCCACGCGCCGGGCGGGCGCCGGCTCGGGACAGGGATGCCGCGATCGAACGGTGACGCGCTGAAGCGTCGCGCCGCGCCCGCCCGACTCGTGGGCGCCGAGACCGAGGTCCCCTGCATCGACGGGCACACCCGCCGCTACGTGAATCTCGACTACGCCGCCAGCACGCCCGCTCTGGCGGAGGTCTGGGAGGCGGTTCAGGCCTTCCTCCCCTGGTCCAGCAGCGTGCATCGGGGCAGTGGACTGAAGTCACAGCTCGCGACCGCGGCGTTCGAGGGAGCCCGGGACAGCGTTCGGGAGCTGCTGGGCGCCCGCAGCGATCAGGACGTGGTGTTCGTGCGCAACACGACCGAGGCGATCAACGTCCTCTCGGAGATGCTGCCGCCCGGGGCGCGGGTGCTGAGCAGCCCGGTCGAGCATCACTCGAACATGCTCCCCTGGCGGCGCCGTGATCTGCAGGTGCTCCCGTTCACACGGTCCGCGGACGAGCTGTGTGACGCCTGCGAGCACGCGCTCGAAACGGCACGGCCGGGAATCGACCTGCTCGCCGTGACCGGCGCCTCCAACGTGACCGGCGAAGTGTGGCCGCTTGCCCGGCTCGCCGCCCTGGCGCACGACCACGGAGCGGAGCTGTTCGTCGACGCCGCCCAGCTTGCACCGCATCGTCCGATAGACATGGCGGGGGCTGGCATCGATTACCTCGCCCTGTCGGGCCACAAGCTCTACGCGCCGTTCGGGGCCGGCGTGCTCGTGGGCAACCACGCCCGCCTGCGGGGAGGAGAGCCGCTGCTCCGAGGCGGCGGAGCGATCAAGTTCGTGACGCTGGACGACGTGATCTGGGCCGACGGCCCCGAGCTCCACGAGGCGGGATCGCCCAATGTCGTCGGCGTCGTGGCGCTCGGCGCGGCCTGCCGGCAGCTCGCAGCACTGGGCATGGGTGCGGTGGTCGAGCACGAACGACAGCTGTCCGCCCGTCTGTGGACTGGACTGTCGGAGGTGGAGGGACTGCGGTCGCTCCGCCTCTGGCCGGGTGCGGATCGCCTGGGAGTCGCCACGTTCAACCTCGACGGGTACCGGCATCCGCTACTGGCGGCAGTGCTGAGCGCCGAGCACGCCATCGGAGTTCGAAACGGCTGCTTCTGCGCGCACCCACTGATAGCCAGGCTCCTCGGTTTGTCGCGCCGGGAGCTAGACGGCCTGCGCGTAGAGCTGGAGGCCGGCGAGCATCCGCCGCTTCCCGGAGCCGTGCGGGCGAGCCTCGGGCTCGGGACGACGCGTGAGGACGTCGACTGTCTGGTCGCCGCGCTTCACGGGATCGCCGCCATGGGGCCGCAGGCGCGCTATCTGCTCGCCCCCGAACACGATGAGTACCGGCCCGCCGGCGACTCGCGTCTCTTGCCTGCGCTTCCGTTTACCCTGGCGGCGGCAGCCTAGGCGGGTTACCCCGCCACAGCCTCCACCACCCCGCCCCGGCGCGGGTCGCCTCCGCCGGTGAGCTCGCCGGTGCCGGGGTTGCGGGCCACGGCCTGAACCCCGCCGAAGAAGAGGTTCTGCTCGTCCCAGCGCCGAACCGACCACGCTCCGCTCTCCAGCCGCTTCAGGGCGGCGTCGTCCACGCCGGGCTCGGCGTCGACCTCGCGGCCCTCCACGTGGATGCGCGGACGCGACACCGCCTCCTGTGCCGGCAGCCCATGGTCGAGCACCGCGAGCACGGTCTGGAGGATCGCCGAGCGGATGCGGTTGGAGCCGGCGCTCCCGATGGCGATCTCGGGCCGGCCGTCGGAGAGCACCACGGTCGGCGACATCATGCTCGGCACCCGCGCGCCCGGATCGTGGCGGTGAAAGCCGAGCGGGTTGAGGTCCTGCTCGCCCAGCATGTTGTTGAGGTGCATTCCGGTGCCGGGCACCACCACTCCCGAGCATGAGCCGTTGGAGCAGGTGACCGAAGCGCACGCCCCCTCGCCGTCCATGACGGACACGTGCGTGGTGTTGCCCAGCCGCGAGCGCACCTCCACGGCCACGTCGTCGAGAGCGGCGTCGTCGAGGAAGCGCTCGAGGTAGCCCTCGGTGCCGAGTCCTTCGAGGAAGGCCTCGTCGCGGGCCCGGTTGGTGGACGCGATCACCTCGGCGATCACGTCCGCGTCGTGCGGCCGGTCGATGCGCTCGAGGATGCCGAGCGCGTCGGCGATCAGGATCCCGCCCGACGAGGGGGGCGGATTGGTCAGCACGTCGCGCCCCTGGTAGCGCACCCGTGCCGGCGGGCGCTCGATCACCTCGTAGGCGGCCAGGTCGTCGATCGTCAACAGGCCGCCGCGCTCGAGCACCCAGGCGCTGCAGGCCGCGGCCACGTCGCCGTGGTAGAGGAAGCCAGGGCCCTCGGCGCCGAGGCGCTCGAGCAGGCCGCCCAGCTCCGGCAGGCGGATCGTCTCGCCCTCGCGCAGCGTCCGGCCCTCCGGCGCGTAGAGGGCTTCGCACTCGGGCGTCGCCCGCAGGATCGGCTCGAGAATCTGGAACAGGAAGGCCTGCATGGGCACCACCTCGACGCCCTCGCGCGCGGCCCGGGCGGCGGGGGCGCAGAGCTCGGCCAGCGTGACGGTGCCGAAGCGCGAGAGAGCCTCCGCCAGCCCGAGCGTCGTGCCGTACGCGCCGCACGACGACGGGCCCACGTTGAAGCGCTGGACCGCGTCCTCTGAGAAGTAGACGTCGATCGGCTCCAGCGGCGCCGGCTCGGGGCCGTCGAGACCCCGACCGGGCGCAGCGACGAAGAAGTCGAGCAGGTGGCTGCCCCCGGCGGGGGTGTGGACGAGCATGAAGCCACCAGCGCCCGGGCCGGTGAGCGGCGACTCGGCCACGAACGACATGAGCACGCACGCCACCGCCGCGTCCACGGCGTTGCCGCCCTCGCGCAGGACATCGGCTCCGGCCCGCGCGGTTAGCGGGTGACCGGCCGCAACGACCCCTCTCATGAGGCCAGCGTATCCCCGGCGCGGCGCCGACCGGCGCTGCGGGGTCGCCGAAAACTCAGCCGCGCGGGATGAACTCAGGAACGTCGACGTCGCTCAGGACGCCGGCGGTCTGGCGCTCGCGATCCCGGCCCCGGCTCACGCGCGGCTCCGCATCCGCCGGAATGCGACCCGACTCGCGGCGCGGCGCGGCGCGCTGCAGCGGACGGTCGCCGTAGCCCGTGGCCACGACGGTGACCCACACCTGGTCCTCGATCTTCTCGTCGACCATGGCGCCGAAGATGATGTTCGCGTCGGGGTGGGCGGCCTCGGACACCGCCTTGGCGGCCTCGTTGACCTCCCACAGCGAGAGGTCGCGCCCACCGGTGACCGACAGCAGGATCGAGCGGGCGCCCTCCAGTGAGGTTTCGAGCAGCGGCGACTCGATCGCGTGCTCCACGGCGTCCATCCCGCGACGGTCGCCGGTGCCCATGCCGATGCCGAGCAGCGCCTGCCCCGCCTCGGCCATGATCGTGCGCACGTCCGCGAAGTCCAGGTTGATGAGCCCGGGCAGCGTGATCAGGTCGGAGATGCCCTGAACGCCCTGGCGCAGCACGTCGTCGGCCACGCGGAAGGCCTCGACCATCGAGGTCGACTTGTCGAGCACGGAGAGCAGCCGCGAGTTGGGGATCACGATGAGCGTGTCCACCTCGCGGGCCAGCTCCTCCACGCCGCGGTCGGCCTGCTCGCCTCGGCGCGCGCCCTCGAACGAGAACGGCTTGGTCACGATGCCGACGGTGAGGGCGCCGATCTCACGCGAGATGCGGGCCACCACGGGAGCTGCGCCCGTGCCGGTTCCCCCGCCGGACCCGGCGGTGATGAAGACCATGTCGGAGCCCTTGAGGCGGCCCTTGAGCTCGTCGTAGCTCTCGACGGCGGCGGAACGGCCGAGCTCGGGATTCGAGCCGGAGCCCAGGCCGCGCGTGATGTCGCTGCCGATGTGCACCCGCGTGTCGGCCGAAGAGCCTTCGAGCGACTGCATGTCGGTGTTGACGGCGATGAAGTCGACGCCTTCGACCTCGGCCTCGATCATCCGGTTGACGGCGTTGACGCCGGCACCGCCGACCCCCACCACTCGCAGCAGCGGCTCGGTGACGCCGTTCGACATCGCGCTGACCATGGGAAGCGGCTCGCGGTGGGCGGGCTCGTCGTGCGAGCGCGGCGGCTCGCGGTCGAGGATGTTCTCGGGGATGTCCGCGGAGAACACCGAGCGCAGGCGCTCCTCGGGCGTGGGAACGCCCTCGTAGCGGCTGGAGCGCTCGCGGCGGCGCTCCTCGCGCTCCTCGGCGCGACGGGCGGCCTCGGTCATGCGGCCGCCGAGCGGCTCGGGGGCGGGCGCTGTGCGCTCGACCGGGTCGGATTCGCGTCGGGCGGAAGCAGCCGGCGGCGCCGGCTGCGCACCGATGGCGTTGCCCTGCGGCTCCGGCACTTGCTGGGTGGCCTGCGGAGCGGGCCCGCCCTCGGGCAGCGGCTTGCCGGCCTTCGGCGCCTTCGCGTCGTCGGCCTTCTTCGCGCCTCGGGGTCATCCTCCGTCTTGCGGAAGAGCTGGGCGAGGGGACCCTCGCGCATGCTCGCCCGGTTACCGCTTGCCATTCGCAAGGACCTCCTCCGCTAGCTGACGGTAGGCGTAGGCCGCCTTGCCGTCCGGGTCGTACTTGAGCACCGACATGCCCTTCACCGGCGCCTCGGCGAACCGCACCGTCTTGTTGATGCGCGACGCGAAGACGCGATCCCCGAAGTTCTCCTCGAGGATCTCGATCGCCTCCTTGGCGTGCACGGTGCGGTTGTCCACGAGTGTCGGCAGGATGCCCTCGATCTCGATGTCCGGGTTGAGCTCCTCACGCACCATCGACAGCGTGTTCTGGAGCTGGATCAGCCCGCGCATGGACAGATACTCGCATTGGACGGGGACGATCACCTTCTGGGAGGTGGTCAGCGCGTTGATCGTGAGCAGGCCGAGGCTGGGCGGGGTGTCGATGAAGATGAAGTCGTAGTCGTCGAGGACCGGCGCCAGCGCCTTCTTGAGTGCGCGCTCGCGGCCGATCATCGTGGACATCGCGATCTCGGCTCCGGCGAGGTCGATCGAGGCGCAGGCCACGTCCACCTCGCGCTTGCGGATCACCTCGCGGATCGAGAGCCCGTGCACGAGCACGTCGTACATCGAAGTCTCGAGCGAGTCGGGATCGATGCCCTGGCTCATCGTCAGGTTGCCCTGCGGATCGAGATCGACGCAGAGCACGCGATGCCCCCGCTCGACGAACGCCGCCGCAAGATTGAGGGTGGTGGTCGTCTTGGCGACGCCGCCCTTCTGGTTGGTGAAGGCGATGACCTTGGCCGTGGGCGTCATACGCAGTGCCTATTCGCACGTACGGAGCGGATTCCTTCCGGATCCGCCGGGAGGTTTGCTACGCGGGTGTCAGCTCTCGCGCCATCACGCACGCCCGCTCACGGCTCATCATGCGAGAGCCAGGACCAGCCGGAGCGAGTCGTCCAACGCCCGTAGCTCGGAAGCATCGAGCCGTCCTGCGGACTCGCCCAACCGCTCGGGATCCACGACCGTTGTTTGCTCCGCGAGGACGCGTGTCTCGTCGCCGCGCAGATGGATGACGGGTCGAAATGTCGCCGGCTGCGCACTCGTCGAGGTGGGCGCGACGAGGACCGTGCTGAGCCCGAGGAGCTCATCGGCCTGAAGGACAACCGCGTGACGCGCCCCGCGCTGCTCGCGGCCACGCGCGGCACGGGGAAGGCGAAACAGCTCGCCACGGACCACTTAGTGGTCGCCTCCGTCGGAGACCACTTAGGCCTCGTCAGCGGGAGCCAGCCGCGCCATCTGCTCGCGAATGGCACGCATCTCGTCACGATCCTCGGCGTCCTCGGCGAGCCGCTTGACCTCGAGTCGGAGGGCGGTCCGCGTGCGCCGGCGATCAGCCGCCTCTCGGAGTGCCGTCCGTACGGCTTCCGAATCGCTGAGCCCGCCGGCTCGAATCAGATCGAGCGCCGCAACGGTGGCGTCATCGAGTCTGACGTGGAGGGAGCGGCCCACGAGCGAGAAGTAGCACGATTCGTTCTACGGCGCTCCTGTGGCCCACAGCTCATCCCCGTCCCAGGCTCCCGTGATGACCAGGTCCGGGTCGTGGCCGCCGGCCTCGGCGCGGCGGAGGGCTGCGAGCTGGAGGCGGGCCGTGAGCGGGATCTGGGCCATGATCGGGTCGGCGGGCTCGGGCTGGTCGACCTCGACGGTGGGCACGCCCTCGAGCCGCGAGGCCTCCGCCAAGCGTGGCAGGAAGCCGTCGCTGTCGCGGGCGCCGTCGAGGACCACGAGAGCGTCGGTCGGCCGCAGCGGGACGGCCGAGCCGTGCAGCAGGAACTCGGCGTCGTAGCCCTCGGCGGTCAGGCGCGCCGCCTCGCGCAGCTTGAGCGCACCCTCGCGCGCGGTGACCGAGCCCGGGCCCGACCCGCACAGCACCAGCAGGCGCTCGGGCTCGGGCAGCGCGCCCGCCTCGGGATCCGCGACCACGGCCTCGACCGCGTCGGCCGCCGCGATGACCGCATCCCGGCCCAGGCCCTCGGCGCCGAGCTCGCCCGCGATCAGGGCGAGCACCGCCAGCGCCGCGGTGTAGCTGCGTGTGTAGGTGTGCGAGCGCTCCTTCGGGCCGGTCTCGATCGCCTCCGGCCAGCCCACCCCGTCCGCGGTGATCGAGACCGTCTCGGCACCCGCGTCCAGCGCCCGCCGGCGCGAGGCCTGCGCGTAGGCCGTCTCGCCCGTATGGGTGAGCACCACGACGGCATCGCCCGCGCGAAGCGGCGCCCAGCGGGCGAAATCCATCGAGGACGCGAAGCGCGCATCCACGCCGGCGCGGAGGAACATGGCGGCGCCCGAGCTCGGCCGCGTGCAGGCTCGTGCCCGTGCCCACCAGCCACACCCGCTCTGCCCCGGCCAGACGCGCCGTCGCCGCCGGCAGCTCGAGCGACGCCAGGCGCCTCAACTCGTCGGGCTGAGCGTGAATGGCGCGTTCGAGCTCGGTCATGGCCGCCACGCTAGCGTGGGAGCACTTTTCTGCGAATGCCAACAGTTCTCGACAGACGGCTGGTCCTGGTCATGGGCAAGGGCGGGACCGGCAAGACCACGATCGCCGCGGCGCTCGGGCTGGCCGCTGCGCGGCGCGGCAAGCGCACCGTCGTGGTCGAGGTGGCCGAGCAGCAGCGCCTGCTCGGGCTGTTCGGAAAGGGAACTCGAGACCACAACGAGGTCGAGCTCGACACCAACCTGTTCGGGCTGTCGATCGATCCCACACCGCGCAATGGAGGAATGGCTGCGCCACCAGCTGCGCTCCGGCACGCTCGCCGGCCTGCTCGGTGGCAGCCGCATCTTCCAGCTGCTCACCGCCGCCGCGCCCGGCGTGAGCGAGCTGGTGACCATGGGCAAGATCTGGGATCTCGCGCAGCTCGAGCGGCGCACGGGCGGCTCGGTGTTCGACCTCGCGATCGTGGACGCGCCGGCCACCGGCCACGGACTCGCGCTCCTGCGCGCGCCGGCCACCTACGCGCGCATCGCCCGCGCGGGGCCGGTGGCGCGCCAGGCCGGCCGCATCGACGCGTTCACCCGCGATCCGCTCTACCACCGGCATCGTCGCGGCGGCGCTGCCGGAGGAGATGCCGGTCGCGGAGACGCTCGAGCTCGAGGACCGGCTTGCCGAGGACGACATGGCCCTCGACGCGATCGTCGTGAACGGGCTCTACCCGGAGCGCTACGAGCCGGGCGAGATCGGGCGGCTCGAGAGCATCGACGGGCGCGGCAGCGACAACGCGCGCGCGGCGTTCGCGACCGCCCTGCTCGAGCACCACCGCGCGGCCGTCCAGCGCGAGCAGCTCGACCGGCTGCGCAAGGACGCCGGCGCGACCGTGAGCACCCTGCCCTTCCTGTTCGCGCCCGCACTTGGCCGCGGCGAGCTCGACGAGCTGTCCGTCCTGTTGGAGGAGACCCTGTGATCGAAACCTGGCTCGAGCGCAAGAGCATCTGCATCTGCGCGGGCTCGGGAGGCGTGGGCAAGACCACCACCTCGGCCGCCATCGCCCTGGGCATGGCCGCCCGAGGCAAGAAGGTCGCGGTGCTCACGATCGACCCCGCCCGGCGGCTGGCCGGCTCGCTGGGGCTGCGCGAGCTCGGCAACGAGGAGCGGCGCGTCGACGCCGATGTGGACGGCGAGCTGTGGGCGATGATGCTCGACGCCAAGCGCACCTTCGACGACCTCATCGAGTGGCACGCTCCCGACGAGCGCACGCGCGACGCGGTCCTCTCGAACCGCATCTACCAGGAGCTCTCGAACGCGGTGGCGGGCTCGCAGGAGTACATGGCGATGGAGAAGCTTCACGAGCTGCACCAGGAGGGTCGCTACGACCTGCTCGTGCTCGACACGCCACCCACCCGCAACGCGCTCGACTTCATCGACGCGCCCAAGAAGCTCGCAGCCTTCATCGACTCGCGCTCGCTCCAGTTCTTCACCGCGCCCGGGTTCCTCGGCCTGAAGGTCTTCGGTCGCGGCACCGGGATGCTGTTCTCGGTGATGAAGCGGGCCACCGGCGTGGACCTGCTGGAGGACCTGTCCGGGTTCTTCAGGAGCTTCGGCGACATGGCCCCGGGCTTCCGCGAGCGAGCGGACGGCGTGAACCGGCTTCTGGCCGACAGCCGCACCGCCTTCGTGCTCGTCACCTCGCCGCGAGCCGACGCGATAGACGAGGCCGGCTTCTTCCATCACCGCCTCCTCGACGCCGGATTGCCGTTCGCCGGTGTGGTGGCCAACCGGGTTCGCACGGAGCTGCCGAAGGGCGACGTGTCGGCCGAGGTGGAGGAACCTGGTCGGCCAGCCGCTCGCGGCCAAGGTGCTCGCGACCTGGGAGGACGAGCGCCGCCTGGCCGCGCGCGACCGGGCGAACCTCGACCGCCTGCGCAAGCGGCTGCGCCGCAGCCCGCTGATCGAGATCCCGCAGCTAGACGACGACGTCCACGACCTGGGCGGGCTGGGGCGGATGGACGAGTACCTGTTCGCTGACTGACCGCGGGTGTGGACGAAAACGGCGACAGGTTCGCCGTAATCGGCTGACCCCTTCGATCAGACAGGGGCGGAATAATCCTCGGGCTCGTCGGGCGCCCAGTCGTCCGAGGCCGTGACCCCGTCGAGCTCGGGCTGCTCCGCCGGCGGCTCGAGCTCGGGCTCGGGCTCCGTCGCCGCGGCGACCGGCTCGAGCTCCGACGTGTCGTAGTCCTCCTCCTCGGGCAGACCGTCCTGCTCCTCCTCGGGCTCGTAGTCGAGGAAGGACCCGGTCTCGTAGAGCACGGTGTCGTCCGGCTCCGGCTCCAGCGTGGGCAGCGGCGCCGCCGGCGCGTCCGCCCGCTCCTTTCGCAGGTCGCGCGCCTGGATCTCACCGAGCGGCTCGGGCAGCATCTCGATGAGGATGTCGTCGGCCACGCTCTTCAGGTCCGGGTCGAGATAGCCGCAGAGCACGTCGCGCAGCAGTGCGCGCACGTGACCCTCCATCTCCGCAACGAGCTCGCCCGGGGAGTCGTCGGGCACGCCCCCGCTCCCGCCCATGAGGATGCGCTCGAGTGACACGGCCGCCTCGACGCGCCCCTGCACCTCGCGCCGCCGCTCCTCCTCCGCGCACAGGGCGGCAACGCGCCTGGCGAGGCTTGCGGCGCCCGCATCGCCGGTGGCGTCGAGCAGCGAGCGCAGGGCGAGCAGGTAGTCGGAGAGCGCCTCCGAGTCGCGCGCGCTGTTCGCAGCCCATCTCGAAGCGCTCGAGCGCCCAGGCAATCGTGCCTGGGCGCGAGGAAGCGTCGATCACCGCGATGAACTCGCGCAGCGCGCGCTCCTCGCCCTCGCGCAGCATCCAGCCCTCGCCGCGGCCCCGCCCGCTGCGCCCCCATCGGAAGGGCCACCCAACGCCCGCCGTCGCTGCGGCGCCATCCCGGCGTGCCAAGACTCACCGCTCCGGCACTCCACAGGCGCAGCGCGGTCACCAGCTGGCTGAAAGCGCTCCTGCGGCGTCGGCGGCGCTCGAGGCGCTCATGGGCCGCCGTGTCGCGGTCGAGGACGCACAGAAGCGCGGGCGCGCCGTCGCCGCCCTCGGGATAGACGGCCTCGGCCGGCGCGTCCGCGTGGTCGCCGCGCACGAGCGACAGGCCACCGCCGAGGTCCACTCGCTCGGCGTCCATCCACGCGCCGTCGAGCGGAGCCACCACGCGATCGCGAACGGCGTCGCGGTAGAGGGTCGTCTCGACCTCGAGGTACACGCGCTCGAAGCGCTCCTCGGGAAAGCCGAAGCTGGTGGCGTCCTCGTAGAGGCGCTCGAGCATCGCCCGGAGCGCCGGCTCGGCCTGTTCGCCGCGCAGCCCGTTGACTCTCAGCCACGTCGCGGCACCCGCACCGAGCTCCCGGCAGGCCGGCGCGCAGGCGTCGAGCTCGCGCAGCCGATCCCAGCGTTCGGCGATGTATGGCCCGGTGCGCGGCTGGTAGCGATAGAGGATCGCCCCGCGGCGGTCACCCTCGTCGACGACGTCGAACTCGACCTCGGCTCCCGCGCGAAGATCATCGGTGAGGAGCGCCGCGGCCTCCAGCGCGAAGTCCCGCAGCGCGGCGTGGAGGGCAGGGTTGCGCATAGGCGCGAATTCGCTTCGCGCGGCCCGGATCCTGCCCGACGCTCGTCATCTACGTTGTCTGGTTCGTGGTAGTCATGCGTAGGACAGGTATGCCCCACCGGATCGACCCTTCCCTGGCGGACTGCTATGAGAGCTGCCGCAAGCTGCACCGGCGCCGGGACCCCACCTACTACTGGGCGACCCGCCGGTTGCCGGCCGACGTCCGCCCGGCGGTCCACGCCCTGTACGCGTTCGTGCGCGAGGTCGACGACGTTGTCGACGCGCCGGACCGCACCCGGGCGGCGGCCGAACGGAGGACCGCCGTGGGGCTCTGGGAGGAGCGGCTGCGCCGGGGCCGCGCGGGCGGGCCGCCCGGCCATCCGGTGGTGGCGGCGCTCGCGGACGCCGGCCGCCGTCACGACCTTCCGCTCGGCGAGCTCGACCTGTACTTCGACTCCATGCGCGTCGACTGCGCGCCCGTGCGAGTCCAGACCTGGGACGAGCTCGAGCGGTACATGCTTGGCAGCGCGGGCTCGGTGGGCAACATCCTCGGGGCCCTGCTCGGCGCGCCGGAGGGCGAGCGACGTTCGTTCGAGCGCCTCGCCCTGGCGCTTCCAGCTCACCAACTTCGTGCGTGACGTGCGCGAGGACTGGGAGCTCGACCGCGTCTACATGCCGGCCGAGGACCTCGAGCGCTTCGGAGTCTCGACACGCGACATCGCGAGCCGCGAGCCCACCCCCGGGCTTCCGCCGCCTGCTCGCACTCGAGGTGGAGCGCGCGCGGGCCCTGTTCCGTGAGGGCGCTCGCGCCACCGAGGTCGTGTCGCCGAGCGTCGGCCGGGGCATGCGGATGGCGCGCTGCGTCTACGAGGGCGTCCTGGACCGCACCGAGCGCCTGGGCTTCGACGTGCTGCGCCACCGTGCGGCGCTGCCGCCGTGGGAGCTCGCGGGCGCGGTGGCCACCGGCCTGCGCGCGAGCGCATCCAGCGAAGCAGCCGGCTCGGCCGGCTGCGCACGATCCGAATGACGCGGCGCGCCACCCTCCGGGGCGCCGAGCGCACCTCGCTCGACGAGACGCACGCCGACGTGCTGGTGTGCGGCGCCAGCTTCGCCGGCCTGGCCGTGGCGCGGGAGCTCGCCGGCAGCGGCGCCGACGTGCTCCTGGTCGACCGCTACGAGGTCGGCGAGCGGGCCACGTCGGCCTGCGCGGCGCCCCGGCCCTGGCTCGAGGCCATGGGAGTGGCGGGCGCGATCCGCCAGGAGATCCCGCACATGAGCTTCCACACGCCGCACGGCTCGGTGCGCTACCGCCTGCCATGGAGCTGGGCCTCCTTCGACTACCGCGAGCTCTGCCGGCTGCTGCACGAGCAGACCGACGCCCGCTTCGAGATCGCCACGGTTCGCGGGCGCTCCGGCGGCGCCGTGCTCACCGACCGCGGGGTCATGAGCGCCCCGCTGGTCGTGGACGCGCTCGGCTGGCGCCGTGTTCTGTCCGCTGACCGCAACCAGCCACCTGAGGCGCCGCTCTCGCGAGGACTGGAGGTGCACCCGGACGGCGGCGGCTCCGACCTCGACGTCTGGATCGACCGCTCGCTCGTGCGCCATGGCTACGGCTGGAGCGTGCCCGCGGGAACGCGAGCAGCGGGTCGGCGTGGGGTCCTACGAGCCCCGCGACCACGTCAAGGAGCCGACGGTCGACCTGGCGGGCCGCCTTCGGCGCGAGCCCGTCCGCTACCAGGGCAACTGGTTCCCCCACCGCCTGCGGCGCGCCGCCGAGGGCGACGTCTTCTTCGTCGGCGACTCCGCCGGCCACTGCTTTCCTCTGTCGGGCGAGGGCATACGCACGGCGTTCTACTTCGGGATCGCCTGCGGGCGGGAGCTGCGAGCCGTCCTTGCAGGCGAGCGCAGCCGCGACGAGGCGCTGCGCCGTTACGCGGCCTTCAGCGCGTCGCACAGCAGAGCCTTCGGCCTGGCGCTACGCCTCCAGTGGCTGATCCCGCGGCTGCCGCCACGCGGCGCTCACGCTGTTGCTGCGCGCCCTCGGCGGCCAGCGCGTGATCGACCGGGCCTTCGGCTGGTACCTCGACCAGGCCCATCCGCGCTTTGCGAACGGCTACGCAGCGACGGCGGCGGCGGCGCGGCCGTTGGCCGCGCTCGGCGCAACGCAGCTGTCGTCCTCGACGCCGAGCCACTCGCGCCCGTAGCGGCGCATGTCGTCGATCAACGGAACGAGCGCCCGGCCCTTCCGCGTGAGCGAGTACTCCACGCGCGGGGGCACCTCGGGGAACGTGTGCCGCTCGACGATGCCCTGCTCCTCCAGTCCGCGCAGGCGCAGAGAGAGCGTCCTCGGGCTGATCCCGGCGAGGGAACGCTCGAGCTCGCAGAAGCGGCTGCGGCCCTCGACGAGGTCACGAATGACGAGAATCGTCCACTTGCCGCAGATGATGTCGGCGGTGGCACATACGGGGCAGCTGGGGTCGCCCATACGCGCCAGGATAGCGCAAGACTTCACGAACTGAAGTATTGGGATGGGCGAGCGCTGGGCGCCCGCCGCCCCCGCTCAGCCGCCCAAATTCCCGAGCAGCCCGCCGCCGCCCGAACCGCCGCCGCCCCCGAATACGCGTCCCTCGCTCGGCTGCACCAGCACCCAGCCCTGGCCGTTGAACGCCATCTGGATCGACTCGCCGGAGCCGCGCCCGATGAAGTTCTTCAGCTTGATGTCGGTCTTGATGCTGGTCTGGAGGCTCGACGCCCAGGTGATCGCGGCCTGCGGATCCGCGAAGGTCGGGGCGTCGCCCGTGTTGAGCAGGACGGGGGGCCCGTCGGAGACGATGGCCACCCAGCCTGTGCCCTGAAGGGAGGTGTTGAACAGCCCGCCCGCCACCATCCCGCTCGCGCCCTCCACCTTCTTGATGTCCCAGTCGATCCCCGCGTCGAAGGCGAGCAGGTTCTGCCCGTTGACGGTGATTGCGTCGTTCTCGAGGTAGAGCAGGTGGATCTCCTGGGCGGTGTCGGCGAGGAACACCTCACCCGTGCCCGACATCTTCATGAGGGTCGTGCCCTCGCCGGAGACCGCCTTCTTGAGCATCCGGCTCATGCCTCCCGAGCCGGCGTGCTCGAAGGCCACCTCGCCCTGGTAGGCGACCATCGATCCCGCCTTGGCCTGAATCGTCACCTGATCGAGATGCACCTTCAGCAGCTTCGAGTTCTGGAGCGCGAACGGCTCCTCGGACTTGGTCTCCTGGAACTCGGCCAATGTGCTCTGCAACGGATCTCCTTAGCTTGCCCGGGGTTGGCCGCTCATGGTGACAGGAGCTTCCCGGCTCACGCCGCCGGCTCGAGCTCGTCGGAGAAGACCGAGTCGACCGACGTGTGGCGCTGGCCGTCCGAGGAGACGAGGAGCTTGAAGTCGTGCGGATGGGTCGCCGCCTTGAGCGCCTCCGCCATCGTCACGCGGCCGGCCTGGACGTGCTGCAGGAGGGCCTGGTCGAAGGTCTGCATGCCGTAGTAGGCGCCCTCCGAGACCACCTCGGGCAGCTTCCCGGTCTCCTCCGGGTTCATGATCATGTCGCGTACGCGCCCGGTCATCCGCAGGATCTCGCAGGTGGCCACCCGCCCGCCCTCGTCCGGCGTGGGCACCAGCCGCTGGGAGATCACCGCCTTGAGCGTTCCGGCGAGCATCGCCCGCGCCTGGCGCTGCTCGGCCTCGGGGAAGAAGTCGATGATGCGGTTGACCGACTCGGCCGCGTC
Source organism: uncultured Thermoleophilaceae bacterium (assembly GCA_963733655.1). Classification (GTDB taxonomy): domain Bacteria; phylum Actinomycetota; class Thermoleophilia; order Solirubrobacterales; family Thermoleophilaceae; genus JACVRW01. The sequence continues at coordinate 18,454 of CAVTEX010000017.1, forward strand.
CACGGTGTGGATCGTGGAGAGCACGAGATGGCCGGTCTCGGCGGCGGACAGCGCGGTGCGCACCGTCTCCTCGTCGCGCATCTCGCCGACGAGGATCACGTCGGGATCCTGGCGCAGGACCCGGCGCAGCGCACGGCTGAACGAGGCCGTGTCCTCCCCCACCTCGCGCTGGTTGATGATCGAGAGCTTGTCGGTGTGCAGGAACTCGACCGGGTCCTCGATCGTGACGATGTGCTTGGCGTAGCTCGAGTTGACGTGGTCGATCATCGCCGCGAGCGTGGTGGACTTGCCCGAGCCGGTGGTGCCGGTGAGCAGGATCAGTCCGCGCTCCTCGTCGGCGATCTCGGAGATCACCGGCGGCAGCAGCAGCTCCTCGACGGTCTTCACCTGGAACGGGATGGCACGTGAGACGAGCGACACCGAGCTCCGCGCTGGACGAACGCGTTGACGCGGAAGCGGGCCACGCCCGGGACCGAGTAGGAGAAGTCCACCTCGCGGTCGGTGCGGAACGACTCCAGCTTGGCCTCGTCGGTGAGCATGTGATGGAGGGTGGCCTCGGTGTCCTCCGGCGCAGCGGCACGGAGCCCTCCATGGGCTCGAGCTTGCCGTGGCGGCGGATCATGGGGCGGGCGGGGACCTTGAGATGGAGGTCGGAGCCCTCCATCTCGATCACCCGCATCAGGGCGGCGTCGATGTCGAACATGCAGTTCGCATCGGCACTCCTCGAGGGGCCTTTGAGCGCGGGCCCGCGCGCGTGGACGTAGCTAGGCCACCGAGGCGCAGCGGACAATGCGGCGCACCGGGAAGCCGTCGCTCCAGGGCGAGGCGGGTCCGTAGGCGGCCGCCTGCATCCAGAGCCGATCCGATTGGCGAGCGCCGCGCACGAAGAGGCGGATGTAGCCGTTCTCCCGGTTGTTCGAGCTGCGCTCCACGACGAGGTTGCGGTTGCTGCCGCGAGCGAGGGCGAGGTACACCCCGACCTCCCGCTGCGCTCCCTTGGCAAGCCGCGTCGCCGTCTTGAGTCCCCAGCCGCCCGCCCGAAGCTTCTGCTTGCAGGCGTAGTGGCTGTACTCGTCCTTGTTGACGAGCGTCCAGTCCCCAGGAGGCGGGGCAGCACCGGCCGGCAGCGGCAGTCACGGAGAGCAGCGCAAGCGCTGCGGCCGCTGCGACAAGCGGGCGGATCACGCTACGTCGCGGAGCTTCTGAGCTTCGGCCAGCGACTGCAGCTTCTTGAGCGACTGGTTCTCGATCTGACGGATGCGCTCGCGCGTGACGTTGAAGGTCCGGCCCACCTCGTCGAGCGTCCGCGGGTGCTCCCCGCCCAGGCCGTAGCGCAGCTCCAGCACGCGCCGCTCGCGGTAGGACAGGTTCTCGAGCGCCTCGCGCAGCGCCTCCTTGGTGAGGATCTCCGCGGCCCGCTCGTAGGGCGACTCGGCCCGCTCGTCGGCGATGAACTGGCCGAACTCGGACTCCTCCTCGTCACCCACCGGCTTCTCGAGGGACACCGGCGCCTGGGCGGAGCGCTTGATCGACTCCACTTCCTCGGGCTCGATCCCGGTGTGCTCGGCGATCTCGTCGGGCGTGGGCTCGCGGCCCAGCTCGGTGACGAGCTTGCGCTCGGCGCGGCCGATCTTGTTGAGCTTCTCGACCACGTGCACGGGGATGCGGATCGTGCGGGCCTTGTCGGCGAGCGCGCGGGCGATCGCCTGGCGGATCCACCAGGTGGCGTAGGTCGAGAACTTGAAGCCCTTGCGGTAGTCGAACTTCTCCGCCGCGCGCACCAGGCCCAGCGTGCCCTCCTGGATCAGGTCGAGGAAGGGCAGCCCCTGGTTGCGGTAGTTCTTCGCGATCGAGACGACCAGGCGCAGGTTCGACTCCACCATCTTCTGCTTGGCGTCGAGGTCGCCGCGCTCGATGCGCCGGGCGAGATCGACCTCCTCCTGGGCCGTCAGCAGCCGGACCTTCCCGATGTCCTTCAAGAACAGCTGAAGGGAGTCGGTGGTCATGTCGGGCTTGAGGTCGATCGTGGCCTTCTTGCGCCGCGAGCGCCGGTCCACGGCGCGCTCGACCTGCGGCTCGGAGTGAGTCGGGTCCTCCTCGACCAGATCGATCTCGGACTTCTCGAAGTAGCCGTGCAGCTCCTCGATGTCGCCCTCGTCGAGATCGACCTCGGACAGCGCCGTTGCGACCTCGGCGTACGTCAGCACGCCGGTGGCGGTGCCCTTTGCGACGAGGAGCTTTACCTCCTCGAGCTCTTGCAGTTCAGCTACAGACATTCTCTTCCTTCGGCGCGCAGGGCCCAGCGCAAGGGCGCCGGGCCCAGACAGTCAGACTTTGTACACGTTAACGCTGCAAAAGGTGAAGTCAAGCGGACCAATGCGGAATTTCGCGCCGACTAGCCGGTCAGCCAACACGGCCCTAGCCTACTCACTTGCTCGACGAACGCCCGGCCAACCCACCTGCCGGTCTTGTCCCCGCTACGGGGCACAGTCAAAACCTCCCAATGGACTCGGCTGAGGCTTACCCCGGTTCACCCGGGACTAGACTCGCCCCATGGCAGAGGAAGACAGCGTTCTGGGAAAACTGCCCCGTTCGCGGCCGGGAAAGCGCAGCGAGAAGCGGGGCGCGGGGCGTCCCGCGCAGGCGGCCGAGGCGGCCGCCGAGAAGGCCGAGGAGAAGCAGGCCCCGGCCGCGCAGCCCGCTTCAAGAGCGGCCGGCAAGTCGGCCGCCCCGCGGGCCCGGCCGAAGCGGACGCAGCCGCCGCGCGCCGAGCGGCGCCGGCCGGAGGACACCCCTCGCGCCCAGCCAGAGGCAGGCGGCGACCCCCTGACCGGGGCGGTGCGGGCCGCGACCAAACTGGCCGGGACCGGTGTCCGCGTGGCAGGCAGCGTCGCAAACGAGGTGCTCCGCCGCATCCCCCGGCCCTGAGCCGAGCAACGGGCTGAGCGACAGCTGACACCCGCGCGGGGGACCAGGCGAGCTTTTCGAGGTATGCTGGGCCGCGATGCCGACCAGCGCGAAGGACTCACCGCGCTGCCTGATCGTCGACGACCATCCGGTGGTTCGCGCCGGCGTCAGAGCCGTCCTGGAAAAGGCCTTCTCTGGTGCTCTCATCACCGACGCCGCCTCGATCGACGAAGTCGACACGGTGCTCAACGACGGTCCCCTCGACGTTGTCATCGTCGATCCCTGGCGAGCGGGCGTGGACGTCGGCCAGGTCGTGGGCAAGCTGAAGAACGAGGTGCGCGCGCCCATCGTGATCTTCACCTCCGATGGAGGTGCGCGGCTGCTCGGCGAAGCGCTCAAGGCGGGGGTCAAGGGCTACGTCCGGAAGGACTCCCCTTCCGAGGATCTGATCCGCGCGATCGAAGCGGCCCGCGCGGGCGAGTTCTACGTCGATCCCGGTCTGTCCTCGACGATCGTCCTCGACGAGGGTGACCGCACGCTCAGCGCCCGCCAGCGCGAGATCCTTCAGATGCTCGCCGACGGCATGCAGACCGATGCGGTGGCGGAGAAGCTTGGGCTGTCCACCGAGACCGTTCGAACGCACACCAAGCGGATCCTCGCCAAGCTCGAGGCCTCGACTCGCACGCAGGCCGTGGCCATAGGCATCCGCCACGGCCTGATCGAGTGAGCGCCGAGCAGCCGCGGACACTCACCCGTCTCTCGACCGTCGACGCGCTCGCCGAGGCGCTGCGCCGGCGCATCCTCGACGGGGAGCTGGCGCCCGGCACTCCACTGCGTGAGGAGGCCCTGTCCGGCGAATACGACGTGGCGCGCCATTCGCTGCGCTCGGCGCTGCGGTCGCTTCAGGGCGAGGGCCTGGTCGAGATCCAGCCCAACCGCGGGGCGCGCGTGGCACACCTGTCGGGCGAGGACGTGCGCGGGCTGTCCGAGCTGCGCACGGCGCTCGAGGTGGAGGCGGCCCGTCGCGCGCTCGAGCGCAACGACGGAAAGCTCCCGAAGAGCGTGCACGCCGCGGCCAGGCGCCTGGCCGCTCGCTGCCGCACCCAGGATCCGTCGTGGGGGGAGGTCGCGGAGGCCCACGAGCGACTGCACCACGAGATCGTGCTGGCCGGCCGCAGCCCTCGAATCGCCGCGGTCCACCGTCAGGCGGGCGCCGAGCTGCGCCTGTTCGTGCTGCAGCTCCCGTCCGCTTGGACGTTCGAGCGTATGGCGGCGGATCACCTCGAACTGGTGGCCAGGCTCGAGGACGAGGGAGCCGAGGCGTTGCGGCCCCACATCGCGGAGTCCACGGCGGCGCTGCTCGAGTGACGGCTCAGCGCTGGCCCGCAGGAACACCGGGTTGGTGAGCGCCACCATGGTGCCGTCGGGCCGGCGCAGCTCCACCCGCACGTAGCGGGCCTGGGAGGCGAGTGGTGGTGAAGGTAAGCCGCTGGTCGTCGGCGGCCACCGCCTGGGTCGCCACGGTCCCGGCCGGCGTGTGCCAGGTCGCGAGGCTGCCCGCAGCCCCCCGGACCCGCAGGGCGAAGTCCACCGCAGCGTCCGGCGGCGCGGACAGCTCGTCTCCGAGACCGGCCCGGCGCCAGCCCGAGGCGGCCTTCAGATCGAGGACCACAGCCGCCGACCCGGCCAGGTACGACCTGCCCGCTCCGACCCCCTCCAGGATGGCGCTGCGGCTGAGTGCGCGTGCTCCGACGACCGTCTGCGGCAGCCCGATCGTCTGGCCCGGCCGGTGCGAATCGCTGGCGCCTCCGGCCGCGAGCGTCTCGAGGCCCAGGCGCAGCAGGGCGTCCCAGAGCTGGACCGCCAGCCCGTCGTCGAACGTCCACGGCCCGTTCCACACCTCGATCGCGTCGATCCCGCTGTAGCCGAAGCGCCAGTCGCAGCCCTTGAACGGGCAGTAGGGGTGGTTGGCGATGGCGAGACCGCCCACGCGGTGGATCTGCCGCAGGAAGCGGGGAAGCTCGCCGTCCTCCGGGCGGTAGCGCCAGTCGATCCACTGACGCGGCGTCAGGCCGAGCGCGCCGAAGTGGCCCGCGCGCGTGGTGACCTCCTCGCCGGCGATTATCAGGAGGTCGCGGCGCGCATGGCGCCCCCAGATCTGGTTGGCGGTCGTGGTGTTGTGCTCGGTGGAGACGATGAAGTCGAGGCCCGCCGCGCTGGCGCCGCTCACCATCTCCTCGGGCGTCCAGCTGCCGTCGGAGTGGACCGTGTGCACGTGCAGGTCGCCGCGGTACCAGCCGGGCGCGCTGCCCACGAAGCGCGGCGCCGGGTTCGGGCGGAACCTCGGGCCGGGGCGGCCGTAGGTCAATGTGATCGTGGCCTTCCAGTCCAGCCCCTGCGGGGCCACCTGGTAGGGGCCGAGGATCAGGTTCCATTCCCCAGGCTCGATCCGGCCGGGCACGTAGCCCGGCGTGGCCTCGGTCCGCGAGATGGTGAACTCGGAGCGCGCACCCCCCGACCATCCGCGAAAGCCACGCGCGTTCCCAAGCTCGTAGCCGTCGGGGTCGAACACGCCGATGTCGAGGACGTTGGCCCCGCCCGCGCGGTCGTACTCGTACGCCACCTTCAGCTCGCGCACGCCGCGCGGCACTTCGAACGGAACGTAAACCCAGTCCGGCCGGTCCGAGAGGATGCGTCCCTGCTTGACGATCACCTCCGACCCACTCGCGGGCGCCGCGAGCGCGGGACTCGTCAGGCACGCGAGGAACGCGGCGCAGATCACGGCGGTGGCGAGTTTCCGAGGAGTCATCACGGCAGGGAGGCTTCCCCGAACGAGAGCATCTCATGTGACACCCGCGTGAATGGCGGTGAAAGGATGCGGTCGTGCTGATCGCAATCGACGAAGCCCGCCGAATCGTTCTCGAGCACGTGCGTCCGCTCACCCACGAGTCGGTGGCGCTGGCCGCGGCGGCCGGACGCGTGCTCGCCGAGGACGTCGCGAGCCCGATCGACGTTCCCCCGTTCGACTCGTCGGCAATGGACGGCTTCGCGCTCGTGGCGGGGCCGGCCGGCGACCTCGAGCTGGTGGGCGAGGCGCGCGCCGGGTCACCCGTGGGAAGAGCCCGTGGTGGCGGGCCGGACGGTGCGGATCTCCACCGGCGCGGCCGTGCCACCGGGTGCCACGGCGGTGATCCCGGTCGAGCGCACGAGCGCGGACGGCAACCGGGTGCGGGTGGAGGAGACCGCGGAGGGCCAGAACATCCGCCGCGCCGGAGAGGACGTGCGTGCCGGCGACGTCGTGCTCGAACGCGGAATGCGCCTCGGTCCCGCCGAGCTGGGAGTGGCCGCCTCGGTGGGTCGCGCCGAGCTCGTCTGCGCGCGCACGCCCCGGGTGGCACTGCTCGTGACGGGCGACGAGCTTGTCCCGCCGGGTGAGCCGCTCGGGCCCGGCCGGATCTATTCCTCGAACGGCTACGCGCTCGCGGCTCAGGTGGAGCGGGGCGGCGGCGAACTCGTCGGCTGGGAGACCGTGCGCGACTCCGCTGACGGCACCCGCGAGGCGATTGCGCGTGCGCTCGACTCCGCCGACGTGGTGATCGTCTCCGGCGGCGTGTCTGTCGGCCCGCACGATCACGTGAAGGGCGCCCTGCGAGAGCTCGGTGTGGAGGAGCGCTTCTGGGGTGTGTCCCTGCGCCCCGGCAAGCCCACCTGGTTCGGAACCCGCGACGCCGTGCTCGCCTTCGGCCTGCCCGGCAATCCGGTGTCGGCGATGGTCACGTTCCAGCTGTTCGCCCGGCCCGCCCTGGGCGCCCTGCAGGGCGCCGACCCCGCCGCCCCGCGGACGAGCGCCCTCCTGGACGAGCCGGTGCCGCGCCACCCGCGCCGCGACCAGGCGGTGCGCGTGCGCCTTCGCCACACCGGAGATGGCCTGAGCGCAATCCCGACCGGCGAGCAGGGCTCGCACATCCTCACCTCGATGATCGGGGCCGACGGCCTCGCCATGATCGCCGCCGGGGAGGGCGAGGCCCCCGCAGGCGAGCGAGTGGAGGTCGAGCTCCTGTGAGGCCTCGTGACCCGCGCCGCCGGCTCGATCGCCGCCGTCGCGCTCGCGCGCGCGTGAAGATCGTCCACGTGCCGCGCTCGGGTTACGCCGAGGACGGCTCCATCGGCTCGAAGCAGTCGGCCGAGGTGACGCTGCCGCGGCCGGAGCTCGAGCGCATCTGGTCGGCCGAGTACCTCGAGCGCCTGGCCCGCACCTACTGGAGCTTCCTAACCCGCTTCTCGCTCGGCATCCTGCGCGTGCTCTACAGCGAGGACGCGCGCGAGGTGGTGATCTTCCGGCGGCCCTTCCTTCTGCTTCGCTTCCACAAACCTGAGTACCACCTCGAGCAGGACGGGGGCACCGTGACCTGGCCGATCGACAAGGGACTGCTCGTCGCGCCCGCGGGCAGAGACGGGCGCGGTTACCTGCGCCTGTCGGTATCACGTACCGACGCCGAAAGCGACCCCGCGGACGAGGTCTCGCCTGACCATCTCCTCGGAGGTGGTCAACTTCTATCCCTTCATCGCCGGCTGGGGCTGGTTCGCCAAGGTCGGCCGCCTGATCTACAACCAGACGCAACTGCGGATCCACGTGATCGTCACCCACGCGTTCCTGCGCTCACTGGCCAACCTCGAGCTCGAGCAGTCCCACGTGGGAGCGCTCAGCCCAGCTTCTCGCCCGTTATCTCCCGCAGCTTCGCCCGGTCGTGACGAGCCGTGATCGTGCGCACCGTGCCCGAGCGTGAGCGCATCGAGATCGACTCGGTGGTGGCTCCGTCACGGCTCAGGTTGACGCCGTCGAGCATCTCGCCGGCGGTGACCCCCGTGGCGGCGAAGAAGATGTCGTTGCCCGACACCAGCCGGTCGCGGTCAAGGGTTTCCTCGAGGTCATAACCGGCCTCCAGCGCCGCATTGCGCTCCTCGTCGGAGCGAGGCCACAGGCGGCCGAGGATCTGCCCGTTGGTGCACTTGATCGCGGCCGCGGCCAGGACGCCCTCAGGAGTCCCGCCGATTCCGTACAGCAGGTCGACTCCCGAGCCCTCCGTGACCGCGGCGAGGGCGGCGGACACGTCGCCGTGCGGGATCAGCCGGATCCGCGCGCCGGCCTGGCGGATCTCCGCCATCGCCTCGTCGTGGCGCGGCCGGTCGAGCATGATCACCACCAGGTCGCCGACAGACACGCCCTTCTCCTGCGCCATGAGCTTCATCGTTTCGCCCAGCGGCCGGTCGAGATCGAGCACGTGCGCGAGGCTGCGGGAGGTTGCCATCTTGAGCATGTAGACGCACGGCCCGGGGTCGAACATGGTGCCCCGCTCGGCCAGCGCGATCGTGGCGATCGCGTTGGGCAATCCCTTGGCGCACAGGTCGGTTCCCTCGAGCGGATCCACGGCGATATCGACCTGGGGGTCAGACCCGTCGCCGATGTGCTCGCCGTTGTAGAGCATCGGCGCCTCGTCCTTCTCGCCCTCGCCGATCACCACCACGCCGTCCATGGAAACGCTGTCGAGCAGTAGCCGCATCGCGTCGACCGCCGCGCCGTCGGCCCCCTCCTTGTCCCCACGGCCGATCCAGCGCGCACACGCAATCGCGGCGTACTCCGTCGTCCTCACCAGCTCCATGGCCAGGTTGCGCCCCGGCCGGGCAGTCCCCTCCATCAGATGACGCCCGGCGGCTTCTTCGCGTCGCCGTAGATCGCCTGGCGCAGGTAGCCGGCCACGAGCAGGCCCGCGGATGCGATCAGGGCGACGAAGTAGCCGATTCCCAGCCCGATGTCGACGCTGTCCCCCGGGCGGCCGAGGATGATGCCGTTGCAGAGGATCAGCATGAAGGACACGATCCCGACGATCATCGTCACCTCCCCGGGCTTCCAGGTGAGCTTGTGCCCACGGGCGATGATCCAGGAGAGGATGAACGGCGCCGTACAGGCGAGCACGAGCAGCCAGTCGAGCGTGTTGAACACCTGCCAGGCGTTGGCTCCGTCACCGCCCGTGCGGCCGGCGATCACCGAGTTGGGATTGGTCTCACTGCTGGTGAACCAGGGGAGCCAGAGCGATGCGAACAGGACCAGCGCCGAGCCCATGCCGAAGTACTCGCCGGGCGTCAGGCGCGAGAAGTCGAGGTAGCCGCGCCTCCCCTCAGCACTCGAGGCTTCCATCACGCCGCAGGCTACAGCGGATACCCTGGGGCCGCCAAGCCAAGAGAGGAGACCGCGTGGCGGTGACCAAGATCATCGAGGTTGTGGGGAGCTCTCCCGAGAGCTCAGACGGAGCAGTGCAGGCGGCACTGGACGATGCGCGCCAAACCTTGCGCAACATCAAGGCCGTTGACGTGGTGTCGACCGGGCTCCGTGGCGAGAACCTGGATGAATGGCGCGCCCTCGTGAGGATCTCCTTCCTGGTGGAGCGCGTATCCGAGTAGGCAAACCCGCGCGTAACAGCCGCGGGGTAGGCGAGACCTAGCGTCAAGCCCCACCCGTGACCATCGACACCGCACAATCACAGCCCCTTGGAGGGGTCGAGTCGCTACTCGAAGAGGCGCGCGAGCGCACGCTTTCCCTGGTCGAGGACGTCTCCGACCACGATCTCGATCGCGTTCACGACCCGTTGATGAGCCCGCTCGTCTGGGACCTCGGGCACATCGCCGCGTTCGAGGACCTCTGGATCGCTCGGGAGGCCGGGCTCGAATTGCTGCGCCCCGACCTCGCCGACGTCTACGACGCCTTCGAGACGCCTCGCGCCGACCGGGGCGAGCTCTCGTACCTGCGCCGCGTTGAGGCCGTTGCCTTGATGGAGAGGGTGCGCGGACGGACGCTGTCTGTGCTCGACCGGGTTTCGCCGTTCATCGGGGAGATGCTCTTGCAGCACGAGCATCAGCACAACGAGACCATGCTGCAGACCCTGCAGCTGGCGGACGCGGGCGTGTACTCGCCGGCGCGGCGGGAGCCCGGCGACGCAGGGGCCGCCGAGGGCCGACAGGAGTTTCCGGCGGGCCGTTTCGCAATGGGCGCGTCGGAGCAGGGCTTCGCGTACGACAACGAGCGGCCGCGTCACGAGGTCGATATCGCCGCCTTCAGCATCGACCGCGCGCCGGTCACCAACGCCGCGTACGCCGAATTCGTGGACGACGGCGGCTACGCACAGCGTGAGCATTGGAGCGACGAGGGCTGGACGCTCCGTGAGCAGGAGGGCTGGGAGCGGCCGCTGTTCTGGACCTCGGACGGTCGCGTGCGCCGCTTCGACCGCACCGTGGAGCGCGAGCCGCAGCTGCCGGTGATGCACGTCTCGTTCCACGAGGCGTGGCCTACGCGCGCTGGCGGGGCGCACGGCTGCCGAGCGAGGCGGAGTGGGAACGCGCGGCGGCCGAGGCGCCCGGCCCGGCCACGGGTCGCGTCGACCAGCTCGACTTCGGCCCCGGGCCCGCCGGACCGTTCGTGGGCGACTGCTGGGAGTGGACCGCGACCGAGTTCGACGGCTATCCCGGCTTTCGGGCGCACCCCTATCCGGAGTACTCGGAGGTCTTCTTCGGCTCGGGCTACCGGGTGCTGCGCGGGGCGTCGTGGGCCACCCGCGGCCGGGTAGCCCGCATCACGTTCCGCAACTGGGACCACCCGCAGCGGCGCCAGATCTTCGCCGGATTCCGCTGTGCGGAGGACCGCTGATGGGCGTCCTGATCGAGGACCACAGCGTCAGTGCGTCGATGGCCGAAGACGTGCGCGAAGGGCTCACCCGCTCCCTCAAGGAGCTCCCACCCAAGCTCTTCTACGACGAGCGCGGCTCCGTGCTCTTCGACCGGATCACCACCCTGCCGGAGTACTACCCCACCCGCTGCGAGCGCGAGATCTTGAACCGCCACGCCCCGGCCATCGTCGACCGCTCGAACGCGGCCGAGCTGGTGGAGCTGGGCTCGGGCATGGCGTCCAAGACCCGCGCGCTGCTCTACGCCATGGCGGGCCAGGGCAAGCTCGAGCGCTACGTGCCCTTCGACGTCGACGAGTCGGTGGTTCACGCCTGCGCGGCCGAGCTGCTTGAGATGTACCCGGGCCTCGAGGTGCACGGCCTGGTCGGCGACTTCGGCCGCGACCTCGAGAGGATCCCAGACGGCACGCGGAGGCTGTTCGCGTTCCTGGGCGGGACGATCGGCAACCTCTATCCCGAGGAGCGCGCGCTCTTCCTGCAGAGACTCCGCCGCATCATGGAGCCGGCCGACCGGCTGATCATCGGCACCGACCTGGTCAAGGACCGCGCTGTGCTCGAGGCCGCCTACAACGACAGCGAAGGCGTGACGGCCGAGTTCAACCGCAACGTCCTACGCGTGATCAACGCCGGCCTCGGCGCCGACTTCGATCCGGAGGCCTTCGAGCACGTGGCCTTCTTCGACGACGCCGAGTCCTGGATCGAGATGCGCCTCAGGGCGAACGGAGCGCAGACCGTAAACATCGACGGCGCCGACCTCGAGGTGACCTTCGCCGACGGGGAGGAGATCCGCACCGAGATCAGCGCGAAGTTCACGAGCAACGCGGTCGAGCGGGAGCTGCGCTCGGCGGGCCTCGCGCTGGACGACTTCTTCACCGACGGCTCAGGCCTGTTCGGGCTCGCGTTCGCCCGCCCGGTGTTCTACTAGCTCTTCCTAGCTCTCGAACGGCAGCCCGCGGCGGGGCACCGGCGACGACTGCACGATCGATGTGGTCGTCTGGCCATAGGGCGCGAAGCGGTCGATCAGCTCCTCCATGTGCTCGACGTCGCGCACCCAGATCCGCATGACGTAGCAGTCGTCGCCCGTGATCCTGTGGCACTCGACCACCTCGGGAGTGCGCTGCGCGAGCTCGGCCACCTGCTTGAGCTCGCGCGGAGCGGGCCGGATGCGCAGCATCAGGCTCAGCGAATAGCCGAGCGCGCGCGGGTCGATCTCGGCCCGGTAGCCGTTGATCGCCCCGCTCTCCTCCAGGCGGGCGAGCCGCTCGGATACCGCGGGGGCCGACAGGCCCACTCGGCGGCCCAGCTCGGCGTGGGATATCCGGGCATCGGCCTGCAGCTCCTGTAGGAGGCTCAGATTGGTGGCGTCGAGCGCACTTGGCCTTTGATTCGCAAGCATGCTGAGCAGCATACCTTCGATCTGCCCTGTGGCCTCGAGCGCGCGCTGAAGCATCCTCCACGCCATGTGGAGCGAGCGCGTTCCGCCGCATCTGTACTTCGTCGTCAGCGCGGTCTTTCACTATCTCGGGCCCGCGTTCGCGGTGCTGCTGTTCGCCCGCGTGCCGGTGCTCGGCGTGGCCTGGCTGCGGATCGCCTCGGCGGCCCTCGTGCTGTCGCTGTGGCGGCGACCCTGGCGAGTCCTGGCAGCGCTCGACCGCTCCGGGCGAACGCTGCTGCTGGCCTGGGGCGGCGTGCTCGCGGTGATGAACTGCTGCTTCTACCTGGCCATCGACCGCCTGCCGCTGGCCACGGTCGCGGCCATCGAGTTCCTGCCCGTGGTGGGCCTGGCCGCCCTCGGCGCGCGCACGGGCCGCAACGTGCTCGCGCTCCTGCTGGCGGTGCCGGGCGTGTACCTGCTCACGGGGATTCGCATCGAGGGCGAGCCGCTGGGCGTGGCCCTCGCTCTCGCCAACGCCGGGTTCTTCGCCCTCTACATCGTGCTCGCCCACCGCGTGTCGCGCCTGGGCGCGCTGAGCGGCCTGGACGGCCTCGCGGCGTCGATGCTGGTCGCGCTGGTGGTGGTCACGCCGATGGCGGGCTGGGCCGCCGTGCCGGCGATCGCCGATCCGGTGGCCCTGCTGGCCGGCGCCGGGGTGGGCATCTCCTCGTCGGTGATCCCCTACGTGAGCGACCAGCTCGCGATGCGTCGCCTGGCCCGGGCGACCTACTCGCTGATGGTCTCGCTCCTGCCGGCCACCGCCACCGTGATCGGCGTGGTGGTGCTCGCCCAGGTGCCCACGCCCGCCGAGGCACTCGGCGTGGCGCTCGTGATCGCCGGCGTGGCCGTGCATCGGGAGCCGAGCGCGGTCGCCGCGGCCAGCCAATAGGCTGCCCGCCCTCATGGACCTGAACGGGATCGGCACGCTGGTGGCCGGCGGAGCGTCGGGGCTCGGCGAGGCCACCGCGCGCGAGCTGGCCGCCCGCGGGGCCAGGGTCGCGATCGCCGACCTCAACGAGGAGCGTGGCCCGCAGGTGGCCGAGGAGATCGGGGGCCTGTTCACCGCGGCCGACGTGACCGACGAGGAGCGCGTCGGAGCGGCGGTCGAGGAGGCGGTGGGGGCCTTCGGGGGACTGCGCTTCGCGGCGTCCTGCGCGGGCATCGGCTGGGCCGAGCGAACGGTCAAGAAGGACGGGCCCGCCACTCTGCGGCCGTTCGAGACGGTCGTCCGCGTCAACCTGATCGGCACCTTCAACGTGCTGCGCCTGGCCGCGAACGCGATGGCGGCGAACGAGCCCGACGCCGAGGGTGAGCGCGGCGCCGTGGTCATGACCGCCTCGATCGCCGCCTTCGACGGCCAGATCGGGCAGACCGCCTACTCGGCCTCGAAGGGCGGCGTGGTCGGCCTCACCCTGCCCGCCGCCCGCGATCTCGCCCGCCTGGGCATCCGCGTGTGCACGATCGCGCCGGGGCTGTTCGACACACCGCTCCTCGCGGGGCTCCCCGACGAGACCCGCGAGGCGCTCGGGCGCCCAGATCCCCTTCCCGTCGCGCCTCGGCCGCCCGGACGAGTACGCCCGGCTGGCCTGTCACATCGCGGAGAACACGATGCTCAACGGCGAGACGCTGCGGCTGGACGGCGCGCTGCGGATGCCGCCGCGCTAGCCGGGGTCAGGGGACGCCCGGGACCTGCGGGGCCTGTGGCTGTGGCGGGTTGACCTCCACGCCGGCGCCTGCCTCGACCTTGGGACCGCCCGGAACCTGGACCTCGGCGCCGGCCTCGACGCCGATTCCGGGGCCGGCGCCGCTACCGCTGCCCGAACCCGAGCTCGGTGCGCTGCCGCCCGAACTCGGCGCCGGCGCCTGCCCCGACGGCGCAGCGGGCACGGGCGCCCGGGCCTGCTGACCGGAGCCCGGCTGGTTCGAGGCGCCGGCCGACGTCGCGGCCGGCGAGGCGGCTCCGCCCGCCCCCGCTGCGCTCAACGCGGGCGCGGCGCTCGGCCTCGCGTCGCTGGACGTTGCGCCGGGCCCCCGATGCCCCCGAGCCGCTTTGCCGTGGTTCGGGCTCGGCCGAAGCGTTCTCTGCGGGTGGCGGCGGCTCGGTGCGGTCCCCGCTCCCTTCGTCTCCGGTGAAGCCAACGACGCCCAGCCCGGCGCCCCCGAGGACGACGGCCGCGGCCCCGATCTTGAGCGCGCCCGCGCCGAGCGAGCCGGCGCCACCACCTCCGGCCGCCGCGCCACCTCCAGTCGCCGCGCTCGCCACCGCTCCGTCGAGAACGGCCTCCTTGAGCCAGGGCGCGGCCGGCACGGGGAGAACCAGAGCGAGGCTGCGGCGCTGCTCCACCTCTCGGTCGCGGAAGGCCGCACACTCGGCGCAGACCTGAAGGTGACGTTGAAGCGGCCCACGGCGAAGCGCTCCACCCCTCGATTCCACGATCTGAGAACGCACCTCCAAGCAGGAGCGCTCGCGCGCCTCGCGCCAACCGCCGAGCGTGCTGCGCGCCTGGTAGACGAGCGCTCTACGCGGTCGCTCGGGCATCCGAGCACATTGGCCACCTCCGCATGCGGCATGTCGCCGAGCTCGGACAGTATGAGGGCACTGCGCTGCTCCTCGGGCAGCCGGCCGATGTCTGACACCAGGTCGCGCAGGTCCGCCCGGCGCTCGACCTCCTCCGAAAGCCCGGCGGTCGACAGCACCGGTGTTTGCGCGGGAACGTCGCGCTGCCCGCGCAGCACGGTCGAGCGCCCGATTGCGGGCGATGGCGTAGATCCAAGGGCGGGGATGCTCCGGGCGCGTTCCGCCGCTCAGCTCACGGAAGACGACGCCGAAGGTGTGCTGCACCGCATCATCAGCCTCGTCGGGGGAGCCGAGGAGGTGTCGGCACAGCGCATGGACGCCGCGATGGTGGCGGTCGTAGAGCGCCTCGAAGGCGTCGACGTCGCCCTCCCCGGCCTTGCGTGCAAGGGCCTCGTCCTTGAGAGCCATCGAGCAGGCCTCCTCTCCGGAAACGCCCGCCCTAAACCACTTGCGCAAACGCCCAACATCGATGCCACCGGCGCGTCTGTAGGGGGTCATCGAACCAAGGAGGAAGTACATGACCAAGCGCGCCGCAGTCATCGTCGTGGCGCTCTGCGGCCTTCTGATCGCGGGCGCCCCGGCGGCGTCGGCACAGGAGCCCGCCGGGCTGACCCAAGTGGTCCCCGTGAGCGGCAAGGCCAAGAAGGGCAAGAACCTGCGGGGCACCTACGCGATCGACCGCTTCGCCAGGTCGCGCGGGGGCCTTGTGGCGGTCGGAACCCTCAAGGGACGGCTGGGCGGCCGGCGGGTCGTCGACCGGGCCGTGCGCATGCCCGCGAGCGTGAGCGGTGCGGCGCAAAGCGCCCAGATCCCGCCGCTTCCCAACGCCTGCCAGGTGCTCAACCTCGTGCTCGGGCCGATCAACCTCGATCTGCTCGGCCTCGTGGTGCGCACCAACCGCATCAACCTGAGGATCGACGCGCAGCGCGGGCCCGGAAACCTGCTGGGCAACCTGCTGTGCGCGATCACCGGACTGCTCGACCCGCAGGCCCTGACCGGTCCGCAGGCGGCGCCGGCACTGAACGCGCTGCTGGCGCTGGTTCCGCGCCGCTAGCACAACGCATCGGGGCGGGCGGTTGGCCCGCCCCGATGTGCCGCGGCATCGCTGTAGCCTTGCGGCTCCCCCCTCGCGACGCTCTTCTCAAACCCAGCACAAGGAGTCGTCACAAGCCATGGCCGAAGCAGTGATCGTCGACGCCGTCCGCACCCCGATCGGGCGCGCCTTCAAGGGGTCGCTGGCCCAGCTGCGCCCCGACGAGATGGGCGCGTTCATCGTGGATGCCCTGCTCGAGCGCAACCCCGAGGTCGACCCTGAGCTGGTGGAGGAGGTCTACTGCGGCGTGGGCCTGCCGCAGGGGCTGCAGGGCTTCAACATGGGCCGCATCATCGCGCTGCGCTCCGAGCGGCTGCCGCTCGGCACGAACGGGGCGACCGTGTCGCGCTACTGCGCGTCGAGCCTCGAGACGATCCGCCAGGCCGCGAACGCGGTCGTGGCGAGCCAGGGCGACGCCTATATCGCCGCCGGCGTGGAGTGGGTCTCGCGCTACAACGAGGCAGTCGAGGGCGCCCGCCCGCAGGACCAGAACGAGCATCTGCAGGGCAAGAACGGCGATCCCGACGCCTACATCTCGATGGGCCTGACCGCCGAGAACGTGGCCGAGCGCTACGAGGTGAGCCGCGCGGACATGGACAAGTACGCGCAGCGCTCGCAGGAGCAGGCCGTGGCCTCACAGGAGAACGGCTACTTCGACCGTGAGATCGTGCCGGTGACCCTGCCCGATGGCACGGTCGTGGCAAAGGACGACGGCCCGCGGGCCAGCTCGACGCTCGAGAAGCTGTCCCAGCTCGACCCGGCCTTCAAGGAGGACGGCAAGGTCACGGCGGGCAACTCGTGCCCGCTCAACGACGGCGCGGCGGCCGTGCTGGTGATGTCCGCGGACAAGGCGAACGAGCTCGGCCTGCGCCCGCGCGCGAAGGTGATCACCTCGGCCACGGCGGCCATCGAGCCCGAGTACATGGGCGTGGCGCCGATCGGGGCGATCCAGAAGGTGCTCGAGCGGGCCGGCATGACGATCGACGACGTGGACACGGTGGAGCTCAACGAGGCCTTCGCCGCCCAGGTCATCCCGATCATGGACCAGTGCAAGATCCCGCCTGGAGAAGCTCAACCCTCACGGCGGCGCGATCGCTCTCGGCCACCCGTTCGGCATGACCGGCGCGCGGATCATGACCACGCTGCTCAACGGCCTCGAGACCGACGACCGGACGATCGGCCTCGAGACCATGTGCGTGGCCGGCGGCCAGGGTCAGGCGATGATCGTGGAGCGGCTCAACTAACGGCGCTCCGGTCGTCGGCCGGCGACCGGCGCCGGCACGAAGCTCCGGATCAGCCCGGCCAGGCGCTCGGGCTGGTCCTCCGCGCTGAACGTCAGCGAGTCCTCGATCCACTCGAGCCTCGCGTCGGGCAGCAGCGTGGCGAGCCGCTCGGCGTGCTCGGGCGGGAAGAAGTGGTCCTCCTTCGACCAGGCGATCAGCACCGGCCGCTCGAAGGAGCGCAGCCGCTGCGCCGCCTCGAGCGTGTAGCGGGTGTCGAGCCCGCGCAGCAGGCGCACCACGTCCCGCCGCACCCCGGCGTCGGTCAGCACCGGAAGCACGTAGCTGTCCTCGGCGTCGGGCTCGATCGGCCGCTTGGACAGCCAGCCGTAGGCGATCGGCAGCCGGCGCGGCGGCCTCAACCGCAGCGGCGCGAAGCGGCTCGCGGAGACCACCGGGGAGCGCGCCGGCGCGAAGACGATCCGGAAGAGGCGCGGCGGGAAGTTGTCGAAGGCGTCGCACGAGGTGAGCACCAGCCGCGCCGATGCGCTCCGGGTCGGTGGTGGCGGCGATCTGCGTGAGCGCGCCGCCCGTGTCGTTGCCCACCACCGTGGCGTCCGCGAGGTCGAGGCTCTCGAGGGCGCCGGTGATCGAGCCCGGCCATCGCGGGCACCGACATGTCGCGCGCTCTCGCCCTGGGCCTCGAGGTGCGAGCCCAGCGGCAGGTCGAGCGTGACCCGGGTGTAGCCGTCGAGCAGCGGGACCACCTTGCGCCACAGGTTCGCGTTCACCAGCGCGCCGTGGACGAACACGATCGGCGGGCCCTCGCCGGTCACGTGGGCCGCTGATCCGGTGCCCCGATCAGGTCGAGCGTCCTGCGCCGGTCCGAGCGCCTCGGACCTCCAGCTCTGCCGCGCTCGGTGCTCATGTCCGCTCCTTTCATCGACATACAGGTTGTATGCCGCCTAGCATACAGGTTGTATGTCGCGGCGCACGAGCAGACCCGCGAGCGACTGCATCGACGTGGCGCACGACCTGTTCGCCGAGCGCGGCTACGCGGCGGTGGGCACGGAGGAGATCGTGGCCCGGGCGGGGGTCACCCGCGGCGCGCTCTACCACCACTTCCGCGACAAGCAGGATCTGTTCCGCGCGGTGTTCGAGCGGCTGGAGGAGCGCTCGATCGCGTCGATCGCCGCGCGGATGGCCGGCGTCGAGGATCCCTGGGAGCTGCTGGTCACCGGCGTGCGCGCCACGCTCGACGCCGTCCACCGAGCCGGCGGTGATGCGCATCTCGCTGCTCGACGCCCCGGCGGTGCTCGGCTGGCGGGAGTGGCGCGACATCGACGCCCGCTACGGCCTCGGGCTGGTGGCCGCGGGCCTGCGCAACGCGATGGACCAGGGCGTCTTCCGCGAGCAGGAGGTCACGCCCCTGGCCCACATGCTGGTGGGCGCGCTGTCCGAGGCGGCGATGATGATCGCGGACTCCGACGATCCGGCGGCGACCCGGCGCGAGGTCGAGCCGGGGCTGCTGTCGCTGCTGGGCGGACTGCGGGCCTAGCCCGCCGGGCGATCCCCCACCCAGTACCGCGGCCCCGGCCCAAGGCGGGCCGCCCGGTCGCCCGGATTGGACAGCTGGCAGCGCTCGAGCGACAGGCAACCGCAGCCGATGCACTCTGTCAGCCCGCGCTTGAGGCGCTCGAGCTCGGCGATGCGGTCGTCGATCCGGCTCGTCCAGCTGCTCGAGAGGCGCGACCAGTCGCGCCTCGTGGGCGCGCGGTCGGGGGGCAGCTTGGCGAGCTCGGCGCCGATCTCGTCGAGGGTCAGACCGATGCGCTGAGCGAAGACGATGAACGCGATCCGGCGCAGCACCGGCCGGGGGTAGCGGCGGTGGCCCGAGCCGGCGCGCTCGGAGTTGATCAGGTCGCGCTCCTCGTAGAAGCGAAGTGCCGAGGCCGCCACACCGCTGCGCCGTGCCACCTCGCCGATGGTCAGGAGTTCCGCCACTCCCACCAGGAAAGCACGACTGGGCTATAAGTTCAAGCTCGATTGAGCTTTTAGTTCACGAGCACGATCTTGCCCAGCTTGCCGCCGGCGGCGAAGCGGTCATAGGCCGCCTCGACTCGGTCAAGGGGAAATGTCTCAGCCACCGGCACCGTGATCGCCCCCGACTCGAAGTGCGGAAGCACCTCGGACTCAACCAGGCGCGCGGCGATCGCCTTCTCCTCGAGCGGGCGCGGCCGCAGCACCGAGCCGTGAATGCGCGCGCGCTTCTGCATCAGCGGTGAGCAGGTTGATCTCCGACACCGGACCGCTGCCCCCCACCCCGATCACCGCGATCCGGCCGCGGAGAGCCAGCGCCCCGAGGTTCTCCTCGAGGTTGCCGGCGCCCACCAGCTCGAGGATCACGTCGTACGGCCCGTGCTCGCCGAAGCCCTCGGGCGCGATCACCTGAGCGCCGAGGCGCCCGACCTCGTCGCGCAGCTCCTCGCGGCGCACGGTGGCGGTGACCCGCGCGCCCGCCGCCCGGGCGATCTGGACGGCCGCGGTGCCCACGCCCCCGGCCGCTCCGTGCACCAGCAGGTGCTCGCCCTGACGGAGCCCGGCCTGGGTGAAGAGAGCGTCGTGCGCGGTGGTGAACACCTCCGGAAGGCCGCCCGCCTGGGGCCAATCGACTCCCTCGGGGACGGGCATGGCCTGCCGCTCGTGCACCACCGCGAGCTCGGCCTGGCCGCCTCCGCCCACCACGGCCATGACCCGGTCGCCCTCGGCGAAACGACTCGCCCCAGGGCCCAGAGCTGCCACCTCGCCGGCCAGCTCGAGACCGGGGATGTCCTGCGGCTCGCCCGGCGGAGCCGGGTAGGCACCGCGGCGCTGGAGCATGTCCGCCCCGTTCAGGCCCGCGCCGCGGACGCGGACGAGGATCTGGTTCTGACCGGGCTCCGGGTCGGCGTGCTCCTCGATTGAGAGGTTCCCGTCACTGATGGTTACGGCGCGCATGGGCCGGAAAACTAGTCGTCGCCGGGCGTTGGTCTAACAAAGGACCGTGTGAACCACATTCGTCCAGTTCCACGAATAGGGTGACGTAGCCGCGATGAAGGCCCCGGCCCCAATATCGCGAAGTGCCCGGCCGCCGCTCTGGCGGGAGGCTCGCATCGGCCTGGAGACGGCCGCCCTGCTGAGGGATCCGGTGTTCCGGGGCGACGGCGTGGCCGACGGCCGCGGCCGCCCGGTCCTGCTGATTCCCGGGTTCCTGGCCGGCGACGGATCGCTGGCGATGATGGCCGGATGGCTCAAGCGCGCCGGCTACCGCCCGTCGCGGGCGGGGATGCGCGCCAACGTCGACTGCTCCGGGCGCGATCGTCGCCCGGCTGCGAGGAGCGGCTCGAGCAACTCGTTGCCGAGCAGGGCCGGCGCGCGGTGATCGTCGGCCAGAGCCGCGGCGGGAACATCGCCAAGGTGCTTGGCTGCGAGCGGCCCGAGCTCGTCTGCGGCGTCGTCGGGCTCGGCTCGCCGCAGCTCGACCCTCTGGCCGTTCACCCGCTGGTGCGGCTGCAGGTGCAGGCGGTGAGCCGGCTGGGCTCGCTGGGTGCGCCCGGGCTGTTCAAGCGCTCCTGCCTCGACGGCGAGTGCTGCGCGGCCTTCTGGGAGCAGCTCGCCGCTCCGATGCCCCGCGGCGTCGGGCTGGTTTCGGTCTACTCGAAGTCGGACGGAGTGGTCGACTGGCGCTCGTGTCTCGACCCCCACGCCGACTCTCTCGTGGAGATCGGCGCGTCGCACTGCGGCATGGCGGTGTCTGCCGCGGCCTGGCGTGCGGTCGGCGACGCGCTCAACTCGTTCGCCCGCGCCGAGGCGCGCAGGCGCCCGTCCCGCAGGACGAACGTGCGCCGCTTTCCGCGGGCCGCCTGACCCAGCGGCTACGGCACCACGACGGCCGCGCCCTGAAGGTCGCCGGAGCGGACGTGTTCGAGCGCCGCGTTGGCGCTCTCGAGCGGGAAGGTGGTGACCTCGGTCCTCACCGGCACTCGTGGCGCCAGCTCGAGGAAGTCGGTCGCCGTCGGTCCGGGTGAGGTTGGCCACCGAGCGCAGCACGCGCTCGCCCCACAGAAGCTCGTACGGGAACTGCGGGATGTCGCTCATGTGGATGCCCCCGCAGACCACGCTGCCGCCCTTGGCCACGGCACGGAGAGCCGCGGGGACGAGCTCGCCGGCGGGGGCGAAGATCAAGGGCCGCATCGAGCTCCTCGGGGGCCGGGCCGAGCGCGTCGCCCGCCCACTCGGCTCCCAGGCGAAGCGCGAAATCCTGTCGCTCGCGATCTCCCGCGCGCGTGAACGCGAACACCCGCCGTCCCTCGTGGACCGCCACCTGGCAGACGATGTGGGCCGCGGCGCCGAAGCCGTAGATCCCGAGTCGCTCGGCGTCGCCCGCCAGGCGCAGCGTGCGGAAGCCGATCAGGCCCGCGCACAGAAGCGGTGCGGCCTGCAGGTCGGGATAGCCGTCGGGGATGCGGGAAGCAGAAGCGCTCGTCGGCCACTGCGAACGGCGCATAACCGCCGTCGCGCCCGTAGCCCGTGAACACGGCCCGGTCGCAGAGGTTCTCGCGCCCGTCGAGGCAGTAGCGGCAGCTGCCGTCGGTCCACCCCAGCCACGGCACCCCGACCCGGTCGCCCGCGCCGAAGCGCTCGCCGCCCGCCACGACGGTCGCGACGATCTGGTGGCCGAGCACGAGCGGCAGCTTGGGGTCGCGCAGCTCGCCGTCGACGATGTGGAGGTCGGTGCGGCAGACGCCGCAGGCGCTCACCTCGAGCAGCAGCTCCCCGTCGCCGGGCTGCGGGCGGGGCAGCTCCTCCTCTCGAAGCGGCTCGCCCGCGCCGTGGAGCACCATCGCCCGCATGGCCGTAGGCTAGTCCCGCCATGACCAAGGGCCCGCTCCGCGAAGTCGCCTGGCTGCGCGACCGCCTCGGGTCACCCGCGCTGCGGGTCGTCGACTGCCGCTTTCGCCTCGGGGAGCCGGGCGCCGGCGAGCGACTCTGGCTCGAGGGGCACATTCCCGGCGCCGCGCTTCCTGGATCTGGACCGCGACCTGGCGGCGCCACCCGGGGACGGCGGGCGCCACCCGCTGCCGCGCCGCCGAGGACTTCGAGGCCGCGGCGCGCCGCGCCGGGATCGCGGCCGACTCCGCCGTGATCGCCTACGACGAGGCCGGCGAGAGCGGGGCCGCCCGGCTCTGGTGGCTGCTGCGCCACTTCGGGCACGACGACGTGGCCGTGCTCGAACGGCGGGCTGCGCGCGTGGCGCGAAGGCGGGCGGGCCGCTGGAGGAGGGACGCGCCCGAGCCCGCAAGCTCGGGCGTCCAACCCCTTCATCGCCAAGCCGACGCTCCGGCGACACGGCCACCGCCGAGGAACTGGCACGCCCGAGTCGCGCAACTCTTCTCCTCGACGCCCGCGCGCCGGAGCGCTACCGCGGCGAGGTGGAGCCGGTCGACGCCGTGGCCGGTCACATACCGGGCGCGGTCAACCTGCCCTTCGTGGACGTTGGCTCCCAATGGTCGCTTCAGGCGAGCCCGAGGACCTGCGAGCTCGATTTGCGCAGGCGGGCGCCGGCGAGGTGGTCGCCTACTGCGGCTCCGGCGTCACCGCCTGCACCCTGGTCCTCGCGGCCGAGCTGGCCGGCCTCGGGCCGGCGCGCCTCTACCCCGGTCGTGGAGCGAGTGGTCGCGCCGCGGCTACCCGGCGGCGCGCCACGACAGGGCGCGGTCCACGGAGAGCCGCAGCAGCGGGCCCGGCGGGCGGCGCTCGGCGTAGGGCTCGTACTTGGCCACGAGAGCCTCGAGGCCCAACGTGCCCTCCTCAACGGGCAGCACCTCGACGGTCCCCAGCAGCTGCACCCAGGCCAGCCGGCTCCAGTCGTCGTCGTAGACGTCGACGCACAGCGCGGCCTCGGGCCGCCGGCGCAGGAAGCGCAGGCGAGCGGGATCGCGCGAGCGCTTGCGGCTTGTCGTCGATCGCGCTCCAGACCCCGCCCGCGGCCAGCGCGTAGGTGACCGGCAACACACGCGGGCGATCGGCGTCGTCCACGAAGGCCAGCCGGCCGACGCGGCTGGACTCCAACAGTTCACCTGCCCACGCTGGTAGCTGCTCTACCTTCACGCCCAGAGGCTAAGCGAGGAGAGCTCATGGAGATCGCCATTGGACTGCCCAGCACGATCGAAGGCGTCGACGGCAAGCGGCTCACCGAATGGGCGCGACGCGCCGACGACGCCGGCTTCTCGTCGCTGGGAGTGCTCGACCGCATCGTCTACCCCAACTACGAGCCGCTGGTGGCGCTTGCCGCCGCCGCCGCGGTGACCGAGCGGATCAAGCTCCTCACCGGGATCCTGATCGCCCCCTACCGGGTCAACGCCGCGCTGCTGGCCAAACAGGCCGCCACCGTTCACCACCTGTCCGGCGGCCGGCTGGTGCTGGGCGCGGCGGTGGGAGGACGCGAGGACGACTACGAGGCCTCGGGCTCTTCCTTCTCGGACCGCGGCAGGCGCTTCGACGAGATGCTGACCGAGATGAAGAGCATCTGGGCCGGGGACAAGAAGGGGTTCGCCGGCGGCGTCGGGCCCGACGTCTCCGACAATCCCCCCACGCTCCTCATCGGCGGCCAGGCGGATGCCGCCTTCCGGCGCGCCGCCCAGGCCGACGGCTGGATCTCGGGCGGGGCGCCGCCGGACATGTTCGCCCAGGCGCGCGAGAAGCTCGAGGCCGCCTGGCGCGACGCCGGCCGCGAGGGCAAGCCCTACGCCCCCTCGCTCGCCTACTTCTCGCTCGGTGACGACGCCGAGGCGGACGCACAGAGAGGCGTGGGCACCTACTACCAATGGCTGGGCGACTACGCGGATCAGATCGTGGGCTGCGGTGGCCAAGGACGCGGACACGGTCAAGGGCTACATCCAGGCCTTCGAGGCCGCGGGCTGCGACGAGCTGGTCTTCTTCCCCAGCTCGGCCGATCCGGAGCAGGTGGACCGGCTCGCGGCCGCCGCCCTCGGCTAGTCGCCGAACACGACACGAAGATGCCCCAGCGTTCGGCCTTTGCGGCGGGCGCCTCCTCCTTGGAACGAGAGGTTGCCCAAGCGCCGACGCTTGCCGCGATGGAGACCAGGGCTGCGCCGTACGCGACGTCACTCTTGATCCCGATGCCGCGCAGAATGTTGACCATGTCAGTCCCTTTCATTGCTTTCCCGCGTTACGGGCGGACCCGGCCGCGGGACGAGCGTCCCGGCGCCTCTCTCGCAGACGGGCGCCAAATGCATGCCCAGCGCATTTGGTTCTGTCCTGTGCGCGCGCCACGATGGCGTGCCAATGCCGTCGGCAAAGGTTCTGATCGGCGGCGCGGCCGCCACCGCCGCGCTGGGCGTGCGGGTCGCCCGGGGGCTGTACGGGCGCTGGCGCGTGCTCCCCGCCGACGACCGCGAGCGGCTCGCCGCGCGTGGCGGAGGACGCCAAGGACAAGGCGCTGGCGCTGCGGGGCTCCGCGGCCCCCGAACGGGCCGGTGCCGAGGCGGAGCTGCGTGCGGCAAGCGAGACGCTGGCCGCCGCGCTGGTGGAGACGCGCCGAATCCGACCCGGAGATCGCCGCGGCCGAGGTCCAGGAGCTGCGCGACGAGCTGCGCCGGGAGCTGGACAGGCTCGCCCAGGGCGACATTAAGGCTTCGAGAACTAGGCGTTCCGCCAACAGCCGGCCCGGGTAGAGTCCCTCACTCCTCCGGGAGCCCCCACCCGTGAACTCATCAGAATCCGCCCAGCTCGAGGGGTCGTCGCCGTTGCCGCGTTCGGAAGCGGCGACGCTGGAGTTCCGCGAGGCCACCAAGGTCTATCCGGGCCAGTCGGAGCCGGCCGTCGACCAACTGTCGCTCACCGTGCCCGCCGGGGAGATCTGCGTGCTGGTGGGCCCATCGGGCTGCGGCAAGACCACCGCGATGCGGATGGTCAACCGCATGATCGACATCACGCGAGGGGGACATCCTGCTCGACGACGCCTCGGTCCGGGACCGCCGCCCGGCGGATCTGCGCCGTGACATCGGCTACGCCATTCAGCAGATCGGGCTGTTTCCCGCATCAGAGCGTGGCCGAGAACATCGCCACCGTGCCGCGCCTCCTGGGCTGGGACAAGGCTCGCATACGGCAGCGCGCCGACGAGCTGCTGCAGCTCGTGAGCCTGGATCCGGACGAGACGCGCGACCGCTACCCGGCGCAGCTGTCGGGCGGCCAGCGTCAGCGCGTCGGAGTGGCGCGCGCCCTCGCGGTGGATCCGCCGCTGATGCTGATGGACGAGCCCTTCGGCGCGATCGACCCGATCAACCGCGAGCGCCTGCAGAACGAGTTCCTGCGCCTGCAGCGCGAGATCCGCAAGACGATCGTCTTCGTGACCCACGACATCGACGAGGCGATCAAGATGGGCGACCGAATCGCAATCATGCGCAAGGGCGGGCGGCTGGCCCAGTACGCCTCCCCCGCCGAGTTGCTCATGCAGCCGGCCGACGACTTCGTCGAGGATTTCGTGGGCGCCGACCGGGCGCTCAAGCGCCTCGCGCTCCAGCGCGTGCGCGACGTGGACCTGTGGAAGGCGCCGCTCGTTCGGGTCGGCGAGCCGGTGGCCGAGGCGCGCGCCCGGGCCGCCGAATCCGAGGTCCCCCACCCGCTGGTGGTTGACGAGTCGGGACGCCCGCTGGGCTGGCTGAACGAGCGGGCGATCCAGGGCGACCTGGTCGAGGACCAGCGCCTCTCCAAGCCCAACCCGATCATCGACATCGACACGGTTCTGCGCGACGCCCTCGCCGAGCTGCTCGAGGAGGAGGTCCAGTACGGCCCCGTCGTGAACGGCCGCGGCGAGATCGACGGAGTCCTGTCGATCGAGCTGCTCAGCCACGTCCTGCGCACCGACCCCGAGCAGGTCCCGAGCGGGGCCGACGCCCTGTGACCCCGCTCCTCGCCCAGCTCGAGATCCGGGAGCGCACGGAGGACACGTGCGTGGCCGACAACGGCTTCTGCCCGGACTGGATCGCCGACAACTTCGACCGCTACGTGGACCCGTTCTTCGAGCACGTCGTGCTCACCGTCGTGGCGATGGGCGATCGGCTTCGTGATCGCCTTCTCGCTGGCGCTGGTGGCCTACCGGCAGCGCTGGCTGATCAACCCGGTCACCCAGGTCACCGGGGTGCTCTACACGATCCCCAGCATCGCGGCCTTCTTCCTGCTGCTGCCGATCACCGGGCGCGGCTTCACCACGGCGATCATCGCCCTGGTCGCCTACATCCTGCTGATCATCTTCCGCAACGTGCTCACGGGCCTCGACAACGTGCCCGCCGAGACCAAGGACGCCGGCTCGCGGGATGGGCATGACCGACCGGCCAGGTGCTGTGGCGGGTGGAGGTGCCGCTGGCGCTGCCCGAGATCATGGCCGGGCTGCGTATCGCGGCGACCACCACGGTCGGACTGGCCACGCTGGTCTTCTTCGCCGGCGCCGGCGGTCTCGGTGAGCAGATCTTCGCGGACATCACGTTCAAGTCGAACGTGATCGTGGCCGGCGGCCTGGCGGTGCTGCTCGCCGCCGTCCTCGACGGCCTGATCCTGCTCGTCCAGAAGGCCGTGACCCCCTGGACACGGGCGGCGGCGGCGCGATGAGCAGCACGATCGCCTTCCTCGGGCAGTTCGGCGACGCGGTCGACTTCATCTTCAACGAGCGCGAATCGCCCGCGGGCGGCAGCGACGTCGGCGGCCTGGGCGAGCTCTGGGAGCTCACCTGGGAGCACCTCAAGCTGTCGGGCGTGGCCATGGCCATCGCCTGCGCGATCTCGATCCCGCTCGGCCTCTGGCTGGGTCACATCGGCAAGGGCGGCTTCCTCGCCATCAACGCCTCCAACGTAGGCCGCGCCGTGCCCAGCCTCGCGCTGATCGCGTTCTTCGTGGCGGTCATCGGCGTCGGCTTCTGGAACCTGACGCTCGCGCTGGTGCTGCTGGCGATCCCGCCCATCCTCACCAACGCCTACACGGGCGTGCGCCAGGTGGACCGCGACAGCGTGGACGCCGCGCGCGGTATGGGCATGACCGGAGCGCAGATCGTGCGCCGGGTGGAACTGCCGCTGGCGCTCCCGCTGATGTTCGGCGGCATCCGGATCTCGGCCGTGAACGTGATCGCCACCGCCACGATCGCCCCGCTGGCGGGCGTGGTCACGCTCGGCGACCCGATCATCAACGTAAACACCTACGGCGACGAGGGAAGACTGGCGGCGGCGATCGTCGTCGCTCTCCTGGCCGTCGCCACGGAGGTCCTGCTCGGACTGGTGCAACGCGCCGTCACGCCGCAGGGCCTGAAGCTAGAGGACGGCGGCCGTACGCGTCGCCTCGCGATTCCCACCAGAAGGAGGGAAGCCACGACATGAAAAGGCACCGTTGGCTGATGCTGCTCATGCTGCTCGTCGCGGCTCTCACGGTCGCCGCCTGCGGCGACGACGACGACGATGGAGGCGGCGGGGATGGAGCCTCCACTTCGGAAGAGGCGCCCAGCGGCCAGATCCAGTCCAACACCGAAAACGGCTCGACCACGCTCACCATCGGGTCGAAGAACTTCACCGAGCAGAAGATTCTCGGTGAGATCTACGCCCAGTCGCTCGAGGCGGCCGGCTACAAGGTCGAGACCGAGCTCAACCTCGGCGACGAGAAGACCGCCCTGGCGGCTTTGGAGGGCGGCGAGATCGACGCCTATCCGGAGTACACCGGAACGGCGCTGCTGTCGTTCTTCGGCGTCAAGGCCGACGCGCTTCCGAGCGACGAGGACAAGGCCTATGAGGAGGCCAAGCAGGGCTTCGCCGAGAAGAACCTGACGGCCCTGCCGCCCACGCCGTTCGTGAGCTCGAACGAGGTGGCGGTCGACCAAGGAGACCGCCGACAAGCTCGGCCTGCAGAAGATCTCCGACCTCGAGGGCCAGTCGCAGGACCTGACGCTGTACGGGACTCCCGAGTGCCGCCAGCGCCTCGACTGCCTGCTCGGCCTGCAGGAGGTCTACGGGCTCGACTTCAAGAAGTTCGTTCCCGTGGACATCGCGCTGCGCCACGAGGTGCTCACCAAGGGCCAGGCCGATGTCTCGATCGTGTTCACCACCGACCCGCAGATCAAGCGCGAGGGCTTCGTCCTGCTCGAGGACGACAAGGGCATGTTCCCGCCCTACAACTCGACGCTCGTCGTGCGCAACGACGTGGTCGACAAGGCCGGGCCCGACATGCCGGCGACGGTGGAGCTGGTCAGCAAGGGCCTGACCGACGAGGTGATGCAGGAGCTGAACGCCCGCGTGGACCTCGACAAGGAGACCCCCGAGGCCGTGGCCGGCCAGTACCTGGAGGAGACAGGCCTGGTCGGGAGCTAGCGGAGACCCGTGGGTAGTCTCGGACGGGGATGGAATCCGTCTGGGACTACCCGCGGCCTCCGGCCGTCGAGCCGTCCGCCCGCCGCGCCCGCGTCGAGCACGGGGGCGTGGTGGTGGCCGACTCCGAGCGCGCGCTGCGGGTGCTGGAGACCAGCCAGCCGCCCGCGATCTACTTCCCGCCCGAGGATGTCCGAATGGACCTGCTCGAGCCACACGGCCGTCGCACGGTGTGCGAATGGAAGGGCCAGGCCCACTACTGGAGCCTGGCCGGCGCCGAGGCCGCCGCCTGGTCGTACCCCGATCCGGTGGCGCGCTACGCGGCGCTGCGCGATCACGTTGTCCTTCTATCCCCAGCGCGTGGACGGCCTGCTATCTCGACGACGAGCGGGTACAGGCCAACGCCGGCGACTTCTACGGCGGCTGGATCACGGCGGACATCACCGGACCGTTCAAGGGCGGTCCGGGCACGGCCGGCTGGTAGCCCCCGGCGCCGGTCCGGAGCGCCGTGGCTTGATCTTGCGCGCCATCCAGGCGTCGAGGTGCTCGAAGTGCTTGCGCCCCGAGCTGAGGCCGTAGGCGACCAGCACGACGATGAAGATCGTGAAGGCGTTCACGTGGCCGGTGGCGGCAAAGTCCCAGACGCCGAGCGCGATGAAGCCGAGCGTGTCGAGCACGACTCCGATCACGAAGAGCCGTGTGATGCTCTCGATTCCGTAGCGGTAGCGCAGGACGAGGAAGGCGGCCAGCATGATCCAGAAGCCGGCCTCGAGGCCGATGGCGAGTATCCACTTGACGTCCATGGGTTGTTTTATATCATACGTTCGATATAAACTCAAGCATCGATGCCCAAGATCGTTAACCACGAGCGAACGTCGCGCCGAGCTGGCCGGGGCGGTCTGGCGACTCGTCTCGAGCGAGGGACTGGACGCGCTCACCGTGCGGCGGGTGGCGGCCGAGGCGGGCTGGTCCACCGGGGCGCTCGTCCACTACTTCCCCGACAAGGAGGCGCTCGTCCTCTTCGCCTTCCGCATGGTCGCCGACAGGGTGGCCCGGCGGGTCGATCGCGCCGCACGAGGACTCGAGCGACCCGGTGGAGCTCGCGCGACGCCTGCTCTGCGAGGGGCTTCCACTCGACGCCGACCGGCGCGCCGAGGTGAGGGTGTGGTTCGCGTTCCTCGGGCCTCGCGCTGACGCGGCCCGCGCTGGCGAAGGCGCAGCGGGTGGCCTACCGGGGCTGGCGCTCACGGCTGGCCCAGCTCCTGCGTGATGCGCAGCGGGAGGGCCAGATCGACCCAGAAGTGGACGCCGAGAGCGAGGCCGCGGAGCTGGTTGCTCTCGTCGACGGCCTGGCGGTGCAGGCGACCTTCGAGCCCCGCTCGTTCAGCGCCGAGCACCTGCAAGCGCTGCTCGACTCCCGCCTGGACGGCCTCCTAGTAGCGTCGCGGCGGTGATCGCGCAGCCGCTTCGCTTCGAGGACGACGCCCTGCTCGTGCTCGACCAGCGCGCGCTTCCCGCCGAGGAGACGCTGGATCCGCTGCGAGTCGGCGGCCGCGGTGGCCGACTGCATCAGTGAGATGGCGGTTCGCGGCGCGCCCGCCATCGGGGTGGCCGCCGCCTACGGCATGGGCCTCGCGCGAGCGCCGGGGCGAGGATCTCCAAGAGGCAGGCGCCATGCTGCGCGCCACGCGGCCCACGGCCGTGGACCTCGGCTGGGCGGTGGAGCGTGCGCTGGCCGCGGCGGCCGATCCGCAAGCGGCGGGTCGCTGCTCGACCTCGCCCGCGAGCTGCACCGCGAGCAGCGAGAGCGCCGACCGGCGCCTCGCGGCCTACGGGGCGGAGCGCTTCGCAGCCCGGCGACCGCGCGCTCACCCACTGCAACGCCGGGCGCGCTCGCCACGGCGGGCATCGGGACGCGCCGGCGGAGTGCTGCACACGGCCTGGGAGCGCGGTCTGCTGGCGCAGGTCTGGGTGGACGAGACCCGGCCGCTGCTCCAGGGCGCCCGGCTCACTGCCTGGGAGCTGCGCCGGGCCGGCATCCCCCACCGGGTGGTGGCCGACTCGGCGGCCGGCTCGCTGCTCGCTCGCGGCGCGGTCGACCGCGTGGTGGTGGGCGCGGACCGCATCGCGGCCAACGGCGACGTGGCCAACAAGATCGGCACCTACCCGCTGGCCGTGCTGGCCGACCCGCCACGGGGTGCCGTTCTACGTGGCCGCGCCGCTCTCGACGGTCGATCCGGCCACGCCCGAGCGGCGCGGCAATACCGATCGAGGAGCGCGATCCGGGCGAGGTCACCGCAGACGGCCCGGCCTTCAACCCGGCTTTCGACGTCACCCCCGCCGAGCTCGTCACGGCCATCTTCACCGAGGCCGGCGTGCTCGAAGCCCCGTACGAGGAGTCGATCCGGCGTGTCGCTTCGCGCTGAGATCGTCACCGTCGCGCGGGAGCTGCTGCGGCTCGGGCTGGTGGCGGGGACCTCGGGCAACGTGAGCGCGCGCGAGGGCGAGCTGATCCACATCACGCCGAGCGCCATGGCCTACGCGGACATGACCGCACGACGACCTCGTCACGCTGTCAGGCACGGGCGAGGTGGTGGAGGGCCGGCACGAGCCCTCGAGCGAGCGGCGCGTGCACCTCGCCGTCTACGAGGCGCGGCCGGACGTGGCCGCGATCGTTCACACCCACAGCGTGCACGCCACCGCCTGGAGCTACCTCGGCGAGCCGCTCGAGACCGACACCGAGGAGATCGACGAATACGCCGGCGGAGCGGTGCGAACGGCGCCTTACGCGCCGACGGGCTGGGACGCGATCGCACGGCACGCGGTGGAGGCGTTGAGTGGGCCGCCGGGCGGCCCTGATGGCCCGCCACGGTGTGCTGGCCGTGGGCGCTACGCCGGCGGAGGCGCTCGTGACCAGCCAGGTTGTGGAGCGCCAGGCACAGCTCGCGCTGCTGCTCCGCGGAGCGTCCTCCTAGCGTGACCCAACGCACACAAGCTGCGGCGCATCTGCGCGACACCCTTCAAAGCGTGCTCAAGCGCCTTCCTGACGGAGCCCCGATCCTGATCCGGCCGATCCGCGCGGACGACAAGCGCATGCTGGAGAACGGGCTGCGGCACCTTTCGGAAGAGAGTGTGCAGCGGCGCTTCCTCACGCCCAAGAGCAGCTTCAGCCGGACGGAGCTGCGGTACCTGACCGAGGTGGACGGCCGCGATCATGTGGCACTGGTGGTGGAGTATCCAGCCGAACCGGTTCGCCGCCTGATCGCGGTCGCTCGCTTTGTACGTCTCCATGACGACCCCGAGGCGGCCGACGTGGCCATCGTGGTCGCCGACGACTGGCAGCGCCGCGGAGTCGGCTCTGTCCTGTCCGAGCTGCTGGCGGCCCGCGCCCGCGGACTCGGCATCCGCCGCTTCACGGCCACCATGGCCGCCGACAACGTGCCGGCCCACCGCCTGATGCGCAAGCTCACCGACCATCTCGAGCAGCGTCACGCCGGGAGCGGCGTGGACGAGATGGTGCTGGACCTCGCCGCCTGAGCCCGGGTCGCTAGGAAACGGTCCAGGTTTCGCCCGAGTGGAGCAGCTCGTGGAGCTGCTCCTTGCCCACGCCGGCGCGGGCCTCCTCGAGCTCCGCGGCCAGATCCTGGCCGTAGACCGGGCGTGAGATCGACGCGGAAGACGCCGATCGGCGTGGGGCCGGTGGGCTGCGACGCCAGGTGGGCGAGCTCGAAGGCCAGGCTCGGCTCGGGGCGCTGGGCGTCGTGGACGAGGATCGCGTCCTCCCCCACGTCGGCGACGTCCACGAGCTCCAGGCGGCCGTCGGCGCCGCGCGCCACTCCGCGCTCACCCTCGGCGCCGAAGCGGATCGGCTCGCCGTGCACCAGCCGGATCTGGTTGACCTCGCGCTGGCCCTTGGCGCGCACGGCGTCGAAGGCGCCGTCGTTGAAGACGTTGCAGTTCTGGTAGATCTCGACGAGCGCCGTGCCCTCGTGGGCCGCCGCGGCGCGCAGGGTCTCGGAGAGGTGCGGCTTGTCGGTGTCCACGGTGCGGGCGACGAACGTGGCCTCCGCTCCCAGCGCCAGCGACACCGGGTTGAACGGGTGGTCCTGCGAGCCGAACGGGCGTGGACTTGGTGACCTTGCCCTCCTCGCTGGTCGGCGAGTACTGGCCCTTGGTCAGGCCGTAGATCTGGTTGTTGAAGAGGAGGATCTTGAGCGGCACGTTGCGGCGCAGGGCGTGGATCAGGTGGTTGCCGCCGATCGAGAGCGCGTCGCCGTCGCCGCGCCACCACCCACACCGACAGGTCCGGCCGCGAGGTGGCCACCCCGGTGGCCAGCGCGGGCGCCCGGCCGTGGATGCCGTGCATCCCGTAGGTGTCCATGTAGTAGACGAAGCGCCCCGCGCAGCCGATCCCGGTGACGAACACGATCTTGTCCGGCGGCACGCCCAGCTCGGGCATGAACGACTGGACCGAGGCCAGCACGGCGTAGTCGCCGCAGCCCGGGGCACCAGCGCGTCTCCTGGTCGGAGGAGAAGTCGGCCTTCGTGAGCTTGAGGACGTCGCCGCCGTTCCCGGAATGGCCGTTCCCGCCGCGCTCATCCGATGCGCTCCTCGATCTGCTCCATCATGTCGCGCGTGAAGATCGGCAGCCCGTCGACCTTCGTGTAGCTCTCGCAGTCGACCAGGTACTCGGCGCGCAGGATCTTCACCAGCTGGCCCATGTTCATCTCGGGCACCAGCACGCGCTCGTAGCTGCGCAGAACCTCCTCGGTGTTGCCGGGCAGGGGGTTGAGGTGCCGGATCTGGGCGGTGGCCAGGCTCAGCCCCTTCTCGCGACGCAGGCGCCGGGCCGCGCCCTGGATCGCGCCGTAGCTCGACCCCCAGCCGAGCACGAGCAGGCTCGCGTCGCCGTCGGGATCGTCCACCTCGATGTCGGGCACGCTCACGCGGTTGACCCGCTCGGCCCGGAGGTGGGTCATGTGCTCGTGGTTCTCCGGCGCGTAGGAGATGTTCCCGGTGCCGTCCTCCTTCTCGAGCCCGCCGATGCGGTGGCGGAGCCCCGGCGTGCCCGGCACGGCCCAGGGGCGCGCCAGCTGCTTGTCGCGCGCGTAGGGCATGAAGCCGGTGGGGTCGGTGGCGAACTTGGGGTCGATCGCGGGCAGGCTGTCCACGTCGGGCAGCTTCCAGGGCTCCGAGGAGTTGGCCAGGAAGGTGTCGGAGAGCAGGATCACCGGGGTGCGGTGGGTGATCGCGATGCGCGCCGCCTCGATGGCGGCGTGGAAGCAGTCCGACGGCGTGCTCGGGGCCACCACCGGGAGCGGCGATTCGCCGTGGCGCCCGTACAGCGCCAGCATCAGGTCCGCCGCCTCGGTCTTGGTGGGCATGCCCGTGGAGGGGCCGGCGCGCTGCACGTCGATCACCAGCAGCGGCAGCTCGTAGGCCACGGCGAGGCCGATGGTCTCCGCCTTGAGGTCCATGCCCGGGCCGCTGGTGGCGGTCGACGCCGAGGTGCCCCGCGAAGGCGGCGCCGAGCGCCATGTTCACCGCGGCGATCTCGTCCTCGGCCTGCACGGTGCGCACGCCGAGCTTCTGGTAGCGCGACAGGGCGTGCAGCAGCTCGGAGGCCGGGCGTGATCGGGTAGCTCGAGTAGAAGAGCTGCAGGCCCGACTGGATGCTGGCCGCGATCAGCCCGTAGGCCAGCGCCTGGGTGCCGTTGACGTTGCGGTAGGTGCCGGGCGGCGCCGGGGCCGGGTCGATCTCGTAGTGGACGGCCAGCAGCTCGGCCGTCTCGCCGAAGTTGTAGCCGGCGCGAAAGGCGGCGAGGTTGGCGGCGGCGAGCTGTGGCTTGTCCGCGAACTTGGCCTCGACCCAGGCCACGGTGGGCTCGGTGGGGCGGCCGTACATCCAGGACACCAGCCCGAGCGCGAAGAGGTTCTTGCAGCGCGCGGCGTCGCGCGGCGTGATGCCGTCGATGTCCTCGGTGGCCCGCACGGTCATCGAGGTCATCGGCACGCGGAAGACGTTGTAGTCGGCGAGCGAGTCGTCCTCGAGCGGGTTCGACTCGTAGCCCGCCTTGCGCAGGTTGTGGTCGGTGAAGCCGTCCTCGTTGACGATCACCGTGCCGCCCTTCTCGAGCGTCCCGACGTTGGTGATCAGCGCCGCCGGGTTCATGGCCACGAGAACGTTGGGGTGGTCGCCGGGCGTGAGGATGTCGCGCGAGGCGAAGTGGATCTGGAAGGCCGAGACACCGTGCGGGGTGCCCGCCGGCGCGCGGATCTCGGCGGGGAAGTCCGGAAGCGTGGCGAGGTCGTTGCCGACCATCGCGGTGGCATCCGTGAAGCGACTGCCCGTGAGCTGCATGCCATCGCCCGAATCGCCCGCGAACCGGACCACAACGCGATCGAGCTTCTCGACGGTCTTTTCTTCCATTGAGCGGCCCGTGACGCGGGCCAGGCTTCGAGTGTACCCAGGGCCGCGGCCGGGGTTACCCGGCCAGCCAGCGGCATGCCTCGATCGTCGCGGCGCGCGCGCTCGGGCTCGCCAGCGTGAGCTCGGCAAAGCCGTGCACCTGGCCGTCGTGGAGCGCGACCGTAAGCTCGTTCCCCGCCTCACGCAGCCGCGCGCGCGTACGCCAGGCCCTCGTCGCAGAGAGGGTCGAAGCCCGCAACCGCCAGGTAGGTGGGCGCCATGCCCGCCAGGTCATCGGCCAGCAGTGGGGACGCGCGCGGATCACGGCCGTCCTCGTCCCCTGCCAGGTAGTGGGCCCGAAACCAGCGCATCTGATCGGCGGTCAGGAAGGGGCCGTCGGCGTAGGTCCCGTACGACGGGTGCTCGCGCGAGAGGTCGGTCACCGGGCAGAGCAGGAACTGGAAGGCGAGCCGCTCGCCCGCCTCGCGGGCGAGCACGGCGGCGAGGTTTCCGCCGGCGCTGTCGCCACCCACTCCCACGCGGGTCGCTCCGAGGGACGCCGCGTTGGCGAGGGTCCACTGAAGCGCGGAGTGGGCGTCGTCGACAGCGGCCGGAAACGGATGCTCCGGGGCCAAGCGGTAGGAGGCCGAGAGCACCCGCATGCCCGAGTGGCGGGCGAGGAAGCAACACAGGCCGTCATAGCTCGCGGGCGAGCCGAGCACCCAGCCGCCGCCGTGGAGGTAGAGCATGAGCGGCCCGGGCCGTTCGAGGCCGGCGGGTTCGTAGAGACGAGCGGGCGCGGCGCCGGCCGGGGCCGGAACGCTCAGCTCGGTCACGCTGACCCCGCGCAGCGGCCGCTGCGCGAACGCCCGTCCCTCCCGCTCCACCTCCAGCCTCGCCGCCGCCGGCGCCAAGCGCGTGAAGTCGGGCCAGCCGAAGCGCCCCATCAGATCGGCCAGCAACTCCAGGTCGGGCTCGAGCCGCCGGCCTCCGAGTTCGCGGCCGGCGCCGCCGAGCGCGCGGTGTGCCCACCGGGGCGTCACGCCTGTCGCGGTCATCGCGAGCCGCTGCAGGCGCGGGCCGGCGCCAGGGCGATCTCTGTTCGGCGGGCATCCCGGAAGGGTGATATATCAATCCAGCCACCATGAGCCAGCACGCCCTCGGTTTCGACGTCGGCCTCTCGGGGGTGCGTGCGACCGTGATCCGCGACGACGGATCGCTGATTGCAACTGCTCGCCGTCCCCATGCCCGCGCCGTGCTGGGCGACGGGATCGCCGAGCACGATCCCGAGGACTGGCTCGGGGGCGTGGCTGCGGCGGGCCGGGACGCGCGTGGCCGCGGCCGGTGACGCTGACATCACCGTGCTGGGCGTGGCCGCCCTGGGCCCGGCCCCCGTGATCGTCGACGAGCGGCTGCAGCCGCTCACGAAGGCACTGCTGTTCGGACTCGACCGGCGCTCCGAGCCACAGAGGCGCCGAATGCTCGAGCAGTCCTCCGCCGCGCACGCCGCGGTCACGCTCGGCAGCATCCTGCCGAACCTGGACCCGCTCCCCCCGGTGCGTGAGCCGGCCACGCTCGACAACGCCCTTCCGAAGCTGGCCTGGTGGCTCGAGCACGATCCCGGCCTGGGGAGCCGCGCAGCGTGGGCCCTCGACGCCACCGGCTTCGTGACCGGCGCGCTCACCGGGGTGCCCGCGATGGACTCGATCACGGCCGGCGACTACGTGCTCCCCGGAGTGGATTCTCCGCTGCCGCTGCCGGAGCCGCTGGAGCCCACAGCCACGGCGGGCGAGCTCCTGCCCGAGTGGGCGGCGCGCCTGGAACTGCCCGCCGGCCTGCCGGTGATCGCCGGCACCTACGACTCCTTCGCCGACATCGCCGCCGCAGGGGTGCGCGGGCCGGGCGACGCTGGACTGGTTCTCGGCAGCACCATGATCATCGGCCGCGCCACCGAGGCCGCGATCGACCCGCCGGAAGGCCTCGCGTGGTCGGCCTACCCCGGCACGGGTCTCCTGCTGGGCGGCTGGACGCTGTGCGGCGGGCTCGGGCTGGACTGGTCGGCCGGGCTGCTAGGCGCCGATAAGGATCTGGCCCGGGCGGCGGCCGATGCCGACCCCGGCGCGCTGCTCGCGCTCCCCTACCTGGCTGGAGAGCGCACGCCGCTCTGGGACCCGGCGGCACGCGGCGCTTTCGTCGGGCTCTCGTCCGCGACCGGCCCGGCCGAGCTTCACCGTGCGCTCGTCGACTCGCTCGCCCTCGCCGTGCTCGATCACGCCGAGCGCATCGAGCGCGCGCTCGGGCCCTGCCCGGCGTGGCGCGTGACGGGTGGAGGCGTGCGTCACCCGGTGTGGCCCCAGGCCACCGCCGACGCCCTCGGTGTGCCGTTGCAGATCATGCCGGACGCCGCCGACGCCGTCGGGCCGGCCCTGTTGGCCCTGCGCTCCGTGGGAGCCGACCCGCAGCGACGGCCGGTCGCCACGCTGGAGCCGAACGCCGCTCGCGGCGACGCGCTGCGCAGCCGGCTGCCGCTTTTCCGCGAGCTGTCGGAAGTGGTCGCGCCCGTCGTCCACAGGCTGGTGGAGCCAACGGCCCCATGATTCCCTCGACCATGAGAGCCGCGCGCCTCCACGGAATCGGCGACCTGCGCGTCGAGTCGCTGCCCGTGCCCGATCCGGAGCCCGGCGAGGTGCTCGTCCGGGTCGAGGCCTGCGGCATCTGTCCGACCGATGCCCGCAAGTACGCGATCGGAGTGAACGACGGCGACTATCCCCTCAACCCGGGCCACGAGTGGGTGGGGCGCGTGGTCTCGGCCGGACCGGAGGTGGACGGGCTGGCGCCGGGCGAGCGGGTCTACGGCGACACCTACGCGGGCTACGCCGAGTTCGCGAAGATCGCCGCCCGCCCCCACGGCTGGTCGCGGGGCGCGCTGCGCCTGGGTGAGCTGCCGCTGAGGCGCGCCGTCTTCATCGAGCCGCTCGCGGACTGCCTGCACGCGGTGCACGACCAGGGCCGGGTCGCCGAAGGTGACCGGGTGACCATTCTCGGAGCCGGCTCCATGGGGCTGCAGATGACGGCGGTGGCCGCGCGCGCCGGAGGAGATGTGCTCGTGGTGGAGCCGCGCGCCGAGCGCCGGGAGCTCGCCGAGCGCTTCGGGGCCGGCCACACCGTGGCCGCCGACGACTGGCAGGCCGCAGCCGCGGACTGGTCCGACGGCGCCGGGCCCGACGTGATCATCGTGACCCTCGGTCACGGCGACACGGCCGCCGCGGCGGTCGAAGCGTGCGCGCCCGGTGGGCGCGTCGTCCTCTTCGCCGGCTTCGGCGACCGAGGGTCACGCGCTCATCGACCTCAACCGCATTCACTACAAGGAGATCTCCCTCGTGGGGAGCGAATGGGTGGGCGTGCCGCCGCACCAGCGCCTCGAGCGCTACGAGCAGGCCCGCGACCTGCTCGCCGGGGCCGGCCTCCCCGCCGAGGAGCTCGTCTCCGACGAGGTGGGGCTCGAGGGTGTGGAGGCCGCGCTTCGCGCGGTTCGTGAGCAGCGCAGCCTCAAGACCCTCCTCTTCCCCGGGGAACCCGATGGCTGAGCGCGGACCGCTGGCCGCCGACGGGCGCTCACTGATCGTGGCGGTCGACCACCCGCTCTACTCGTGGCCCTGCGCAGGCCTCGAGGACCGCGAGAGGGTGCTCCGTGAGGTGAGCGCTGCCGGGGCCGACGCGGTGATCTGCTCCTACGGGACCCTGCGCGACCTCCGCGACGCCTTCGGCGAAGCGGCCCCGATCCTCAAGCTCGACCTGACCACCCTGTCGGTGGGCGGGCACTACCCGGTGAGCGAGTACGTGCTGGCCTACGACGCGGAGCAGGCCAGGCGCCTGGGAGCGGCGGCGGTGCTGACCTACGTCCAGCTCGGCACGCCCTATCGAGCTC
Source organism: uncultured Thermoleophilaceae bacterium (assembly GCA_963733655.1). Classification (GTDB taxonomy): domain Bacteria; phylum Actinomycetota; class Thermoleophilia; order Solirubrobacterales; family Thermoleophilaceae; genus JACVRW01. The sequence continues at coordinate 57,166 of CAVTEX010000017.1, forward strand.
GACGCGCTGCGCGCGGCGGCGCAGGTGGCGGTCCGCGCCGACGAGCTCGATCTCCCGTACGTGTGCGAGATCATGCCGGTGGAGGGCGACGCATATCCCGACCCGGCGGCCCCGGCGGCCATCGCCGCGGCGGCGCGTACCGCAGCCGAGCTCGGAGCCCACATCGTGAAGACCACGATGCCCGATCCGCCCGAGGCGATGGCCGAGGTCGCCGCGCTGCGGAGTGCCCGTGGTGCTGGCCGGCGGGGACTTCGCCTCCGACGATTCACGGCTTCTCGACCAGGTCCGGCGCGCGCTCGACGCCGGAGCGGCGGGCGTCGCGCACGGCCGCAACGTCTGGGGCCGTTCCGATCCCGGCGCGGCCGTGACCGCGCTGCGGACGCTGGTCCACCCCGAGCCCGCGCGGGCCGCGCGGTGGCTGAGCGCGTCGCCCTGGTGACCGGCGCGAGCCGCGGCATCGGCCGCGCCACCGCGTTGGCGCTGGCCCACGCCGGCCACAGGGTGATCGCGGTCTCCCGCAGCCGCGAGCTTCTCGACGAGCTCGCGACCGAGCCGGGCATCGAGGCGCTGGTGGCGTCCATCGACACCCCGGCCGGCTGCGAGGAGGTGATCGAGGCGGCGCACCGCCGCGCCGAGGCGATCACGATCCTCGTGAACAACGCGGGCCGCGGCGGCTGGCACGACCGGCCGATCTCCGAGCAGGACCGAGACGGCTGGCGGGCCTCGATGGCGGTGAACCTCGACGCCCCCTTCGAGCTGACCCGCGGCTTCGTGCCCGACATGGTCGACGCGGGCTTCGGGCGCATCGTGATGATCTCCTCGACAGCCGGCCAGGTGGGCGCTGCGGCGATGGCGCCCTACTGCGCCTCCAAGCACGGCGTGATCGGGCTCATGCGCTCGGTCGCGCAGGACGTGGCCCGCCACGGGATCACCTGCAACGCGGTGCTGCCCGGCTGGGTGCGGACCGAGATGGCCGAGCACGACGCGGAACAGGAGGCCGACCGTCGCGGGATCAGCCCCGAGGCGGTCTGGAGCGAGCGAGCGGAGGCCAGCCCGGCGGGACGGGTGCTCGAACCGGAGGAGGTGGCCGACGTCGTGGCCTATCTGGCCTCCGACGGTGCCCGCGGCATCAACGGTGAGGCGATCACGGTCGCCCTGGGCAGCCCGTGGTAGCCCGGCACGCTCAGCTCAACCCAGCGACAGCACGACCATGCCGCACAGCACGCCGGCCACCCCGACCAGCTGGTGCCAGGCCACCCGCTCACGGAGCGCCAGCAGCCCCACCAGAATCGGGATTACCGGGTAGGCGGAGGCGGCGGCGCTCGTGATCGCCACCTCACCGATCTCGCCGCCGCGGCTGAAGACCAGGTAGCCGGCGGCGTCGAGCATCCCGGCGCCGATGCAGCCGAGCACACCGATGCGCCCGAGCGACCCCAGCGCTGGAGGGCGCCGGGCGACCGCAACCGCGGCGAGGATCGCCACCGTGATGGAACGCGCGATCAGGATCGGCACGAACCAGCCGAGATCCTCCGACATCGTGGCCAGCGCAAACAGGTAGCAGCCGAAGGCAAACGACGCCACGAGTGCGAGACGCACGCCGCTGCCGGTGCCGCCGGCCGCCTCGGACTTGGGCTCGCGCGCCGCCAGCACGATGAACCCGAGCACGAGCAGGCAGCCCACGGCCTGCAGCGCGGTGAGCGACTCGCCCAGCACCAGCACCGCAAGCACCACCACGACAGCGCCGTTGGCGGAGGCGATCGGGCTGACGATCGCGATCGGGCCGAGCTCCAGCGCCCGGTAGAAGCCGCCGTAGGCCGCCGACCGCAACGGGTCCGAGCGCCACCAGCGCGACGAGTTGGGCGGTCGACGGGCTCGGCAGTTCGTCGAGCGCGAACGCCACCAGCACGAGCATCAGAACCCCGAAGGCCTGGGTCAGGAGCAGCGTCTTGAAGAAGCCTGTGCGGCGGGACAGGTAGGTCACGAGCACGTCCGCGAGGCCCCACGCGAGCGCGGACAGCGTGCCGAGCACGAAGCCGTTGCTCAGCACCGTCTAACCGGGACCCGGCGCTCAGGCCCCCGCAGGCGCCGCGACGAGCCCCCGGAGGTAGTCGAAGCTCCTGCGAAGGCGCTCGCCCTGATCGCGCACGTCGGCGCGGTTGTCGAGTCCCTCCACGGCCACCGGCAGCTCGCGGCCGTGGAGGCCGTCGGCCAAGGCCGACCAGATCCCGGGCAGGTTGGCCGCTCCCTCGCCCGGATAGCGGTAGAGCACCGAGAAGCCGCGGCGGTGATAGCCGCCCTCGGTCTGGATCGACTCGAGCTCGAAGTCCTTGACGTGCCCCGCCGACCGAGAGTGGGGCGAGCGCCCTCACCACCGGCAGCGGATCCTCGAGAGCGGCGATCGGGTTGATCACGTCGAGGAACACGGCCACGTGCTCGTCGCCGACCGTCTCGATGATCGAGCGGTACTCGCTCGCCGTGAAATCCGCGTGGTTCTCGAGCGCGATCGTCACGCCGGCTTCGCGCGCCGCGGGCAACGAGGTCATCAGGGCGTCGATCGCCCAGCGGCGCTCCGCCTCGATGGCGTCGGGCTGGGTGGCGAGGTCCGCGCGGTAGAAGCCCGAGGTCACGCGCAGGATCGGGCTGCGCAGAGCCAGCGCGCGCTCCAGCCAGCCGCGGATCCGCTCGGCCGCCACGCTGGGCTCGTCGCCGAAGCGGGCGCCGCCCAGGAAATCGCCGGAGGCGAGGATCCGCAGCCCCATGTCGTCCGCTCGCCCGGCCAGCTCGGCGAGCTCGTCGACGCTGCGCTCGCGCGCGTGGTGAAGGGTGAGCTGCAGGAACTCCGCACCGGCGCCGGCCGCCTCCTCCAGCACCTGCTCGAGCGTGATGTCGCCGGTCTCGAGACGCAGGTGCCAGCAGAGGGTGTCGGCGCCGAGGACCAGGTTGGGGCCGTCTCACTCACGGGCGGATCACCGTACCGCCGTCGGCCACGAGGGCCGCACCCGTCACGAAGCTGGCCTCGTCGGAGGCCAGGAAGAGGATGCAGTTGGCGATCTCGCGCGGCTGCCCGGTTCGCCCCAGCGGAGCCACCGCGGCGTACTCCTCGTGCAGCTTCTCCGGCTGGTCGACCGCCGACAGGAACTGGTCGGTCAGCGGAGTGTCGATCACACCCGGGCAGATGCAGTTGACCCGGATGCCGCGCGGCGCCACGTCCACGGCCACCGACCTCGTGAGCTGGAGCACGGCGCCCTTGGAGGTGGTGTAGGCGCCGTCGTTCTCCCAGGCGATGAACGAGTTGATCGACCCGACCGTGACGATCGAGCCGCCGTCCGGCATGTGGCGCAGCGCGGCGCGGCACGAGTAGAACATGCCGTCCACGTTCACCCGCTGGATCGCCCGCCACTGCTCGTCTGTGGTGTCCGCGATGTTCGGCCCGACACCGGACTCGCCGGGCGGGATCTCGATACCGGCGTTGGCGACTAGCACGTCGATCCGGCCGTGGTCACCGGCCACCTTCGCGAAGGCCTCGTCCACGGCGGCGCTGTCGGCCACGTCGAGCGTCAGGCCGAGCGGCCGGGTGCCGGCCACTCGCTCCACCTCGGCGCAGGTCTCGTCGACGTTGGCCGCGGTGCGCGAGGTGACCACCACCTGCGCACCCTCCTCGGCCAGCCTCACGCAGGTGGCGCGCCCGATGCCGGAGCCGGCGCCGGTGACGACCGCCACCTTGCCGTCCATACGGCCGCTCACAGCGTCTCCTTGCCGAACTGCGAGTACATGCCGGCGTTCGCCAGGCGCACCGGCCCCCCGGCGCCGTCGAGGTCGCGGGCGATCTCCTCCAGATGCGCCCACGAGGGCAGGCTCCAGGCGGCGATGCCGCGCGGATCGGGACCGAGGCGGCCGATCCGGTCGAGCACGAAGTTCAGCTCGAGGTCGGGATGCTCGGCGGCGCGCCGCTCGTAGTCGGCGCGGACGTCGTCGGGCCCGGCGCCCTCCCCGAAGTCGAAGAACTCGATGTAGACCCGCTCGGTCTCCACCGGGGTCGGCTCGAACAGCGGAGCGTAGGACCCGGCCTGGTCGATGCGGGCCGCGATCTTGAAGGGCTCCTCGAACTCGTCGGCCTCGCCGGAGCGAAAGATCCGCTCCCAGTCGTCGAAGCGGTCGAGCCCCTGTCCGGGCGTGTACCAGAAGGCGAGGTACTCGGGCTCGGGGCCGGTCCGCCAGGTGCGTCCCAGGTTCGCGAGCAGGACCTCCTCCGGGTTGTCCCCCGCCCAGCCGGTCTGGCCGTGGCCCGCCAGCGCGTGAAAGGCCTCGAGCGAGACCCCCGGCCGGCGGCTGATGTACTCGATGTAGACGAGCGGACCGCTCATGCCGCACCCTCCGGGATCGTGTCGACGTGCTGGCCGAAGCTCGAGCCTTCGCCGTGCGTCGAGTAGCCGCCGTCGACCACCATCGTGTGGCCCGTGACCCACGCAGCGCGCACGGGGTCGGACAGGAACGCCACGGCCTCGGCGATGTCGCTCGTCTCACCCACACGGCCGACCGGGCAGGCCGCCGCCTCGGCAGCCTCCACTCCGGGCATCGCCAGCTCGCCTTCGGTCGAGGGCGTGCGGATCGTCCCCGGCGCCACCGAGTTCACGCGCACGCCGTGCGGCCCGAGCTCGTAGGCCGCACCCTTGACCAGGCCGTCGATCGCGGCCTTGGACACGGTGTAGTGGGTGGCGGTGTCCCACACGAGCCACGACGCGGTGGACGAGATCAGCACGATGCTGCCCGCCCCGCGCTCGGCCATCGCCTTGCCGGCCCGGCGCGTGACGTGGAAGCAGCCGTCCAGGTTCACGCCCAGGACGAGCCGCCAGCTCTCCGGGTCCAGCTCGAGGAACGGAACGTTGCGGTAGACGCCCGCCACCTGGGCCACCGCCTGGAGGGGGCCCTGGTCGCGCTCGATCTCGTCGACCAGACGGCCCACGGCGTCCCAGTCGGCGATGTCGCACTCGTAGCCGGTGGCGCGCCCGCCCGCGGCGACGATGTCTCGACGGTCTCGTCGCAGCTGCGCACGTCCGCCACGGCCAGCTCGTAGCCGTCCTCGGCCAGGCGGCGCGCCACGTGCGCGCCCATGCCTCGGCCGGCGCCCGTCACCAGCGCCACCCCAGACTGCGGCGTCATCCCGTTGTCTCCTCCTTGGGCCGGTTGGGCCGGTCGTTGTCATCGAGGTCCTCGGCCGCCGTCGGCGCCGGCGCCACCGTCTCCTCCGGGGCGCGCGGCAGCAGCCAGCAGGCTCCGGCGTCCCAGTCGATGGAAACGGCCTGGTCCACCTCGTGGCCGACCGCGCCGCGCGTCTCGGCCTTCACATGGGCCTCGAGCTCCGAGAGCTCGATGCGGTAGGAGAAGCCGGTGCCGCGGTAGGCGGCATCGCGGACGACGCCGGGCAGATGGTCGGCGCTCCCGTTGGCCGCAAACGCTCCGCTCACGCGCACCGCCTCCGGGCGGAGCACGAGCCAGGCCGGGACCGGGTGACGGGTCCACGCAGTCGACCCGCCGGGTGTGGCTGCCGAGCTGCAGCAGGGCGTCGGCCGGGCCGCACTCGAGCACCTCCACCGGAAGCACGTTGGCGTTGCCCACGAACTGCGCCGCGAACACCGACGCCGGCGAGCTGTAGACCTCGGTGGGCTGCCCGACCTGCTCGACCCGCCCCTGGTTCATCACCACGAGCCGGTCGGAGAGAGCCATGGCCTCGCGCTGGTCGTGCGTCACGTAGACGAAGGTCGCGCCGGTCTCGCGGTGCACCCTCCGCAGCTCGACCTCCATCTCGAGCCGGATCTTGAGGTCGAGCGCCGAGAGCGGCTCGTCGAGCAGCAGCACCGCGGGGCGGTTGACCAGCGCGCGGGCCAGCGCGATGCGCTGCATCTGTCCGCCCGACAGCTCGTGGCTGCGGCGCTTCTCGTACCCCTCGAGCCGCATCAGGGCGAGGGCCCGGGCCACTCGCTCGCGCTGCTCGGCCCGGCTGACGCGGGCCACCTGCAATCCGAAGGCCACGTTGGCGAACACATCGAGGTGGGGGAACAGGGTCGGGCGCTGGAAGACGAGATTGGTTGGCCGGCGGTTGGCCGGCAGCGAGGTCACGTCCTCGCCGTCGATCAGCACGCGGCCCTCGCTCGGGCGCTCGAAGCCGGCCACGATCCGCAACAGCGTGGTCTTGCCGCAGCCCGACGGGCCCAGCAGCGTGAGCAGCTCGCCGGGGGCGATGTCGAGCGACACGTCCTCGAGCACGGTCTCGGGTCCGAAGCGGTGGGTGATCCCCTCGAGGCGGACGCGCGACTCGGCGGTGTTCACGCCACTCCCTCCGCCGGTCCGGTCAGAACGAGCGGGTCCTCCGCGAGCCCGCGCCCGCGCCGTCGCCGCTCGCTCCAGGTGGTGAGCGCCCAGGTGACCACGAACAGGAGCATCGTGAACAACAGGAGCAGCGACGAGATCGCGTTGATGCTCGGGTCGATCGTGCGGCGCAGGCTCGACCAGATGTAGAGCGGCAGCGTGGAGTCGGGGCCGATGACGAAGAAGGTGATCACGAACTCGTCGAATGACAGCGCAAAGGCCAGGCAGGCGGCGCCCACGAGCACCGGCCAGACCTGCGGCAGCGTCACCCGCCGGAACACCGTCCAGCGGTTGGCGCCCAGGTCGGAGGCCGTTTCCTCGAGCGCCGGATCGAGGCGCTCGAGAGCGGCACGGGCGATCAGGAAGAAGAACGGGAACACGTAGACCAGGTGCGCGATCGTCACGGTCAGGAGAGACAGCGAGAACTCCACGCGCGTGAAGGCCACCAGCAGCGCCACCCCGATGAAGAGCCCGGGAAGGGTGATCGGCAGGAAGAACAGCAGCGCCAGGGGGCCGCGCAGGCGCGAGCTCGAGCGGGTGAGCCCGTAGGCGGCGAGCGTGCCCAGCAGCAGGGTGATCACCGCGGTCGACGTGGCGACGATGAGGCTGTTCTCGGCCGCGCTGCGGATCACTTCGGATGAGAAGACCTCGTCGTACCAGCGCGTCGAGAAGCCCTCGAAGGGGAAGGTCAGCGAGCCGGTCGAATGAAAGCTGAACAGCACCACGAGCAGCAGCGGCGCCCATAGGAAGATCAGGCCGGCGAGGGTGAATGCGCCGGTGAGGGGACTGCGTCGGCGCCCGCTCACGCCGCGAACCTCACCCGGTCGAGCTTCGTGAGTCGCAGGCCCAGAGCGATCAGCGCGTAGAAGACCAGGAAGCCGGCCAGCATGGCGAAGGCGATCGCAGCGCCGTAGGCGAAGTCACCCGTGCCGATGAACGCGACCTGGACCTGCACGCCGAGCATGATCCCGCTGGTGCCTCCGAGGAGCTGCGGGGTCACGTAGTCGGCCGCCGACAGCACGAACACGAACAGGAAGGCGCTCACCGCGGGCGCCGCCACGAGCGGCAGCACCACGCGCCGCCAGCGCTGCAGGCGCCCGGCGCCCAGGTCCTGGGCCGTCTCGAGATAGGAAGGCGAGAGCGGCGCCAGGCCCGCGTAGAGCACGAGGACCACGTAGGGCAGGAAGATGTGCACCAGCGCGATCGTCACCGCGAAGCGGTTGTACAGGAGGAAGTCGAGTGGCCGGTCGATCACGCCGATCGCCTCGAGTCCGCGGTTGATCGCGCCGTTGCGTCCCAGCATGCTGCGCCACGCGAAGATGCGGACCAGGTAGCTCGCCAGGAACGACGCGACGATCAGGAACAGCACCAGCCCGCGCCAGCGCCCTGCGGCGTAGCGCAGCCAGTAGGCCATCGGCAGGGCGATCAGCACGGAGGCCGTCGCGGCCAGCAGCCCCACGACCAGCGAGTTGCGCGCGAGCCGGCCGTTGATGTCGGTCTCGAAGACCTCCTTGTAGTTCTCGGTGGTCAGCGGCGCCTTGACCTCGTACAGCGACCCGGTCAGAAACGAGTAGACGCCGAAGGCCACCAGCGGTGCGATGAAGAAGACGAGCAGGCCCGCGACCGCGGGTGCGGTCAGCACCAGCGGGCCCACCCGCGCGTTTTTCACTGGATGATTGATTCCGAATCCGCGTGCCTCCGGGGGCGCGCCAGACCAAGTTGGACGCCGCACGCGGACGAAGCCGATAGTCGCAGCGCTATCGGCGAGGACGCGGGTGGCGATCCAGCGCAGGTCTGGCGCGTCGTCCGGAGGTGCGGGGGTTCGGAATCAATCATCTACGCGTCGGCCTCTGCCTTGATCTCCTGCCAGCGCTTCTGCACCTCTTCGAAGGTCACGAACTCGTCGCTTTCCACCGGCGGGTTGTTGTAGAACGGCGAGCGATCCAGCAGCGAGTCGAGGTCCTCGTAGGCGTACAGGCCGGCGATGTTCTTGGGCAGATTCTGCACGGCGTCCGCCACGGTCACGCCGCCCACGAGCACCGTCGCGGCGTCCGCGTTGACCTGGGCGTCGAGCGACTCGTTCATCCACGACAGCGACGAGTCAACGTTGTCAGCGCCCTTGGGCAGCGCGTAGGCGTCGCAGAACGAGAAGCTGCCCTCCTCGGGCACCTCGGTCTGGAAGCTGTCGACACCCGCGTCGGCCGCGAACTGGTTCATGGCCGCCCAGCCCTGCCAGCACACGTCGGCGTCACCGGCGGTCATCTTCGTGGTGGCGTCGCCGAACGAGGGCGAGATGCCGGTGGTCTGCGCCGCGACCTTCGAGAGCAGGTCGAACACCTTCTCGCCGTCGGCCTTGGTGGTCTTGGACGGGTCGAAGCCCTCGATGTGAGCGGCGAGCGTGAACGAGCCGACGGGGTCGTCGGGGGCCGCGACGCGACCCTTGAACTCGGGCTCCAAGAGGTCCATCCACGACGTGGGCATCGACTTGACGCGGCGCCCGTCGATCGTGATGCCGATCGAGCCCCAGGTCCACGGCACGCCTGTCCGCGTGCCGTCGGGATCGATCCAGAAGTTCCCCTCCTTGCTCGCGAAGTAGGGGAACAGGTTCTTGAGGTTCGGCAGCTTCTGCTCGTCGAGCGGCTCGAGGATGTCGAGCTCCTGGTAGAGCGGCTTGTAGCCCTGGTAGTAGGTGATGATGTCGTAGCCGGCGCCGGCTCCGCCTGCCTTGATCTTCGTCTGGATCTCGTCGTGGTTGCCGATGTAGGTGGCCTTGACAGTGACGCCGTTCTCCGACTTCCAGCCCTTGAGCGGGTCGGGAATGTCGTAGCCCTCCCACGAGAGGAAATCGACCCGGCCACTGGCCTGCGGGGCCTTGGCGGGGCCGGACGCCGTGGTGCTCGCGCCCCCGTCATCATCGTCGTCGCCGCAGGCCGCCAGCAGAGCGGGACCCGCCCCCACCGCCAGCGTCGTGAACCCGGCGCGCCGCAGGAACTGCCGTCGCGTGTTGTAGTCGAGTACGTACCGCTCCCAACCGCTGGCCATATCCCTCTCCTCTTCGGTGGCCCTGGTCCGCCTTCCTCGACGTGATTCTCACGATGCGAACAGGCGGCACCAGACTGCGATAACTTAGCTGCGTGACCGGCAGTGAGTCAACTCCGGTTAACGTCGGATTCATCGGGGCGGGCAGCGTGTTGCCCGCCTATTTGCAGAATCTCGACCGCCTAATCCCGCGCGGAGTGGCCATTGCCGGGCCGGTTTGCGCCCGCCGTCGGGAGACCTGGGGCGGGCTGCGCGAGCGCCGTCCCGCCATGCGCCTGGTGGAGACGCCCGACGAGGTTCTCGCCGACCCCGATGTCGCGCTGGTGGCTCTGCTCACGCCGCCATCCAGCCATTCCGGCCTGGTGCGAGCGGCGCTCGAGGCGGGCAAGCACGTGCTCTGCGAGAAGCCCCTGGCGGGCAGCGCCGAGGAGGCGGCGGAGCTCTTCGATCTTGCGAGCGCCCGCGGCCGCATCCTGCTCGCAGCGCCGTTCGTGCACCTCAGCCCGAGCTTTCGCCGGCTCTGGACACTTGTCCAAGATGGCGCGATCGGACCGGTGCATTCGGCCCGCGCGCACTACGGGAACACAGGCTCGGCCAACGCAGCCTGGTACTTCCGCGAGCCCGGCGCCACGCTCGGCGACGCGGCGATCTACAACCTCAAGTCGCTTGCCGCGCTGCTGGGCCCGGTGATCGAGGTGACCGCCGTGGCGGCCACAGCCCTCCCGCGGCGCGACGTGGCGGGGGTAGCCATGGAGGCGACCGATCCGGACACCTGGCAGGTCGTGCTCCGCCACGAGGGTGGCGCCCTGTCATCCGTCCTCGCCTCCCACGCCACCCCTCGCTACCGGCGCCCGGCGCTCGAGCTGTACGGCACCGAGGGCACCGCGAACCTCCTGGGCGACGACTGGGACCCGCAGGGAATCGAGCTCTTTCGCGAGAGCTCGGGACGCTGGGAGCTGATCGAGCCCGAGGACACGACCTGGCTCTGGTCCGATGGCCTGCGCGAGGCCGTGAGCGCGGTGCGCTCGGGCCGGCCGCCGCTCGCCGAGCCGGCCCTCGACGTGCACCTGATCGAGCTGATCTCGGTGGCGCAGCGTGCTGCCTCGGAGGGGCGTTCGCAGGCAACCGAAACGCGCTTCCCCTCGTTCGACGCCCTCCGCCTGGCCACGCCGGCGGCGGACGGGACCCACGTTCACGATCGCACTCGCCCGGCGGACGAGCAGTGATGCCGGCTCAACACTTACGCCGGGTAGACGCTCTCCGGGTCGATTCGCTCCCGGGGGATCTCGATCAGCTCGAGGTAGATCCCGAGCAGCGGCCGCAGGTCGAAGTAGGCGTAGCCACCGTCGCCGCCGGCGCCGTAGCCACGGCCCCACTGGACGGGCTCGCGGCCCGCGCCCGCCATCTGATCGAGCGCTTCTCCCAAGGACGGCACGTAGACCCCGAGATGGTGCAGCCCCTCCCCGTGCTCGTCCAGCCACTCGTCGTAGATGGTCGGTCCCCGCAGCGGGGCGACCAGCTCGATCTGAGGCCCCTTGCCGCACAGCGCGATTCGCATGGCGTACTCGGCGGACCGGCCGCGGTAGCCGAGGTCGGGCACCGTCTCGGGGCCGTAGGTCCAGCAGAGCCATGGGGCCATGCCCCACTCCCGCGTGTAGCGCTCGAGGGCGGCGTCCAGATCGCGGACGACGATGCCCACCTGACCCACCGGGCGGCCCGCGAAGGCGGGCAGGCCGGTCATGCCGCGCTCGGCCGTTGCGCCTCCGAGTCGTGGCCCAAGCCGCGCGAGATGTCCCGCGCGGCGACGAGGATCGCCTCCACGTTGGCCTCCTCGCGGTCGCCGAGCACGCTGGGCTTGGGACCGCTGAAGGAGATGGCCGCGCGTAGCTCTCCCCGATAGTCGAAGATCGGCGCGCCCAGCGCCGCCATCCCGACCACCACGTCTTCGTCGCTCCTGGCGTACCCGCGCGCCCGCGTGGTCTCGAGGTCGGCCAACAGCTCCTCGGGATCGGTGAGCGAGTGCGGCGTGAAGGGCTCGAGTGGGCCCCCGGCGAGGTACTCCATCCACGCCGGCCGGTCCGCGAAGGCGAGCAGTGCCCGGGGACCGGCGCCGATGTGCATCGGGAGGCCGCCGCCAAGCGTGAGGGCCATCGACTGCACCCAGCGCCCCTCGATGCGTTCGATGCAGACGGCCTCGCGTCCGCGCGGCACGCTGAGGAACACGGTCTCCTCGGTCTGCTCGTGCAGCCGGTCCATCGCCGGCAGCGCGGCCTGGCGCTCGTCGAAACGCGACACCACGGCTCCGGACAGCCGGAGCAGCTTGAGCCCGAGGCGGTAGGTCCCGCGCCTCGAGCCGGCCTCGACCAGCTCGATCTCACGCAGGCCGGCGAGCAGCCGGTAGACCGAGCTGCGCGGCTCGCCGGCTGCGTCGGCCAGCGCCTGCACGGTCAATTCGCCCCGCTCCGCCAGGAGGTCGAGCAGGAGCGCCGCCTTGCCGAGGACGCGTACTGGATTCTCGGTCGGCATTGCGCGCGATGTTATCGTGATCGGGTCGTGCTGTCCGCTTTGTGAGAATTTGTCCAGAGGAGTGTTCCGTGAGCTTCAAGACGACTGAGCCGGACACGACGGCCGAGGGCGCGGACCTCGCCCGGCTCTACCTGGCAATGGCCCGGATTCGCGCCTTCGAGGACGCCGTGATGGAGGCCTTCCACTCTGGGGAGATACGCGGCACCACGCATCTGGCCAGCGGCCAGGAGGCCGTTCCCGTGGGCGTTTGCGAGGCGCTCGGCGCCCAGGACTGCGTGGCCGCCACCTACCGCGGCCACGGCGCGGCGCTCGCCCTCGACTGCGATCCCGAGGCCCTCTTCGCCGAGTTCCTCGGGCGCGAAGGGGGCATCTGCGGGGGCCGGGGCGGGTCGATGAACGTGATCGACCTCGACCACAGGCTGCTCGGCTGCTTCGGCATCGTGGGCGGCTCGATCGGCGCCGCGACGGGCGCCGCCCTCGCGGCCGAGCTCACGGGCGACGGCAGCGTGGCGGTTGCCTTCTTCGGCGACGGGGCGCTCAACCAGGCCTACTTCCACGAGTGCATGAACCTCGCCGGCGTGCGACGGCTCCCGATCGTCTACGCCTGTGAGAACAACCTCTACGGGGAATGGACTCACATGTCCGAGACCACGGCCGGCGGCCGTCTCGCCGCGCGCGCCGACGCGTACGGGATCCCGTGGGAGATCGTCGACGGAAACGACGTGGTCGCGGTGCGCACGGCGGCGCGGGGTGCCGTGCAGCGAGCGCGCGCGGGTGACGGCCCGACGTTCCTCGAGTTCCTCACCTACCGCCACCATGGCCACTCGCGCAGCGACCCCGCCAAGTACCGGCCGCGCGAGGAGGTCGACGACTGGCTGGCTCGCGATCCGCTGCCCCGCCTGGCGGTGCTCCTAGGCGAGGAGGAGGCGCACAGCCTGCGGGCGGACGCCGAGCGCGAGATGGCTGGAGGCACTCGGTCGCGCGCGTGAGCAGCCGGCCTGCGACCCCAGGAGTCCCGCCCAAGCGCTGAGGACCGCCTGATGGCCGAGGTGAGCTACCGCCAGGCCGTGCGCGATGCCCTGGCCGACGAGATGGACGCCGACGAGCGGGTGGTGCTGCTCGGCGAGGACGTGACCCAGGGAGGCGTCTTCAACGTGACGCCTGAGCTGGTCGAGCGCTTCGGCGAGCGCCGGGTCGTCGACACGCCGATTTCCGAGCTCGCCTTCACGTCGGCCGCCTTCGGCGCGGCGGTGCGCGGCCTGCGTCCCGTCGTGGAGATCATGTTCGCCGACTTCCTCGGCCTCGTGGTCGACACGCTCGCAAACCAGGCCTCCAAGTACTGGTACCTCTCGAACGAGCAGGCGTCCGTGCCGTTGACCGTGCGCAGCGCGGTGGGCGCCGGGGCGAGCTTCGGCGCCTGCCACTCACAGACGCCGACGGGCTGGTTCATGGGCGAGCCGGGCCTCAGGCTCGTGGCGCCGTCGAACCCGGCCGATGCCTACGCGCTCACGCGCGCGGCGATCCAGGACCCCAACCCCGTGGTCGTCTTCGAGCACAAGGCTCTGTACGCCCGCAAGGGCGAGCTGAACGGAAACGGGAACGGCGAGCTGGGGAAGGCCGCGGTGGTCCGTCGCGGCGGCGACGTGACGATCGTCGCGGCGCTCGCGATGGTCGACGTCGCCCGCGAGACCGCGGAGCGGCTGGTGGAGGACGGCGTCGAGGCCGAGGTCATCGACCTGCGCTCGCTGCGTCCGCTCGACGGCGAGACGATCGGCGAGTCGGTGGCCCGCACCGGACGCCTCGTGGTGGTCGAGGAGGGCCCGCCGCAGGGCGGCTACGCGGCCGAGGTGGTCGCCCTCGCGGTGGAGGCGGCGGGGCCGGTGTCGGCTCGGCGAGTGACGATGCCCGACCTGCCGATTCCGTTCGCGCCGGCACTCGAGAAACATGCTCTGCCGGGTGCGGACGATGTTGTGGCTGCGGTACGCAGCCTGCTCTGAGGCGGGGCTCTGGGTCAGCGGCGCCGCAGCGGCGGCGGGCTCCAGCGCCCGCTGAGAACGCTGCGCTCGGGCTCGTAGAGGCGCATCGCCAGGCGGAAGCGGCCCCTGGGGGCGGGCAGCCAGTTGGCGCGGGCGGCCGCTCCGCGCGGGGCCCGGCGGCCGATGTGGATCGTGAGCGAGCCGTCCTTGTTTCGCCGCAGACCGGGCGTGCGGTCGCCGACTGCGTAGCGGTCGATCCGGTTCTCGATCAGGAAGCGGTCGTCGTTGTACATCGTGAGCGACCAGAAGGCTCCCACCGGCGGCAGCTGACCGCGCGGGAACCGCAGCGTGTAGCGGTACCGGCCGCTGAGCGCCCGGCCCCGCGAATCGGTCAGCGCCAGCGGGTAGACGGTCTCCGCGGGTGTGTTGGCTCCCAGGGCGGTGCGAGCCACGACGGCCCGAGCCAGCCAGTTGCGCCCGTAGTCGCCGATGTAGTCCCCGGCGATCAGCCAGCCGTTGTTGCGGGCTCGGCTGCGGCGGTTCTCGCGCCGCTCGGCGCGCTCCACCAGACCCGGTCCGGCCGCGACGGCCGCCTCGAGGGCCTCCCGCTGCGCGCCCGCGGACTCGGTGCTCGGAACGCGGCCCGGACCGATGCCGGCCTCGGCGAACGCGCGCAGCGCGCAGGCATCGCGGGCGGGGGGCGGGTTGGTGGCAAGGTCGGCGCCCAGCGCGTCGTAGAAGGCCAGTCCGGAGGGCAGCACGGTGGGTGGCTGCGCCGGGAAGGCCGGCAACACGAGCGGCGCCTGGCGTTGCCCGGCGCTCCAGGCGGCGAGCGGGGTCGTCCGGTAGCCGCGCATCAGGTCGGTCACGGCCGCCAGATCGGCCTCGCTGTTCACCAGCGTCCGGCCCAGCACCCAGACCAGGTTCGTCGGGCTCTGGATTCGCTTGACCCCGGGCGGCAGGGGGCCGCTGAAGCCGGGACCGACCAACGCGTACGAGCCGGCTCGCGTGCCGGTCGTTCGCCGGCCGATGTAGGCGAAGGTGTTGGAGTAGGCGTCGAGGAACTGAATGACGTAGTAGCGGCCGCGCGTGTCGGGCACGTCGAAGACCCGCGGGCCCGTGGCGAGGTTGGCCCGCCCCACCGTGTAGGTGGTGTCGACGTTCGGGAGCACCACCGTCTGGACGTCCGGATTGGTGAGCGCGCCGATGCTGACCAGCTGGTTCTCGGGGAAGCGCTGCACGGTCCGGCCCACCGACACCGGCGCCAGCCCGTAGACGTACGCCGCGAGCGCCCGGCTGAAGGCGCGGCGGGCCGCGGGGCTGCCGCCGTAGCGCCGCTCGGCCCGCTCCAGCGCCGCTCGGTAGTACTCACGCGCGTCCTTGGCGCCGCCTCCCAGTGCGCACTGCGGCACGCTCGGCCGTGCCTGCGCAGCACCGCCCGAGAAGGCCACCAGGGCGGCGGACGAGCAGGGTTGCGAGAGCAGCGAGGCGGCGGAGCACGGCGGGCAGCCTAGCTGGAACGCTCGCGGCCGGGCTGCGCGTCCCGAATGCGCGCTCGGTTAGGATGCCCGGCCCCCCGATCCCTGGCTCACGGAGTTATGAACGTCTCAGTACCCAAGGAGGTCGCCGACGGCGAGACCCGCGTGGCGCTCGTGCCCGAGGTGGCCGACAGGCTGGTCAAGAGCGGTCTCGAGGTGACCATCGAGGCCGGCGCGGGTGACGCGGCTCATCATCCTGACGGGTCGTACGTGGAGGCGGGCGCCACGGTCGGTGACGGTTGGGGCGGCGACGTGGTGGCCAAGGTCGCCGCGCCGAGCGCCGAGGAGATCGGGCGGCTGGGGCGCGGCTCGGTGCTGGTGGGCTTTCTCCAGCCGCTGACCGCGGGCGACACGATTCGCGCGCTCGCGGACGCGGGGGTCACGAGTTTCGCGATGGAGGCGATCCCCCGGATCAGCCGGGCCCAGTCGATGGACGCCCTCTCGTCGCAGGCCACCGTATCCGGCTATCGGGCGGCTCAGATCGCCGCCCTGGAGCTGCCGCGCTTCTTCCCGATGCTGACCACGGCGGCGGGCACGGTGCGCCCGGCCAAGGTGCTGGTGCTGGGCGCGGGGGTGGCGGGGTTGCAGGCGATCGCCACGGCGCGGCGTCTCGGCGCGATCGTGCAGGCCTTCGACGTGCGCTCGGCGGTCAAGGAGCAGATCGAGTCGCTGGGCGCGCGCTTTCTCGAGCTCGACATGGGTCTCGAGGACGCCGAGGCCGCGGGCGGCTACGCGCGGGCGCTGACCGAGGAGGAGCAGGCCCGCCAGCGCGACCTGCTGGCGCAGGAGATCGGCAAGATGGACGCGGTGATCTCCACCGCCGCGGTGCCGGGCCGGCGTGCCCCGCTGCTGGTCACCGAGCAGGCGGTGCGGAACATGAAGCCCGGCTCGGTGATCGTCGACCTGGCGGCCGAGACGGGCGGCAACTGCGAGCTGACCGAGGCCGGCCGAGACCGTGGTCAAGGAGGACGTGACGATCGTCGGGCCGGTGAACCTGCCGGCGTCGATGCCCGATCACGCCTCGTCGCTGTACTCCCGCAATGTGCAGTCGCTGCTCGAGCTGATGGTCAAGGAGGGCGAGCTGACGCTCGACTTCGACGACGAGGTGATCGCGGGCGCCTGCATCACTCGCGACGGCGAGATCGTCAATGAACGTGCGCGGGAGGTGGCGGGGCCAGGAGGTCCGGCGCAGCCGGACCGGTCAGGCGTAGCCGGAGGCGAAGCTCGATCTCAGAACGCGGGGCTGGACGCCCCGCGGAGGTAGAACGAGATGGATCTGCTCACCGAGCTCACCATCCTGGTGCTGGCGGCGTTCGTCGGCTTCGAGGTCATCTCGAAGGTGCCGAACACGCTGCACACGCCGCTGATGTCGGCCACCAATGCGATCCACGGCATCGTGCTGCTGGGCGGCCTGCTGTTGATCGGCGAGACCGAGGGGTTCCTCAACGAGCTGCTGCTGGTGATCGCGATCGCCTTCGGCACGATCAACATCGTCGGCGGCTTCCTGGTCACCGACCGCATGCTCGAGATGTTCAAGCAGCGCAAGCCGCCGCCGAAGCAGGTGGAGGCCGCGGAGGAGCCGCCGCAGCTGGAGGAGGCGGCCTGATGTACATCGCGAGCTTCTTCTCAGACCCGGACTTCATCCGCGTCCTCTACATCGCCGCGTTCATCTGCTTCATCCTCGGGCTGCGGCTGCTCAACCATCCGCGCACCGCGCGGCGCGGGAACATGATCGCCGCCGTGGGCATGGCGATCGCCGTGGTGGCCACGCTGCTCTACGACTTCGTCGGCGACTATCTGCTGATCGCGGTCGGGATGGCCGTCGGCACCGCCGTGGGAGTGCCCGCGGCACGCAGCGTGAAGATGACCGCGATGCCGCAGATGGTGGCGCTGTTCAACGGCGTCGGCGGCGGCGCAGTGGCGCTGATCGCATTCGTGGAGTACCGCGACGAACTCGCGCTGCTGGGCGAGAACCCGGAGCTGGAGACCCTGGTTCCGATCCTGCTCGCGGCCATCATCGGCTCGGTCTCCTTCTGGGGCTCGCTCATCGCGTTCGGCAAGCTGCAGGAGGTCCTTCCCGGCCGGCCGATCCAGCTGCCGGGCCAGCAGATCCTGAACATCGTCCTGCTGCTCGTGGTGGTGGGCTGCGCAGTGGCGATTGCCGCCGGCACCGAGTCCGAGCTGCTGTTCCTCGCCATCCTCGTCGGGGCCGCGATCCTCGGCAACATGTTCGTGCTGCCGATCGGCGGCGCCGACATGCCGGTGGTGATCTCGCTGCTCAACGCCTTCACCGGGCTCTCGGCCGCCGCGGCCGGCATGGCGCTCGACAACGTCGCGCTGATCGTGGCCGGCATGCTCGTCGGCGCCTCGGGATCGATCCTCACCGCCCAGATGGCCGAGGCCATGAACCGCTCGATCGTGAACATCTTCGCCGGCGGCTTCGGCGGCGTGACCATCGCGCCGGCCGCCGGCGACGGCGAGGCAGCAAGCCGGTGCGCTCCACGGGCGCCGCCGACGTGGCGATCCAGCTCGCCTACGCCTCCAAGGTCGTCGTCGCGCCCGGCTACGGCATGGCCGTCGCCCAGGCCCAGCACACCGTGCGCGAGCTGGCCGACGAGCTGGAGAAGCGCGGCATCCAGGTCGACTACGCCATCCACCCGGTGGCCGGCCGCATGCCCGGCCACATGAACGTGCTGCTCGCCGAGGCCGACGTGCCCTACGACCATCTCAAGGAGATGGACGAGATCAACCCCGAGTTCCCCCAGACCGACGTCGCGCTCGTGATCGGAGCCAACGACGTGACCAACCCCGCCGCACGCGAGAACGAGGGGTCGCCCATCTACGGCATGCCGATCCTCGACGTCGACAAGGCCGCCCAGGTGATCGTGCTCAAGCGCTCGATGAACACCGGCTTCGCCGGCATCGACAACCCGCTCTTCTACAACGACAACACCGCGCTGCTATTCGGGGACGCCAAGGAATCCGTGGCGGCCGTGCTCGGTGAGGTCAAGGAGCTCTAACTGGAGCTGTAGGGGTGGGTGCGGGTCGCCTCGGCGCATTTTCGAAGCGCTGCTCAAGTTCCCCTTCATTGCTGTCGTTCGGGCTTCGCCCACTCCGACCGCACCCTTGACTTCAAGCTCACTTGAACTTGTACGCTCTCAACCATGACCGTTCAAACCACCCCAAGCCAACAGATCACCGATGAGGTCACCAGCTGGCCCGGCGTGATCGCCGGCGGCGGCAGCCGCGGCGAGTTCGCGTTCAAGGTGGGCCGCCGTGAGATCGGCCACCTGCATGGCGACCGCACGGCGCACTTCGGCTTCCCCAAGGACGTCTGGACCGAGCTCTTCGAGCAGGGCCGGATCGACTACCACCCGGTCTTCCCCGGCAAGCCGGGCTTCGGAGCCCGCCGGATCGAGAACGAGGACGACGTCCGCGACGTGATCGAGATCATCCGCATCAACTACGACCGCGTGGTCGCCAGGCACGGCCTCCCGGAGGGCATCACTTCGTAGCGGTTCTGCGGTACTTCGCCACCGCCAGGGGCGCGAAGATCGCGATCAGGACGACGCACCACACCACCGACAGCCAGATGCTGTCGCCGGCCGGGGCGTCGAGCCACAGCGCGCGCATCGCGTCGACCACGACGCTCACCGGGTTCGCGTCCGCCACGTCCTGAAGGCCGGCGGGCATCGACTCGACCGGCACGAAGGCCGACGAGATGAACGTGATCGGGAAGATCAGCGTGAAGCCCAGCCCGTTCGCCGCCTCGGGCGAAGACACGGACAGGCCGATCAACGCGAAGATCCACGAGAACGCGAAGCCGAACAGGAGCAGCAGCCCGAAGCCGGCCAGGACCTTCCCGATCGTGGCGTCGAAGCCGAAGCCGATGATCAGGCCGGTGACCAGCAGCACCACGATCGACAGCGAGTTGGTGAACACGTCGGCGAGCGTGCGGCCGGCGAGCACCGAGGCCCGCGCCGTCGGCAGCGAGCGGAAGCGGTCGATCAGGCCCTTCTTGAGGTCCTCGGCCAGACCGAGAGCGGTGACGAACCCACCGAACGCGATGTTCTGGACGATGATGCCGGGGATCAGGAAGTCGACGTAGTCGTAGCCGGGCGTGGAGATCGCGCCGCCGAAGACGTAGACGAACAGCAGCACGAACATCACCGGCTGGATCGTGAAGCCGAGCAGCAGATCGGGATTGCGCGGCAGGCGCACGAGATTGCGCTCGGCCATCACCAGCGTGTCGGGCACAAGGCGGGTCATGCCGCCACCTCCGTTCGATCGTCGGCCTTCTCGCTCGCCGGCCCGGCGTGCTCCGCGCCGTGCCCGGTGAGCGTCAGGAACACGTCGTCGAGGGTGGGCCGGCGCACCACGATGTCCTCGACCCCCACGCCCGCGCGGTCGAGCCGGCGCGCCGCCTCCATGATGGCCCCGCTCGGTGACTCGACCGTCACACGGACGAAGCGTGTCGTCCGCCTGAGGAGCGTCGTCTCCCATGCCCGCCAGCGCCGCCTCGGCGGCAGACGCCGCGGCCGGGTGGGTCAGCTTGACCTCCACGCGCTCGCCGCCCACGCGCTTCTTGAGCTCGTCGGCCGTGCCGTCGGCGATCACCCTGCCGTGGTCGATCACCGCGATGCGGTCGGCCAGCCGGTCCGCCTCGTCGAGGTACTGGGTGGTGAGGAGAACCGTGGTGCCGTCCGCCACCAGGCCCTCGATCGTCTCCCACAGGTCGATGCGGCTGCGCGGATCGAGACCCGTGGTGGGCTCGTCGAGGAACAGAACCGGCGGACGCGCCACCAGCGCGGCGGCGAGGTCGAGGCGACGCTGCATGCCGCCCGAATAGGTCTTGGCCACACGGTCGCCCGCGTCGGACAGCGAGAACCGGTCGAGGAGCTCGTGCGCCCTATTGCGCGCCGTCCGGCGCGACTCGCCGTACAGGCGGCCGACCATCACCAGGTTCTCGACCCCGGTGAGGTTGTCGTCCACGGCCGCGTACTGACCGGCGAGGCCGATCCGGGCGCGCAGCGCGCGGGCGTCCGCGATCACGTCGAGGCCCGCCACCCGCGCGCTGCCCGAGTCGGGGGCCAGCAGCGTGGTGAGGATCCGCACGGCCGTGGTCTTGCCGGCGCCGTTCGGGCCGAGCACCCCGAGCACCGTGCCGGGCGAGGCCTCCAGGTCGATTCCGTCGAGCGCCCGGACGGAGCCGAACGTCTTGACGAGGCCCTGGACCAATATGGCGGGGCCGCTAGTCGCTTGGTTGATGTGCATGGGCCCGATGATCGCGCGCGTTTAGGCCAGGATCTGTCCTAAACGGGGAGAATGATCGGCGTCCATGAGCGAGACCACCTCGAGCCGCCTGCTCACCCTGCTGTCCCTGCTCCAGGGGCGGCGGGACTGGCCGGGCAGCGAGCTGGCGGACCGGCTCGGCGTGTCCGGGCGCACGATCCGGCGCGACGTGGACCGGCTGCGCGAGCTCGGCTACCCGGTGGATGCGATCACCGGCCCGGCCGGGGGCTACCAGCTGCGCGCCGGCACGGCGATGCCGCCGCTCCTGCTCGACGACGACGAGGCGATCGCCATCGCGGTGGGGCTGCGCACGGCGGCGGGCGCCTCGGTCGCCGGCATCGAGGAGACCGCCGTGCGCGCCCTGGTCAAGCTCGAGCAGGTGCTGCCGTCGCATCTGCGCCGGCGCGTTCAGGCGCTGCAGCGCTCGACGATGACGCTGCCGATGACAGGCGGACCGCGGGTGGACCCTCAGCACCTCACGGTGATCGCGGCCACGTGCCGCGACCAGGAGCGGCTGCGCTTCGCCTACCGCGCGCGCGACGACTCCGAGAGCCGCCGCGAGGTCGAGCCGCACTCGCTCGTCAACGCGTGGCGGCGCTGGTACCTGGTGGCCTGGGACTGTGGCCGAAGCGACTGGCGGACCTTCCGCGTGGACCGTTTGTCGCGGCCGGCCGCCACGCGGCGTGCGCTTCGAGCCGCGCAAGCTCCCCGCACGCGACGCCGCCGCTTACGTGGGCCAGACCCTGGCCACGGCGCCCGCCCGCTACGACGCGACGCGTGACCGTGCACGCTCCCGCGAAGGAGCTCGCGTCGCGGCGCTGGCTGGGCGGTCAGGTCGAGCCGATCGACGACGAGCGCTGCCTCTACCGCACCAGTGACGACAACCTCGACTGGCTGGCGGTGCGCGTCGCGATGCTCGGCTACGAGATCGAGGTCCACGGGCCGCCGGAGCTGATCGAGCGCCTGCGCGAAGTGGGCGGCCGGATCGCGCGCGCCACGGCCTGAGCGGTTTCCGTCGGCCAGCACCAGGTCCATCACCGCACGCTCCTACAGCACCCGGTCGAAGTAGTCCCGGGCGAAGTCGACCAGATCGCACATCCGGACGTACGACGGCCCTCGCCTCACCGACCGTCGCTTCCGTCGCTCTCCCAGCGGCGAGATAGCGCGCCCCGATGAGCGGGAAGTGCGTGTCGTTGTCGTCGGCGACGTTCGGCACCTCGACCCATTCGCGCCGCCTCCTTCGAGCCGCGAGAAGCGGACCGTCATGGTGCGGCGCCGCGCCACCAGGGACTCCGCGAAGTGCAGCGCCGTGCAGCGGTTGAAGCCGACGCCGATCAGCAGGATCCGGCTGTCGAGATCGTGGAGCCTGGCGAACGGCGACCCCGGCACCCTCCGAGAACGCGAGCGGGTGGTCGCGCGTGATCTCCCGGCCCGGGTCCTCTGGCACAGACCGCTCCAGAGGATGCTCGCTGCGAGCGGCCCGGCCAGTTGCGGGCCGCCTCCGGGATCGCGGCGCCCAACGCGGCCGGGGTCGTCCTCGCGCGATGGCCGGCAAGCTCTCCCGCACCTCGGCGATCCGACCTCCGGAATGGCTATCGGCGTCGCGGCCAGGCCGTCTCGGATCCGGTCCTGCTGAGTGACGGCGTGGCGGCACGCATTGCGCAGGTCTCCGTGCGCCGCCGCGACTGTCGCCGAGCAGAGCCCGTGATCTCGCGCCGCGAGCGCCGCCGACAGCACCCATCCGATCCGACGCTGACGCTGGCGGTCGCCTCGACGCGCGTGGCTCCCGGCGGCGGACTGCTGCTCTGGGCGGAGATCTGGACCGCCGCCGGCTCGCTGCTCGCCTGCGCGCGCTGGTCCGCCCGCTGCATCGGGGCTGAGCTCCGAGGCTGCGCGCCCGACTGGCCTTCTACTCGCCGCTGACCTGGCACGTCGGCGCGGGGGCGGCATGCGTCGCGCGCGGGCCGCACTCGACAGGCCGCGGCCCTCGATCTCACGAACCGGCCCGCTCGCGCGTCCTAGGTGGTGTGACCACCAACGGACGGACGCCCACAACCGACACCCTCGACTGGACCGACCTCCGGGCCCAGCTCGACGATCGTGGCTTTGCCCTGACGCCGACCCTGCTCAACGCCGCGCGAGTGCGATGAGCTGGCCGCGCTGTTCGACGACGGCCGCTTTCGTTCGACGATCGACATGGCGCGCCACCGCTTCGGCGACGGTCGCTACCGCTACTTCGACCATCCCCTGCCGGAGACGATCCAGGCGCTGCGCGGCGACTTCTACCGGCACCTGGCACCCGTGGCCAACGAGTGGGAGGCGCTACTGGGCGGAAGCGGCGACGAGTTCCCTTCAGAGCACGCGGAGCTGCTCGCCCGCTGCCGCTCGGCGGGCCAGGAGCGACCGACCCCGCTGATGCTCCGCTACGGCCCCGGCGACTGGAACGCCCTTCATCAGGACCTCTATGGCGACGTCTATTTCCCGTTCCAGGTGCTGACGATCCTGTCGCGCCCGGGGGCTGATTTCCAGGGTGGTCAGTTCGTGCTGCTCGAGCAGCGCCCCCGAGCGCAGAGCCGGGCCCACGTGCTCGAGCCCGCCCAGGGCGCGTTCGTCATCTTCCCCACCCGCCAGCGCCCGCAGCGTGGCAAGCGGGGGCTACCACCGAGTGGGGCTGCGCCACGGCGTTAGCACGATCACGAGCGGCTCACGGACAGCGCTCGGGATCATCTTCCACGACGCCAGGTGACTGATTCCGAATCCAGATGCCCGCGGGGGCGCGCCAGACCAAGCTGGCCGCCGACCGTCATCCGTGGGTGCCCAGGTTTGGAATCAGTCACCTAAGTGAGGCCGAACTCTTCCTTCATCACGCGAGCGAACTCGGTATCGGGCCGCTCGCGCCGCTCTCCGTCGACGGTCACGTCGACCACTTCGTCGAACAGTGCCATCAGGCCGGTGAGCCCCGCCGCGTCCACGAGCGGGTCCTCGTAGCTCCAGAGCAGGTTGTCGATCGTGCGGCCGCCGGCCTCGAAGGCCCAGTAGGACGCCTCGCCCTTGTACGGGCAATAGGTGCGGCGCGAAGTCGGCTCGAGCTCGACCTTCACGTCGTCGCGCGGGAAGTAGAAGCGAGTGGGCAGGCTCGTTTCGAAGGCGAGCGTCGGGCGGTTGGTCTCGGCCACCAGCACGCCGTTGACCTCGATGCGCAGCGGGCGCGAGCTGCGGCGAATGTCAACGCGGTGGTAGGGATCGCGTGGGTGCGAGCGGATCTGCTCGTCCTCCTCGTACCAGGAGTCGAAGCCGTCGAAATCCAGCAGCACGTGATCGTTGAGATCCGGGTCCGCAGGACGGAACGCGGCATTGGCGCGCGTCTCACCGGCGACCTGCACGTCGAGCGACTCGCCCTCCGTCGAGTGCGCGCTGAAGGGGATCCCGGGGTGGAGGACCGGGGCGTCAGCGGGTGCACCCTGGTCGGCGGCCGCCCTGAGCTCTGCCGCCAGGTCATCGACCGGGACAGCGAACGAGGGCACGATCCGTCTGGGCTCCCACACCAGCAGAGCGTTGGTGCTGTCCACCACCTGCTGGTCGCCGATGCTCGCACGTAGCCACTTTTCGATCGGCTCGTGCCGAAGCTGGTCTCTGGCCGACCCCATCAGGTCACTCACGCGAGAGCTCATGACTTGGCGCCGAGGATAGTCGGGAATGCCACAGCCACAAGACAGCGCGAGTGTGCGACATATTCCACGGAATGTCTCTGCGCGAAGACCTCGTCGAGCTCACATCGGCCCTGGTGGCGATCGACTCCGTGAACCCCGCCCTCGTCCCGGGCGGGGCGGGCGAGACCGAGATCGCCGGCTACATCGCCGGCTGGGGCGAGGCGGCGGGCCTGGAGGCCGAGCTGCTGGAGGCCACCCCCGGCCGCCCGAGCGCGATCGTGCGGGCGCGTGGACGCGGCGGCGGGCGAACGCTCCTCCTCTGCGGCCACCTCGACACGGTGAACGTGGAGGGGATGGCGGATCCGCACCGGCCCAAGGTCGACGGCGACCGCCTCCACGGCCGTGGCTCCTACGACATGAAGGCTGGGGTGGCGGCGGCACTGCTGGCGTGCCGGGAGGCCGCCGGGCTGGGGCTGGCGGGCGACGTGGTGGTGGCCGCGGTGGCCGACGAGGAGCACGCGAGCCTGGGCGTCCAGGAGGCGGTGCGCGGGCTGGACGCCGACGCCGCCGTGGTGACCGAGCCGACAGGACTGGCGGTGGCCATCGCCCACAAGGGCTTCCTGTGGGCAGAGATCGAGGTGAGCGGGCGGGCGGCGCACGGGTCGCAGCCGGATCTGGGGATCGACGCGATCGTCAAGAGCGGGCCTCTGCTCACCGCGCTCGGTGAGCTGGACGCCGCGCTCGGCGAGCGCACGCACCATCCGCTCGTCGGGCGCGGATCGGTGCACGCCTCGCTGATCGAGGGAGGGGTGGAGCTCTCGAGTTATCCCGCCCGCTGTGCGATCGGCCTGGAGCGGCGAACCGTGCCGGGCGAGTCCGCGGCATCTGTGGAGCGAGAGCTCGCGACCCTGCTCGACAGCTGCCGGGAGGCCGATCCCGAGCTGGAGGCCGAGGCGCGAACGCTGCTCGTGCGCGAGCCGTTCGAGGTGCCGGCCGACGCCGAGATCGTTACCGCCGTCCGTCAGGCGGCCGCCTCCGTGACCGGGGCCGGCGAGCCGGCGGTGGTGGGCGTGAGCTTCTGGGCCGACTCGGCCTTCATCGCCGCCGCCGGCATGCCCACGGTCGTGTTCGGCCCGGGTGGCGAGGGCGCCCACGCCCTCGAGGAATGGGTGAGCATCTCGGATACCGAGGTGGTGACCCGCACGCTGATCGCGACGGCCGAGCGGATCTGCGCATGAGGGCGCTCGTCAACGCCGCCGTGGAGACAAGCCGCGTGCCCGCGCCGAGCGGCGAGGCGGCGGCCTTTCACGCCGCGCTGCCGGGCTACGCGCCGACGCCCGTCCACGACCTGCCTGCGTTGGCCGAGCGGCTCGGGCTCCGCGCAATCGGCCTGAAGGACGAGTCGGACCGCCTCGGCCTTCCCGCCTTCAAGGTGCTCGGCGCATCGTGGGCGGTGGAGCGCACCCTGCGCGAGCGACCCGAGGTGCGAACGCTCGTGGCGGCGAGCGCGGGCAACCACGGCCGAGCCGTTGCACACGTCGCGGCGCAACGCGGGCTGGCCTGCCGCGTGTACCTCCCTGCCCGCTCCGTGGAGGCGCGCCGGCGTGCGATCGTCGGAGAGGGAGCCGAGGTGACAGTGGTCG
Source organism: uncultured Thermoleophilaceae bacterium (assembly GCA_963733655.1). Classification (GTDB taxonomy): domain Bacteria; phylum Actinomycetota; class Thermoleophilia; order Solirubrobacterales; family Thermoleophilaceae; genus JACVRW01. Next base: position 83,196 of record CAVTEX010000017.1, read on the forward strand.
AGGGCAGTTATGAGGAGGCCGTGGCGGCGGCGTCCGCGGCGGGCGAGCACGCCGATGCCGCGGAGATCGCCGACGTTGGCGAATCGGGCCCGGCGCACTGGGTCATCGACGGCTATCAGACGCTGTTCGCCGAGACCGCCTCACAGGGCAGCTTCGACGTGCTGGTCGTGCCCGTGGGCGTCGGCTCGCTCGCCGCGGCGGCCGCGCGCTTCGGGGCGCACGCCGGGCTGCGGGTGGTGGGAGTGGAGCCCGAGAGCGCCGCGTGCCTCACCGCCTCGCTCGCGGCGGGCGGGCCGACCGCGGTCGCCACGCCCGGCACCCGCATGGCGGGCCTCGACTGCGCCGAGATCTCGGCGGCCGCATGGCCCTCGCTGCGGCACGGGATTCACGGCATGGTCACGGTCAGCGACGCCGAGGCGGATGCGTGCCGTCCAGGAGCTCGCCGCGGACGGGCTCGCCATCGGCCACAGCGGCGCAGCCACGCTCGCCGGTCTGAACGCGCTGGCCACCGAGGCGGGCTGCGCGCCCTTGCGCAAAGCGATCGGTCTGGGAGCCTCGACCCGCGTGCTCGCGATCGCCACCGAGGGACGAACCGACCTTCCCGCCTGAGCCGACCGGCCTACGTACCATCAGGTTCGTGGCGCAACCGCAATCACCGAATGGAGGGCCAACACGCGTTCACCGGGTGGTGGTCGTCGGCGGAGGCTTTGGCGGCCTGCAGGCGGTGCACGGGCTGCGGCACGCGGACGTGGAGATCACGCTCGTCGATCGCCGCAACTTCCACCTCTTCCAGCCGCTCACCTACCAGGTGGCCACCGGCGCGCTCACGCCCGGGGAGGTCGCCGCGCCGCTGAGGGCGATCTTCAAGCGCCAGAAGAACGTCAACGTGCTGATGAGCGAGGTCACCGGCTTCGATCTCGAGCGTCGCATCGTGCACGCGGAGCCCGAGCTGCCCGCCGGCCACGCACTGGAGCTTCCCTACGACACCCTGATCGTGGCCGGCGGCTCGAGCTACTCGTACTTCGGTCACGACGAGTGGAAGCCGTATGCGCCCGAGGTCAAGTCGCTCGAGAGCGCGCTCGGGGTGCGGGGGCGCATCCTCAGTGCCTTCGAGGCCGCCGAGCTCGAGCCCGATGCGGACACGCGCCGGGCCTGGCTGACTTTCGTTGTTGTCGGGGCCGGCCCGACCGGTGTGGAGATGGCGGGACAGATCGGCGAGATGGCCCACGACACGCTGGCGCGCAGCTTCCGCGCGATCGACGTAACGGAGGCACGCGTGCTGTTGATCGAGACGGCCGACCGCGTGCTCACGAGCTTTCCGGCCTCGCTGTCGGCCAAGGCGGAGCGCTCGCTGCGGGAGCTGGGCGTTACCCCGCTGCTCGGTCACTCGGTCGTCGACATCGATGCAGACGGCGTGACCGTCGACAATCCCGACCAGTCCCGCGATCGAATCCCGGCGCGGACCGTCGTCTGGGCCGCCGGCGTCACCGCCTCCGCGCTCGCCACCCGCCTGGCCGAGGCCACCGGGGCCGAGCTCGACCGTGCCGGTCGGTTGGCGGTGGAGCCGGACCTGAGCCTTCCGGGGCATCCCGAGGTGCTGGCCCTCGGCGACATGGTCCGGGTTCGCGACGCGACCGGCCAGCCGGTGGTGTACCCCGGCGTCGCCCCGGTGGCCATGCAGCAGGGGCGCCACGCCGCCGGCATCTTGCGGGACCGCGTGGCGCGGCCGTCCGTCAACGCCGTTCCGCTACCACAACAAGGGCAACCTGGCCACGATCGGCCGGGCGCGCGCCGTGGCCGATCTTCCCGGGCGGATCCGGCTGAGCGGGCTGCCGGCCTGGTTCACCTGGCTGTTCGTGCACCTCTGGTACCTGGTGGGCTTCCAGAACCGGGTCCTCGTGTTCATCCGCTGGAGCTTCAGCTTCTTTACCCGCGGGCGCGGCTCCCGGCTGATCACCGGCGGGGCGGAGACGACCGAGACCGCCGAGGCGGCGCTGGCGCGGGAGAACGCGCCGGCGCCCTGAGCCTGGAGCGGCAGTGTCCCGGCCGTTCCTGCACCTCCCTCTCTCGGACGACGAATACCTGCGCGTCTTGGAGGAGGCCGACGCCGATGAACTGCACGCCGCTATTGAGACCGATCGCGACTATCTGAGCCGCTGGATGCCGTGGCCCGCCGGCCAGACCCGCGACGGGACACTCGAGTTCATCCGTCTGACCCGCCGTCAGGTGAGCGACAACAACGGCTTTCAGCTGGCCATCGTGTGCGACGGCGGGATCCGCGGCGTGGTCGGTTTCCACAGCGTGGACTGGTCGAACCGCGCCACCAGCATCGGCTACTGGCTGAGCGAGCGCATGCAGGGCCGGGGCATCATGACCCGCGCTGTGACTGCTCTCGTGGATCACGCGTTCTCGGTCTGGAAGCTGCACCGCGTGGAGATAAGGGTCGCTCCGGACAACCTGCGCAGCCGGGCGGTCCCCGAACGCCTCGGCTTCCGTGAAGAGGGAACCATGCGCGACGCGGAGTGGCTGGGCGACCGCTACGTCCACAACGTCGTGTACGCGACGCTGGCGCCAGATTGGCGCGCGCGGGACGCCGCCGGCGCGGGCTAGTCGGACGTCCCCGAACGCACCGACTCCAGGGCCCTTTCCCGGGTGGCGAAGATCTCCAGCCGCACGACCTTGCCCTGGCGTAGCTGGAAGACGTGCGCCCCCTCCTGCTCGATCTCCACGCCGCTGCCCCTGCCCCGGCCGTAGTAGGTGGCGAGGACCACCACGTGATCGCCGACCTCCAGGTATTCGTCCGCCTCGGCGCGCCAGTGCTCCCACTCGCTCAGCCAGCTGCGCAGCCGCGGATTGGGGTGCGCGTGATCCTCGAACACGCCGGCCAGGCCGGGGAACTCGTCGGACCAGCCCCACTGCATGTGCGGGTGATACACCTCGAAGCGCGGCCGCCAGTTCCCGCGCCCCCACTCCTCGTAGATCGGCCGCACCAGATCGGTGTTGGTGGGCACTCGCCCCGCGACGGCCCACGCGCGGGCGCTGAGCTCGAACGGGCTGTCGCCGACCCCGAGACGGCGACGGTAGGCGCGGTGGAGCGCGGCCCGGCCCTTCTCGTCGAGCGACTTGCAGAACGCGCCGGACGGAGCCACGCCTGTGAGGAGTGGCGACCACAGGTCCTCGAAGCCCAAGTACTCCGCGCTCACCACCAGCGGGGCGAAGCGCACGTCGCGTAGTCCCGCTTCGGCCCACAGCTCGGCGAGCTCACCGTCGCCACACCACCGCATCACCACACCCTCGTCCGCCGCGGCGGCGCGCTCGGGCTCGACCTCGCGTGCGGCGTCCCAGAATGCCCGCAGGAGCGTCATCTCCCCCGCGTAGTCCCACACGCACGAGGCGACGATCCCGCCCGGCCGGGTCACCCGCGCGAGCTCCCGTACACCCGCCTCGGGGTCGGGCATGAAGTTCACCACCAGCTGCGACAGCGCCGCGTCGAAGTCGCCATCGGCAAAGGGGAGGTCCTCCGCCGCGGCGACCACCACCTCCACGCCGGCAAGCCTCGTCCGGCAGGCGTCCACGAACGGCTGCGACGGATCCACGGCGCTGACGTTCTGGCGCCCCGACCCGCTCCACGAGCGCCGCCGTGAGCGCGCCGGGCCCGCAGCCCACGTCGAGCACCCGCATGCCGGGCTCGACGCCCCCGAAGCCGATCAACTCCGAGGCGAGCTGCGCGCCGTAGCGGCCCACGTGCCGGTCGTAGGCTTCGGCCGACGCGCGGAAGGTCTCAGCGCCGGGCATTGGGCCCAGGGGTTGACTCAACGTCTCCCGCCAGCACGAGCGCCAGCGCCCCGAGCAGCTCCGCCCTCGCTCCGAGCACGCCGGGCACGATCTCGAGCTCGCGGGCCGTCGCGGGGATCGCGTGGCGGTGCACCTGCTCACGCATCGGGTGGAGCAGGACCTCACCCGCCGCGCTCAGCTCGCCCCCGACCACGATCAGCTCGGGGTTGAGCAGGTCGCACAGCGTCGCGACCGCTGTCCCGATGTGCCTCCCCGCGTCGGCGAGCACGCGTCGCGCGCCGGAGTCGCCGTCGGCGGCCGCCCGCAGAAGCTCCTGGGTCGTCAGCTCCGCGTCGTGCATCGGTTGCAGCAACTCGACCAGCGCCTCTGCTCCGGCCAGCGTCTCCAGGCAGCCGCGCTTTCCGCAGCGGCAGACCTTCCCCTGCTCCTGGATGATCGTGTGGCCCAGCTCGCCCGCCATCCCGGCGGCCCCGTGGAACAGCTCCCCCTCGAGGATGAGGCCCGCGCCGATTCCGGTCGAGACCTTCAGGTACGCCGCGTTGCGACAGCCGTGCGCGGCGCCCCAATGGAGCTCCGCCAGTGCGCCGAGATTCGCGTCGTTGTCCACATACACCGGCAGGCCAAGTCGCAGCCCGAGCTCTTCCGCGGCCCGGACACCCACCCATCCGGGCAGGATCGACGAGGAGCCGACCCGGCCCGTGCGCATGTCGATCGGCCCGGGGAGGCCGAGGCCCACCCCGATCACCTCCGAGCGCGAGAGCCCGCCCTCCTCGAGCACTCGGTCCACGAGCTCCACCGCGGTGTGCAGGCCCGCCTCTGCGGGCTCGTCGCTGCCGAGCCTCAGCTCGCTCTCCGCGATGATGGTGTGGCTGAGGTCCGCGGCCGCGACCCTGAGATGGCGCTTGCCGAAGTCGATGCCGAGCGCCGCTCCGGCCGACCGGCTGAACGAGAGGAGGCGCGGCGGCCGACCGCCCTTGGGCGACGCGCCGTCGGACTGCTCCTGCTCCTCGAGCACACCCTCGCGCTGCATCTCGCCGACGATGCCGGCCACGGTCGTGCGTGACAGGCCGGTCCGGCGCGCGAGCTCGGCCCTGCTGGCGGCGCCCGCCTGACGAAGCGAGGCGGCGATCTTGTCGCGGTTGCGCTCACGGCGGACGTCGGGGGCGGTGGCCACGTTGGGAAGTTTGTCAATAATCGCCTGGTTATGCCGGTCGAACCGCCGAGATAGCACGATATTAGGCATTACCTCGGCCTGATTCCGGCTGCGTTTAGCGCAATTCAGACTTGGGTAGCGCTTCCATCGTGCGTACCGTCCGGATGCTCGCAGTTGCCGCCGCCGCGCTCGGGCTCTCCTCCAGCGGGGCCGCGGCGGCTCCGTCCGCCCAGGTCCACGTGACCACTCCCGACGGTGCGTCGAGGATGGCTGAGGGCACACCGCTCGCGTTCGAGCGGGGAGGGTCCGCGAGCCTCACGATCAGCGTCGACCCCAGCCGCAGCTACCAGACGATGGAGGGCTTCGGCGCCTCGATCACCGACTCGTCCGCGCACGTGCTGTACGGCCTGAGTCGCCGTGCGCGCAGGGCGACGATGGAAGACCTGTTCAGCCCGCGCCATGGCAACGGCCTGTCCGTGCTGCGCCAGCCGATGGGCGCCTCCGACTTCGTGGCCAACGGCTTCTACACCTACGACGACGTCCCGGCCGGCCGCACCGACTACGACATGAGCCGGTTCTCGATCGCGCACGACCGCGCACAGATCCTGCCGCTGCTGCGCAGGGCGCTCGCGCTCAACCGCCGGCTCAAGGTCATCGCCTCTCCCTGGAGCCCTCCGGCGTGGATGAAGACGAACGGCTCGCTGATCGGCGGGCGGCTGATCGACGACCCGCGCATCTACGCGGCCTACGCGCGCTACTTCGTCAAGTTCGTCAAGGCCTATGGGCGCGAGGGCGTTCCCGTTCACGCCGTCACGGTTCAGAACGAGCCGCAGAATCGCAATCCGAGCGGCTATCCCGGCATGGCCCTGCCCGTCGCCCAGGAGGCCAAGCTGATCGAGGCCATCGGTCGCGCGTTCGGCAGGGCGGGGATCGACACCAAGATCCTCGGCTACGACCACAACTGGGAGACGCACCCCGACGACATCGCCTCCACCCCGCCGGGTGAGGATCCCGAGACCGAGTACCCGAGCGACCTGCTGCGGAGCGGCGCCGCACGCTGGATAGCGGGCACCGCCTTCCACTGCTACGCCGGCGACCCCAGTCGCCAGACCACGCTCCAGAAGGCGTTCCCCGACAGGGGAATCTGGTTCACCGAATGCTCCGGCTCGCACGGCCCGAGCGACCCGCCGGCACAGTTCTTCTCCGACACGCTCAGGTGGCACTCGCGCAACCTCGTGCTGGGGGTGACCCGCAACTGGGGCAAGACGGTGGTCAACTGGAACCTCGCGCTCGACCCCTCGGGCGGCCCGCACCTCGGCGGCTGCGACACCTGCACCGGCGTGGTCACCGTGGGTCCGGGCAACCGCGTCACCCGGAACGCCGAGTACTTCACGCTCGGCCATCTCGCCCGCTTCGTCCGTCCCGGCGCCGAGCGGATCGCGAGCACGTCCTTCGGCACCACTGGCTGGAACGGGCAGATCATGGACGCCGCGTTCCGCAACCCCGACGGGTCCGTCGCGCTCGTCGTCCACAACGAGAACGACGATCCGCGGACGTTCGCCGTCATGCAGGGCGGCCGCTCGTTCGACTACACGCTTCCGGGCGGCGCTCTGGCCACGTTCACCTGGCGTGACTCCCCGAAGCTCGACGACGGCCTGACACTGCTCGACTCGGACTCCATGACCGCGACCGCCTCGCCCGCGGGAGAGCCGCACAACGCGGTGGACGACGACGCCACGACGCGCTGGACCACGGGGGCCGCGCAGCAGCCCGGCCAGTTCCTGCAGGTGGATCTGGGCGAGACGCAGACGGTGCGGCGCGTAGTGCTCGACACCGGTGTGGACGCCGGCGATCACCCCCGCGGCTACGCGCTCTACGCGAGCGCCGACGGCAACGACTGGGGTGATGCGCCTGTCGCCGCCGGGGCGAGCGCCGGGCAGCTCACGAACATCGACATTGCGGCGACCGAAGCGCGCTTCCTTCGGATCGTCCAAACAGCGACCGCGCCCGCTTGGTGGTCGGTCGCCGACCTGCGGGTCTACCGCTGAGGAGGAGGAAACCGATGCGCATCCGAATGTTGCTGGGCCTCGCCGGCCTGGCAATCGCCGTGGGAGCCGGCTCCGCCACGCCGGCGGCGGCGGCCGACCTGCCCTACCAGGACCCGCGCCTGAAGGTCTCGGAGCGGGTGGACGACCTGCTGTCGCGCATGACGCTGGAGGAGAAGGTCGGGCAGATGACCCAGACCGAGCGCTACCAGGTGTTCGACGACGAGACCCCGATCGAGACCTGGAAGCTCGGCAGCATCCTCTCGGGCGGCGGCTCCACCCCCACGCCGAACAACGCCGAGGCGTGGGCCGACATGGTCGACCGCTTCCAGCGCGCGGCGCTGCGAACGCGCCTGGGCATCCCGATCGTCTACGGGGTCGACTCGGTGCACGGCCACGGCAACCTGTTGGGCGCCACCGTCTTCCCGCACAACATCGGGCTGGGCGCCACCCGCGACCCGGACCTCGTCCGGAAGGCCGCCCACATCACCGCCGAGGAGACCCGCGCCAGCGGACCGCAGTGGGCTTTCGCACCCTGCATCTGCGCCGCACGCGACGACCGCTGGGGCCGGACGTACGAGAGCTTCAGCGAGGACCCCAGCCTGGTGATGCGGATGGAGACCGCGATCGAGGGCCTTCAGGGACGCCGCCCGCAGCTCGACCGGCCCGATCGCGTGCTCGCCAGCGCCAAGCACTACGCGGGCGACGGCGACACCGAGTACGGCACGGCAACGGGCGACTACAAGATCGATCAGGGCGTGGCGATCACGAGCCGCGACGAGTTCTGGGACGCCTCGCTGCGCCAGTACGTGCCGGCGGTCCAGGATCACCGGGTCGGCACCGTGATGCCCTCCTTCTCCAGCGTGGACTGGACTGAGGACGGCGTGGGCAACCCGATCAAGATGCACGCCAACGAGGAGCTGATCAGCGGCGTGCTCAAGGAGTCCCTGGGCTTCGACGGCTTCGTGATTTCGGACTGGGAGGGGATCCACCAGCTACCCGGTGAGTGGCCGGAGCAGGTCCGGACCGGCGTGAACGCCGGGATCGACATGATGATGGAGCCGAACGACTACCAGAGCTTCATCACCACCCTGCTGGCCGAGGTGAACGCCGGACGCGTGTCGATGGACCGGGTCGACGACGCCGTCAGGCGCATCCTGACCAAGAAGTTCCAGCTCGGCCTGTTCGAGCATCCGTTCACCGACCGCCGGTACATCGACGAGATCGGCTCGCGTGAGCACCGGGCGGTGGCCCGGCGCGCGGTGGCCAAGTCGCAGGTCCTGCTCAAGAACGAGCGACGGGCGCTGCCTCTGGACCGCAAGAGCGGCGTCTACGTGGCCGGGTCCAACGCGAACAACATCGGCAACCAGGCCGGCGGCTGGACGCTCACCTGGCAGGGCGGCTCGACAAACCGGTTCCCCGGCACGACCATCCTGCAGGGCATCCGCAAGGCCGCGCGCAGCGGCCGGGTGACCTACAGCGTCGATGCGTCGGTGCCCATTCGGCGCAGCGACATCGGGGTGGTGGTGGTCGGCGAGACGCCCTACTCCGAGGGCTTCGGCGACGTCGGCGGGCCGCGTTGGGCGTTCGATCCGGGCGACAACAACGTGCCGCGGCCGGTCAAGGACATGAAGCTGTCGGCCGAGGACAGGGCGACGGTCGACAAGGTCTGCGACCAGACCAGGAAGTGCGTGGTGGTGGTCGTCTCGGGACGTCCGCTGATCATCGAGCCGGCGCAGCTGGCCGACATCGACGCGCTGGTGGCGGCATGGCTGCCGGGCAGCGAGGGTGACGGCGTGGCCGACACCCTGTTCGGCAAGCGGCCGTTCACCGGCAGGTTGCCGGTCACCTGGCCCCGCACGCTGGAGCAGGAGCCGATCAACAAGGGCGACGCGGACTACGACCCGCTGTATGCGTTTGGCCACGGGCTGAGGACCGGGTCCAGATAGGGGGTTCCCCGGCGCGTACGGCGCGGGGCGGCTGACTCTCAGGGGCCGCCCCGCGCCGCTTGCCGGGACGGGGATCTGCGCCTACGGTGGATCCGGTATGCGCCAACTGGCCCTGGCGACGCTGTGCGCTGCGCTCGTGTGTGCGCCGGCGGCGACCGCGCACGCCCAGACCCCGTGCATCGGCCCGAAGGCACGCAAGCTACTGTGTCCCGATCTCGTGATGCACCGGCCCTTCGGGCTCTATGCCGGTGGCGGCCTGCTGCACTCCGGCAACGCGATCGTGAACATGGGCAGGGGGCCGGCCGAGCTCCAGGGAGCCCGGGCGGGCCCCCGCTTCATGCGCGCGCGCCAGATCATCTACAAGCGCCGGGGCGGCAGGACCTACCGCCGCACCGGGGCGCGTCTCGTGTTCAAGTACGCCCACGGCGGGCGGCGCTGGTGGAAGTGGTACAACGCCGCCCGCTTCGAGCTGTGGCGGCTCGATCGCCGCGGGCGCCGCCTGCGAAGGGTGCGGACCGGGCCCAAGACCGCCTACTGCCTGAGGGACCTGGGTCATCCCGCGCCCGGGCTCGCCGGCTCTCCCTTCGGGCCGGTCTACCCCGCCTGCAGCACGAATCCGGGCGCCACGGGAGTCCGCGTCGGCACGTCCGTGGGCTGGGCCGACGTCTACCCGGCCAGCTACCCAGAGCAGTGGATCAACGCCTCGGGCCTGCGCGGCTGCTTCGCGTACGTGCACACTGCCGATCCACGCAACCGCATCTACGAATCGAACGAGGACAACAACGAAGCCCAGGTGGTGGTCAGATTGCCCCTCAACCCGTACGACTGGCGCGGGGGCTGCAGGGGCCGCGGCAACGCCGACCGCGACCCACGCCGCTACCGGTATTGAGGGATGAGATCATCGGCGCCATGGCGGCCGAGAACTCCCGTGCCGTCCACGCGTTCGCCGTCGCCATCGACGAGGGCGATCTCGATGCGGCCCTCGAGGTGTGCCACCCCGAGATCGAGTTCCTCTCCGTGCTCGCGATCGACGGCCGGGCGTACGTGGGGCACGACGGGATCCGCAAGTACTTCGTTGACGTGGCCGCCGCGTGGGAGAGCTACCACGTGGAGGTCCACCGGGTGGTCGATGCGCCGGACGGGCGCGTCGCGATCGTCATGACCATGCACGTCCGGGGCCGCGGGAGCGGCGTCGCGATCTCCGACCCGACCGGCCACGTCTGGACGCTCAGGGACGGCCGGCTCCTGCGCAACCGCGTCTATCGCGCGCCCGCCGAGGCGCTCGCCGCCGTCGGCGTGACCTGAGCCCGCAACTCATCCTCCAGACCGATGCGGCCGGGCCCGTGATCGGCCACGATTCGGTAGATGCCCGGCCGCACGCGCAGGCTCGTCGTCAATTTCGTGAACGCCGCGATTCCGTGGCTCGTCGGGGCCTTCCTGGTCTTGGTGGTACTCGACGAGGGCACTCGCGACGCCACCTCGCTCGAGGTGCTCGCCGGAATCGTGTTGGCGATCATCCAGGCGATCGCCCTTTACTGGCGCCGCTCCGCTCCCGAGCGTGTCACGGTGGTGGTGCTGGTCAGCGGGCTGTTCCTGCAGTTGCTGTTCCCGTCGATCGTGGTGCCCTTCGCCGGGCTGTTCGCGATCGGCTCGCTGGCCGCCGCGCGGCCGCCGCGGGTATCGCTGATCGGCCTGGCGGGCCTGATCGCGCTGTCGGCGACGAACTTCTTCACCACGACCGTCGACGACAGCGTCTTCACGATGGCGCTCGCGGTCGTCGCCTGGGCGCTGGGGGAGGCCGTCCGCAGCCGCCGCGTGGCCGTCGAGGAGGAGTCCCGCCGCGCGCTCGGCGAGGAGCAGGCCCGCATCGCCCGGGAGCTGCACGACGTGATCGCCCACAGCGTTTCGGTGATCGTGGTGCAGGCCTCGGCTGCGGAGGAGGTCTTCGACGAGCGGCCGGACCAGGCCCGCGAGGCGTTGCGCTCGATCGACCGCGCGGGCCGCGACGCCCTGCGCGAGTTGCGGCTGCTGCTGAGCCGCGTGCGTCCCGGGGAGGACGGAGACACGATCGGGCCTCAGCCGGGAATCGACCGTCTCGAGGAGCTGGCCGAGCCGCTGCGCGCGGCCGGTCTCAACGTGGTCATCAGCCGTGAGGGCCAACATGCGGCGCTTCCCGCCGGGCTCGATCTGTCCGTCTACCGCATCGTCCAGGAGGCGCTCACGAACACGCTTCGGCATGCCCACGCATCGCGCGCGGAGGTGACGCTGAGCTACGCGGCCGACGCCATCGAGGTCGACGTCCGCGACGACGGCCGCGCGATCCCGGAGAACGGCGGCACCCCGGTGGGGCACGGGCTGGTGGGCATGCGCGAGCGCGCCGCGCTCGTGGGTGGCTCCCTCGACGCCGGCCCTCTGCCGGACGGCGGGTTCCGGGTGCACGCGCGCCTGCCCCTCGAGGCGGAGTCTTGACGAGCACCCGGGTGGTCATCGCCGACGATCAGGCGCTGGTCCGCGGGGGCTTTCGGATGATCATCGACGCCAAGGAGGAGATGGCGGTCGCCGGCGAGGCGGGTGACGGAGCCGAGGCGGTCGCCGTGGTCGAACGGGAGAGCCCCGACGTTGTGCTGATGGACGTGCGCATGCCGAACGTCGACGGAATCGAGGCCACCCGGCGGATCGTGGCCTCCGGCAGCGAGGCACGCATCATCATCCTCACCACCTACGACCTCGACGAGTACGTGTTCTCGGCGCTGCGCGCGGGCGCCAGCGGCTTTCTCCTCAAGGACGTGCGGCCACAGGACCTGGTCGAGGCGATCCGGATCGTGGCCCGCGGTGACGCTCTGCTGGCCCCCAGCGTGACCCGGCGGCTCTTGGAGCGGTTCGGCAACGTCCTTCCGGAGGCGCCGGCGTCGGCCGAGGGCCTCGAGGAGCTGACCCAGCGCGAGCGCGAGGTGCTGCGGCTGGTGGCGCTGGCGCTCTCCAACGCCGAGATCGCCAACCGCTTGGTGCTGACCGAGGCGACCGTCAAGACCCACGTGTCCGCGGTGCTCCGCAAGCTCGGGCTGCGCGATCGGGTCCAGGCCGTGGTGTTACGCCTACGACGTCGGCCTCGTGCGTCCCGCGCTCCGCCTAAAGTAGGAGCCGAAATCCCCTACTCGCGCCCGATGTCGGAGGCGGGCGGCGAACGTAGCGTCTCGAGCATGACCGACGCTGCAATCGACATCCGCGGGCTGGGCAGGCGTTTCGGCTCCGTGCAGGCAGTGAGCGACCTGACATTCTCCGTGCAGGCCGGGCGAGTCACGGGCTTCCTCGGCCCCAACGGCGCGGGCAAAAGCACAACGCTGCGCATGCTCCTCGGCCTGATCAGGCCCGGCGCGGGAGAGGCAACCTTCGCCGGCGTGGCCTACGCGCGGCTGCCGCATCCGAGCTCGCAAGTCGGCGCCGTGCTGGAGGACGCGAGCTTTCACCCCGGCCGAAGCGGCCGAAACCATCTGCGCGTGCTCGCCGCGGCCGGCCGCCATCCGGAGTCCCGGGTCGCCGAGGTGCTGGAACGGGTGGGGCTCAGCGACGCGGCCGACCGGCGCGTCAAGGGCTACTCGATGGGGATGCGCCAGCGCCTGGCCATCGCCGCCGCGCTGCTCGGCGACCCGGACGTGCTGATCCTCGACGAGCCGACCAACGGGCTGGACCCGCCGGGCATCCGCTGGATGCGCGATCTGCTGCGCTCGGAGGCCGCGCGCGGCGCGGCGGTGCTCGTGTCGAGCCACCTGCTGAGCGAGGTCGCTCAGAGCGTGGACGACGTGGTGGTCATCGCGCGCGGCCGCCTGCGCGGCAGCGGCACGCTGCAGAGCGTGCTCGGCGGGTCGAACGGGCCGGTCACGCGCGTGCGCGCGGCCACGACGCCGAGCGGCTGGCCTTCGTCCTGCGGGACCAGGTCCAGGCGGTCGAGCCGAACGGGAACGGCACGCTGCTGGTACGCGGCGCCCCGCCCGAGCGGGTGGGCGAGGTGGCGGCGGAGCACCGGCTCGTGCTGAGCGAGCTTGGTGGCGGTCTCCCGAACGCTGGAGGACGCCTTCCTGGAACTGACAGAGGAGAAGGTATGAGCGCACTGCTGAAGGCCGAGCTGCTCAAGCTCACCACCACACGCACGTTTCTGGCGCTGACCGGGGCCGCCCTGGCCACCTCGCTGGTGATCGCGGCGCTCGTCAGCCTGCTCACCGAGCCCACGCGCGACTCGGTGCTCACCGACGTGTTCACCGCCGACACCAGCACCCTGTTCATCACCGTGCTGGCCATCGTCGGAATCACCGGCGAGTGGCGTCATCGCACGATCACCAGCTCTCTGCTCGCGGCACCGGACCGGCTGAGATTTCTCACGGCCAAGACGCTGGCCTTCGCCGCGGCCGGGCTTCCTGCTGTCACTCCTGATCTCCGTGTCCGTGGCGATCCTCGGCCTCGTGATCCTCACCGTCCGCGACCTCCCGGTCCCGGACGCGGGCGAGCTGATCGTCCAGATCCTGCGCAACGGTCGAGACGGCCGCGCTGGTGGGCGCGTTCGCGGTGGCCATCGGCTCGCTCGTTCGCAACCAGCCGACCGCGATCGTCGGCGTGCTGCTGTTCGTGTTCCTGGTCGATCCGACCGTGCTCGCACTGGCGCCCGAGGTGGGCCGCTTCGGCCCGTTCGGCGCCCTGCCCGCCTCGATGGCCGACATCCCGGCGGAGGACATCGGCGCCTCCGCCGACTCCCTGCTCTCCCCCGAGCTGGCGACGCTCGCGATGCTGGCCTGGATCCTGAGCTTCTTCGCGATCGGGGCCGCCCTGCTGCAGCGGCGGGACCTGGACTGAGATCAGCGGGTTCCCGTCGGCAACAGTTGCGCCGGCGTGTGCCCGGTCAGCGCGAGGATCTCCCGGCTGAGATGGGCCTGATCGGCGAAGCCTGCGTCGTAGGCGATGGCGCCCCAGTAGCTGTCGCCGCGGAAGGCAGCACGCACCGCGCGGTGCATGCGGGTCACGCGGGCGTAGGTGGATGGCGCTAGACCGACCGAGGTCACGAAGCGGCGCCTCAGCTGCCGTTCGCTGATGGCGAGCCGTCTGGCGAGCTCGGGCAGCCTCAGGCGTGACTCGCCCGCGATGCCCTGTACGGCTTCCGCCACCACGGGGTCGACCGGCGGGCCGTCGAAGCGCGCAAGGTGCGCGAGGACGCTCTCGGTCCATCGCTGCGCGGTGCGCTCATCGAAGCGCGGGCTCGTCAGAACGTCCGCGGCGGGCACGACGCACCCGCTGAGCTCCGCAAGGTCGAGGCGCCCGAGCCTAGCCGCCCGTCCCGGCCGTAGGCGAATCCCGCGGTAGGCGCGCCCGCCCTCGAGGGGCACGTCGGCCCAGGCGGCGCCGGGACCGTAGACCAGGGTGGGACTGTCCGCGGTGAAGGCAATCTCCACACAGCCGTCCGGCAGCGTCCTGAGCAGGTGTGTTCCGACACCCTCGACGCGTGAGCTCCAGACGCAGGCCACCACATCGCTCAGCGAACGCGGCGGCGGATGCTCGCTGTACTCGAGGCCCGGCGACACCAGGGTGATGCAAGACGCGCCAGGCCGGACGACATGACCGAATGATTCAAGCTCATCCCGCATTCAACGCGAATACTCCCAGTCGACCCCAACAGAGGATGCCGCCGTGCGAACCGAGAACCTGCGCGTGAACCAACTGTCCGAGGAGGCCTACGCCTGGTATCGCAGGTACCTCGAGGCCCTCGATGCCAAGGACATCGATGCCTACGCCGACTTCCTGTCCGAGGATGTCGAACTCATCATGAACAACGCCGAACCGGTGACCGGCGGGATGCCGTGCGGGCCGGACTCGCCTCGTACTGGGAGTCGTTCGGCGCACTGGAGCACGAACTTCTGAACATCTACGGCAGCGATGATCATTTCGTGCTCGAGGCGCTGAACCGCTATTCGACCCTGGACGACCGCGACGTGACGCTGAGGGCGGTGGCCTTCACCGACCGCAACGATCAGGGCCTGGCCACCTCAGTCCGGCTCTTCACCGACACGGCTCCTCTGTTCTCGGCGGACTGAGGACCGCCGGCTAGATCTCGACGGCCGGCAACCCGTCGAGGCTCGCCCGATTGGGCGCCTGCGGTCCGGCGAAGTCACAGCGCTCCAGCAGCTCGGCGAAGCGTGGGTCGGAGGCCATCACCGCCTCGCCGCGACCGTGCATTGATGTGACCGTCGCCCGCGAGCGGCGCGGTGCCCACGAAGAAGAGCGGCTGGCGGGCCATCCAATCGCGCTGGTGCTCGTCGATGCGGTCGAAGATCTTGGCCAGCGGCCGAGCGTACCGACGCCGGTTTGGTGTACGGTGCCCAGCCCCTGTCGCACGGAGCTCGCATACGAACTTGCCTCGCCGCGGCAGCAGTCAGCGCGGCTTGCTCCCTGCTCGGGCTCGCCGCAACGCCCGCCGAGGCCGCCGGCAAGGCCGAGTTCAGCGCCCGCGGCGGCATCAATCACGCCTACGTGCTCGACGCGAAGAAGGGCCAGAAGCTCAGGCTCGTCGACGCCGGCGGACGCACCGTGGCCTCCGGGCGCGCCGACCGGCTGGGCAGCAAGATCTTCCGCTCGCTCTCACCGGGGCGGGGCTACAGCGTGCAGAGCGGGCGAGGCAAGGCGGCGGTGAGCACCCGCAAGTTCAAGGTCCTGCGACGCGGCGACAACCCGCCGGGCTCGTTCTACCGCGGCAAGAAGCTCAAAGAGGGTCTCAACTACGTGAAGGTCCGCGACGGCGTGGAGCTGGCGATGACCGTGCGCCTGCCGGACGGCAAGTCGCTCGACGACGGCCCCTTCCCCACCTTCATCGAGTACTCGGGCTACCAGGTGGCGGCGCCCAACGACCTGCTCAGCTCGGTCATCAACTCGCTCAACGGCAGCGGTGCTCCGCCCGATCCGCTCGCGCCGGCGAGCTCCACGGCGGTCGGTTCGCTGATCGGCCCGTTGCTCGGCTTCGCCGTCGTGAGCGTGCAGATGCGCGGCTCGGGCTGCTCGGGCGGGGCCTTCGACCTGTTCGACCTGCCCACCACCTACGACGGCTACGACGCGGTGGAGACCGTGGCCGCCCAGTCATGGGTAAAGGGCGGCAAGGTCGGCATGGCGGGCATCTCGTTCTCGGGCATCAGCCAGCTGTTCGTGGCCGGCACGCGGCCGCCCCACCTGTCGGCTGTCGCGCCGATGTCGGTCACCGACGATCTCTACACCGGCACCGGCTATCCCGGCGGCATCTTCAACTCGGGCTTCGCGCAGACCTGGATCGTGGAGCGGATGGCGGACGCCCGGCCGGCGCCGGCGGGCGGGCAGCCGTGGGCCAGGGAGCTCGTGAAGCGGGGCGACAAGCACTGCCGCGCGAACCAGGCGCTGCGCCTGCAGACCCAGGACGCCCTCGCGCTGCAGAGACGCAACCCGTTCCGGACGCCGTCGCTGTTCGGTCAGCGCGCGCCCGGGCCCTGGCTCAAGCGGGCGAACGTGCCGATCTTCCTCGTCGGGCAGTTCCAGGACGAGCAGACCGGCGGTCACTTCCCGCAGAGCCTCAGCTATCTCAACGGCAAGCGCCGCGCCTGGATCTCGCTGCAGAACGGCGTCCACGCCGATTCGCTCGGCCCAACCACGATCACGCGCTGGGCCGAGTTCCTCAAGCTCTACGTGGCGAACGAGGTGCCCCGCGTCCCGCCCTCGATCATCGGGCTCAGCGGAGCGCTCTACAGCTATCTGGCGGACGCCGGCGCAGCGCCGGTCGAGCAGTCGCGTTTCGCGAACTTCACCAGCGTCGACGCCGCCAAGGCGGAGTTCGAGAAGGACGCGCGCGTCCGGCTGCTGATGGACAACGGCGCGGGTCCCGCAGGGCCCGGGCTCGATCGGCGCCACCTGGGAGCTCAACTACGGCGCCTGGCCCCCGCGCGAGGCGCGGCCGACCCGCTACTACCTCGGCCAGGACGGCGCGCTCGGCGCCAAGCCGGCGCAGTCGTCGACCGCGCGTTACACCGCCGACCCCGGTGCGCGGCCGCGGCAGACGCTTCCGGGCGACGGCGCCGAGGACGCCTGGAAGGCCCAGCCGCCCTATAACTGGGCGCCGCTGGCCGCCGGCAAGGGCCTGGGCTTCACCTCCGGGCCGCTGACCCGCGACGTCGTGATCGCCGGACCGTCGAGCCTCGACCTGTACGTGAAGTCGTCCGCCCGCGACACCGATCTCCAGGTCACGCTCTCGCGAGGTGCGCCCGGACGGCCGCGAGACCTACATCCAGAACGGCTGGCTGCGCGCCTCGCACCGCAAGCTCGACCCGCGGCGCTCCAGCGCGCTCGACCCGGTGCCCACGCACCTCGAGCGCGACGCGGCGCCGCTTCCGCGCGGGCGCTACGCGCTCGTCCGGGTGCCGATCTATCCGGTGGCCTACGCGTTCCGGGCCGGCTCGCGGATCCGGGTGACCGTGCAGGCCACCGGCGGCGACCGGCCGCGCTGGGACTTCGCCACCGTCGACCGGGGCCGCACCCGCAACACGATCGCGCTGGGTGGCGCGCGGGCGTCCAAGCTGGTGCTGCCGGTACTGGCGGGCGCGACCGCCCAGGGCACGCCGCGCCCGGCTCCCACCGCGCTCCGCGGGCAGCCGAGCCGAGCCTACTCGCCGGCTTCCAACGGCGGCTGAACGGCGGGCCGAGCTCACGGGCGCCGGCTTGCGCGCCCGGGACGGGGCCGGTGCGGTCCGCTAGCGTGGCGGGACGGCACCGCCGCGGTGTGGTGCCGGCTCGAGCGGAAGGGAGCCCCACATCCCGCAGTCTCCAGACGGGGGCGCAGCGTGCCCCTGAAACCCCGGACCGGACGGCTCGGCTCGCCGCGCCTGCCGCTTCGGCGGCGGGTCCTCCCGCGGCTGGGGGGACGCGACATCGCGATCGATCTCGGCACCGCCAACACGCTCGTGTTCGTCCGCGGCGAGGGCATCGTGGTCTCAGAGCCGTCGGTGGTGGCGGTGGACACGCTCAGCGGGGCCGTGCACGCGGTGGGCGAGGAGGCCCAGCGCATGATCGGCCGCACACCCGCGCGCATAACCGCGGTGCGGCCGCTGCGTCACGGGGTGATTGCGGACTTCGAGATCACCGAGAAGATGTTGCGTCACTTCATGGGGCGCGTGCACCGCAGCCGCCACGCCCGCCCGCGCGTGATGATGTGCGCGCCGTCCGGCATCACCGACGTGGAGCAACGCGCCCTGACGGAGGCGTGCATCGCCGCCGGTGCGCGCTCGGTTCAGCTCATCGAGGAGCCGCTTGCGGCGGCGATCGGGGCGGGGCTCGCCATCGACGAGCCGCGAGCCAGCGTCGTCCTGGACGTGGGCGGCGGCACCAGCGAGGTCGCGGTGATCTCGCTGGGGGGCATCGTCGTGTCGCGCTCGCTGCGGGTCGGCGGCTACGACCTGGACGACGCGGCGGCGGCATGGCTGCGAAACACCCACGGGCTCGCCATCGGGGAGACCACGGCCGAGCGGGTGAAGCTCGAGGTCGGGCGGCGTCGCCCCCGACCGCACCGAGGCGAGCTGCGACGTCAGGGGCCGAGACCCCCTTTCCGGCCTGCCGCGGCAGGTCGAGATCGGTAGCGAGGAGCTGCGCGAGGCCCTCGAGGACCAGGTGGTGGCGATCATCGACGCGGTGAAGGAGGCGCTCGAGGAAACGCCACCCGAGCTGGCCTCGGACGTGCCACAGCGCGGGATCGTGCTCGCGGGAGGTGGCGCGCTGCTGCGCGGGCTGGCGGAGCGTGTCGCGCTGGAGACCAACGTGCCCGCGCAGCTGGCCGAGTCACCGCTCGACTGCGTCGCCCTCGGCGCCGGCCAGGCGCTCGAGGAGATCGAGCTGCTCGAGCGCGCCGGCGGCAGCGCCCGTCTGTGAGCAGTCTCACGCGGGCCTACGGAATGCCGCCGCTTCCATGGGATCAGGCTCACCATGGACTACGTACGCTGCCCCCAGTGCGAACTACCCGCCGAGATTGTCGATCGCTACTCGATGTCGAGCACCGACGGAGGTGTCGACTTCCTGAAGATCGCCTGTCTGGCCGGCCATTGGTTCACGCCCGCGGTCGCCGACGTGGAGGTGCTCACCGCCACTGCGTTCTCGACCTCGGCCGGAGCCCGGCCCGCCGCCGGGTAGCACGCCGCTAGAGCAGGCTCTCCTGCCCGGCCGCGATCCCGCGCCGCCGGCGCGGCAGGCCCGCGGCCTCGGCGAGCGCCGTCTCGACGTCGGCGAGGATGGCGCGCTCCGAGCGCGACGCCACGACCGGCTCGGTGAGCCCGTCCACGTGGACGTAGGTGCGGCGGCCGTCACGACGGTCGGCCCCCTCGAGCGGCACGAGCGCGTAGATGCGGTCGGCCCGGACGAACTTGCCGTAGCCGAGCGGGATCATCCTGG
Source organism: uncultured Thermoleophilaceae bacterium (assembly GCA_963733655.1). Classification (GTDB taxonomy): domain Bacteria; phylum Actinomycetota; class Thermoleophilia; order Solirubrobacterales; family Thermoleophilaceae; genus JACVRW01. The sequence goes on from CAVTEX010000017.1 coordinate 102,572, forward strand.
GGTCTCGCTTGGCCATCGCTCGTGACGATAGCCGCGAGGGCGGTCGGGGCTGCGGCTAGGCCTGCGTCGACTCCTACCGCGGGCTCCCGCACCTCGGTCGCCTCGCCGTCGCCGTTCCCGGCGCCGCTGGCTGCCGCTCCGCCCGGGCCCACCGGCTTCGAGGCGGCCTCGGCACCGCGCTCGTCCACGTCGGCCTGGAACAGCGCGTCGGCTTCGGCGGCGCGTCCGAGGCTGGCCTTGTCGATCAGCGGCGCCAGCGCCGTGCGCAGCACGAGCAGGGCTCGTGCCCACGACGGGACAACCACCCAGCGCTTGCGCCCCTCGATCCCGTCGGCGATCGCCTGGCCGGCGTCGGACAGCGGGTAGGTCTTCGGCGAGCGGACCGCGAACGTCCTCGAGCAGTTTGCCGGCGGCGGGATGGGCGTCGGCGCCGCGCACCATGTCGGTATCGATGAAGCTGAAGTAGCCCACGCCCACGTCCACGCCCAGGCCCTTGACCTCCAGCGCGCAGGGAGTCGGCGAACGCCTCGGCTCCGGCCTTGCTGGCGGAATAGGCCGCCATGCCGGCACCGTGAAACGCCGCGGCCAGCGAGGCGATCACGAGCACGTAGCCCTCGCGCGCGATCACGTGCGGCAGGCAGGCCCGGACGGTGCGCCACACCCCCAGCAGGTTGATCTCGATGGTGCGCTCGAAGGCCTCCGGATCGGTGGAGCGGACCATGCCCATCGGCGCGATGCCGGCGTTGGCCATGCACACGTCGATGCCGCCGAAGCGCTGCACCGCGCCCTCCACCGCTCGCGCAAGAGCCTCGTTGTCGGTCACGTCGCACTCGAACCACGCGGCGTTCGAGCCACACTGCGCGGCCACGCGCTGGAGCTCCTCGGGCTCCAGCCCCACCAGCGCGACGTTGGCCCCGCGCGCTGCGACGCGACGGGCCGTCTCGGCGCCGAGCCCGCGGGCCGCGCCGGTGATGAACACGGTCTTGCCTCGTACGGTCCATTCCATGGCGGGCAGCGTAACCGAGCCGCGCTAACGTCCTCGGGCGGTGAACGATCCCGTAGAACTACCGCCCCGGCGCGTGGCCGAACTGCTGCGTGAGTCCGATCCGCAGCTGGTGGACGTCCGCACGCCCGAGGAGCACGCTGGCGGGCCGCATCTCCGGAGACGTCCACATCGAGCTCGAGGACCTGCCCGCCCAGGCGCCGAGCCTCGAGCGAGAGCGCCCCGTGGTCTTCTACTGCCGCTCGGGCGCTCGCTCCGCCATGGCCACGGGCGCGTTCCGGCAGGCCGGGTTCGAGGCGTACAACCTCGACGGCGGGCTGCTCGCCTGGGTGGCGAGCGGGCTGCCGATCGTGCCCGAGGACGGGCACGTCGCCACTCACTGACGGGCGAGCGAGAGCTGGCCCTCGTACGGCCCGCGGCCGGTCAGGCAGGCCGCGCCACAGCGGGCCGCCAGCTCAAGCGCCTCCTCCACCGGCCAGCCGCTGCCCAGCCCGAACGTGAGCCCGGCGGCGAAGCTGTCGCCGGAGCCGTAGGAGTCCTTGATCGGTCCCGGCGGCGGCGTGGGGTCCCAGCGTCCGGACTCTCCGGTCGAGGAGAGCCAGGTTCCGCCCTTGCTGCCCTCGGTGCGCACGAGCAAGCGCGGCGGAGGATCGAGGGCGCCCTCCTCGTAGCGCTCGCCGGGATCGTTGGCGCTCGACACCAGCGCGTCGAGCTGCACGCGGGACTCGGCCAGGGGCTCGAGGGCGCGTGTGGTCGACACGAGCACGCCGGCGCGTCGCGCCTGCCTCGCCCCCGCGGCGTCGCCGGCGGTGAAGTACACCGCCGCGGTCTGGTCGAGTTCGTCCCAGGGAAGCTCGTCGCCGCCGTGGGGGCCCAGACGGGGGCCGAGCACCGTGATGGTGCGCTCGCCGGCGGAGTCGAGGAACACGAAGCCGCGCCGTTGAGGCTCGTCGCGATAGACGGTGGACACCCGCAGGCCGAGCTCGGACAGCTCACGCTCACAGGCGTGGCCGACCCGTCGTCTCCGAGCGCGGTGTACAGCGTTGCCTCGCCCGCCAGCTTGTCCAGCTGCATGGCGGCGACGGCCCCGCCCCCGGCGGGCTGCTGAAAGGTGTGATCGGCGTGCACGATCTCGCCGGCAATCGGGGACGTGGTCGACCACCGCGAACTCGATCCACTCCACGTGGCCCACCACGGCAACCCGCATGGCGCGAGAGCTTAAGGGTCTATCCCGCAGAGAGGAACGCCGTAATTCGGGGCGAACAGGGCCGTCGGAGGGGTATGACTCCCACGACGCAGACAGTCCGCGAGCTGGCCTTCCTCCCGCTCGAGTGCGACGTGCCCGATGGGCAGACCTTGCGCGAGTGGCGCGACCGCCGGCGGCGCTCCGCGACGCCGCCGCTCCGGCGCCGGCTGCTTCGCCGGGCGGGGCGCCGGCTTTGGCGCACCAGCTAGCGTCACGCCCATGGACGATCCGCTCCGGATCGGGCGCCACGCAACCATCCCGCTGGTCCGAGATCGAGCTGCGGACCAGCCGCTCCTCGGGCCCCGGCGGCCAGCACGCGAACGTGACCGCGTCGCGGGTCGAGGCGACCTTCGACGTCGAAGCATCGCGGGCGCTGGACGACGAACAGAAGCGGCGCATCGCCGCGCGGCTCGGCCCGGTGGTGCGAGCGGTGGCCCAGGACACGCGCAGCCAGACCCGCAACCGAGACCTGGCCCTCGAGCGGCTCGCCGGCCGGCTCGAGTCGGCGCTGCACGTCCCGCGCAAGCGCCGGGCGGGCCGGCCAACGGCGGCGTCCCGGCGCCGCCGGCTCGAGGGAAAGCAGCGGCGCAGCGATGTCAAGCGCGCCCGGCGCCGCCCCACTGCCGACGACTACTGAGCCGCCGGCGTGACTAGGGCGGTGGGGCCTGGGCGCCGCCGCCCTGGCCGGTCTGGGCGGGCGGCGTCGGGTTGGCCGGTGCGTTTCCGCCTCCCCCGTCTCCGGTGGGGGGCGGCGCCGGCGTGACCGGGGTCACGCCCGTGCCGCCGGTGGTTCCCCCGGTCGAGCCGCTGGGCGGGGTGACGGGCGTGACCGGTGTGGCGGTGGTGTCGCTGGTCTCGGTCTCCGTCTCGGTCCTGTCGCGCTCGGTGTCCGTGTCGTCACGGGTCGGGGCGGAGGTGGTGGGCACGCCGAGATCGGCCGGGGCGTCGTCGCTGTCCTCGGAGTCTCCGCCGGCGCTGACGATCAACACGATCAGCAGGAGGAAGACGGCCGCGAGCACGCCGAGCGCGATCGCGCGACGGCGGCGGTAGACCACGTCGGGCTCACGTCCCGGCGGGCGCCTGCGGCCCGTCGGGAGGCCCGTCGCCGGTCTCGAGGCGACGTGTTGGCTGGTCCTCCACGAACGGCGGAAGGTAGCAGTCGCCACGAGCCCCGGCGACCGGCGCAACGTGGCGTGTCAGCAGGGGTTTCCGGCTACACGTGGTGCAGGTCCGCGGCCTCGTCCTCGGCCACCGGGCGCTCGCACGTGGGGCACCACCAGCGCGCCTCGAGCGAGGTACCGCAGGCCTCGTGGCGCGGCGGTTCCGAGGAGTCGCGGTGACGCGCGCCCCAGTCGGCGAGCATGCGCAGGGCGCCCGCGAGCTCGTGCCCCGGAGGCGCTGAGCTCGTAGACGAAGCGCCGCGGCCGCTCAGAGTAGGGCTGAGCCACCACGAGGCCCTTCCGACTCGAGCCTTCGCAGCCGCTGGCTCAGCACGTTGGGCGCGATGCCCCCGAGCCCGTCCTGGAGGTCCCCGAAGCGCCGCGGACCCGTCGAGCAGGGCCTCGACGATCAGGAGCGTCCAGCGATCCCCGACGCTGTCGAGAGCGGCCGCGAGGGGTGTGGGCGCATCGGCCACAGCGACCGAGTTTCGCAGGCCGGGCGGACCTGTATAGTCGCTAGCAATTTGCAAGTGACTACCGGGAGAGCGCATGAGTGCCGTTGAAACGCTGCAGGACACGATCGCCGCGGTGGCGGAGCAGGTGGGGCCTTCCGTTGTCGGCCTCGGCCGGGGCTGGGGCTCCGGATCGGGTGTGATCATCGCTTCGGGCCAGGTGCTCACGGCGTCCCAGAACCTGCGTCGCGAGGAGACCACGGTCGTCTTCAGCGACGGGCGCCGCGAGGCCGCCGGCGTGGCCGGAGTGGACAGCGACCTGGGACTGGCAGTGCTGGCGGTCGACACGGGCGATCTTCCGCCGGTGCCCTGGGAGCCCGGCGAGGAACTCGCGATCGGCGCCGCGGTGATCGCCGTGGCCGACCCGGGCGGGCGCGGCCTGCGCGCCACCCAGGGATTCGTGTCGTCGGAGCCGCGCAGCTTCCGTGGCCCGCGCGGCCGCCGCGTGCGCGGCGCAATCGAGCACACGGCCCCGCTCCCCCGCGGCTCGTCCGGCGCTCCCCTGGTCAACCCGTCGGGCAACCTGCTCGGCATCAACAGCGTGCGCCTCGAGGGCGGGCTCATCCTCGCCGCGCCGGCCGGCGCGACGGTCAAGGAGCGCGTGCTGCTGCTGGCGCGCGGGGAGGCGCCCGAGTCACATCGCCTGGGCGTGGCGGTGGCGCCGCCTCGGGTCGCGCGACGGATGCGCCGCGCGGTCGGCCTGCCCGAGCGCGACGGCCTGCTGGTCCGGGCGGTGGAGGACGACAGCCCCGCCGCGGGCGCCGGGATTGAGCGCGGCGATCTGATCGTCGCCGGCCGGTGGCGAGGACCTCGACGGCGTGGAATCTCTCTACAGCGCGCTCGACGCCATCCCCGTGGCCGGCGGCGAGCTCGAGCTGACGGTCGTCCGTGGAAGCGACGAGCGCTCGGTCACGGCGAGCTTCCGATGAGCCCGGTGGCCGAACATCCTGCCCCGGTCGATCCCTCCGAGGCCGAGGCCCTCGACGCCTACTCGCGCGCTGTCGTGGCCGTGGCGGAGCGGCTCGCGCCGTCGGTGGCCAGCCTGCGCGTGATGCGGCGCACCCGCGGCGGTCAGGTCCCGGCGGGCGCCGGGAGCGCGGTGGCGCTCACCCCGGACGGCTTCCTGCTCACCTCGGCCCACGTGGTGGGCCGGTCGAGCGCACGCGGGCGGGCAGCGTTCGCCGACGGAAGCGAGGCGCGCTTCGAGGTGGTCGGCCGCGATCCGCTCTCGGATCTCGCGCTGCTGCGCACCGACGGCGGCTCTCTCGAAGCTGCGGAACTCGGCGACGCGGAGCTGCTCAAGGTCGGTCAGCTGGTGGTGGCGATCGGCAACCCGAACGGTCTGGGCGGCTCGGTCACCGCCGGCGTGGTGTCGGGCCTCGGCCGCTCGCTGCCGGCCCGCACCCGGCGCACCTATCGTGTGATCGACAACGTGATCCAGACCGACGCCGCACTCAACCCCGGCAACTCGGGCGGCGCGCTCGCCGACAGCCGCGGACGGGTGGTGGGCATCAACACCGCCGTCGCGGGCGTCGGCCTGGGACTGGCGGTGCCGATCAACGAAACGACCCAGCGCGTGGTCGCCAGCCTGATGGCGGACGGCCGGGTGCGGCGCGCCTACCTCGGCATCGCCGGCGGCCCCCGGCCGGTTCCGCCCGCCGCCCGCGCGGCCGCCGGCGCCGACACCTGCATCGAGGTGGTGGAGGTGGTTGAGGGTAGCCCGGCCGCGCGTGCCGGCCTGCGAGCGGAGGACCTGATCCTGGCCGTGGACGGCAAGCCCACCGCCCGCGTGGAGGATCTCCAGCGGCTGATGGTGGCCGACCTGATCGGCGTCCCGGTGACGGTGAAGCTGCTGCGCGCGGGACGCACCCAGGACATCGAGCTGGTCCCGGCGGAGCTGAACTGATGGGCTCCGACCCGCCCACCCTCTACGAGTGGGCCGGCGGAGCCGACGCGTTCGGGCGGTTGACCGAGGCCTTCTACGCGAAGGTGCGAGAGGACGAGCTGCTCGAACCCGTCTTCCGCGGCATGGACTCGCGCCACCCCGCCCACGTGGCCCTCTGGCTGGCCGAGGTCTTCGGCGGGCCGCCGCGCTACACCGAGGAGCGCGGCGGCTATCCCCACATGCTCGAGAAGCACCGCGGCCGGGCGCTCACCGAGCAGCAGCGCCGCCGCTGGGTCAGCCTGCTCTGCGACGCCGCCGACGACGTCGGACTCCCCGCCGACCCGGAGTTTCGCTCGGCGTTCGTGGCCTACATCGAATGGGGCACGCGCCTGGCGGTGGCGAACTCCCAGCCCGGAGCGGAGCCACCGCCGACGGCGCCCGGTGCCCCGCTGGGGCTGGGGCGAGGCACCCCCCTACCGTCCCGGCGACCAGGCGTAGGGGTCAGACCCCGGGCGAAAAAGGGTTCGCTCCGGGCTTGGCCCCTTGGCGCCCGCCCGCCCGGGGTCTGACCCCGGGGCGAAAAGGGTTGGCTCCGGGCTTAGGCCCTTGGTGCGCTGACTCGTGGGCGCTACAGGCCCGGGATGTGCCGCACCGCGAAGCCGGCCGTCGGGCGGTCGGCCGCCTGCCAGCGCGTGCCGGCGTTGTCCTGGCCGCTGGTGTCGTAGCGCAGGCCGGCCACGTACATGAAGATGTGGCCGTTGTTGGCGTAGATCGTGATCCAGCGGCCCGGTCCCGGCGCGCCCCAGTTGACGAACATCCCCGAGGTCATCGGACTCTCGAGCAGCCCCGCGCCGGCGAGCGCGAACGACACCGAGCCCGAGCAGTCGTAGCCGTTGTCGCGCCAGGCGCCGTGGCCGCCACCCCACTTGTAGGGGGTCTTGGCGATCTCGTTGGCCGCCAGGATCACCCGCTTGACCACGTCGGGAGCGTTGGCGGGCGCGACCGCCGTGCCGTCCGGGAGCACACGCGCCCGGGCGCCGGTCTGCAGGAAGGCCGTGGTGTTGAGGTAGGCGCGGAAGTTCGAGAGCGCCTTCTCGGCCTCCCGCAGCTCGGCGCGCACCTCGGCGTCAGTGGGCGCCCCGGGGCTGGGACCGTCGTCGGTGGGACTGGCCGCCGTGACCTGCCCGGACGACCCGGCGCCCTCGCAGCTCGACCACCTGCGCGTGGGTGGGCTTCGCCTCTTCGTCGCTGTCGTTGAGCGCCTTACGGCCCTCACGGGCCGTCTCCGGGGTGAGCACCACCTCGTCGGCCGCCGCGCCGCCGGCGGCAGCGGCTCGCTGCTCCTCGGGCTGGGAGGAGGTCGAGCCACAGCCCGCCAGGGCGATGGCCGCGAGCACGAGCAGGGTCAGCCCGTGGCGCGTTCTTGTTGGTATCTGGCCTTCCACTCCGAGTAGGGCATCCCGTAGACGATCTCCCGGGCCTCCGCGTCGTCGATTTCCACGCCCCGCTCCTCCGCCTCTTCGCGGTACCAGCGGGCCAGGCAATTGCGGCAGAAGCCGGCAAGTTCCATCAGGTCGATGTTCTGAACATCGGTTCGAGAGCCAAGATGCTCAAGCAGCCGCCGAAAAGCGGCCGCCTCCAGCTCGGTGCGCGTGGCTTCACCCATGATCTGGAACGATAGGGAGGATGAATCGACCGGAACGCCCTTCGTCCGACCTGCCGACTGATCCGAGCGGGATCGAGCAGCCGCACGACATCCTCGCCGCCGAGGAATTCGGCATCGGCACCCGCGACAACCGCTTCCCGGCCGACCCCAGCGGCATCCACGAGCCCCACGACATCCTCGCGGCCGAGGAGTTCGCGATGCCGGCGCCCGGCGCTCCCGGCGACAGTGCGAGCGTTGCTCGCCGCGCCGCCGATCCGCGCGCGCTGGTACCGCTGGTCCTGATCGCAGCGCTGATCTTCCTGGTGCTGCGCCGCCGGGGCTGACTTGGCGGAGCTCTCACCCGAAAACCGGATCGAGATCACGGTCGACCGGGCCCTCTGCATCGGCTCCGGTGACTGCGTCGACACCGCGCCGGACGTCTTTCAGCTCGACGAGGAGGACAAGGCCGTGGTCGTCGATCCCGACGGGGCTTCGGTCGACGACGTGCTCGCGGCCGCCGCCAACTGCCCCGTGTCCGCGATCTTCGTGGTCGGCGAGGACGGCGACCTCTACCCCTAGGAGGGGCTAGCGAAACGACTAGCGAAACTCGCTGCTGCTACTCCGACAGCCTCACGGCTTCGAGGGCTTCTTCCTTGTTTCGGAAGGCCTGTTCTCGCACCACCCGCTCGCCCTTGAACGTGAAGACGAAGGCGAACGGCTCGTCCACGGCAATCTCGCTGGCGGGACCGGCGCCCACCGCCTGAGCGACCGCCACCACCTTGTCCCCGATATCGATCAGCTCCACGGGGACGACGTCGTAGCCCGACAGGGTCTTTTGGTTCTCCTCGTAGATCCAGCGGATGGCCTGGTTGCCGTGATGGGTTCCCAGGAGCAGCGTCTCGAACACCGCGTCCGGGGCGTAGACCTCGACCAAGGCGTCGATGTCGCCGCTGTTGTGCGCCGCAAACCCCGCCTTGATCCTCTCCACGTTCTCCTGCGACATCGCCCGCCCAGTATCTCGCAGGCGGGACGCGCCAACTACGCGGTGAGCGGTGCGGCTCGTGCCCTGGCGAGGGCGCAGGCGAGTTGGCACGGCATGCCGCCCGGACGCTGGCGGGCGTCCGCGCGGAGGCGCAGCGGGCCGCCGCACCCGCCGTGACCGCCTGACCGACGCCCTCAGCGGCCCCGGCCGTAGACCAGCTTGAGCAGCCTGCTCAGCAGCTTCGTGCGGCGTGAGCTGTAGGGCATCATGTGCACGTCGCGCTTGAGCGGCGCGAAGCTCGTGACGAGTAGCGACTGCTTCTTCGTGTACTTGCGGATGCCGTCGGCGCCGTGACGTGATCCGAGCCCCGACTCCTTCCAGCCGCCCATCGGCAGCTCGAGCGCCACGTAGTTGACCTGGGCGTCGTTGACCGTGACCGCGCCCGCCTCGATGCGGCGGGCCAGGCGCTCACCCTTGCGCGCGTCCTTGGTCCACACCGAGGCCTGGAGGCCGTAGGGCGAGTCATTGGAGAGGCGCACGGCCTCGTCGGCGTCGTCGACCTTCATGATCGGCACGGTCGGCCCGAAGGTCTCCTCGCGCATGCAGTCCATCGTGTGGTCGACGTCGACCAGCACGGTGGGCTCGAAGTAGTGGCCGTTCTCATCGCGGCGGTTGCCGCCGGTGAGCACCCGGGCGCCCTTGTCGACGGCGTCGGCCACGTGGCGCTCGACGATGTCCGACTGCGGCGGGTGGATCACCGCGCCGAGGTCGGTCGAGCCCGGGCCCGCCGGCCGGCCCTGGCGCAGCGCGTTGACCTTGTCGGTGACGAGGCGAACGAAGTCGTCGTAGATCGGCTTCTCCACGTACACGCGCTCGGTGGAGATGCAGGTCTGCCCCGCGTTCTGCATCGAGTAGTGCACCGCGGCGTTGGCGGCCCGCTCGATATCGGCGTCGGCGCAGACGATCATCGGGTCCTTGCCGCCCAGCTCGAGCGCCACGGGCGTGAGCGTCCGGGCGGCGCGCTCCATGACCTTCCTGCCGGTGGCCGTCGAGCCCGTGAACATCACGAAGTCGACCTCGTCGATGAGCGCCTGAGCCGTCTCGCCGTATCCCGGCACCACCTGGAAGACATCCTCGGGCAGCCCGCATTCGCGGAGCATCTCGGCCATCAGCATCGAGGTCAGCGGCGTGACCTCGGAGGGCTTGAGCAGCACGGCGTTGCCGGCGGCCATGGCCGGGATGCAATCGCCGAACGAGTTGGTGAGCGGGTAGTTCCAGGGCCCGATCACGCCGACCACGCCCACCGGGGCGTAGCGGACGACGAGCTTGCGTCCCTTGACGAACGGCGAAGCGGTCTTGACCTTCTCCTCGGCCAGGTACTTGCCGGCGTTCGCGGCCCAGAACGCGAAGGCGCCCTCGGCGTAGGCGACCTCCGCGGACAGGGCGTCCTCGTAGGTCTTGCCGGTCTCGGACACGATCGTGTCGATCACGCGCTCGGAGTTGTCGGAGATCCACTTCTGGCAGCGCTTCAGCACCGCAGCGCGACCGTCGAAGCCGAGCGCCTCCCAGCCGGGCTGCGCGCGGCGGGCGCGCGCCACCAGCTCGGCCACGCCGTCGGGGGCCACCACGGGCACGCGCGCGATGACCGCTCCGGTGGCCGGATCCTCGACCTGGATGGCCGCGGCGGCGCCTTCGGCGGGCGCGTCCGCGGGCGCGGAAGCCGTCTCGGAAGCGGGCTCGGAATAGCTGGTCGTCTCGGCCACGTCTCTCCTCCTGGAATCGTTGGGAAGAACCTACCCGGCCTTGGCGCGCCGGCGATTGCCCTGCCTTCGCATCACGCCTGTCACGCGCAGCGCGTGCCTCCCGGCCATTGCGCTCGAGCGGGCCACCCAGCCGCGCCAGCGCGGGATCACGGCGACGAGCTCCTTCGAGTCGAGCAGGCGCGACCGTGCGGTCGGCGACCTCCTCGGCGCTCAGCATGCGCGGCGCCGAGAACACCATCGCGGCGTCATCGTCGCGAGCACGCTCGCGGACCATCTGCGTGTCGGCGGAGTCCGGACAGACGGCGTGGACGGTGATCGGCACCCCGGCGACGTTGAGATCTCCCTGCAGCGAGGTTGTGAAGCCGACAACGGCGTGCTTGGTGGCGGCGTAGACGGCGAGGCCGGGCACGGGCGCGAGCGCCGACAGCGAGGCGATGTTGATGATGTGGCGGTTCTGGCCGCCGCCGGCGCGCATGACGTCCACGGCGGCACGCGACCCGTACATCACGCCGAGCACGTTCACGTCCACGAGCAGGCGCACCTCCTCGTCGGGGTGCTCCCAGGCCTTCACCGTCCGAAGCAGGCCGGCGTTGTTGACCCACACCTCGACCGGACCGCGCTCGGCCGCCGCGCGTGCGACCTCGCGGTGAGCGTCGGGGTCGCGCACGTCGAGCGCCATCGAGAAGCCTCCCACCTGCTCCGCGGTCGCGGCCGCCGACTCTGCGTCGATGTCGGTGCACAGCACGGTGTAGCCGCGACCCGACAGGCGCCGCGCGACCTCGCGCCCGAAGCCCCGGCCCGCGCCGGTCACCACCGCAACGCCGGGCATCAGCCGGCGCTGGAGGGGGCCAGCCGGTCCTGCCGGCATGGCGACCGCGCCGAGGGGCCGCCTGATCCCCTCCGTCCGGCCGCGCTCCGAGCGCAGCAACCTCATGTAGGGCTGGTAGTCGACCTGGATCGTGTGGCGCGGCGAGGCGACGTAGCGGCGCCGCATCGCCTCCTCCTCCGCGTCGATCTCGGTGCGCATGGTGGCCGGGTCGGGCAGCGCGGCCCTGCCCTCGAGCAGGTCGGCGATCCACTCGGCCTGCAGCTCGGCGATCGGCATGATCGCCCCGAGCGGCTGCACCAGCCCGATGAAGTAGAGGCCGGGCCGCTCCGGATGCACCACCCGCCGGAAGAGCGACACCCGGTTGCCGCCGGTCTCGATCACCTCGGAGGAGAGGAACGGGAAGGTGATCTTGTAGCCGGTGCACCACACGATCGTGTCGATCTCGTTGCTCGTGCCGTCGACGAAGTGCACCGTCGAGCCGTCGATGCGGGCGATGTTGGGCTTGACCTTGATGCGCCCGTGGCCGATCCGCGGCAGCAGGTCGGACGAGATCGTGGGATGGGCCTCGCCGAGCTTGTGGTCGGGCTTGGGCAGGCCGTACGCCTCCATCCGGCCCGTGACCTGCCGGAGCTGCTGCATGAACAGCCTCCGCGTGACCGCGAAGGGGAGGCGCGACATCCAGGCGGGCGCCAGCTCATCGGTGGGCTTGCCACCGATGTACTTGGGGATCACATACGCGCCGCGGCGCATGGCCAGGTAGGTCATCTCCGAGACACGCGAGGTCTCCACGGAGATGTCGGTGGCGGAGTTGCCGATGCCGAGCACCAGGACGCGCTTGTCGATGAAGCGCTCGTCGGGCTCGCGGTACCAGTGGGCGTGAAGCTGGTCGCCGGCGAACGTGTCCTGGCCCGGGAAGGGCGGCTCCGGGAGGCGCGGGTTCCAGTGGTGGCCGTTGGCCACGAGCACGGCCTCGTAATCCTGTGAGGTTCCGTCGTCGAGCGTGACCCGGTACGCGCCGCCGGCCATCGGCTCGACAGCGGTGACCTCGGTGCGGAAGCGGATTCGATCGCGGAACCCGAAGTGGTCGACGTAGTCGTCGAAGTAGGCCGCGATCTGGGTGTGATGCGGGTAGTCCGGATAGTGCTCCGGCATCGGGTAGGTGGCGTACTCCATCATCCGCCGGGACGTGTTGATGAACAGCGAGCGGTAGGCGGACGACATGCCGTTGTCGTTGTCGTAGCGCCAGTTGCCGCCGACCTCGGAGCCCTTCTCGAAGCAGTCGAAGTCGATGCCACGGGCGTGCAGAACCTGGCACGCGGCGATGCCGGAGGATCCTGCGCCGATCACGCACACCGAGCCCATGGAGCGCGGCTGAGCCTACCAAGTTGGCTGGCCAGCCAAGATAGGCTTCGCCGATGCCAACGATCGAAGCGAACGGCCAGACGCTCTACTACGAGGTGCACGGCGAGGGCGAGCCGCTGCTGTGCGTGATGGGCCTCGCTGCCGACGTGCTGGCCTGGACCCTCCAGGTGCCCGCGTTCTCCGCCGGCCACCGCACGGTCATCTTCGACAACCGCGACGTCGGCCGTTCCTCGATGGCGGGCGAGGACTACGAGATCGCCGACATGGCGCGCGACGCGCTCGCCCTTGCCGATGCCCTCGAGCTGGAGAGCTTCGATCTGCTCGGCGTCTCGATGGGCGGGGCGATCGCACAGGAGATGGCCTGTCAGGCCCCCGAGCGCATCCGCACGCTCACGCTCGCGGTGACCTTCGCCGCCGGCGGGCCCTGGGCCCACAAGCTGAGCCGAGGTCTGGGGCTCGCGCGTGCACAAGGTCACGCACGAGGAGCACATGGACGAGCTCATGCTGCTCAACCAGTCCGAGGAGTTCTTCGAGAACCCGCAGATGGTGGAGTTCGTCCGCGGCATGATGCTCAACAACCCCCACCCGCAGCCGCCGGACGCCTTCGGGCGCCAGCTGGCCGCGTCGAGCCGCCACGACACGCCGCGACCGGCTGGGCTCGCTGTCGCTTCCCGTGCACGTGATCGGAGCCGAGCACGACATCCTCGTACCGATCTGGAAGTCCCGCGAGCTCGCCGAGCTCATCCCCGGAGCGAAGCTGACCGTGATCGAGCGCGCCCCGCACGGCTCGAACGTCGAGCGCTCCGAGGAGTTCAATCAGCTGGTGCTGGGCTTCATCGCCGAGGCGCGGAGCGCGGCGACGGCCTGAGAGGGGCTCGCCTCAAGGCCCCGCGGGACCGGTCCCGAGGCCGCTCACGTAGCCAGTATGTGATCCCCACCCAGGCAGCCGGCAGGTGGCCGCTTCGGCGAGGCTACGGCCCCGAAGCCCACCGACTCGAGCCAGGGCCCGCGCAGCGAGCGGATCCTGCCCCCGCTGCGAGGTTGCGCGCGGCAGGGCTGCCTGGAGATCGCCACCTTCTCGCGAGACCACTGTCCGCTGCACGATCCCTGCGCGGATCGGTAGGCCGCGGTCAGCCGACAAGCCGCTCGCGCAGCGCGTCGAGATCCGCGCCGGTCAGGCCGCCCGCGCGCAGCCGCGCCTCGAGGTCGACGTCGTCGACCAGCGCCGTGAGGAGCTCGGCCGCCGACGTTCCGCGCTGTGCGAGAAATCGCGCGGCGTCGTCTGCGTATCCGTCGAACCCCTCCGCGGCCCAGGACGCCGCCATGCGCTCGTCGCTCAGCGCGTAGTCGGCCACGATCTCCTCCGTCTCGACCCCGGCGAAGGCGAGCAGGAGAACGCTGATCAGGCCGGTGCGGTCGCGGCCGTCGACGCAGTGGACCGCCACACCGCCCGGACGGCGCCTGGGCGACGGCCGCGAGCACGCGGGCGCTGCGCTCCGGGAAGCGCTCGAGATGGGCGGCGTAGTAGAGCGGCGTGCCCACCTCCCACTCCGCCTCCCGGCCGTCCCAGAAGTCGCGCTCCTCGATCGCGTCGTGCGGCAGGTGGACGGTGGTGATCGCGGCCGGCCGGCGCGAGACCGTCAGTATCGCGCTCGTCGTCGTTGCGCAGGTCGATGACCGTGCGGACTCCGTGCGCCTCGAGCGCGGCCCAGCCTGTGCGGGTGTCAGGCGCTCGAGGGAGTCCGAGCGAACCACCGCGCCCCGGCGCGTCTCGGCGCCGCCGGCAATCGGAAGGCCGCCCAGGTCGCGGGCGTTGTGGACGCCTTCCAGGTCGAGGTGCCGCGTGCCGCTCAGGACAGCTCGGCCACGGCCGAGGCCAGATCCTTGCTGATCGGCGCCGCCCGCTCGAACTCCACGATCTCCAGCACCCGCGCCACCGGCTGCCCGTCAGGCGCCACGACCCGGAGCTGCTGGCGGCGGCTCGACAGGCGGCGGACCAGGGCGAACAGCATCGCCACGCCGCTCGAGTCGATGAACTCGAGCTCGCTCATGTCGACCACCAGCCCGAGCGCGGAGTTCGGGCACCGCCTGCTCGATCTGCTCGCCGGTCGCCGGAGCGCCCGCGATGTCCAGCTCGCCCGTCAGGTGAGCTATCACCACGTCGCCCTGAGTTCTCGATTACGAGCCCGACGAGCCCGTTGTTCACCGAATCCCTCCGTTGCTCTCCAGCTTGCGAGTCATGCGGACCGTGGTTCCCTCGTCGGACGGCCCGACGTCAACCGTATCCATCAGCGTCTCCATAAGCGAGAGGCCGCGACCGTGATCGCCCTCGCGCGGCTGCCGCCAGGCTCCGCGGTCGTGACACCAGGATCTCGACCTCCCGGCCATCGATTCGCCCGGAGACCGCGAACGGTGCCGCGCCGACTCCGCCGGCATGCTCGATCGCATTGGTGGCCGCCTCCCCGCAGGCGGTGACGATCTCGGTGAGCTCGCTGCTCGCTTGCTCCGGAGTGGCGCAGCCAGCGCCGCAGCAGCGACCGCATCGGGGCGAGCGCCTCGGGCACGGACGCGAAGCTCACCGTGAAGCGGTCGGTGACCGGCAGGTTGCGCAGCGCGAGGATCGCCACGTCGTCGGTGGCGCCGCCGACGGGCAGCAACGTCCTCAGCAGGTGATCGCAGAGCCGTTCCGGATCCTCGGCCTCGCCTCGAACCTCGCACGGCCAGCCGCTCCATGCCGTCGTCGAGGTTCTCGCCGGGCCGCTCGATCAGGCCATCGGTGTAGAGCACCACCGTGCTGCCCGGGTGCATCGGCGCCGACGTCTGCTCGTAGGTCGGGAACGGCAGGACGCCGAGCGGAACCGAGCCGCCTCCTTCGAGGAACTCGGACGCACCGTCGCCGGCGATCAGCAGCGGCGCGGGATGGCCGGCGTTGACCCAGTGCATGCGGCTCGTGTTGGGGTCGACGATGACGAAGAGCAGCGTGGCCATCTGGCCGTCCATGCCGTCGGTCCAGACGAGCCGGTTGAGCTGCTCCACCACGCGCCCGGCGTCGTGGCCCTCGAGCGCGTAGGCGCGCAGGGCGCTGCGCAGCCGCCCCACCATCGACGCCGCCTTCAGCCCCTTGCCGGCCACATCGCTCATCACCAGGCCCACGCTGCCGCCCGGCATCGGAATCACGTCGTACCAGTCGCCCCCGACCTCGGCCTCGGACGGCCGCGGGCTCGTAGCGGGCCGCCACCGTCGAGACCGGGCGGCTTCGGGAGCACGTCGGGCAGCAGGCTTCGCTGCAGGGTCTCGGCGATGCGGTGCTCGCGCTCGTAGAGCCGCGCGTGGAGCAGCGCCAGTGCCACGCGGTCGGCCGCGAGCCTCAGGAGCGCGAGATCGTCCGGGGAGAACCGGCGGGGCGACGCCACTCCGGCCACGAGCACCCCGGTGACCTCGTCATCGGCCAGCAGCGGCACGCCGATCACGGAATCCACGCCCGGGCCCCACGGCCCGGGGTCGGGTAGGTCATCGGGTGACGGGCCGATGGATGAGCATCGCCTCCCGCTCGAGTGCCACCCGGCCCGCAAAGCCCTCGCCGAAAGCGATCGTCTGAGGCGAGCGCCTCTCCCGGTGCGCCGGCCCGCCTCCGCGCTCGACGGAGGCTCTCACGCTCAGGCGCTCGTCCTCCTCCGCGAGCATGATCGTGGCCGCGTCCGCCTCCAGCACCCCGCGCACCTCGCGCGACGAGCGTGGAGAGGATCTCGTCGAGCGTGCCGGAGGTCAGCGCGGCGTCGACGAGGCGAGTCACGCGACCGACCAGATCGGTGACCCGCTCGGCCTCGGCCCGGGCGGCCTGCTCGCGCATCAAGCGCCTCGCGCTCGGCCTCCTGGCGCGCCCGCTCGGACACGTCCCGGATGAAGCCCGACACGATGGGCTCGCCCTTGATCTCGATCTTCGACACCGTGGCCTCGCCGGGGAAGCGCGTGCCGTCGCGGCGCACGAACTCAACGTCGTAGCGCTCGGTGGCCACCACGCTGGAGGCATCCACGAGCGCACGCCGCCGCTCGTCGTGCCGCTCGCCGGAACTCGGGCGGAATGACGAGCGCCCGCAGCGGGACGCCGATCGCCTCTGCGGAGGCCCAGCCGAAGAGACGCTCGGCGGCGCTGTTCCAGGAGAGGATCACCCCGTCCCGGTCGAGCGTGATGAACGCGTCCGGGGCGCTGTCGAGCACCAGCCTCGTGCGAGCCTCGCTCTCCTGCAGCGCGGCTGCGCGCTGATCGGCCTGACGCGCCTCCGCGCGAGTGCGCGCCAGCAGTCGTGTGATCAGCAGGCCGGCCACGAGCGGAGTGCCCACCGCCAGCAGCCAGCGCACCACGGGGCTCCCGGGTTCCACCGCCACCAGGACGACGGCGTAACAGACCCCGATGAAGGCGACGTGCCAGAGCGCCGTCGCGCACCCGGAAGAAGTAGTAGGCGTACAGCGCCACCCACGTGTAGAGCAACGGGTAGGTGACCGTCGCCTCGACGTAGTAGTTGGCGAAGGTCAGCATCACGGTGCCGAGGGCGAGGGCCGCGTGCAGCTGCCAGGCCCGGGCGCGGCCGGCCCACAGGTACAGGAACAACGCGACCCCTGCCGCCCCGACCGACAGCAGCACCAGGTCGCGATCCATGACCGCGTCGGAGTGCGGCAGCGCCACCGTCAGCAGCCCGAGCGCCGCGCCCGCCAGATAGAGATAGGAGAGGGACCGCGCCTTGACGCGGTCGTCGAAAACCTCGGGCAGCTCCCTCACGGGAGGCAAGACCCTAGAAACCCGGCCCGCCACCGCGCGCCGACAGCCGGGCCAGCGCCTCGTGACATTCGACCACCCGGCGCTTCACCGGATCGTCGTCGGAACGCGCATGGACCAGGTCCCAGGTCTTGTCGGCCACGTCGCGGGCGGTCTGCGGTGTCGCCTGGGCGCACAGCATGTCGATGAGCTTGAGCTCAAACCCGTTCAGCTGCTCGCGCGGATCCCCCGGTGGCATCTTCGGGAGCGCCGCGTCGGTGGCCTCCCGCCACATCTGGGTGGCCATGACGAGCCGGTTGCGGAGCTCCATCTGGTCCACGAAACCGGCAGCGTACCCGTGTGCGCTCAGTGGTGCGGGGCCAGCGAGCGCAGCATCGGCAGCGGGTTCAGGGGCGCTCCGGTGGTGCCGCGCCCGCGCCGGATCTCGAGGTGCAGGTGATCGCCCCAGCACGAGCCCGTGCAGCCCACCGAGCCGATGCGCGAGCCGGCGTCGCACGCTCTCGCCCTTGCGCCACGGGGTCGGCCGCAGCATGTGCAGATAGACGAACGTCCTGCGTGCCCGTGCGTTCCAGATCGCGACATAGTTGCCGCGCCCGCCGTCGTCGCCCTTCTCCACCACGAGCCCTTCGCGCATCGAGCGGATCGGCGTTCCCGCGGGGGCGAACACGTCCTGTCCCTCGTGCGAACGTGCCGCTCCGCGGCCGCGCCGAAGCGGGCGTCGGCCTCGCCGAAGTCGGCGTGGCGCTCCAACGGGAAGACCGCGTCGGGGGCCGGGGCCTCCACTCCCCCGGCCACCGGCACCACCGTGGTGAAGACGGCCGTGATCGACGCAAGCCTCAAGGGCCCGCGCCGCGCTGTTCGTGAATGGCGTCGTTGACCGACCTGACGACGCCCTCGGGGTCGTTGACCCACTCGAACTGGAACTCCGAGTCGTCGGTGCCCGCGGTGTCGAAGTCCACGGTGCCGACGCTCAGCATCCGGTCGAACACGCTCTGGTCGAAGTTCACGTTCTGGACCCGGTCGAGGCGCGTCTCCTGCACCTTGCGGCTGACGATGCCGCGGCTGATGCGCAAGCCGCTGGTTGGTGATCGCGTAGCGCGTGGACACACGGCGCAGATAGCCCACGACCAGCACGAGGGCGGCGAGGCCGAGCCCCGCAACGATCCCGAGCAGCGCCTCGTCGAACGCGAACCAGAGCAGCAGCGAGCACCGCCAACGGCCACCAGCAGGCCGAGCAGATAGAAGGAGGCGAGCGCGCGCCACGAGGGGTGCCCCTCGTAGACCGTCTCCTCCCCCGCGCGCAGCTCGATGTCGCCGGGCATCGGCGGAACCCTATCCAGAGCCACGGCGGTTAGCTTTCGGCCATGCCCAGCCTTCACCTGCTTCGAGTGTTCTGCTCCGAGGACGGCAGCGGCGGCAACCCGCTGGCGGTCTTCCTCGACGGCGCAGCAGATCCCGGCCGGGCGCCGACAGGAGGTGGCTCGCGATCTCGGCCTCAGCGAGACGGTGTTCGTGGACGATCGCGCCCGCGGCGAGATGCGGATCTTCACCCCCGCCGTCGAGCTGGACTTCGCCGGCCATCCGAGCGTGGGAACGGCCTGGCTGCTGGCACAGCAGCACGGACCCGGTGAGCGCGCTGCGGCCTCCGGCCGGCGAGGTGCCCGTGCGCTACGACGACGGGCTGAGCTTCATCGCCGGCCGCCCCGAATGGCCGCCGGCGTACGACTGGGTCCAGCTCACGTCACCCGAGGAGGTGGAGGCACTCGAGGGCCCTCCGGCGGGCCACGACATGGTCGGAGCATGGGCCTGGATCGACGAGGACGCGGGAGTCATTCGCTCGCGCATGTTCCCGGTGCGGATCGGCATCGCGGAGGACGAGGCCACGGGCGCGGCGGCGGTCCAGCTCGGGGCGCGGCTCGGCCGGGCGATCGACATCCGCCAGGGGCGGGGCTCGCGCATCCTCTCGCGCCCGCTCGACGACGGCTCGGTCGAGATCGGCGGGCTGTCCGTGCTGGACGAGGTGCGCGAGTACCCGCTTCCCGGCGTCAGCAGCTGACGATCAGGTGGAAGGGCCGGTTCTCGGGCTGGTTGTTGCCGCCGGCGTCCGTCTGCACCGCCACGCCGTTGGCGTTCGTGGGCAGCGAGCCGACGCTGATGCCGTTGTTCGGCGGCCCGAGGCCGGCGCCGGGGTTGCCCACCGTGGCGAAGTACGCGCAGCCGCGGATGTCCGTGTCGAAGATCACCTGGTAGCGACCCTGGGCGGTGCGCGCGGCGGAGCTGACCGAGCGGCCCCGCACGAGGACCCCGCCGGCGTTGACCACGGCGAAGCGCGAGCTTCCCGCGGCAACGGCGGCACCCGGGACCATGCCCAGGCCGGACTCCTTGATGGCGCCGCCGCCGAGCTTGTCGCGACCCACGTCCTTGTAGGTGATGGTCCCGTTCTTGATCTCGCGGCCGTTGATGGCGCCGGTGGCGAGGCCGTAGGAGACACCGCCCAGCGAAAGGAAGAGCGCAATCAGCGCGACGATCATCGCGGGGCTGGGCAGCAGTCGCTTGAGCATTCCGACTCCTTCGGGTGGGGGGCGGGCAGGCGCCGATAGAAACCGCCGCCGCCCACGGAGTTGCTGTCCCACGGCGTAGAGTGCGCCTGGTGACAGCAGGTCAGCGCCCGCTCCAGCTCATTCACGCGCGCAACCTGATGACAGGGTTGTCGACCCCCGCCTTCCTCGTGGACGCGGAAGGGGTGGTGGTCTTCTACAACGACGCGGCCGGCTCGCTGCTCGGGCGCCGCTTCGAGGAGGGCGGCCAGCTGCCCCCGGAGCGCTGGGGCACGGAGTTCGGCCCCCTCGACCAGAACGACAAGCCGATCCCCTGGGACGAGCTGCCGCTCACGATCGCGCTGCGCGACAACCGCCCGGCGCTCGGGCGCTTCCGCATCCGTGCACTCGACGGCCGCCGAGCACGAGATCCACGTGACCGCCATCCCGATCGTGACCATGTCGGGGACGCACGGAGCCATGGCGATCTTCTGGTCGATCGACGACGAGGAGAGCCTGACGTGCACGTGACGATCTGGGGCGCTCGCGGCTCGGTGCCTTCGCCGGGGTGGGAGACAAGCCGCTACGGCGGGAACACGTCGTGCGTCTCGGTCACGTTGTCCGACGGCACGCGTGGTGGTGCTCGACGCCGGCACGGGCATCCGAAACCTGGGCCTGGCGCTGTCGCCGGAGATCGACCGCATCTACATCCTGCTGACGCATCTGCATCTCGACCACATCCAGGGCCTCATGTTCTTCGCGCCGCTGTTCCGTACCGACGCCCATGTCGTGATCTGGGGACCGGAGGCGCCCGACGCCTCGCTGCAGGACCGCATCGCCCGCTACATCTCGGCCCCCTTGTCACCGGTGGAGGTGCGGGAGCTGCCGTGCGACGTCTCGTTTCGCGAAGCGCCGCACACCGAGTGGCAGGTGGGCTCCGCGACGGTTCGGGCCGCCTCGGTCACGCACCGCGGGCCCACGCTCGGCTATCGCATCACCGACGGCGACGAGTCGCTCTGCTACATCCCCGACCACGAGCCCGCGCTGGGCACCGACCTCGCGGGCGACACGGCGGAATGGATCAGCGGCTTCGACCTCGCACGGAGCTCCACGCTGCTCCTGCACGACTGCCAATACTCGGACTCGGAGTACCCGTCCCACCTGGGCTGGGGCCACTCGCGCCTGACCGACGCGCTGACCTTCGCCAAGCGGGTCGAGGCCGAGCGGCTGATGCTCTTTCACCACGACCCGATGCACACAGACGACTTCCTCGACCGTTTCAAGGCGGACGCGGGCGAGCGCTGGGCCGAGCTCGGGCGCAGCCCGGCCGACCTCAGCCTGGCCGTCGAGCGCGAGGAGCTCGACGTGGCCATGGGACGCGCGGCCTGATCGCGAAGGCCACTCAGGCGGCGCCGGGGCCCGCGGTCATGAAGGCGATCGCCGGTCCCAGGCCGGCCTCGCGGCGCAGCGTCGCGATCAGCCGGCCGGGCTGAACCGCCTCCCGCGGACGCCCGAGCAGACTGCCGAGCCTGCCAGCGGTGGCGTCCATGTCCTCGCACGAGGAAGGCGAGGCCCCAGAGCCGAGCGGGACCGTCGGGGTCGGCCGCGAGGCGCGTGCCCTCGGGCGCCTCCACCACCTCGAGGATCACCTCAGCCATGCGAAAGAACGCCTGCCGCACCGAGCCTCCCGGGGTGGGCCCCTCGCGGCGGCGACGCAGGTCGAAGCCCGCCGCCTCCAGCGCCGCGACCGTGCGTTCGAGAGCGGGCGTCATCACCACCACGTGGTCGACGGAAACGACGCCGTTGGGATGGGGAGCGCCGGCCGGCGGAGGACGCTCGGACGCTGCTGGTGCGAGGCCGTCGAGATCGAGTGAGGCCGCGCCGCGCAGCGACCAGGACACGATCCCGCGCCGCTCGCCGGCTGCCCACCGAGGCGGAGCCGGACGCCGCCCACGGCGACCTCTCCCCCGTCGACGTGGAAGCCGGCGTCGCGCCAGGCACGGGGCTCGTCGGCCACGACGATCTCGTCGATCGTGGGCGTCACAGCGTCGGGATTCGCGCGGCCGCCTCGCGGAGCTGGTCCAGCGACGCCTGCCACGCGTGCTCCTCCGCAGGCGTGAGGGTCGGCATGAGTGGCTCGCCCGCGCCCGCCGACGGTCAGGCGGGCCGGGAGGCTCGCGCAGAGGCCGTCCTCGACCGGGACGCTCACGGGGATGAGATAGCCCTGCTCGCGCAACACGTGGGTGGCCAGCCGGGCGGCCGCGAGGCCGATCGCGCTCGTGGTCGAGCCCTTGAGCAGGTGCACGCGCGGCCCGGCCTTGCGCACGTAGTCGTCGATGGCATCGAGGTCGACCGGAGCGCCGCGCTGCGCGGCCATCTCGTCGAGCGTGAAGGGCCCCACCCTCACGCAGGAGAAGGGCAGGACCATCGACAGCCCGTGCTCGCCGATCGCCCAGGCGTGGACGTTGGTGGGATGAACCGCCAGCTCGCCCGCCAGGCACTCGCGCAGCCGCCAGGAATCGAGCGCCGTGCCCGAGCCGAACACGCCCACGCCGCGGCCGCGAAAGCGGCGCGTGAGGTACTCGGTGATCGGATCCACCGGATTCGCGACGACCATCAGCACCCGCGGCAGTGCGTCCTCGAAGGCGTCCGCCACGGCCGCGGCGATCTCGAGATTCTGATCCAGCACCTCCATGCGCGACGCGCCGGCCGGGTTACGTGCTCCGGCGGCCAGGATGGCGAGATCGGCCGGCGCCGCCTCGCTGAGCGGCCGGCCCTCGACCCGCGCCGCGGGAAGCAGCGAGGAGCCGTGCTCGAAGTCGAGAGCCTCGCCGCGGGCGCGGTCGCCGTTGCGGTCATAGAGCACGAGCCGTTCGGCGACTCCGGCCTGCAGGATCGCTCCGGCGCAGGCCACGCCCACCGCGCCCGGCCCCGATCACCGCCACCTCAGGCACGCCGCACACCCGGCGCCCGCTCGAGCAGCTCGTAGGGAAAGGCCTCCACACGGTTGCCGTCGCGACCCTCCATCGCATCGGCAGCGCACAGGGAGTTGAGCACGGCCTCGTGCACCACCTCTCCCGCAGCCTCGAACAGGTCGCGCAGCTCCGGCGCGTCGTCGCGCAGGAGCCGGAGGGTGTGCTCGGAGCTGTCCTCCCGGTGGGCCAGCCGGTGCGCGGTCGAGAAGGCGAGGCAGAACTCGCCGCTGCCGTTGGAGGCGAAGGAGCCGGCACGGCCCAGGCCGAAGGTCGCACGCACGCCGAGCCGCCGCAGCTGGCGCTCGTCGAGCGGGGCGTCGGTGGCCAGCACGATCATGATGGAGCCCCCCTGCGCGGGCGGCTCCGCCACCGGCTCGGGGCGTCCGCCCCGCGGTCGGGCCGACCAGCAGGTGCAGGTCGCGCCGGGCGCCGTAGTTCGAGACCACCAGGCAGCCGAGCAGCAGCTCACCGACGCGGCGCGACGAGGTGCCCACCCCCGCCTTGTAGCCGAAACAGGTTGTGCCCGTGCCGGCGCCGACCGAGCCTTCGCGCGTCTCCTCGGTGCTGGCCTGGGCGATCGCCTCGAGAGCGTGCTCGGGGCGGACGGCCAGCGCACGCGCGTCCGACAGCCAGCCGTCGAAGCACTCGCCCACGATCACGTTGAGCGTGTCGCGGCCGCGCGCGGCCTCGGGGTTCAGCTCGAGCAGGTGGCGCAGCCCGCCCTCCCACACCGGCCCCACCGAGAGGGTGTTCGTCATGAGCAGCGGGCTCTCGACGGTTCCGAGCTCGGCCAGCTGGGTCAGCCCGGTGGCCTTGCCGTACCCGTTGATCACGTGACAGGCGCCGAGCACCTTCGCCGACGTAGGGGTTGCCGTCGTGGGGCAGGATCGCGGTCACGCCGGTCCGCAGGCGGTCGCCCTCGATGAGGGTCCGGTGGCCCACCAGCACGCCGGGAACGTCGACGAGGCTGTTGCGGCCGCCGGTCGGGAAGCGGCCGACCGCTGAAGCCGAGCTCGCGTAGTCGCCGGCGCACGCGCGCCAGCATAAGCTCCCCGGCCGTGGGAGCCATCGTCGCCCGAGCCCCGCTGCGCGTGGCCCTCGGCGGGGGCGGGACCGACCTTCCCGCCCACTACCGCGAGCACGGCGGGTTCGTGGTGTCGGCCGCGATCGACCGCTACGTCCACATGCTCGTGTCCGCCGAGATGCGCCCGCGCTATCGTGCTCAAGCATCTCGAGTGGGAGGAGGTCGAGCGAGCGGAGGAGACCTCTCATCCGATCCTTCGGGAGACGCTGCGCCGCCACTGGAACGGCCCGCCGCTCGAGCTGGCCTCGGTTGCCGATGTGCCGCCGCGCACCGGCATGGGCTCGTCAGGCGCGTACGCGGTCTGCGCCGTGCAGGCCCTGCGCGCCGCCGCCGGCGCGCCGAAGCTCGAGCCGGGCGCGCTCGCCGAGGAGGCCAGCACGATCGAGATCGACATTCTGGGCCGGACGATCGGAAAGCAGGACCAGTACGCCGCCGCGTTCGGGGGTGTGCGCGCCTACACGTTCCACCGCGATGGACGCGTGGAGCCTCGCGCGCTCCGCCTTCCCGACGAGGTGAACCGCGCCCTCGAGGAGGACTGCCTCCTCTTCTTCACCGGCGCCGAGCGCTCGGCGTCCAAGCTGCTGTCGGGGATGTTCACCGAGGACGGGCACAGCAACGCCGTCTTGGCGCGCATCGAGGAGCTGGCTCGGGCGACCTGCGCCGCTCTCGAGGCCGGCGACCTGCGCGCCTTCGCGGAGCTCACCCACGCGAGCTGGGAGGCCAAGCGCGAACGGGCGCCGGGCACGGTCTCGCCGGAGATGGATCGGCTGCGCAACCGGGCTCTCGAAGCGGGCGCCGCGGGCGTGATCTCGCTCGGCGCGGGCGGCGGGGGCTTCCTCCTGGTCTATGCCCCCGACCGCGAGCGCACGCGGGCCGGGCTCGCAGGGGTCGAGGAGCTGCGCTTCGGCCTCGACTCGCGGCGGGGCGGTGGCGCTCAGGGCGCCGTTTCCGTAGGGGCCGCGGGTTTGCGGGCCGCCTTGCCGCCCAGCAGCGAGCCGCCCACGAACAGCACCGAGACGACGAGGCCGAGCAGGGCGAGGACGGCCACCAGGCGGAACGCCCACTGCATGCCGGCCGCGAACGCATCGCGCACGAGCTCGATGATCCGGTCGGCGGCTTCGCTGGAGAAGCGGCGCAGGATCTCCGCCGCCGACTCGGTCCCCGCCAGGGCTCCGTGGAGGGCGTCGACCTCCCCGCTGCGCAGCCCCGACCCGTCCAGATCG
Organism: uncultured Thermoleophilaceae bacterium; assembly: GCA_963733655.1. GTDB lineage: Bacteria > Actinomycetota > Thermoleophilia > Solirubrobacterales > Thermoleophilaceae > JACVRW01. Next base: position 127,552 of record CAVTEX010000017.1, read on the forward strand.
CTCTGGAGCTTGTCCTCCGACGCGGTGATGAACACCGTGGTGGTCAGGCCCAGGCCCACCGAGCCGCCCGCCACCTGGAACATGTAGACGATGCCCCCGGCGAGGCTCGAGCGCGAGGGGTCGAGCGCGGTGACCGCCGCGGTGGTGATCGACGAATAGAACAGCCCGACGCCGATGCCCAGGACCACCATCCCGGGCACCAGGGCGGTGTAGCCGGAGTCGCGCTCGATCAGCGAGATCAGAAAGGCGCCGAGCGTGAGGCAGACGGCTCCGGCCGTGACGATCACCTTTGCTCCCAGGCGGTCATAGAGGCCGCCCGCCACGAACGAGGTGAGCGCGAACACGGCCATCATGGGCAGCAGGCCGGCGCCGGCCTCGAGCGGGCTGTAGTCGAGGATCTTCTGGAAGAACTGCGGCAGGAACAGCAGCGCTGCGAAGAAGATGGCCGACATCATGAGCGTCGCGATGCACGCCGCGCGGAAGTCGGGGTTGCCCATCACGTCGCGGGGAATCAGCGCCCACGATCCGGCCCGGCGCTCGTTGACTGCGAAGGCCACGAGCAGCAGCGACGCAGGCGGCGAAGAGACCGAGGATGCGCGGGTCGCTCCAGCCCCAGTCAGTCACCTGGTCGAGCGCCACGAGCAAGCGCGATCAGGCCGACGGAGAGGCTGGCGATGCCGGCATAGTCGATCCGCTCGCGCTCGCTTTCCGCCCTTGGCTCGCCGATCGAAGCGCCAGGTGGCAAAGCACGCAATAGCGGCGATCGGGAGGTTGAGGTAGAGGATCGCCCGCCAGCTCAGCGCCTCGGTGAGCGCCCCGCCGAGCAGTGGCCCGGCCGCGTTGCCGAAGCCCGCCACGCCGATGATCAGCCCGCCCGCGAGACCTGCCTTGTCCTCGGGAAGGGTGTCGTAGGTCATGCCCAGCGCCGCCGGCCACATGATCGCTCCGCCGATGCCCATGAGCGCCCGGCAGACGATCAGCCAGATCTCGTCCTGAGCGGCGCCGCCCAGGACCGAGAACAGAGCAAAGATCGCAGCGCCGATGAAGAAGAGGCGCTTGCGGCCGAACATGTCGGCCAGCCGGCCGCCGGTCACGATCAGCACGCCGAAGATCAGCGCGTAGGCGTTGATCACCCACTGCACCGTGCTGACGTCGGCGTCGAAGTCGTTCTCGATGTCCGGCAGCGCCACGCTCAGCGCCGTGATGTCGTTGGCGATGACGAACACCGCCAGCGCCATGGCACCTAGTGCGAGCAGGGTGGCCCGATCGAGCCCGGCCATGTGGCGGGCACGCTACACCCGCCTTCACCGAACAGCCAGGCCCAACCGCGCTCCGCTCGGGCGTGCCGGCGAGGCGCCACGCGGTCAGAGGACAAAGAGGGATACGTGGCGTCGTCGACGAGTTATTCGCGTATAGCGCCGCGTTTCTCGTCAACGAGGCCTCCTTACGGCGCCTCCCCGAGCCTGGGACTCGCGCGGAACGTCGAGTACCGTGCCGCGTCGATGCTCGGCAGAAGACTGGGAAAGACCGGCCTGCAGGTCTCCGAGATCGGCTACGGCGCGTGGGGGATCAGCGGCGTGCAGTGGGAGGGCGCCGAGGACGACGAGTCGATCCGCGCGCTCAACCGTGCGATCGACCTCGGCCTCAACTTCATCGACACCGCGGCAGCGTACGGCGGCGGGCACAGCGAGCGATTGGTCGGGCAGGTCGTGCGCGAGCGTTCGGAGCGGGTGTACGTGGCCACCAAGGTCCCTCCGAAGAACCTCACCTGGCCTGCCGCGGAGGGCAGCCGCGTGGAGGACGTGTTCCCGGGCGACCACGTGCGCCGCTTCACCGAGCGCTCGCTCTCGAACCTGCGGTGTCGAGGCACTCGACGTTCAGCAGCTGCACGTGTGGCGCGACGAGTGGCTCGGCCAGGGTGACTGGCAGGAGACGGTCGAAGCGCTCAAGCAGGAGGGCAAGATCCGCTTCTTCGGCGTGTCGATCAACGACCACGAGCCCCAGAGCGCGCTGCGGATAGTCGAGAGCGGCATCGCCGACACCGTGCAGGTGATCTACAACGTCTTCGACCAGTCGGCGGTCGACGGGCTCTTCCCCGCCGTGCAGGAACACGACGTGGGCGTGATCGTGCGCGTGGCGCTCGACGAGGGCGGGCTCACCGGCCGCATCACGCCCGAGACGACCTTCCCGGAGGGCGACTTCCGCAACGACTACTTCCGAGGCGAGCGCAAGCAGGCCGTGAAGGACCGCGTTGATGCGATCGTGGAGGACCTGGGCATCGAGGTGGACGAGATGGCCGCGACGGCGCTGCGCTTCGTGCTGTCGGAGCCGGCAGTGTCCACGGTCATCCCGGGGATGCGCTCCGTGCGCAACGTGGAGCGCAACATGGCGTTGGGCGACGGACAGGGCCTGTCGGCCGAGCAGGTCGAGAGGCTCAGAGGACACCGATGGGATCGCGACTTCTACTCGGACTCCTTCTAGGCGCGCTCGCCCTTCTCTCGATTCCCGCGTCCTCGCAGGCGCGTGACTTCCCGCGCGACTTCCTCTGGGGCACGGCGATCTCGGGCTTTCAGACCGAGGCGGGCGGCAGCCCCGCGAACAGCGACCGCCGCAGCGACTGGTGGGTCTGGTCGCACGACCAGGCGAACATCGACGCCGGACGTCAGAGCGGCGACCTGGTGGAGCGCGGCCCGGGCCACTGGCGCAAGTACCGCACCGACATCGCGCTGGCCCGGCGCGGCCTGGGCGCCAACGCATTCCGCTTCGGCATCGAGTGGAGCCGCATCTTCCCGCGTTCCACCGCGCGGGCGCAGACGCCGCGCCAGCTCGACCGCCTCGCCAACAAGGCCGCCGTGCGCCACTACGCGGCCGAGCTGCGCGCCATCCGGCGGCGCGGCCTCGAGCCCGTCGTAACGCTGCACCACTTCACGACGCCGACGTGGCTGCACGACCCGCTGGCGGCACGCGCGGCTCTGGCGGGCCGCGGCCCGGACGACCCGCTGCCGAAGATCGAGAAGGGCGGCTGGCTCAACAAGTCAACCGTCCGCGAGTTCGGCAAGTACGCGGCCTGGGCCGCATGGAAGTACGGCGACATGGTGGACATGTGGGTCACGCTCAACGAGCCGATGGTGGTGGCCGTCAGCGGCTACGTGAACGTGCCCGGCGCGATCGCGGGCTGGTTCCCGCCCGGCGCCAACTCGTTCACGGGGGCGGTGCGCGTGGTGCGCAACTTCGCCTTTGCCAACGGCCGGGCCTACGACGCCATTCACCGCTACGACCGCCGGGCCAAGGTCGGCCCGGTGCACAACATGGTCGCCTTCACGCCCTCCGACCCTGCGAGCGCCACCGACCGCCTGGGAGTCGAGCACGCGGACTACGTCTTCAACCGCGTCTTCCTGAACGGAGTGGTGCGCGGAACCGACGACAAGGACGTGGACGGCCGCATCGAGGCGGGCGAGCGCAACCCGCGTCTGCGCGGACGCGCTGACTTCATCGGCCTCAACTACTACTTCCGCAGCCGGGTGACCGGCCTCGGAGCGCCGGCCAGCACCACCGTCCCGCTGTTCGATTTCCTGCCCGGCAACGAGTACCGCATCCCACAGCGCCCCGCCGCTCCGCCCTGCCCCACCACCTGCACGGAGTTCGGCTGGGAGATCTACCCGCAGGGCTTCCGTCAGGTCCTGAGGATCGCGGGCAGCTACGGCCTACCCGTATACGTGACCGAGAACGGCCTGGCCGACGCGGACGACGACCAGCGCCGCGCCTATCTGCTCAGCCACCTGCGCCAGCTCCGCGCGGCGATGCGGGCGGGCGAGGCGCGTGTGAAGGGCTACCTCGCCTGGTCGCTCGTGGACAACTTCGAGTGGACCTCGGGCTACTACCCGCGCTTCGGCTTCTACTCGTACGACCCGCGAACCCTCGAGCGTACCCCGCGCCCGAGCAGCCGAACGTTCCGCCGGATTGCGCGCACGGGCAACCTGCCGGGGTAGGACGAGCGGACGCCGCGGGGCGGCCTCGGCGCGCATCGGGGCGGTCGGGCGGGCGTGTGCGTCATCACCCGTCCGCGAGCGATCCGCGTAGCCCACCCAAGGGTACTGTTGGCTGATGGCCGAGACGGTGTCGGTGCCCGAACGCGTCCGGGCGGGTGAAGCCGCGCTCGCCCGCGGGGCGTGGGATCAGGCGCGGGCGATCTTCGAGCAGCAGCTCGAGGCGCGGGAAACGGTCGAGGCGCTGGAGGGCTTGAGCTGGGCCGCGTGGTGGGTCGAGGACGTGCCCGTCTGCTTCGATGCGCGCGAGCGCGCCTACCGTCTCCGGCGCCAGAGCGGGGACATGCGCCGCGCGGCGATGCTGGCGCTCTGGCTCGCCGCCGATCACCTCGTGGTTCGCGGCGAGCGGGCGATCGCAAGCGGTTGGTTCCAGCGCGCGGCCCGCATCCTCGAAGGGGTCGAGCCCTGCCCTGAGCACGGCTGGCTCGATGCGCTGCTGGGATCCATGGCACTCGGCGAGGGCGACCTGGCGCGGGCAAGGGAACTCGCCCCTCGGGCCCGCGAGCTCGGCCGCCGGCTCGGCGTGGTCTCTTTGGAGATGTTCGCGCTCGCCGTCGAGGGAGTGGTGTTGGTGAACGAAGGTGAGGTCGGCGAGGGCATGCGCTGCCTCGACGAGGCCACCGCCGCGGCGCTCGCGGGCGAGTACGAGGAGATCGTGTTCGCCGGGTGGACCTGCTGCCTTCTGCTCGGCGCCTGTGAGCGCGTGCGCGACTTCGACCGCGCGGCGCAGTGGTGCAGCAAGGTCGAGGAGTTCAGCCGCAGGATGAAGATCAACTTTGTCACCGGCACCTGCGGCGCGCACTACGGCGTGGTGCTCACATGGCACGGGCGCTGGGCCGAGGCCGAGCGGGAGCTCACCGGGGCGACCGAGCACCTGAAGGCCGAGCGGCCCTCGTGGAGCGGCGGTGCGGTCGTGCGATTGGCCGATCTTCGTCGCCGTCAGGGCCGCTTCGCCGAGGCGGCCGCGCTCCTCCACCGGGCCGAGGGGAACGCGCTGACTGCGCTGGCGATGGCCGAGCTCGCCGTGGACGAGGGCGCTCCCTCGGCGGCTTGTGACCTGCTCGAGCCGCTGCTTCGGCGCATACCCGCGGAGAACGGGATTCTGCGGGTTGCGCCCCTGGAGGTGATGGTGCGGGCGAAGGTCGCCACTGGGGAGGTGGACGCCGCGGCTTCCCACGTCTCGGAGCTGCGCTCGATTGCGGCCACCGTTGGGACGCGTCCGCTGCGCGCCTCAGCGAGCCTCTCGGAGGGGCTCGTCGCGGGCATAGCCGGCGACCAGGAGACTGCGCGCGAGAGGCTCGAGGACGCGGTGGAGCTCTTTGCAGCGAGCGGCGCCGCCTTCGAGGTTGGGCGCGCGCGGCTCGCGCTCGCGCGTGTGCTGGTCTCGCTGGGTCGCAAGGACGCGGCCGCGCGGGAGGCGACGGTCGCGCTCAAGCGTCTCGACGAGATCGGGGCGGCGGCCGAGGCGGCGCGGGCTCGCGAGCTGCTTGGGCGCCTTGGGGTCTCACCCAGACCCACGCCGGGTCCGTACCGGGATCAGCTTCTCACCCCGCGCCAGCTCGAGGTCGTGCGCCTCGCTTCGGAGGGCCTCACGAACGGCGAGATCGCGACCCGGCTCGTGCTCAGCAAGCACACCGTCCACCGCCACCTGCAGAACGCCTACGCGAGGCTGGGCTGCTCGTCGCGGGCGGCGGCGGTCGCGGAGGCGCACCGGCTGAAGCTGCTGTAAGGCGAGGGTCTTTGCCCGCATGGCCTCAGCAGGCCATGCCCCAAGTTGGCTCGTTCAGGCGAAGACACCGATCCCCGGCGCGCCGATACTCGGCTCCCTCACTCGAGCACGGCAAGGAGCCGAACGATGTCGATTGCACACCCAAGCGAAAACGATGAGTACCTGCTGGCCGGACAGCCCTCGGAGCTCGAGCGGCTCGAGCTTCAGTCACGGGTTTGGGAGCCCAGCGGGCGGCGGCTGCTCGAGGAGATCGGTGACGGAGGCGGTAGCCGCGCCCTTGACGTCGGCTGCGGCGTTCTCGGGTGGCTCCGGGTGCTGAGCGAGTGGGTCGGCCCCGACGGCGACGTGACGGGCACCGACGTCGACGAGGCGATGCTCGCCGCCGCCGACCGGTTCGCGACCGAGGAAGGCCTGCGGAACGTCGGCCTGGTCAAGGATGACCTCTTCGCCAGCGAGCTCGAACCGGACTCGTTCGACCTCGTGCACGCGCGCGCCGAGATCTGTCCACTGGGACGCGGCCACGAACAGATGGAGACCTACGTACGGCTGGCACGCCCCGGCGGCACGATCGTGCTTGAGGACCCGGACTGGGACTCCTGGCATTTCAATCCGCCGGCGCCCGCCCTCGAGCGGCTGATCGAGCTGATCGAGGAGGCGTTCCTGGCGAGCGGCGGGGACTGGAAGGCGGGGCGTAACCACCTACACCTGCTGCGCGAGTTCGGCATCGAGGGGAACGTCAGGGCAGAGTTGGTGGCGCTTCCCCCGGGTCACCCCTACCTGCGCCTGCCGCTGCAATTCGCCACGGCCCTGGAGGAGCGACTGCTCAACCTGGTGAGCGCCGACGAGCTGGAGCGGCTCCGCCGCGAGGGCGAGGTCGAGCTGCAGGACCCCGGCCGCTGGGGCACGACCTTCACGCTCCTGCAGTGCTGGGGCCGCGTGCAATGACGACGAGCGATGTCAAAGGAGCGAGCGAAATGTCGAACGTGACGATCGAAGGTGCCGTCGAGTTGCTCGGCGACGAGTTGTCGGGGCCGGTCCTTGCTCCGGGAGACCCGGGTTACGAACCGGCCCGGCGCGTCCACAACGGACTGATTGACAAGCATCCCGCGATCATCGCGCGCTGCGTGAACACGGCGGACATCGTGGACGCGGTCAGGTTCGGCCGGAACGAGGCGCTGGAGATCTCGGTGCGCGGCGGCGGCCACAACGTCGCCGGCAAGGCGGTCACCGACGGTGGGCTGATGATCGATCTCTCGCTGATGAAGGGGATCCACGTCGACCCGGTCCGATCGACGGTGCGGGCGCAGGCCGGCGTCACGGTCGGCGAGCTCGATCGCGCCACCGGTGCGTTCGGGCTCGCGACTCCCAGCGGCGTTGTCTCCACCACCGGGATCGCGGGTCTCACGCTCGGGGGCGGGATCGGGTGGTTGATGGGTAAGTATGGGCTGGCCGTCGACAACCTGCTGTCGGCCGAGGTGGTGCTCGCCTCGGGCGAGGTCGTCACCGCGAGTGAGGACGGCGATCGCGATCTGTTCTGGGCACTCCGCGGAGGCGGAGGCAACTTCGGCGTCGTGACCTCGTTCGAGTACCGCACGCATCCGGTGGCCAGCGTGCTCGGCGGTCCGGTGCTGCATCCGCTCTCGGCGGCGTCGCAGCTGTTCTCGTTCTACCGCGAGTTCGCTGCCGACCTCCCCGACGAGCTCTCCACGCAAGCCGCCTTCCTGCACGCACCGGACGGATCGGGGACGAAGCTCTGCGGGATCGCCGTCTGCCACGCGGGTGAGGACATCGATCGGGCCGAGAGCGACGTGCTCGCGCTGCGCAGGTTCGGCTCACCGGCCGCGGACATGATCCAGCGCATGCCGTACCCCGCCGTGAACACAGGTATCGACTGGGTGTCGCCGCCGGGCCTGCTCGGCTACTGGAAGTCGGCGTTCTTCTCCGAGCTGTCGGACCCGGCGGTCGCGGTGATGGCGAGCGCCTTCGAGCGGTCGCCCAGCGCGCTCTGCGCGCTCGCGGTCGAGCACTTTCACGGCGCGGTGACGCGCGTTCCCTCGACGGCGACGGCCTACCCGCATCGGGAGCCGGGCTTCAACCTGTTGCTGATCTCGCAGTGGAGCGATCCCGCCCAGACTCAGGCGGGCATCGCGTGGGCGCGCGAGACCTTCGACGCGCTGGCGCCGTACATGGCCGACCGCTCGTATACCAACTACCTGCCGGCCGATGACTACGACCGCGTCCGCCAGGCCTTCGGCCCCAACTATGAGCGGCTCGCCGCTCTCAAGCGGCGCTATGACCCGGACAACCTCTTCCGTCTCAACCACAACATCCCCACGGTCTGATGACGGCGCCCACAAGCAGATCGCGCAGCTCGGTTGCCCCACGCGCTACGGACGGGGCTCGGCGTCTTGGTGGACTTGGCCAGCGCGCTCCCGTTCGCGGCTAGCTTTGGCGCGGATCCAGCGAGGCGTGAATGGAGCGGACCACCAGCGCGCCATCCCCCACAGCGGCCGCAACGCGCTTGGTCGAGCCTCTGCGGACGTCGCCGATGGCAAAGACGCCGCGACGCGTGCACTCGAGCATCAACGGGCCGCGGTCCGCCCCGTCCCAGTGTCGGGAGAAGTCCGTGTGGCTGCGCGCCTCCATCGCCGGTGACGACGAAGCCCTTGTCGTCCTGGCCGACGTAGTCGACGAGCCCCTCCGACCTCGGAGAAGCGCCGATCATCGCGAACACCGCCGAGGTCTCGACGCGGCGATCGGGCCCCGCACCCGAGATCACGATGGCTTCGAGCTTCTCGTCACCCTCGAGCGCTCGCACCTCACACCCGGACCAGACGCGGACGTTCGACTTGGCCTCGATCTGGTCGACCAGATATTGCGACATCGCCAATTCGAGCCGCCGCCGTGCGACGACATGGACCTCGCGCGCGTGGTCGGCAAGCTTGACCGCCGCCTGGCCGGCCGAGTTTCCTCCGCCGACGACGACGACGTCCTCCATCGAGCATTGCTGGACCTCGATGTGGGTCGCCGCGTAGTAGAGGCCCAGGCCCTCGAACCGGTCCGCGTTCTCGGCCGGCAGTCGGCGATAGTCCGCCCCTGAGGCGAGGACGACGCACCGCCCTCGCACGCGCTGACCGTCCGCGAGCCCGATCTCACGCGATCCTCCGGACTCCAGCCCGGAAACGTCAGAGGCCTCGTGGGCGCTGGAGAGCACGGCGCCGAACTTTCGCGCCTGGAGCGTCGCCCGCCGGGTCAGATCCGCGCCGGTAAGACCCGTAGGGAAGCCGAGATAGTTCTCGATTCGAGCGCTCGTGCCCGCCTGCCCACCCGGGGCGAAGCGTTCTACGACGAGCGTGGTGAGGCCCTCGGACGAGGCGTATACCGCGGCCGCCAACCCGGCCGGACCGCCGCCGAGCACGACGACGTCGAAGCTCTTGCCGTCGACCTGCGCTCGCAGACCAAGCTCGTCGGCGATCGAGGTCACCGTGGCGTGCCGGATGACGCTGTCGGAGCGGACCAGTATTGGGCACTCCTCGTCGGTGATGCCGAGCCCGTCGAGCAAGACCCGGCTCTCTTCGTCGGTGCTGACGTCGTGCCATGTGAAGGGCACGAGGTTGCGCTCCAACAGCTCGCGCACCGTGAACGCCTCGTTCGACCATCGTGAGCCGATCAGCCGCTGCTGACCCAAGCCGCGGCCCTGCAGCCACTCCCGGCGCGTGACCATCGTTCGCAGCAGCAGGTCGCCGAGCTCGGCCGTGGTCGCAACCACTCGACGGACGTCCTCCGGCGGAAGCGCCAGAAGCGTGGTTGGCCCGGCCGCGAACCCGGCGGCGAGCGTCGGCTCGCCGGTGAACATGGAGAGATCGGCGGCGAAGGTTCCCGCCCTGCATTGGGTGAAGTAGCGGTCGCCCTCCGCCGCCTGGTCGATGATGTCCAAGGCTCCGCTGAGGATCACGTACATCGGGGTCTCGCGTTGGCCGTGCTCGAACACGAGGTCCCCACGCGCGAACGAAAACTGGGTGCCGATCTCCGCCAGGTACTCGATCTGCCTGGGCGTCAGCCGGGGGAACAGAGTCGGATGGTCGGGATCCAGGAAGTCCTCTACCGGAGTTGGGGCGTAATCGCTCGACATTTCTTCGCCCGAGCCTACGGCGCCGAGCCGGCGCACCGCCGCAGCCGATCCGGTCGAGCCGGTTCAGATACCCGCACGGGTGAACGTAAGATGCGTGACTCCGCTGGGCGAGGAGGTGGCCTCGACCTCGTAGTCCTTCTCGAGGCCCTCCAGTCCGTCCCAGAGCCGCACGCCCCGGCCGAGCAGGATCGGGACCACCACGACGTGCATGTGATCGACGAGCCGGGCAGCAAGGAAGTCGCGGATCACGGTGGGACCTCCGCCGATGCGTATGTCCTTGCCGTCCGCGGCCCCGCGGGCTGTCTCGAGCGCCTCGGCAGGCGACGCGTCGAGGAAGTGGAACGTCGTGCCGCCCTCCATCTCGATCGACGGGCGGGTGTGATGTGTGAGGACGAAGACCGGTGTGTGGAAAGGTGGGTTGGGACCCCACGCGCCTTTCCACTCCGGGTCCTCCTCCCATCCGGGGTGGCCGAACTTCCCGGCGCCCATGATCTCGGCACCGATCCCCTGATCGTGCCGCTGGACGAAGACGTCGTCGACGCCGCCGCTTCCGCCGGGCTGCCACGACCGGGTGGCGAACATCCACGTGTGCAGCCTCTCCCCGGCATGGCCGAAATGTGCGTCGCGGGTCTGACCCTCACCGGTGCCGAAGCCGTCGAGTGAGATGGAGAAGAAGTGGACGTAGACGAGTGACATGGCTGTTGCTCCTTCGGTGATCGGGGGGTGTTGGTTCAGTCGTAGTAGCGGCGGGCGCTGGAGCCGATGCGGGTGACGTCGGTGCCGTAGACGTGGATGGAGATCGCAGTAGTGTCGCCGGTGTTGTGCACCCGGTGGATGTCGCCGGGCGGCGCGAAGCCGCTGACGTCGCCGACATGATTCTCGCTGCGGCCGATCAGGTTCAGGTCGGCGTCGAACAGCTCCTCGTGCTCGACCCCCTGGATGACGCCGAAGGCGCACCACGTGACGTGGTCGTGGATGCGCGTCAGCTGGCCGGGCCGCCACACCAGTGCGACGATCGAGAACGACCCGTCGGGCTCGACGTACAGCGTATGAGCGCGGTAGTCGTCCGGCGAGCCGGCGCGCTCCTCGTCGGTCAGCACGTCCGGCGTCGGCAGGTGAAGGCGGAGCTCCTCGGCGACGAGCTGAGCGGTCTCGGACCACCCCGCCTGGGCGGTGACGGCGGTCCGGACACCGTCGACGAGGGCGGCCAGTTCGGTGGCGGGAGATATCTGTGTCGTGCTCATGGCCGAGAGCCTGCCGATTGGCGTCCCATACGTCCAATGCCAACATTTGGGCTGATTCATAGATAGAGTTGATGAATGCTCGACGTCACCCGGCTGCGCGTCATCGAGGCCGTCGCGCGCAACGGATCGGTAACGGCGGCCGCGAAGGAGCTCGACTACTCCCAGCCGTCGGTGACCCACCACCTCCGGCGCCTCGAGGCCGAAACCGGCGCGCAGCTGCTGCAGCGGGTCGGGCGCGGCATTCGCGTGACCCCTGCCGGGCAGCTGCTGGCCGACCGCGCGAGCGAGATCCTCGGGCGCATCGACGCGGCCGATGCCGAGCTGTCCGCACACGTCGGGCTGACCGCCGGACGGGTGCGCCTGGCGGGCTTCGCATCCGCGATCGGGTCCCTCGTGCCCGAGGCCGTCGCCGCGCTGGCCGCCAGGCATCCGGGCCTGCAGGTCAGCCTGACCGACACCCATCCGCCCGAGGCGATCGACCTGCTGCGCGCGGGCGAGGTGGAGGTGGCGATCATCTTCCGCTACGACGAGACCGAGCCCGAGCCGAGCGGGGTGCGTCTGCACCACCTGCTCGACGACCCCGTGTACGTGTTGTCGACGCGGCGCGAACGCGGGGGGCTGGTCGGCCTGCGCGACGCGACTTGGATCGCCGGATGCGAGCGCTGCAGCAGCCACCTGCTGTCGATATGCGCCGACGCCGGGTTCGAGCCGCGGATCGGCTACAGCTCCGACGACATGGTCGTGATGTCGAAGCTGGTGGCCGCGGGGCTCGGCGTGGCGACCCAGACGGGCCTCGCGCTGCGCGCCCACGGTCCGGACGGCATCGTCGCGACCGAGCTGCGGGGCTCACAGCGCCACATCTACGCCGCCACCTACGGCGACCCGCCCGACCCGCCCGCCACCGCCGCCGTCCTGGCGGCCCTCGCCGAGGCCGCCACGTCGGCGACCTCGCCGACGCTCACCTGAACCGCCCCGGGTTACGCGAACACGAACGAACACGCCCCAGCGAGCTCGACGACGCAGGCGACCTGACTCGCAAGGTCCTCCGGCCGAGCAGGAACACGAAACGCGTCGGTTCGGGTGGGACCGGGCCGCACGTCCGCGATCTCGTACTCGGCTGCCGACACCGAGAATGGGTGCGCCGCGCCGGTAGCTCTCGAGCAGCCGCTTGACGACCTCGACGTTCGCTTGCGACATCGTCACGCAGTATCGCGACCAGCTCTCAACCAAGTGAATGCGCCTAAAGCTCGAGCATCGCCGCGGCGACCTCGCCAGCGGCGTCGTGGGGGATCGCGGTCGCGGCTCGTTCCAGCACGAGCAGCCGTGCATCCGGGATCTCGCGCGCGAGCGCTTCGCCGTTGCCGACCGGGAAGAACGGGTCCCGCCGGCCGTGCACCACGAGCGTGGGGATCGCGAGCTCGGGCAGGCGCCCGCGCCAGCGCGGCTTGCAGTCGAGCTTCGAGAACACCATGCCCATCTGGTTGGCCATCTGGACCGCGGGCTCCGTGCCCGGCGTGCGGTCCCAGATGCGCTCGGCGGTCGCGCGTGCCGCAGCGGGATCGTCGCCGAGGATCTCCGCGCCGGCGGCGGCGAACTCGGCCACCGCAGAGCGGTCCGACCAGTCGGGCATCGGTTGCGAGAACAGCCGGTTCATCGTCGCCGCGTCGTGGTCCGGCAGGTCCTTGTCGACCCGGCCCGGCGCCACGGGTCGCGTGCCGGCGAGGGTGAGCGCCGAGAACGCATCCGGGTGGTCGAGCGCGGCGACCTGGGCCACCATCCCGCCGACGCCGATGCCGGCCAGATGCGCCGGCCGGTCGTCGAGCACGCGGGCGAGGGCCGCTGCGTCGGCCGCGAGATCGCGCAGCGTGTACGCCGGAGCCTTCGGGTCGGCGGTGGTGGACGCGCCGCTGTCACGCAGGTCGTACCGCACGACGTGGCGCCCGCCGCGGGCGAGCGTCTCGCAGAGCGCGTCGGGCCAGGAGAGCATGGTCGTGCCGCCCGCGAGCAGGACGAGCGGCGCCGACGCGTCGCCGAAGTGCTCGATCCCGAGCGTGACGCCGTTGGCCGAAGCCATTCCGCTGCTATGCGACGACGAACGTGTAGTCACGCTCGATCCGGCCGTTCGCGGCGAGGACGAGGAAGATGAGCCCGACTGCGAACACCTCGCCGTCCCTGGCGACCGCCTCCCAGTGGAACTTGACGACGTCGCCGAGCCGGTCGGCGTCGTCGCGCCCCCGGAAGCTGAGCCCCTCGGAGCCGACCCAGTGCTCGTACGCGCTCGCCGCGCGAGCCTCTATCTCCTCGTATCCCCGTGCCTCGAGAATCGCCGTCATGGCGAGCCCGGGTCGCGCCGCGATCGCGCGGATCTCCTGCGGCGGCTGGAGGATATGCCTCCCGTCCTCCGTCCAGAGCTCGGCGATCATCCGCCGGCGCCGGTCGGCATCGGGCTCGTTCCAGAGCGCGAGGTACTTCTCCGCCAACTCGGCCGCGCTCCGGGATGAGATTTCGACGAAAGCCTGTGTCTCGGTCATCGGTCACCTCCGTTGATCGTCTGGTTGCTTCGCCGTCAACGGTCCCGGAGGAAGGGCCGCGCGTCGATTACCTCTCGTGTAACGCCGGCCGGCTTACACGCGGGTAAGGAACCGGATCGGACGCCCGCTAACTTCAATCGGGTGGTCGTCCAGACCGAGCAGGAGCCCCAGACCGCGGGCGAGCTGATCCGCTTCTGGCGCACGCGACGCGGCCTCAGCCAGCTCGAGCTGTCCCTGGACGCGAACGTCTCGACCAAGCACCTGAGCTTCGTCGAGACCGGCCGGTCCAGCCCGAGTCGCCAGCTCCTCGTCCACCTGGCCCAGCACCTCGATCTGCCGATCAGCGAGCGCAATCGACTGCTGCTCGCGGGCGGCTTTGCGCCTCCCTATCTGGAGCTGCCCTACGACGGGGAGGTGATGCAGCCGCTTCGGGAGTCGCTCGAGCGGCTGCTCGAGGCGCACGAGCCGAACCCGGCTTTGATCGTCGACGGGCTCTGGAACCTGATCGAGTCCAATCGAGCCGCGTCGCTTCTCTGGGACGGGGTCGACCCGGAGCTCCTCGAGCCACCGATCAACATGCTCCGCCTCGGCGTTCACCCGGGCGGCCTGCCGCGGATCTCGTCGATGACCGCCGCGTGCAACGCGCCGCTGATTCACCGGCTGAAGCGGAGGAGCCGCGAGGACGCCGATCCCGCCCTCGCCAAGCTCATCGAGGAGGTCGAGTCCTACCTCCCCGGCGAGCCGCCGGCGGGCCTCGCCACCCAGCCGGTGGTCTCGCTCAGGCTGCAGACCCCCCTCGGCGAGGTCGAGCTGTTCACGGTCATCGCCACCCTCGGAGCCCCGCTCGACGTCACGGCCGCGAACCTCGCGATCGAGACCTTCCTGCCGATGAACCCCGAGAGCGCAGCGCGGCTCGCCGAGCTCAGCGCGCCCCGATCTGCCTGAGCAGGCGCCCGCGGATCGAGCGCTCGCCCAGGCGCCGGTGCGAGCCGGCTGTACTTCGCCGTCGAGTTTCATAAGGCCAGGCTAAATGTTGTTGGCGATCCGTCAAGAACTGTATTAGCATTCCGTCAACGAGAGGGTACTGGCCCTCACGCGGGCACGCCGTTCGGGAACTCACTAGCGGCTGATCGACAAGGAGCGCTGTCCAGGCGGGTGGCTTCGCCGCCGGTCGACCGCCCTGGATCGTCAACCAACAACCGAACGGAAGAAAGACATGAAGCGCTACCTCGCCATGGGCGGAACCGCCCTGGTTGCCATCGCCGGGAGTGCCGGCTACCTGGTTTCCGATAGCAGCAGCAACGCTCCTCTCGACACCGGCGGCAACACCATCACCGAGGCCGCCAAGGAGGCCGAGAAGGTGCGGCCCGAACCGAACGTGAAGGCCGGTCCGAAGGCGGCTTCCCCGACCGACGCCGAGCAGGCCAAGCGGATCGAGGCGAAAATCAGCCAGATCGAGATCGGCGCGTCGTACACGGAGGTCACCGCGATCATGGGTGCCGCCGACTGGACCGAGGAGCAGTCGACTGACTTTGGTTACGACGTGATCTACTGGTACGGCGCCTGGGGCGTCTACACGTCGAACGCCACGGTCACCAGCATCGACTACTACGAGCGCATGTCATGAGGGCGCTCTCGTAGGCCTCGCGCTCGTCGCGACGCTCGGCGTACCCCACGTGGCGGCAGCGGCGAGAGCGATCTGCAGAAGGCGCTCCGCCTCAACGAGGAAGGCATCGCGCGCGCAAAAGCAGCACGACGCTGGGGGCGTCGAGAACGTAGTGAGTACAACCGCCTGGACCCCCCACGCGGGGTGCTCTGCCGCCAGTCGACCGGCTGGAATGACAACCGAAGGCAAGAAAGACGGTGAAGGCCCGATGAAGCCGAACAAGCAACAGCAGAAGATGCTCAACAAGCTCGAGGAGATTGGCGAGCTGAAGGACGTGAGCGTGCGAGGCGACGTCGTCTTGCGGCTGGCGGACATGCGCCTGCGCATCGAGGAAAACGGACGTGTGCGCTACGTCGACGGTGATTCGTCCGACACGAACTCGGGCGCCTACGTCGGCCTGATTCGGCTGCGCGAGCGCGTGGCTGGAGGCTGCTGATTCACGGGAACGACCGTCGAATCGCAGCCGTTGCCGCCAGTCGAGCGACTGGACAAGCTGTGCAACACGGCCCCGCCGGTCGCCGCCAGCGCAGGCGCTCGCTCTCGAATGTCGGCCATGGCGAGCGGGACTCGGTGAGCGCGCTACCGCGTCGGGGCGAGTGCGACGGCGAGGATCGCCGCCGGATTGCCCGGCGGCCAGCCGGGAAGCGGATCGATGGTGTCGAACTGAACGAACCCGCAAGCGAGCCAGAAGGCACGCGTGGCGTCGTAGGGGGGATAGTCGGCGGACGGATCGAGCGTCTTGACTTCGACGATCTGCACACCGTCAGCGCTCAACTCGTCCAAGACGTGGTCGACGAGCCGGGTGCCGAGGCCCGCTTGCCGGCGATCGGCGGCGACCGCGGCCCACAGGATCTCCGCCGCGCGCACGCCGCGGCGCTCCGCGATGACGAACCCGACGACGCCGCCTGCGTCGTCGATGACCCAGCCACCGTGGTCGCGCAGGTCGCTGCGCACCTTGTCGGGCACGTCATCGGTAAAGAAGTCGGGCAGGCCGACGACGATCGCCACGCACCTGACGGCATCCTGCGCGCCGGCGGCCCGTACCGACGCCACCGCTCGTCAACGACTCCGATCGACCGTCTGCACATGCATCCGCCAAGCAAACCACAGCGCCTCGGCCAACACCAACGCCCGGCGTTGGCGGGCGTGCGCGGCACACCCGGCCGCAGAGCATGTCAGAGCGAGCCGCTTGCGGCGAGCGAAACGAGCGCGCAGCGCGAGGGCTCTGCGGACGGGTGATGACGCGCGCGACCGCCCGACAGCAGCGTCAGACCTCGTCCGCCGAGAACGTGTCGCAGTCCCCCGGCTCACCCCGCTCGCGCCCTCTGTTGAACCAGCGCGCGCGCTGCTCGCTCGAGCCGTGGGTGAACGAGTCCGGGTTGATCCCGCCGGGAGCGCGGCGCTGCAGGCGGTCGTCGCCCACGGCCTCCGACGCCGCGATGGCCTCGTCGATGTCGCCCTCCTCCAGGTCGCCGGCCTCGTAGACGGTGTGGGCCCACACGCCGGCGTAGCAGTCGGCCTGGAGCTCCAGCCGCACCGACAGCCGGTTGGCGTCACCGCGATTCTGCTGCTGTAGCCGGCGCACCTCGGTGCTCGTGCCGAGCTGGTTCTGCACGTGATGGCCGACCTCGTGCGCGATCACGTAGGCCCACGCGAAGTCGCCGGTCGCGCCCAGCTGCTGCGCCATGTCGTTGTAGAACGAGAGGTCGATGTACACGCGCTGGTCGGCCGGGCAGTAGAAGGGGCCGACGGCCGACGAGGCGCTCCCGCAGCCGGTATTCACGCCACCGCGGTAGAGGACGAGCTGTGCGCGCTCGTACGGCTCGCCGGCCCGGCGAAAGATGTCCGTCCAGGTGTCCTGAACCCGGGTGAACACGTAGGAGCTGAAGTCCTTGAGGTCCCTCTCGGGATCCTGGGCCGCCGGGATTGCGGTGCCGTCGGGAGCCTGAGGGGTCTGCCCGAACTGGTTGTCCACGCCGAAGGCCGGCCCGCCACCGCCGCCGCCCGACAGCAGCGTAATGAGCAGGAACACCACCACGCCCACCAGGCCTAGACCGCCGGGAATCGCCATCCGGCCTCCCGGCAGGCCACCACCACCGCCGCCGAAGCCGCCACCGCCGCCGCCCCCACGCGCGTCGATCACGTCGCCGCTCTTGCCGGGTCGCCGCCAGCGCACGGATCAATCCTCCCTCATCGGAGGTTGGTTTGTGCGCGCCAGATTGGGCAATAGGGGGACTCTCACCACAAGCGAGGAGGCTTCATGTACATCGGAATAGGAACCGTCGTCGTAATCCTGCTGATCGTCCTGATCCTGGTCGTGCTCTAAGGCTGGATCCACAGAGGTGCCCCGGGAGGCAACGGGGTGGCGTACATTGAACGGCATGCCCCGAGGCCTCCCGCCCGGCCCGCGCCTCCCAAGGACGCTTCAGACGCTCGGCTGGTGGACCCGCACGGCGCCGTTCTTCGAGCGCTGCCGGGCGCGCTACGGCAACCGCTTCACCATGCTGTTCCTCCAGACCCCGCCGTTCGTCCACCTGGCCGACCCGGAGGTGGTCAAGGAGGTGTTCACCGCCCCGCCCGAGGTGCTCCACCCCGGGGAGGGCGCCCGCATCCTCGAGCCGGTGGTCGGCAAGAACTCGGTGATCCTGCTCGACGAGAGCGCGCACATGAGCCAGCGCAAGCTCATGCTGCCCGCGTTCCACGGCGAGAGGATGGAGCGCCTGACCGGGCTCGTGGCGGAGGTCGCCGAGCGCGACGTGGCGAGCTGGCCCCGCAACCAGCCGATCGAGCTGCATCCGCGGCTCCAGGCGCTGACGCTCGAGATCATCATGCGGGCGGTGTTCGGGCTGGATCCCGGCGGCCGCTTCGACCGCCTTCGCGGGAAGCTGACCACGCTGCTCGAGCAGGGCGCCACACCCACCTCGATGCTGCCGGCGTTCCAGCGCGGCCGGCGCTGGGCCCGGTTCAAGCGCGACCGCGAGGAGGCTGACGCGCTGATATTCGAGCTGATCGACGAGCGCAGGCGCGATCAGGGCGACCGCGACGATGTGCTCGCGATGCTGCTGGAGGCGCGCCATGAGGACGGCTCGCCGATGTCGGCGCAGGAGCTGCGGGACGAGTTGATGACCCTTCTCGTTGCGGGCCACGAGACCACCGCGTCGGAGCTGGCCTGGGCCTTCGAGCGCCTGGCCCGCACACCCGAAGTGCTGCAGCGGCTGACCGACGAGATCGACCGCGACGGCGACGACGCCTATCTCACGGCAACGGTGCAGGAGACGCTGCGCCGGCGCCCGGTCCTCCCGAACGCAGCGCCGCGGCTCGTGATGCAGCCGGTCGAGATCGGCGGCTGGACCTACCCGGCCGGTTGCGCGCTCGCCGCCAACAGCTACCTGATCCACCACGACCCAGCGATCTACCCCGACCCCTACGCGTTCCGGCCCGAGCGCTTCCTCGAGGAGTCGCCGGGCACGTACACGTGGATCCCGTTCGGCGGCGGGCGGCGTCGCTGCCTGGGGGCCAGCTTCGCTCAGCTCGAGATGAAGCTCGTGCTGCGCGCGGTGTTGTCTCAGAGCGCGGTGTCGCCCGCAAGCGAGGGGTTCGAGCGAACCCGGCGCCGCAGCATCACGGTGAGCCCCAAGGCCGGCGCGGTCACGGTGCTCGGGAGCCGCGAACGCCGGCCGGCGCCCGCGGCGGTCTAGCTTCCTTCGCTCGTCGGCGCGTAGGTGCCGAAGGACCAGAGGTTGCCCTCCGGGTCGCGGGCGACGAAGTCGCGTGAGCCGTAGTCCTGGTCGGTCGGCTCCATGACGATCTCGGCGCCCGCAGCCTGCGCACGCCGGAAGAGGGGATCCGGTTCGTCGACCACGAGATACACCGAGGTTTGCCCAGCGCCCTGGTTGAAGACCGGGTCCCCCTCGCTCGTGGAGCCGAGCATCACGAACTCGTCTCCGAACGTGAGCTCAGCGTGAGCGACCGCCGCCGTTCTCCCCGTCGTGCACCGAGCGGCGCTCGAAGCCGAAGGCCTTCTCGAGGAAATCGATGGCCGCGTGGGCGTCTGCGTACTTGAGGACTGGATAGACGGTCTGCATGGTGGGGAGGCTACGCCCGGCCACTCCAGTCCTCTTGGACGTATTTGACCTCAGCCGTAGACGCCGCCGCCCTCGGGCAGGCGCGCGGCCACAAAGGCTGTCGGGGTGGTGCCGGCGAAGTCGCGGAAGTCGCGGTTGAAGTGAGCCTGGTCGTAGTAGTCGCACTCGAGCGCCACGTCGGCGAGGCTCGGCGCGGTCTCGTGCATCAGGAGCCCGGCGACCCGCTCGAAGCGCAGCACCCGTGCCACCGTCTTGGGTGGCATCCCGATCTGCTCGCGGAAGCGGGCGATCAGACGCCGGTGACTCCAGCCGAGGTCCCGCGCCAGCCCACCGACGCTCAGCTTGCCGTGGCTCGCGCGCAGCCGCCGCCACGCCCAGAACAGCTCGTACGACGCGCGGTCGCCTGGCCTCCACCCGGCTGCCGATCAGTTGGTCGAGCAGCCGGAAGCGCGGCTCCCAGCCGGGCAGATCCCACAGGCGACCCACCAGTTCGTCGGCGCCCGGGCCCAGCAGGTCGTCGAGCTCCACCACCCGGTTGGTCAGCTCGTCCATCGGCACTCCGAACAGGGCATGCGCGCCGAGCGGCGTGAGCCGCACCTCGATTCCATGCTGGAAGCCGTCGTGCTCCACCAGGGCGTAGGTGTCCTGCAGCGCGGCCACAAAGGACGTGATCCGAGCCGGAGGGCGTGACGGGTTGCGTACGTCGGGCACGCTGAGGCTCGTGTCCGGGCTGATGATCAGCGTCACATCGCCGGACGGCACCTCGAGCCTGCGCAGCGGTTCGGCACTGCGCTCGACGTAGCCGGTGTAGTTGCGCACATGCTCGCGCAGCCGGGGATGAGCGTCGCGGCTCAGCATCTCCCAGCTGAGCTCGGGCGATTCGTGGCGCTCCAGCGTGGCCATCGCGATCGAGACTACTCCCGCGGCCCGGCGTGAGTAGGGTGCGTCGGCGCTATGACGTCACGCACCGAACCTCTCCTCGACGAAGTCCAGAAAGCGCTGCCCGAGCGGCCGTTCACGATCGAAACGTGGGACGGCGGGCGACTCGCGTCGACGAACGGCGGCGGGCCCACCTTCACGATTCGCTCGCCTGCAGCGATCGCCCACGCCCTGCGCGCCCCAGGGCAGCTGGGTCTTGGGCGCGCCTACGTGTCGGGCGCGCTCGACGTGGACGACGTCGAGGGCGCGCTCGACCTGCTGGCCGGGTGGCAGCCGCCGCCCATCGACCGCGGCACCAAGGCTCGGCTCATGCTGGCGGCGGCGAAGGCCTGCGGCGTGGTGCGCCCGCCCAGCGTCCCGGCCGCCGAGCTCAAGCCCCGCGGCCGGCGCCACAGCATCATGCGCGACGCCCGCGCGGTGCGCCACCACTACGACCTCTCCAACGACTACTTCGCTCTCTTCCTGGACGAGTCGATGACCTACAGCTGCGCGCTCTTCTCGCGCGGCGCGACGACGCTCGAAGAGGCCCAGCAGGCCAAGCTCGCTCTCGTGTGCGACAAGCTCGCCCTCGAACCGGGGCAGCGCGTGCTCGACATCGGCTGCGGCTGGGGCAGCTTCGCGATCCACGCCGCGCGCGAACGAGGCGTGCACGTGACCGGGATCACCCTCTCCGAGCCTCAGGCGGAGCTGGCCCGGCGGCTCGCCGCCGAGGCGGGGGTCGGCGACCGGGTCGACATTCGCGTGGAGGACTACCGCGAGCTCGGCGCAGAGCCCTTCGATGCCGTAGCGAGCATCGGGATGGTCGAGCACGTCGGCAACGTCCAGATCGACACCTACGCCCGCCAGATGGCCCGTCTCGTCAAGCCCGGCGGCCGCGTGCTCAACCACGGCATCGCGCGCCTTCGCCACACCGATCCCGAGGCCGGGGCCTTCTCGGAGCGCTACGTCTTCCCCGATGCGGCCCCGCTTCACCTGTCCCGGATCGTGCTCGCCCTCGAGCGCGCCGGCCTTCCCGTGGAGCACGTCGAGGGACTGGCGTCAGACTACGCCGAGACCCTGCGCCACTGGGCCCGCCGCTTCGACGAGAACCTCGACGAGGCGGTACGCCTCGGCGGCGCCGAGCGCGTGCGGGTCTGGCGCATCTACCTGCGCGCGGCGCGGCGCGGCTTCGAGAGCGGCTTCACCTCGGTGTACCAGGTGCGCTGCACGCGGCCTCCGGACTAGACCGGCGCGGGACGCGCAACGCGAGGTTACACTCGAAACGAATGCCCGCCAATCTGGCCGATCGGCGCCGTGACCGCGAGCGACACCTGATCAGCGCGACGCGCCGGCTCTTCGACGAGCGCGGGATGCAGGACGCGCCCATCGAGGCGATCGCGCGCGAGGTGGGCATCAACAAGGCGCTGATCTACAGGCAGCTCGGCTCCAAGGAGGAGCTGTTCATGCTCACCCTCGCCGACTACCTCGACGACCTGACCTCGCTGGCGGTCGAGCGGGGTGACCTCGCCGATCCCGAGGCGCTGCTGCGTGAGTCGCTCCACCGCTTCACCGGCTTCTGCCTGCAGTACCCGGCATATCTCGACTGCGCGCACGCGCTGATGCGCTATCCAGCGGACGAGCTGCGAACGCGGGTCGCCGACGACGTATGGCTACGGCTCGGCTACGCGATGGCCGGCGCGCTCAGGCCGCTCGCGCTGATTCTGGCCGCCGGCCGCGAGAAGGGCGTGTTCGGCATCGACGACCCGGATCTCGTGGCCAACCGACTCTACGCCCAGGTGCTCGGCACCATGCGCCTGTCGCGCGTGGGGGTGGGTGTTCGAGATCGAGACGGCGAGCCCGAGCTGTTCGGCATCGACGAGGAACGCCTGCGCGCCGACTGCGTGGAGGACGCGATGGCGCTGGCGCGGATCCGCTAGCTCCGGAGCAGGAACGACAGCGCCCGCTCGGCGACAAGCTGGGGACGCTCGTCGACCAGGAAGTGACCCGCGCCCTCCACGACCTCGAGCTCGACCGCCTCTGACTCGGCGGCGGCCTTCTCCACCTGGCTCGCCGGGATGGCCGGGTCACGGTCGCCCGCCAGAAGCAACGTGGGTACTTGGAGATCGGCCGCTGCGTAGCGACCCGCAGCGACGGTGAGGAGCTCGCGCAGGACGAAGGTGCGGTAGAGGAGTTCCGTGGTGCGCCCGCGCTCTCCGGCCAGCCGGTCGAGGAAGACGGTCTTGACCTCGGGGTCCATGGGCGGGTCCGCCCCGTCCATGGCGAAACGGGCGATCCGCTGACCGATCGCGCCCCCGCCCACGCCCGGCGTGGCCAGCGGGATCTGGTACGCGAGCCGCCAGATGCCGAGCAGTCCGCTCGCGTCCGGGACCGGCCAGGGTGGAGGGATGCTGCACGCCAGCAGGCGCTCGATTCGACCGGGGTGGCGCAGCGCCAGAATGAAGCTGATCCAGCCGCCCCAGTCGTGGCCGGCGAGCGCGACGCGCTCGAGGCCGAGCTCGTCCATCACGGCGAGCACGTCGTTCGCCATGGTCTCCTTGTCGTAGCCCCCGCGCGGCACCCCGCTCCAGCCGAAGCCGCGCAGGTCCACGCAGGTCACTCGGGCGTGCGCGGCCAGGACAGGGATCACCTCTCGCCAGACGTACCAGTGCTGAGGCCAGCCGTGCAGCAGCACAATCGGATCGCCGGCGCCCGCCTGCGCCACGTGCATCTTCACTCCGCGCGTGAAGACGAAACGGTGCTCGACGCCGGCGACCTCGGGGAACGCCCCGTCCATGGATGTGGAGTATCCCTAGTGGCGAGCTGCAGAGGCACGCCGGCCGCGTGCCCGCCGGCCGCCGTGCGAACGCGGCTTGCGGCGCGGGGCCGAGTGGCCACGCCCGCCTGCGGCGCTCAGCCCGCTCTCTTCGAACTGCGCGTGCAGGCGCAGATCGCGGGCGATGCGGCTCACGTCGTGGGCCTGGTCGCGCATCACGAACGTGATGCCGATCCCGGTGCGCCCTGCCCGACCGGTGCGACCCACGCGGTGGACGTAGGTGTCGCGGTCCTCCGGCGCGTCGAAGTTGATCACGTGGGTGATGCCGTCCACGTCGATGCCGCGCGCGGCGACGTCGGTGGCCACCAGAGCGGCCACCTGCCCCGAGTCGAAGCGCCTCAACGCCTTCTCGCGCTGCGACTGGGACTTGTCGCCGTGCATGGCCGCGGCCTCCACGCCGCGGGCCTTGAGGCGCTTGACGAGGCGGTCGGCGCCGCGCTTGGTGCGCACGAACACGAGCGTGCGCGAGTCGCGCTCGGCGCGCAGCGCGTCCACCAGCGAGCTGAGCTTGTCCTCGTGGGCGACGGCCACGAAGCGGTGCTCCACCTTGATCCGGTCCTGCTTCGGAGCCTCCTGCTCGTAGCGGTGCGGCTCACGGGTGTACTCGGCTGCGAGCCGCCCGGTCTCACCGTCCAGCGTGGCGGAGAGGAAGAGCGTCTGGCGGTCGGACGGCGTCTGGCGCACGATCCGCTCCACCGGCGGGCGAAAGCCCATGTCCAGCATGCGGTCGGCCTCGTCGAGCACGAGCACCCGCACCCGGTCGAGGCGCACGGCGCGGCGGGCGATCAGGTCCTCGAGGCGACCCGGTGTGGCAACGATTATGTGAGCGCGGCGGGCGAGCTTGGCCTGGCGCTCGAGTCCGACCCCGCCGTAGACGGCGGCGATCGACAGCGCGCGGGCGGCGGCGATCTCGCGCAGGGCCTCCACGATCTGTGAGGCCAGCTCCCGGGTGGGAACGAGAACGAGCGCGGCACAGCGCGGGTCGTCGGCCTGGATGATGTCGACCAGCGGGATGCCGAACGCGAGTGTCTTGCCCGACCCGGTGGGCGAGCGCACCAGCACGTCTCGGCCCTCCAGCACGCGGGGCATCACCGCCTCCTGCACCGGGAAGGGCACATCGATCTTGCGTCGCTCCAAGAGCGCGCGCAACGGTCTCCGACACGCCGAGATCGGCGAAGGACTGCATGGACATTCGTAACTCCTAACGACCGCGGGCCGTGGCCGGCCGCGAATGATCTGGGAGATTCAGCTGACCCAGATCGCAACGGCGTTCGGAGACGAGAACCTCGCGAGCGACGGCGCCGCTCACCTCCATGACCGTAGCAGCCGCGTATCCAAATCCGCGCGCCCGGGTAGGGTCCCCTAAGTCCCGAGACTTTCCAGCCTAGGAGGGAGTTCTTTGACTACGACGTCGGTGACGGACCCTGTGCTGCCCACGGCAGACGACGTCGAACCGGTCAAACACGAGACCGCCGACCGGATCGCCACAGGCACGATCACGGCGTTGCCCTTCATCGCGCTGGGCGTCGTCTGCTGGCAGTTGTGGAACGATCTTCTGCACTGGCACGACGTCTTCGTCTTCCTGATCATGTACCTGCTCACCGGGCTCGGCGTGACGGTCGGGTTTCACCGTCATCTGACCCACCGCAGCTTCAAGACCAGCCGGCCGGTCCGCGGGCTGCTCTCGATCCTGGGCTCGGTGGCCATCGAGGGTCCCGTGATCTCCTGGGTGGCCGATCACCGCAAGCACCACGCCTTCTCGGACAAGGAGGGCGACCCACACAGCCCCCATGTCGGCCACGAGGGCGGCTGGCGCGGAGCGCTGTCAGGCCTGCTGCACGCACACCTCGGCTGGCTGTTCATCCACACCCAGCGCGGCAACCGGCGCCGCTACGCCCCCGACCTGGTCAAGGACCCGGTGGTCAGCTTCGTGGACCGCACCTTCCTGGTCTGGGCCCTCGGCGGCCTCCTGCTGGCCTTCCTGCTCGGCTACGCGATCGGCGGCACGCTCACCGCCGCACTGACCGGCCTTCTGTGGGGCGGCGGCGTTCGCATGCTCGTGGTCCATCACGTGACCTACAGCATCAACTCGCTGTGCCACTTCTTCGGCCGTCAGCGTTTCGAGACCGGCGACGAGTCGCGCAACCTGCTCTGGCTCGCGCCGTTGACCTTCGGCGAGTCGTGGCACAACAACCACCACGCGTTCCCCACCTCGGCCTCGCACGGAATGAGCCGCTGGCCGGTGGATCCCTCCTGGCTCGTGATCCGGGCGATGGAGTCCGTGGGTCTGGTCTGGGACGTGGTCCGCGTGGATCCCGAGAAGATGGCGCGCAAGGCGACGGCCGCCGAGGCGCGGTAGGAGCGGCGCTAGCTGCGCTGCTCGCGCTTCGGGACCGGGTTCAGCTGGGCCGGCTCGCCGGGCGCCGAGGCCTTCGGCTCCTCGAGTTCGGCGATTTCCGGCTCCTCGCCCTGCGAGAGCGCCTTCTCCACCACCTCCTTGCCGGTCTCGGCCAGCGCCGCCTTGACCTCATCCCCGCCGCGCTCCAAGAGCGGTCCGAGCATGTCGATCGGCAGCGGGAAGATGATCGTCGACGCCTGGTGGCCGCTGACGTCGTTGAGGGCCTGCAGGTAGCGCAGCTGGAGGGTCACCGGGTTGGGCCGGATCACGTCCGCCGCCTCTGACAGGCGGGCAGCCGCCTGGAACTCTCCCTCGGCGTTGATCACCTTGGCGCGGCGGTTTCGCTCGGCCTCGGCCTGGCGGGCCATCGCCTGCTGCATGCGCTCGGGAATCTCCACGTCCTTGATCTCGACGATCGAGACCTTGATGCCCCAGGGCTCTGTCTGCTCGTCGATGATCTGCTGGAGGCTCTCGTTCAGGCGCTCGCGCTCGGACAGCAGCGCGTCCAGCTCGGCCTTGCCCAGCACCGAGCGCAGGGTCGTCTGGGCGATCTGGAGCGTGGCGGCCACGTAGTCCTCCACCTCGATCACCGAGCGGTGAGGATCGATCACGCGGAAGTAGGCCACCGCCGCCACGCGCACCGGCACGTTGTCGCGGGTGATCACCTCCTGATGGGGAATGCGCAGCGCCACGGTGCGCAGGCTCACGCGCACCAGCCTGTCGATGGCCGGAATCAGCAGCACCAGTCCCGGCCCCTTCTCCTCGATCACGCGGCCGAGCCGGAACACCACCCCGCGCTCGTACTCGCGCAGCACCCTCACGGACGCGCCGGCGATTGCCGCGATCATGAGCGCTATCACCCCGATCACGATCAACACGGCTGCAATCACCACGACTCCTCCCACTCTTCGGCCCGCCGGACCGCGAGCGTCAACCCGCTCACGCGCTCCACGACCACCGCATCTCCCTCAGCCAGCTCCCCGTCCTCGTCCATCACGCTGCGCTTGGCCTGCCACAGCGCGCCGTCGACGAACACCTGTCCGCCGCCGTTCGACCAGTTGCGCACCACACCCGCACGCCCACTGAGCGCCTCCCGTCCCGACGTGGCCCGTTGGCGGCCTGCCGCGAGCGCCTTGCGGGTGGCCAGGAGGAGCCAGGCGGCGGACACCAGTGCCGCCGCCACCGCAGCGGCCACGACGACCGCGGTAGCCGCCCCGGCTGCGCTGACGGCTAGCGCCAGCCCTCCCACCAGAGCGGCGGCACCTAGCGAACCCAGGACTCCCCCAGGCACGTGAGCCTCGGCCACCAGAAGGGTGACCCCGACGAGCACCAATGCCACGCCGATCTCGACCATCTCCGCTCTCAGTTGATGTTAGACCCCGGCGCGTGCCGGCGGACGATCTTGCCGCTCAGTACGGACCACGACCGAGCCCGCGAGCATGTCCTGCAGGCCCCGGCGACGGGAATCGAACAGGATCGGAAGGAAGCCGGCGAACAGCGGGATGGCGGCGAGCCCGAGATAGACGAGCCTCATGAATGCACGGCGCGGCTTCAGCGGCTTGCCGTCGTCCGCGTCGCAAACCCGTATCTCCAGGAGGCGGTTGCCCGGCGTCTGGCCGTTGCCCGACCAGAAGGTCACGAAGTAGGCGACCACCCAGACGAACCACGCCACGGCGCCGATCCCGACCAGGATGTCCTGGAGGTCCTGGGGGACATCGAAGATGGAGAGCGCCAGGCCGACCACCACGGCGACGCCTGCAGCCACCAGGTTGATCACCGCCGCGTCGACCGCGAAGGCGATCGCACGCGTGACCAGCCCCTCGTAGACCATGCCGACCGGAGTTGCCTCCTCGCCATGCACCCGGCTCGCCACCTCGCGGGCACGGTGCGCGGGGATGCGGGACGAAGAACGAACGCGCGGCGGCTCCTCCGCGTGGCTCATGGCGCACCGCGGGGTGGCCGGCCGTCCAGCGGCCGTGATGGCGGACGACGCCGCAGCGCACGGTGGGCGGCGCGCTCCAGCCAGTCGTCGGCGTCGCGCGAGCGCGATCGCACCTCGTCGGCCATCTGGTCGGCGACCCCGAGGCTCTGTCGGGTGATCGCCTCGGTCACCGCGGGGCTGCGGGCAATCTCCTCGACCAGCACCCACAGGTCCTCGCTCTCGAGCACCTGGGCCACGGTTTGGTCGATCAGCCGGCTGTCGATCACCTGAGCCACCGAGCGCTCGACGGCCGGACTGGCGACGGCGGCCTCGATCACTCGCTCGAGCTCGGGACCCTCGAGCACACGTGTGGCCGCGCGGTCGACGGCGTCCCCAGCGAGCACGATCTCCGTGACCCTCTCCACCACTCGGTGACGAACCAGGTCGCGCCCGATCTCCTCCACCATCGGCCCCTCGAGGGCCTTGCCGAGTGACTCACGCACCAGCGGACTGGCGAGGACCCTGTCGAGCGCCTCCTCGGTCACCCGCGAGGCGAGCACTGCATCCACGGCCGCGAGGGTGGCGGACTCGGCGGCGCGGCCGCCCATCCGGACCGCCGAGACGACGGGGCGGAGCACGACCGTGGCCACCGCTTCGGGCAGGCGCATGGAGCCATCATCGACCGCCGCACCCGAACGGGCAACCCGGGGCGTGATCTTTCACCTCTCCGCCGCCGCGAGGATTACGCTTTCCGACGGAGAATTGGACGCCCAGGAGGTGGGTGCTGTGGAGAGTTCGGCTGGCCCTGTAGACAGTGCGGTAGAGCCCGATTCGGAGCTGCGTGTGGTGGCCGACGAGATCGGCAGGCTCTGGTGGCTCTGGCTCGTGGCGGGCATCGCGTGGATCGTGATCGCCCTGGTGATCCTGCAGTTCGACCAGGCGTCGATCACCACCGTGGGAGTCCTCATCGGGATCATGTTCCTGCTGTCGGGCTTCCAGCAGTTCGTGGTGGCTGCCGTGGCCCCGAGCCTGAAGTGGCTCTGGTACCTGTTCGGCGCACTGTTCATCGTCGCGGGCGTGATCGCCCTCTTCAACCCCGAGGACACGTTCGCCGCCCTGGCCGACATCCTCGGCTTCCTGTTCCTGCTCGTCGGCGTGTTCTGGACGATCCAGGCCTTCGTCGACCGCGAGGCCAACGAGCTCTGGTGGCTCGGCCTGATCTCGGGGGTCCTGATGATCATCCTGGCCTTCTGGACCGGCGGCCAGTTCTTCATCGACAAGGCCTACCTGCTGCTGGTGTTCGCCGGCATCTGGGCCCTGCTTCACGGGGTGACCGACATCGTCAAGGCGTTCCAGATTCGCAAGCTGCGGGCCTAGGGGCGGTCCTCCCCGCTCGGGCGTGCGCTGCCGGTTCGGCGTGCGCCGCCGGGCTCTCTTCCCTCATTGCCGATCGGACCACGCCGATCCTGGAGCGCACGCGCGGCCGGAGCGCCCTCACAGCAGCCGCAACAACGCGGTGACCAGCGCCGCCACCAGGCCGCACGCGACCACCGACCCCGTGCGCCACACCACGAGGCCGCCCACCGCCACCCCCACCGTCTCGGCGCCGACGGTCAGGCGGTCGCCGTCGGCGAGCGCCTGCGTGGCCACCAGCGCCGCCAGCAGCGCGGGCGCCAGCAGCACGACAACGCTGGTGAACCAGAGCGGCAGCTCACGTCCGCCGAGGGCCACCGGGCCCACGGCCTTGATGGCAGCCGTGACCAGGGCGCAGCCGCCTATGAGGGCCACGCTTGTGCTCATGACTCTCTCC
Source organism: uncultured Thermoleophilaceae bacterium (assembly GCA_963733655.1). GTDB lineage: Bacteria > Actinomycetota > Thermoleophilia > Solirubrobacterales > Thermoleophilaceae > JACVRW01. The sequence goes on from CAVTEX010000017.1 coordinate 156,865, forward strand.
GGGCCGAGTCGCGGGCGGCCGCCTCTCGGGCCGAGGTCGTGAGCCCGGCCAGGGCCGCGACACTGGCCACGAGCACCGGCACGCCGGCGGGCGTGAAGGGCACCAGCGCGAGCGCGATCGCCGCCCCGCCCAGTGCGACCGCCAGGGACCGGCGCCCGCTCATCTCGGTGATCATCAGGGCGAGGAAGAAGGCCGGGTAGATCGCGTCGAGCCCCAGTGCGCGCGGGTCGCCGATGGCGTCGGCGCCCAGGGCTCCGATGATCGTGCCGACCACCCAGGTCGTGTACTGGATCGAGGAGGCGCCGAACAGCAGCCAGCGGTCGAAGCTCCCGTCCGGACGGACCGCGAGAGCCCAGGACGCGTCCACGACCGCCTGTCCCTGAACCGCCCGCTTGAGCGGACCGCCGGGCAGCGACGGCGCGAAGGCGGCGCCCATCGGCAGGAAGCGCGAGTTCATCAGCGCGGCAGCTCCCACCGCGGCGGCCACGCCGCCGCCACCCCCGAGAATCGCGATGGCCGCGAACTGAGCCGAGCCCGCGAACACGATCGCCGACATGACAATTGCGTCGAGGGCCGTCAGTCCCGCATCCTGAGCCACCACGCCGAAGGAGGCCGCCAGGATCCCACCGGCGATCGCAAACGGCACCCCCGCCCGCACTCCTGCGGCGAGCAGGCGGGCGGTGGACGGCTCAGATGCAGTCTGAGCGCGAGTCTCCGGCAACCCGCTATCCGTCCTGTGCCGCCGCCACCGCCTGGTCGCGGTCAAGGAAGGCCCTGATGCGACACACCCTGCCGTCACGGATGCGGGCCACGTGGAACACCGGGATCTTGCCGATGTCGAGGTTCGACTCCTGCCCTCGCGTGCGGGCGAGCATGGAGACGATCACCTCGTCGCCGTGCACGTCGAGCTGCTCGATCTCGATGTCGCCGAGCTCGATCACGCCCACGACCTCTTCGCGCAGGAAGCGCACCACCGAGCCCGCGCCGTAGTAGCAGCGCTGGCCGGGCCACTCCGGGGCGTTCTGCCACTCGATGTCGTCGGCGAAGCACAGCTCGGCCAGGCCCTCCGGGTCCCCCTTGTTCCACAGTTCGTAGCCCTGCAGGATCAGGCGAAGGTCGACGTGGGAGATACGCTGGCGGGTCTCAGGCACCGGAATAGGATCGCACGGCGCCGGCGGGCGTCACCCAATTTCACTTGAACGGAGCGGGTCACAAGACAAAGGTCGCGGTTCTGGGCGGTGGCGTCGGCGGAATGACCGCCGCGTTCGAGCTCACGGCGACGCCGGAGCTGCGCGAGCGCTTCGAGGTCACGGTCTACCAGCTGGGGTGGCGCGTGGGCGGCAAGGGCGCGAGCGGCCGCAACCCCGCGCGCGCGGCAGCGAATCGAGGAGCACGGCCTGCACGTGTGGTTCGGCTTCTACGACAACGCGTTCCGGCTGATGCGCGATGCGTACGAGGAGCTGGGGCGCGACCCGGGGACGCCGCTCGCCACGATCGACGACGCCTTCAAGCCCTGCGATCAGCTCGTGCTCTACGACCGCCAGGGCGACGGCTGGCACGCCCATACGCTCAACTTCCCGCGCAACCTCCTGCGCCCGGGTGAGGCCGCGGATCTGCCCACCTTCTGGGAGATGGCCGACACCGCCTGCGGCTGGGCCCTGTCGGCGTGGCGGTCGCTGAGCGGCGACCGCGAGCTCGATCTGAGCGAACCGGACCTGCCCTTCGTGCCGGACTGGTTCGAGGACCTGGCCGCCGACGTGGCGGGCGACCTTGCCGATCTGCCCCTCGAAGGTGCGGAACGCCTGCTGGTGCTCGCCCAGCGCCTGGCCGGTGCGCGCGCCGGCCATACCGATTACCTGGTGGCCCGTCAGGCCGCCGAGCCGGCCCTGCTGGTCAGGCTGCTCAAGGGCTTTCGCGACTGGCTGTGGCTCGTGCTGCGCGAGCCGATGGAGGACGACCCCGACCTCCGCCTCTTCTTCACGATCGTCGACGCGGGCGTGTCGGCCGCCGCGGGGATCGTCGAGGACGGGGTGCTCGAACGCGGCTTCGACGCGATCAACGACGAGGAGTGGGCGGCCTGGCTCGCACGTCACGGCGCCAAGGAGGTCACGCTCGGCCGTACGCCGGAGCTGCGCGCGCCCGTGCTGCGGGCCGTCTACGACGTGGCGTTCGGGTTCCCGCGGGGCTCCATTGCCGAGGCCGACGTGGCCGCCGGCACGGCCACCAGCGACGTGCTCAGGCTCGCCTTCAGCTACCGGGGCTCGTTCATGCGCAAGATGCAGGCGGGCATGGGCGACGCCGTGTTCACGCCGATGTACGAGGTCCTGCGCCGGCGCGGCGTGCGGTTCAAGTTCTTCCACGAGATCACGTCGCTGGGCGTGGCCGCGGACGCGCAACGGGTGGACACGATCGAGGTCGTGCCGCAGGTGGAGCTGCTGCGACGGTGCCGAGGAGTACGAGCCCCTGACCGACGTCAGGGGCCTCCCCTGCTGGCCGAGCGAGCCGCTCTGGGATCAGCTCGAGCCGGCGGCACGCGGTCACGACTTCGAGCTCGAGCCGAACCCGCTCGGCCGCGAGCCGGTGCGTCCTGCGGCGCGGTGACGACTTCGACGCTGTGGTGCTCGGGATCCCCGTGGGCGCACTCGAACCGATCTGCCGCGAGCTGATGGACCGCGACGAGCGCTTCGGCCGCGGCATCGAGGAGGCGGTGACGGTCCAGACGCAGGCGTTCCAGGTGTGGGCCAACCGCGAGGCCGCGGACCTCGGCTGGGCGCACGACGGCAACTCGGTGGCCGGCTGCTACGTCGAGCCGATCGACACCTACTGCGACATGACGCACCTGATCCCGTGCGAGGACTGGAAGCAGGCCGACAACGTGCGCACGATCGCCTATCTGTGCGGCGTACTCGAGGACCGGCGCGGCGAGACCCAGGACCAGGCCACCGCGCGCGTCCATGACAACGCGGTCCAATTCCTCGAGCGCGACATGCCGATTCTGTGGCCGGAGGCGCGCCGCGAAGACGGTTCGTTCGACTGGAGCGTGCTGGTCGACCCCGATGGACGGTCGGGCCCCGAGCGCTTCGAGGCCCAGTACTGGCGGGCCAACGTGGCACCCTCCGAGCGTTACGTGCTCACCCCGGCCGGGTCGGTGAAACACCGGCTGCCCTCCGACGACTCGGGGTTCGAGAACCTGACGCTGGCCGGGGACTGGACCCGCAACGGGATCGACGGCGGCTGCGTGGAGGCTGCGGTGATCTCCGGGATCGAGGCCGCGGCGGGCATCACCGGCGACAGGCCCTCCATCCCCGGCCGCGGCGACGGCTGGCTGCGCCCCCGGGCGATCGAGCGGCCCCAGTACGTGGAGTTCGGTGGCCGCGCCACCGCCCCACCGCCATTCGAGTGCTACGGCGGGCGCCTGCGCAGCCTGGTCCTTCGCGGTGACGAGCGCCGCATCGCCCAGCTGGTCGAGCGCATGTTCAACGAACCCGCCGGGGACGCCGTGGAGTACCGCTCGCTCAGCTCCCACGTCTTGCTCCTGCTGGGCGAGTTCGGGCGTGTCTCGTCGCTCACGCCGCCCTTCGACCGCTGGGGCGCGGTGCGCGAGACGCAGGCTTCGTTCTGGTTCCCGGTGCTCGCGGGCCGCAACGTGCGCGGCATGTTCATGCCGGAGCGCCTGGTGCTGGCCGTGCCCTACATCTTCGTCGACAACCCGATGTCGTATCTCGGCGGGCGCGAGGCCTACGGCTACGCCAAGACGATGGGCGCTTTCAGTCCGAAGAACGGGCTGGGGAACCAGGTGACGGTCGAGGCGTTCGGCGGCAACTTCGGGCGCGAACAGGGCGCCGGCTGGTACCCGTTCATGGAGATCACCGAAGGCGCCGCGGTGCGCGAAGGCCAGGCACCGGTGGGGCCGATGGAGGGTCCCGAGGCACTCGTCACGCAGCTCACCGGCGGCCTCGGAGGGCTCAGCGCCGCTCTGGAGCTGATGCTCGAGGACGTGACGCTCGCCGGCCGACCTGGTGTCCGACATGATCGAGGGCCGCGTGGGGCAGGTGTTCCTGAAGCAGTTCCGCGACGCGGCCGATGGGAGCCGCGCCTGCTACCAGTCGGTGGTGGAGGCGCCGATCACCCTTCGCGGGCTCCGCACGCGGCCGATCTCGCGCGAACTGGAGCTGGTGGTCCATCGGCTCGACAGCCACCCGATCGGGCAGGAGCTGGGACTCGGGACCCAGCGCGCGGAGATGGCCTTCGACGTTGAGATCGACATGGTGGTCGAGGACGGAGTCGAGGTTGCGCGCTCCTCGATTCCCGCACCCGCCCCGGGCGCGGGGGAGCCCACTCCGGCTCAGCCCGGACCGGACGACGGTGACGGAAACCTCGTCGAGGACGCCGCCCGCTGGGCGTGGCGGGAGGTCGGGCAGCCCGTGCTGCGCTCCGTGGGGCGCGTCTGGGGCCGCTGAACACCCGGGAGCGGCGACGGCCCGCTTGACAGGCCGCCGCCGCCCGGTGTGGTTCAGGGCTTCGGGGGGAAAGCCCTGGGAGGGAGTACCTAGTTCTAACCGCCGGCGCTACCGGCTAGTGGGAGCTTCGTCACACGAAGGATCCACAGCGCGGGCCCGAGCACCAGAGCGGTGCCACCGATCGCCAGGGCGGCCACGCCGAGCGCCGACAGGGCCACGCCTCCGAGCAGAGCCAGACCCGCGCCCGTCGCTCCCGACAGCAGGTCGTTGAAGCCGAGCATGCGGCCGCGCTCCGACGGGTGCGTGCGATCCGCGAGCTCCGCCGTGGCGGCCACGAAGGAGAGGTTCCAGCCCACGCCGAGGCCGAACAGCGCCACCGCGGTGGCGGGCACGCTCTCCACCCACAGCAGGCTGATCACCGAGACACCCATCACCACCAGGCCTCCGGCCAGCGCGGGCGACCGGCCGATCCGGTCGATCAGATCGCCGATCACGATCACCAGGGCGTACATGCCGATCACGTGCGCTCCGATGATCGGGAAGACGTCGTGGCCCTCATGCCCCTGGTGGTCCACCACGACGGCGCCGGTCAGGGTCATCACCCCCACCATCACGGCGAAGCTCGCCTGCGCCGCGACCAGCGCGGGAATGACCCCGGGCCGTCCGAGCAGCTCCCTGAGGGGAGCGCCGGAGCTTCCGCGCTCGAGCGGCGGCTCGTGCTCCAGGATCTCGGCGATCCGGCGCGGGTCGGGCCGCACGCACGCCACCAGTGCGCAGCCCACCACCATGAACGCGCCGGCGGCGAGCCAGAGCGGCGCCAGGGCGTCGCCGTCCAGCTCGCGTCCGGCGAGGATCGGGCTGAACACGGCGGGCCCGAGGAACGCGCCGAACACCGCTCCGAACAGCACGAGCGCGATGCCTCGCGCACGCCTGTCCGGCGGGTACATGTCGCCCGCGGCCGTGCGTGCCAGCAGGGCGATCCCGCCCGCCGCCCCGACCCCCACCAGCCCGGCGAGCACGAGCGGGCCAGCTGACGCGGCGCTGCCGAGCGCGGCGAGCCCGCAGCCGAGCGCCCCCAGCAGGAAGCCGCCCGCGAGCACAGGCACGCGGCCGAACCGGTCCATCGCCCGGCCCGCCGGCAGAGCCGCCAGCGCGCCCGAGCCCAGCACGATCGCCGGGCCGAGGCCCAGCAGACCCTCCACGCCGAGCACGTTCACCAGGGTCAGCGAGGCCACGGCGGCGGAGAGCTGCAGCATCGCGGAGTTCGTTGCCAGCGCCGCCGAGAGCAGCGCGGTGTTGCGCCGGATCGGGAGCTCGGGCAGGGGTACCCAACCGGGTCAGGGAGACGGTGCGGCGAAACAACAGCAGGCAGATCACGGCGACGATCAGCGCCAGCACGGGAATGCCGAAGCCGATCACGCCCACCGCCGCGAGCACCACCCCGACGACGCCCACCGCGCCCGCGACTCCGCCGGCGACGACAAGTCGGAAGGCGCGCTGCTCGCGTGACCGCCGCGAGGGCGGGCCGCCGGAACGTGGGGCGAGGTCGCTCATGCCCTGAAATCTAGGGGTCGGGGCCCGGAAAGCCGAGCATGTGACGATTCGCACACCCTCGCCGGGCCGCCGGCATCACGCTGAGGCGATGAGACGGCGGACTCGCGGCTCGCGCTCCCAGCGCTACGAGAGCAGGCTGCCCAGCCTGGCCGGATGGACGCTCGGCGTCGTGGCGTCGCTCGGGCTGCTCGTCTTCCTGGCCTACGTTCACGGCGACGACCCGGGACCGGACGCTTTCTGGTCCTCGGTGCACGAAACCGTCCAGAGCCCGATGGTGGCCGCGGGACTAGCGTTCGCGGGGCTCATGATGCTCGCGTGGTGCTGCCGGCACCTCCTGCTCGAGCTGCTGGCCTGGTGGCCTGGCCGGATCATCGTCGAGGACTTCGAGGCCGCCCCAGGGGTCGACACCGCTGAGCTACCCCGGCTGACCGGCGTGTTCCGCGACCGGCTCGCCCGCTCGCATCTCCAGTCCCCAGGCCCGGTGCCGGCGCCCGCACAGCACGGCGACTTTCTGGACGTCTTGAGCGGAGGCGACGCTCGACCCGGGCAGCATCCTCGGCAGCCTGATGGCGTTGGTGCGGGTCGCGGTGCCCACCCACGCCTACGCGGTCAAGTGCGCCCTTCAGAACCGGGACCACCCGCGCGGACGTGGCGTGACCGTGCACGTCGTGCGCCTGCCGGGCAAGGGCAGCCCGGCGCGCACGTTCTGGGACACCGACTGGGAGGGTGCGATCCGCCACGCCGCCGACCACGCCACTGCCTCGATCCTGCCGCGCACCCGCTTGTGCAACTCGCCCTGGTCGGGCTGGCGCGGACACCGAATGCCATCCGACCTGCTGCACGCCTACGAGAGCGGAGCCGAATTCGAAAAGGCGCACCGCTACGACGAGGCACTCGACCGGTACTACGCGGCGCTGGAGGAGGACCCGATGAACATCGCGCTGCGGCTGCAGATCGGCTTCCTTCAGGAGAAGCTCGCGCTCTTCGTCGACGCCCTTGCCACCTATGACGGCATCTTGAAGGTCGCTCCCGAGCGCCACCGCGCGCCGGCCCGACGCGACCGTGACCGCGTACTGCTGGTGGCCCGGTACAGGCGCGCAGTCCTCCTGGGCGGTAAGGAGCTGCCGCAACAATGGCGTCAGCTCCCGAACCCGTCACTTCTCACGCGCCGGGATGTTCAGCGCCAGGAGCTACGCGAGAAGCTGCGGCCGAGGCTCACAGAGCTGGTCGAAGCCGCACGACACTCGAGCACCGTCCGGGCGAGGATCCCGACTTGCCTACGGCCGGCGCGCCATCCGCGCACCCGCCACGGAGGAGGTGCTCGGCTGACCCCCAGCGAGGTGACTCTGAGCGGACGCTCGGGCAGCTGCGTCGAGCTGCTCGCCCTCGCCGCCCTGTCCGAGCTCGCGCGGCTACGCGGCGAGCTTCGCAAGGCACATCTGCGCCCTCGTGACGGCTCGCTCAGCCCGGCCGCCGTCGAGCTTTCGAGCGTTTGGATCGATCAGCACCTCCGCGTCGTGCGGGCCGACCTCTGCGACGGCGACCCCTGGAAGCCCGAGCTGGCGGCTCTCGAGCAGAGCGTCGCCCGGGTGGAAGGCCGCGGCTTCAGGCGCTGGCAGGAGCACTACAACGCCGCCTGCGTCTACTCGATGCCGCTGCTCCTCGACGAGCCCCACCGCCCGGACGACGGCGAAGCCGAGTCCCTCGCGGCACGAGCGGTCGAGCATCTCGTGGAGTCGACGGAGTACGCCGACAGCGGCTACCTTGCCAACCGACGCGAGTGGGTGCTCAGCGACGACCCGGATCTTGATGGCCTGCGGGCAGAGCAGTCGTTCAAGTGCTTCGAGACCGATTTCTTCCCCTCCGCCGAGCCCACGGAGCGCAGGCCGCGCGAAGCGCACAAGTGGGAGCTCTCGCGCTACACCCTCGACCTTCTTTCGGCCACCGCCGAACGCTGGGAGGAGACCTGGCTGCGACGCGGGCGGGAGCTCGAGCGCGACGTCTCGCTGACCGAGCTCGCCGGCTGGTGCGAGGTGGAGCTAAAGGCCTGGAGGCACGTCCACAAGGTGGCGGTTCACCACCGGCACTGGGAGACGCGGGCGAAGCTGATCAAGCAGATGCACCGCTGGCAGCCCGATCACGACTTTGCGCCACTCGAGGTCTCGTTTCCGTGCTTCGCCGACGCGAGCGACTGGGCAGCCGACGACGAGCTGCCCATCGATATGACGGCGCTGGTCGCCGACAACGATCGCTGCCTCGCCGACGTGGCGAGTGTGCTGGGCCATGCCAAGGGAGAGGACTGCTGCAACCCGCTGGGCGCCGAGCTTCGCAGAAGCCGAAGGGCCTTGGCGCGAGTCGACGGTCCGCGCCGCACGGTCGCTCACCTCGATGTGGCCGCGGTATGCGAATCGCACGGCAGTCTCTGGAACACGCTCGAGCACTGTCTTGCAGACCCGGGCGAACGGGCTGATGAGCCGGCTGTCCAAGGCTCTGAGGAAGGTCGAGGGGATCTGGCAAAGGGTTGTCCGCTCCTGGGACGAGGCCCGCGGGCCGCATGAGGCCGCTGCGTAGTCTCTAGGCCCGCAGTGGCGGGCAGCGAGGATCGGCAGCAGAAGGAGCGACTGGGACGGCGAATCATCGGCCTGTTCCGGCCCTACCGCGGCCGGACGGCGCTGATTCTCACCTCGATCGTCGTGACCTCCGGTCTCGGCATCGTCAACCCGCTGCTGGTGCAGGTGGTGTTCGACGACGCCCTGTTCGTCTCCGGCGGGCCCGACCTCGACCTGCTCGTTCCGCTGGTGGCGGTGATGATCGCCATCCCGATCGTGCTCGGTGTGATCGGGATCGGCCAGACGTACCTGACGAACTGGGTCGGCAACCGCGTGATGCAGGACCTGCGCGACCGCCTCTACGCCCACCTCCAGTCGATGCCGCTCTCCTTCTTCACCGGCACCCGCACCGGGGAGATCCAGTCGCGCCTGGCCAACGACGTCGGCGGCGTGCAGACCGTGGTCACGAGCACGGCGTCCTCGATCCTCTCGAACATCGTCACGGTGGTGAGCAGCCTGGTGGCGATGCTGGTGCTGTCCTGGCAGCTGACGGTGGTGTCGCTGATCCTCGTGCCCCTGTTCGTGGTGCTGACCTACCGCGTGGGACGTCTCGCGGCGCGCCGTGACTGCGGAGACGCAGGAGTCGATGGCGGAGATGAGCGCGATCACCCAGGAGACGCTGTCGGTCTCGGGGATCCTGCTGTCGAAGGTCTTCGAGCGGCGCTCCGACGAGATCGAGCGCTACCGGCGCGCCAACGAGCGCCTCGCGACCCTGCAGGTGCGCCAGCAGATGACCGGCCAGGGCTTCTTCGCGCTGGTGCAGGCCTTCTTCGGCATCACGCCGGCGATCATCTACCTCGTGGCCGGCCTGAGCCTCGACAACGGCTCGCAGGCGATCAGCGCCGGCACCATCGTCGCCTTCACGACGCTCCAGACGCGCCTGTTCTTCCCGATCGTCCAGCTGCTTCGGGTGTCGGTGGAGATCCAGTCCTCGCTCGCCCTGTTCCAGCGCGTGTTCGAGTACCTCGACCTCGAGCCCGACATCGTCGACGCTCCCGACGCGATCGAGCTGGACGCCTCCCGGGTGGAGGGCCGCGTGACGCTCGAGTCGGTCTCGTTCGCCTATCCGAGGGCGAGCGACGGCGACGATCCGAGGAGCGGCCGACGGCGAGCGCCGCCTGGCGCTCGACGGTCTCTCGCTCGAGGTTGAGCCGGGTCAGCTCGCGGCGCTCGTCGGGCCCGAGCGGGGCCGGCAAGACGACCGTCTCCTACCTCGTCCCGCGGCTCTACGACCCGAGCGCCGGCAGCGTGCGCATCGACGGCATCGACGTGCGCGACATGAAGCTGGCCTCGCTCGCCGAGATCGTCGGCGTCGTGACCCAGGAGACGTACCTCTTCCACGCGAGCGTGCGCGACAACCTCCTGTACGCGCGCCGCGACGCCACCCAGGAGGAGGTCGAGGCGGCGGCCCGAGCGGCGCTGATCCACGACCGGATCGAGGAGCTCGACGAGGGCTACGACACGATGGTCGGGCGAGCGCGGCTACCGTCTGTCGGGCGGCGAGAAGCAGCGCATCGCGATCGCCCGCGCGATCCTCAAGGATCCGCGCATCCTCATACTCGACGAGGCCACCTCGGCGCTCGACACCACGCAGCGAGCGCCTCGTGCAGGCCGCGCTCGAGCCGCTGATGGAGGGCCGCACCACGCTGGCGATCGCCCACCGCCTGTCCACGATCTTCGCGGCCGACGTGATCTTCGTGCTCGAGCGTGGCCGGCTCGTCGAGCGCGGCACGCACGCCGAGCTGCTCGAGCGAGGGCGGCCTCTACAGCCAGCTCTACCAGGAGCAGTTCCACGGCGGGCTAGTGGAGGCCTCCTGCGCCGACGGCGTGGTGCTGTCCGACGGCGGCGTGCTGGCCACCGGGCCGGGAGCCCGCTACGAGGTAGCGCCGCCGGAGCCTGCGCTCGACCCCGGTCAGGCGGGCGGCCCCGGCGAGCAGGCGAACGACGGGCTCGAGCCCGCCCTGGACTCCGGGCAGGCGGATCTCGGCCCAGTCGAGCAGCAGTGCCAGGTGTGGAGAGGATTGCGGGGCAGGCCGTTCGCCATCACCCGCCCGTCGGCGGCCAGCCCGTACACCATTCTGAGCGAGTCCTCGAAGCGGTCGTGTCCGGGACGCAGCTCCAGGTCCGCCATCACGGGCTCGCTGCCCTCGTTTCGCCATGCGTGGCGTGCGCCGCGCGCGACCGCCACATCGTCTCCCGGCCCCAGCTCGTGGCGGGCCTCGCCGACCTCGACAGTGAGCCGACCTTCGCGCACGAAGAAGTGCTCGCTGTAGGTCAGATGGAAGTGCGGCGTGACCTTTCCGCCCGGCCTCACCTCGAGCGCCATGAGCGAGCGCTCGCCGCCGCTCTCCGCGCTGGTCTCCAGGAAGGTCACGGCGTCGCCCTGGACCGGATTCTCGATGCGCCGCGGACGCAGCGCGCGGGTGGACATGCCTCCATGACCCGGGCCGGTGCGGCGTTATTCCAGGCTCAGGCAGCGGCGAGCGGGCGTCCGGCGATGACGCGCGCGAGCATGCGCGCGCAATCGGGATCGAACTGGCTGCCCGAGTGGCGCAGGAGCTCGCGAATGGCGTCACCCGGCTCGACCGGGTCCTGGTAGGGACGGCCGCCGGTCATCGCCCCGTACGCGTCGCAGACCGAGATGATGCGGCTGGCCGCCGGGATCCGGTCGTGCGGCAGCTCGTGCGGATAGCCCTTGCCGTCGGGCCGCTCGTGGTGCAGGCGCACGATCATCGCCACCGGCTCGAGGCCCGGGATGCCGGCCACGAGGTCGGCCCCCCACTCCGGGTGGCGCTGTACCAGCTGCCACTCCTCGTTCGTCAGCGGTCCGGGCTTCTGGAGGATCTCCGCCGGCAGCCTGAGCTTGCCGATGTCGTGGAGGAGCGCGCCCAGCTCGAGTTCCACGAGCTCCGTCCGGTCGAGGCCGAGGCGGCGCCCGACTCGCGTGGCCAGCTCGGCCACCTCGAGCGAGTGGCGGAAGGTCGCTCCGTCCGCGTTGGCCAGCGCGCCGACCAGCGCCCGGATCTCGGCCTGAGAGTCGGCCGCCCGGAGCTCGCTTTGCTCGTCATGGCGGAGCGCCCGGCTGAGGAGCCCGGCGAACTCCGACAGGAGTTCGAGCTCCACCAGCCCGAGTTCGGACGAGTCGATGGGCGAGCCCACCACCAGCACGCCGCGCGGTCCCAGCGAGCCGGACAGGGGCGCCGCGGCGGCGGGCCGCATCTCCTCCAGCGCCTCGATCGGGGTCGCGGTCGCCGCTTCGCCGGTCGTGGCGGGGATGATCACCGGGCGGCCGGTCTGCAGGGCGAGGGCAGAGATGCGGCTGTCGCTGGCGAAGCTCCGGCCGACGAGTCGCTGCCCGCGGCCGGCGCCGGCCACCACCGACACGGTGTCGAGCTGGGCGCCGTCGCGCACCAGGACGCAGGCGCCGTCCACGCCGATCACCTCTTGCGTGTGCGTGGCGAGGCGCTCGAGCACCAGGCCGGCGTAGCCGAGGCGCTGGGGGGAGGGAATCGGGTCGGACTGAGACGGGCTCGGCCGCATGCCCGGGGCGTCGGGGAGCGGAGTCCCCTCGCTGGTGGCGCTGAGGATCTCACCGGGATCGATCGGCTCCTCAGCCCGTGCCTTCGAGCTCTCCCAGAGCGGGAACAGGAGCAGCGATGCGAGCACTGAGGCGATCACCCAGACCCCCGCAACCAGCAAAATCGTCCACACCATTCAGCCAGCCTCCCGGCCCGCTCTGACATCCATGCCGATCGCCGAAACCGTAAATCGGCCCCCTGCCGATACGGTGAAAAGAGTTATCCCCGATCCCGCTGTTGTGTGCATCAGTCAACCCCCGAGCGCGCAAGATTGGTGGAGGCTTGGCGGGTTAAAGCTCCCCGAGCCGGGTGTCTTTGGGTGCAAGTGACATTGGTTCGACCAGCCGGGCCAGCTGGATGCTGAGCTCGTAAAGCGCCATGAGGGGGAGCATCTCGAGCACGAGCGTGATCGGGTCGAGGGTGGGCAACAGCGCCGCAAGGACCGCGATGGCCAGGATCGCGTAACGCCTGCTCTTGCGGAGCTTCTCGTGCGTGACAACACCCAGGCGCGTGAGCACCAGCACTCCCACCGGGACCTGAAAGCCGAGCCCCATGGCGAGCATCGTCAGCGCGGCGAAGTCGTAGTAGTCGCTCGCCCGCAGCTGCGTGTTGAACTGGTCCTGGTTGAACGAGAGCAGGAAGTCGAGTGCCGGGGGCAGCACGACGAGGTAACAGAAGACCACCCCGCCTATGAACAGCACCGGCACCATGAGCAGCAGCGGCACGGCCAGCCTCCGCTCGCGCGGGCCGATGGCGGGCACGAAGAACGCGTAGACCTGGTAGAGCAGCACCGGGAGGGCCAGCAGCAGCGCCGCGTAGCCGGCGTTCTTCAGCGTCTGGATGAACGGCTCCGCCGGCCCGAGCGTGATCGGATCAAGGCCGTCGGGGAGCGGGGCATTGACGATCTGGAGCACGAGGTCGCTCTGCCACGTGGTGAGCGCGAAGGCCACCACGAACGCCGCGAGCGACACGATCAGGCGCGCTCGCAGCTCGTCGAGGTGGTCGACGACGGTCAGCTCTTCGTCGTGGGCAATCGGCCCTTTGGGGCGCATCGGCACTGCTGCTGCCGACGGGTCAGGACTTCTCGGCGGGCGCGGCGTCCGCGGCCGGCAGCTCCTCGCGGTCGGAACCGCTGACCGAGTCCTTGAAGCTGCGCATACCGCTGCCCAGCGACCTGCCGAGCTCGGGAAGCTTCTTCGGCCCGAAGATGAGCAGGGCGACGATGAGTACGACGATCAGTTCCATGGGTCCGATTCCTGGCATTGCAAGACTCCTCCGGTTTGGGTCGGTCGCTGTTCCTACGCAGCCGGGCGCCAGTGGATCACCGCGCGGTGCCCTACGCGCCAGGATCCGAGCGCACGCCGACGACCGGCGCGGGCTGCAGGTTCTCCGTGAACACCTCGTCGACCGCGAACCCGTGGTCCGAGAGGACGCCGGCCAACTCGCGGCCGAATGCTTCGGCGGAACCGACGCTCGACCACCCCGGCGCCTGATTGAAGAGGTACAGCCGCCCGCCGGGAGCCAGCAGCTCGCGCACCCTGGGCAGGGCCTCCGCCGGCCGGCGCCAGAAGACGGCGACGTGAACGGCGAAGATCTTGTCGAAGCTCTGGGCCTCGAGCCGGGCGTCGGCAAACGTGGCGGACTCGAACGCCGCCTTCCCCGATTCCACGTGCTCACGGTTTCGCTTCATGGCCGCCTCGATCATCTTCTGTGAGCGGTCGATCGCCGCGATCCGGCCCTCCTCGAGCTTCTCGCAGACCAGCGACACGGCCACGCCGTGGCCGCAGCCGACCTCGAGGAGGCGATCGCCCGGACTGACGGCGAGCCTGTCCACGGCCCAGGCGAGTCGCGGGGAGGCCGTCGCGCTCACGCGGCGTCCTCGAAGAGGAGGGCGGTCACAACCGGGCGCGACTCGGGAGCAGGCTGGTCGTCGCTCGAGTAGGGGCGGTTGAGCAGGTGGCCGCGATGGACCAGGGTCGCGGAGCCGCCGCCATCGAGGTTGATGGCATCGTCGGCGCCGAACGTGACGAGCAGCCGCGCCAGCTCGGCCAGGTCGAGCCCCCCATCCACTCCCGAGCGCCGCCCGTCACAGCACACGGCCAGCAGCTCGTCGCCGGCGATACCGAGTGCGCTGCGCGGGTAGCGCCCGACGGTGATGTCGGAGTCGAACTGGGCGGCGCCGCTCGAGAACCCCTCGTGGTCCTCGTCGAGCGCCACGGCACGCCCGCCCGCCACGAGCAGCGGACCGGCCTGGACGAGATCTCCCTGTGGCTCGGCGCCGAGCCGCTCGCGGGGCGCGATCCTCACGCCGTCGTGCGAGTGGACACAGGCGCGGCGCTGTCCCCACGGGTCGGCGATCGGCTCGTGGTCAACGTTGTTGCCGCCGATGCGCACCTCCCCCAGGGGCCGATATGGATTGCGCAGGAAGAAGCCGCCGACGATGGCTTCGGGATGATCGTTGGCTGCACACCAGTGGTCCAGCCGGTGCGGCTCGGGGAAGTGCACGACGCGTACGCTGGTTCGCGCGAGCGGATGGCGCACCAGGTAGACGGTGGTCTCCTCGCCGTCGTTCAGGCGAATGCGGGTGAGCTCGTATGAGGCCGCGCTCGGCACGGGCGGCAGGTTAGGGCCCGGCGAGGCGGCTTTCACCGCCGGATAGGGGGCGACAACCGGACGGTCGGGGGGATGCCCTTGCTCGTTTGGCGCGAAAGTATTCACGCAGACGCACCCCTACGAAGGAAGCATCCGATGTTGACGGTGGGCCTCTACCGGTCGTCTGGCTGGTGTTACGCCTGTGGGCGCCAGACGGTGATGGTCAAACGGCGCGTGAACCACCTTCTCCACCTGCTGCTCAGCCTCGCCACGTTGGGGCTGTGGCTCGTCGTCTGGGCCGCGCTCGGGTTCCGCAACTCCGAGCGCCCGCCCTACTGCGAGCGCTGCGGCACCGAGGCCGACCGCGGGCCGATGCCGATCATGCCCTGACCCCCTCGATCGTCCGGCCAGAGCGCGTTGACGCGAGGCCGCGGGCGTGAGAGTGTCGCGCCGGCGCGAGCCGGGCCAAGGCGGGCACAACTCGCGCAACGGATTCGCGGAGCGATCACAAGGAGGGCGCTGTGGAGAAGCACGGTTCGGAGAGCTACTTCGTACTGGGCGAGGGGCTGCTGGCCGAGGCGAACGAGGACGCCGCCGACGGCCTGGCGGCGGTGGCGTCAGCGGCCTCGGCCGGCGACGTGGCTCCGCCCTTCCGTTTCTCACGGATGGGTCCGAAGGGGATCAACAAGCAGCTGGGCGACGGGATTCGCAAGAAGGTCGGCAATGAGATGACCGCCGGCGGTGGCGGCGCGCTAGGCGTGCCCGCCGGGTTCACCTACCTCGGCCAGTTCGTGGATCACGACCTCACGTTCGACAAGACGACGGTCACGCTCGGCTCGTTCATCTCGCCGGCGATGCTGCTGCAGGCCCGCTCGCCCAGCCTCGATCTCGACTCGCTCTACGGCGCGGGCCCCGGCGATCCGGAGTCGGCCAAGTTCTACGAGTCCGACGGCCTTCACCTGAAGATGGGCAAGACGGTCGCCGCCGAGGGCATTCCCGCCAAGGACGGCTTCGACCTGCCGCGCGGCCTCGGCAACACGCAGGCGAAGAAGCGCAAGGCAGTGATCCCGGACCCGCGCAACGACGAGAATCTCGCCGTCGCCCAGACCCACCTGGCGATGATCCGCTTCCACAACCGGGTCGTGGACACAAAGCTCGGCGGCGTGCCGGACAGCCAGAAGTTCGCCACGGCGCGCGAGATCGTGACCAAGCACTACCAGTGGATGCTCAAGACCGACTACCTGTCGCGCGTCGCCGCGGCGGGGGTGGTCAACAACGTGTTCAGCCAGGGCCGCAAGGTCTTCGAGGTCGGCGCGGCGCCGACCGACGTGCCGACCATGCCGATCGAGTTCTCGGTGGCGGGGTTCCGGATGGGCCACTCCATGGTGCGCGCGGCGTACAACTGGAACCGGATCTTCGATGACGGCTTCGGCAGCCTCGAGCTGCTCTTCCTCTTCTCGGCGACGGGCGGCGATCTCGGGGGCTTCCAGCGCCTGCCCAGCAACTGGATCGCCGACTTCCGGCGGCTGTACGACTTCGGTGAGATCCCCAAGCCGGGCCTCGAGGTGCCCGCGGGCAAGTTCAACCGCGCGATGCGCATCGACACGACGCTGGTCAACCCGCTCGAGCACCTGCCCACCGGCAGCTTCGGCGGACCCAACGTCGGGTTCAACGATCCGCGACGCAACCTCGCCTTCCGCAACCTCACGCGCGCGCGCATGCTGCGGCTCGCGACGGGCCAGCAGATGGTCACGTTCATGAAGAACAAGGGCGTGAACGTGACCAAGCTGACCAACGCCCAGCTCCGCAACGGCAACAACGGCGCCGACATCGGGGACCTGACCACGACCCAGCGCGAGGCCTTCCTGAAGAACACCCCGCTGTGGTTCTACGTCCTGCGCGAGGCCGAGTTCAACGGCGGCAAGCTCAAGGGCGTGGGCGCGCGAATCATCGCCGAGACATTCCACCGCGCGATGGAGGGCAGCACCCACTCGATCGTCCGCGACACCGCGTTCAAGCCCTCACTCGGGCCGAACAACAGCACCTTCCGGATGGTCGACCTGCTCTTCTTCGCCTTCGAGGGCAAGAAGGCGCTGCTGGCGCCGCTGGGATAACGGCGCCCCGCCCTTCTAAGTCCCCGGAAGCGCGAAACTCGCCCCGGGGTCAGACCCCCGCGCGGCGGCGCCCCGCTCCTCTAAGTCCACGGAAGCGAGAAATTGCCCCGGGGTCTGACCCCTACTCGGAGCTACTCGCAGAAGGCTATGAAGGGGACGCCGATCAGGGTGGTCCGCTTGGTGTCGACGTCCACGGCGAACCGAATCCGGCCCCCGCCGTTCGGCGGGATCTTCACGAGGGTGATTCCGAAGACCTGCTCCGTGCCGCGGTCTACGATGGCCTTCGGGAAGGCAGCCTTGATGCGCGGGATCTTGGCCCCGATACCCACCCCGCGGGCCCTGGCGCCCCCGCGGACGGTGATATCCCTGACCTTCCTCGGCGTGGTCTGCGAGAAGTTGACCGTGCCCCGCAGCGGCGAAAGCAGCCGGGCCGAGCGCGTGTTGGGACCGCCGAGCTCACAGCCGCGGCGAATCCGGCCGACCAGACCGGCGTCGCGCAGCTCCTGGAAGGTGTCGCCGATCTGCACCCCGCCGACGCCCGTGGGGGTGATCCGCTTGGCGGCCGCCTGCCCGGTCTGGGCCGGAGCCACCGCGCTTCCCACCGCGAATGCCGTCACCCCCACGGCGACAACGGCAAGGGCGAAGCGGGGGGCCCGGCTGCGAGTGTCCATGCGCGCACGCTAACGGCGGGCGCGGCGGAGCGCACGAGGCCACTCCGCCGCGCCGGCCCCCTGGAAGCTCAGGCGGGCTCGCAAGCCGGCTCGGACGTGGCATGCGGCCGCTCGTGGCCGCCTTGGTCCTGCTCCTCGAGCTCCTGCTCCTCAGCCGGCGACTGCTCAGTCCGCAGAACGAGCAGCGCGACCACGAGGGCCACGGCCACGAGGCCCGCCCCGATCAGGTAGGCGAGGTGGAAGCCGGAGTTGAGCGCTGCCGCGGGAGCCTCGCCGTCGGCCAGCAGGCCCTCGGTGCGCTCGGTGGCCAGGGTCGCCAGCACGGCCAGCCCGACGGCGCCACCCACCTGCACGCTCGTGTTGACGAGACCTGACGCCAGTCCCGAATCGCTCGGCGTGGCGCCGGACATCGCCAGCGTCATCAGCGCCGGGAAGCCGAAGCCGGCCCCGGTCCCGAACAGGACCATCGCGGGCAGGATGTCGGCCGCGAAGCTGCCGTCGACCGGCGTCCGTGCGAACAGCAGCATCCCGCCTCCGATCCCCAGCATGCTGGGAATCAGCACCGCCTTGGGACCGAAACGCATGTTGGCTCGAGCCGAGTAGCGGAACGAGATCGTGCCCATCACGATCGTGGAGGGAAGGAAGGCCAGCCCTACCTCGAGCGCGTCGTAGCCCAGGATCCGCTGCATGTAGAGCGCGCCCAGGAAGAACATCCCGAACATGCCGACCACGAGCATCGCCTGAACGAGATTCGCTCCGGACACGTTCCGAGAGCGGAACAGGCGTAGCGGCATCAGCGGGTTCTCGATCCTCGCCTGGCGCACGAGGAACGCGGCCAGCAGGGCGAGCGACACCGCGCCGAGCCCGAGCGTCCTGGTGGACCCCCAGCCCTGCTCGGACACGCCGAGGATGGTGTACACGCCGAGCATCAGCCCGCCGGTGAGAAGCAGTGCGCCCGGGAGGTCGGCGCCCTCGCGCCAGCCGATGCCCTCGTTGTCGTCCACCAGCCGCAGCGCGAACAGCGCGGTCGCCACGCCGATCGGCAGGTTGACGAAGAAGATCCAGTGCCAGTTGATCGCCTCGGTCAGCGCACCGCCGACCAGCAGGCCGATGGAGCCGCCGGCGACCGCGACGAAGGTGTAGATCCCGATCGCCTTCGCCTGCTCGCGCGGCTCAGGGAACATCGTCACGATCATGCCGAGGATCACGGCAGAGGTCAGCGCTCCACCGACGCCCTGGATGAAGCGGGCGCCGATCAGCACTCCCTGACTCTGCGCCACCGCGCACAGCAACGAGGCGGCCGTGAAGATGGCCAGGCCGATGAGGAAGATCCGCCGCTGTCCGATGAGGTCGCCGATGCGGCCCGCGAGCAGCAGCAGCCCGCCGAACGCGATCAGATAAGCGTTCACCACCCAGGCGAGATCGCTCTGGGAGAAGCCCAGGTCGTCCTGGATCGAGGGCAGAGCGACGTTCACGATCGTCGCGTCGAGAACGATCATCAGCATGCCCACGCACAGCACGTAGAGCGCGAGCCAGCGTCGGCGGTCCGAAGCAGGGGTGATCTGGGTGTTGGTTTCGAGGCTCATGTGGTCCAAGAGACCAGCGACCCTCGCGAAAGTCATCGCTTCAGCCTGTGCGGTCGGTCACACTCCGCAGCCACTCCCGCACCACCTGCGCCACCGCATCCGTGTCCTTGCGCAGGCTGTGATTGCCCGGCACGGCGGCCACCGTGCGATTCGGGCCTTCCGGCGGCATGCCGAACTGATCGCTCTCGCCCTGCACGATCAGCATGGGCAGCGCCACGGCCTCCAACTCGGGAAGGCGGCTCTGAGGAGCGGCACCGCCCTTGCGCCGCGGCGGCAGGAACGGAAACGCGAGGCAGAGAACGGCCACGCCGCCGGTGGTCGGAACGGTTCGGCAGGCCACCCGGGCGCCGAGCGAGCGCCCGCCGACGATGAGCGGCAACCCGGCCAGCTCCCCGGCGGTCAGTTGTTCGAGCACCGCAATCCACGCAGCGTCGAGCTGAGCCGCGGGCGCGGGAGCCTTCCTGCCCGCGACGCGGTAGGGCTGCTCGACGAGCCCGACAGTCACCCGCTCCGAAACCGCGACCTCGGTCGCAGCGACCAGGTCCGGGGCGGCCACGCCTCCGCCGGCGCCGTGGCCGAGCACCAGCGCGGCGCGCGGTTTGTCGGCGCGGTGAAGGTGCGCGCGCGCCGGGCCGTGCGGGGTGTCGAGCTTGCTGATCACCGCCATGCTTGCACCCCGGCCGCGGCAGGACCCCTTGCGTCAGCCGCCCCGAGGCGCGATGCTTGCCGTGGACCCGCAGTTATCTGGCCGTGTTATCCAAGTTGCGCTCACTGCTCTCCCGCTGCGCCGGCCGAGCCCGCCTCGGCGATCACCTCGAGTGCTGCCCCGACTGCCACCGAGATGCGGTGGGCCCCGTCTGGTGGGAGGAACTGGACGACGAGCACTGGTGGATCGCACTCCGCTGCGGCGAATGCGGCAAGACCTCCGAGCAAGCCGTCACGAACGCGGTCGCTCACGATTTCGATCGGGAGCTCAATCGAGCACGAAACGAGATCGCACGCGAGGCCGACCGGCTCGGCATGGAGATCCTCTCCTCGCAGGCCGACGCCCTCGCGGTCGCTCTGGAGCAGGACCTGATCGGCGTGGACGACTTCGCGCGCGGTTAGGTCGCTACTCGTCCTCTAGCCGCACGTCCACGACGACGGCGTTGTGATCGGAGGGCCCGCACTCCACGTTGTAGGCGGCCACGGGGATCAGGTCGCGCGTGAAGATGTAGTCGATGCGGTTGCCCTCGCCGCAGGTGGAAGTGGCGCCGACCTCGGCTGCAGCGTCGGTCAGGCCGAGCTCCTCGAACCGGTTGATCTCCTCGGCCGACGGACGGTTGGAGCCGAGAGTGACGTTGAAGTCGCCGGCCAGGATCACCGGTCCGGACAGCGATTCCACCTCGTCCATCGCGGCGCCGATCTGGGGCGCCTGCGGATCGATCACGTCGGGACCGTCGTCCTCGTCGGGCGGATCCAGGGAGCTGATGTGGGTGCTGAACACCCGCACCGGGGTGCCGTCCACGTCTACGTCGGCGCTCGTCAGGGTGCGGCCCTCGTCGCCGTCGCCGGGTAGCTCGGTGTTCTCCTCCGACCCTTCGATGACGCCCTGCACGTCGCCGTCGACGCGAACGAGGACGGCGTTGCCGAAGCCGCCGCAGCGCCAGTCGCGGAACACGTTGTCGTCGAACTCGCACTTGCGGCTCGCCGGTCCCTCGACCACCTCGTACTCGACACCGTGCTCCTCGCTCAGCCGGTTGGCGATGAGCTCGGTATCGCCGGGCGTGGACGAGAAGCCACCCAGTCCCGCGACCTCGTCCAGATCCCCGGAGTAGATCTCCTGCAGCGCGACCACGTCGGCCTCGCTGTCGGCGATCAGGTCGGCGACCTCGTCGAGCTCATTGGGGTCGGTGCCCTTGCCGTGCTTGTAGCTCGCCCCGCGACCGATGTTGTAGGTCATCACCCGCACCGCGTCCTCGGGTGGCGGCGGCAACTCGTCGGCCGCGATGGGCTCAGGCGACGCGGGCGCCGGCTCGGGTGGCGGCTCAGGTGGCGGCTCGTCGGCCGTCGCCTCCAGCCCTGCCAACCAGCGCTCCGCGGCGTCCGGGCTCATCCCGCTGACTTCAGGAGGAACCGGATCCGGCGGCGGCGGCTCAGGCTCGCGGGTCTCGAGCCCCGCCAGCCAGCGCTCCGCGGCGTCCGCGCTCATGCCGCTCACGTCGGGCGCGGGCGGCTCCGGAGACGCTGCGGGCGGCTCGGGCTCCGGAGACGCTGCCGGCGGCTCGGGTGCGGGTGCGGCCGCGACGGGAGGGGTCTCGCCCACGTCCGGTCGCAGCGCCTGGTGTTCGCGCGGCTTCACGGTCAGCGGTTCCGGCTCGGGCTCCACGGGCGGAGCGGGGGGATGTGCCGGCGGCGGCTCGACGGCCTATGTGGGAGCGCGCGCGAGGTGCTCCCCCGCCTTCACCTCTTCGGGGGCCGCTGACGGCGAAGCGCCACCGCAGGCACACGTCGGCGCGGCCCACGCCGCGGACGCGGCAAAGGGAAGGGTGAGGGCGGTCCCGAAGACCGCCGCGCCCACTGCCTTGTTCCCGCTGCCCTGTCCCATCGCGTCCTGAAAGTTGCCTCGGCTTTGCCCAGCCGATGCGCGGACCAAACCTCGCCTCCGGTTCGCGGCGCGCTACAACCCCTGGGGTGACGGTCACGACCTCGAGCTGCCCGCGCTGCGGCGCAGGGACGGCGGCCGGGCGATCGCGCTGCGGCGAGTGCGGCTTCGTGTTCTTCGAGGAGCGGCCCCGGCGCTCGCTGCCGCGACCCTCCCCTCCGCTGCTTCTGGCCGCGGCCGCGGTGCTCGCAATCGGAGCGGTGGTCGTGGTGCTGCTTGCCCGCGAACCGGCTCCCGAGCCGGTCGCGCCAGTTGGCGCCGCGAGCGCGGAGACTCGACTCGAGAATCAGCTCCGCAGAGACGGACTCGAGGACGTCGGCTCGGTGCGCTGTGCCGGCCCGATAGCGCCCGGTCGCCGGACCCGCTGCCAGCTGCTCTACAGCGACGGCGACACCCAGCTGATGCTTGTCAGCCTCGTGGGCGACGGGCAGCTGGACATCGAGGTGCCGTATCCGGCGCAGCGGCGACCGGGCCAATAGATTCAGCACAGGGTGGCTCGCTCCGACCCCTTGATCGAGCAGTTCGACGGCCACGTCGCCGTGGCACGGCGGCAGGGGTCAGAGTTCTACGCGGTCCTGCTCGAGCTGATGCGTGACGACGCGGCGGCCAATGGACCGGTGCGCACGGCGCTGCGTGGACACGAGCACGACCGGGTCGACGAGTGGGACGCCTTCCGTCTCCTCGCCGGGCGTGCACCGGCTCGTGCTGTCCGGAGAGAGCCCGGAGCTGGCCGGGCACTATCCGTCCACCGGCGGGGACGGCGACCCCGCCAAGGCCTGGCCGGCGGTGCGCGAGCTGATCGCGTCCGGGCGGGCCGAGGTCGTCGACGCCCTGGCCCACCCGCTTCAGACCAACGCCCCGACGCGGGCGAAGGCGCTCGTCGGCGCTCTCTGTCTCGTGGCCGAGCACACCGGGCTGCCGATTCGGCTGCTCGAGCTCGGCGCGAGCGCGGGTCTGAACCTCCGCCTCGACCGTTTCCGCTACGAGCAGGACGGAGTCGCGCTCGGCCCCGAAACCTCCCCGGTGCGCTTCGCGGACTTCCTCACCGGAGGCCGGCCGCCGTTGGCGCACGGATTCGAGGTGGCCGAGCGGGCGGGCTGCGACCTCAACCCGATCGACGCGACCACCGGCGACGGCAGGCTCACGCTGCTGGCCTGCGTCTTCCCCGACGAGACCGAGCGTTTCGGCCTGCTGGAGCGTGCCATCGAGGTCGCTCGCACCACCCCCGCCCCGGTCGAGCGCGCAGACCTCGCGCACTGGGTCGCCGACCGGCTGGCGGTCCCTCAGCCGGGCGTCGCCACGGTCGTGTACCACACGATCGTCTGGCCCTACCTGCCCGAATCGGTCCGCCAGGCCGCCGAGGCCGGCGATCGCCGACGCCGGCCGCCGGGCCACCGACGAGGCCCCGCTGGCGCTGCTGTCATTCGAAGGTTCAGAGAGCGACCCGTCTCGGATCGATCTCCATCTCACCCGGTGGCCGGGCGGCGCGCGCCGCCTGCTCGCGCACACCCGCCATCACCCCCAAACGGTGGAATGGCTCCCTGCAGACTTTGCGAGAGGGCGAATCAATGGGTAGCGTGCGCGCGCGTGCTCCTTCGTCGCCTTCTGACAGGGATCGCCGCAGTCGTGCTGCTGCTCGCACTGGGCCAGTCCGGGGCCGGTGCGACAGAGGCCGGCGACGCCGCGACCACCGATGCGCAGGACGCCAACCACGGCCAGTCGAGCCGCGGTAAGCCCGGGCGCAAGGCCCGACGGCGGTGTGGCGCCGGGCAGCGGCGTCGGTCTGCCACACGCCGCGCAATGCGACGGCGGGCCTGCTGGCGCAGCAGGCGCTCGTCGCGGCGCAGAAAGCCGGTCCTCGTTCTCCCCGCCGCTCCGCCACCGGGCTCGGCGCCGCCACAAGCGCCGCCGGGATCTTCGCCGCCCCCGGGGAGCGTGCCCCCATCGTGCGCGGCCGCGGACGCGATCCCGAACGCGTCGAACGTGGCGGCCATTCGCAGCGCGACGCTCTGCCTCATCAACGCGGAGCGCGCGAGTCGGGGGCTCCCACCGCTGCTCGACAACGGCTACCTCGCGCTGGCCGCTCAACGGCACGCGGACGACATGGTCGCTCAGGGCTACTTCTCTCACACCTCGCGCGATGGCCGAACCTTCGACGTGCGCGCACAGCAGGCCGGTTATCCCGGCCGCCCGCTCAGCGAGAACATCGCATGGGGCGGCGGCTATCTCGGGACGCCCCGGCGGAGAGTGAGCGGCTGGATGAACTCGACCGGGCACCGCGAGAACCTCCTCGACTCCGCGCTGCGCGACAGCGGCGTCGGCGTGTCGCCGGGGATCCCGCCGGGCGGCAGCGGCGGCACCTATGTGCACGTCTTCGGCGCCCCCTGACCGGTAGCTACTTGGCCGGGACGGCCGACCGCAGTGGCGGAAAGTCGGCGATCAGGTCCGGCGCCTCGACCTGAAGGATCTCCACCGGCTCGGGCAGGCCGCGAAAGCGCCAGCCGCCGAGGGCACGCAAGCTGACGTCGTCAGGGAGTGAGCCGGCGACCCTCGCCCCGACGGCGGACGACATCACTATCTGTCCCCCGTGCGCCGCGAAGCAGATGCGCGCCGCCGCGTGGACCGATAGGCCCACGTACCCGGTATCGGTGAGGGCGGGACGCCCGCGGTGGAGGCCGATTCGCAGCCGCACGTCGCTTCTCCCGGGCCAGCCTCCGGCGGCCATCGCGCGCTGGATCCCCAGGGCGCCCTCGAGCGCCGCGGGCGCGCTCTCGAACACCGCGAAGACGTCGTCTCCGCGGGCGGACACCTCGTGCCCGCCCGTGGGCCGCAACGCGGAGCGCACCCGCCGGCGGACCTCGGTGAGCAAGGGCGCGTACTGGTCGCCGAGGCTCCCGAGCAGCTCGGTCGAGCCCTCGATGTCGGTGAGGAGGAACGTGACGGTCCCTTCGGGCAGCCTCCGCTGGGGTTGGAGCTGAGCGTTGATGAAGCCGATCGGCATGATGCCGTGCTTCTTGGCCGCCCTGAGCAGCCGGTTGCGAGCCCGGTCGCGCGCGGCCTCGTCCTCGAAGGCCACCTGGCCGAAGCGGGCGAGCGCGTTGCGGACATGCGCCGCGTCCGGGATGGGCAGGCGACGCTTGCCCTGCGAATCGATATAGGCGAAGGCGCTGTCGGGAAGCTGCGCCCGTTCCTTCGCGCTCAGCGTTGCCATGCGCTACAGCTGCGCCGCGCGCGGGCTCGTGCTCGCTCCTCGAGCGCGGCGCCGGCAACGGCCGCGAGCCGCTCGACCGCGGTCTCGAGCTCGGACTCGTCGAGGTGGCTGAACGAAAGCCGCAGCGCGTTGCGGCCGTCGTCACCGACATGGAACGGCGGGCCCGGGACGTAGCCCACGCCACCCTCGAGCGCGGCGGGGCGCAGGGCGATGGTGTCCAGCTCCTCCGGCAGCGTCAGCCAAGTCAGAAAGCCTCCGCTCGGTTCCGTCCATCGGACTCCGTCGGGCATATGGCGGGCAAGCGCTGCCGACAGAGCCGTCCAGTGGGACGCGTACAGCTCCCGCGCTACGGGAAGGTGGCGTTCGAAGCCCCCGGCGCGGCCGTACTCCTCGACCATGCGCTGGCCGAGGCCGCCTGCGCACTGGTCGGTGTTCTGCTTGGCCGCGGCGAGCTGGGCCACCACCTCGGCCGGGCCGGCGGCCCAGCCCAGGCGGACGCCTGGGAAGAAGCTCTTCGAGAACGTCCCCGCCTGCAGCACCACGTCGGGCGCAAGCGACCACAGCGTGGGGAACGCCGTTCCGTCGAACGACAGCTCGCGGTAGGCGACGTCCTCGAGGATCAGGAGCTCGTGCCGCCGGCACAGCTCGACCAGCTCGCGGCGCCGCTCGTGCGGGAGCGTCCGCCCGGTGGGGTTCTGGTACTCGGGAATCGTGTAGACGAACTTCGGGCGCAGGCCTGCCTCCAGACGCTCGGCGAGCACTTCGACCCGCAGGCCATCGTCATCCATGGGGATCGCGACCGTCTCGGCCTCGGCGCGGCCAAGGGCCATCAGCGCGGCGAGATACGTCGGCGCCTCGACCACCACCACATCGCCGGGATCGACCAGGGCCTGGCACATCAACGTGATGCATTCCATCCCGCCGCTGGTGACGATCAGCTCGCTGCGATCGGGGCGGCGGCCCTGAAGCTGTGCCTGGCGCTCGACCAGGTAGTCGCGCACGCTCGGGATCCCCTCGCACGCGGTGTACTGCAGAGCGACCGCCGCGTCCTCGCGCAAGCAGCCGCCCGGCGATCTCGTCGAGCTCGTCGGTGGGGAAGGTCGCCGGGTTGGGAAACCCGCCGGTCATCGACAGCACTCCGGGCGGGCTGCCGGCCAGGATCGTGGCCAGCTCGTTGCCGCCGGGCAGCCTCGTCCTGCGAGCGAATGCGCCTGAGAAGTCAGTCATGGACCCGGAACGCCAGCGCGCTCTCCTCGCCGCGGTCGAGCGCGGCGATGTGCTCTTCGTGGTTGGTCAGGCCGTGCAGGGCCTCACCGCGAGCCTGAGCGGCAAGGATTGCGCGCTCGCTGCGCCCGATCATCTCCGCGGTCTCCAGCGCCGCCTCGATCCGTTCCGCCCTGGCGATCAGCAGGCCGTCATCGTCGCCAAAGACGACGTCGCCGGGCGAGACCTCGACCCCTCCGCACTCGACCGTCGCCCCCAGTGCGGCCCGCGAGACGGTCGTACCCGATCGCGGCGTCGTGCCGCGCGCGAACACCGGCAACCCGATCTCTCGGAGGCCGCGCAGGTCGCGGCAGAAGCCGTCGGCGACGATCCCGGCGAGGCCGCGCCGACGCGCCTCGGTGGCGAACAGCTCGCCGAACACGGCCCGCGAGCCGCCGTTGGTCGCGATCACCAGAACGTCGCCGGGGGCTGGCCTCGAGCGAGCGCATCCATCACCGGCAGATGGTCGTCCTCCGCCAGTACCGTGAACGCCGGGCCGGCCATGCGCACGCCGGCGATCATCGCGCCGATCGCGGGATCCGCCACCGGCAGCGTCTTGTCGGCGTCAGAGAGCGCAGAGACGTCGATTTCCAGCAGCCGGTCGACCAGGTCCACGGCACGAGGTTGCCACATGAAGCGCCTCGGGCGACGCGCGTGTCTACGGGTGAGTCAAGCGGAAGCGCGCGGACCCGAAGGCGACGCGGTCGCCCGCGCGCACCTCGACCTCCTGCCCCAGACGCCAGCCGTTCAGGCGCGTCCCATTGGTTGATCCCAGATCGGCGAGGAGCCAGGCGTCGTCGGCCTGGCGAAGGCGGGCGTGACGCCGCGACACGCTGTCGTCCGCGAGCACGCAGTCGCAGCCGGACCCGCGTCCGATGGTCACGATGGTGCCGGCGCGGGGCAGCGCGAGCCTCGGCGTGCGCGGTTCGCGCCAGGCCACCTCGAGCTCCGCCGTCAGCGCGGACAGCGCGGCAGTCGCGCGCGAGAGCAGGCGCACCACCCGCCGGCGCTCGGGGAGATCGCCCACCAGCTCGTCCAGCTCCGCGCGGCTGCGGGCGCCGTACGCTCGCTCGACGCGACCGGAGAAGGTGTCGAGAGACAGGCGCCCCTGGACGGAACTGGCCCTCAGAACGCCCAGCGCACGTTCGCGTTCCGACTCCGAGGGTCGCAACGGCAGGGGAGTAGGCGCGTCGCCCACCACGGGCTCATGGTGCCAGTCCGACCCCTACCAGGGCTGCTGCTGCCCGCAGGCCGGGCACTTCACCGAGGTGGTCACGCTCCCGGTGAACGCCGTCCCGCACTCACACACGTAGCGCGCGGCGTCGTGCGGGACCTCGGGGCGCTCGGAGGCTCTGCGGCGGACCCGTGCGGGGCCTCGGGGACGTGTGGTGCGGAGGGGCGTGAACATCGTCTAGTCGAAATCGGGTGGTTCGGGGCAATACCCAATCTCCTGTACTGCGCGTCAACGTTTCGTCCAGATCAGCGGGCCGCCGGATCGAGCTGAGGCGCGATCAGACTTGGCCGATCTTGGTCGTGAAGTCCGTGATCAGCCCGTCGAGCACACCGATCACCACGCCCTCGCCCATCGACGCGGCCTTGCCGGTGATCTGCGCCTTGGTGTGAATATCTCCGCCGCCGTCCCGGAGCTGAAAGGTCACGTCGGCGTTGGCGTGCCCCGTCCCACCGGCCTCCTTTGCCTTGACGCGAAGCACGGCGGTGTGGGCATTCGCATCCTGCTCCACCACCTCGACCGTGCCGAGCATCTTCATCGACATCGCCCCCATCTTCATCAGGATCTCGGCCTTGACCGATTCTGGTCCCGTCGTCTCGAGGACACTGCCGCCCTCCACAGCGGGAATCACGCGCTCGAGGTCGGTGATCGAAGCGAAGCTGTCTTCGATCGACTTCTCGGTCGAGAACGAGTGATCAAGCTCAATGGCCATGCGTCTGCTCCTGGCTCGGGGTTGTCAATAAGCTCCGCCGGTGGCGATTCAGGCAGGCACGCACCGGCTCGGGCCCGACAACGCCACCCTGTCGGTGCATACGAAGCGAAAAGGGGCCGCGGCCAAGGCCGGGCACGACCTTGTCATTCACGTGACCTCCTGGGAGGGGACCCTCGAGGTTGGTGACGATCCCGCAGCCACGCGCATCGCGCTCGATGCCGACGCCACGTCGCTTCGGGTGCAGAAGGGCACCGGCGGCGTGCAGGCTCTCGGCGACGACGACAAGGCGAATATCCATCAGACAATCGACGACGAGGTCCTCAAGCGCCAGGACATCAGCTTTCGCTCCACCGCGGTGGAGCCCGAGGGCGATGGCGGCAGGATCAGGGTCACGGGCGACCTGACACTCGCCGGCACCACCCGTCCCGCCGAGTTCGACCTCGTGGTCGACGACGCCGGCAAGCTGAGCGGCACGGCCGTGATCACGCAAAGCCTCTGGGGCATGAAGCCCTACTCCGCCCTGTTCGGCGCCCTGAAGGTCGCCGACGACGTCGAAATCGTGCTCGACAACCACCGCTGAGAGTCAGTCGCGATAGACGGTCTGTGCGTCGAGCCCGCCCTCCACGCCCGGCGGCAGGGCGCCGGTGCCGTGTGCGTAGAGGGCGATCTCTTCGATCGTCTGGGCCTGCGCCCGGTCGCTTCCGTTGCCCGCGGCCCACGCGCCGTTCGACCATTTGAGGGTCTCCGGCGGGGCCTCCAGCGCCATTCCGGCGAGCAGCCGGGCCTTGTCGCGGATCTTGGCGGTGGCGCTCACGATCGCAGCCGAGGCTCCCTCGGATGGGCTCGTGTTGTAGCCGTGACCCACGCCGAACCGGTTGGTGTCCGCAGGGACGACCTTCACGTCGAGCGCGGGCACGCCGAGCTCCTCGGCCACGAGCTCCGCGTATTGGGTCTCCTTGCCGTCGGACTCGGTGGTCAGGCTGAGCACCATCTTGCCGGTGGGATGCACGCGTAGGAAAACTGCTCGGTAGGCCTCGTCAGCCACTCCTCTGTTCCTCCTGTTCGGGCTTGTCTCGAGCTGCCAGCCGCTCGCGT
The DNA here is from genome assembly GCA_963733655.1 of uncultured Thermoleophilaceae bacterium. Taxonomy (GTDB): domain Bacteria; phylum Actinomycetota; class Thermoleophilia; order Solirubrobacterales; family Thermoleophilaceae; genus JACVRW01. The sequence goes on from CAVTEX010000017.1 coordinate 186,186, forward strand.
TCCTGGTGGGCGGTCAGCGCGTTGTGCTCCTCCAGATCACAGAAGGACGGCTGTGGGCCGCCCAGCTGGTGCGGCGGCACCGCCGGTCGCTCACATCCCGGGTAGATGCAGGTCTTGCCGTCCGCCATCGCTCACCACCCCGGAGTCGTGTGGCCCCTGCTGGGCCGGTTTCCGCTGGGCATGGCGACCGAGCTGCCGGCCACGGGCGTGGCGCTCGCCCAGGGCTCCGGCTCGGGCTCGCCGGCCTCGAGGCTCGGGCGCTCATTGGCAGCCGCCCCGATCGCATCGACGACCTCGCCGAGGGCCCCGAAGCTGTGCCCGCTCACGAGCGCGTCGCAGTGCGGCAGCGCGGCCCTCATGCCGCCCGCCTGGACGGAGAACCCCCGGGCGCGGACCCGAGGGTTGACCCACACGATCCGGTGGGCCAGGCGCGCGAGGCGTTCCATCTGGCGGCCCACGAGCATCGGATCGCCGCGCTCCCAGCCGTCGGAAAGGATCACGACCACCGCCCCGCGCGCCATGCCCCGGCGGCCGTGGCGGTCATTGAACTCCTTCAGCGCGTCACCGATCCGGGTCCCGCTCGACCAATCCGGCGCCGCGGCGGCGGCACGCTGGATCGCGCGCTCGGGGTGGCGGGACGCGAGCGCTCGGGTCAAGCGGGTCAGCCGGGTGGCGAAGACGAAAGCCTCCGCATTCGGGCCGCTGCCGGCCGCACAGGTCAGGAACTGCAGATAGGCGCGCGCGTAGGGCTCCATCGAGCCCGAGATGTCGCACAGCATCACGAGCCGGCGGCGGGCGATCCGCCGGCGCCTCCGCGCGAGATGGATCGGATCCCCTCCGGTCCGCAGGCTGCCTCGCAGGGTCCGTCGCATGTCGATCTGCTGACCGTGGTGCCCCTTCCGGTAGCGGCGCGTGCGTCGCACCGGAGTGGCGAGCTCAAGCCGCGACATCAGCAGGTACAGCTGCGCCAGCTCATGCGGGTCGAGCGAGTCGAAGCTCTTGCGCGTCAGCACCTCCTCGTCGCTCGCGGTCGCCTGCGGAACGCCGTCCTCGGTCTCCTCGTCGTGAGCTGGGTCCCCGCGTGGCGCCGGCGACGGTGTGCCGGCCCGTACGTCGCCGGCCACGCTCGAGTGCTCGGTCGCGGGCGCTTGGCCGGGCGGCCCGGCGGCCGTGATCTGCACGTCGTCAGGTGCGAAGTCCCACTCCGCGATCCGCTCGCCGAAGATCGAGAAGAACACCGCATCGAACGCCGGGGCCTGAGAGCGGTCGGACACGAAAACGCCGCGGGCGGTCCAGTACAGGCGCCTGCGGGTCAGCGGCCGGACGAGCGCCAGCGCCCGCGCAAACGCGATCGGCCGCTCCGGGGTCATCGGCACGCCCGCCTCGTGCAGGCGCCGGCTCAGAGCCCCGGCGAGCGGGGGGAGATCGAGCTCGACCGTCTCAACGCGGGGAGAACGAGGGCTCGCGGGCACCGCCCGCTTGCGGTCCTCACTCACTACTGCGCACGAGCTGCTCGAGACCGCCCGCGCGGATCACCTCCTGGTCCTCCTCGTACTTCAGCACCGAGCCGAGCGTGAGGTCCACGGCCGGCGCATCGAGCCGCTCGATGCCGAGCAGGCTCAGCGCCGCCAGCCAGTCGATGGCCTCGGCGATCCCCGGCGGCTTCTGCACGTCGCTGTCGCGCATGCGCGAGACCGCGTCCGCGACTTGCACCGCCAGCGTCTCCGACGCGCCCTTTACGCGGCGACGCACGATCTCCACCTCGCGCTGAGCGTTCGGGTAGGCGATCCAGTGGTACAGGCAACGGCGCTTCACGGCGTCATGGAGGTCGCGGGTGCGGTTGGATGTCAGGACGATGATCGGCGGATGTGTGGCCACCACCGGGCCCAGCTCCGGAATGGTCACGCGAGCCTCAGCGAGCAGTTCGAGCAGGAAGGCCTCGAAGTCGTCGTCGGCGCGGTCGATCTCGTCGATCAGCAGCACGGCAGGCCGAGGGCCGGGGTGCTCGAGCGCACGCAGCAACGGCCGGCGGATGAGGTAGTCCGGACCGAACAGGTCCTCCTCGCGCAGCGTCGTGCCCTCCGCGTCGGCGAGCCTGATGCTCAGCAGCTGACGCGGGTAGTTCCACTCGTAGAGCGCCTCGGCCGAGTCGATCCCCTCGTAGCACTGCAGGCGTATCAGCGGAGTGTCGAGCACGGCGGCGAGCGACTTGGCCGCCTCGGTCTTGCCGACCCCGGCTTCGCCCTCCAGCAGCAGGGGCTGCGGCAGGCGCAGGCTGAGGAACATCGAGGTGGCCAGGCCCTCGTCGACGAGATAGTCGACGGCCCCGAGGCGCTGGGCCAACGTCTCGACGTCGGGCGCGAGCCGGTGGAGCTCACCGGCGGATGTCATTGCGGCGGCTCGGGGCGCCCCTGCATCGCCGCCCAGACGCGAGCCGGGGTGCACGGCATGTCGATGTGATCGACGCCGTGCGTCTCGTGCAGCGCGTCGATCACCGCGTTGACGATCGCGGGCGGCGAGCCGACGTTCGGGGACTCCCCCACGCCCTTGGCGCCCAGCGGGTGGTGGGGGCAGGGAGTGACCGTCTCGCCCAGCTCGAAGTCCGGGCACTCGAGCGCGGTCGGGATGAGGTAGTCCATGAATGAGGAGTTGAGGCAGTTGCCCTCCTCGTCGAACGAGATCAGCTCCATCAGCGCGATCCCCACCCCCTCGGCGAGCCCGCCGTGGATCTGGCCGTCCACGATCATCGGGTTGATCCGCACGCCGCAGTCGTCGACCGCGATGAAGCGCCGCACGGTCACCTGGGCGGTGTCCGGGTCGATGTCGACGACCGCGATGTAGGCGCCGTACGGGTAGGTGAGGTTCGGCGGGTCGTAGATCACCTGGGCGTCGAGCCCGCCCTCCAACCCGGCGGGCATCGGTTCGCCGCTGTAGCGCATGTTCGGCGATGTCCTCGATCATCGCGCCCATCTCGGGGTCGCCCTTGACGTACCAGCGCCCCTTCTCCCAGGCCAGATCCTCGGGCCTGGTCTCCAGCATCGTCGCCGCGATCAGACGCGCCTTGTCGCGCACCTTGCGCGACACCACGGCCACCGCGCCGCCGGAGACGGGCGTCGAGCGGCTGCCGTACGTGCCCAGGCCGTAGGGCGACTTGTCGGTGTCGCCGTGGCGCACGTCCACGTCCTCGGGCGGTATGCCCAGCTCCTCGGCCACGATTTGCGCGAACGTGGTCTCGTGGCCCTGGCCCTGGGTCTGCGCGCTGATCGAGACCACGGCCTTCCCGGAAGGATGGACGCGAAGGTCGGCGCCGTCGTTCATGGACAGCCCGAGGATGTCCATGTGCGCGCGCGGGCCCGCGCCGACACCCTCGGTGAAGAAGGACACGCCGATGCCCATCAGCTCACCGCGGGCGCGCTTCTCGGCCTGCTCGCGGCGCAGATCCTCATAGCCGGCGATCTCCATCGCCACCGCCATCGTCTTGGCGTACTCGCCCGAGTCATAGGTCCAGCCCGTGGTGGTCTCGTAGGGGAACTGCTCGGGCGCGATGAAGCTCCGCATCCTCAGGTCGATCGGGTCGGCCTTCATCTCGAGCGCGAGCGCATCCGCCATCCGCTCCACGAGGTAGACGGCCTCGGTGATGCGGAACGAGCACCTATAGGCCACGCCCCCGGGCGCCTTGTTGGTGTAGACCGCCTTCACCTTGACGTGGGAGGCCTCGAGGTCGTATGAGCCACAGACGATGTGGAAGAAGCCGGCCGGGAACTTCGTCGGCTGCGCGGTGCTGTCGAAGGCGCCATGGTCGGCGATCGCGTCGACACGCAGACCCGTGATCCGGCCGTCCTTCGAGCACATCTCCGCGCGCATGATGTAGTCGCGTGCGAAGCCCGTGGACATGAGGTTCTCGGAGCGGTTCTCCACCCACTTGACCGGCACGCCGGCCACGATCGAGCCGGCGATGGCACACACGTAGCCCGGGTAGACCGGCACCTTGTTGCCGAACCCGCCGCCGATGTCCGAGCACATGATCCGGATCATGTGCTCCGCCAGCCCGGCCACGTGTGCGTACACCGTGCGGTGGGCGTGGGGCGCCTGGTTGCCGTTGTAGATGTCGAGCTGGCCGGTGTTCGGATTGAAGTCGGCGATGATCCCGCACGTCTCGAGCGGCGCCGGATGGCAGCGCGGGTAGATGATGTCGCGGCTGACGACCGTGTCGGCCTCGGCGAACGCGCTGTCGGTGGCGGCCTCGTCGCCGGCCTCCCAGGTCGGGCTGGCGAGGTTGTCGCGCTGCCCCGACTTGTCGTCGCGGATCAGCGGCGCGTCGTCGTCGAGGGCCTTGCGGGCGTTGACGACCGCCGGCAACGGCTCGTACTCGACGTCGATCAGCGCCGAGCGCGTCGTTGGCCGAGTACTCGTCGGTCGCGATCACGAACGCGACCTCCTGGCCCTGGAAACGCACCTTGTCGCCGGCGAGCACGGCCTGGGTGTCGTAGGAGATCGTCGGCATCCAGGCCAGGCCGAGCGTCTCGAGGTCCTTCGCGGTGACCACGGCGGCGACGTTGGGATGGGCCAGCGCGGCCGAGGTGTCGATCGAGACTATGCGCGCGTGCGCGTACGGGCTGCGCAACACGGCGCCGTGCACCATTCCAGGGAGCCTGATGTCGTCGAGGTACCTGCCCTGGCCGCGGATGAAGCGCGGGTCCTCCTTGCGCTTCAGGCGCCCGAAGCCGATTGGGCGCTCGGTCGTGGCGCTCGGAAGGTTCTCGACGACTGACATGCTCAGACCCCCTGGGACTGCTTCTCGTGATCGGCCGCCCAGCGAACGGCGCTGACGATGTTCTTGTATCCGGTGCAGCGGCAGATCCCGCCGGATATCGCGGTCCGGATCTCATGGTCGCTTGGATCCGGGTTCTCGTCCAGCAGCGCGCGGGCGGTCATCAGCATTCCCGGCGTGCAGAATCCGCACTGCAGCGCGTGCTTCTCGTAGAAGCCCTGCTGGACCGGGTCCAGCTCGCCGTCGACCTCGAGTGACTCGACCGTGCGGATCTCATGGCCCTCGCACATCGCCGCCAGCGTCGTGCACGACTTGACCGGTTGCCCGTCCATCAGCACCACGCAGGCGCCGCAGTTGGAGGTGTCACAGCCCCAATGCGTGCCCGTCAGGCCGAGGCTCTCGCGGAGAAAATGCACGAGCAGCTGGCGTGGCTCGACCTCGCGCGACACCTGCTCGCCGTTCACCGTCATCGTGACCAGCATGATCAGGCCTCCTGATGCAGAGCGCGCGCCGTCGAGCGGCGCAGCGCACGTTGGGTGAGCACACCGGCGAGATGACGCTTGTAGTCGATCGGCCCGCGGCCGTCGGCGCTCGGCGAGCAGTCCTCCGACGCGATCTCACCCGCCTCGGCAAACAGCTCCTCCGACGGCGGCTTGCCGCGCAGCAGCTCCTCCGCACGCGTTAGGTGGATGGTGGTCATGCCGACCGCGCTGAGGGCGATGCCGGCGTCGGCGATCGCGCCGCCGTCGATCCACAGCGCCGCCGAGGCCGCCGCGATGGCCCAGTCACCGGCGCGACGCTCGACCTTCTCGTGCGCGCTGCCCGCGCCCGGGCGCAGCGCCAGGCGGACCTCGGTGAGCAACTCTCCCGCGCCCACCGCGGTCATGAAGGGCCCGACGTGAAAGTCCTCCATCCCCACCACGCGCTCGCCTCCGGGGCCGCGGATCACCACCTGCGCCTTGGCCGCTGAGCACACGGCCGACAGGTCCTCTGCCGCATCCGCCTGGCACAGGGAGCCGCCAATGGTGCCGCGGTTGCGCACCACCGGGTCGGCGATCACGTTCTCGGCGTCCCGGAACACCGGATAGTGCCTCGCGAGCAGGTCCGACTTCAGCAGGTCGACGTGCCGGGTCAGCGCGCCGATCCTGATCTCGCCCTCCTGCTCTGTGATGTACGCGAGCTCGGTGAGCTGGTTGATGTCGATCAGGTGCTCGGGAGAGGCGAGCCGCAGCTTCATCATCGGCAGCAGGCTGTGGCCACCGGCGATGATCCGCGCCTCGGGGCCGAGCCGCTCGAGCGCCGCAATCGCGTCGTCGACGCTGGTTGCGCGTTCGTACTCGAATGGAGCAGGAGTCTGCAAGGTCTCCTCTCGGGTCAGGGACGCCTGGCCGGGAGCCGCTTGCGAGGAGCCCCGATGTCGTCGCGTTGCTCGTACTGCTCGGGTGCGTCCGTTCCGATGACCGGCGAGGTCGCGAGCTTCTCCGGCCTGGTCTGACGGACCTCGGGGTAGAGCTGGCGGGCCGCCAGGCTGCCGCCCTCGACGTTGCGCAGCACCTCGCCGCTGGGGCTGAGGGCGGCGATCGGCGCCTCGCGCCCGAGCCGCGCGAGCGTGAGCGTGCCCTTCGTGTAGACCTCGCCGATCCTCGGCGAGTCGACCTCGGTGCTCTCGGGGAAGTTGCGCAGGCCTGCCGCGGCGGCGCCGGGGTAGAGCCCCTCGATGAGGCCCATGGCATCGCTCATGCCGGCCTTCTTCACGAGCAGGCCCTCGAGCAGGTCGACCCCCGCGTCCAGCTGCCCGTTGATCTGTGTGACCACGTCGTTGACCGGCGCGCTCTTCTCCACGATCTCGCCGACGCTCGCGATGACCTCGTCCAATCCCGCGGTGATCTTCCGAAGCTCCAGGATCGTCGAGACGAGGTAGTAGACGAGCGCGAGCACGATCAGCAGGACGGCCAGGATCATGACCACCGCGGGCGCGGCCACGGCCAACACGGTCATGCCCGCTCCTCCTCGGCGTCGTCGACGATCACGTCCAGGGAGCCGCCGTAGTCGGCGAGTCCCGCGACCGTCCGCTCGACCTGGTCCTGCGTGGTCAGGAGCAGCGGGGCGGCGTCGAGGTCCTTCGATCCCGCGGCGGCTGCCGTGGCGATCGTCTGCACCGAGGGCACGATGCTCCTGGCCGCGTCGAGCACGCCGCGCAGCAGATACACGACCACGCGGGAGGATCACCACGAGCAGGACGATGTTCCCGATCCACCAGAGCGTCATCGCGGCCTCCTCTCGGCGACGATCGAGGCCTTGCGGGCAATCCCCGGCAGGGCGCCGAGGATGATGTCGAACTGGGCGTTGATCGCCCTGACCGCGCCCTCCAGGGGACGCAGGTGCTCCTTCTCCACACCCTCGAGCGCGGAGCCCAGACTGGCCAGGCCCTCCGAGATCACCATGAGGCGCCTGCGGATCTCGATCAGGGCAAGGGCGAGCACGCGCGATCACCACCACCGCGAGCAGAACGCTCAGGACGATCACGACTCGCCGTACCCGTCGGTGAGCGCGTTCATGTAGCCGTCCTGCACAACGGCTTCGTCCACGATCAGCGCCAGCACGGGCGCGGTCGCCTCGAGCTGAGGGATGTTGGCCGTGTTGGCGCCGACCTTGCCCGCCACCTCCAGCAAGCCCTCCACGGACCCCTGGATCCGCGCGAGGTTCTGGAGCAGCAGCACCAGCAGGACCACCACGATCAGGGCCGCGCCCAACCCGACGAGCAGCGCGATCGTCCAGTAGGTGTCAGATGAAACGGCGAGCACGGTCATTTGCCCACCGCCACCTTTCGCAGGGCCCGGGCGGCGTGGAGAACGCGGACGCCGGAGTCGTTGATGCGAGCGACGCCGTCGAGCTCGGCCGTCTGCCGGCGCACGACCTCCACCGCATCCTCAGCGGTCTTGGCCTGCTTGGCGATCCTCATCGCCAGCGCGACGATCACGATCAGGATCACCGCGGCCACCAGGATCACCACGATGCCGATCGCGAGACCTACCGGCCATTCCGAAGCCGCCATCGTCAGCCTTTCCTCCCGTCTCCCAACTCCCCGGAGCGGTGACATTACCCCAGGACGCACGTGCGGCACAAACCGCTCTATGCGTGACGGCGCCCAGCGTCGGGAGACTCATCCGTGACGGCCACGTTGACCGTCGAGCAGACGCCCGCAGCGAACCCGGACCTTCTTGGTCATCTGCACCGGATGCATCGCCTCGGCCAGCACGTTGCCGCACTGCACGCAGACGTAGTCATCCGGTCCGTTCCCACGGAAGGCGGGCCGGCCGGGGTCCTCCTGGATCGCGGTCCCCCCGTCGAAAGGCACCTCTCCCTCGCGGATCTCGGCGCATCGTGACGCTCGCCATCTCAGACCCCTGGCCGCCGACGCCGCGAGCACCGCCTCGTAGTCCTCCCAGGTGTCCACGTCGAGCGGGACCGGGCCGGGCACCGCGACCTCGGCCACGTCGTCGCCCGCGGCGATCGAGCAGCTTCCACACGGCCTTGTCGCCATGAAGCCCGGCCAGCTCGGCGAAGCGTCTCGCGGCCAAAGGCGAAGGGGTGGCCGCGACCGTCGTCGTAGCGGCAGACGGCGAGCTCGGCATGGCCCCGGCCCGCGACGAGCCCGCGTACGGTCGCGGGAGTCACGCCCGGCTGGTCACCCAAGAGCAGCACGAGCGCGTCGGCGCGCTCGTCGACGACGCCAATCGCCGCCGCGATCGAGGACGAGCAGCCGTCGCCGAAGTGCTCGTTCACCACGACTTCGGCTCCCGAGAGATCGACCGTCGCGCGCACGTCGTCCGCCGAGCCCCCCAGCGCCACGATCAGTTGGTCGAAACCGCACTCTCGCGCGGTCGCAACGGTGTGGTCGAGCAGCGTGGCGTCCCCGAAGGGCAGCAACTGCTTGGGCCGGCCAAGCCGGCGTGATCCGCCGGCGGCCAGCACGAGACCGGCTACGAAGGGCACCTGCCGCTCAGCCTGGCGCATGGTCCGCGGGAGCCGCTGCGAACGCGTCGCGGCAGCCGCTGCAGCAGAAGAAGAACTGGCGTCCCTCGTGCTCCATCCGGATGGAGCCCTCGCCGGCGGCGACCTCCATGCCGCACACGGGGTCGATCGCCACCGCCTCGCGCGCGCCCGGCGGTACCCCGGTCGCGCGGCTCTCGGCGACGATCTGAGCGAAGATCGACAACGCGATCTCCGCCGGTGTCCGGGCACCGATGTCGAGCCCGGCCGGGGTGTGCAGCTGGGCGCGCAGCTCGTCAGGCACGTCCAGCGCCGCGCGCACGGCGGTGCCGCGCTTCGCGCTCGCCACCAGCCCGACGAAGGGCACCCCCATACGCAGGGCGGACGCCAGCACGTGTTCCTCATCGTGTCCGTGCGATGCCACGATCACCGCGGCATCGCCCGTCTCCGGCGCGTTGCGCGCGTCGCCGCTGACCATCTCGAACCCGAGGGCGCCACCCAGCTGCAATCAGCGCACCGGCCACGGGCGTCTCGCCGACCACGAGCACGTGCGGGGCGGGAAGGTGGGGCTCGAGGAATATCTCGAGCGCTCCGCCGCTGAGGCAGGGGTTCTTCACCGTGACCGCACCCTCCCCCGCCTCGGTCTCCTCCTCGCCCTCGCCCGGCAGGATGCGCAGGAGCAGTGGCTCGCCGGTCTCCAGCACCCGCAGCGCGTGCAGGTGGACCGACGACTCCGCGCAGGCGCCGCCCACGAATCCCTCGATGATGCCGTCGGGCCCGACCAGAGCGGCGTCGCCGGCACGCACACTCGTGGGCCGTTTGGCCCGGATGACGGTGGCCGCCACAAACGGCTCGCGCGCCTCGACGAGTGCGTCAGCACGGCGAGCAAGGTCCCCCCGAATCACGGTGGGACCAGTATCGCAAAGGCCGTGGTGCGGCCCAACGAATCAATAAGCCCGCAATTTGCGGGGCCTGGACGAATGTTCGAGGGAGGGCGAAAGTGCCGGGGGTGCTCACCCGTTGCTCGTAAGGTGACCCGCCTCGCCCTCAGCACGGTCCTCATCGTCGGAGCGATGGCCGTGCTGTCCGCCGCCCCGGCGGCGGCGGCCCCGACGGCGAGCTTCACCGTCTCGCCGGGCACGACGGTTCTCGTCGGGACGACGGTGACGTTCAACTCGACGTCCCAACCGGACCCGGACCCGGCGGCGGGGCCAATCACCGGTTTCGCCTGGACCTTCGGCGAGGGCGCCGGCGCCAGCACTGACACCGCAACGCACACCTTCAACACCCCGGGCACTTTCCCGGTCACGCTCACCGTCACGGACTCACTCGGGACGGCGTCGGCCTCAACAACCATCACGGTCAACCCACGGCCGCCGACGGTGTCCTTCACGGCCACGCCGAGGGTCGCTCTGATCAACCAGCCGATCACGTTCAATCCGACGGCGGTGGCCGGTACGGGAGCGATCACGGGCGCCACTTGGAACTTCGGCAACGGCACGCTGCCCGTGCCGGGCGCCCCCGTGCCCGTCACGAGGTCCTACTCCGCCACCGGCAATCACACGGTCCGCCTGACGATCACGGACAGCCTGGGCCTGACGGCAACCACCACGCGACCCATCCGCATCCACACCCCGCCCACCGCCGCCTTCGACGCCTTTCCCAATGACCCGACCGTGGGCCAAGAGGTCATCCTGTCCTCCTACTCCAGCGATGACCGTGCCGTGGAATCTCAGAACTGGGATCTTGACGGCGATGGCGCGTTCGACGACGCCTCGGGGCAGCGGGTGCTCGGGACCTTCACGACGCCGGGGCCACACACGGTGGCGCTGAGAGTCAGGGATGACGACGGGGCCACGGCAACCGCCTCGCAGATCCTCAACATCAAGTCCTCCGAACTGGCTCACACCGATCACGCCCGGCGGCGACGTGAAGAAGAGCTCACCGCCGCCGGCCAACATCACCGACGAGCCCTTCGTGAGGATGCTCGCCCCCTTCCCGGTCGTCCGGCTCGCCGGGTGGCGCAAGGAGACCGGCGCGCGCATCGAGATCCTCGGCGTGCGGGCCCCTGCGGGATCGAAGGTCCTCGTCAGGTGCCGCGGCAAGAAGTGTCCGGTGAAGGAAGCACGGAAGCCGATCTCGAGGACGAAGCCAAAGCCCGTCCGGCTCCCCAGCTTCGAGCAGTTCTTCCCGGCGGGCTCCGTCATCGAGGTGTTCGTCCGCCGAACTGACCGGCTCGGGAAGTACACCCGCTTCACGATCCGATCTCAGCGCAAGCGGTGGAAGCGCATCGACGGCTGCGTGCCTCCGGACACCACGCGGGCCGTGACGTGCCCCGCGGACTGATCAACACGCGCGTCCTGGTCGTGGCGGGGGCCTGCCTGTTCACGCTGCTGGGCTCGTTCGCTCTTTCTCGTCCCGACAGCGCCGCCGAAAACACGCGGGTGGCCCCGCTGCCGCCGGCTCGAGTGGTCGACAGCGTGGAGCCCACGCCGGTGCCGGAACTCGGCGAAGCGCCCAAGCTGCCCGCGCTCCGGCGTGAGGCCCGGCCGCGCAAGCCGAGGCGTACGCCGGCACCGGTCGTCGTGGATCCGGCGCCCGACGAGTTCACCGAGTCCGACGAGTTCGCCGAGCCCGAACCCGAGCCGGTGGTCCCGGCACCCGTGCCCGTGGCCCCCGCCCCGGTCGCACCGGCGCCCGTCGCGCCGAGCCCACCTGTGAATCCGGCGCCCGCCCCGGAGCCCGAACCGCCCCCGGTCTACCTCGACGACTCGGGCTAGCCGGATGGACGGGGTGAAAGCCCACCCAGGCGTGGGGGGTAGTGGACTTGCGCGAGCGGCAGCCACCCGTGCCGAGATGGATCATCCGAACCTACTCGGGGCGCGGATCGTGCGTGGGCCCGACGGCCGTGGGTCGCTGAGGCTCGAGAGCAGCTCCGCCCCCACCCTTGCGCAGGTCCTCTCCCGCCGGGGCAAGCTGCCGGCGCGGCACGCCATCCGAATCGTGCTCGACATCGCGCAGGCCGTGCACGCCCTGTCGAGCCAGGGCCTCATGGCACGGGACCTGACACCGGGGTCCATCAGACTGGACCCGAGCCACGGCGCGATGCTGGCCGACCGCGGCATCCCGCTCGACCTCGTCCCGCGCAAGCCTTCCGAGGCCCGCCAAGACCTGGCCTTTCGGTCGCCCGAGGAGCGCGACGGACACGCCCTGGACGCCCGCAGCAGCGTCTACTCGCTCGGCGCCGTTCTCTACGCCGCTCTCACCGGGAGCCCGCCGCGAGAGTCCCGGCCGGGCAGGCGCGCCTCAGGCGCCAGGGTCGACCTGCCCCGGCCACTCGCTGCGGTGGTGGAGCGCGCGATGGCTCACGACCCCGAGGACCGCTACGCGGATGTTCTCGAGCTGACCAAGAGCGCGGCGTTGGCCGGCCTCCGTGTCGAGAGGACTCCGAGCAAGGCTGCGCGGCGGCGGTTGTCCGGGCGGCCCGCCACCTCGCCGGCGGCGCCACGCGCGCGACCGAAACAGCATCCCGCGCCCGCCGCGGCGCCGCGGCGCGAGCAGCTCCGGCCACTGCCCGAGCCGACGCCCACCCCGGCGGCCGCGCCAACGGCCGAGGCCACCCCATCCCGGCCTCGCATGAAGCGGCCCCAGATCACGCTGCCGCGGATCGACCTGCCTCGTGTCAAGCTCACGCGACCCGACCTGCCGAAGCTCCCGCGCGTGCGGCGCCCGGACCTGTCCGGCGTGAGACCGCCGAGCGTCGCACTACTACGCCGTCCTTCCGTGCTCGCCGCCCTGGGCGCCGTTCTCGTTTGCGCCGTGGCGGGCGTGCTGCTCGGGCGGAGCACCGGTGAGGAGGCGCAGGCCTCGCAGCTCGAGAGCCGTGCGCTCACCGTCCGGCTCCCGGACGGCTGGGCACCCGCCGCGGTGGTGCGCGACCCGGGGGCCGAATTGTCCGCGGCGGTCGCAGCGGCGCCTATCGGCGACGAAGGAGCAAGCCTGATAGTCGGCCACGTGCCGGATAGCTACGTCCTCGACCGTCGCTTCCGCGGCGAAATCGCGCCGGAGAACGCTCGCACCGAGGTCCGGCTCGGCCCGCTCGAGGCGTGGCGCTACGAGGGGTTGGTCCTGCGGCCCGGTCTGGTGGCCACGGCCTATCTCGCGCCGACCACGGGAGGCCCGCTGCTGATCCTGTGCAACGCCCCGTCCCGAGAAGCACGCACCCACCTTCCGGTGTGCGAGCGAATGGCCACGACGATTCTGCTGCGCGGCGAGCGTCCGCTTCCGCTTTCGGAGATCGATTCACGCGGCGCGCAGGTGGCTTTCGCGATCACAGAGCCTCAGACGTAGCCGGCGCGCGGCCCGTGCGCGCCTGGCCCGCGCCAAGCGCCCCACCGGCCAGGCCGTCGTGGCGCTTGACCTCCAGCGCGCGTACGAGCGCGCCGCGCGGCGGGTCGAGAGCGTTCTGGCACCCGACGAGCCTGCATACGAGGACCTGGTCGGCGTCCTCGACGCGACCGCGGACGGCTATGGAAGGTTGGCCGAGGCGGCGGCGAACACCAAGCGCGGCCGGTACCGAGCGGCCATTGAGTCGGTGCGCAAGCGCGAACAAGCCGTGAGCCGCATGGCGGCGGACCTGGACGCCGGTTAGGCGCTCCGCTTACTCGTCCTCGCTGTCCTCGGCCTCGATCTCCGTGACCTGATGCCTCGCGTCCATGGCGACCTCGAGGCGACCTCCGTCCCGGCCACGGACTGCCACCTCGATCCCTCTTTGCTCCTGCTCGACGGCCAGCACCGCCCCACCCGGCACGACAGCTAGCGCCGCCGCAGCGGCGCGCAGACGGCCAGGCCCGGTGACCTCATCATGGGCGGCGCTCCGCCCCGGCCCGAGCTCCTCATCGAGACCGAGCAACCGGAGATCGTCGCCGATCGTGACCTCGATCAGGGACCCATCGGGCCGAACGACGTCGACCTCCCACTCGTCGCCGGCACGTCGCGGCGGCTGGGACTCGCCTGAACCGACCCAGTTCTCTGCCACGCGGCGCACCTTGGCCACGTCTGCGATCTCGCTGGCCGGCCAGGCCGCGAACGCCCCTAGCGCGAGCAGCGTGGCGACCAGAAGGGCGGCAGTCAAACGCACCAGCACAGCCAGGACGATCTCCCTTGTGGATTGGAAGCTCGTGAAACGCCCATGAGAAAGCACTCATCCCGACGCAGCCGCCTGCGTGCGCTCCCACATCTGCAGGTAGGCCTCCGCGCCGCTGGCCAGGTCCTCCACGATCTGGGGTCCGGCGACCACGCGCAGGTCCTCGACCCAGTCGGGATAGAGGCCCGATCGCCTCCAGCCTGTCGAGCTCGGCATCGATCTGCGCGGTTGTGCGGCGCGCAAGCCTGCGTCCCCTTGCCGGGGGAAACTCCCCCGCCCGGCGCCGAGGTAAACCCGGGAAGGTTCCGGCCACTCAGAGCCGGGCCGTGTCATCGTAAGCCGCGTGAGGTCGAGGGTCAGGGTCGTCGCGCGGCGGGTCGTGGTGGTGACCGTCGTGGCCCTCCAGGTCGGGTTCATCGCACGCGGCTACTGGGCCGACCACAAGGAGTTCGCGTTCCAGATGTTCCCCGAGTCGAGCACCTGGCGAGCCGACGTCGTACGCGTGACCGACGACGGCCGGCGCGTGCCGGTCGAGCTGTCCGTGGTCCGGCTACCAGTGGGACGAGCTCGTGCAGAGCCGCGGGCTGCGCTACCCCGCGGTCCGCCATCACGCCGACGCCGGGCTCGAAAACCAGCTCGCGTTTCTCGACTCCGCCCTCGACTGGGTGGCCACCAACACGCCGCGCGACCGTGAGACCCGCTACCTGGAGGCCCGGGTCACGTCGTGGCACAACGCCGACGCCCCGACGAGCGAGGTCATGCGCAGCCGCCTCCGGAAGGACGAAGGTTGAGCGCGACCGCGGTTGGCGCGCCGGCTCGGCCCCGCGGCCCGGCAGCGCGGCTCGACGAGCTGCTCGGCCGGCCCGTCAGCATGCGCTCGCTCGCGCTGCTGAGGGTGCTGGCCGGCCCGATCGTGCTGCTGCACCTGCAGCCGTTCCTGTCCGACTCCCTCGACGGGCGGATCTACTCGGATGGTTTCTATGAGCCCTACGCCGCCTGGTATCCGGAGCTGCCCGGCGCTCTCTACGTCGGGCTGCTGTGGCTGGCGGCGCTGGCCGCGGTCGCGATGTCGCTCGGCCTCCTCACCCGGATGGTGACCTCGATCACGTTCGCGATCGTCGCCTACAACCTGTTCCTCTCGACCACCCACTTCCATAACAACCGCGCGTACCTGCTGATCGTCCTCGGCGTGCTCGCGGTGGCGCCCTGCGGACGCGAGCTGTCGATCGACGCGTGGCTGCGCCGCCGTCGGGGGCGGCCGTTCCAGGATCTCTCGGCGCCGGGCTGGCCGCTCTGGCTGCTCCGCTTCGAGTGCGCTGCGGTGTACGCGGCATCCGGGTTCAGCAAGCTCGTCGATCCCGACTGGTTCGGCGGAACGGTCACCTGGCAGCGCGTCACGCGGGCGCGGGACGAGCTGGGCGCGCTGCCGGACTGGGCGGTGTCGCTCCTGACCGACCGCAGCTTCCACACCGGAGCGGCCAAGTTCATCGTGCTGACCGAGCTGTTCATCGCGGCCGGCCTGTGGTGGCGCGGCAGCCGCTACGCCGCCGTGTGGGTGGCCGTCGCGTTTCACATCGGGATCCAGGGATCGGCGTCGGTGCAGGTCTTCTCGTTCCTCGCCATCGCCGTGCTGGTGGTTTGGGCCGTGCCCTCCACGCGTGACCGGGTGCTTCGCTTCGACCCCGGCAGTCAGCGCCAGCGACGACTCGTCGCCCTCGTGCGCGCGCTCGACTGGCTCGCTCGCTTCCGCGTCGAGGCGGTGGCACCCGGTTCGCGGCTCGAGCTGATCGACCGGAACGGCACCACGATGGCCGGCGCACCCGCGGTTGCGTTTACGCTCAGCCGCCTGCCGCTGACCGCGTGGTTCGCGCTCCCGACGCTGCTGCTCCCGGCGATCCGCCGCGCCCGCCGCGACATGGCGATGAGCGGCCGGTGAGCGCCCGCGGATCGCGGCCCGCCGCGCGCGTGTGGCGGGCCGGACTCACCCTGGCGCTGATCCTCCTCCTGGTGTTCGCGGTGGGGTCGCCGCCCGAGCACTGCCCGTCGGTCAGCCCGGACGAGCTGCGGCGCTCGTCGCAGGCCGTGGTCGACTGGTTCGTCCGCAATCAGGAGCCGGACGGCGACTGGCTCTACGAGTACAACGCCGACGACGATTCGGTCTCGTCCGCCGACTACAACGAGGTCCGCCACGCCGGGGTGACGATGGGCCTCTACCAGGCGGCCGCGGCCGGACTGCCCGGGGCGCTTCGCTCCGCCGACAGGGGCACCGAATGGGCGCTCGCCAGGCTGGAGGAGAGCGGGGACTGGTCCGCGTTCAGCTACAACGGGCGCACGGCCACGGGCTCGACGGCGCTGCTGGTCGCGGGGCTCGCGACCCGCCGCGAGGCGACGGGCGACGAGCGCTACGACGAGGACCTGCGGCGCCTCGGGCGCTTCCTGCTCGCGCAGACCGAGCCCTCGGGCGCTGTGCTTGCGGAGTACGACGAGGACCGGGGCGCGCCGGTGCCCGGCGAGTACTCCAAGTACTACACGGGCGAGGCCTACTGGGCGCTCGCGCTTCTGCACCGGCTCTTCCCGGACGAGGGCTGGGGCGAGGCCGCCGACAGGATCGGCGCCTATCTGGCCACGTCGCGCGACGAGGTCGAGGACCACTGGCCGCCGATCCCGGATCACTGGGCGGCCTACGGGCAGTCCGAGACCGTGCGGTTCCCCGACCGTGGCCGACCCGCCGCTCACCGGTGACGAGGCCGACTATGCGCGCGAGCAGGCCGGGCAGTTCGGCATGCAGGCTCGCTACCTCGGCCAGCTCTTCGGCCCCTGGGGCGGGTTGGTGCGGGGCAGCTACGAGCCGCGCGGCGGCTGGTACGGCGTGGTGGGCGAGGCCGTCACCGGGTGGTGGCTGACCGCGCAGGAGGATGCCCGGCTCGCCGACCTGCGCGCGCCGCTCGCCGAACGGGCGAGCTGCGTCGCCGGACTCGCTCTGGAGACGCAGTCCGACGCCCAGGATGCGGCGGACGCCGCCCGGCCCGGACGAGTGGAGGGCGCCTGGTTCGTCGACGGGGAGACCCGCATGGACGACCAGCAGCACGCGCTGGCCGGGCTGCTGCGAACAATCCCGATCGCGCAGGCGAGCGGTTCGGCTTCCTCGGACGAGGACTCGCCCTCGGGCTGGCTCTGGGCCGCCGTGCTCCTGCTGGCGCTCAATCCGGCGCGTGCCGCGTTCGGTGTCCCTCGTTCCGGGCGGGCGCCTCGCGCCGTTGCCGAGCTGGCCGCCGTCGGCGGCATCGCCGGCGCAGTCGCCGTGTGCGCCGCCGCATTGCTGGGCGATCCGGTGCTCGACCTGCTCGACGTCAGCGAATCCTCCTTCCGCATCGCCGCGGGCGTCGTGGCCGCGCTGGCCGGAGCGATCGACCTGTTCCGGCGGCCGCCCTCGCCCGAGCCTGCGCTCGACGGCTGGGGCGCAGCGCTCGTCCCGGTGGCGGTCCCGATCGTGGCGCGCCCCGCCCTGATCGTCCTGGCCCTCGGTGCGGGCGCCGACAGCGGCGTGTTGGTCAGCGCTGGGTGCGATGGCGGCGGGCGTGGCGGCGCTGACCGTTCTGGCGGCCGGCGTGCCCACCGAAGGCCCGCGCGGCCGCGTCCTGCGCTGGGCGGCCCGGCTGCTGGCGGTCGGGCTCGTGGCCCTCGGCGTGCTCCTCGCACTGGACGGGATCCTGGCCGTCTAGGCCGGGACCGGCCGCTGGCGCTCGCGCCCGCGATGCCATGCCTCGAAGGCGAGCATGACCGCGCAGGGTGGCACGGTTCCCGGCAGCGAATCGACGACGAGGAAGAGCTGATTGAAGGCCTCCAGCGCGACGAGGGTCGCGACCGCCGCGAGGGCCTGGTTGCGGCGCTCGGCGGCGAGGATGCCGCCCACCAGCCCGGAGATGAAGTAGTCCCCGTAGTCGGTGGACACGTCCCCGATGTCGGCCACCTGCAGGCGCGGCAGGCCCTCCGCCGGCGCCGCCGCGTTGAAGGCGGCGTTCTGATCGCCCCAGAGGTCGCCGAAGATGAACACGGCGTCGATCACCGTCATGGCCACCACGCCCCACTTCAGGAAGAGGAGCGGCGTGGCCCCGGCGAGCAGCCGGCCAAGGGTCACGCACGAGCCGACGATCAGCAGCAGCCGGGCGACGCGGCCGGACGGATCATCCGGTGCCGCGAAGGCGACCGCGAGCAGCGGCACCACCGCAACAGCGAGCCAAGGCCGCGCCCCATGCGCGGCCCACCCGAGCGCGAGCGCGCAGCCGGGAGGCACGAGCAGCAGGGCGATCCAGGTGATCACGTCGGCGCTGGCGCCGGCGGCCGCGATGGCGACGACGCTCAGCACCACCGACACGGGCGCGATGAGCGCCCAGCCGCGCCCGGTCAGGCGCAGCAGGAACGCCGGCAACCCGGCCGCCGGCAGCGCCACGCAGAGCGCTTGCGCAGCGTCGAGCGCGAACGTGTCCCACTCGAAGTACACGCGTACAGCAGGGTGGCAGGAGCGTCACGGGCTCGTCGTAGGCTCCTGGCGCGATGCATACATACATTCGGCTCTCCGGGTTCGGCTGGAGCATCGTGCCCTATGCCCCGTACCTCGTCCGGCGTCTCGGCGACGGCTCCGACGGTTGCATCAGCATCGAGGCGGTCGAGCGTCAGGCGCTGCTCGACCCGCGGGGTGACAACGTTGCAGGGACGCTTGAGGGCCTGGCTGACGTCGAAGCGTCGCGCCCTTGCCAGCATCGCGCTGGCAAGCGAGAGGGCGGGTCGGGCGTCGCGCCCGGGGACCGCCATCGGGCGCCACCCGACCCGTCGCGGGCCGGTGGCTATGGGGCCGGGAGCGTCGCGCTCCAGTGGCTCAGACCAGTCTACGCCGCGTCGTCGTCCGGTTCCATCGTGTTTCGGTGCTCCTCGATCAGCCGGCCGTCGGCGTCAACGGAGGGCTCGCCAGTGTTCATGTCGTAGCCGATCGCCTTCTGGCCCTCGAGCCAGCGCCGGGCCTGCTCGGGCGTCACCGGGATTCTGTGTACGACGCCGTCGAACGTGAACTCGACGTAACGCACCTCCTCGGGGATTTCGTGCTCGCTCACTGCTTCTCCACCTCCCACGCCTTGACCGCCGCCCAGTCGATCGGCGCCGTCAGGCCGTTGAGCCATCTCTCGAACCTCTCGCGGCTGTTCACGTATCCGTAGCCGCCCCAGACAGGCCGGAGGGGAGTGAGTTTCCGGGAACCCAGGCGCCGCGGCGCATTTATACTCGTCAAGCGACGATTGGAGGCTGGGATGCCAAGGACCAACTGGCTGCTCGCGGCGGCCGCCGTGTTCCCCCTGCTCGTGCCGCCGAGTGCGGTGGCCTGGGAGTTGCTGCCTTTGGAGGACAGGCTGGCTTTGGAGGCCACGGAGATCAGCTCCGCGAAGGTCTGTGGGGCGAGCGAGTGCAGGGAGCTCTCCGATCCGGAGGCGGCGACGGCGCTCGCGGTCGGCCCCCCCCCCCGGGGTACGGACGCCCCCGTGCGCGGGCTGCCCTGGTACAAGAACACGCTCACGATCCCCGCCGAGGGCGGCGGCGAGGTGGACCGCGTCTCCGTCTCCGTCACCGTGGTGCCCTCCGCCGGGCTGATGCGCGTGAACGACGGGGTCTGGGTGACCCTGCCCAGCGAGAGCAAAGAGGCCTACGCGAAGCTCACAGCCGGGCTTACGCCCCGCCCGGCGAGGACGCTTCCGAGCGTGGGCGAGGACGCCAAGCTGCCGGTCGCCCGCGTCGACGAGGTCGTCGAGCCCCCGAGCGCGGCCACCCCGGCGCCGGCGAGCGACGGCTCGAACGTTTGGATCGTCGCGCTGGGCGGCGGCGTGCTAGCGGCGCTCATGGCGGGGTTGCTGCTCAGGATCCGCCACCGCCGCGCGTCGACGCCGCCAGCGGCGCCCGAGGCACCGGGGTAGGGACGGTCCGGTCGGCCCAAGACGTCCATCAGGGGCCAGGACACTCGGGGATTCGCGGGGTGCTAGCGATCGCGGACGGCGCGGTAGTCCGCCCATGCCCGTTCTCTGTAGACAGCTCGTGCGGCGTCCTGCGGCCTATTCGGCCAATGACTTGGCCCTATTCGCGACGCGGATCAAGGGCCAAGTCGTGTGACGTTACGACGCGAGTCACCGGGGGTAGGCCGTCGACGGTCTGGGGGGAGGTGGGGAGGGGCCCTTTGCGTCACGGAGCCCGGACAGGCGTCCCGCCCGCCGTGTGATCGGCCGCTGAAATAGTGATTTGACGGCGTCGGCTGCCGGGACCCCTTCTCGCTTCGCGTGGGCCTAACGCGGTACTGGACGCGGCCCTGCGAGCGGCGGGATACTGGGCGGGCGATGTCGCAGGAGAACGTGGAAGTTGCGCGCCAATGTTTTGACGCCTGGAGCCGCTGGGTGCTTGAGGACATCGCGGCCTGCTATTCGGCCGACGCGCAGATCATCTCTCCGGGGAGCGAGATGTTCGGACGCACTTACTCTGGCCACGCGGGGCTGCGCCTTTACATCGAGGACTTCATCGCCGTGTTCGAGCCGCCAGTGTTCGAGCTTGAAGAGATCCTGGACGCGGGTGAGCGGGTCGTTTCTGTCGTTCGCGTTCGAGCACGAGGCAGGCAGAGCGGAGCCCAAGTTCGCACTAGGACCGCCAACATCTTCACGGTGCGGCAGCGACTGATTCGTCGGCAAGTGATCTACATGGATCGCAGCGAAGCCCTCGAAGCCGTGGGGCTGTCGGAGTAGGCCGCACCTGCTCGATTCGCCCCACGAATAGGCGAGACCGGGGCTCGGGCTAGGCTGGCGGCCCGATGGTGATGCGTGATGAGGACCGGGTCGTGGTCAGGCTTAGCGTGGAAGACCGGCGCGACCTCGACAGGCTCCGGGGGCCCGTGGGGAGAGGCTGGTACCTGCGGACGCTGGCTGCTGCGGCGAGCGGCCGCCGAGGCGCGGGACGGCGACCGTGGCGAAGGACTCGCCTCGCTGGCGTCGCTGGCCGAGCACGACCGGCAGGTCGGCCGGGTGCTGCGCCGGATCGAGACCGCCGACACGCTCGAACGGCTGCGCCTGCTCGCGGGCGACTGACGCGCGTCAGCCGTCGCGGTTCATCCACATCGCCTGCGGCCGACCGCCACGAGCGCGAGCCTAACTCGGGACCGGCAGAGAGGCGAGCCGCGAGGCCGTCAGGTCCCAACGGCGAGACAAATCCCGCCGACCGGGGCGATACGGTGGCGGCTCCAGTTGTCTTGGCGGTCGAGCGCACAACTTGACTCCAAGCCGGGGGCCTCGCTACGGCGGGGCTCTCTTCTTTCCGGGGGAGTCGTCCGAGCAGTGGGGTTACGAATCCGCTCGTGCGCTCACCACACGTCAAGACACATGAGCCGCGCTAGCAGCACACCCGCGCGGCCCCCGAAACAGCCATGGCGTGACCCGGATCCTCACCCCCTCGAGCCTCACCGGCTCGGGGTAGAAGTCGAGCCGATCCAGCCGGAGCTTCGCCCTTCGGAGTAGCTCAGTTTGGTGGGCGGCGCCGGCGGTTGCTGTCGTCTGAACACGGTTCTGAAGAATTCCGGGAGCTTCTGTGGCGGCTAGTTGCGTATACGTGCACAGGTTTTAGGCCGGTGTAAAGTCGCAATTTGCGGGAAAACGGGGCAGGTTGTTGCGTTCGGGATGACGACGGCTGGTTGGGGACGGGTAGGCCACCTTCGTAGTCGAAAGCGACGTACCGGAACCCGTGAACGACGAAGCACCGACAGCCGAGAACGCCATGGCCCGCCGCCCCAGGTGGCGCCGCAGCATCGCTGCCGGCGTGGCCGTCGGCGCGCTGCTGGCGTTGGCCCCCGGAGCGTCGGCCCAGCTGCCGGCCACCCCCTCGGTGCCGGACGTCGTGGAGGCGGTTCCCGAGCCAGCCACGCAGGCGGCGGCACCACCGGAAACGCCTGAGCCTGCTGCGGCGCCCGAGCCCGAGCCGGTCGCGGCGCCCGAGCCTGAGCCGGTCGCGGCGCCTGAGCCTGAGCCGGTCGTGGCGCCCGAGCCCGCCGCGGCGCCTGAGCCCGAGCCGGTCGTGGCGCCCGAGCCCGAGGCCGTCGCGGCGCCCGAGCCGGCCGCTCCGGAGCCCGCCGCGCCGTCCGCTCCCGAACCGGTCGCCCTCCCTGACCCCGCCGCCGCCCTGGCGCCTGAGCCGGTGACGGAGACCACGGCGGCCGAGCCCGCCGACGCTTCACCCGTTCCGGTCGAGCTCCCCGCGCTCTCGCCGCCCGCGCCCGTCGCTCCCGTCGCGGTTCCGTCGCCCGATCCGTCCGAGATCAGTCTCCCGTCGCCCTCCTCGTCCGGGCCGCCCTCACCGCCGACGGCCCCGGCGTCGGTCGATTTGCCGGTGACGCCGCCCGCCGTCGAGTCGTTGACCAGCCCGGCCACCGACACCGTTCCCACCCAGACGCTCACCGACGACGCGAGCGACCTCTCGACGCCCCTCACCGACAGCGCCGGCGAGACCGTCGCACCGGTCACCGAGACCGCGGACGATCTGGTGGCGCCGTCGATCGACACCGCAGCGAACGCGCTGACCCCCACGGTCGAGTCCGCAGACGAACTTCTGGCGCCGGTGACCGAGGCCGCCGATGAAGCCCTCGCGCCGGTGGTCGATGTGGCCGGCGAGGGCGTTGCTCCCGTGGCCGACGCGGCCGATGAGCTGCTCGCCCCGGTGGCCGACACCGCCGGTGAAGCCCTCGCGCCGCTGGTCGATGTGGCCGCCGAGACGGTCGCGCCGCTGGCCGATGTCGCCGCCCAGATCGTCACGCCGCTGGCCGATGTGGCCGGCGAGGGCGTTGCTCCCGTGGCCGACGCGGCCGATGAGCTGCTCGCCCCGGTGGCCGACACCGCCGGTGAAGCCCTCGCGCCGCTGGTCGATGTGGCCGCCGAGACGGTCGCGCCGCTAGCCGATGTCGCCGCCCAGATCGTCACGCCGCTGGCCGATGT
The DNA here is from genome assembly GCA_963733655.1 of uncultured Thermoleophilaceae bacterium. Classification (GTDB taxonomy): domain Bacteria; phylum Actinomycetota; class Thermoleophilia; order Solirubrobacterales; family Thermoleophilaceae; genus JACVRW01. The sequence continues at coordinate 209,098 of CAVTEX010000017.1, forward strand.
GGCCGGCGAGGGCGTTGCTCCCGTGGCCGACGCGGCCGATGAGCTGCTCGCCCCGGTGGCCGACACCGCCGGTGAGCTGGTCGCACCGCTGACCGCGACCGTGGGTGAGGCGCTGGCGCCGGTCACGGACGCTGTGACGGGTCTGGCCGAGCCGGTGACCGACGTCGTGGGAGGCGTGCTGGAGCCGGTGACCGACACCGCGACCGGCCTGCTCGTGCCTGTCACCGACGGCGTCGATCAGGTGCTGACGCCGATCGGCGACGCGGCGGCCGGCCTGGTGACGCCCGTGACCGATGCCGCCGCCGGTCTCCTCGATCCGGTCACCGACCTCACCGGAACCGCGCTCGACCCGGTGACCGACGCGGCGGCGGGTCTCCTTGATCCGGTCACTGACACAATCGGTACCGCGCTCGACCCGGTGGCCGGTGCCGTCGGCGGCCTGCTGACGCCGGTCACGGACGTCGTCGGCGGAGCGCTCGAGCCCATCACCGGTCAGACCGGCGTGCTTGCGCCCCTGACCGACGCCGCCGGCTCTCTCCCTGCTGCGGTCGTTGACGGGGCCGGAGGCGTGTTGAACCCGCGGCTTGGCCACGCCGGCGGCGGCGATCTCGCAGTGCTAAGCGATCTGGAGCCGGCCGGCTCTGGCCCCGTGGGTCCCGGTCAGGACACGACTTCGCACGCTCCGCCGCCCACGCTCGAGACGGCCCCGGCGCCCCGGGCGCCGGCTGCCCCGGTCGTCGAGCTCGCCACGCGAACCGGCGCCGACGGCGTCCCCGCGGTAGCCCGCCCCGATGGTCCCACCGCCCTCTCGCTCGGCACGCCGGCCGCGAGCACGAGCTCGCTCGGTTACGCGCCGTCGGGGGCTTCCCTCCGGTCGGTCTCGGCACCCAGTCCGAGCTCGCCCACCGGGCTCAGTCAGCCCGCTCCGCCCAGCCCCGCGCCCGGTTCCGGTGCGGGCCAGGCCGGCGGCAGCGGCTTCGCTTTCGGCATGTTCTTCGCTCTTCTTGCTTCTCTGGCGGCTTTGGCCGCCATGCGCCTCAGCCGGCGCCTGCAGCTCGCGCCGGCTTTGTGGCGCCAGGCGGCTTTTGTCGCCGTCATCGAGCGGCCTGGCTAGCCCCCGCGGGGCTCAGTCAGACCTGCCCGGGCGCTGGACGCGCCTCGGGCTCATCGCTCGATGAGGAGAAACCATGTACACGACATATGGCTTGGGCCTACGCCGAGCCGCCGGGATGGCGGTGGCGACCGCGCTGATGTTGGCGCTGTTGCTGCCCGCCACCGCCGCCGCGGGCCAGGCCCCGCAAGCCACATCCGGGGAGCCGGCTCTGGTGCGGTCGGCCGCGAGCCTCGCGCGCTCGGCCACCACCCCGCTGACCATGGGTGCGGGCTACCAGCGCGTGGGGGTTGCCCCCCGGACGATCCAAGGGCAGGCGCGCGGCGTGAAGACGCTGCAACGGCTGCTGACCCGCCTGGGCGCACGCCCGGGCCCGGTGGACGGCCTGTACGGACCGCTGACCGAAGCCGGCGTGGTCCGCTTCCAGCAGAAGGCGGGCATAGCCGTGGACGGGATCGCGGGGCGTCAGACCACGCGACACCTGCTGGCGGCCACCAGAAGGGCTGCCGGCGAAGACAACCGGCTTGCCGGGACCGCCCGGCCGCCCCAGCGGGACCTCGTTCTGCCGGTGCAGACGCCGCTTGACACACGCAATCCGGCCGGTGATACCGATGACGCCGGAATCGGCGTCTCGCTGTCGGACGCCGCCGCCCCCGGGCAGGAGGAGGAGGTCGAGCCAGGCGTCATACTCGCCCTGGCGTTGCCCCTGCTCCTCGCGTCGGTTCTGTTCGGCGCGCTGCGGGGCCGGGTGGCTCCCGCCCGCCAGCCCGAGCGCAACGGCACCCTCCACCCACCGATGCGGATGCCCGAGCGCGACACCCCGCAGCCGGCGGTGAAGACCCCAAGTCCGGCGATGGCGAAGGGTGAGCGGCGAGAGGTCGTTCGCGCGATCGGATACGTCAGCGCTCCGCGAGGCGTGCAGATGGATGAGACCGGCCTGCAACGTCAGATACAGGCCATCGCCGCGGCGAGCGACCAGCGTGGCTGGGACCTGCTCGAGATCGTCAGTGACGTCGAGCCGGCAAGCGGCCGCGCGGCGGGTCGGCCCGGGTTGGCCCGTGCGCTCGGCCGGGTGCAGGCGGGCGAAGCCTCGTGTGTGGTCGTCTACGCCCTGCCGCAGCTCAGCCTGGCCGTGGCCGAGCTCGGGGAGATCCTGAGATCGGTCGGTCGCAGCGGCGGGCGGTTCGTGTCGCTCGAGGAGAACATCGACACCGCCGATCCCGCCGGACGCAAGGCGGCGAACGTGATCGTGTCGGTCAGCGGCTGGGAGCGCAATCGCCTCGGGCAGGCCACGCGCAAGGGTCTGGCGGCCGCACGGGCGAAGGGCACCCCGATCAGCCGGCCGTCGGTCTCCGACCTCCCTCCGCTCAAGGAACGCGTCGCCGAGATGCGCGCCGAGGGCATGACGCTCCAGGCCATCGCCGACAGCCTCAACGACGAAGGAGTGCCGACGTTGCGAGGAGGCCAGAAATGGCGTCCCTCGAGCGTGCAGGCAGCGGCCGGCTACCGGCGACCCAAACGATGACACCGAAACCCCACCCACCCCGAAGCCTGCCACCCCCCGCTAGGGTCGCCTACGATGAAACAACTGGTCGACCGGGTCTGGCCAGAGGTCCCTGTGACTCTTGACCAGCGGCTTGCGCGGCCCTGGCCTGGCAGTGACTGTTAGCCGCGCCGCCTCCCGCTCTCCCGCCCCCCTCGGGGGGTGGTGGGCCGCCCTTCCCCCCGGTGCCGACTGGGTGCGTGTCTCGGTGTGACTACGCGCGTGCGTGCGTGCGCGTGAGGCGTGGAGCTGGTCGAGCCCTGTGGCAGGGCGAAGCCTCGGGGGTTGTGTGCTGGCCGAGGGCACGAGGGCTGTGGGTGGGGTACGGGCCGGCATGCGGCCAGGGACCATGCGCTCGGCGAGCGCACTCGAGCAATCCCCGGTGCGCTCGGCGAGCACACCGGTATGGCGACTACGTCGATCTGTCTCTCGTGGTAGTCCCGCCCCGGTGTGCTCTGGACGACGGGCGGCAGCACGTGGAGCGCGAAGAGTGCGAGGGCACCGCGGGGTCCACGGTCACGTCCGGAAGGACAATGGCTAGCCGTGGCCGCCACGACCACGCCTTGCCGAGCCACACCCCCTACTACCGAAGCAGGGGCACGGCCGCAAGGCCGCTCGGGGAGCGGGCTCGCCGTGCGTTGGAAACGCCGTGGTATCCCGGTGGGGCGCTACCCGGTGCGAACCCCCCGGTACGCAGCCGCGGACTCGTTTGCAAAGTTACTCGCGCGCGCGAGCTCCGTCCCGCGCGGAGTCGGGCCTGGCGGCGACATCAACGGCGGTGCTCAGGACCTGCGCCAGCTCTTCACGCGCCCCGTCGCCCGCCCGGTCCCCTACTCGACCCCGGTCGAGGGCCTCTTCATCTGCTCCTCGTCCACACCACCCGGCGGCGGGGTGCACGGGATGTGCGGCTACTGGGCGGCGCGGGCGGCACTGCGGCGGGCGGGTCGCAGGTGCCCGTAACGATTTCGGGACCTGGCCCACGTGCGGAAGTCCATTAACGGGGCGCCTGCATCGCATCCGGCGGGAGCGTGGCCCGCGCTACTAGGCGAGACGGGGGGCCAGGGGAGTGCGAGAATGGAGGTTCAGGCCATGGTTATGGCACTTTCAACATTCGGATGGACCGTCGTAGCGATCGCGTTCATCTGCATCTGGATGGCCTACATGGTCCATGACCGCAGCCAGGCCGCAACTGGGCTGACGGGCGAGTAGTCGGGCGAGCCGGGCGCCACGGCCATAGACCATGGCGCCGTGACGAGGAGGAGAAGAAGATGGGACGAGACAGGCGCCAGCGCAGACGACGCGTCGCGGCCGTTGGAGGGGCCGCGATGGCGGCCAAGAAGCACCATGACGCCAAGGAAGCGCAACAGCAGGAGGAGGCGGCAGCTGCTCAGCAGCCTGCGCCCGCTGACCCCGGCCAGGCCGACCGGCCGGCCGCGGCCGGCGGACTGACCCACGAGGCGATGGAGCAGCTCAAGCAGTTGGGCGAGCTTCACGAGCAGAACGTGCTTACGGACGAGGAGTTCGAGCGCGAAAAGGCAAAGCTGCTGGGTCACGGCTGAGCGACACCAGACTCGTCGGCCGACCCCCGACCGGAGTGGGCCGCAACGCCAAGTACGTCTATCTAGAGGAGCAAGCCATGGCCGAAGTGAATACACCCGTCCTGGACACCCTCGTGGCGATGAATGAAGGGATCCCGGAGCGCTCGGGCCTCGACGATGAGACCTTCATGCTCGTACGGATCGCCGCCTTGGCGTCAACCGGCGCTCCGCCGGCGTCCTATCTCGTGAACCTCGGGGTGGCGTCGGACCTCGGATTGAGCGTCGAGCAGGTTCAAGGCGTCCTGATCGCCATCGCTCCGGTGGTCGGAAGCGCCCGCGTGGCGAGCGCCGGCAGCTCCATTGCCCAGGCCCTCGGACTCGCCACCGCGGTCGCCGACGAGTCGAGATAGAGCGGGGCGAGTACCTGTCGCGTTCGGGCGCATCACTCGAAACCGACGAATCGGCCAGCCGCCGAACACGCGAGCCCGGACGGAGATCATCCCGATCGGGGAGGCGCCACCGGGGTCGCCACCCGAAGATCCCAGCTGCCGACCCATCGCCGACCCCGCACGAAAGGCACGCAGGTCGACTTGCACGGCGTCACGATCGACGTCGGCGGGGCGACCGAACAGGTG
>CAVTEX010000018.1:0-91342 GCA_963733655.1 uncultured Thermoleophilaceae bacterium
CGAGGCTCAACTCCGCACTCCACAAGATCGCGATCGTCCAAGCCCGCTGGGACCCTCGCGCCCGCCAATACCTCGACCGCCGCCAAGCGGAGGGCAAGACCCGACGAGAGGCGCTGCGCGCGCTCAAGCGCCACCTCGCCCGCACCGTCTTCAACCTCCTCCGCCGCAACGAGTCCGCCGACCGCACAGACCGAGTCATGAAGGTACGCGGCGGCAAGGTCCGCCTCCCAGCGCTCGCCTGAGACCGCTGTGGCCGTGGTGATCATCCCGTCCCAACCGCACCCGCAGGGTGCGACGAGCGGGCGGGGTGAGCACCAGGCCACACGGCCGCAATAGCCGACGTAGATCATCCGGAACGCCATGACGGAAACGGCGCCCAACACCCGGGCGGCCCGCGGTCGATGGCCGATTGCGAGCGTCTACTCACCGTCCATGGCGACGCTCGCTGGTCGTCCGCAGCGACATTCGGTGGCGCCCGCGGCAGAGACGCGTCCCTCGATGAGTTACCTCACTCTGGACTCTCGGGTGAGCGGCGGCTGGGCTGAGAAGGGTCCTCGAGCACCTCGTCCGCAGCTCTGATGCCGGATTCGATGGCGCCGTCGACGTATCCCATCCACCGCTGCGCGGTTTCCGTGCCGGCCCAATGGATGCGACCGACGGGCTGGCGAAGCGACGGTCCGAGCTGGGTCCAGACTCCGGGCGGGAAGTGAGCGCCATAGCAGCCCCTCGTCCATTCCTCGGCGCTCCAGTCGCGATCGACGTAGCCGATGCTCTGCTCCGAAGGGGGGCCGAGAGCGCGCTCGGCCTGCTCGATCACGAGCGCCCGTCGTTCGGCCGCCGCGAGAGCGGCGGCTTCGACGCCCTTCGCCCCCTCCATGAAGCCGACGATCACGCCCGGTTGTCCCTCCGCGGGTGTGGCGTCGAACATCATCGTGACGGCCTCGTCCGGGGAGTACACGAAGCCCCGGAGGCCGGGCTCGCGCCACCACGGTGTCGGATAGACGAGGTTGAACTTCACCACCGAACCGCCGGGAAGTCGCTGGGTGAGCTGGTCGCGCCCGCCGGGGAGCGCTGGCTCGTAGACGAGCCGTCCGGCGAGCGTGGGCGGGGTTGCCACGATCGCTCGGCGGGCGCGTAACCTCACCGGCCTCGCCCGCGACGACGACTCCCTCTGAATCCTGGGAGATTGCCCTGACCGGCCACTCGAGGCGGACGGCGTCGCCGAGACCGGCGGCGAGCCTGACGGCCGGCTCCTGCAAGCCCCCGACGAGCCGGTCCTGTTGCGCCCCGCCCTCGGTGTTCACGAGCGACTCCCAGCCGCCGCCGGAGCGGACGTAGAAGAGCACGTGGAGCAGGGAGAGGCTGGCGGGCTCGGCGGCGAACAGGTTCGCCACGGTTGTCGCCAGCATCGTGCGTGCACCGGGGCGCTCGAGGTGTTGGTCGAGCCAGGTCTGTAGCGTCATCGCGTCGAGCGAGGTGGCGTGGGGCGCCGTCCACGGGCGGTCGAGTGGGATGTCGGCGGCCGCCTGGTCGAGGGCTGCGACGGCCGTCCCGTACTCCTCCAGGTCGTCTGGGTCGTAGGTCTCCTCGGTGACACGCAGCGGCCGGCCGTTCTCGAGCATTACGTCCTGTCCGGCGGTCCACTGCGGGAAGGTGGCGACGCCCGTTTCGGCGGCGAGCGCGTAGATGTGGTCCTGTCCGGGGCCGATCCACTGGCCGCCTAGGTCGACCTTGGCGCCGGCCTCCTCGACCGTGTGCGCGCGGCCGCCGACGCGGTCGCGCGCCTCGAGCACGACCGTTGAGCAGCCCGCCTCGGTGAGCTTTCGCGCGGCCGCGAGCCCGGCGTATCCGGCGCCCACCACGACGGCGTCGACGATCTCCTTCATCGCCGCTCACCTCCCGGCGCCGGCTGGATGTTCTGGTTGAGCCGGAAGCGGTTCTCGGGGTCGTACTCGGCCTTGATCCGCGCGAGCCGGTCGTGGTTGGCGCCGTAGCTACTGCGCACGGCGGCGTCGCCCTCCTCGAGCAGGCCGGGGAAGTTGAAGTAGGCCTTGCCCTGCGAGAAGCGGCGCGCGTCGTCCCAGAAGGCGCGCGTCCAGGCGATGTTGCGCTCGTCGTCGGCCGGGTCGTCCCAGGTCGAGTCGATGCTCAGCATCCACTCCGAGCTGCGGTCCCCGAACGCCGTGTCCTCCGCGCCCACGCGCGAGATCGCGCCGCCGCCGTGGCGGATCACGACGATCGTGCGCTCCGACGGGCGCCCGGCGGCCCAAGAGACCGTGGCGTCGATCGCGGCGTCGGGGAGCCCGTCGAGGTAGAGCGCCTTCCAGTAGTAGCGCAGCCCGGCCGGGAAGAACGGGTCGAGCGAGCGCTGGTGGTCGAGGTAAGGGACCGGTCTCGCTCATGTCGAGCAGCGGGGTGGACAGCTCGCGCAGGCCTTGCGTGAGCCGCTCGCCCTCCTGCGGGTCGCCGGCGTACATGCCGCCGATGCCGACGTAGGGCCGGCCGCGCAGCTGCTCGGGCAGCTCGGGGACGACCGGGAGCGTCCACAGGAACGCCTCGGTGGTCAGCTCGTCCGGTGCGCCGGCCACGGCATCGCGCCAACCCGCCAGCACGCGGCCCGCGTCCTCGACCGGATAGGCGACGTTGAGCGCGAAGACCTCCGGCCCCAGCTCGTGCAGGCGCAGCTCGAAGGAGGTGACCACGCCGAAATTGCCGCCCCCGCCCCGCAGCGCCCAGAACAGGTCGGCGTGCTCGTCGACACTCGCGCGCACGCGGCGGCCGTCGGCCAGGACAATCTCTGCGGAGACGAGGTTGTCGATCGTCATCCCGTGCAGGCGGCGCTGAGATGACACGCCACCGCTGAGCGCGAGCCCGGCCACGCCGGTCTCCGAGACGACGCCGCCGGGCGTGGCCAGCCCGAGCGGCTGGGTTACGCGGTCGACATCGGCCCAGGTGGCGCCGCCCTGCACGTGCACCGTGCGGCCCGAGCCGTCGAGGCGGACGGCGCGCATGGCCGAGAGGTCGATGACGATGCCGTCGTCGACCACGGCGGTGCCGGCCACGTTGTGGCCGCCGCCGCGCACGGCGAGCGGCAGCTCGTGCTGCGGCGGCAAAGCGGAGCACCGCGGCCACGTCGTCGGCATCGGCGCAGCGCGCGATCGCGGCGGGGCGCTTGTCGATCATGCCGTTCCAGACCCGTCGCGCAGTGTCGTAGGCGGCATGGTCTGGAGTGATGAGCCTCGCCGGCCAGATGCTCGGCGAGGGGGGCGAGGCGAGAGTGTGGGCTGGACGGTCATGCGGCGTCTCCTGACTGGGAAGGGTGTGACGTATCCACCGTCCAGCAGCAGCGCAAGGCCACCGTCACGCCAGCGTGAGTGCTGCAAGTGCGGAGATCAGTGGCGGGACAGCAGGCCGCCCGGCAGCGCCATCGCCACCGCGTCGGCGCCCGCCCGGGCCTCGCGTCGCAGCGCAGCGGCCCGCGCCTTGTCGCCGAGCACGCCGGCGAGGGCGTAACGCGCGGCGGCGGCGAACGGCACCGCGCCGAGCTCGTCGTTGCGCCGCACCGCGTCCTCGAGATGCGCGACGGCGGCTCGCTCGTCGCCGAGCGTGGCGGCGAGCAGCCCGAGCGAGAGCGAGACCGACCCGGCGCAGAAGCTCGCGCGCCCGGCCGTCACCGTCCGATCGCGGTAGGGGAGCAAGCGGGGATAGAGCGCCGCGGCCGCCGACGCCTCGCCGAGATGAGCGGCGTGCAAGCCGAGCGTGGCCGCCGCGTAGAGCCAGTCCGCGTGGAGGGGGAGCGAGGCCAGCCCCTCGACCTCGCGAAGGACGGTGCGCCGGGTGCGTTCGAGCTCGCCTCGGCCGAGCGCGATGCCGGTGGCCCATGCCTGCCACGCGGCACCGGCCGGCGAGCTGCGCGCCCCCTCCTCGATCGCCGCACGATCTGTCTCGGTGAGCGTGCCGGCGGCGCTGCGGATGGCGAGGCGCTGGACGGTGAACAGCAGCGTGGCGTTGCGGTCTCGCGCTACGCGCCCGATGCGCTCGCCCTCTTGCGAGAGCCGCTGCGCCTCGTCCAGGCGCCCCGCCATCAGCGCCAGCATGGCTCGCCACATCGGGACATACCAGGCGTAGCCGAGCAGCCGCAGCTCGCTCGCCAGGCGCTCGTGCTCGGCGATCGAGTGGCGCGCGGCGTCGAGATCGCCCAGCTCCACCAGGTCCGCGACCCGCCAGTTGACGCCCTGCAGCTCCGCCTCGCGGGCCCCCAGCGAGCGCGCCGCGGCGATCAGCTCGTCGGCAATGGCGAGGCGCTCCTCGGTGTGGGCAGGGCTCCAAAGCGCGACGTGCCGCGCCCCCAGCGCCTCCAGCAGCGCCGGCCCGCCGAGACTCCTCCCGGCGGCCAGCGCCTCAGCGCTCAGGCGTTCGCGCAGGCTCGCCGGTGGCACGTAATAGACCTCGATCGCCAACCGTGCGAGCAACCGAGGCCGCAGCGGGGACGCCGGATCCAGACCGGCAAGGGCCTCCTCGAGCAGCGCGCGGACGGCCACCCGGGCCGGGCCGACGTTGACAGTCAATCCGGCGGCTCCGAGCGCCGCGCGCGCCAGCAGCTCAGGGTCGCCAAGGGCCCGCGCCTGGTCCGCGGCCTCGACGAAGCGGTGCTCCGCGGAGGGACCGTCACCCGACCTCGCCAGGGCCTCGCCGAGCCCCAACAACAGCTCCACGCGCAGGGGGTCACGACCGTCGAGTTCCGTGGCGACGGCGCGCTCCAACAGTCCCACAGCGTCCTCGTAGGCGAGCCTCCTCGTCGCTTGCTCCGCGGCTCGCCGCGCTGCGCGTGCGGCGGTTGGCGCGTCCGCGAGCGGTCCCGCGTCGAGGAGGTGGCGCGAGAGCTCGAGCAGTCGGCGCTCACGGCGATCCTCGGCCAGCGCCTCGAGCGCGGCGGCGAGGCGGCGGTGCAGCAGCGCACGACGGGTGCTGGTGAGCCCCGCGAGCACGGCTTCGCGCACCAGGGCGTGGGCGAAGCGGTAGCGCCCGGGGACCCCGGTCTCGTCCACCAACCCCGCCCCCAGCGCCGCGTGAATATCGCCGGCCAGCTCCTCGTCGCTGGTATCGCAGGCGGCGGCGAGGTCCGCGAGCAGGAACTCCTCACCGGCCACCGCCGCCATCTCCACCGCGCTACGAACGCGATCCGCCAGCCGGACGAGCCGCCGATCGATCACCGCACGCACGCCGTGCGGCACCTCGCTGCTCGCCGCCGCGACAAGCTCGGCGGAAGACCGCTCGGCCCCGGACTCCACGAGATGTCGGACCAGCTCCTCCAGAAACAGCGGATTGCCCGCGGTGCGGCCTTGCAGGGCGGCCACGAGATCGGGCGACGGCTGCGATCCAAGCCACGCGGCGGCCAGCTCACCGGCCTCCTCCTCGGACAGCCCGCCGAGCACAAGCGGCTCGCCGCGCCTATCGCGGCGCAGATCGCCGAGCAGAGTCTGCAGCGCGGGTGCGGCCTCGGCGCCCTCATCGCGCAACGAGCCGGCTACCAGCAGCGGCGCCCAGCCGACGGTCCGGATCACGTGCCCCAGCATCTGCAGCGTCGCACGGTCCGCCCAGTGCAGATCCTCGACGATCAGCAGCAGCGGCGTCCGCTGCGCGGCCTGCGCGATGGCGGCGGCCACGGCCTCGAACAGGCGGTGGCGAGCGTCCTCGGCCGCGCCCTCCGGCGCGCCCGCCTGCGCGCTCAGCTCGGGCAACAAGCGGGCGAGCTCGGCTACCACCCACTCCGGGAGCGTCGCCCGCGACGCGGCGACAAACGGGCGCAGCGCCTCGGTAAACGGCGCAAACGCCACGCCACCATCCTCGGGGCAGCGACCGGCGAACACCATCGCGCCGCCAGCGTGCGCCTCGGTCGCCAGCTCGCTCAGCAGCCGCGTCTTGCCGCTGCCGGCCTCACCCGCCAGCATCACGACGACGGCCGCGCCCGCGCTCGCCCGGCGCCAGGCGGCCCGCAGCTCCGCGAGCGACTCGCGCCGGCCCACCAGCGGCGCTTGCTCGGTGCGCAGCAGCGCGCCGGGCAACGCAAGAGCGCCCGTCTCGAGCCCTCCGACGCGGGCATCAATGCGCAACTCCTCGGCCAGCGCGCGCGTCTCGGCCGAGGGCGCCATGCCGAGCCCCTCCCGCAGCGCCACACGGAACGCCTCATAAGCGGCGACCGCGGCGGCACGGTCCCCACTCCCCGCCAGGCGCCGCATCAGCACGCGGGCCGCGTCCTCCGACAACGGATCCAGCTCGAGCCAGCGGCGCGCGTAGCCGACCGCCGCCTCACGATCACCGCCCGCCTCGGCGGCGTCACCAAGCGCCACCAACAGCTCCTCGACGCGATCACGATGCAACCGGCGCTCCTCGAGCACCCAATCGTCGTCCAGGTCGGTCAGCAGCTCGCCGTCCCGGAGCTCGAGCGCATCGTCAAAGCGCCCCTCGGCGACCAGACGCTCGGCCTCCCACAGATCCACCCAGACCTCCGGGCCCTCAACAATGCCCACGCGGTCACGCCCGGCGACGATGTATCCGGCGCCCGCCCCGAGCTCGCGCCGCAGCTTCGCCAACGTGGTCCTCAGGCTCGCCCGAGCACTGGCATCAAGCACATCGGGCCAGAACACAGCAGCCACCCGCGAACGCGGATGCAAACCGGGGTGAAACGCAAGCCACGCAAACAGCGAACGCGCCCGCCGACTCGCGATCGGCGCCAGCCTGCGCCCGCCCAGCTCCACACAAAGGTCACCAACGAGACCGACGCGCAGCATCTCACCGGCAGCCTACTCGCGGCCGTCGCGCCAAATACGGCGCTCCGCCCGGCGTGCGCTCGGACACGGGGTTGGCAAATCTCGGTCGGACCGCTCGCTCGCGGCGTGAGAGGGGGGACTCTGCTCCTGCGTGCCGCTCGCTTATTGCGGATCGGACTTGACAGAGGAGCAACCGGTGATGGCCGCCGTGTCGCTGACCGACCAGCGAAGGCGCTCGCTCACGCCGCTGGGGAGCTGAGGCACCCGGGCGTTCACGCCGCCCGCCCCGTGAGGTGAAGGAACACCTCGTCGAGCGTCGGCCGGCGCAGCGCGATGTCCTCGGCGGCCACCTCGGCATCCTCGAGCGCGCGGACCGTGCCCGACAACGCGCGCACGCGCTCCCGCGCGGGCGCGCTGAGCAGGCGGCTGTCGCGGTCCACCGCCGGCTCGCATCCCGTCACCCGGTGCAGCGCCGAGGCCGCCGGGGCCAGATCGTCAGCAGCGCGCACCACCACATCGATGCGGTCGGCCCCGATCTGGCTCTTCAACTCGTCCGGGGTTCCGCCCGCGATCACGCGGCCGTGGTCGATCACCGCCACGTGGGAGGCCAGCTGGTCGGCCTCGTCCAGATGCGTGCCCGGCAAGGCCGAGCTGCTCGACCTGATGCTGGACACGGTGCTGCGCGAGCTCGGCCCACATGAGGCCGGCGCGTCCGGCTGGCGTGCCGGGCTGGAGCAACTGGCTCGGGAGAGCTTCGAGCTCTACCGTCGCCATCCCTGGCTGCTGCAGCTCGCGGCGGCGCGCCCGCCGATGGGGCCGGGCGTGCTCGACAAGTACGAGCGCGAGCTGCGCGCCATCGAAGGCATCGGCCTCAGCGACCTGGAGATGGACGGAGTGGTGACACTGCTGTCCGGCTACGTGCACGGCGCGGCGCGCGGGGCGGCCGATGCCGCCCAGGTGGAGCGGGCCAGCGGGATCACCGACGAGCAGTGGTGGGCGGCCCATCAGCCGCTGCTCGAGAAGATCGTCGACCTGGAGCGCTATCCGATCGGCTCGCGCGTGGGCACCACGGCGGGCGAGGAGTATGGCGCGGTGTCCGATCCGGAGCGGGCGTTCGAGTTCGGCCTCGCCCGCGTGCTGGACGGGATTGAGGTGCTCGTCCGCTCGAAGGCCTGAACGCCTTGGGCGCGGACGGCGGCATCCGTGCCGCCGCCCGCGCCCGAGGGCCCTGTCCGTCAGCCCCTGACTACCAGGGGAACAGGCGGTACTGAATCGTGGCGTCTCCCAGGACTGTGTCGTCCGACAGAGCCGACACGCCGAACGCCGTGTTCAGGGCGTCCGCCGCACCCTGGGTCAGCGTCGTGCCGACCGGGCCGATCTTGATCTTGCCGTTGCGGAATCGGATGCCCGTGTTGGAGTAGTCGAGGTCGAGCAGCGCCACCGGGCCGGCGCCGTTGACCTTGCCGTAGAGCTGGCCTTCGAGGAGCTTGATGTCGAAGTCGGTCAGCTTGACCGTCGTGGCGCCGGCGGTGAGCGAGATGCCGCCCTTGTGCCGGACGACGCCGGTGCGCAGCGCGCTGCGCAGCGGGTTGACGATCGGGAAGGAGTACGTGGCTCCCTCGAGCTTGGCGGGCTTGACGACGCCGGGCGCGACCCCGAGGCTCGTCAGCGCGTCGAGCGTGCCGGGATCGACGTCCAGGGTCGTGGCGCCGTAGTACCAGCCCCCCCAACTACCCCGGTCCTTGCCATGGCCCCCTGCAGTGGCGGCCGGCGCAACCACCAGGAAGGCGGCCAGAACGGCTACGAGGGCGATCAGTCTGCGATGCACGGAAACCTCCGTTGTTGACTGCGGTCGGAGGCTCCTACGTCCCCGGTCGGGAGTTTGGTTGTGAAGTCGGGTCCAGGCCGTCGAGAAATCGCTCCAGGGCCGACGCCGCGGCCTCGGGCCGCTGGAGATGGGCTGCGTGGCCGGCATCCTCGATCACCTCGTAGCGCCCGTTCGGAGCGGTGTCGGCCATCCGCACGGCGGCGCTCAGGTAGCCCTCGTCCCGTGCGCCGGCCAGCGCCAGCAGCGGCAGCTCGAAGCGAACGAGGTCGTGCCATACCGGCTCCAGGACGCCCTGACCGGCGGTGCGAAGGATCATCGCGAGGTCACCCGGCCTCTGCTCGAGGCGGCCGGCTCGCTGCTCGTCGACCAGGGTCTCCGGCTGGTCGGCGAACAGAGGTTGTCGCTCCCAGATGCTCACGATGTCCTCGATCGGCGTGACCTCCATCCACGCGGCCAGGCGGTCGTCGGCGTCGGCGCGTGCGCTGCGCAGGCTGGGCTCCTCGATACCCGCTGTGGCGCCCAGCACCACCACCCCGGCGTAGCGCTCCGGGTCGCGCAGGGCGGCCCGCAGCGCCAGCCGGCCGCCCAGCGAGTAGCCCACCAGCACACGGCCGGCGCCGGCCTGGGCGATCTCCTCCAGGCGGCGCTCGAAGGTGTGCTCCGAATGGTCGAGGAGCACGCTCGGATAGCGTTCGGGAAGGAGCTCCGCGACGGGCCGCCAGGCGTCGCCACGCTGCATGAAGCCCGGGATGAAGAGCACCATCGCTCCTGCATGATCCCGATCAACAGCACCTACGCGCCTCTCGAGGCCCTAGTCGACGAGTTTCGGCGCTGCGGCCTGCGCCACGCCGTGACCTCCCCGGGCTCCCGCAACGCGCCGCTGGCGCTCACCCTGGCGGCCGCTGAGGGGATCCACGCGGTGTCGGTCATCGACGAGCGCTCGGCCGGCTTCGTGGCTCTCGGAATGGCCAAGGCGACGGGACGGCCTGTCGCCGTGACCTGCACCTCGGGCACCGCAGCGGCCAACCTCCACCCCGCCGTGGTCGAGGCATGGGAGGCGCGCGTGCCGCTGCTCGTGCTCACCGCGGACCGGCCTCCCGAGCTGCGCGAGGTCGGGGCCGGGCAGTCGATCGACCAGATCAGGCTGTACGGAAGCGCGGTCAAGTGGTTCGTGGAGGTCGGAAGCCACGAGCCGAGCCGTGACACCGCCATCCACCACCGCGCGCTGGGCTGTCGCGCGTACTGGACCGCGGCCGGCGGGCGGCCCGGGCCGGTGCATCTGAACTTCCCATTGCGCGAGCCGCTCGCGCCCGTGTCGGAGGAGCTCGACGCCGCCGACTGGGCGGGACGCGACGGCGGCCGGCCATGGACCGAGCTGCGCGAGCACGCGAGCGCGCCGCACGCGGACGACGTGCATTCGCTTGGCGCCCGAATGGCGGACACGCCGCGCGGGGTGATCGTGGCCGGAGGAGGGTCCGAGGACCTGGGCGAGCCGGCCTCACGGCTGGCGGCGCAGCTGGGCTGGCCGCTGCTCGCCGAGCCGACCTCCGGCGTGCGCTGCGGCCCGCACGACCGCTCTCACGTGGTCGCCCACTACGACGTGCTGCTGCGGGCCGAGCGCTTCGCCGCGGACCACCGGCCCGGCCTCGTGCTGCGTTTCGGCGACATGCCCACGTCCAAGCCGCTGCGCGGCTGGCTGGCCGAGTCGCCCCAGGTGGTGCTCGACCCCCACGGCGTCTGGAACGAGCCCACGAGGCGAGCCGAGCTCATCCTCGCCTCGGCCGTGGCCCCCACCCTGGACGCCCTGGCCGCCGCCGTCGAGATGCGAAGCGCGCGGCCGGACCCAGGCTGGCTTCGGTCGTGGCGGGACGCCGACGCGCTCGTGCCGCCGGCGCTGGCCGAGGCCCCGGACGACTTCGAGCCCAAGCTGATCGCCGCTCTCGAGCCGGAGCTGCCCGACGGCGCGCTCGTCTGGGTCAGCTCGTCGATGCCGATCCGAGACGTGGAGGCCTACTTCCCGCAGTCGCCGAAGCACATCCGCTTCCTCGCCAACCGCGGCGCCAACGGGATCGACGGGGTGGTGTCCTCGGCGCTCGGCGCAGCCCTGGCCACGGCAGCGCCCACCTGGCTCGTGATCGGTGAGATCGCCCTACAGCACGACGCAGGCGGCCTCCTGGCCGCCCGGCGTGCGGGGGCGGAAAACCTGCAGATCCTCTGCCTCGACAACGGCGGCGGCTCGATCTTCGACTTCCTGCCGGTGGCCGAGCACGCCGACGCCGAGGCCTATGAGGAGCACATCGCCACCCCCACCGGCGGGGCCGTCGAGGCTCTCGCGGGCCCGGGGCTGCGCGTGGTGCGAACCGACCGCGCCACGAACGTCCAGCTCCACCGGGCGCTGGTGGAGCGCGTGGCGGAGCGGCTGGCGTAGCTAGGCCAGCAGCGGTAGCAGCGCCTGGAGCTTCACCTCGGTCTCGGCGAGCTCCTCGTGCGGCACCGAATCGCGGACGATGCCGCAACCCGCGTAAAGGTGAGCCACGTTGCCCCGCAGCAGCGCGCAGCGCAGCGCGACGCAGAACTCGCCGTCCTCGGCGAGGTCGGTCCAGCCGACCGCGCCGGCGTACCAGCCGCGGTCGAGGCCTTCGAGCGCGGGGATCAGCGGCAGGGCCCGACCGGGGGGCTCACCACCCACGGCGGGGGTCGGGAGCAGCATGCCGGCGAGCTCCACCGTGGGGAGGGGATCGGCCAGGTGAGCGCGGATGGGCGTGGCCAGGTGCTGGACGTTGTGCACCTTGACGAGGGTCGGCTCGCCCGCCGCGGCCACCCAGAGGCTGACCGGGTCGAGAGTGCGCTCGATGCTGCGCGTGACGATGTCCTGCTCCTCGCGGTTCTTGGCGCTGCGAAGTAGCTGCTCGCCCAGGTGGTCGTCCACGCCGGGGTCGGCGCTGCGGCGCGTGGTGCCCGCCAGAGCGACGCTCTGGGCGCGCTGGCCATCACGTCGGACGAGGAGCTCCGGGCTTGCGCCGACGAATGCCAGCTCGGGCGTTCCGACACACCAGCAGTAGCAGGCCGGAAAGAGCTCCCGCAGCGCGCCGAACACCGCACCCGGGTCGTGGGGCGCGGCGCCGTGCGCCCGAACCTCGCGGGCGAGAACGACCTTCTCGAGCTCTCCAGCGCGGATGCGCTCCACCGCGCGCTCGACGGCGTGCTCATAGTGCGACGGCGGCGCCGCGCTGGCGAGGCGGGTTCGCTCGACCGGGTCGGGGTCGAGCAGGGGGATCGCAGCGGGCGCCAGCTCATCCACTCGCCGGAGCATCCGCTCGAGCACGGCGTCGGCGTCGTCGTCGGGCTGCACCTCCGCGCACAGGGTCATGCGTGCCTCACCCCACTGGCGCGCCAGCGCGACCTCGGGCAACACGAGGAGGGCCGGCGCCAGCGAGCGCCACTCGGGCGTGGAGCCGCCGTCGTCCGCAAACGCGAAGCCGCCGACGAACACCGGCCCGGCCGCCGGCGGGCGGCTCGAGTCCGCCGCCGGGTCGTCGGCGAACGTGCGGCGCCCGAGCTCGCGCGCCTGCGCCGCCGCTGCCGCGAAACGGTCCGGGCCTAACGCCTCAACCACGGCCGCCTGCCCGAGCGCCGCGAGGGCGAAGCCCTGTCGCTCGGGCTGCTCGAAACAGGAGAAGCGGTCCTCAGCCCGGCGTGAGGCGAGCACCGCGGCGGAAAGGTCTGTGTCGGGTGCGATCGATGTGGTCACGGCCGCGAACGCGACCGAGCCGTCTCTCCGGGCCTCCGTCAGGGCGCGGGCCGTGCGCCGCTCGAGAGCGCTCAGGGCGCGGTCGCCGAGGACGAACGGCCCCGGAGGGGTGGTGGCGCGGGTGGGCACACACCTAAGTCTGACAATCGGCGCGCTAGTCCCTCTCGTCCTCGAACTCGTGCTCGTGGCCCTGGCCCGTCCTCGGCTTGGAGCCGAAACCGCGCTGCAGGCCGCCGGTGGTCACTCCGGGCGGCGGACCGCCGGGTTGGGGATCTCCGGCGCGCCCTCGGTGGGTCGGGCTGTCCCGGTCGCGGCTCGGCTGTACGCGCTTGGGCTCGTCGCGCTGCTTGGGGAAGTGGGGCGGCCAGGGGGCGTCTCCCAGGCCCTCCTCCTCGTCGCGGCGCGCCAGCTCCAGCAGCTGGTCCAAAGAGCCGGGCTGATCGTCGATGTCGGCCGCCGGGTCGCCGAACTCGCGCAGCCGGCCGGGCACGGTGTCGAGCCGCAGCTCGCCCGGCTCGGCGTCAGGCACCTCGTCCCACTCGAGCGCACAAGACACGCGCGCGTCGGGGGTCGGGCGCACCGAGTAGCAGGACGCGACCGTGCGGTCGCGGGCGTTCTGGTTGTAGTCGACGAACACCCCGTGGCGCTCCTCCTTCCACCACTTCGTGGTCGCCAGGTCCGGTGCCCGCCGTTCCACCTCGCGCGCCATCGCGAGCGCGGCCCGGCGCACACCGAGGAAATCCCAGTTCGGCTCGATCCGCACGTTCACGTGGATTCCCTTGGAGCCGGACGTCTTCGGATAGCCCCGCAGTCCGTGCTCGTCGAGCACGTCGCGCACGACCATCGCGGTGCGGCGCACCGCGTCCCAGGTGATGCCCGGTGTGGGATCGAGGTCGACGCGCAGCTCGTCTGGGTGGTCGAGGTCGTTGCGCCGCGCCGGCCAGGGGTTGAAGTCGACCACGCCGAGGTTGACGGCCCACACCAGATGGGCGGCGTCGTTGGCCGCCAGCTCCTCGGCCGTCCGGCCGGACGGGAAGGAGACGGTGGCCGTCTGGAGCCAGTCCGGGATGTTCTTGGGCACCCGCTTCTGCCAGATCGGCTCCTCCAGGATCCCGTTCACGAAGCGCTTCATTACCGTCGGCCGCTCGCGCAGGTGCAGCAGAGCGGCATCGGCGACCGTCATGTAGTACTCGGCGAGATCGAGCTTGGTCCAGCCGGGCTTGGGGAAATAGACCTTCCCCGGGTTCGACAGCCGGACCTCGCGCCCGGCGACCTCGAGCATCGTGAATTCGCCCTTGGCCATCGAGGCCGAGCGTACCGGGGCGGTGCGGGCGAGGATCCTGGATTCACCCCTCATGCGGGGGCGAAGTCAGGATCCTAGGGCGAAACCGCCGCCTCGGGCTCAGGTCGCGCTGCGGCCGCGCGCCACTGCGATCTCGCCCGTTCGCACCATCTCGATCAGGCCGAAGGGGCGAACCATCTCCTCGAACGCCTCGACCTTGTCGGCCGTGCCCGTGACCTCCACGGTCACGCTGCGCTTGGAGACGTCGACCACGTCGCCACGAAAGATCTCCGCGAACTGCATCACCTGGGCGCGGGTGTCGCCGTCCTGGCAGGAAACCTTGAACAGCGACAGCTCGCGCGCCACGGTCTCCGCGGGCGACAGGTCCCGGATCTTGATCACGTTGACCAGCTTGTGCAGCTGCTTGGTCACCTGATCGATCGGATGGGCGGCCCCGTCGACGGTCAGCGTGATGCGTGAGATCGAGCTGTCGTCGGTGGGCCCCACCGCCAGCGAGTCGATGTTGAAGCCGCGCCGGGCGAACAGCCCCGCGATGCGGGCGAGCACGCCGGGCTTGTTCTCCACCAGGATCGAGAGGACGTGCTTGCGGCCGGTGCGGATGCCGCCGCTGACCTCCAGGTCCTCGAGGCTCAGGACTTCCTTGGTTCCGGGCTCGCCCATGGCTCAGCCCACCATGTCCCGGGCGGCCTGACCGGCGGGGATCATCGGATAGCAGTTCTCCTCGGGCGTGACGCGGACGTCCACGAGCACCGGGCCCTCCTCGGCGAGCGCGTCCTTGAACGCCCCCACCAGCTCGGACTTGTCGGTGACCTGCATGCCGCGGGCGCCAAAGGCCTCCGCCAGCTTGACCCAGTCCGGGCTCGAGCCCATCTTCACCGACGAGTAGCGCTTGTCCCAGAACAGCTCCTGCCACTGACGCACCATGCCGAGGTAGCCGTTGTTCATCAGGAAGACCTTGACCGGGATGCTCTCCTCCACGCAGGTGGCCAGCTCCTGCGCGGTCATGATCAGCGAGCCGTCGCCGGCCAGGCAGACCACGTCCTGATCGGCGCAGCCGACCTGGGCGCCGAGCGCCGACGGCAGCCCGAAGCCCATCGTCCCCAGCCCGCCCGAGTTGATCCACTGACGCGGGCGGGTGAAGGCGTAGTACTGCGCGGCCCACATCTGGTGCTGGCCGACGTCCGAGGTGATGATGGCGTCGCCGCCGGTGGCCTCGAACATCGCCTGGACCATGTACTGGGGCTTGATCTCCGAGTCGGTCGAGTCCTCGTAGCGCAGCGGGTGCTTCTCCTGCCAGCCATGGATGCGGGCCAGCCAGCCCTCCAGCCGCGCCGCCTCGGCCCCGAGCGCACGGTACTCGGCGGTGAGCTGGGGCAGGATGTTCTTCGCATCGCCGACGATCGGGATGTGCGCGGGCACGTTCTTCGAGATCTCCGCCGGGTCGACGTCGATGTGGATGAACTTGGCGCGCGGCGCGAACTCGGACAGCTTGCCGGTGATGCGGTCGTCGAAGCGGGCGCCGATCGCCACGATCAGGTCGGCCTCGTCCATCGCGTAGTTGGCCGTGCGGGTGCCGTGCATGCCGAGCATGCCCAGCCACTGCTCGTGGTCGGCCGGGAACGCGCCGAGACCCATCAGCGTGCAGGTCACGGGGAAGGCGTCCGAGAGGCACAGCTCGCGGAACTCCTTGGAAGCCTCGGCGTTGATGATGCCCCCGCCCCCGTAGATCACCGGGCGGCGCGAGTTGGCCAGCGCCTTGGCGGCCAGGCGGATCTGCTTGGCGTTGCCCTCGGTCGTGGGCTGGTAGCCGGGCAGGTGCACCTTGGTGACCGGCTCGTACGGGATGTCGGCCCGCGACAGGTCCTGAGGGACGTCGACCAGGACCGGGCCCGGGCGGCCACTGCGGGCGATGTGGAAGGCCTCGTGGATCGCCCGCGGGATTTCGCGCGGATCCTGGATCATGATCGAGTGCTTGACGATCGGCATCGTGATGCCGGAGATGTCGGCCTCCTGGAAGCCGTCGGTGCCGATCAGCTCGGTGCGGACCTGGCCGGTGAGGAACACGGTGGGCACGCTGTCCATCACCGCGTCGGCGATGGGAGTGACGAGGTTGGTGGCTCCGGGACCGCTCGTGGCGAGCGCCACCCCACCCGTGCCCGAGGCCTTGGCGTAGCCCTCGGCGGCATGGCCCGCGCCCTGCTCGTGGCGGCACTGCACGTGGCGAATGCCGGCGTCGTAGAGGGCGTCGTAGGTGGGAAGGTTGGCGCCGCCCGGGATCCCGAATACGTGCTCGACGCCTTCGGCCTTGAGGCACTCCATGATGGCGTCGACGGCTCGCATGACGACACGCGCTCCTTCCGGGTCCGAGATCGGGCTGGCCAGGCGGCCAGGAGAATAGGCAGTCTACCAGCGGTTTTTGGCGCTCAGACCGGGTTTTCCGCCGGTTCGGCCGGCTCCGGGTAGTCGAGGTCGCGACCACAGCCCCGGCAGACCTGGTCGCTCACCATCAGGATCGCTCCGCACTCCGGGCACTGGCGGCGCCGCTCGCGCCGCTCGTCACGCATGAAGAGAGCGGCGAGGATTCCGACCCCCGGCAGGGCCGTGCCGATCAGAAACCACAGGACGACCGAGCCGCCCTTGAGCTTGCCGATCGCCGCGGTGGCCACTCCGAACAGGAGGGCTACGAAGATGAACTCCACGGCTCGACCGCGGCGCTAGAGCACGCGCAGGGCCCAGATGACAGCCACGACCGCCAGGACCGCGAGCACCACCCAGGCGACCCCGAGTACCGCTCCGAGCACGATCTTGAAGAGGACGTAGGCAGCCACCACGAGCACCGCGACGGCGAGCGTCTTGCGAGCGATGTCGGAAAGGGCTTCACCCATGACCCCTGAGTTTGGCAGAGCGGCTACAGGAGCCTGGGCGGCGCGGTCGGCACATAGCGGTCGAGCCCCGGCAGCGGCACCGACGACATCACCCAGGACGGCCAGCGCACGCGGAAGCCGAGCCTACGCAGGCGGTCGAGCAGCCACCACGAGTCGGTGGTGCAGAAGACGCCCAGGGTCTCGGGCCCCTGCGCCTTGGCCACGTTGTCAAGCGCGGCGAGCACCACCGGCACGAGGTCCTCCGGGGACTCGGCAACCGCCGGGCCGATGTCCCCGTCCGAGCTCACCCAGCAGAGCGCCCGGGCGCGTCCCGAGTCCGGGTCGAGTAGGGCGAGCGAAGTGCGCGTGCGGCCGAGGAACTCATGGAGCAGGGGGCGCTCGTGGCCGATGGCCGCAGGCTCGAGGCGCGTCCACTCCTCCACGGCGCGGTTGGCGGTGAGGCCGTGGACCGAGGGCTCGGCGGCATCGACCTCGTGGGCGCGGCGTTCGAGGTACTGGTCCACGCGGTGACGCAGGTCCCAGTGGCCGCTCACCGGCATCACGCCGAACTCGGTGTAGAGCGTCAGGTCCACCGGGGTCCCCAGGGTGACCACCACGCGTCCGCGCTCAGGCGTCGGAGACTCCGGCCACACCCTCTCGAGCAGCGCGTGCCCTATCCCTCTGCCGGCCTGCGACGGCTCGACCCACAGCTCGGTCAGCTCGTCCATGGAGCCGAAGCTGGACATGCGCGTGTAGCCGACGATCTCGTCACCGTCCTCGGCGATCCAGAACGCTCCGTCCGGCTGGGCGGCCACGAACTCGAAGAAGTCCCTCCAGCGCTGCCAGTCGGCGGCGAGCTCCTCCGGGCCGCGGCCCTCGCCGGACTCGAGCAGGCCGCGCGAGCGGCGCGAGGCATCCCAGGCCAGCTCGCCCAGTTCGAAGACGGCGCGCAGGTCGCCTGGGCGACCGGAGCGGAAGGTGACCACGCGCGCGAGGCTAACGAGCGGCCCGGCGCGCCGCGTCGAGGCTCGGCCGCATCGCGGCGGGCATGCGCCGGCGCACGCGCCACGGCGCGCCGGCGAACGCATGGTTGGCCACGGTGGCAAAGCCCTCCTCGTCCACTCGAAGGGCCAGCAGAAGATGCGCGATTCGGTCGCTCGGGGGAAGCTCCGGCTCGGTGGTGCGCACGCAGAAGGCGTGCACCCGGCGCCCGCCCGGAGAAACGAGCAACACACCGGCCTCGCCCACCAGCCAGACGCCGAGCTCGCCGCGCTCGAGCGCCAGTCCCGTACGGCTCTGAAGCTCGCGTTCCTCGTGACCGAGCAGGTCTCCCAGCAGCCCCTGGGCCACCGGCTCCGCGTCAGTGTTGCGCGGGCCCTTGGGCCGGACCACGCTGGCGCCGCGGAAGGCGTAGAGCTCGGGGATGATCCAGGCATGCGCGAGCGCGGCCACCGCCACCGGCGCAGCCAGCGGCTCGAGCCACAGCATTCCGGCCCCGGCGATGACGAACGGAACCGTGTAGAGCAGCGTCCAGGCGTGCCAGATCCGCCCCCAGCGATCCAGCCAGCGGGCATCGGTGCGCTGGCGCCAGGGGACGGCCGCCAGCTCGGGGAGGGCCTGCTCTGCGGCCAAGCTTTCTAGCCTCCGGCGATCGGGCGGCGCATGATCACGAGGTCCGCCTCGCGGGGCAGCGCGCGCACGTGCGTGGCCTTGCCGGGACCGTCGGGCACCGTGCCGATGTATCCGAGGCCCTGCTGCTCCTCGAACTCGGTGACAGCGGCGCCGAAGGCCTCGTCGTCCTGAGCGGTCCACTCCGCCAGCGTCGAGTGGCCACTGCCGTCCATGCGGATGAGACGCGACATTCCGTCCTCCTTCGAGGTTGCCTTGGCTGATGGTACGACCCGGCGGCGGCGGGCCGTGCGTTTGCGTGCCAAAGACCCCGGTGTTACGTTGGCCGAGGTTTGGATTTTCGCCTGCTTGGCCCGCTCGAGGTCGTCGGCGATGGTGGTCTCGAGCTCTCGATCGGCACAGGGCGACAACGCGCTCTGCTGGCACTGCTGATCCTCAGGGCCAACGAGCTGGTCCCGAGCGACCGGCTGGTCGAGGAGCTGTGGGGCGAGTCGCCGCCGGCCACGGCGCACAAGATGCTCCACAACCAGGTGTCCGCCCTGCGACAGGAGCTCGGCCGCAACGGGCGGCTCGAGACACACGGGAGCGCCTACCGGCTCAACGTCCAACCCGGAGAGCGCGACGTCGATCGCTTCGAGCAGCTGCTGTCGAGCGGTCGCGCCGAGCTCGAAACCGATCCGGACGGGGCCGCAGAGAAGCTCCGACAGGCACTCTCGCTCTGGCGGGGCGCGCCACTCTCCGATCTCGCCTACGAGCGCTTCGCGCAGGCCGAGATCGCGCGCTTGGAGGAGAGGCGCTGGACCGCTTTCGAGGCACGGGTTGAGGCGGAGCTCGCGCTCGGCCGGCACGCGGACCTCGTCTCCGAGCTCGAAGCGGCGGTCGCGGAGCAGCCGCTTCGCGAGCGCCTGCACGAACAGCTGATGCTGGCGCTGTACCGCTGTGGACGGCAGGCGGAGGCACTCGAGGCCTACCGCAGGGCGCGCCACACGCTGGTTGAGGAGATCGGTGTGGAGCCGGGCGCCGAGCTGCGCGCGCTGCACGAGGCGATCCTCGCGCAGGACCCGTCGCTCGATGCGCCGCCCGTCCCGGAGGAGTTGCCGGCGGAACTCGAAGGCGGCTCGCCGGTGCTGGCGGGCCGGGATCGGGAACTGGCGGAGTTGACCGCCTTGCTGGGCGCGGCCTGCGAGGGGCAGGGCGGCGTGGTCGTCGTCTCTGGCCCACCAGGCATCGGCAAGACGCGTCTGGTGGCCGAACTGGCGCGGGGAGCAGTGCAGCGGCGAATGGCCGTCCGTTACACCGACGCACGCACTCCGGCCGCCGAAGCATTCGCGGCCATTCGCCGAGCCGAGAACAGCGAGCGCCCGACCCTGCTGATCGTGGACGACGCCGACGAGCAGACCCGGGAAGTGCTCGATAGCGCGGCCGCTGCAGGCGACAACAGCGCCGACAGGAGACTGCTGGTCCTCGTGTTGTGTCGGGGCCGCGAGCCGCCCGCGGCCTTGCACGCGAAGCGGCAGCTCGCGCTGGTTCCGCTCGGCGACGAGGCCATATCGGAGATCGCGCGCCTTTACGTGCCGGACGGCATGGAGTCCGTCCCGACGCAGGACCTTGCCGCGGAGAGCGGTGGCGTGCCTCGTGCCGTGCATCGCGCGGCGGAGGACTGGGCGCGGGCCCGGGCCTCGCGGGCAGCGGGGGCAAGCGCCGACCGCGCTGCCAGCGAGCGGGACGAGCTACGCACCGCCGAGGCCGATCTGTCCGGCGACCTGCTCGCCCTCCGGACGGTCGACGAGCACGGGAGGCTCTACCGAGGCGAGGAGGAGGGCGCGCCACTGCCCGCGGTCTGCCCCTTCCTGGGGCTCGCCACCTTCGACGCCGCTCACGCGGAGTACTTCTTCGGTCGGGAGCGGCTGGTGGCCGAGCTCGTCGCCCGGCTCGTGGGCTCACCCCTCCTCGCCGTGGTCGGACCGTCGGGGAGCGGGAAGTCCTCGGCGGTCCGGGCAGGCCTGCTGCCGGCACTCGCGCCGGCGTGCTGCCCGGATCCGAGGCCTGGCGCCGAAGTCTGATGCGCCCTGGCGCACATCCGCTGGAAGCGCTCCAGTGGGTGCTCCCGGAGCGCGGCGAGCGAGCGGTGCTCGTCGTCGACCAGTTCGAGGAGGTGTTCACGCTCTGCCGCGACGAGCGGGAGCGGACGGACTTCCTGGAAGCGCTCGTGGCGCTGGCAGAGCACCGTGACGGACACGCGCAAGTGGTGGTCGCCGTGCGCGCCGACTTCTACGGACGCTGCGCGGCGTACGACGGGCTCGCGAGGCTCGTGGGAGCGAACCAGGTGCTCGTCGGCCCGATGCGACGCGACGAGCTGCGCAGGGCGATCGTCGAGCCGGCACGCCGTGTCGGGCTCAGGGTCGAGCGGTCGCTGACCGACGCCCTCATCACCGATGTGGAGGACGAGCCCGGAGGTCTTCCTCTGCTGTCGGCCGCCCTGCTCGAGCAGTGGCGCGAGCGCGACGGTCGCGTGATGCGTCGGGCCGCGTACGAGCGCACCGGCGGTGTGCGCGGAGCGGTGGGCCGGCTCGCCGAGGCAACCTACACGCGGCTGTCCGAGCCCGAGCGCATCGCCGCGCGGCGGATCCTCCTGCGGCTGGCCGACGCCGGCGAGCAGGAGTCCGCGTTCGTCCGCCGCCGGGTGCCGCTGGAGGAGCTCGACGCAGAACACGACGAGCCCACCGCGGCCGCGCTGGCGGCCCTCACGGACAGCCGGCTCGTGACCGCGGATCAGGGGACGCTCGAGGTCGCGCACGAGGCGCTGCTGCGCGAATGGCCCCGCCTGCGCGGCTGGCTCGAGGAGGACGCCGAGGGACGGCGCCTGCACCAGCACCTGATCCACGCGGCGAGCGAGTGGCAGGCCGGCGGCCGCGACTCCGGCGAGCTCTACCGCGGCGCGCGGCTCGCCTCGACGCTCGACTGGGCCGCGGGCCACGAGGGCGACCTCAACGAGCTCGAACGCGCATTCCTCGACGAGAGCCGTGCCGAGGCGGAGCACGAGGCCGAGCACCAGCGCCGGGCGAACCGCCGCCTGCGCGCCGTGCTGGCCGGTCTCGCCGCCCTGCTGGCGCTCGCGCTCGTGGCGGGCATCGTGGCGCTCAACCAGCGCGGCGAGGCCCGCGACGCCGCCCGGGTCGCCGACGCCCAGCGTCTCGGCGCCGAGGCGCTGCGGCAGGAGCGCCTCGACGAGGCGCTCCTGTTGACGCGCGCAGCCGTGGAGCTCGACGAATCCCCGGCCACCCTCGGCAGCCTGCTGTCGGTGCTGCTGCGCACTCCGGCGGCGATCGGCGTGCTCAACCACGGCTGGCCGATATACGGGGCCGCCCTCAGCCCGGACGGGAGGTTGATGGCCACAGGGGACGAGCGCGGCGCCGTCAACGTCTACGACGCCGCCACCCGGCGCCCGGTCGGCCCGCCCTACGTGATCGCGATCGGGCGGCCTCGTACAGAACGTGCGCTTCTCGCCGGACGGCGGGTCGATCGTCGTCAGCTCCATGGACCCGAAGAACCGGGACCACAACGGGATCGTGGATGTGATCGATGCCCGGACCCTGAGCGCACGCTCCGGGTGAGGGTGCCTCCGCTCCCCGGTCCGCCGAACTGGGTGTACGCGGACGTGGTGTTCCCGCCGAGCGGTCCGGACCTCCTCGTCCGCCTGGTGCACGGCTCCGGTCCGGACGGCCCGGTCGGGCCGGTGTATCGGGTGGACGGGAAGACCGGCGACGTCACGGATCGGCTCCGCGTGGGGCAGCACGCGTCGACGTCTACGCGTCGTGGACGGCCGACCGCGAGCGGTTCTTCCTCACGAGCCTGCGGGACAACCGGACGTGGGAGCTCGACCCCGAGCCGCTGCGCGTGGTGCGCTCTTGGCCGGTCGGGGACAAGGCCGGGGCGGTCAGTCCCGACGGCCGGGTGTTCGCGCTCGGCTCCGAGGCGGGTCGCGTGAGGTTGCTCGATCTGGACTCCGGGCAGACCCGTTCGTTCGGTGGCGGCCACGACGGCCCCGTGTTCCGGATGAGGTTCACACCTGACGGGCGGACGCTCGTGACTGCGGGGGAGCATGGACAGCTCTACACGTGGGACGTCGAGCGCGGAGCCATCGCCGAGCGGCTCAGCGGCCATACCGGCGGCATCGACGGGCTCGACGTTGCGGCCGACGGAAGGACGCTTATCACCGCTTCGGACGACACGCGCGCGATCCTCTGGGACCTCGCCGGAGACCGGCGGCTCGACCGGCGCTTCACCGTCGAGCCGCGCTTCGACGTCTTCGACGACGCCGCGAGGGATCGCAGTGAGCCCCGACGGGCGCACGCTGGCGCTCACGCACAGCGACGGGACCGTCGAACTGGTCGACACCCGGGCTCTGGAGCGGCGGGCGAGCGTCCGCGCTACGGAAGGCTTTGCCGCCTCGGTCGACTTCAGCCCGGACGGTCGGCTGCTCGCCGTGACCGGTGAGAGCGGGCTGGTCACACTGTGGGACGCCCGGACTCTGGCACCCGAAGGGACGCTCCGCGGGTTGCGGGGTCCCTCCCAGGCACTGGCCTTCTCGCCCAACGGCAAGCTACTCGCCGCCGCCGAGCTTCGAGGAAGGGTCGGAACCGTACCCGCTGCGCGTGTGGGATGTCCGCCGGCAACAGCTCACGGACTTTCGGGCGCGAACGGCCGCCGGTCTCATCGCGTTCAGCCCGGACGGCGAGCTGATCGCAGCGGCTGCGGGCGATCGCGGCACGGAGATCCTCGACGCGCGCACCGGCGACCTCGTCAAGCGGCTGGAGGTCGGGAAGCTCGCGGGCGAGGGAGACTTCTCGCGATCGGTGGCCTTCTCGCCTGACGGCAATCTGCTTCTCGTGGGGCAGTTCAACGGCACGGGGCGCCTGTTCTCGACCGAGACCTGGAAGCAGGTCGGCCGGCCGCTTCGCGCGCACACGGCGCGCATCACCTTCCCGGAGTTCTCGCCGGACGGGCGTACGCTGATCACCGCGTCGGCCGACGGCAGCGTGATTCTCTGGGACGTCGCCACACAGAAGCAGATCGGCGCGCCGATCGAGGTCGAGGCGAACTCGTTTGTTTCTGCCGCACTGAGCTCGGACGGCAAGCGCCTCTACGCGATCTCGGCCGGGACTGGGCACCCTCGACCTGTCGCCGGACCGCGGGGTCAGCTTCGACATGTCCCCCGCCGCCTGGAAGCGCCACGCGTGCGCTGTCGCCGGGCGCGATATCAGCGCGGGCGAGTGGGAGCAGGCGCTGCCCGGGCGGCCCTTCCAGTCCGTTTGCTCCGGCGACTGACCCTTCCGCCCGCCGGTTACCGGCGATGAGCGCGAGGTGGGCAGCCAGTTACCGGCCCGGCGGACGCTGCTGTCGATCGGCCGCAACCTGCGGTCGCCGACAGAAAGGAGCGGAGATGTTCTCCGCCGCATACAAAACGCGTCTGGCCACTGCCCTCGCCGGCGCCGCCCTCGCGAGCGCGCTCGCCGTGTCCGGCGCGTCCGCGGATCAGCACGCCATTGACGCCCACAACAGGGCGGTCGCCCCCTCCGTCCTCGATCGCTGCCTCTGCGGCCAATGAGTACCAGGACCTCCGCATGCCCGACACGCGTGCCCAGGCCGAGGGGTACGCCCCGACGCTCGAGTCGCAGCCGGTCGCCGACGAGCAGTCCTCGCCGGGCGGATTCGATTGGGTGTCGGCCGCGATCGGCGCGGCCGCGGCCGCCGCGCTGTCGCTCGTGCTCATGGCAACCCTCGGCCTGCGCAGGCCCACGGCTCGGCGCGCCGCGAGCGCGTGAGAGGGGTGAGGCATGTGACCACACCACGCACACGCAGATCTGCCCTCCTGCTGGCCGGCGCCGCGCTTCTCGCGATCGCTGCGTCCACACCAGCGCGGGCCGACACCGTGACCGACTGGAACCTGAACGCGACGAACGCGCTGATCGTGGGCGGCGGCGCAGCGGCCGCCAGGTGTCCGTGCCGCACCTGGCGATGGTGCACGGCGCCGTCTACGACGCCGTCAACGCCATCGACGGGGGACACCGCGGGTACTGCGAGTCCCGCGTGGCGACGCGCTTCGGACTCGAAGGAAGCGGCGGCCGCCACAGCGGCGTATCGCGTGCTGTTGCAGCTCGTGCCCGCGCAACAGCCGACGCTGGACGCACAGTACGCGGCGTCGCTCGGCCGATCGCGGACGGAATGCGAAAACGGGCGGGATCGCCGTGGGCAACGCCGCGGCTGCCGCGATGATCGCGGCCCGGACCGACGACGGCCGCTTCGGACCGTTCCGGTTCGCCGTCGGCATCCTCGCCGGGCGAGTGGAGGCCGGTGCTGCCGATGTTCGTCAACGACCCGGCCGCGTGGCTGAAGGACGTCAAGCCATTCCTGATCGGAGCTCGTCACAGTTCCGCTCGAAGGGGCCGCTTCCGCTCGCGAGCCGCAGCTACGCCCGCGAGTTCGAAGAGGTCAAGTCGTTCGGCTCGCCGGAGCGACGTCCGCAGCGAGAAGCAGGGACTGGCCGCCAGGTACTGGGCGGAGAATCCACCCGCGACCTGGAGCCGGATCTTCCGGACGCTCTCGGCACAGGAGGGACTGTCCCTCGTCGAGAACGCGCGGTTTTTCGCGATGCTCTACTTGACGTCCGCGGACGCCCTGATCAGCTGTGGGACGACAAGGCGCACCGGTCGTTCTGGCGGCCGATCACGGCGATCCGGGAGGCCGACACGGACGGGAATCGCAACACAGAGCCTGACGCCGGCTGGTTGCCCCTGATTCCGACGCCGCCCTACCCGGATCACCCCTCCGGGCACACCGGCCTGAGCGGCTCCATAGTGGAGACGCTCCAGCGAGTTCTTCGGGACCGACCGGATCGGTGGAGCGACACCAACAATGCCGGCCTGACGCGAAGCTTCACCCGCTTCTCGCAGGCGATCGACGAGATCGTCGATGCCCGCGTGTGGTCCGGGATCCATTTCCGGACCGCCGACGAGCAGGGCGAGCGGATCGGCAAGCACGTGGCCCGTTACCGCGAGCAGCACTACTTCGAGCCGAAGCAGCGCTGACGTTTCCGATCGGGCGGGTCGCTTCCGGCGGCCCGCCCGCTCGGGTTCAGCCGATCCGCTCGCGGATCAGACGCCCGACCTCGCCGCCGTCCGCGCGTCCCTTCGTCTCGCGCATCACCGCGCCGATGATCGCCCCGATCGCCTGGTCCTTGCCGGAGCGGATCTTCTCGACGGCGTCGGGGTTGTCGGCGATGGCCTGGTCGACGATCGACTCGAGCTCTCCGGAGTCGGCCGCCCCCAGGCCGCGCGCCTCGACCACGGCGGCGGGGTCGCCGCCTTCAGCCACAAGGACGTCGAGCACCTCCCTGGCCGCCGACGCCGACACCTGCTTGGCCCCCACCATCCGGACCAGCTCGGCGAGCGCGCTCGGGGCGAGTCGGGTATCGGCGGGATCGGAATCGCCGATGCGCGCGGTGAGCTCGTTGGTGGTCCAGTTGGCGAGCGTGCGCGCGTCACCATTGCCGGACGCGCTCACCGCCTCCTCGAAGAAGTCACCCAGCTCCGAGCGGAACGACAGCAGCCGCGCCATCTCGGCGGGCAGGGCGAACTCGCGCTCCAAGCGCTCGACCCGGGCGGCCGGGAGCTCGGGCAGCGCCGCGCGCGCCCGCCCAAGCATCGCGTCGGTGGGCGCGATCGGCACGAGGTCGGGCTCGGGGAAGTAGCGGTAGTCGTGCGCCTCCTCCTTCGACCGCAGCGAGGTGATGCCGTCGGTGCGCGGGTCGTAGTGGAGCGTCTCCTGCTCGACCTCCCCGCCCGCGCTCACGATCGCCTCCTGACGCGCGATCTCGGCCTCGATCCCACGCTCGAGGAAGCGGAACGAGTTCATGTTCTTGAGCTCGGCCTTGGTGCCGAGCGTCTCGCTCCCGGCCGGGCGGATCGACACGTTGGCGTCCACCCGCAGCGAGCCCTCCTCCATGTTCACGTCGGACACCCCCAGGCGCCGCAGCGTCGCCTGCAGCAGGCGGCCGAACTCGGCCGCCTCGCCGGCCGAGCGCAGGTCGGGCTCGGTCACGATCTCCACCAGTGGAGTCCCGCCCCGGTTGAAGTCGACGATGCTCGCCTCGGAGCCGTGGATGCGCCCCGACGAGCCCGCGTGCACCAGCTTCGCGGCGTCCTCCTCCATGTGCACACGATGGATCCGCACGTCGCCCAGCCGGCCGGCCGTGGCGAGCGGGATGTCGTACTGGCTGATCTGGTAGCCCTTGGGCAGATCGGGATAGAAGTAGTTCTTGCGGTGGAAGATCGAGCGCGGGGCGATCTCGCACTCGAAGGCCATCCCGATCATCAGGGCGAAGTGGACGGCCTCGGCGTTGGTCACGGGCAGCGTGCCCGGGTGGCCGAGGCAGATCGGGCACGTGTGCGTGTTGGGCGGGTCCCCGAAGGACAGCGCACAGCCGCAGAACATCTTCGTGCGCGTGTTCAGCTGCACGTGGATCTCGATGCCGATCACCGGCTCGTAGGTGCTCATGTGACGGGCACCCCCTCGAAGCCGATGTCCTTCTCCAGGGCGTGCGCCGCGTCGAGGATGCGCGCCTCGCTGAAGGCCGGGCCGGCGATCTGGAAGCCCACGGGGAGGCCTTCAGAGAGCCCCGCCGGAATCGAGATGGCGGGCGTGCCGGCCAGCGGCATCGGCACCGTGAAGTAGTCGGACAGATACATCGCCAGCGGATCCGCCGTGCGCTCGCCCAGCTCGAACGCCACCGTCGGCGAGGTGGGCGTGACCACGAAGTCGACCTTGTCGAAGGCAGCTTGGAAATCACCGACGATGCGTGTGCGCACCTTCTGTGCCTTGCCGTAGTAGGCCTCGTAGTAGCCGGACGAGAGCGCGTACGTGCCGATCATGATGCGCCGCTTGACCTCGTCGCCGAAGCCGTCGTGGCGCGTCTGCTCGTACATCGAGGTGAGGTCGCCGTTGCCGCGACGCAGGCCGTAACGGACACCGTCGTAGCGGGCCAGGTTGGAGCTGGCCTCCGCCGGCGCAATCACGTAGTAGGCCGAAAGTCCGTGGCCTGCGTTGGGCAGCTCGATCTCCTCCACCCCGCCCCCGAGCGCCTCGATTCGCCCCAGCGTGGCGCGGACCACCTCGGCCACTCCGGATTCGAGGCCCTCCTCCTCCAGCCCCCACACGCCGAAGCGCAGGCCGTCGAGCCGCTCCGCGCTGGGCAGAGGGATCTCGCCGGGGATGCCGATCGAGGTGGAGTCACAGGGGTCGCGGCCCTGCAGGTGGCGGAGCAGCAGCGCGGCGTCGGTCACGTCGCGGGTGAGCGGGCCGCACTGGTCGAGGGAGGAGGCGAAGGCAATCATCCCGTAGCGCGAGATCGCGCCGTAGGTGGGCTTGAGCCCGACGATGCCGCACAGCGAAGCGGGCTGGCGGATCGAGCCGCCGGTGTCCGTGCCGATCGCCCAGGGCGCCAGCCCGGCCGCCACGGCGGCCGCGCTGCCGCCGCTCGAGCCGCCTGGCACACGCGAGCGGTCCCAGGGGTTCTGCACCGGTCCGTAGCCGGAGTTTTCGTTTGAAGAGCCCATCGCGAACTCGTCCTGGTTGGTCTTGCCGAGCACCGGCGCGCCGGCGGCCTGCAGGTTGCGCACGCTCGTGGCCGTGTAGGGCGGGCGGTAGCCCTCGAGAATGCGGGAGCCGGCGGTGCTCGGCACCCCCTCGACGCAGAACAGGTCCTTCACCGCCACGGGCGGCAGCTCGCCGGGCTCGGAAGGAGCCTCGTCGGCCTTCCACAGATAGGCGCCGAGGTCGTCTCCCGCGGCGCGCTCCCGCCAGAACTCGAACAGCTCAGTCGCCGACACCTCGCCCGAGCGGACCAACCCGGCCTGTTCGACGGCGGTGAGCTCGAGAAGATCGGTCACGACGCCCCCGGGCTGGGCACCCGAAAGCCCTCGTCGGCCACATCCGGCGCGGGGGCCAGTGCGCGCTCGACGGGCAGGCTCGGGCGCGGGACGTCCTCGCGCAGCACGTTCTGGAGCTCCACCACGTGCGTGGTTGGCTCCACGCCCTCCAGGTCGAGCTCGTCCATGCGCTCGACGTGCTCGAGGATCTTGGAGAGCTCCGGGGACATTCGGTCGATCTCCTCGTCGGTCAGACGCAGGCGGGCGAGCTTCGCCACGTGCAGAACCTGATCGCGCTCGATCATCGGGCCGATTGTAGGTGGGGCAGGCTCAGCGCTGGGGCTCGGGGCGCGGCGGGCGGATCGCCTCGATCTCCGCCGGCGGCGGCGCCGGGCGGCCGCTGAGGTCGGTGATCCGTCCTGGGCGCGAGCGACGTTCGTCTCGCAGCGCGATCAGCGAGCCGGCGAGGATCCCCAGCGCGCCCGCCAACCCGAGCCACAGCCCCCACTCGCGGGCCCCTGCGCCGTCGGGCAGGTCAAGCACGCGGATCACGACGAGCAACACGGCGAGGATGCCGCCGAGGCAGACGAAAACGTTGAACGCCAGCGGGACGGCCGGAAGCTGCTGGGCGGCCGTGATGAGTGCCAGCGCGACGGCCGCCGCCGCGATCAGCGACGAGGACGATGTCGAGGAGCGCGAGCGCTTCCCAGGCGGTGAACTCGGTGGCGGCGTCCCGCGCGCCGTACCACGGCATGAAGAGCGACACCAGCAGCGCGACTCCGGCCAACGCCGTGATCCACTCGCCCACTCGCAGCCGCCGAACGTCCATCGCGGGCAGCGTACCGCCCGCCGCCCCCGGCGCCAGGGTTCGCGCCGGGGGGAGGCGGGCGGGGTGCGGGAGCGCCGCGAGGGGGTGGCGGCCCGCCCCGGGTGCCCGGTCGGGGTTTGACAGCGGTCCGCCTGGGCCGCTCCGTCCGAGCTGAACACGCAGGCTGCCACCGGCGTCCGCACGGCGGAATGGGGGCCTACCCGCGTCCCGTGGTGCGGTTATCCGTACGCATGCCGCATGCCCGCCAGCCATCATGCGGGGCATGCGGTCCAACGCCCTCCGCGTGCCCGTGGCCGGTGCGGCGTTCCTCGCCCTCGCCGACACGGCGATCGTGGCCCTCGCGCTGCCGCCGATCCTGCGGGAGCTCGACACCGACGTGGCCGGCGTGGCCGCGGTGCTGGGCGTCTACGCCGTGGTGCTGGCGCTGGCGCTTCCGCTCGCCGAGCGGCTGCGCGAGCTGGTGGGGACGCGTCCTGTCGGCCTGGCGGGCGTCGCACTGTTCGCCGGCGGGTCACTCGCGTGCGGCATCGCGGACTCGCTCGATCTGCTGCTGCTGGCCCGAGCCGTTCAGGCTCTGGGTGGCGGCGCGCTGCTCGTCACCGCGTACGCGCTGCTCGCCGGCCGGGACGGCGATCAGGGGATGTCCCCAGTCCGCAGCTCTGGCGCCTGGCCGCCCTGCTCGGCACTGCCGCGGGTCCTGCCATCGGCGGCGCGCTCACGCAGGCCTTCGGCTGGCGCTCGATCTTCCTCTTCCAGGCGCCCGCGGTGCTGGTGGCGCTCCCTGCCGTGCTGGGGCCGATGACCTGCCCGGACTCAGGAGGGCGCCGCCCCGGCCGGCGTCGCAGCCTGGCCGAGCGCGGGGGCCCGGGACAGCCGGTGGCGCCGGAGCGGCCGCGCTGGGCGCTGGGCCGGGCGCTCGCCCTGGGGCTGGTGTCGGGCGCGATTGCCGCGGCGCTGTTCCTGGTCGTGCTGCTGCTGATCACCGGCTGGGGCATCGAGCCGCTCACCGCGGCGCTCGCGGTGAGCGTGATGCCGCTGTCCGCGCTGGCGGCCACACGCATCACCGGCCCGCCCCCGGTGCTCGCCGCAGGCGGGGCGCTGCTGGTGGCCGCGGGCACCGCGGCGCTCGCGTTCGTGCCCACGGCCTCGGTGGCCTGGACGATCGCGCCTCAGTTGGCCGTGGGTGTGGGAATGGGCCTGGCTCTGCCGGCCCTCTCAGGCAGCGTCCTGCCCGAGCGCGACGGGCGCGACGCCGCCCTGTTGCTTTCGGTGCGTCACGCCGGGATCGCGCTTGCGCTGCTGATCCTCGCCCCGATCGCCCAGAGCGAGATCGACTCCACGCTCGAGAAGACGCAGGAGAGGGGAGCGGCGATCATCCTCGACGCCGAGATCGACCCTCAGGTCAAGCTCGAGATCGCTCCCAGGCTCTCGGAGGCCGTCGAGACCGAGGATCCACGGGGTGGCATGAGCGGCGTCTTCACCGACGCGCGCGGCGACATCGACGACGACCAGCTCGACGCCTACGACGCCCTCGCCGAGCGTGCCGACGAGGTGCTGGTCGACGGCGTCAACGAGGGCTTCTCCACGGCCTTCCTTGTCGGAGCCGGGCTCGCGCTGCTGGCCGCGGTTCTCCTCCTCCCCGCCGCGCTCGGCTACAGCCTGGCTGGGCTGCGGCCCGCGCATCGCGGCCGCAGCGCTGCTGGTGGCCGCGCTGGGGGTCGGGGCCTACGCGCTCCTGGCCGACCGCGACCGCCCCCCGCAGGTGGTGATCGCCGACCCCTGCGAGGATCGCGACACTCCGGACACCGGCGGCATGACCGGCTTCCTCCAGGACGCCGCGCTGGTGGCGCTCGACCGCGCGGCCTGCGAGGCCGGCTCCTCACGCGAGGAGCTGGTGCTGGCCCTCCTCGACGACAGCGCAGCGAGCGAGTACGAGGCCCGCTACGACGTCGATCCGCGCTCGATCACGGATCTCGCCGAGAGCGTGCTGCCGGGCTGAGGGGCCTAGCCGCGCCGCGCGGCCGCCTTCAGCGTGTTGACCAGCAGCATCGCGCGCGTCATCGGTCCCACGCCGCCGGGCACGGGCGTGATCGCGCCGCGCCTTCTGGCTGACCGCGTCGAAGTCCACGTCGCCCACCAGGCCGGCGTCGGTGCGGTTGGTGCCCACGTCGATCACCACCGCGCCCTCGCGGACCATGTCCGCCGTGACCAGCCCGGGCGAGCCCACCGCCGCGATCAGCACGTCGCCCTCGCGGCGTCACCGCCGGCAGGTCACGTGTGCGGGAGTGGCAGTGGGTGACAGTTGCGTTGGCGCTCAGCAGGAGCTGGGCCAGCGGCTTACCGACAAGGATCGAGCGGCCGAGGACGACCGCCCGTGCACCGGACAGCTCCACGCCCGCCTCGTCGAGCAGCCTCATCACCCCGGCGGGCGTACATGGCACCAGCGCCTCCTCGCGCGCGTGCATCAGCAGGCCGGCGTTGGTGGTTGTGAGCCCGTCCACGTCCTTGGCGGGATCGATCAGCGAGATGAACTCGTCCTGGTCGAGGTGGTCCGGCAGGGGCAGCTGGAGCAGGATTCCGTGGACGCGCTCGTCGTCGTTGAGGGAGCGGATCAGACCCGCGAGCGCCTCGGGCGCGACGTCCGCCCCGGGCTCGTGATGGAACGACTCGATGCCCACCTCGGCCGAGTCCTCGCGCTTCATCCGCACGTAGACGGCCGAGGCCGGGTCGTCGCCCACGAGGATCGTGGCGAGGCCCGGGCGCCTGCCGAGCTCGGCCACCTCGCGCGCCACCTCCTCCTTCACGCGAGCGGCCACCGCCTTGCCGTCGATCACGCGAGCCGCCATGGGCGCGGCAGCGTAGCCGCTCACGTCGGCGGTCCGTCCGCTCGGTCGCGCATTCGTGCTCGGTTGACCCCTCTGCGGGGGGTCAAGTGAGCACGAATCCGTCAGCGCTTCTTCAGCGGTGCGTAGTCCGCCATCAGCTTGCGCTCCGAGCCATCGCCGGCGAACCGCACCACCACCAGGCCGCCGGGCTCCAGCCCGACCACCACGCCCTCGCCGAACTGCGCGTGGACCACGTCGTCGCCGAGGGCAAACGAAGCGCCGGACTGCGGTGCAGGCGCTGCGCCCGCACCGCCGCTCCACGTGGCCGCCGCGGCCGGGCCGGTGAGCTCCTCCTCGTCGCGGTCGGTGAACTCGACCGGGATCTCGTCGATGAAGCGGCTGCGCAGGTTCCAGTCGCGGTTGCCGAACAGCGCGCGCGTGCGGGCGTGGGTGAGGTAGAGCTGGCGCTTGGCGCGGGTGATGCCCGACGTAGGCCAGCCGGCGCTCCTCCTCCAGGTCGCCCGCCTCGATCGAGCGCATGTGGGGGAACACCCCGTCCTCGAGCCCGATGATGAACACGGTGCCGTACTCGAGCCCCTTCGCGTTGTGGAGGGTCATCAGGGTGACGATGCCCTGCTCGTCGCGAAAGGTTGTCCTGCTCGGAGAAGAGCGCGATCTGCTGGAGGAACTCCTCCACCGAGCCCTCCTCGGCCACCGCGTCGTACTCGCGGGCCACCCCCACCAGCTCCTCGAGGTTCTCGAGGCGCACCTGCGACTCCACGGTCCGCTCGGCGCGCAGGGCGTCGGTGTAGCCGGTCTCCTCGAGCGTCTCGGCGAGCAGGTCCCCCACGCCCGCGCCGCCGTCCACCCGCTCCCGCAGGCGCTCCATCACCGACATGAAGCGCCCCACGGCCTTGATGGCAGCGGTGCCCAGGCCCGGGATCTTCTCGGGCTCGGAGGCGATGTTCCAGACGGGCTCGCCCAGCGTGCTCGCGTAGTTGGTGATGCGCGCCTGCGAGGTGCTGCCGATGCCGCGCTTGGGCTCGTTGACCACGCGCCCGAAGGCGACCGTGTCGGACGGGTTGACCAGCAGCGTCAGGTAGGCCAGCGCGTCCTTGATCTCCCTGCGCTCGTAGAAGCGGGTGCCGCCGATCACCTGGTAGCTGACGCCGTAGCGCACCAGCATGTCCTCGAGCACACGGCTCTGCGCGTTGGTCCGGTAGAAGACCGCGATCTCGTCGCGCGACTCGCCCTCGTCGACGAGGCGCTCGATCTCGGAGACCACGAAGCGGGCCTCGGCGTGCTCGTCCTCGAGCTCGCAGACGTGCACTGGCTCGCCGTCGCCGAGGTCGCTCCAGAGCGACTTGGCCTTGCGCGCCCGGTTGTTGGAGATCACCGCGTTGGAGGCGTTGAGGATCGTCTGCGTCGAGCGGTAGTTCTGCTCGAGCTTGATCACCTCGGCGTCCGGGTAATCGTGCTCGAACCCGAGGATGTTCTGGATGTCGGCGCCGCGGAATGCATAGACGGAGTTGTGTGTGAGGAGGCCGTTCGCCACGAAGTTGTGCGTCTCTTCGATGTCCAGGTCGTAGACCGGGGCATCGAGTTCAACTTCCTCGACCCGCTCCACCAAGTCCGGCGATCCGTCTTCAGCGAACATGGCCATGCCAGGCCGCACCGCGGCCGCGGGAAGGAATGGAAGTGAGTTTGCGCCGCCCGCGAAAGCGCTCCGGTCCCCTAGTCGCGCCATCTGGCGCACGGCTACCGGGGTAGCTGTTTGGATTCGATCCACAACGGCCATCGCCTCCGCGTAGCTCCTGAAGCAGGACTCGTACCGCCAGCTGTCAGCGCCGTTCCGCGCCGGGCGCACAGACAAGCCGAAATCCTCGAGCGCTCGACGGGCGCCGGGGTCCCTACCTCCCACAGCGACAGTGTGCATGGGACTGCCGCCGCGACGGTCTCCGCAGAGTGTGACCGTCACGTTCCGGCGTCGCCCTTCGTGAGTCCTGGGAATGTGGTGCGGATGATGAAAGCTGAGGCCATGGTCACTGAGCAGTTGCAGCCCTGTGGCCAAGGTCGGAAACTCCGCAAAGACCTGATCAATTCGGGCTTGGTCGTTGACCAGCCCGTCCTGAGCTCCCCCACGATCTCGTGCCACGAATGGAAGCGTGGGAAGCCGGTACCGCAGCGACAGCTTGAGTTCGGCCTGTCGAGCGTCGGCTTCAGATTGATGAGTGGAGACGATCCATGCCGCGTCGGCGTGCTCGTGAAGAGCGCGGAGCTGAACCCCGCTGACGACGGTCCGCGGACGGTCGGGGTAAGTGCGGCTGGTTCCGACCCTGAAGCCCTTCTCGGATCGCCACATCACATAAGTCATGAAGAGCAAGGGGGACAGTCGGCGGTTATAGCCGGCGAAGTGCATGTGCTCAGGCGTGCTCACGATCCGACGTCCGGTCGCGGTTGTGATGGCCACGCCCGTGCCAGCCGGGGACTGAGTCGCCCGCGAGACCCGTGCTGGGCGTAGGTCGCCACTTCCGTAACACGAAAGGACGAGGTCGCCGGCACGGACGTCCTCTACGGCCTTCGTTGAGCCATCGGCCATCGTGATCTGCGTGCCCTCGGCGAGACACTGGTCGTCGTCGCCGACCACCGCCAGATTCCGGTGCTCCTCGGTGAGCAGCTGCAACCAGCGGTACTGGGCCCGGTTGGTGTCCTGGTACTCGTCGACCAGCACGTGCCGGAAGGCCTGCCGGTAGCGGTCGCGGACCTCGGGGAAGAGCTCGAACAGGTTCACGCAGCGAAACAGCAGGTCGTCGAAGTCCATCGCGTTGGCCGCGTGCAGGCGCGGCTCGTACAGCTCGTACACGTCGGCCGCTGTCTGCTCGAAGAAGCTCGACACCTTGATGCGGTAGGCCTCGGCGTCCAGCAGCTGGTTCTTGGCCTCGGAGATCTGGCGGCGGATGCCACGCGGGGCGAAGCGCTTGGGATCCACGTCGAGCTCGTCGACGCAGTTCTTGACCAGCCGCAGCGAGTCCTGCTCGTCGTAGATCGTGAAGCCGCGGGTGTACCCGAGCCGCTCGGCGTCGGCGCGCAGCATGCGCGCGCAGGCAGAGTGGAAAGTCATCACCCACATCGCCCGCGTACGCCCGCCGAGCAGCGCCCCGACGCGCTCGCGCATCTCCTGCGCCGCCTTGTTGGTGAAGGTGATGGCGAGGATCTCCGAGTGCCGCGCTTGGCCGCTGCCCACGAGATGCGCGATGCGGTGCGTCAGCACGCGGGTCTTGCCCGAGCCGGCCCCCGCGAGGATCAGCAGCGGGCCGTCGCCGTGCAGAACGGCGGCGCGCTGAGGCTCGTTGAGCCCCTCGAGGAGCTGGTCGGTCGCAGCAGGGGTCGCCACTCCTTCGAGGATAGGACCCGCTGCGGCCGGTCTCCGGACCGGGCTAGAGGTCGCGGCGGGCGAAGGCGGCCCGCGCGGCGGCGCCCACCAGCACCAGATAGGCGGCCGTCCACAGCCACAGCAGCGGACCGCCCTCCTGGGCGCCACCGAAGGGGCCAAGGCGCACGATCACGCCGGTCACGCCGCGGGCGTCCTCGGTCAGGGAGTCCAGGCCGGCCTGATAGAGCGCCTCGAAGGGCAGCGCCCACGCCGTCGCCGTGGCCACGTTCTCGAGCGTGTCCACGTCCAGGGCGTCACCGATCTGGCCGAGCAGCCCGGCGGCCAGGCCGGCGCCGAAGAGCATGAACACCGCGATGCCGTTTGCCGTCGACGAGAGGAACACGGAGCCCAGGAGCGACAGCGCCGCGATCACCAGCACGCCGGCGATCAGCCCGAGCCCGGGCAGCACCGGGCTGTCGGGCCACCAGTCGCCGGTGAGCCCGGTGATGAGCATCGAGGCCAGGTAGACCAGGCCGACGTACAGCGCACAGACCACCGCCGCGCCGCCGAAGCGCCCGAGGAGCAGGCTCGAGCGGCCGACCGGGCGCACCACGAGCGGCTGCAGGAGCCCGCGCTCGGCGTCGCCCCGGACGGCGCCCAGGGTCAGGAAGGCGGCCAGCACGGCGCCCAGGAAGAGGGTCGTGAACATCGCCAGGCCGAACAGGGTCGAGCCGGTGAGGACCCGCTCGTCGACCTGCTCCTGGCCCCCGAAGCGCTCGACCTCCCTGAAGGCGACGTCGGCACCGAGCCAGTAGAGAGCGAGAAACCCGGACGTGAGCACGAGCACCACGGGGATGACCCGCCTTCGCACGCACTCGCTGATCGCGTAGCGCGCCACCACCAGGACGTCGCTCATGCGCCGACCGCTTCCAGATAGGCGTCCTCGAGCGTCGAGGACAGCACGCGCACCTCGTAAACCTCCTCGCCGGCCTCGACGAGGGAGGCCACGATCGCGGGCACCTCCTCGCGCCGCGCCTGCGGATAGCTTCGAAGGCCCGCCCCGGTCTCCACCTCCACGCCCTGAGGCCGGGCCAGCTCGGCCGGCGACCCGCGCGCCACGATCCGGCCTGCGTTCATGATCGCCACCCGGTCGCAGACCAGCTCGACCTCGCTCAACAGATGCGAGTTGAGGACCACGGCGACGCCTCGCTCGCGCAGCTGGGTCAGCAGGTCGCGGACGATCCGCCGGCCGACCGGGTCGAGGGCACTCGTGGGCTCGTCGAGCATCAGCAGCCGCGGCGAGCCCACCAGCGCCTGGGCGATGCCGAGCCGCTGCTGCATTCCCTTGGACATCGCGGCGACGCGCGTCTCCCTGGCGTCACCCAGCTCCACGAGGTCGAGCAGCTCCGCGCGCTCGGCCGCTCCGCCGTCCGAACCCGCGAGCGCCTGATGCAGCGACAGCAGCTCGTCGGCCGACAGCCAGTCCGGGAAGCGAAACAACTCGGCGAGGTAGCCGATCGCGGCCCGCGCCGGTCGCGATCCCGCCGGCGAGCCCTCCACCTCGGCGTGACCGCCGGACGCCCGCACCAGGCCCGTGACGATCTTCGTCAGCGTCGACTTGCCGGCCCCGTTGGGCCCCAGCAGGCCCAGCAGCTCGCCGGGTTCCACGGACAGATCGACCCCCGCGAGAGCGAGGGTCGACCCGTACCGCTTTGACAGTTGATGGCAGGCGAGCGCGTGCGGCACTCGCCGGGAGTCTAGGAAGCGGCCGTTGCCGTCACCGTCACGTCGCCGATCGGCAGCCCCTCCTCGAACAGCTTCACCTTGAAGGTGTCGTTGAGCGCCGTGGCGGCCTCTGCGGTCAGCGCCGCCTTGATGCCGGAGGCCACGATCGCATCGCCCTCCATCGTGCGCCCGAGGCCGCTGAGGTCGAGCGACAGCAGCGGGATCTCCGCCCCGCCGGCCGTGGCCGTGAGCGTCCCGGCCTCGGTGTCGACCACGAAATCGGTGACCTCGAGGTTCGTACCGCCGGCGGTGAAGCTCAGGCCACCGCTGTGCTCGATCGTCCCGGCGAGCGACTCGGAGTCCACCGTCCCGCCCGTGATCGGGAAGCCGATGCCGTCCCCCTCCGGGGCGGCCGGATCCACGGGAGCGACCTCGACCTTGTTGTCGGTCAGCACTCCGGCGGTGTTCGGGTCGAGCACCAGGGTCGTGACCTCGCCGTTCAGGTCGAGCTGCTGCGACTCGGCCATCGTCTCTTCCTGAGCGGCCGCATCGCCCGACCCGCCGCCGTCGTCATCGTCATCGTCGCCACAGGCGACGGCCACGAGCGCCAGCGCCAGAGCCGCTATGAGCGCGAGAAGGCGCAGACTCCTCAACTTGTCCATTTCCATCCCCTCGTCGGTGGTGTTGCGTGAGCTACGGGATGGACGGCGCCTCTGGTTGGGGAGCGCGTAGCCTCGCGCGCCAATGGGATTGCTCGAGGAGGTGAGACAGAGCTGCGCGGCGATCGCGTCGCGCGCTCGCCACGTCCAGATCGACGTCTCGGCTTTCTCCGCGCCGGAAGCGGTCGGCCAGCCGGGCCTCGACCCCGAGCGGCACTACCTCGAGGGCGCCCGCGCTGACGTGACGGCCTACATGCTCACCCTCGATGCGATCAACTTCGGCTCCGGCTGGTTCCCGACCCTGCGCAAGCGCCCGGGCTGCTCTGGCTACTACACGGTCGCGTGGGCCCTGGCCGACCACTGGCGAGAGTCCGGCCCGTGGACGGCTGCGGAGCTTCGGGATCTGGATGCCGCAACGGTGGCGCGGGTGCTCGGCCAGGATCCCGGCCACGAGCTCATGAGCCTGTACGCGTCGGCCTTGCGCGACCTCGGCACGTTTCTGGGCGAGCGCGGCGCTCCTGAGCTGGTCTCGGCAGCGAACGGATCGGCCGAGCGGCTGGCGTCCATGCTGGCCGCGGGCATGCCCTTCTTCGACGACCCCGGCTTCTACAAGCGCGCCCAGATCGCGCCCAACGACCTGGTCCTTGCCGGAGTGGCGCAGTTCAGCGACCTGGACCGGCTGACGATCTTCGCCGACAACCTCGTGCCGCACGTGCTCCGCGTTGACGGCGTGCTGCGCTACGCCCCCGCGCTGGCCGCGCGCATCGACGCCGGCGAGCTGCTGCCCCCGGGCGAGGAGGAGCGCGAGATCAGGGCCTGCGCGCTGCACGCCTGTGAACAGATTGCGGCCCGGATCGAGGTGCCGCCGCGGGTCCTCGACACCTGGCTGTGGAACCGCGGCCAGGCGCCGGAGTACAAGGCGATCCCGCGCCACCGGACGCGGACGGTCTTCTACTGAACCTTTGGGCGGCCGGCCCCCGAATACCTATCCGGAGAGGACTCACAGCCGGTACGGAAAGAAGGGGGAACCATGGGTTCACTGGCCAGACTCATCCTGGTGGCAGTCACGGGGCTCGCGCTGCTGCCCGGGGCGGCGGCCGCACAGGCCGCAGACGAGATCGACGTCGACAGCTCGCCGACCGGCCCCATGACCGTCGCTCGACCCATCGACGGCATCGACGTCGAGCGGCCAGAACGAGGGCACGTTCACCGTCGCCCCGGGGCCCGATGACCAGGCCGACGGCGACCGGCCCGAAGCGGGCGTGATT
Source organism: uncultured Thermoleophilaceae bacterium (assembly GCA_963733655.1). Classification (GTDB taxonomy): domain Bacteria; phylum Actinomycetota; class Thermoleophilia; order Solirubrobacterales; family Thermoleophilaceae; genus JACVRW01. The sequence continues at coordinate 38,751 of CAVTEX010000018.1, forward strand.
GCGACTCAGCCCTCGGCGACGATCGACGTGCCGGACTGAACGACCGGGTCACTGATCCCAGGAAACGCTGTCGAACGCCGACCCCCGAACCTCGTCCAAACCCAGCCTCAGCCGCCCGCTGAATCCGGCCCGCCGCGGCGCTTGAGCGGCTTCACCTCGGCGCCCTCCGGCTTGCGACCGGTGAGCTCAGCCAGCAGCTCCTCCACCTCGGTGAGCCGGTTGGCGAGGCCGCGGATCGCGTCGGCCACGGGGTCGGGAAGGTGAACCCAGTCGGCATCCGGGCCGGTCGGCTTGCGGCCGTCGACGCGCACGGGATGGCCCGGATTGCCGACCACGGTGGCGTTGGCCGGGACGTCATGGATCACCACCGAGTTGGCGCCGATCTTCGCCCGCTTGCCGATCTCGATCGGCCCGAGCAGCTTCGCGCCCGCGCCGATCATCGCCTCGTCGCCCACCGTCGGATGGCGCTTGCCGCGGGCAAAGCCGGTGCCGCCGAGGGTCACGCCCTGGTACATCGTCACGTCGTCGCCCACCTCTGCCGTCTCGCCGATCACCACCCCCGAGCCATGATCGATGAACAGGCCGCGCCCGATCTGTGCGGCGGGATGGATCTCGATGCCCGTGACCATCTTGGTCAGGTTCGCCAGCACGCGCGGGGCCAGCGGCACGCCGGCGTCGTGCATCGCGTGGGAGATGCGATGCGACAACAGCGCCTGGACGCCGCCGTAGGTGAGCAGCATCTCGCCCGTCCCCACGCTCCGTGCCGCGGGATCCCGCTCCTGGGCGGCGGTCAGGTCCTCCCGCACCTCGCGCGTGACGCGCGCCAGTGTGCCCAGGCCGATCATGGGGTGAAGAAGGGCAGGCTCACGTAGCGCTCGCCGGAGTCCGGCATGATCACCACCACCCGCTTGCCGTGCATCTCGGGCCGCGAACCCACCTGGATCGCGCCCCACAGGGCGGCTCCACACGAGATGCCCGCCAGCACACCCTCGCGCTGCGCGCAGCGGCGAGCGGCCTCGATGGCGTCCTCATCGTCGACCGGCAGGATCTCGTCGATCACGTCGCGGTTGAGCACGTCGGGCACGAAGCCCGCGCCGATGCCCTGGATCTTGTGCGGGCCCGGATCGCCCCCCGACAGGACGGCGGACGCCGCGGGCTCGACCGCCACCACCTGAAGGTCCGGGTTGCGCTCCTTGAGCCGCTCTCCGCATCCGGTGATCGTGCCGCCGGTGCCGACGCCCGCCACGAGGACGTCGACGCGGCCCTCCATGTCACGCCAGATCTCCTCGGCGGTGGTGCGACGGTGGATCTCCGGGTTGGCCGGGTTCGAGAACTGGTTGGGCACCCAGCAGTTGCCGCGCTCCCTGCAGATACGCCGCGCCTCCTCCACCGCCTCGTTCATCCCGCCCATCGATTCCACGAGCACCACCTCGGCGCCGTACATGCGCAGCAGGTTGTCCCGCTCGCGGCTCATGCCCTGAGGCATCGTGAGCACGAGGTCGTAGCCCTTGGCCGCGCACACGAAGGCGAGCGCGATCCCGGTGTTGCCGGAGGTGGACTCGACGATCGTGTTCCGGCCCGGCTCGATCCGTCCCTCGGCCTCGGCGGCGTCGACCATGGCGATGCCGATGCGGTCCTTGACGCTCCCCGCCGGGTTGTAGGCCTCGAGCTTGGCCACCAGCTCGGCGCCGCACTCGGGCGCCACGCGCGTGAGCCGAACCATCGGCGTGTTGCCGAAGATGTCGGCGAGGTTGTCGGGAATCGCCCGGGTGGATGGAGAGACGCTCATATGTAATACATCGGCGTCGACTCGGCCTGTGCCTCGCGCTCCGCCACGTCCGCGATCGTCGACGCGCCGAGCACGTTCTTGACGGCCTCGACCGTCTCGCTCCACACGGGCCCCGACGCGGCGGCGTCCGTGCCGAGCTCGCCCTCCAGCAGCTCGACGACCTCGAGCACCGTGACCTCGGCCGGCGGGCGGGCGAACGTGTAGCCACCCTTCACTCCGCGCTGGGACTGGAGCACCCCGGCCCGGCGCAGCGTCGCGAACAGGCCCTCTAGGAACTGCACCGGGATGTCGCGCGCTTTTGCGATCTCCCCGATCGGGACCGGAGCGGAGCTGCCCCGGCGCGCCAATTCCGCGAGCGCGCGTACTGCGTACGGAGACTTGGTGGTGATCACCAGCACGGACGCGACTTTAGGGTATGGGGATGCCGTCCTCACGGCGTCTCGCACGCTGGCTGCCTCCGCTGGCGCTGATGGCCCTGATCTTCGTGTTCTCGGCTCAGCCCAGCCTTGACTCCGGCCTGGGCACGATCGATCTGATCGGCCGCAAGGTCATCCACTTCCTCGAGTACGCACTGCTCTGCGCGCTGTGGTGGCGAGCGCTCGAGCCCGGCCTGGGCGCTCGGCGCGCCGCGCTCGGTGCCTTCCTGATCTGCAGCGCTTACGCGGCCACGGACGAGCTCCACCAGTCCTTCGTCGATGGTCGTAACGGCACGCCCCTCGACTGGCTGATCGACTCGGCCGGCGCGGGTGTTGCCGCGTGGAGACTGCGTCTCGGCCTCGACCGCCGCGCGGCAGCCTGATGCTCCGCCGGCTTCCGTTCGAGTCTCCGATGCCGGTGCTGGTGTTCGCCGCCACGCGGGTGGCCGCGACGCTTGTCGTCCTGATCGCCGTGCTCGTGCTCGCGCTGCCGCGACGACGTCGAGGCGGCGGTGGTGCTCGGCGGGCTCGCTTTGCCGTGGACGGTGGCGGTCTTCATCCTCGCGCGGCGGCGGCCGGAGCTGGTGGTCAGCCCGGTGATACCGATCGTGGACTTCGCCCTGCTGGTGCTGCTCGAGGTGGTGGCGCCGGAGACCCTGGGCGCCGTGCGGCTCGCCGCGCTGTTCCTCATCGCCGCCCACGCCCACTTCCAGGGCGAGCGGCGGGGCTTGGCCGTGGCGGGCCTCGGCTCCCTCTCCCTCGTGGTGGCCACACAGATTCGCGGCGACGAACCGGTTACCGGTGACGTGCTCGTTTTCAACGAGATCGCGTTCGTGCTCTCGGCTCTCGCCACCGGGCTCGTGGTGGGCCTGCTGCGCACATCCGAATCGGCATCGCGGTTGCGTGCGCGTGGTCTGTCACGACGCAGCCTGCAGGCGGAGAGCGAGGTGCGCCGGCGGGTGGCCGAGTCGCTCCACGACGGTCCGGTTCAGGAGCTGATCGCCCTCGACATGATCCTGTCCGCGGCCGGCCGGGCGGCCGCCGAGGGACGGGCCGACGAAAGCGCACGCCTCATCGATGAGGCGCGGGAGCTCGCCACCCGGAACGTGCGGACGCTGCGCGACGAGATCATCGACCTGGGCCCGTACGCGTTCCAGGAGCTCAGCTTCGACACCGCCGTCGAGAACTGCATACCGGTGTGGAAGCGGCGCTACGGCTTCGAGGTGATGGCAACGATCGAGAGGCTGGAGCTCGCCCCCGACATCGCCGGCGACCTGTTCCGCATCGTGCAGGAGGCCGTGGTCAACGCCGGCCGCCACGCCCAGGCCGACACCGTCTCGATCAACCTGCGCAGCGTGGACAGGCTGGTGGAGCTGCGCGTGACCGACAACGGCCACGGTTTCGTGAACGGCGATCCCCTGGGCGGCGACGCGCCCGACCACTTCGGGCTGGCCAGCATGCGTGAGCGCGCCGAGCTGCTCGATGGCGAGCTCGACATCGAGACCTCGGAGCTGGGAACGCGGGTGCTCGTGACGGTGCCCTTACGGCACCCCTAGGCGGCCACCGGCGACACCGCCACCGGAATTCCGTTCAGGAACGCCATGCCCGCGAGCGGCTCGAGGTCGTCCGGGCTGCCTCCGGCAAGAAGGTTCACGTTCACACCGCCGTGCCGATTGGCCAGCTGCCAGCCACCCCGGTGGCCCCAGCCGTGGGGCAGCGCCACCGTGCCGGGCGTGAGCTCGTCGGTGACCTTGACCGGCACCGTGACCGCCCCGTGCTTGGACCGAAGCCGCGCCGGTGCGCCGTCATCGAGTCCGTGGGCGGCGGCGTCGTCGGGATGGATCCGCAGCGCCTGCTCGCGTCCGCCGCGCATCAGCAGCTGCGAGTTGTGCATCCACGAGTTGTGCGAGCGCAGCTCGCGCATGCCGATCAGGCGGAGCGGGAACGCGGGGTCGTCGCCGTTGACCGAGCCGAGGCGCGCGACCTCCGCCCTGATCTCCGGTGGCGCCAGGCGCACGCGCTTGCCCGGCGTCCGCAGCCGCTCGGCCAGCACTCCGGTGCTCACGTGCTCGCCGAGCACCATCCCGTGCGGATGTGCGCGCAGCTTCTTGAGACTGAGCCCGCCGCGACGCAGCCCGAAGCGATCGCCGTGCGGGCCCGAGGCGGAGCAGAAGGTCGGCAAGCTGCTCCGGCCGCAGCCGCACGCCCAGCTTCGCCAGGCCGGCGCAGGGCGGGCGCGCTGTAGGGAGCCACACCCACCCGGCGCGAGAGATCCTCGACGATCTCCCACTCCTGACGGCACTCGCCGGGCGGCTCGGCCACCGCGTCCGTGAACTGGATGAAAGGGGTGGTGAAGAAGCCCATCAGCGCGATCGGCAGATCCTCGCGCTCGTAGAAGGTCGTGGTGGGCAGGATGTAGTCGGCGTGGCGATTGGTCTCGTTGACGTACAGGTCCAACGACACGCACAGCTCGAGCCGCCCCAGCGCGCGTTCGAGCGCCTCGCCGTCCGGCACCGACAGGACCGGATTCCCGGCGGACACGAACAGCGCCCGGATCTGACCCTCCCCCGGCTGTCTCGATCTCCTGCGGGAGCAGCGACGCGGGCAGGTTGCCGATCACGTCCGGGAAGCCGCCGACCCTCGAGCGCAGCTTGCCGTAGGTGTCGAGGCCGACCTGCTCGCCGATGTCGTCGAGCGGAATCGGCGGACGGCCGAACACCGCGCCGCCCGGCTGGTCGAGATTGCCGGTCACCACGTTGAGGGCGTCGAGCAGGAAGGCCACGAGGGTGCCGAAACGCCCGAGGCAGGATCCCGTTCGCCCGTACGCGGCTGCGCCGTCCGCGGAGGCGAAGTCGCGTGCGAGCTCGCGCACGCGAGCCGCGGGTATGCCGGTGCGGCCCTCGGTCTCCTCCGGCGGATGGGCGCGCGCCAGCCGTTCGAGCTCGCCGGCGCCCTCCGCGACGCGCTCCACGAAGATCCGGTCGGCCAGCTCCTCCTCGAAGATCACGGCCAGCATCGAGAGCAACAGGAGCGCATCGGTGTCGGGACGGATCGGCAGGTGCTCGAACTGCCGCGCGGTCTCGGTGCGGCGCGGGTCCACCACCACCACGCGCTCCAGGTCGAGCAGCTGTTCGCGGATGCGCGGCGACGACAGCAGGGAGCCATGCGAGACCAGCGGGTTCGCTCCCAGCATCAGCAGCAGGCGGGTGCGCTTGAGGTCGGGGAACGGAACGAGCAGCGGCGTGCCGTAGAGCAGGGCGCTGGCGGCGAAGCGGTTGTTCACGTCCTGGGAGCCGGCCGAGTAGTAGTGCGGCGAGCCGAGACCATCGAGGAAGCCCTTGACCCAGAGCGTGTGCGAGTACGAGAACGCACCCGGGTTGCCCATGTACCAGCCCACGCTCGTCGGCGGCACCCGCCGCAGCCGGCTGGCGATGTCCACCAGCGCCGACTCCCACGAGACGGGCTCGAACTCACCGTCGGCCGTTCGCCGCAGCGGTCGGGTCACCCGGTCGGGATCGTTCTGGATGTCGGCCATGGCGATGCCCTTTGGGCAGGCATAGCCGCTCGACAGCGGGTGGTCGGGGTCGGGCCGGAGCTTGACGACGCGGCCGTCCTCGACCGTGGCGACCATGCCGCAGAGCGGCTCGCAGATGCGACAGAACGTCACCTTCTCCGAGGTGCCGGCTGGTTGAGCGGTTATTGGCTTAGCTATCGGAGTCCACCACCACACGAACCCGCCTGGGACCGTGTTGGGGACCATTGTCTCGCGTTTGCGCGGCACCGCCTCCTGGGTTTGACCGGCGCTTGTCCCCCGGTTAGGGTAGCCCTTCCCTGGGCGGGCTGGCCCTGTTTACGCCCGGGGAGCCAGGAGACCCCGCCGACTACCTGGAAGGGAGTCACACAATGCTTAACCGGCTCAAGAGGCTGCCGTCGCCTGCCCTCGTCGTAGCCTTCATCGCCTTGGTGGCCGCGATCGGCACTGGGAGCGCTGTCGCGCTGACCGGGAAGAACACGGTCACCGCGGATGACATCCGAGAGAACGCTGTCGGATCATCGGAGATCAAGAAGAACGCTGTCGGATCATCGGAGATCAAGAAGAACGCTGTCGGATCATCGGAGACCAAGAAGGACGCCGTTGCATCCAGCGAGGTCAAGAACAACTCACTGACGGGCGACGACATCGACGAGTCCACGCTCACCGTCGGCGGTGGGGGCGGTGGCGGATCGACCGGGCCGTCCCTGGTTTCGTTCAACGGCACGCTCGGCCCCAACCAGACGCAGACGCGGACGATCGGCAACTTCTCGATCACGTCGGCGACGAACGCCGCCGGGACGTGCGGCGCGATCCAACTGCAGGCAGGCAACCTGGACTCGCAGCGGTCGATCGGCTTGAACGCGGCCTTCGCGAACCTTGGTGCCAACGCGACCGCGAACATCACGGCCGCGAACGTCTCCCAGGCGTTCACCGGTGTGAGCGACAACGGCACCAGCGCCGTTTCGGGCGTCGTCGGCAGGGCGCAGCAAGGCAACACCTGCCTGGTGACGGGCTACATGGCGGGCAACTAGCGCGGACGGAAGAGAGACGAGTTCCAGAGCCGGGCCCCCGGGCCCGGCTAGATCCAGCCGCGCTCGGTGGCGATCAGCACCGCCTGGGCGCGGTCCACCGCGCCCAGCTTGGCGTAAGTGTTGTGGAGGTGCGTGCGCACGGTGCTCGTGGAGAGGTCCAGCTCGTGCGCGATCTGCTTGTAGACCTTGCCCTCCGCGAGACGCTTCAGCACCTCGACCTCACGGCCCGAGAGGGGGCACGGGTCGACGTGGCGCTTGGCGCCGCCGTTGCCCTGCGGCAGTTCGTACATCACCGAGCGCAGCTGCTCGGTGGAGAGGCCGACCGCTCGCGCGGCCTGGAGCAGCGCCTTGGGGTTGACCGGCTGGGCGTGGCCGTAGTGGGCCAGCATGTCGGCGAGGCGCACAAGGGCGGCCTCGCCCTCAGCGTCATCGGCGTGGTGGCGTTCGATCGCCGCGGCCAACCGGTTGGGCAGCGTCCAGCGACGCGCCAGCACACCGCCGACGAGGGCGTGGTCGACGCCCAGATCGAGCCGCTCGCGGTGCAAGCGCTCCTCGGGTGTGCGTGCGTTCTGGTGGACCTGCGAGGGATACCCGGAGTAGGCGTGGGTCAGGACGAGCTTGCCGATGTCGTGCAGGAGGGCCGAGCACAGGAGAGGGTCGCGATCGTCGTAGTCGAGCTCGCGAGCGAGGCGGTCGGCTGCGGCCTGGGTGGCCACGGCGTGGAGGCGGAAGCGCTCGGGCATGATGTCCCAGCCCGGCGTGCGCTCGAAGAAGTCGAAGGTCGTGGCGCGTGCCGCGAGCGTCTCCACGCCCTCGGGCGACAGGATCTCCACCGCCTCCGGGATGCCGGCGATCTTGCCCCGCTTGCGCTGTCCAGTGCGGTTCGCGATCCGCAGCACGGTGATCACGAGCGCGACGTCGGACTCAACCGCGGCCACGACATCGCCGGTGGAGGCGCGCTCCTCGCGCACCACCCGCAGAACGCGGTTGCGCGACTCGGCCAGGGCCGGGAATACCTCGAGCGCCTCGAAAGCGGCCGTCAGGCGGCGGCCGTGGCCTTCGTTGGCCCGCTTCCGGGCGGCGAGCTGGCGTTCGGGGGTCTGTGTGAGGGCGGCTTCCATGGTGATCGAGCGTCGTCACCCTCGCTATCGGCAGCCCCGCTCGGAAAGTTGAGACCTAATCGGCGCGCTCGAGCGCCGCATCGATGCGCGCGAGCGTCTCGTCGCGGCCCAGCGCGGCGACCGACTCGAAGATCCCGGGCGAGACCGTGGTGCCCGTCAGGGCCAGCCGGATCGGCTGGAACACGTCCTTGGGCTTGACGTCGAGGCGCTCGACGACGGAGCGAAGAGCGCTCTCCACCTGCTCGTCGGTAAACGGTTCGTCCACCGCCTGCAGGGCCTCGCGGGCCGCTCGGAGGCGATCCGGCGCGCCGTCCGACATCACCTTGCGCCATGCCTTCTCGTCGTAGCCCGACGGTCGCTCGACCAGGAAGCCCGCCAGCGGCCAGAAGTCGGCGAGCGTTTGCATCTTCTCCTGGCTGATTGCCACGGCCTCCGGGGGCACGTCCCGGCCACTGACGGCCTCGAGGCGCGCTCGCAGGTCCTCAGGGTCGAGCTCGCGCAGGTAACGGCCGTTCATCCAACGCAGCTTCTGCTCGTCGAAGACGGCCGGATTCTTGGAGACCCGCGCGAGATCGAAGCGCTCGACCAGCTCGGGCGTGGTCATGAACGTGGTGGACTCGTCGTAGCCCCAGCCGAGCAGCGACACGTAGTTGCGCACGGCCTCGGGCAGGTAGCCGGCGTCGCGCAGCTCCTGTACCGAGGCCGCCCCGTGCCGCTTGGAGAGCTTCTTGCCGTCGGGGCCGTGCAGGAGCGGAAGGTGTGCGTACTCGGGCGGCTCGGAGCCGAGCGCGCGAAGGATCATCACCTGGCGCGGCGTGTTCGAGATGTGATCGTCCCCGCGCACGACGTGGGTGATGCCCATGTCGCGGTCATCGACGGCGACGGCGAGGTTGTAGAGCGGGCTGCCGTCCGAGCGCCGGATCACGAAGTCCTGAATGGCCGAATGAGGGAACGTGATGTCACCGCGGATCGTGTCGTGAACCACGGTCTCCCCCTCGTCGGGGACGCGCAGCCGGATCGCCCCGTCGTCCTCGTAGGCGTGGCCCGGAGTCGATCAGCTGCTGGATCGCCGCCGTGTGCTCGTCCCGCCGCTCGGCCTGCGACAGCGGCCCCTCGTCCCAGTCGAGCTCGAGCCAGCGAAGAGCGTCGAGAATCTGCTCGACGTTCTCCGGCGTGGAGCGCTCGCGGTCGGTGTCCTCGATGCGCAGCACGAACGTGCCGCCCGAGCCGCGCGCGAGGAGCCAGTTGTACAGTGCCGTCCTCGCGCCGCCAATGTGCAGCACGCCTGTCGGGCTGGGTGCGAATCGGACTCTCATGCTCATCGGCGCTCATGTTTCCACGGCGGGCGGGCTGGTGCAGGCGCACCAGCGCGGAGTCGAGCGCGGCTGTGACGCGATCCAGGTCTTCAACCAGTCGCCGCGCCAGTGGCGCCCCACGCGCTGGCGCGACGACGACATCGCCGAGTTCCTCGAGCTGATGAAGCACGGCCCGATCCGGTCGGTCACGATCCACGCGGTCTACTTGATCAACCCGGCGACCAAGGACAAGGACATGCGCGCAAAGTCCGCCACGTCCCTTGTCCATGCACTCCGGATGGGCGACGCGATCAACGCCGACGGCGTGGTGATTCACCCCGGCTCGACAGTCGGCGAGCCCGCTGACGAGGCCCTGGCTCGGGTCGGGGAGATGCTGAAGCAGGCGCTGTCGGAATCCGACCGTTGCCGGCTGCTGCTCGAGAACACCGCGGGTGCGGGCAACACGATCGGCCGCTCGTTCGAGGAGCTGCGCGAGCTCGTCGACCTATCCGGCGGCGACAGGCGCATCGGCCTCTGCCTCGACTCCTGTCACATGCTGGCCAGCGGATTCGACATCACGACGGCCGACAAGCTCGGCGACGTGATGGACAGCTTCGTGAAGCTGCTGGGCAAGCGGCGGCTGCGCTGCCTCCACATGAACGACTCGCAGACCCCGCTCGGCTCCAACCGCGACCGCCATGCCCCGCCGGGCGACGGCGAGATCGGCGCCCGCGGCTGCGCGGCCTTCCTCTCCGAGCCGCGCTTCGAGAAGCTGCCCGTGCTGTTCGAGGGCCCCGGCAGGGAGGGCAAGGGAGTCGCGAAGGTCGACATCGAGCGGATGCGGGAGCTGCGCCGCAACGGGCTGCGGTCGCGGGAGCGTCGGTCCCCCGCCTGAGCACTGGCTAGCGGACCAGGCTTGACGGCGGCCTGATCGCGGTTAACACCCGCGGCCTGCCTTTCTCGATGCGGTACACGGTGACGCCGGGGGCCGTGATGTCGCCCTGCCGGTCGAACGCGAAGCTGCCGAGGAGGCCCCCGTCCACATTCGCGGCCAAGACCTGCTCAGTCACCGACCGGCGTGTTCCGTCGGATGCCGCAATGGCGTCAAGCATCACCTCTGTGGCCTGAGCCGTGGTGACGGAGTAGGGATCGACCGGTCCGCCGAGAGCGCTTCCGAAGGTCTTGGCAAAGCGGCGCCCGGCCGGCGGCAGACGCTCCGGGGCTAGCGTCGCGATGCTCACAAAGAGTCCCTCGGCGTCAGCCCCGGCCTGTTCGACGAGCGCGCGGAACTCGCTGAATCCATCCGGCGCAAGGATGGGGAAGCCGGGTCCGAGCACGTCACGCAGATCGCGCAGCAACCTCGCGCCGTTCAAGAAGTGGTAGCCCCCGAGAAAAAGTCCGTCGGCACCGGAACGCTTTACCCGTGTCGCCAGCTCGAGGTAGTCGCGGGCCTGGAAGTCCCAGCTGTCCGAACCTCCCACCTCGATGTCGAGCCTCCTCGCTGCCCTGCGAACCGTCTCGGCGAGGCCGATCCCGTAAGGCTCATTGTCATCCAGCACGAACACGCGTCTCACGCCCAGCTGCTTGGCCATCAGGGCCGCCGCGCCACCCTGGACGTTGTCGGCGGCGACCACCCGCGCGAAGTTGCGCACCCCGCTCGGGCGGTACGCCTGCGGTTCGCCGGGGAGCGCGCCAGGGCCTGCATGAGTGAGGCCAACAGCTGTGGCTGTCGCGCTGACCGTCGCCACAGGTCCTCCCTGTGCCGCGTTGAGAACGGGAACCAGGGAGGCCGCACAGCTAGAGCCGAAGGGCCCGATGACCCCGACCACCGCGCGCGACTGCGAATACGCGCGTGCGTTCCTGCGACAAGTCCCCGGGGTCCACGGGGTGACGACCGGCTCTGCGGGGCGGACGCTCGAGTCATCGCATGACTGATAGCCGACGCGATAAGCGCCCGCGCGGAAGCCACGCCTGGTGAGAATCACGCGGATGGCATCGGTGTGCTGTAGCGGCTGGAGGCTGCTGCGCGGGAACTGGAGGGGGAGATCGGACACGATCACCAATTGCGGAGCGCCGCGGCCGGCGTACTCCACTGGCCCGCAGAACGGCTCCTCGACGGCGCCGGGCACCCGCGCCGGCCGCCCCTGGTCCACGAGCCCGGAGCGGAACCCGGGTTGAACCGAGACGTAGACCCGGCTTCGCGCCACCGCTACCCCGGCCGGAGCCCCGCCGACGGGAATCTTGCGCACGCGGCCGGAGCGCGGGTCGACCCGCGCAACCGCGCCGTCGCCATTGAGGGCCACCCATATCCCCCCTCCGCCCGTGGCGAGTGCTGTCGGATTGCTCCCCACGCCCAGCGGAATCGTGTCCGTGACCGCGGCCGACCCCGGATCGATGCGGGTGAGGCTGGGGGTGTTGCCGTTCAATACCCAAACCGCTCCCTCGCCGACGGCGACCTCCATCGGGACCGGAGTCGCCTCTCCCGGTCGGCCCGTGATCGGAACGGTGGCGCTGATTCTGCCGCGTTTCGGGTCGACCTCGAACGCGCGTCCCAACGCGCCGTTGATCGCCCAGACGGCGCCCGCGCCGACAGCCAGGTGCTCGAGCTCGCGACCGATGTTGATCCGCCGGCGGGTCTCACCGCTGCGCGGGTCGATTTCGAGCAGCCCGGTCGACCCGTCGGTTGCCCAAACCGCGCGGCGGCCGACGGCCACACCCGGCCTGATGAGCCGGGGATCGCCCCGGAGCGCGAGCCGGTCCGCGACCCTGTCGTAGGTCGGATCCAGCCTCACGAGCTCGTGTCGCCGCGCGTCCATCACCCAGACGGAGTCGCGTGTAGCCGCCAGATCGCTCGCCTGCACGCCTGCCGGAATGACCTTCGCGACGGACGGCGAGCGGCCGTCGATCCCGGCGATCGTGCCCGGGCCATCAGTTGCAACCCACACCGACCGTCCTCCATCGGCGAGCAACGCCGGCCGGCTGGGAATGCGCACCTGGTCGACTATTCGGTGCGAGCGGGCGTCGAGTACGGCAACGGAGTCGGGCGCCACCCGCACGGGTGGGGCCGCTGTCGTCGGATCCTCCTTCCCCGAAAGCAGAGCGGCTGCCACCGCCGCCCCGACGAGCAACAGGGCGCTGGCCGCGATCAGGCCGCCGTCCGGCACGCGCGCGGCGCGCGCGCCGGCGGGCGGCTCGAAACCGAGCGAGTGAGCGGCGGCGCTCACGAACTCGCCACAGCTCGGGTAGCGCTCCTCCTTCTGCTTCGCCAGAGCCCTCTTCAGAACCGGATCGAGCTCTGGCTCGTCGCGCAGCGGGGCCGGGGCTTCGTGCATGTGCGCCCACAGCGTCTCGGCCTGGCTCTCGCGCCGGAAGGGTGGGGCTCCGGCGAGGCTTTCGTGCAGCACGCAGCCGAGCGCGTAGCAATCCGTTCGCCCGTCGACGTCCCCGCCCCGGATCTGCTCCGGTGCGAGGTAGTCGAGCGTGCCGACCTGCACGCCCCGTGTCGGTCGAGGCCCCGCCCGCCGGCTTGGTGATGCCGAAGTCAGTGAGGTAGGCGTGGCCGTCCTCGTCGAGCAGCACGTTGGCCGGCTTCACATCCCGGTGCACCAGGCCGCGCCGGTGAGCCGCATCGAGCGCGGCCGCCACCTGCCCGAGAATGTCCAACGCGTGCTCCGGCGAGAGCGTGCCCTCGCGCTCGAGGGCGGTCTTGAGGTCGGTGCCGTCGACCAGCCGCATCGCCAGGTAGAGCTGCCCCTCGTGCTCCCCGGCCGCATAGATCGGGACGATGTTCGGGTGGTCGAGCGACGCCGCGACGCGCGACTCATCCAGGAAGCGCGCGCGGAAATGCTCGTCCTCGGCAAGCTCCGGCGCAACCAGCTTGAGGGCCACCTGCCGCCCGAGCGAGAGGTCGAGCGCGCGGTAGACGACTCCCATCCCGCCGCGACCGACGAGATCTTCGACGCGGTAGCCGGCGAAAGCCGTGCCAGCACTGAACGCTGCCTTCATTGGGCGCTCCGACGAGTCCGTGGTCGACCCTACCACTGCTTCCCTCGCCGGGTGACCCGCGGACGGGCACCTCCCACCTCCAGTCCGAAGAGCCGAGGGTCACTGGGCGGCCCGGAAAGGCCAACGGCGCCGCCCCACCAGCAGCAGTGATCCTGCGGCGATCCCGAGGAGCGCCAGCGTCATCGCGGCGCCGATGGCTGCGTCACCCCAGTCGAAGCTGCCGTCGGGGGTGGCGGCGACGTCCGCGACCGGCGCCGCGGTGGGGCTTGGGTACGCAGGAAGGTCCCGTGCCGCGTCGCGGGCGTCAGGGGAGCGCAGATCCTGGAGCGGCGTGACTCCGAAGTCATGGATCCCCATCTGCTCGGCGGCGTCCCGCGTGTCGGGCGAGCGCAGGTCCTGAGTGCCCGGCGCGGCACCGGCGGACCCGGGAAGAGCACAGGCCGCCAGCGCGACGGCTGATGGCCAGGGCCGAGATGCGTCGTGACATTTTCGCCTCCTTCTGAAGCCGGCCGCCCGGCTGCAGCCGGCAAGAGTTCAACCTTCGGGCCGGCCGGTAATGGGACGAGGTTGCGCCCCGGTAAAGCCTCAGGGCGCGCCGCTGGTCAGCGACCAGCCGAACCTGGTGCGCTCCTCGGTGGGCGCAAGGCCCTTCGCGCGTGCGCCTCTGCGCACGAGGAGCGTGGGCGCCGGCGGCGCCTCGGACGAGCTGCTCGCGCAGGCCGCCAAGGCCTTCCTCGGGCCAGCGCTCGGAGAGCGCGACAACGAGCAAGCCTGCTCCTTCGGCCAGTGCGATGACTCCCTCGCGGCCTGACTTGCCAATGAGCGGCTCCGCGATCACACCGTAGCTGCGCTGGACGATCAGCGAGGCATCCGCCAGCAACCGACTCGCGTCGCGCCCGTCGGTGCGAGCGTCGGCGGCCGCCCCGATCAGGCGCAACGGAGCACCGGTGGCTCTGGCCACGGAGGCTCCCAGCGAAAGCGCCGCCCAGTCGTGCCATGCGGCGCCGAACGGCACCATGATCGGGCCGGCTTGGATGGGTCCGCCGGCATCCACCATCAGCGCGACGTCACACGGAGCGTGCTCCAGGAGCACGCCTGCCTCGCCATCCAGCGGCGCGGGGCCCGCTTCGCTGACGAGCAGCTCGACGTCGTCCTCTCCCGCGAACCGGATTACGTCCTGACCTGGCGTCGGCGAAGAAAAGGCCGCGGTCCTGGCCGTCAGCCCACGGGCGAGGAGCTGCTTCGCGCCGCCTCGCGAGTGCTGTGGTCGCGGCGCCGACCTCCTGAGCGGGAACAACGGACGCGATCACGATCTCGCGCGGGGGCTGCGAGGCGGCGAGCGGCTCGGCGAGCGCGAGGAGCGGATCGATACCCACGGGTGCCCAGGACACGAGTAGCAGCGCACCCACGGCCTCGCTGGGCGAAGGCCCGGCCTCCGGGACGGTGCCGACCAGCCCCGCAGATCCGTCGCCGAGGGCTTGCGGTGGTGCACCGATGGAGGCGTCCTGCTGCAAGATCGCGAGCTCGAGGCGCTTGAGCTCCTCGCTCGGCTCGAGCCCGCGTTGCTCCGCAAGCTCGCGGCGGGCGCCCTGATAGACCTCCAGCGCCTCGGCCTGGCGCCCCGACCGGTACAGGGCAAGCATGAGCTGAGCGAGGATGCGCTCCCGGAGCGGGTGAGCTTGCACCAGAGGCTCGAGCTCGCCCACAAGCCGCGCGTGCTCTCCGAGCGCCAAACGAGCCTCCGCGCGGCTCTCCAACGCGTGCAGCCGGAGCTCCTCCAGACGCGCGATCTCCTGCTGGGCGAACGGTGCGTAGTCGTGCCCCGCGAGGGCCGGCCCTCGCCATAGCGCGAGCGCCTCGTCGAGGAGCGGCGCAGCGCGCGGCGCATCTCCGGCCGCCAGCAGCCGGTCCGCCTCCTCCAGCCACCTCTCGAAGCGGAAAATGTCCAGGTCGTCCGCGTCCACCCGGAGGAGATAGCCGTGGGCGCGCGTTAGGAGGGGCCCCTCCGCACGACCGCCGAGGCGCTTGCGGAGCGCCGACACATGAACCTGAAGACTCTTCGCGGCGGTCGGCGGGGGGCGCTCGCCCCAGAGCTGGTCGATGAGCCGGTCCGCCGACACGGCCTCGTTGGCGTGGATCAGAAGCAGCGTGAGAAGCGAGCCGCGCCTGCCCGCTCCGATCGGGACCTTGCGATCACCGTCGGTTACCTCCAAGGGGCCAAGCAGGCGGTACTGCATACGCGAGTCCTCCTGCGCGCCACGCTAACAGCGCGCCGGAGGATCCGCTATCCGCGCTATAGCTCGTCCCGGAGGTCGAACTCCGGATCGAGATCCTCGAGCGACGGCTTCGTGAAGAACTCCGGGTTGACGCACTCGAACGCCTCGGAGTAGCCGTCGTAGGCGCGCTCGACGCTTGCGCGGCACTGGGGCAGCGGCATGCCGGCCATCTTCACCCCGCCGAAGCCCTGGCGTGAACGCTCCGCCTGCTGGAACAGCTCTACGTCGATCTCGCCCCGGAAGACCTTGTGCATGCAGCCCATGAAGCGCTTGCCGGTCTCCTCGTCGTCGTAGAGGTAGAGGAACTGGCAGCCCGACGCGATGCAACCGGAGGGATGAACCACGCGGTCGCAGAACGAGCAGCAACGCCGGCACTCGTGGAGCTCGGTCGCGTGGCGAGCGGGGAGCGGTTGCACCCGGCCAGTGTAGTGCCGAGCTGGGCTCCACGGGCATCTAACATGCACTTGCGAAGTGACCGCTCTGCTGGTATCGGACACCGAACGCGAGTACACCGTGGGCCTCCTCCGGGGGCACCACCTGAGCGGCCGCCTGACGGCCGAAGAGTTCGAAGAGCGCGTGGCCGAGACGTGGTCGGCGCGCTACGCGGAGGACCTGTGGCAGGCGCTGCGCTGGCTGCCCGTCGGACCGGCCTCCGGCGCCGCCACTCACGCCGGCGCGGCCCGCCGGGATGCGGCACCGCGGTGGCCTCGCTCGTCCTCGGGCTGCTCGGGCTGATCGTGGTGACGATGTCGCTCGGCTTGCTCTTCATCGTTCTCGCTGCCGCTGTCGGTGAGCGCCTGGGGCTTGGGTCGCTCGGCGTCGCGCTCGAACTCCCGCGCGCGACGTGCATCGCCGTCGCCGGCAAGGTGCTCGGCATCGTCGGAACGCTGCTCGCGATCGCCGCGATCGCGGGCTGCGCCGCGCTGATCTTCTAGGCCTTACGCGACTATCCGGGCGGAGCCGGACAGGCCCGCGAGCTCGGCCCGGCAGGTGGCGTCCGCCGACACCCGCCAGTCGTGGCCCAGCAGCAGGCGGCGTTCGCCCACCGCGAGCAGCAGCTCGTGGTCACCGGGGTGGTGGCCCACGACCTCTCTGAGCTCCTCCAGGAAGCTGTCGGGCACCCCCGGCGAGACGTGCAGCGTCAGGCGCCTCACCACCGGCTCGGCTGCTGCCTCTTCGGCCGCACGGAGCACCTCCTCGTGGCTGGGCTCGAAGGGCTCGACGTCCTGGGCGATCAGCTTGATCTCGCCCGCTTCCTTGTGGTCGACCCGGCCGCGCACGACGACGATCTCTGTCGACGTCGACCTTGTCCGCGTTGGCGGCGTAGGCCGAGTTGAACACGAGCAGCTCGACCTGGCCCTCGAGGTCGTCGAGGGTCGCGAACATCATCGGGTCGCCCTTCTTCGTGCGGATGCGCTTGCACTCGGCGATCATGCCGCCGACCGTGACCCACTCGCCGTCCTTCTTGGACGCCAGGTCCGCCAGCGAGCAGTCCACCCTTGCCCTCAGCGCCGGCCTCACCGCCTTGAGCGGGTGCGACGACAGGAACAGGCCGAGCGTCTCCTTCTCCCACGCGTTCAGGTCCTCGCGCTGGTCGGGGAGCTCGGGCACGGGCAGGTCGGGCTCGGGCCCCACCCCTCCCCCGCCGCCGTCGAGGTCGAAGAACGAGCCCTGGCCGCGCTGGGCGTCCTGCTGGGTCTGCGCCCCGCCCGCCTGGGCATTGGGCAGGACGTGCATCATCCCCGTGCGCGTGCCCGTCAGCGAGTCCATGGCGCCGCACTTGACGAGCGACTCGCTGGCCTTCTTGTTGACGGCCTGGCAGTCGACGCGCCGGCAGAAATCCCACACCGAGGTGAACGGGCCGCCCTCCTCGCGGGCCCGGATGATCGCCTCCACCGCCGCGTAGCCCAGCCCCTTGACGGCGTCGAGGCCGAAGCGGATGTTCCCCTCCACGACCTTGAAGTCGTGCCCCGACATGTTCACGTCGGGCGGGAGCACCTCGATGCCCATGTCCTCGCACTGGGCCACGAAGAACGGCACCTTGTCCTTCGTGGACATCACCGAGGAGATCAGGGCCGCCATGTACTCGGCCGGGTAGTTGGCCTTGAGCCAGGCGGTGCGGTAGCCCACCAGGCCGTAACAGGCGGCGTGCGAGCGGTTGAAGGAGTAGTCGGCCGCCGCCTCGTTGACCGCCCAGAGCTGCTCGATCACGCTCTCCTGGGTGCCGCTGGCGCGGGCGCCCTCGAAGAAGCGCTCACGCAGCGCCGCCATGGCGGCGCGGTTCTTCTTGCCGATCGCCTTGCGCAGGTCGTCGGCCTCGGCTCCCGAGAAGCCGGCGATCGACTTCGCGATCTGCATCGACTGCTCCTGGTAGAGGATCACCGAGTAGGTGGCCTCGGTGATCGGGCGCAGGCGTTCGTCGAGATAGGTGATGACCTCGGGGTTGCGCTTGTTGCGCGCGTAGGTGTCGATATGGCGCATCGCGCCGGGCCGGTAGAGCGCGTTCAGCGCGACGAGATCCTCGAACTCCGTCGGGCGGACCTTCTTGAGCGCCTCGCGCATGCCCTCCGACTCGAACTGGAACACGCCGACCGAGTCGCCGCGGGCCATCATCTCGTAGGTCTCTGACGTCGTCGAGCGGCAGGCTCGCCATGTCGGGCCGCTCGCCCGTGGACTCCTCGATGATGGCCAGGCAGTCCTCGATCACGTCGAGGTTGCGCAGCCCGAGGAAGTCCATCTTGAGCAGGCCGATCTCCTCGATCGGCTTCATCGAGTACTGGGTGACGACCTTGTACGAGCGCTCCCCGGCCGTAGACGTCGCTCCACGGTCCTCCATGAGCTGCACCGGGACGATGTCGGTGAGCGGCCGGTCGGCGATCACGACCGCGGCGGCATGGATGCCCGCGTTGCGCACGATGCCCTCGAGGCCCTTGGCGGTGTCGATGATCTGGCGCGACTCGGGCTCCGAGTCGTAGGCACGCCGCAGGTCCGGCTCCTCGGCGAGGTACTCGTCGAAGGACTTGGTGCGGCCCATGATGGGCTCGGGGATCAGCTTGGCCAGCCGGTCGCCGGTTCCGTAGTCGAGGCCGAGCACGCGCGCGGCGTCGCGCGTGGCGTTGCGCGGCAGCATCTTGCCGAAGGTCACGATCTGGGCCACAGACTCCTTGCCGTACTTCTCCTCCACGTAGCGCATGACGCGCGCGCGGCCCTTGACCGAGAAGTCGATGTCGATATCCGGCATCGACACCCGCTCCGGGTTGAGGAAGCGCTCGAACAGCAGCCCGTAGGCGAGCGGATCGACCTCGGTGATGTTGAGCGAGTAGGAGACGAGCGAGCCGGCCGCCGAACCGCGCCCCGGGCCCACCGAGATGCCCGAGTCCTTGGCGAACTTGACGAAGTCCCAGACGATCAGGAAGTAGGCCGAGAAGCCCATCCGCTCGATCACCTCGAGCTCCATCTCGAGCCGCTGGACCGCCTCGGCGGGCGGTGGGTCGCCGTAGCGGCGGCACAGTCCCGCATGTGCCAGGCCGCGCAGGTAGTCCGACTCGGCCTCCCCCTCGGGCGTGGGGAAGCGCGGGATCAGCATCTTGCCCAGCTCGATCTCGACCTGGCAGCGCTCCGCGATCTCGAGCGTGGTGGCGAGCGCCTCGGGCCAGTCGCCGAAGTCCTGGGCCATCTCGTCCGTGCTCTTGAGGAAGAACTCGTTGGTGTCGAAGGACAGCTTCGGCTGGGCGAGCGTGCTCTTGGTCTGCACGCACAGCAGGGCGCGATGGTTGTCGTAGTCCTCGCGCCGCAGGTAGTGAACGTCGCCCGTGGCCACCAGCGGCCGGCCGACCTCGCGCGCGATCTCGACGATCCCGGCGTTGGCCCGCTCCTGATCGGAGACCCCGTTCTTCTGCACCTCGAAGTAGACGTTGTCGGCTCCGAACACCTGCATCAGGGCGTCGGCGTGGGCGCGCGCCTCGGCGGGCGACCCGTCCACGAGGCGGCGGCAGACGCGCGACTGCAGGCAGCCCGTGAGGGCCAGCACGCCCTCCGAGTGGCGCGAGAGCAGCTCCAGGTCGACGTTGGCCTTGCCGCGCCGGTACCCCTCCAGATAGCCGGCGGAGCTCAGCTTGACCAGGTTGCGAAAGCCCTGGTCGCTCGCCGCGAGCAGCGTGAGGTGGTTGCGCTCGTAGCGCACGGCCTCGGTGGCGCGGTCGTCCACGAAGTAGGCCTCGAGCCCCAGAATCGGCTTGATCCCGTGCTTCTTGCAGGCCTTGTAGTGCTCGACGGCGCCGTTCATCACCCCGTGGTCGGTGAGCCCGAGCGCCGGCTGCTCGTGCGCCGCGGCGCGCTCGGCGAGCGCCTCGATGCGGCAGGCGCCGTCGAGCACGGAGTACTCGGAATGGACGTGCAGATGGGCGAACGACATCCGGCGCTCGACTATAAGGTCGGGGGCCGACGACTCGGGGTGGCCGGGACGCGAAGGCCCGGAGCTAGCGGGAATCCACGCCGATGGCGTCCGCAAGCTCTCCGCAGACCCGATCTCGAGCCTCCGGTAAGCGGGCGTTCTCCGCTACGTCGGTCGCGGCGCCGAGCCGCCGGATCGAGCGCTAGGACTAGCCGTCGTCGTCGCTCGGCGCGACCTTCGTCGCCGCGAGACCGCCGACCAGCACCGCCAGCACTGCCGCCGCTGCGCCTAGCCTGATCTTGTTGTCCGACAGCTTGCGCTTGCCGATGATCGTGATGCCCTGCCATGCCATCCAGCCGAGCAGGGTGTAGAGCTTTGTCCTCATCGGTTGCCTCTTCCCCGGTTTCGCACGCTGTACGCCATCCGTGACTGGAGCGACCATAACTCGATGAAGCCCGGGCTGGCCTGCTGGGAGAACAGGCCGCCCGACTCGCCGAAGCCCGCGAGCGCCGGATCGTAGAGCGCGTTGGGCGAGCGCCGCGCCACCGCGCGGCGCGGAGCCCTTGTAGAGACGCATGGTGATCTCGCCGGTGACCTGCTCGTTGACCGAGTCCATCAGCGCGTTCAGGTCGCCCAGCAGCGGCTCGTACCACAGCCCGGCGTAGACGAGGTAGGCCCAGTGGGCGTCGAGCTGCGGCTTGAACGTGTTCTGGTGGATGGTCCCCACGAGCTTCTCCAGCTCCTTGTGGGCGGTGAGGATCAGCGCAGCGGCCGGCACCTCGTACAGGTCGCGCACCTTGAGGCCAACGATGCGGTCCTCGATGTGGTCCACGATCCCGGCGCCGTGCCTGGCGCCGATCTCACCGGCGCGCTCGAGCAGCTCGACGAGGCCGAGCCGCTCGCCGTCCAGCGACACCGGCATTCCCTGCTCGAACCCGATCACCACGTCCTGGGGCTCGTCGGGCGCCTCCTCGGGCCGCGTGACGAGCTGGAAGACGTCGTCGCGCGGGGGCTCTGCGATGTCCTCGATCGGACCGCCCTCGGAGGAGCGGCCCCAGAGGTTGTCGTCGATCGAGTAGGGAGGCGTCTCGGTGCCGCCCTTGACCGGGATGCCGTGCTCGCGCGCGTAGGCGATCTCCTCCTCACGGCCCATCTGCCAGCCGCGCACCGGCGCGATGATCTTCATGCCGGGATCGAGCGCGATCACGGTCGACTCGATCCGAACCTGGTCGTTGCCCTTGCCGGTGCAGCCGTGGGCGACGTGTCGCAGCCGGTGCGGCGCGCGTACTCCACAGCGAGCTTGGCGATCAGCGGGCGGCCTAGAGCGGTGAACAGCGGATAGCCGCCGCCGTAGAGACCGTTGGCCTTGATGGCGGGGAGCACGTAGTCACGAGCGAATTCCTCACGCGCGTCGACGACGTGGCAGTCGAGCGCGCCGAGGTGGAGGGCCTTGCCCTTCACGACCTCGTAATCCTCGCCCGGCTGGCCCAGGTTGACCGTGAGAGCCACCACCTCGGCCTCGTACTCGTCCTGGATCCATTTGAGCATCACGCTCGTGTCCAGCCCGCCCGAGTACAGCAGCAGCACCCGTCCGACCTCGTCCGGGGCGGCCTCGTAGGAGGCCGTCTTGATCAGGGTGTGACGCTCGTCCGACAAGGGCGTTGACCCTAGCGGAGCGACCGTGTTCTACTAGACCGCCATGGACCTCTCCGAGCACGCCCGCGAGGCGCGCGTGATGTGGAACGCCGACGCCGCCGACTGGGCCGAGGGCGGCCGCAGGGACTGGGCGCTCGACGGCCCTCACTGGGGCCAGTGGGACATCCCCGAGACCGAGCTCGGGATCCTGCCGCGGGTGGACGGGCTCGACGTGGTCGACCTCGGCTGCGGCACCGGCTACTGGTGTGCCTGGCTCGCCCGCCTTGGGGCTCGGCCGGTCGGCGTCGACGTGTCCGAGGGTCAGCTGGAGACGGCGAGGGAGCTCCAGCGCGAGCACGGGCTCGAGTTCCCTCTCCTGCACGCCAGTGCGGAGGCAACGGGCCTGCCCGACGGGTCCTTCGACATCGCGTTCTCCGAGTACGGCGCGGCCCTCTGGTGCGACCCCTACGCATGGATCCCGGAAGCCCACCGCCTGCTGCGGCCCGGCGGGCGCCTGATCTTCCTGTGCAACTCGGTGATCGCGATCCTCTGCTCGCCGGACATCGAGGATCCGGCAGGCGAGCGTCTCGAGCGTCCGCAGTTCGGCCTGCACCGGGTCGACTGGCCGGACATGGAGCCGCCCGACTGGCACCTGCCTCACGGGGAGATGCTGGCGCTGTTGCGCGAAACGGGCTTCGAGGTCGAGGCGCTGCATGAGCTGCGGGCGCCGGAGGGACCGGATGACGAGCGGCGCTTCTACCTCCTGCGCGGCTGGTCCCGGCGCTGGCCGGGCGAGGAGGTCTGGGTGGCGCGGCGCGTGAGCTGAGCCGGCTGGGGCGAGTCAAGAGGCACTCGAAGACCGAGATCGAGCCCGGCCAACTGATGGCCCCAGGCGGCGTGGCAGTTGCCGCGCGACGCGCTGTATGTGACGACCGGGACCTTCTTCGGTCCCGGCGGCGGCGGGGTGGTGCGCATCGACAGGCCCTAGGAGAACGACGAGTTCGGGGCGGCACCGAGCGCCGCCCCGATTCGGCCCACCGCCTCGTCAATCTCCCCGTCGCTCACCGTCAGCGGCGGCAGCAGCCGGATCGTGTCCGGGCCGGTGGCGTTGACGACGAGCCGCTCGTCGAGCAGAAGGCTGCGCGCCAGTGCCGGGCCGTCGTCGCACGCGAACGCCAGCATCAGCCCGCGGCCGCGCACGTCCAGGCCGAGGTCGCGCAGACCGGCGGCCAGGCGCTCGCCCTTGACCGAGACATCGGCCAGGAAGGCCCCGTGGGCCACGGTGTCGAGCACGACGTTCGCGGCGGCCGCGATAACCGGGCCGCCGGCGAACGTCGAGCCGTGGTCGCCGGGCTGCAGGACGTCGTCGTAGCTCGGGCGCTGTCACGCACGCGCCCACGGGGAGTCCTCCGCCCAGCCCCTTGGCGACCGTCATCACATCGGGCGCGACGCCCGTGCCCTGCCAGGCCCACAGCACGCCCGTGCGGCCCATGCCGCATTGGATCTCGTCGAAGATCAGCAGCGCGCCGTGCTCGTCGCACGCCGCCCGCGCCGCGGCCAGCAGCTCGGCATCGATCGGATGGATGCCGCCCTCGCCCTGGATCGGCTCGATCAGCACCGCCGCGGTGTGCTCGTCGACCGGGAGCGGCCCCTCGCGCGGCGCCACGCGGAAGCCGGGCACGAGCGGCGCGAAGGGCGCCTGCTTGGTCTCCTGCGGCGTGGCCGACAGCGCACCCATCGTGCGGCCGTGAAAGCCGCCTTCGAGCACCACGAACTCGCCGCCCGGCCGGTGACGCCGGGCGAGCTTGATCGCGCATTCGACGGCCTCGGTGCCGGAGTTGCAGAGGAACACCTTGCCGCCCAGCGACTGCTCGGACAGGCGCGCGGCAAGCCGCATCGCCGGCTCGGTGTAGTAGAGGTTGCCCACGTGCATCAGCCGGCCGGCCTGCTCGCGCACCGCCTCGACCACGGCCGGCGGGCAGTGCCCGAGTTGGGTGACCGAGATCCCGCTGAGGAAGTCGAGGTACTCGTTGCCCTCGTCGTCCCACAGCCGGGTTCCCTCCCCACGCACGAACTCCACCGGGTTGCGCAGATAGGTCCCCATGACCGCCTCGCGCTCGAGCGCCTGGAGGTCGGTCAGGGCCACAGCTTGGTCCCGATGCCCTCGTCGGTGAAGAGCTCGAGCAGGAGCGAGTGCGGCTGGCGGCCGTCGATGATGTAGGCGTTCGAGACGCCCGCCTCGAGTGCGTGCAAGCAGGCCTCGAGCTTGGGCCGCATGCCGCCGCTCGTCTCGCCCAGTCGCGCGCGCACGTCCGCCGCGGTGGCCTCCGAGATGCGGCTGTCGGGATCGTCCGGGTGGCTGCGCCAGCCCTCGACGTCGGTGAGGAACATGACCTTGAACGCCCCCAGCGCCTCGGCCACCGCGGCCGCCGCGGCGTCGGCGTTGACGTTGTAGGAGCGGCCCTCCGAGTCAGCGCCCACGGAGGCGATCACAGGGATGTAGTCGGCGGCGATGTGGTTGAGCACGCCCGCGTCCACGCGCTCGATGTCGCCCACGAAGCCCACGTCGGTCTCGCCGGCCAGGCGCTTCTTGACCGTGAAGAGGCGTCCGTCGTCGCCGCACAGCCCCACCGCCGGCTGCCCGTGGCGGCCCAGGAGCAGAACGATGTCCTTGTTCTGCTTGCCCACCAGCACCATCTTGGCCACCTCGACCGTGGCCTCGTCGGACACGCGCAGCCCGTCGACGAACCTGACCTCCATGCCGAGCCGCTCCATGTAGCGCGTGATGTCCGGGCCTCCGCCGTGCACCACCACCGGGTTCATCCCCACGTACTTGAGGAGCACCACGTCGCGAGCGAAGTCCTCCTTGAGCTCCGGATCGGTCATCGCGGCGCCGCCGTACTTGATCACCACCGTCTGGCCGTGGTACTCCCGGATGTACGGAAGGGCCTCGAGGAGGGTGGCGACGTCGCGCTTCACGAGGTGTAGCTCGCGTTGTAGTCCACGTACTCCTTCGACAAGTCTGAGAAGAAGACCTCGGTCTCGCCGCCCTCGCCGGGCAGGGTGATCACGTATTCCACCTCGTCGCGCTGGACCAGCTCGGCCAGCGCCGGCAGGTCGGCGGCCTCGATCACCGCTTCGCCGGCTGACACCACCTGACGGCCCTCGATCTCGAGGTCGACGATGAACGGGGCGCTCGCCGGCCAGACCTGCCCGGCTGCCTGCAGAATTCGGCCGAAGTTGGGATCGCCGCCGTGCAGGGCGGCCTTCACGAGCGGCGAGTTGGCCACGGACCGGGCCACGGGCTCCACCGCCTCGGGGTCGCCCTGGACGACCACCCGCCCGACCCTCCTGGCGCCCTCGCCGTCGGCCACGATGTCGAGCGCCAGCTGGCGCAGGAGCGCGTCGAACGCCTCGCCGAGCCGCAGCTCGTCCTCGCTCTCGGGAGCGACCTTCACGCCGGAGTGGCCGTTGGCCATCGCGATCACGGTGTCGCTCGTGGAGAGCTGACCGTCAACGCTGATGCGATCGAAGGAGCGCTTGACGCACACGCCGGTGAGCAGTTCGAGCGTCTCCGGCGCCATCTCGGCATCGGTCTGGATGAAGCAGAACATGGTCGCGAAGCGCGGCGAGATCATGCCCGCGCCCTTCGCCTGCGCGGCCAGGCGGACCGCGCCTCCCGAGAGGCTGACCTGCAGGCAGGCGCGCTTCGGGCCGCGGTCCGAGGTGAGGATCGCCTCCGAGAACTCCTGGGCGTCGAGACCCAGCCCGTCACACGCCGCCACGATCCCGCTAAGCGCCTTCGCGCGCGGCAACTCGATCCCGATCACTCCGGTGGAGGCCACGCCCACCTTGGCCGGCTCCAACCCGAGCTTGTCCGCGGCTGCCGCCTGCATCGCCTCCGCGGTCTCGAGCCCGCGCTGACCGTCGCCCACGTTCGAGCAGCCGGAGTTGACCGCCACCGCGCGCAGCGCGGCGAGGTCGGCCTGACGGGTGACCATCACCGGCGCGCCCACGCGCGCGTTACTGGTGAAAAGTGCCGCCGAGACCGTGGCCGGGGAATCGGACACGAGCACTCCAACGTCGAGCCCCTCGGGTTTGATGCCGGCCGCCACTCCCGCGGCCCGGAAGCCCGACGGGAGCTCCGCGTCCGGGTGCTCGCCGGCATGAACCGGGGCATCGACCCAGCGGGAGCGGAAGAAGGTCACCTCGCTCACTTCAGTCCCTCCGTCTCGGGCAGCCCGAGCATGAGGTTGAGGTCCTGGACCGCCTGTCCCGCCGCGCCCTTCCAGAGGTTGTCGATCGCGCAGAAGCTGAGCACGCGCTCGTTCACGACGGCCACCTGGACACGCGCCCCGTTGGTGTCTCGGACGTCGCGCGTGCGCGGCGGCTCGTCCACCACCTCCACGAACGGCTCGTCGGCGTAGGCGGTCTCGAACAGGGTCGCGCGCCTCGTCGGCGTCGATAGGGCCGCTGGGGATCGAGTAGCAGCTCGCGAGGATGCCCTGGTCGATCGGCAGCAGATGGGTGACGAAGCTGAAGTGCACGCCCGGCAGCTCCTGCTCGAGCTCGGCCGTGTGCCGGTGCCCCTCCACCTTGTACGCGTTCACGTTGTCGACGACCGAGACGAAGTGCGTCTCGTCCGTGGCCTCGCGCCCGGCGCCCGACACGCCGGCCTTGATGTCCACCGCGGTCTCCGAGATGCGCCCGGCGAGCGGCAGCAGCGCCAGCAGGGCCGCGGTCGAGTTGCAGCCCGGGCCCGCCACCAGCTCCGCGGCGCGGATCTGCTCGCGGTGCGCCTCGGGGAGGCCGTAAACCGCCTCATCGAGCAGCTCCGGCGCCTGATGCGGTTGGTACCAGTGCTCGTAGCGCTCCCTGTCGAGGCGGAAATCTGCGGACAGGTCGACCACCTTCACCCCACGCTCGCGCAGGGCGCTCACCGCGCCGGCCGCGGCCTTGTGGGGATAGGCCACGAGCGCCGCCTCCGCCCGGTCCGACGATCGAGTTCGGGGTCGAACTCCTCGAGCACCGTCTTGACGCCGTAACGCGCGTAGAGCTCGTCGTGGCGCTGACCGGACTGGTCGCGAGCCGTGGCCGCCACCAGCCGCAGCGACGGGTGCCGGTCCACGATCCGCGCACACAGCGCGCCGCCGAAGCCCCGCGCCCCGATCACCGCGACGTCATGCACGCAGCCTGCCTCCCAACGAGTCGAGCTCGCGCTCGATGGCGGTGCGGCGCTCGGCGACCTCTTCGTCGGTGAGGGTCCGGTCGGCCGCGCGGAACTCCAGCCTCAGGGCCAGCGACTTGCGGCCCTCGCCCACCTGTTCGCCGTGGTAGAGGTCGAAGACCGACACCCCGCCGAGCAGGTCACCGCCGCCGCGGCGAACAGCCGCCTCGACACGCCGGGCGGGAACGTCCTCGTCCACGACGACGGCGATGTCCTGCAGCACGGCCGGGAAACTGGTGACGTCGTGGTAGGCGTCGATCTCGTCACCGGTGAGCTCGACCAGGGCGTCGAAGTCGAGGTCGAACGCCGACACGGGGTCGGTGAGGTCCCACGCCCGTGTGACCAGCGGGTGCAGCTCGCCCAGCCAGCCGAGCTCGCGCCCACCGGCCTTGATCAGGGCGGCGCGGCCCGGGTGCAGGAACGGCGGTCCGCCGTCGTTGGCCTCCCAGTCGACGCCCGCGACCTCCATGAGCGGCTCGAGCAGCGCGCGGGCGGAGTAGAAGCCGGCCGGCCGCGACGAACTGCGCCAGCCCCCTGGCGCGGCCTCGGTGATCAGCACGGCGAGATGCTCGCGCTCCTCCGCGGGGAGCGCGCCGGCGGGCGAGCTCTCCTCACCGGCCGAAGCGCCGTTGGTGTGCGCTTCGGGCAGCGGCCTGTAGGTGTGTGCGGACTCGAACAGCGCCAGTCCGGGCCGGCCGTGAGCCGCATTGTGGCGGGCCACGTCGAGCAGCCCCGGCAGCACCAGCGGGCGCATCACGCTCTGCTCCTCCGACAGCGGGTTGTCGAGCTCGAGCACGGGCTCGCCGCCCATCCGTAGTCGTCGGAGCGCTTGGCGGGAGGTGAAGCTGTAGGAGATGGCCTCGTGCAGGCCGCGGTCGCGCAGCAGGTCCTCGACGCGGCGGCGCAGACGCTGGGCGCGCGTGAGGCCGCCCACCGCCTGGCGGCGGGCGGGGAGCGTGGTCGGCAGCTTGTCGAGGCCGTGGATGCGCGCCACCTCCTCGATGAGGTCGGCCTCGCGCTGGACGTCGAAGTGGCGCCAGTACGGCACGCGCCAGCCGCCCTCCACGCCCACGAAGCCGAGCCGCGCGAGGATCTCCTCCACTCGCTGCTCCGGGATGCGCTCGCCCAGCAGCCGCTCCATGCGCTCGACGCGCAGCGGCACGACCTGCGGCGGGAGCGGTTGGGGATAGACGTCGATCGTGCCCGGCACGAGCCGGGCGCCGCACAGGTCGACCATCAGCCGGGTGGCCAGGCGCTGCCCGGCCATCGCGAGGTCCGGGTGGAGCTGCTTCTCGAAGCGCGCTGAGGCCTCGGTGCGCAGGCCGAGCGCCTTCGAGGTGCGCATGATGTTGGGCCCCACCCAGGTGGCGGCCTCCATCAGCACGCGCGTGGTGGAGTCCGACACCTCGGAGATCTCGCCGCCCATGATCCCGGCGATCCCGCTCGGGCCCTCGGCGTCGCAGACCAGCGCGACGTCGGAGGTCGAAGGCCCGCTCCACGCCGTCCAGCGTTGCCATCGTCTCCCCCTCGGCCGCGCGGCGGACGATGATCCGCGAGCCCCGCACCCGGTCGAGGTCGAAGGCGTGCAGGGGCTGGCCCACGGCGAGCATCACGTAGTTGGTGATGTCGACCACGTTCGAGATCGGGCGCTGGCCTGCGGCCGTCGAGCCGCTGCTTGAGCCACAGCGGCGATGGCCCGATCTTCACGTCCTCGAACACGCGCGCGGTGAAGCGCAGGCAGATCTCGGGATCGATCTCGACCGACGCGTGGTCCTCGGCCCGGTCGTCGCCCAGCGGCTCGGCCTCGGCGGCGCCGGGGTCCTCGGCCAGCGACGCCCCGGTGACGGCGTGGACCTCGCGGGCGACTCCGTAGACGGCCATCGTGTCGGGCCGGTTGGGGGTTATCTCGAGCTCGAGCACCTCGTCTGCGATGGGAAGGTGGTCGGCGAGCGGCTCCCCGACCGGCAGCCCGTCGGGCAGCACGATGATGCCGGCGTGGTCCTCTCCTATCCCGAGCTCGTCCTCGGCGAGGATCATCCCGCTCGACCTGACGCCGCGCAGCTCGGCCTCGCCCAGCTCGCTGCCGTCCGGCATTACGGCGCCGGGCAGGGCCACCGCTACGGTCTGGCCGGCCGCGACGTTGGGGGCGCCGCAGACGATCGTGCTGGGTTCGCCCTTCCCCGTCTCGACCACGCAGACGCTGAGGCGATCGGCGTTGGGATGGCGCTCGGACTCGAGCACGCGTCCGACGACGAACATGGCCGGGTCGCCCACCCCGACGCGATGCAGGCGCTCGAGCTTGACCCCTGCCATCGTCAGCGCGTCGGCGATCTCCTCGGCCGAGAGGCCGGGGTCGCAGTAGGAGCGCAGCCAGGAGGCCGGGACCCTCACGCGCCCGCCCCGAACTGGTCCAGGAGCCGCAGGTCGTTCTCGTAGAGCATGCGCAGGTCCGGCACCTCGTACACCACGCTCGCGATGCGCTCGATGCCCATCCCGAACGCGAAGCCCTGCACCCGCTCGTTGTCGTAGCCGCTCGCCTTCACGTAGTCGAGCACGTTGGGGTCGACCATCCCGGAGCCCAGGATCTCGATCCACGCCTCGCCCTTGCAGGTGTAGCAGCGCTGCGAGCCCTCCCAGCCGGTGCCGCCGCAGCGGAAGCAGGAGACGTCGACCTCCACGCTCGGCTCGGTGAACGGGAAGTAGCCGGGCCGCAGCCGCACACGGGTGTCCTCGCCGAACAGCTGGCGCGCGAACGCCAACAGCACGCCCTGGAGGTCGGCGAGGGTGATGTCCTCGTCGATGGCGAGCCCCTCGAGCTGATGGAACATCGGCACGTGTGTGGGGTCGGGCGTGTCGGGGCGGTAGACCCGGCCCGGAACGACGATGTAGATCGGCGGCTCCTGCGCCTCCATCGCCCGCACCTGCATGGGCGACGTGTGCGTGCGCAGCACCACCCGCTCGCCGAAGTAGAAGGTGTCGCGCGGGCTGCGCGCCGGGTGCTCCGGCGGGTGGTTGAGCGCGGTGAAGTTGTAGTACCCGTACTCCACCTCGGGCCCCTCGAGCACCTGGAATCCGAGGCCCACGAAAACGTCCTCCATGCGGCGGCGGATCTGGGACACGAGGTGCAGCCGGCCGGCGGGCTGCGGCGGTTCGCCCGGGAGCGTCACGTCGATGCGGTCTTCCGCAAGGCGGCGGTCGAGCTCGGCGGCGTCGAGCTCCTCGCTGCGCTCGGCGAGCAGGGCCTCGAGCGCCTGGCGCACCTCGTTGGCCTGCTTGCCCACGGGGCCGCGCTGGTCGGCCGGCAGCTCGCCGATCGAGCGCAGCGTGGCGGTGAGATCGGACTTGCGGCCGAGGAAGCGCACCCGCAGCTCCTCGAGCTCGTCGCTGGACGCAGCCGCGCGGATGGCGCTCTCGCCCTCGCTGCGGAGCTGCGTGAGGTCAGGCATCGGCGGGCATCCTATTTGCCGCTTCGTAGAGGGCGACCGTGGCCGCCATCGCCACGTTGAGCGAGTCGCCGGCCACCGGGATGCGGGCCGCCTCCAGCCCTTCCGGGATCTCGCCTCGCTCCGATCCGAGCACGAGCACGAGCGGCGGCGAGAGGTCGACCTCGCGGAGGTCGCGGTCGGCGTACGGGTCGAGCGCCAGCGGGCGGCCGCGGATCTCGGTGAGGTGGGCGCGGGCGGGGGGCTTCGCGAAGATCGACCCCATCGACGCCCGCACCGCCTTTGGCGAGTACGCGTCCGCGCAGCCGGGTCCCAATACCACCGTCGCATCCGCCAGGGCGTGCGCGGAGCGGATGATCGTGCCGACGTTGCCGGGGTCCTCGACTCCATGCAGGTACACGAGCAGCCTGCCCTCGGGCTCCGCCCGGCGCTGCCGGTAGACGCCGATCACCCGGGTGCCGGAGGCCAGCGTGCTCACCGCGTCCAGCAACTCGGGTTCCACATCTGTCCCGGCGCGGAGCACGAATTCGGGCTGCCAGTCCGCAGCTTCGCCGCCGCCTCGATCAGGTCCTCGCCCTCGGCGGCGAACAGCCCGAGCTTCTCCCGCCAGCGCTTCTGCTGGAGCTTGCGGATCGTCTTGAGCTTGTCGTTGTCGGGTGAGGTGATCATCGGAGCAACAAAAAGGGCGCCACGTCATGGGCGCCCGGGAGAGAGTCGAGTTCCGCTTGGGTCAGGCCGCCGCGGACTCCCGGGCTTTCTCGGCAAAACGTCGGAACGTCTCAGGGTCGCGGACGGCGATGTCCGCGAGCACCTTGCGGTCGAGCTCGATGCCGGCCTGCTTGAGGCCGTGCATGAACTGGCTGTAGGTCATGCCCTCGCGCCGGGCAGCGGCGTTGATGCGCGGTGATCCAGAGGCGGCGGAAGTCGCGCTTTTTGTTGCGACGGTCGCGGTAGGCATAGGAATCGGCCTTGAGCAGGGCCTCCTTGGCCCGCTTGTAGCTCGACTTGGCCTGGCCGCGGTAGCCCTTGGTCCGCTCCAGGGTCGCGCGCCGCTTCTTGCGCGCGTGGACTGAGCGCTTGACGCGGCTCATTTGTGGAGCAGCTCCATGACGCGCTTGTGATCTGCCTTCGAGACCTCCACCGGCCGGCCCAGGTGGCGCTTGCGCTTCGCCGACTTCTTCCCGAGCATGTGGCTCGTGAAGGAGTGACGCGCCATCAGCTTCCCGTTGGCCGTCTTGCGGAAGCGCTTCTTGGCGCCGGAGTGGGTCTTCATCTTCGGCATCGCGACGGTCTATTGAAGCAGACGCGTCTCAGGCCGCCACGGCGTGGATCCAGTCGCTGCCTCATCCGGAACGGGGACCGTGCCGGATAAGGCAGACAGTGTCTGCCCTAAATGGCACGGTGGCCGCCGGCGCTCCGCAGCGGTCCCCCGAAAGGCTGTCGTTGCCTCGAGGCCCCGGATCACACCGGGAACGCCGCGGCCGCAGATGACGTTCCGCGGGCGGTCCCGGGGGCCGGGCCGACGTTAGGGAGCGTCCGAGCGGGCCGGCTCAGGCGCGGGCGCCGGCTCAGCCGACGCGGCTGTGGCGGGCGCGGGTTCCGGGGGCCTCGAGTTGGTGGCCCGCTCCGGCTCCGCGGCGGGCGCGGTGCCGTCTCTGCGGCGGCGGCGTCGTCGTCCTCCTGCTCCTGGGGCCGCCGCTTGACCGGCGCCAGCAGCATGGTCATGTTGCGCCCGTCCTGCTGGGGCGCCTGCTCGACCGTGCCCAGATCGGCCACGTCCTCGGCCAGCCGGTCCAGGAGCATCTCGCCCCGCTCCGGGTGGGTCTGCTCGCGCCCGCGGAACATGATCGTGACCTTCACGCGGTCGTCGCCGCGCAGGAACCGGACCACGTGGTTCTTCTTGGTCTCGTAGTCGTTGTTCGCGATCTTGGGCCGCAGCTTGATCTCGCGGACGTTGACCTGCTTCTGGTGGCGCCGGGCGGCCTTGGCCTTCTGCTCCTGCTCGTACTTGTACTTCGAGTAGTCGAGCACCCGGCAGACGGGCGGCCGGGCGTCGGGAGCCACCTCGACCAGGTCGAGATCGCGTTCCTGGGCGTAGCGAAGGGCCTTCGGGGTGTCGATCACCCCGATCTGGTTGCCGTCTTCGCCGATCAGGCGCACCTGAGGAACGCGGATGCGTTCATTGATGCGTGTTTCGTCGCGCTCCGGGGGGCGCCGATCGAACTTGCGAGGGATCGGCACTAGCTGCGGCTACGGATGGGCGTCAAAAGCGCGAAAGATTGCTGCCTCTCATTCGCGAGCCAGTATAGCGGCGGTGGCTCTGCCGATGAAGTCCTTGACCGGCACCGCGCCCTCGTCGCCATGGCCATGGCGGCGCACCGCCACGAGGCCGTCGGATTCCTCCTGGTCGCCCACCACGAGCATGTAGGGCATCTTCTTGGTCTCCGCGTCGCGGATCTTCCTGCCGATCGACTCCGATCGGTCGTCGACGCTGCGCTCGGATACCGTCGTCGGTGAGCTCGCGCGCGACTCCGCTGGCGTAGCCCAGGTGGCGGTCGGCGATCGGGAGCACCGCGGCCTGCACCGGGAGCCAGCCAGAGCGGGAACTCGCCGGCGTAGTGCTCGATCAGGATGCCGATGAAGCGCTCGAACGAGCCCATCGAGGCCCGGTGGATCATCACCGGCCGGTGCTCTGCGTTGTCCGCGCCCGTGTAGGCGAGCTCGAACTGCTCGGGCATGTAGTAGTCGAGCTGCACGGTTCCGAGCTGCCAGGAGCGGCCGATCGCGTCGGTGATATGGGCGTCGATCTTCGGCCCGTAGAACGCGCCGTCGCCCTCGTTCAGGTCGTACTCGAGGCCCCGGCTTTCGAGGGCGCTCGTCAGGGCCGCCTCAGCCTTGTCCCACATCTCCTCGCTGCCCACGCGCTTCTCCGGACGGGTGGAGAGCTCGAGCCGCGGCGAGAAGCCGAACTGGTCGTAGAGGAAGAAGCCGAAGTCGAGGCAGCGCAGCACCTCCTCCTCGATCTGCTCCTCGCTGCAGAAGACGTGCGCGTCGTCCTGGGTGATGTGGCGCACGCGCAGGAGGCCGTGCAGCGTGCCGCTCGGCTCGTGGCGATGGACGAGGCCCTGCTCGGCGTAGCGGATCGGGAGGTCGCGGTAGGAGTGCAGGTCGCGCTTGTAGATCTGCACGTGAGCCGGGCAGTTCATGGGCTTGATGCCCATCTTGCGGTCCTCGACGTCGGTGAAGTACATGTTGTCGCGGTACACGTGCCAGTGACCGGACTGCTTCCACAGGTCGACGTCGTAGAGGATCGGCGTGCGGACCTCCGTGTAGCCCCGTTCGACGTTGGTCGCCCGCCAGAGCCGCGTCAGCTCGTTCCAGATGTGGGTGCCGTTCGGCAGCCAGAACGGCGACCCGGGCGACAGGTCGGAGAACATGAACAGCTCGAGCTCCCGCCCGAGCTTGCGGTGGTCGCGCGCGCGGGCCTCCTCCAGCCGGCGCAGGTGCTCCTCGAGGTCCTCCTTCGAGAGGAACGCGGTGCCATATACACGCGTGAGCATCTGGCGATCGGAGTCGCCGCGCCAGTAGGCGCCCGCCACGCTTGTGAGCTTGAACGCCTTGATGCGCTTGGTGCCCGGCCCGTGCGGCCCGCGGCAGAGGTCGGTGAAGGGCCCGTTGCGGTAGAGCGAGACGGTCTCCACGCCCTCGTTTGCGATCAGGTCCTCGATCAGCTCGACCTTGTAGTCCTGACCCTCGGCCCGGAAGCGCTCGATCGCCTCGGCCACAGGGAGGTCAGAGCGCTCGAAGTGCTCGTCGGCCTTGATGTGCTCGCGCATCTTCGCCTCGACGCGCTCGAAATCATCCTCCGTGAGCTTCTGGCCCTCGGGGAAGTCGAAGTCGTAGTAGAAGCCGTCCTCGATCGGCGGGCCGATCGAGATCTTCACCCCGGGGTAGAGCTCCATGACCGCTGTGGCGAGCACGTGTGCGGCGTCGTGGCGGATGAGCCAGAGGGCGTCCGGGTCCTTGCCCGTGACGATCTCCACCGGGCCGTCCTCCAGCGGGGCGTCGAGGTCGCGCAGGTCCCCGTTCTGGCGCACGCCCAGCGCGGCGCGGGCAAGGCCCTCGCCGATGGCGCGCGCGGCGTCGGCGCCGGTGGCGCCGTCGGGAAGCTCGAGGGGCGAGCCGTCGGGGAGCGTGACCTTCATGGCGAGTCCAAAGTATCGCCCAGGGTGCGCAGCTCCCGCTCGACCGCCGCGGTGACCAGGAATCGTTCCCGCACCCGCTCGCGTCCGGAGCGGCCGAGCTCGGCGGCCAGGCCGGGCTCCCGGACCAGCTCGACGATTCGCCCGGCCGCCTCGTCCGGGCTCTGGCAGAGAAACCCGTCCACGCCGTCGCGCACCACGAGCGGCAGCCCGCCACCCGCGCCGCCCACCACCGGGGTCCGCTTCCAGAGCGCCTCGCAGGGCGCGAGGTCGAAGCCCTCGCCCAGCGACTGCTCGATCACCACTCGCGCGAGCAGCTGGAGCGCCCCCACCTCGAGGCTGCCCAGACCCTCGTAGCTCGTGAGGAGCCGCACGCCGTCGGTGCCCGCGCGTAGTCGGAGACCTCCTTGGCGGCCTGCCAGCCCGTCGTGTCGCCGCTCTCGAGCAGCGCGGCGAGCACGAGCTGCAGCTCCGGCTCCTCGTCGCGGGCGAGTCTGCACGGCGTCGATCACCGCATGGGGGTCGTCCCAGCGGTCCAGCTCCAGCACCTGGAGGCAGAAGGGCCGCTCGAGGTCCACGCCCAGCGGCCGCACCACCCGGCCGGGCAGGCGCGCCTCGAGCTCGAGGTTGCGCGGAGCCAGCGGATCGATGCCCGGCGCGGCCGCCAGCACCGTCGCCGGGAAGGCCGGGGGGCGAACGAGGCATCGGGAACGAGCACCAGGCGGCAGCGCTCGCCAGGCGGCGGCCACGCGCCGGAGCGCCTCGGGCTCGGCCCGCGACACGTCGCGGTGACAGCGCCACACCACCGGCAGGTCGAGCCCGGCCGCCAGGCCAAGCGCGCGGCATCGTGGAGCACCACGTGTCGGCCGCGCCGTTGAGCGAGCGGCCAGCTGCCGGCAGGCCTCCAGCCAGTCCGCCCAGCAGCGTCCTCGATCCCACTCTCGCCGCCGCGCAGACCGTGCTCGGCGCCGTGCCCACGGCGGCGAGCTGCGGGTCGGCGAACAGGACCGCCAGCGCACGTCCACCCCGGCGCCGGCGGTGAGCGGGAGCGGCGCGCCCAGCAGCTCCGGCGCGGCGCCGGACGCCCGGCGGCACTCACGTGCAGGACGCGCGTGCCGGAAAGCGGCGCGGCCGCCTCCATGACCGCCGCGACCGCCCGGGCCCCGGCGGCCGGGGCGTACTCGCCCGGTGCCCGGGGGACGATCGCCATCGGCCGCAGATCGGCACGCATCTAGACCTCCGAGAGCCGCTCGGCCGCCTCGAGCGCCTCCTCGAACGTCGGAAAGGCCAGGAACTCGACGATCAGGCCGTCACGGAAGCGGACCAAGTGCCCCGCCTCGAACTTGACCTCCAGGCCGCTCTCGGCGCCGATTCCCTCCATGTGGGCCTCAGCCACCACGCAGTCGCCGAACTCCGCGGTGCGCCACGGTTCGATCTGCAGGGTTTCCCAGGCCTCGGTGGAGGCGTGCCACAGCTCCTCGATGCGTGCGTGGCCGCGGTACTCGTCGTCCATGCCCACGAAGACGCCGCTTGTGCGGTAGAAGCCGTCGGGCGAGAAGAAGCTCAGGGATGCGCTCGCAGCTGGCCGTGGTCGAAGGCGTGGTAGGTCTCGCGCAGGCGGTCTAGGTGGCGCGAGGGCATCGAGGACCGAATCTAACGGCCCTCCACGCGGCCGCGCACCTCGCCCAGCGGCTCGCCACGCAGCACCACCTCGTCGCCGTCCTCGAGGAAAGAGCGCTGATCGCCGTCAGGCAGCTCGATCGGCTCGGCGCCGTTCCAGCTCAGCTCGATCAGGCTGCCGCGCTCGTTCGGCTCGGGGCCGGAGATGGTTCCGGTGGCCAGCAGGTCGCCGGTGCGCAGGCTCGCTCCGTTGACGGTCAGGTGCGCGATCTGCTGGGCGATCGACCAGTACAGGTGCCGCGTGTTCGAGCGCGCGACGACCGTGCCGTTCAGCTCCACCTCGAGCGGGATGTCGAACGCCCAGGGCTCTTCGCGAAGGTAGGGCAGCGGCTCGGGGTCCTGGCGCGGGGCGGGCACCCGCAGGCCGGCCAGCTCCTGCATCGGGACGACCCAGCTGCTGACCGAGGTGGCGAACGACTTGCCGAGAAACGGGCCCAGCGGCTGGTACTCCCAGGCCTGGATGTCGCGCGCCGACCAGTCGTTGACGAGCACCATCCCGAACACGTGGTCCAGCGCCGACTCGACCGGCACGGGCTCTCCCATCCGGCTGGGCGCGCCGATCACGTAGCCGGCCTCCAGCTCGATGTCCAGGCGGGCGCTCGGGCCGAACCTCCCGGCCCCGAGCTGCCCGCTCGGCCGCCGCACCGACCGGCCGCTGGGCACGACGGTCCCGGCGCGGCCGTGGTAGCCCACCGGCAGGTGGCGCCAGTTGGGCAGCAGCGGCTCACCGTCGGGCCGGAACATCCGGCCGAGGTTCTCGGCGTGGGCGAGCGAGGAGTAGAAGTCCACGTAATCGGACACCTCGATCGGCAGGGACAGCTCCGGCGCCTCCAGCTCGCGCCCCTCGTCCAGCCGCGCGGCCAGCTCTCGCCTGAACTCCGGCCGGGCGGCCATGAGCGGGTTGAGCGAGCCCGCCTCGAGCACCGGATCGAGCGCCGAGAGGTCGAGTACCCGGCCGTCGACACGCGCACAGACCCCGCCCCCGGCCAGCACGCCGTAGGCCAGGGTCACCTGAGGACTCCCAGCTCCTGCAGGTCGGCCACCGGCTCCCGCCACGAGCAACTCCCGTAGCCGGCGAACAGGTGCCGCCGCGCCGCGGCGATCTGCGCGGTGGATCGCGCGCAGGCCCTCGGCCTCGATCCGATCGGGGCCGACCCTGAGCGCCGCCGGATCCTCCTCGGCCAGCACCCGTTCGAGCGTGTTGGCCCCGGATCCGTGGGCGGCGGCGAACGCGCTGGCAGCCAGGAAATTGAGGAAACCGTGCATCGGAAAGCCCGTCTGCGGATCGGTATGGCGCACCGGGTGATGGAGACCTGCGGTGGCCTTGAACACCACCCCGGCATGGCGACAGGACGCGATCACGAGGGCCACGAGGTCCGGGGGCGGGAATGACCCCGCGCGTGGGCCCGCCGCAGCGCAGCTTGACCCGCGCCCCCACCGCGGCCGCCGCGCCGACGGCGGCCGGCAGGGTGTCGCGCCAGTTCTCGCCCGGCACGAGCTCCAGGTACTTCTCGACCCTGAGCTGCAGCAGCGCGGTCTGAGCGGCGAGCAGGGCGGCGGATCCGGGCCGTGGCGAGGGAAGGACCAGCTCGAGCGCCTCCACCGGCGCGCCGGCCTCCCTGGCGGCGGCCGCCTCCGCGGCGTCGGCCCGAAGCCCCTCGCTCCACGTGGCCTCGTCGGCCGGCTGCAACCCGTCGAACACGACGCTGAGGGCCGGCGCGGCCTCCCAGCCGCCGAGGTGGTCGCGCAGCTCCTCCAGCCGCGACACGGGGCATACGAAGCGGGCGATCATCCACGCGTGCGGGTCGCCGCGCGCCGCCCGGTCCTCGGCGAGCGCCTCGTCCATCCCCATGGACGCGGGTGGGAACAGCGCGGCGTGGTCGATCAGCCGCTCGAGGAGCGCCCGTGGGGCGCCGCCTGCCCCCCGCGATGGGGGGTTCGTGCCGGCTCCCGGGCTCAGCGCGTGACCCGGCTCCCGGGCACGATGTCGTCGCGGCCGTCGGGCCAGCGCACCCATGCCTTGTGGCCGCCGTCGTAGTCGGGCGCCCACAGGACGAGAGTCGCGTCCTCGTCCCCGACCCGGCACTGCTCGCCGCCCTCCTCGTCCAGCCCCCGCCACAGCCGCACGAAGGCGTTCGACTCCCACTCCTCTGCCACGGTCGTCGGATCGGTATGGCCGGGGTGCAGGCGGGTCTCGGGGGGCAGGGCCATCAGGACGTCCATGATCGACGTCTTGAGGTCGGCGAAGCTCGTGGAGCCCGGGGCGCGCACACCGCCCACCGAGCCCCGGAAGAGCGTGTCTCCTGTGAACACGTCGGTGTCGTCGATCACGAAGTTGAGCATGCCCGCCGTGTGTCCCGGCGTGAGCACGGAGCCGATCCGTAGCGCACCGGCCTCGATCGTCTCCCCGGGCTCTGTGGTGCGGTCCACCCCCTCGATCAGCTCGGCCTCGATCGGATGGGCGATGGTCTCGACGCCGTGCCGCTGGCGCCAGGCGTCCGCCTCGGCCACGTGATCCACGTGATGGTGGGTGAGCAGGAGCAGCTGGACGTCCACGCCCAGGCGCTCCGCCGCGTCGAACAGCGGGCCCGACGGCCCGCCGGCGTCGATCACCACGGCGGTACCACCCTCCTCGTCCGCCACGAGGTAGGTGTTCGACAGCCAGTCCGGGTGCATTGAGCGCTCGATGATCATGTTCGGCGGAGCCTAGTATCCGCGCCCGTGTCTGACCTGCGTCGCCAGTTTCCCGTGCTCGAGCACACCGCCTACCTCAACGCGGGGACCAGCGGCCCGGTGCCCGCTCGCGGGGTCGCCGCGGCGGAGGAATCGCTCACGCGCCAGCTCGAGCAGGGGCGCGGCGGCCACACCTTCTTCGAGGCGATGTTCGAGATGGACGCCGAGCTGCGCGCGCGGGTGGCGGGACTCGTCAACTGCGGGCCCGAGGAGCTGATCGTCACCGGCGCCACCACCGACGGCATCAACGCCGCCCTGCTCGCGCTCGACCTCCGCCCGGGCGACGAGGTGCTCACGTCGGACGAGGAGCACCCCGGCCTGCTCGCGCCGCTCGCCGTGGCGCGCGAGAGCCGCGGGATCCGCGTGCGGGTGGTCCCGTTCGCGGAGCTGCCCGGGGAGATCCGGCCGGACACCCGGCTCGTGGCCTGCTCCCACGTGTCCTGGGTGAGCGGCCGGGTGATGGACACCTCCGCGCTCGCCGCGAGCGCCGCCACCGTCCTGCTCGACGGCGCCCAGGGCCTCGGCGCGGTCGCTGTCGACGTCGTGGAGCTCGGCTGTGACTTCTACGCCGCCTCGGGCCAGAAGTGGCTCTGCGGGCCCAACGGGCTCGGCTACCTCTACGTGCGGCCCGAGCTGGGCGCCACGCTCAACCCTCCCTGGCCCGGATATCACGTGCTCGAGGATCCCTCGCAACCGCTGCAAGTCGCCGTTCCATCGAGGACGCGCGCCGGCTCGGCACCGGCCTCGGTGCGGCTCATCAGCTCGCCTTCGCCATCGGCGCCCTGGACGTGCTCGAGGAGGCCGGCATCGGCGCGGTCCAGAGCCGGGCCGATCCGTCTTGCCGGCATCCTGGCCGAGCGTCTGGCGGAGCAGGGCCGTGAGGTCTCCCCCCGTGACGAGACCACGCTCGTGACGTTCACGGAGCAGGACGCCGAGGGGTTCGTGGAGCGCGCCCTCGCCGCGGGCGTGGTCGTCCGCTCGTTCCCCACGCCCCGCTCGTGCGGGCGGCGGTCGGAGGCTGGTCGAACGAGGACGACCTGGAGCGGCTGCTCGCGCTGACGGCGGGCTAGTGTCGTGAGTTCTTGATCACGATGCTCTCGAGCAGGTTCGCGACGTGCTCGGTCGCATCGATCGCCTCTTCGAGCCGCTCGAAGATGTCCTTCCAGCGGATCACGACCATCGGGTCGATGCCGGTGTCGAACAGGGAGGCGATCGCCTCGCGCACGATGCGGTCGCCCTCGTTCTCGAGGCGGTTGATCTCGACAGTCTGGGACGAGATGTCCTCGAAGCCGCGCATCCGCGGCACCGCGTCGCCGATCTGGCGGCCGGCGGCGCTCAGCACGCGGGCCAGGTCCTGCGCCTGGGCCATCGGCGCCTCGATCTTGTACAGCCCGAGGTAGTCGGACACCTCCTCGGTGTAGTCGACCACGTCGTCAAGTGCCGACGACAGCTCGTGGATGTCGTGGTGGTCGATCGGCGCCGACGCCCCCTGGTTGAGCCGGTGGATGATGTCGTGGGTGATCCGATCGCCCTCCCGCTCACAATCGGTGATCTCCCGCGCCAGATGGCTGCGCTCGGGATACTCGAGCAGCATCTGCTCCAGCAATCCGGTGGCCTGCTGGACGTTCGCGCTCGCGGCCTCGAAGAGGTCGAAGAACTCGGTGTTCTTCGATGCGATGACGCTCGAAAGGCGCACGACGGCCAAGCTACCAGAGGGGTTGCGTCGACCCAACATGCGAGACAGGCCGTTCGTGCCGCTACTAGCGCGGGATGCGCGTGGCTTCGAGCGCCTGAGCCGGGTCGAGGTAGTAGTCGGCCTCCGCGACGCGCCCGTCCCGGATGCGGTGCACAACCGCGAACGACTGCGTGTACGACGACTCGCTCGGGCCGGCTTCGCCGACCATGCGCACCAAGGCGACGACGCGGCCGTCATCGGCCTCGATGAGGTCCTCGATCCGTACCTCGATCCGGCCCACGAGGTCGACGAGGCTCTGCATCCGCTCGAGGGCGGCCGCGCGCCCTCGGAACTCGCCGGCGTCGGG
Source organism: uncultured Thermoleophilaceae bacterium (assembly GCA_963733655.1). Lineage (GTDB taxonomy): Bacteria > Actinomycetota > Thermoleophilia > Solirubrobacterales > Thermoleophilaceae > JACVRW01. Next base: position 79,574 of record CAVTEX010000018.1, read on the forward strand.
CCAACCGGGCATCTCCCGATACACGGCGTCCTCGGTCCAGAAGCGCTCGACGACGGCCTCGGGGCCCTCCTCGTTCCAGGTCTGGAACGCACGCCGGATCATGTCGGTGTCTGCGCTCGTCACTGGATGTCGAAGCGGGCCTGCTCGAGACGACGGGCGGGAAGGTCGCCCACGCGCTCGCGCACGGCTCGCGCCGAGGCTCGCCAGTCGTATTCCACCCTGCGAAGCTCCACGCCACCGTCGTCGTGCACGAGCGCGTAGGCCGCGCGGTGGTCGCGGTCCCACGGCATGCCCACGCTGCCGGGGTTGACGAGGTGGATGTTGGCGGGGCCGGGGCGCTCGAACGCGAGATGGGTGTGCCCGAAGACCACGCGCCTGGCCTCCACCCCCATCAGCAGCTCGGCGTCCTCATCCCGCGGCTCGGGCAGGAAGCTCTCCATGTCCGATCCCGGCGACGCGTGGCAGTAGAGGACGTCGTCGTCGGCGGTCGACTCCGGCAGGGCGACCAGCTCCTCGACGGTCGCCTCGTCCAGCGCCTCCCGGCAGACGTCGATCAGCGGATGGATCGGCTCGGGGGCGTCCGAGCGGTCGACGAGCCAGCGTTCGGTGTTGCCCCGGATCCAGGTCGCGTGGTCGAGTTGGCGCAGCCGCTCGACGGTCTCGACGGGCCAGGCGCCGGCGACCGCATAGTCGCCGCCGAGGAGATAGCGGTCTGCGGATGAGTCCGCCAGGACGGCCTCGAGTGCCGGGAGGTTCCCGTGGATGTCGTAGAGCAGCGCCAGCATGGGCGGACGCTACCCGAGGGTCCTCGTCAGGGCCCGCGCCAGCCCACCAGCCGCACCGTGTCGCGGGCGGCGTCCTCGATCCCGGCCACCGTGACCGCGGCGACCAGAAACAGCCCGAGCGTCAGCATTATCGGCGCACGGCGACGCGAGAGCATCAGCGCCGTCATCGCGGCGATCAGCTCGAGCGCCGAGCACCAGGCTCGCCGCACGCCCGCTCCACTCGCCGGACAGGAGCACGGCTTCGCCCGCGAGGGAGCCGGCGAGCAGGGCGATGCTGACGGCGCGCGCGGTCCGGTCGCCGTCTCTCCAGAGGGCGCCGACGAGCCCGAATGCCGCCGCCCGCGGCGCCGGCCACGAGCGACCACGCCATCGACACCGGAACCACGTAGTCCACGGCCGCCGGGCCATGAAGAGCGAGGCTGACGAAGTACCAGCACAGCGTGCCGAGCACCAGCGCGGCCGCGCCCGCGAGCGCGCCGTGGAGACGCGAGCCCGCCAGGGCCCCGAGCCCCCACGCGGCGGCCAGCCACGGTGCCCCGAGCGCCTTTGCGGTCGCCCCGGCGGTGGCGAGGTCCTCGCCGCGGGGCAGCTCCCAGCCGACGCGCACGAGCACCCTGCCCCCGACGCCGAGAGCCACGGCCGCCAACACGGTGAGCAGGACAAGGCGCGAAGCGCGCATATCCCCAGTGTGGCTGATGCTCGATCCTGCGCTCCGTTCGAGCGTGGGCTGTGTTCATGGTGCGTGGGCCTCGGGACCTTCCGCCTTGCGTTCGGCCGCCGTGCCGGTTGTTGTCCTCGCGATCCTGTCCGGCCTGGTGCCGGCCGTGGCGCAGAGCGGCCCGCGCACGATGCGCGACGTGGATTACGACATCGATTCGCCGCCCGCTCCCTCTCCGGCCAGCCAGAACTTCCTCGACGTCTACTCGCCCGCGGGGGCGCGACGCGGCTCGCGGCCGGTGATCGTCTACGTCCACGGCGGCGGTTGGAGCATCGGCGACAAGGCGAACCAGATCACCGACAAGGTGAACCTGTTCACGGGGCTCGGCTACGTGTTCGTCAGCGTCAACTACCGGCTCAGCCCGCGCGACGCGACGACGTTCGATCCCGGCCGTGTGCGGCACCCGGACCACGCTCACGACGTCGGCGAGGCGCTCGGCTGGCTCGATCGCCACGTGGCCCGTCACGGCGGGGACCCTGACCGGATCATCCTCATCGGACACTCCGCGGGCGCCCACCTGGTCTCGCTGGTGGGCACCGATCCGCGCTACACGGCGGCCTACCGCGTCGCCACCCGCCAGCTGCGCGGTGTGGTGTCCCTCGACACCGACGCATTCGACGTGACCGAGCAGGCCACACCGGGCATCGGACGGCCACGCGCTCTACCGCTGTTCTGGAATGCCTTCGGCACAGCGGACGAGAACGCCGCCACCGGGTCGTGGCGCGACGCCTCGCCGCTCACCTGGGCCGATCCGACCGACCCGCCGTTCCTGCTCGTGACGAGCACGGTTCCTGGGCGGCTGCGGGACAACACCCGGATGGCCCAGGCACTCTCACAACCCGATTCCGTCCTCTCCGTGCCCCTTTCCCACGCGGGCATCAACGACGCGGTCGGTGCGCCCGGCGACGAGTCGGGTGTAACCGATGCCGTGACCGGGTTCATCGAGCGCGTCCTCCCGAACGCCGCCCCGCGCGCCTCGATCACCGAGCACCCCAAGCGCGTGGTCGCGCACGGTCACGCGCCGCGCGCCGGTGACCTTCCGCTTCAGAGCGAACCGGCGCGGTTCGAGGTTCCAGTGCCGGATCGGCGGAGCCGGTCGTACAAGCGCTGCCGCTCGCCGCGCCGCTACCGGTTGCGGCCCGGGAGGCACCGCTTCAGGGTGCGCGCGCTGGCGGAGGACGGCACGCGGGGAAGGGCCGACAGCTTCACGTTCAGGGTGCGACGCGTGAGACGCTGACCGCTAGTTCAGCCGGTCCGTCACCAGTACCTCGGTGTCATGGCGAATGGTCACGCCGCCACCTCCGGCGAGGGCGCGCGCGGCCCGAACCACCGTCGTCCGCTCGCTCTCGTCGAGCGCGGCGATGAAGCTGATCGAGGCGATGCGGTCGGCTAGCCCATCGGCGTCCAGGGATTGCACGTTGGGAAACACGTGTTCCTCGAACGGCCCGAACAGCTTGGTGCGCTCGAAGGCAACGCGCCAGGCGCCCGTGTGGAATGTGGACGGCTGGCCGCGGTACGGGTCGGTCAGCTCCTCGATCGCCTGGTTCAACGGCTCGTCCATCCGCCGGCGGTTCCAGACCAGGGCAAGCGCGCCACCGGGGCGGAGCACGCGATGGATCTCGGCCAGAGCCGCCTCGCCGTCAAACCAGTGGAATGCCTGCGCGACGGCAACGGCGCCGGCGCTCGCGGTGGTAAGCGGGATGGCCTCTGCCGTCCCATCCAACGCCCGCGCACCCACCGGCAGCGCCGCACGCATCTCAGCCACCGGCTCTACCGCGACCACCTCGGCGCCCGTCGCGAGCAGTGGACGGGTGAGCTTGCCCGTCCCCGCGGCCAGATCAACCACCGTGCGACCCGGGCCGAGGCGAAGTCTCGCGGCCAGGAAGTCGACCGCAGCCTGCGGATAGCCTGGGCGGCCGCGCTCGTACGCCGGGGCCGCGCGGGCGTAGCCCGCGGTGGCCGCGCTAGTCCTTCCCGGGCCTGAGACATCCTCGAGCCACCCGCGCTGGCTCACGTCGTGGCGCACCCGCTCGCCGGGCGCGGCTCCTGGACGTCGCTGCCGACGAGCGCGCTTCGCTCGGTCATGAGCCTGGCCAACGATATCGAGCGGAGCTCAGCCGGCGGGTGGATACCCTTCCGAGCCTATGGCTGACGGGCAGTTCTGGGAGAGCACGCTGGGCGGGCACTTCGTCCTCCCGAGGCGCACCTTCTGGCCCCAGTTCTTCTCCAAGGTCGTCGCCCGCCTGCAGTGGGACCCGGCGACGATCGACCTCACCGCGGACGCGCGCGCGTGGCCGGAGCTCCCGGATGAACGTCGCCACCGTCTCACGACCATCTTCGCCGGCTTCCGCGTGGCCGAGGACGCGGTCTCCGAGCACATCACGCCGTTCGCAGACGTGGCCAGGGAGGCGACCTTGGCCTCCCACGAGAGCCTGATGGCCTGGGTCTTCTTCCTGCAGCGCCGCGACGAGGACCGCCATGCGCTGTGGTTCGACCGGATCGCCGCCGAGGTGCTCGGGCTGCCCGGAGCCACACCCGCCGAGCGGCGCGAGGAGGCCCGGGCCCACGTCCCGGCCGCCGTGCTCGAGCTCTTCGAGGAGCGGCTGCCCGCCATGGCAGCGGAGCTGGCCGCCGGTCGCATCGGGCTGGGCGAGGGCGTCTCGCTCTACCACATGGTGCTCGAGGGGATCATCTTCGACGCCGCGCATCACGCGCTGCGCATCGACTTGGCCGACGACGCCCTGCCGGGGGTGCGCGAGGGCGTCGAGCGCGTCGAGCTCGACGAGCGCTGGCACGTCGGCTTCGGCCTGCGCTGCCTGATCGAGGCCCAGCCCTCCCGGGAGCGCCTCGACGATCTGCTCGCGCTCGCCGACGAGGCCGCCGCGGCCTGGGGCGATGTCCTCCCGGAAGAGACTCGCGAGCGCATCGCTGACGCGTGTCACCATCGGCTGGCGGCCGTCGGGCTCATCGAGCCGCACGGGGCTGCGGAGCGAGCCGTCAGGCGCGCACCGGCCGCTTGATCGAGCGATAGACGAACTCGTCGGTCTGCGCCGACTCGCGTGCCGAGACGCACGCGGTCGTGATGCGGCGAGAACCGGCAAACCGGGTCCGTGGCGGCGGCGTCGCCCGTCAGCCGCAGCGCCTGGCAGCGGCAGCCGCCGAAGTCCACCTCCTGGCGTCCGAGCGGACACGTGCGGCACGGCTCCTGCATCCAGTCCGTGCCCCTGAAGCGCATGAACGCGTCGGACTCGTTCCAGATCCACTCGAGCGGATGCTCGCGGACGTTGGCGAACTCGAGACCCGGGATCGTCGACGGCCGCCTGGCAGGGCAACACGTCGCCGTTCGGAGCGACCACGATCGCCGTTCGGCCCCAGCCGCCCATGCACGGCTTGGGCAGATCCTCGTAGAAGTCGGGAAGCACCCAGAGGACGTCGACGCTCGGGCCAACTCGCTCGCGGAAGCGCTGGACCGCCTCCTCCGCGCGCCGGAGCTGCTCCCAGGACGGCATCAGCGCCTCCTGGTTCGGGACCGCCCAGCCGTAGTACTGCGTGTTCGCGAGCTCGAGCCGCTGCGCCCCGAGCTCGAGCGCGAGATCGAGCATCTCCTCGATCCGATCGAGGTTCTGCCGGTGCAGCACGCAGTTGATCGTCAGCGGGAAGTCGAGCTCCTTCACGACATGCGCGGCCGCGATCTTCTTCTCGAACGACCTGTTGCCGGCGATGCGGTCGTTCTCCTCCGCGTCCGGGCTCTGGATCGAGATCTGCACGTGGTCGAGCCCGGCCGACTTCAGCGCCTCCGCCCGCTCGCGCGTGAGGTGGACCCCGGCGGTGATCAGCGACGAGTAGAGGCCGGCGTCGCGCGCGCCCGCGCAGAGCTCGTCCAGATCGCGGCGCAGCATCGGCTCGCCGCCCGTGAGCGCGAGCTGCAGCACGCCGAGCGCGCGCGCCTCCCGGAAGGTGCGGATCCAGTGCTCGGTCTCGAGTTCCATGCGGTACTTCTCGTGGCCGATGTCGAGCGGGTTCGAGCAGTACGGGCAGTGGAGGGGGCACTGGTAGGAGAGCTCGGCGATCAGCGTGGCCGGCCTAGGCTGCTGCATCGACCACGAGTCCTCTCTGGGTCAGGCCGTCGACCAGACCCTGGACGTCGTCGCGCAGGTCGGCGCCCTCGTAGCGCTCCGAGAGGGTGCCGACGATCTCGTCGACGAGCGCTCCCCGTCGCACAGCTCGAGCACCGCCGCCGCGGTTGGGTTGAGCCGCACGGCGCCCTCCGGCACCAGCAGCACGTGCTCCTCGCGCACGTCGTCGTACTGCAGGCGCGCGCCGGTGACGAGGCGGGGGCGAGTCAAGCGTCCGGTCCCGGCGGCTGCGTGTCGCCGCGTTCGATTGCCTCGAGCTGCGCCCACAGCATCTCCGTCTTGAAGCGGAGCGCGGCGACGGCGGCCTCCTGCTGCTCGCGCGTTCGGCAGCGCTCGACGGTGAGGTCGAGCGCGTACTGCGCGTCGCGTGGCGCCTGCACGAGCCGGGTGCGGAAGTACTCGAGCCCGGCGGGGTCGATCCAGTCGTAGTGCCGCTCGAGCGCCTCGAGCCGCACGCGGATCGCGGCCGGCCCGAAGAGCTCGGTGAGCGAGGACGCGACCGCCTCGATCCACGGCTTCTGGCGCGCGAAGTTCACGTAGGCGTCGACCGCGTAGCGCACCCCGGGGAGCACGCGCCGCTCCGACAGCAGCTCTTCCCGCGAGACGCCGAGCGCCTCGCCGAGCCGCAGCCACGAGTCGATGCCGCCGGTTCCCTCGGTCGTGCCGTCGTGGTCGATGATGCGCCCGATCCACTCTCGCCGGACCTCGATCTCGGGGCAGTTCGACAGGATCGCCGCGTCCTTCAGCGGGATGCACTTCTGGTAGTAGAAGCGGTTCGCGACCCAGCGCTGCAGCTCCTCGCGCGTGAGCTCGCCGGCGTCCATGCGCCTGTGGAAGGGGTGCAGGTTGTGGTAGCGCGTCCCCTGCGCGCGCAGCTGCGCGACGAACTCCTCGGGCGGCCAGGGCGCGCGCTCGCCGGGCGTCGAGTCTCGTGGCGGTCTCGGTCATAGCGCGATCTCGAGGCCATCGTAGGCAACTTCCACGCCCGCGCCTTGGACCGCCTCCCGCTCGGGGGAGTCCTCGAGCAGGATCGGGTTCGTGTTGTTGATGTGGACCAGCACCTTGCGCGGTCGCTCGAGCCGCCCGAGGGCCGCGAGCGTCCCGTCGGGGCCCGAGAGCGGCAGGTGTCCCATGTCGCGCGCGCTGCGCGTCGAGATGCCGAGCCGGGCGAGCTCGTCGTCGCGCCAGAACGTTCCGTCGACGAGCACGACGTCGCTCGCGGCGAGCCGGCGTGAGCACGCCATCGTCCAGCCGGGCGAGACCGGGGACGTAGGTCACGACGCCGCCACTCGCGCTGTCACGGAAGACGAACCCGCTGGCCTGAAGCTCCACTTCCCGACCCGTCCAGGTAGCGCGGCGCGTCGCCGCCCGTCTCGAACGGCTCGACCGTGAGGCTCGACCCTTCGAGCGGCCTCGCCCGCTCCGGTTCCAGCGTCTGCCACTCGGCCCCGCAGTAGCGCTCCAGGATCTCCAGCACGGGATAGCCGCTCCTCAGCGCGCGCTCGACGCCTTCGGCGCCGAATACGCGCACCGGCGCCTGCGACTCCCGCAGGAGCAGAAGCCCTGCCGTGTGGTCGATCTCCGCGTCGGTCAGCAGCACGCCCGCGATCGGTGGGCCTGCGAACGCCGTCGACCTGCTCGGGTGTGAGCGCCTCGAGCTGCTGGCGCGCGTCCGGCGAGGCGTTGACGAGAAACCACGGCCCCTCGCCGCCACGGATCGCAAGCGACGACTGCGTGCGAGGTCGCGCCCGCACGCCCGCGCGCGCAGCCTCGCACGTCTCGCAGCGGCAGTTCCACTGGGGAAAGCCCCCGCCGGCGGCCGAGCCGAGAACGCGAACGCGCACGTGGAGAATCAGGACGCAGCCCCAGGCAAGCGCCTGAGGCCACGTCGGATTACTCCCTACGTGGTGGTACAGGTAGAGCGTGACCTCGGCAGCAAAGGTCGACGAACTCGAACTCGGGCTTGATCCAGGTCTCGCGACGCGCTCTTGCACCGCTTGATCCGGCTTTCAATCGAGAAGCCCTCCCTTTTTGGGGTACACGTAGACCTACCTTAGCGAACTCAACCAAGCAATAGGAACCCGCCGGTCGCGAGAAGCAAAGCGGCTCCGGCGAACCGGACCGCGACAACCCGACGCTCCAGCGCCGGGACCACACGCGGGAGCAGGCTGGCCGCGTACAGCCCGACGAGGGCGAGCAGCGCACTCGACGCGGCCTGCTCCACGGCGTGCCCGAGGAGCGAACCCGAATAGTCGCTGGCCACGCCGAAGGCGAGGTTGTCCATGGTCAGCGCCAGCGGCAGGACCCACAGCGGCCACAGATCTGCCATAGGCCGCGTCCCAACCGCGACGACCACCAGCCAGGCGCCCAAGGCGGCGAGTGTGCCGACCTCCAGGACCTCGGTCACGCCGGCGGAGATCGTCCAACCGAGGCCTGCCCCGATCAGGAACGCTGCTCCGTCGGCGACGCCGAACGCCGCAGCGAGCGGCAGGCGCCACCGTTTGTCGACGATCGCTCCGATGGCCATGCAGGCGATGAAGCTGTCGATACCTAGAAGCAAGAAACCCATTCTCAACTCCAGACCCTTATTGGTGAGCTAGCGATTGCAGCGCCCTACTCCGGCAGCGCGAACGCGAACAGCGCGCTGCCGTGGGACGACCCGAGCATCTTGGGCAGGAACCCCTCGGCCCAACCGCCCCAGCCGCTCGGCGCGACGACGTACTGCCGTCCGTCGACGCTGTAGGTCGACGGGCTCGAGTGGTGGCCGCTGCCGCACTGGAACTGCCACAGCAGGTCACCGCTCTCGGCGTTCCACGCGTTGAACTCCCCGCTGGGCTCGCCCCCGAACACGAGGCCGCCGCCCGTGGCCAGCAGCGACGAGCACATGCACAGGTCGCTGGTCCAGCGCCAGCGCTCCTGGCCCGTACGCGGGTCGTAGGCGCTCACGTACCCGGACTGGTCGTCGGCGTCCACGGCGACGCCCGCGCCCCAGTACGGGATGCTCTCCTTGAACTCCCTGCGCCGCCGCGTGGCCGTCGCGCCCACGTCCTGCACCGGGACGTACAGGAGCTCGGTATCCGGGCTGTAGCAGGCGTGCGTCCATTCCTTGGCGCCGGCCGGGCCCGGCCAGAAGTGCACCGGGTCGCCCTCCTTGTCGGGGTAGACCTTCGGCGTCACGTTGCCCTTCTCGTCGACCTCGCCCCAGTCGATGCGGTCGACGAACGGCACCACCCGGACCGCCGACATGTCCGTGCGATCCAGGATGTAGAGGAACCCGTTCTTGTCGAAGTGGGCGGCCAGCTTCTGCCCGTCGAGGTCGAACAGGAGGTGCTCCATCACGGAGTCGTAGTCCCACAGGTCGTGCGGGGTGTACTGGAAGTGCGCCTTGATCTCGCCGGTGTCGGCGTCCACGGCGACACCGGAGTCGGTGAACAGGTTGTCGCCCTCGCGGACCCCTCCGTCGAAGTCGGGACACGGATTGCCGGTCCCGTAGTAGAGGAGGTTCAGGTCCGGGTCGTAGGTGGGCGTGATCCAGCAGTTCGCGCCGCCTCGCTGCCAGGCCTCGCCGTCGGCCGGCCACGTCTCGGAGCCCGGCTCTCCGGGCTTCGGGATCATGTAGCACCGCCAGACGTGCTCGCCGGTCTCGCGATTGAACGCGTCGGTGTGGCCGCGCACCCCGAACTCGCCGCCGGAGCTCCCGACGATGACCATGTCCTTCACGACCAAGGGAGCGACGGTGGCGCTCTCGCCGGCCCGCACATCGCCGAACGGCTTGTCCCAGATCTTCTTGCCGGTCTCGGCGTCGAGCGCGATGATGTGGGCGTTCAGGGTGGTCATGAAGACCTTCCCCTCGGCGACGGCGACCCCGCGGTTGACGTTGCCGCAGCACAGCGACACGTCGAACGGGGACGCGTGCCTGTAGCGCCACAGCTCCTGCCCGTTCGTCGCGTCGAGGGCCCACAGCTGGCCGTCCCAGCCGGAGACGTACATGACCCCGTCCACGATGATCGGCGAGGCCTCCCACGCGTAGGTCGTCGCGCCCGGGCGCAGGCCGACATTGCCGGCCTGGAACACCCACTGCGGGGTGAGTTGCCCGACGTTGCTCGCGTTGATCTGGTCGAGCGGGCTGTAGCGCTGCCCGTTGTAGGCGCCGTAATAGGTCAGCCAGTTCTGCGGTTCGTCACGGGCGCCCAAGATCCGCTCGTAGGTGACGCCCTTGGTGACTGGCGGTGCCTTGCCGACCGAGGTGCTCAGGGTGGCGTAGGGGATGGCAGATCCTGCGTCTACGTACTCAGTTGCCATCGAGTGCTCCTTCCGATGGTGTGCGTGGCGGGCGGTCTACGGTTGGGGTTGGGGCGGGCGGTCGAGGCGAGCCTCGTCCGGTACGTCCCCTTGCACGACAATGGCTCCGGTCAGTCCGCGCCCCTCGTCGTTGCCGGTCGTGGAGCCGTACCAGTAGTAACCCGGTCCGTCGAGCTCGAGAGTGGCCATGCCCTTCGAATGGTTGACCAGCCAGAGGAACTGGGTGTCGCCATTACTCGGCAGAACCGCGCAGTGCGTGTTCTTGTCGTCGTTGATGAGCGTGAGCTCGAGCACACCCCCATGCGGCAGGACTAGGACCCCGGGCTCATACACGAGCTCGTCCTCCGGGATCCGCACGGTGGCAGTCATCTTGCCGTCGGATCCCTCCTCCGCCTCGCCGACGGTTCCGCGCCCGAGTACTCGACCTAGCGTTGCGCCATTCTGCTTGCTCAGAAGCTCTTCGGCAGTCGCCACGCGCCCTCCCTCGTGGGTCGGTTTTTGGCGCGTTGGACGCTACTACTTTCTTCGCCGCGCCGTCACCCGGCCCGCTGTGAGCGTTACACGCTTGCGGCGCGGCTCTTCGAAGGTCATGTATCCCCAGTCGAGCGGCGACTCCTGGCGATAGTTCTTGCCGAGTGCCCGCGCAATCGTCGCCTTCATCAGCTCCTTGCCCAGATAGAAGGCGTGCGTCGCCTCATCCACCCCGAGCTGGTCGAAGATCTCGTTGAAGTCGGTGCCCTTGACGAACAGCTCGGCGTTGAAGACGTAGATCCAGTCGCGGTCGGCGAAGATGCGGAAGTTTGGGTCCGTGACCTGCGCGTGCAGCTCGCGCAGCTCGGATTCGGCGTACGGCCGGAGGTCCTCGTCCCTGACGGTGAGCAGGCGCCCGTCGACGTGCTTCGGGGGCGTGCCCTGCTCCTGCGCGAAGTGCATGAGCTGCGCGGCGAGGACCGCCTCCTCGACGGCGCCCTGCGCCCAGTTGATGACCTCGGTGGTCAGCACGTTGCGGATGCCCAGCTCCTGGCAGAAGCCGATGAGCACTGCGGTCACGCCGGTGCTGTCGGCCTCGGTCAGCTCCGTGAGGTTGCCGATCCCCATCAGCATCTCCACCTCGGGGTGGCGCCGGCGCACCTCTAGGTAGCGCCCCAGGCTCGCCGCGAAGCCCGTCCCGATCGGCTCGATGATCGGATCGACGAGGTAGGGCTTGCCGAGGTCCTCGAGGTGGGCGATGGTCGCCTCGAGGCTGTCGAGGTCGTCGGGTGTGTCCGGGATGAGCACGGGCGTTGCCCGCAGGTGCTCGGCGAGGTCGCGGTTCGACCCGTTGAGGCTGAGGACGTAGTCGACGCCCGCCTCGTCGGCCATCAAGATCTCGTCGCGGTCCATCGTGTCGATGCTCAGGACGAAGCCGCGTTCGCGCAGCTCGGCGATCACCGCGGGACCGTCGTCGAGCCAGCGCCGCCCGAGCGACAGGCCCAGGTCGATGACGTCGGCGCCGGAGTCGCGGTAGCGGCCGGCGAGTTCGAGGATGCGGTCGCGGCTCAGCGTCGGGACGTGGTTGATCTCCGCGAACACGCGGATGTCGCGCGGGCCGTAGCTCGCGCGCGCGTCGGCCTGGCCGAACCAGCTCGGCAACCGTTTGAGGTCGGCGGGTCCCTTCACGACCGGCACCCCGAAGCGCTCGGCCAGCACGTCGGTCTCCCCCTCGCAGAGGCCGGGGATCATGATCTCCGTGACTGCGTCGGGCGGCTCGAGGAAGCGCGCGATCCAGTCGGTGGTCATCAACGCGGCCACCGTGATCTTCATGACCGCGATCTCGTAGTCGAACGGC